>JAWKQW010000001.1:0-1873 GCA_041389945.1 Kofleriaceae bacterium
TCGCGACCGCCTTCACCGCGCTGCGGGCCCGGCGCGCGCCCGCGAGCCCCGACGCGGTGATCGCGCGAGACGCGTCGGGCCGCGGGCTCGCGCCGGGGCAGTGGGTCGCCGCGGGGCCGTCGCCGAGCGGGCTTCAATTCAGCGACGGGAGCTCGGTGCGCCTCGAGGCCGGCGCGCGGGTGCGCCTCCTTGAGACCACCGCGCGGGGCGTCGACCTCGTCGTCGAGCGAGGCGCGCTGGAGGTTCAGGTCACCCACGGCGAGCGCACCCGCTGGCGCGTGCGCACCGGCCCTTGGAGCGTCGTCGTCACCGGCACCGCCTTTCGCGTCGCGTGGACCCCAGGGGCCGAGCGCCTCGACCTCGCCATGCGCCGGGGGCGCGTTCGCGTCGAGGGGCCGCGAGGCGTCGCGCAGGCCGTGAGCGCCGGCGAGCACGTGGTGGCCGACGCCTCGGGCCTCCGCCCGGCCGCGACGCCGCCGGCTACGCCCGTCGAGGAGGTCGCCCGCGAGGTGGTGGCGTCCGAGCAGCTCCAGGCGCCCGCGCCCGTCCCCGCGCGACACCGCCGAGGTCCTCGGGGCGCGCGCGGTCCCTCGGCGGAGGCGACGGCGCCCGTGGAGCGGGCGATCGAGCCCGCGCCGCCGGCGCCCGCGGGCGGCGCGGCCTTCAGCGTCTCGCGCGACGCCGACCGCGCGCGGTACGAGGGCCGGGTGGGCGACGCGCGCGCGCTGCTCCTCGAGCTGCGGCTGCGCTACCCCGAGTCGCCCGAGGCGCGGCGCGCGGCCCACGTGCTCGGCGTGCTCGCGCTGGAGTCGCAGCGCGCGCCCGCGGTCGCCGCGAGGTGGTTCGAGATCGCGCTGCGCGAAGACCCGGCGGGCCCCCTCCGTCGAGAGAGCCTCGGTCGCCGCGTGCAGGCGCTGCACGCCGCGGGGGATGTGCCCGGCGCGCGTCGCGCGGCGTCGGAGTATCTGCGCGTCGACCCCGAGGGAGCGTTCGCGGCCTTCGCGCGCTCTGTGCTCGGGCGTTGAGGGCGCGGCTCCTCAGCGCCGCCCTCGTCGCGCTCGGCTCCGTGGCCAGCGCGCAGGAACTCCCGGTCTGGATCGACGCCCCGGACCACCCCTCGGTCGCCGCGCGGGTCGCGCTGGAGCTCCAGGCGCTGGGCCACGCGTCGGTCGCCTCGGCCGGCGGCGAGACGCGCCCGGCGGTGATTCGCATCCGGGCGAGGGAGGGGCGCCTCTATGCGCGCATCGAGGCGCCGGGCGTCGCGCCGGTGGAGGTCGCGCTCGACCCTGACGCGGCGGAGCACCCCGCGGCGAGCGCGCTCCGAGTCGCCGAGGGGCTCCGGGCTGCGCTGATCCCCAGCCCTGCGTCGACGCGCTCCCCCCCGGCCCCGGCCCCGGCCCCGGCCCTGGCTCCCAGGGTCGACACGCGGCGGTGGCTCGACGACCTGCGCGTCGCGGTCGCCGCGGGGGCGTCGTTCAGCCCCTCGGGCGGCGGCCCCGTGCCCGTGCTCCACCTGCGGCTCGCGTGGGAGCGCGCGCCCTGGGTGGAGCTCGTCGGCGACCTCGCGCTGGCCTCGGCGGAGTTCGGCGCCGCCGCGCGACTGCGCGTCTCGACGGCCTCGCTCGGGCTCGGCGCGCCCCTCGTGCAGGGTCCTCGGGGCGCGCTCGGCGTGAGCCTCCGCGTCGGCCTCGCGCTGGTCGACCTGCGCGACGCGTCGGAGGCGTCGGGCGTGGTCGGCGCGGCGTCGGGCGCGCTCACCGGGAGGGTCTCGCTGTGGCGCCGCCTCTCCGCCTACGGAGCCCTCGCGGTCGGCACGACCCTCGCCGCGGTCACGACGCGGACCGGGGTCGGGGAGCCGGGAGAGTGGGGGCGG
>JAWKQW010000002.1:0-1850 GCA_041389945.1 Kofleriaceae bacterium
TACACCTCCCCGTCGCGCGTCAGCGAGCGCGCCGCGTCGGCCACCGCGGCGGGCGCGCCCGCCGCGTCGTCGTCTCGCATCAACCCGAGGTCTCCCTGGTCGCGCCGCAGCTCCGACACCGGAGAGCTCGCCGCGAGAGCCGACAGCGGAGTGCCCTCGCGCAGCGCCTGTATCGCCGCGGCGGCGGCCTCGCGGCTGGGCAGCGCGAGGGCGCGCGCGTGGAGCCGCGCGTCGCGAACGAACTGCCCGCGGTGGGCCTCGGCGTAGCGCGCGAGGGCCTCGTCCGAGAGGTCGACGCGGGGCATCGACGCCACGGCCTCGCGGCGAAAGAGCGCCTCGGCGAGGGTGCCCGCCAGGTCGCTGTCGGTGGGCAGGGGCATCGGGGCGCGCGTGCTCAACAGGACGTCGCGCACGAGCGCCTCCGCGAGCCGCGCGGGGCTCTCGACGCGCAGGCCCGCCTGGGTGCGCCGCCGCCACTCCAGGGCGAGGTCGCAGACGGTGACCCTCGTGCGCCCCACCCGCGCGACGACCAGATCGGGCTGCGGGACGGGCACCGGGCAGCGCTCGTCAGGGACCGGGGGGCGGGTCGTGAGCAGGGGCGCGGGCGCCGGGGGCGCGATCGGCGCCGAGGCGTCTGCGGCTTCGGCCCGCGCGGCCGCGGCGTCGAGCTCGACGGGCGCGGCGGGGCGCTCGCTCGCGGGGGCGGGTGAGGGGGCCGCGGCGCCGACGGCGCGGAGGTCATCCGCGTGAGCGCAGGCGATGAGCGCCGCGCAGACGGGCATCGCGAATTGGAGCCGGCGGCGCAGGGGGACGGCCATGGGGCCCAAGGGTAGTACCTCTCGGGCAAGAATCCGAAGCGCCGTGCGCGGCGTGAACTCTGAGAGAGACGAGGTATGTTGTCGGCCCTATGCCGACCGCTCCCGAAGCGCCTCGCGCTCGAAACACTCAGGTGCCGGCGACGGCCCTGCTGCGCGCCTACCTCTACCTGGGCCTCGGGTTCGCGTGGGCGATCGCGACGCTGACGCTCCTCAAGAACGCCGGGCGGCTGCTGCCCTGGCTGATGTTCACCGACGCGCGCTGGGGCCTCGCCGCCGTGGGCGCGGCGCTCCTCTTCGGCTGGCCCGCGGTGCGCGGCGTCGTCGGGTACCGCAGCGGGCTCGCGGTGCTGCTGCTGCTGTCGTCCCTCGTGGGCACGATCTTCGCGATGATGTCCATGGCGATTCGCCACGCGACGCTGCTGCAGGTCGTGGGGCTGACGGTGATGGCCTTCGCCATCGCGTCGCTCATCGGCCAGCGCACCCGGCGTGACCTGCACAAGGTGCGGCGCGCTGCCGTGCTCGTGCGGGACGTGGTCGAGATGGTCGCCATCGGCCTCGCCGCGAGCCTGACGGGCTCCTGGGTCGAGCACGGGCTCGCCGTGCTCGGCGTAGGCGTCGCGATGCTGGTGGTGGCCGACGACACGCAATCGCTCGGCGACGCGGTGGTCACGTCGCCCGAAGAGGACGGGCCGCGGCTCGCCGTCGTGCACGCGACCGACATGTTCTTCGACTGCTTTCGGCTGAGCCACCTGTTCCTCGCGCTGCTCAAGCCGCAGAAGCGCAAGCGCCCGCGCTGACTCACTCGTCGGGCGTCGTCGCGCCCATGCGCGAGAGCAGCGCCGCGACGCTCGGGTCGCGCTGGAGCAACGCCCTCACCTTGCCCTCGACCGCCGCGCGGGCGGCGCCGGTGGCCCCGCTGCTCGCGACGGCCGCCTCGGTGAGCCGCGCGACCGCCTGGTCGGGGGTGATCGCGCCCGCGGCGTGCTGCGCGAGGGCGCGCTGCGTCGCGCTCACCCCCTCGGCGGAGCCCGC
>JAWKQW010000003.1:0-1639 GCA_041389945.1 Kofleriaceae bacterium
GATCGCCGCGATCGCGATCGCGATCGGGCTCGCCGGCGGCGCCCTGGTCGGCAGCCGCGCGCCGACCAGCCACCTGCAGGTGGGCACTGGCCTGCGCCCGACCGCCGAGGCGTGGATCGACGTCGGCGCCGGCTGGGACGCGTGCAGCTTCAGCGCGGCGCGCGCGCGCCTGCTGTGCCCCGGCGGCGTCGACATCTACGACGTCACCACCACCCTGCTCGGCGACGAGCAGCCGGGCTGGCCGTTCACCACCCCCGCCATCCGCGTCGACGCGCCGCACCCGGTGCAGGTGCGGCTCGGCTTCGACGTCCGCTTGACCGGACGTTACTGGATCGCGGCGAGCGGCGCGGCCTTCACCGTCGACCTCGGCGACGGCAGCCCCGGCTCGCTCGCCGCGCA
The DNA here is from genome assembly GCA_041389945.1 of Kofleriaceae bacterium. Lineage (GTDB taxonomy): Bacteria > Myxococcota_A > Polyangia > Haliangiales > Haliangiaceae > JAWKQW01. The sequence goes on from JAWKQW010000003.1 coordinate 400, forward strand.
GCGCGTGCTCGAGGTGGCCGGCGAGCGCGACCACCTCACCCTCACCGGCGCGGTGGCGGGCACCGCGACGCTCACCTGGGTGCGCGAGGACGCGCTGGCGCCGGCGCCGGTCGGGCCGCCGCCACCGCCCGCGCCGTGATCGCCGCGGCGCCGCCGGGCGGCGCGCCCGCCCTGCCGCTCACGCCTCGTAGCCGGTGAGCTTGAGCTTGTTCTTGGCGCTCTTGGCCAGCTTGCTGCGCGGGCGCTCGTCGATGATGCCCTGCAACAGCTCGGCGCCGAGCTCCATGTTGCTGGCGTCCTTGGTCTCCATCAGGCGAAAGCCCAGGCCGTAGATGGCCTCGTCGGAGACGTCCTTCTCGCGGGCCAGCTTCTTGGCGACCGGGTAGCCGCGCTCGGCGAGGCGGGTGAACTGCGCGAGCACCGGATCGTCGGCGCGCGCGGTGCGGATCAGCGCCTCGCCGGCGGCCTCGACCGCGAGCACCGCGAGCAAGAACCGGTGATCGTCGTCGATGGCGGCGTCGAGATCGGCGTGGGTGCGCAGGAGCGGCTTGAGGCTGCCGAACGCCTCCACCGCCTTGCCGGCCTTGCGCAGGCGCCGGGCCCGCTCGAACAACAGCTCGACGTGCGACGACGGCGCGACGTCGGCGATGAGCTCGGCCAGCACCCGCTCGTGCACCATGGTGTCGGCGGTCGCCTTGCCCTTGAAGTAGGCCTCCATGTACGTGCGCACGGCGCCGACGAGCTCCTCGACGGCGGCGTTCGACACGCTGCCCTTGTGGGCACGGATGGCGCTGGCGTAGCGCCGGGCCAGGCCCTCGTCGACGCCGCCGGCGGCGCGCGGCGACATCGCCACCAGCGCGCGGGTCAGCGGCAGCACCGCCTCGGGCGCCTTGGCCAGGCCGCGGGCCGCGGCGTCGCGCGCCGGGATGTCGGCGCCACCGAGGGCCTCGACCAGCGCCTTGACCGCGGCCGCGCCACCACCGGCGGGCAGCCGCTCCATCGCCAGCTTCTGCGCGGCGGAGTGCTTCGACTTGGCCAGCGCCGCGAACGGCTTGGCCAGCTTCTCGGGGATGCGAGCGCCGCGCAGGGTGTCGACGGCGGCCTGCGCCACCACCGGATCGTCGCCGTCGGCGAAGTCGATCATCGCCTCGATGGCGCGCTCGGTGCCCTTGGCCTCGCTCTGCGCGACCAGGCGCCGCAGCCCGGCGATCGCCGCCAGGCGGATCGGCCGCGGGCGCGC
>JAWKQW010000004.1:0-1912 GCA_041389945.1 Kofleriaceae bacterium
ACAAGAAGGTGGCGATCACCGAGAGCAAGGCGGAGGGGAAGCTCACGTACCACATCCCCGGCGCGCAGGTCCCCACGCGCACGAACCGCCTCCCGCTCGTCACCACCTTCTTCGACACGCCCGTCTCGCGCGCGGTGCTCGTCGAGCACGAGACGGGGGTGGATCTCGTGATCGAGCTGCGCGCGCCCACCACCGCGCAATACCGCGTGATCGAAACCGACAAGGGAGCGGAGCTTCAGGTCGATTTTCCGAAGCAAGATCCTCCCGCCGACAAGCCCGCAGAGAGCGCGGCGGCCGACGCCCCCGCGGCGAAGACCGCGTCCCCCACCACCGCACCGAAGAGCCTGGATACCGGCGCCGGGACGGCGTACTGACGGGCCTCCGATGAAAGGGCGGCGCTCACCGGATCCCCTCCGCCACGACGCCGCCCTCGGCGCGCTGCGCGAGCGCACGGCCCTTCGGGCGAGCCGCGCGGACGGGCGGCTCCGATGACGGACCTGCCGAACGTCCGCCCCGGCGAGGGGCCGCCCGAGCCCGGCTGCGTGCTCGCGGCCGACGACGACCGCACATCGCGCGATCAGCTCGCGAGCCTCCTCCGCGCCGACGGGCACGCGGTGGAGCTGTGCGAGGACGGGCAGGAGGCGCTGGGCCGCGTCGCGCTCGGCGGGATCGACCTCGTCATCCTCGACGTGATGATGCCGCGCCTCAACGGCACCGAGACGTGCCGCCTGCTCAAGAGCCTCGCGGGCGTGAGCTTCCTCCCGGTGATCCTCGTGACCGCGCGCAACGACCCCGCGAGCCGCGTCGAGGGCCTCCGCATCGGCGCGGACGACTACGTGGGCAAGCCGTTCGATCCGGAGGAGCTGTCCGCGCGCGTCAACGCGATGCTGCGGATCCGGCGCATCATCGGCGGCCTCGCGGAAGATCGCGATCGCCTGCTGCGCCGCGCCGCGCACGACGAGCTCACCGGCCTGCCCAACCGCCGCAGCTTCGAGGCGCGCCTCACCGAGGAGCGCAAGCGCGCCGAGCGCTACCACGAGCCGTTCGCGTGCCTGCTCACGGGCGTCACCGCCGGCAACCCCACGCGCGACATCATCACCGGGGGCGCCGTCGAGCGGCTCGTCACGCGCGCTTCGTCGGCCGTGAAGCGCAGCGTGCGCGAGGGGGACGTCGTGGCGCGCATCGCGGACACGACGTTCGCCGTCATCCTCACGCACACGCACTTTGCGGGCGCGATCGCCGCCGCAGAGCGCATCTTCCGCGACGTCACCACCTCGCTCTGCGACTCGAACGCGCGCGTGGCGATCGGGGTCGCGCTGTTCCCGTCGCGCGACGGCCGCACGCCCGAGATGCTGCTGAGCGCCGCCGAGTCCGCGCTGGAGGAGGCGTGGCTGCGGGGGGGCGATCAGATCTGCGTGCTCCAGCAGCGCAAGTACCTCTACACGCCGGGCACCGCGCCCCGCTCCGAGCGCCCGCCCGCCTCGACGCGGCTCGCGCCCAACCCGAGCGATCCCCCGCCCCCCGCGTCCGTGCGCCGCGGCCCGAGCGAGCCGCCCCCGAGCTACACCGATCCGCTCGCGCGCGACCCCGGCGACCGCAGGACCTGATGCCGCCTCCGCGCGCCCGCGTGCTCATCATCGACGCCGACGCCACCGTGCGCCGCGGCCTCGCGCGCGCCCTCGTCGAGCGCGACATGGAGCCCGTCACCGCCGAGGACGCCGCCGCCGGCATGTCGCTCCTCGCGTCGCACCCGCCCGACGCGGTGCTGATGGAAGGCACGCCCGGGGGCCTCGAAGCCGCGGCGTCGATCGCCGCATCGCACCCGCAGGTGGGTCTGATTGTCCTCGCCGACGAGCGCCGCCGCCTCGCCGCCCTCGACGCCGCGTGGTCGATCGGCGCGGACCTGCTCGCC
>JAWKQW010000005.1:0-7684 GCA_041389945.1 Kofleriaceae bacterium
ACCGACGCCCGCACCCAACCCTGCACCGACGCCCGCGCCCACGCCCGCGCCCACGCCCGCGCCCACGCCCGCGCCCACGCCCGCACCCACGCCCGCACCCACGCCTGCACCCACGCCCGCGCCCGCGCCCGCGCCCACGCCTGCACCCACCCCGGCGCCCACGCCCGCACCCGCGCCGACACCCGTGCCGTCCGGCCCCAGCGCGGCCAACGGCAAGGCCCTGTACAACACGACGCCCGGGTTCCCGATGAGCTGCGCGAGCTGCCACACCGCGAACCCCTCGGCGAACGTGTCGAAGGTCCTCAAGGGTGCGAACGACGCGTCGCAGATCCAGCAGGCCATCACCCGCAATACCGGCGGCATGGGCGTGCTGAACGGCCGCCTGAGCGCGGCCGAGCTCGCCGACATCGCGGCCTATCTGGCCACCCCCAACATCTGACGCCAGGACCGGCGGGCGGCTCGCCGCCCGCGACGTCGCAGGGAGCCCTCATGCAGCACGCCCGACTGCTCGTCCTCGGATCCGGCCCGGCGGGCTGGACCGCCGCCATCTACGCCGCCCGGGCCAACCTCGAGCCGCGCCTCGTGACGGGCGTCGAGCGCGGGGGCCAGTTGATGACCACCACCGAGGTCGAGAACTGGCCCGCCGACCCCGAAGGCGTCCACGGCCCCGACCTCATGGCCCGCTTCGCGGCCCACGCGCAGCGCTTCGGGACCCTCGTCGACGAGCAGCAGATCGTCTCCGTGGACCTCTCGCGCCGGCCCTTCGTCCTGCGCGGCGAGAGCGCGGCCTACAGCGCCGACGCGCTGATCGTCTGCACCGGCGCGTCGGCCAGGTACCTCGGCCTGGAGTCCGAGCGCCGCTTCCTCGGCCGCGGTGTGTCGGGGTGCGCGACCTGCGACGGCTTCTTCCATCGCGGCCGCGAAGTCTGCGTCATCGGCGGCGGCAACGCGGCGGTCGAGGAGGCGCTCTACCTCGCGAACATCGCCGCGCGCGTTCACCTCGTGCACCGGCGCGACACTTTCCGCGCCGAGCCGATCATGATGGATCGCGTCGCGCGGCGCGAGCGCGAGGGCCGGATCGTCGTGCACCGGTCGACGGTCCTCGACGAGGTGCTCGGCGACGACCAGGGCGTGACGGCGGTTCGACTGCGCCCGGTGGGCGACGGCGCGGCCCGCAGCATCGCGGTGAGCGGGTGCTTCGTCGCGATCGGCCACGTGCCGAACACCGCGCTGTTCGCGGGCCAGCTCGCGCTCTCGCACGGCTACATCGTCACCGGCAGCCGCGGCGGCTACGCGACCATGACCAGCGTGCCGGGCGTGTTCGCCGCCGGCGACGTGCAGGACAGCGTGTACCGCCAGGCGATCACCAGCGCCGCCTCGGGCTGCATGGCCGCGCTCGATGCGCAGCGCTACCTCGAGGCCCGCCCCGCTCACGCCGCCGGCGAGGCGAGCGCCGCGACACCGGCCTGAGCGGGGCGCCTCGCGCACGCGCCCCGCTCAGCGAGCGGCGCGGCCCGCTGCGCCGCCGTCGCGCTCGCGCATAATCCGCCGCAGGAGCCGGCACCCGCCGGTGCGTGCGTGGAGAGCAGCGAGCGATGACGACCTTCGACCTGGTCATCCGTAACGGCGACGTGATCGACGGCACCGGCGCGCCGCGCGTGCGCGCCGACGTCGCGGTCACGGGCGAGCGCATCGCCGCGGTCGTCGCGCACGGCGCCGCCGGCGCGCCGGCAGCCGCCCTGCGGGGCCGGCGCGAGATCGACGCCGCCGGGCGCGTCGTCGCGCCGGGCTTCATCGACGTGCACACGCACGACGACACCGCGTTGATCGCCGATCCGTCGATGGCGATGAAGGCGAGCCAGGGCGTGACCACCGTCGTCTGCGGCAACTGCGGCGTCAGCGCCGCGCCGCTGCTCACACCGTCGCTGCCACCGCTGCTCGGCATGCTCGTCAAGAGCCCCGACCACGTCGCGCGCGACTTCGCCGCCTTCGCGGCCAAGGTCGAGGCGGCCGCGCCTGCGCTCAACGGCGCGTTCCTGATCGGTCACTGACGCTTCGGCTGTCGGTGATGGCGACTCGCTCGATCGGCCGGCGAGCGACGAGGAGATCGAGCGCATGCGCACCCTGCTCGACGAAAGCCTCGAGCAGGGTGCGATCGGCATGTCGAGCGGGCTCTTCTATCCGCCGGCCGCGGCGGCGACGACCGACGAGGTCGCGCGCGTCGCCGCGCCGCTCGCCCGCTGGGGCGGCATCTACACGGCGCACATGCGCGACGAGGGCGATCACATCCTCGACGCGATGGACGAGACCTCGAGATCGGCCGGCGCGCCGGGGCACCGGTCGTCGTCTCGCACCACAAGTGCAGCGGGCGGTCGAACTTCGGCCGCATGCGCGAGACGCTGCCCCGGATGGATGCGGCGCGCGCCCGCCAGCCGGTGGCGTTCGACGTCTACCCGTACGTCGCCGGCTCGACCATCCTGCGCCGGGAGATGCTCGCGCGCGCCGACAAGGTGCTCGTCACCTGGTCGGACACCGTGGCCGGGGTGGCGGCGCGACCTGCGCGACATCGCCGCCGAGTGGGGCGTCGACGTCCACGAGGCCGCCGACCGGTTGCAGCCAGCCGGCGCGATCTACTTCATGATGGACGAGGCCGACGTGCGCGCGGCGCTCGCCCACCCGGCGGCGATGATCGGCTCCGACGGCATCCCGTTCGACGCCCATCCGCACCCGCGCCTGTGGGGAACCTTCCCGCGCGTGCTCGGCCACTACAGCCGCGACCTGCGCCTGTTCCCGCTCGAGGACGCCGTGCACCGGATGACGGGCAAGTCGGCGCGCGTCTTCGGCCTCGCGGGACGCGGTGTCGTGCGCGCGGGGGCGTTCGCGGATCTGTGCGTCTTCGACCCCGAGACCGTCCGCGACACGGCGAGCTTCGAGTCGCCGATCGCGACCTCGACGGGCATCGGCAGCGTCGTCGTGAACGGTGCGCTCGTCTGGCACGACGGCGCGCCGACCGGCGCGCGCCCTGGGCGGGTGCTGCGCCGGCAGGCGCTGCGCGAGGAAGCTGCCCGCGCCACCTGAGTCGCGGCCGGATTCCGTGACGCGCGCGACCACTCCGCGCGTGACGCGCGCGACCACTCCGCGGTTCGCATCTGCGGGGCGCGCGCCGCGACTCCGCGGCTCGCCGTTGACAAGATCGATTGTTAACAATCAAACTACCATCAATCGACAATAGCGTTACGACCGGGGCGACGCCGCGGCAACGGCCGGCCACCAGGAGCAGTGCCCGATGAAGCCGCTCGAGGGCAGTGAAGATCTCTACGCCAGGTGGGAAGGTGCGGTCGCGTTCCGGCTGTTCGCCGACCAGGAGCAGCCGACGCTGACGGTCGCCGAGCAGATCGCCGCGCGCGTCGGCGATCGCATCCTCGACGGCACCCTGGCGCCGGGCGAGCGAATCGTCGAGCAGGAGATGGCCGACGAGTTCGGCGTGAGCCGCGGCCCGGTGCGCGATGCGCTGTGGATACTGCAGCGGGAGAACCTGGTGACGCTGCTCGCGCGGCGCGGCGCCGTCGTCACCACGCTCAGCGCCGACGAGGTGCGCGAGATCTTCGAGATCCGCGCGGGCCTGCACGAACTGGTGGCGCGCCGCACGATCGCGCGCCGCGATCCCGAACTGCTCGCACTGATGCGGGCGGGCGTAGCCCGGCTGCAGCGGCTCGCCGAGCTCGACGACGACGGCGGTCGCTACGCCGAGACGACCTACCGGCTCTCCATCCTCGCCGCACGCCAGTGCGGCAACCGGCGCCTGTACCGGACGATCGCCGCGCTGTCGCTGCAGACGCTGCGCTATTCGAAGCTCGGCCTCGCCTCGCGCGAGCGACGCCAGCGCTCGGTGCGGCTCTGGCGCGACGGCCTCGCCGCGCTCGAGCGCGGCGACCTCGCGCGCTACCTCGAGATCACCCGTGCGCGCATCGAGGAATCGGGCGCCGAGGCCGTCGAGCGTGTCGCACCCGAGCCACCGACCCCGCAGTCGAGCACCGCACCGCCGTCGCGACCCGGCCTTCGCCCCGGCGCACGGCGGCGCGCGCCGGGTGCGCCGCCAGGCCCCGCGCCACGAGGAGACAGCCTCCGATGAAATCCCGCGATGAACCCCGCGCGCCGGGCCCCAGCGCAGAGACCGAAGCGGCGTTGCGGGCGGCCGCCGAGGCGGCGTCGCCGAGCCACGAGACGATGTACGCCGAACTCGACGTGCGCCGTCGGCACGCGGTGCAGCTCGGCGGTTCCGAGGCGCTCGCCGCGCACCGCGTGCGCGGGCGGCTCGACGCGCGCGAGCGCATCGCGCGCCTGGCCGACGCGCAGAGCTTCCACGAGATGGGGCTGCTCACGGGCAAGGGTCGCTACGACGCGCAGGGCAACCACGTGTCGTCGACCCCGTCGAACGCGATCATCGGCACGGCGCGCCTCGACGGCCGGCGCTGCGTGCTGTCGGCCGACGACTTCACGATCCGCGGCGGCTCGTCGGAGTCGACCGTGTCGGAGAAGTGGCTGTACGCCGAGCGCTACGCGCACGAGATGCAGTTGCCGCTCGTGCGCCTGGTCGACACCGCCGGCGGCAGCGTGAAGCTGCCTCGAGCAGCAGCAGTCCACGAAGATCCCGGGCTACTCGAGCTGGCCGTCGATGCTGCTGCTCGGCAGCGTCCCGGTGGTCGGCGTCGCGCTGGGCGCGTGCGCGGGGCTGGGCGCCGTGAAAGTCGCGGCGACGCACTTCTCGGTGATGGTCAAGGGCCAGGCGCAGCTCTTCGCGGGCGGGCCGCCGGTGGTCAAGCAGGGCATCGGCGTCGACATCGACAAGGAGGCGCTGCGGCTGGCAGGTGCACGCGCGCCAGAGCGGCGTCGTCAACAACGCCGTCGACAGCGAGGACGAGGCGTTCGCGGCGGCCCGTCGCTTCCTCTCGTACCTGCCGGCCAACGTCTGGGAGCCGCCGCCGCGCGCGGCGGCGAGCCCGCCCGAACCGGCGCAGACCGCCTGGCTCGACGGCGCGATCCTCGGACCGGCGCAAGGTCTACGACCCGCGCCGCGTGCTGCGGGCGGTGCTCGACCGCGACAGCGTGTTCGAGATCGCGCCGCTGTACGGCGGCTCGGTGATCGTCGCGCTGGCGCGCTTCGACGGGCATGCGGTCGGCGTGATCGCCAGCGACCCGCGCGTGATGGGCGGCGCGATGACTGCCAGCGCGGCACGCAAGACCGAGCGCTTCGTCGACCTGTGCGACACCTTCCACCTGCCGGTGATCAACTTCGTCGACCAGCCGGGCGTGATGTTCGGGCTCGACGCCGAGCGCGCCGGGACGATGCGCGACGCGCTGCGCGCCGTCGGTGCGATCGAGCAGGCGGCCACGCCCTGGATGTCGGTGATCGTGCGCCGCGCGTTCGGCGTCGGCGGCGGGATGCACGGCCCGAAGCACGGCCCCGAGGGCCGGTCGCTGAACCATCGGGTCGCGTGGCCGACCGCGCGCTGGGGCTCGATACCGGTCGAGGGCGGCGTCGCGGCCGCGTACCGGCGCGAGATCGCCGCGCACGCCGACCCCGAGGCGGCGCGCGAACTCGAGGCCTACTACCACCGACTCGGCTCGCCGATGCGCACCGCCGAGCGCTTCGGCGTCGTCGACATCATCCGCCCGAGCGAGACCCGGCGCGTGGTCGGCGACTGGCCTCGAGGACGCCGTCGCCTGCTGCGCGCGCCAGCTCGGCCACCGACGCCGCACGATGCGATGATCCATGATCCACTCGTGCCCCGGCGGTCGTCGCTCGACGACGACCTGTCCGGACGCGCGAGCGCACCCCACCCACCCGTCACCGGAGGATCCGCCCCATGACCGAACCCACCATCTCCCGCCCCCGACGACAGCTCTCGCTCGCGATGGCGCTGGGCGCATCGCCGCTGCTGCTGCCGCGCACCGCGCGCGCAGTCGTGGAAGCCGACCAAGCCGGTCAACTACATCATCCCGGCCGGTCCCGGCGGCTCGCTCGACCAGGCCGTGCGGATGATGAAGAGCATCGCCGAGCGCAAGCGCCTGATCGACCAGCCGATCGTCGCGGAGAACAAGCCCGGCGGCGCCGGCCGGGTCGCGCTCGTACCTCGACCGCAACCTGGGCGACCCGCATCACCCGACGGTGATCACCTACTCGCTGCTGGCGAGCCACATCAACGGCATCCTGCCCGCCACCTACACTGCCTACACGCCGATCGCGATGCTCTTCGGCGAGTACACCACGGTCTCGGTGCGCACCGAGTCGCCGATCCGCGACGCGCGCGACCTCGTCGCACGCCTGAAGAAGGATCCCTCGGGCCTGTCGATCGCGGTCGCGACCGCCCTGGGCAACCACATCCACGTCGGTGCCGCCAAGCCGCTGAAGGCGGCCGGCGTCGACATCTCGAAGCTGAACGTGGTGCCGTTCAAGTCGTCGGCCGAGTCGATGACGAACCTCATCGGCGGGCACATCGACGTGGTCGCCTCGACCACGCCGAACGTGATCACGCTGATGAAGGCCGGCAAGATCCGCGTGCTGGCGATCGCGTCGAAGCAGCGCATGAAGGGCGACCTTGCCGGGGTGCCGACCTGGCGCGAGCTCGGCGTCGACAGCGACTACGAGAGCGCGCAGGGCGTGATGGCGCCCAAGGGCATCCCGCCCGAGGCGCTCGCGTTCTGGGACGGATTCTTCCGCGACGTCACCAGCGACCCCGAGTGGGCGCGCTTCGTCGAGTCGCGGCAATGGGACCCTGCGTTCACGGGCGCGAAGGAGACCTCGGCCCGGCTCGCGCAGGCCTACGGCCAGACACGCGAGGTGCTGCAGGATCTCGGCCTCGCGAAACTCTGAGCAGCGGCGGCGCCAGCGGGCGTGCGGACCTTGGGGGAGAATTCGCCGACCCCCGCCGACACGGAATGCCCGATGGCCGCCGACGCCCGCCCTGCCGACGCCCGTTCTGCCGCCGTCCACGCCGTCGAGATCCGCCCGAGCGCCGACGCCGATCTCGACGCGATCGCGGCAATCTACGCGCACCACGTGCGCCACGGCAGCGGCTCGTTCGAGATCGAGCCGCCGCCGCCCGCGGAAATGGCGCGCCGGCGGGCCGAGGGGCTCGCGGGCGGCTGGCCCCACCTGGTCGCGTGCCGCGATGGGGCGGTGCTCGGCTTCGCGTACGCGAACGTCTACCGGCCACGCCCGGCCTACCGCTACACCGCCGAGGACTCGATCTACCTGCGTCCGGACGCCATCGGCGCGGGGGTCGGACGCGCACTGCTGGGGGCGCTGATCGCCGCGTGCGAGCGGCGTGGCGCGCGCCAGATGATCGCCGTGATCGGCGACAGCGCCAACGTCGCATCGATCGCGCTGCACGCCGCCATGGGCTTTCGCTTCGCCGGCACGTTGCGCGCGAGCGGGCGCAAATTCGATCGCTGGGTCGACACGGTGCTGATGCAGCGCGCGCTGGGCGACGGCGACGCGAGCGCGCCGCCCGCCTCGCCCCCCGTCACACGATGAACCCGCGCGGCGCGGGCCCGCCGCCGCGCGTCGGCCTCAGGCGGCGCCGGGGGCGGCCCCTTCGCCCGGCGGCACCAAGGCGCCGCCGATGCCCTTTCGCGCCGCCGCGAGCGCGGCGTCGAGCACGTCGAGGTCGCCGATGTGGTT
>JAWKQW010000006.1:0-1653 GCA_041389945.1 Kofleriaceae bacterium
GCCCACGCGTCGACCACCGGCTCGGCGAGCGCGCGCGGCGTGGCCGGGACCGCGGTCCAGCCCGGGTCGGCGCCCGCATCACCCGGCTCGGGCAGGCACAGCAGGACCCGGTGGGTGACCGGGGTGCCCGACCGCGGCGTGTCGACGACCTCGGGCGGCGGCGGCGCCTGGCCCTCGGCCAGGGCGCTCACGGCGGCGGCCGCCCGGGCGTGGTTGCCGATGGCGATCCGATGCACCGCCTCGGCGACGACGAGGTCGCCGACGGCGTCCAGCGCGTCGGCGGCCTGGTCGATCGCGCGCAGCACGCCCTCCAGGCGCGCGCGCTGCGACGGCGGCGGCAGGACGCCGGCGGCGAAGCCCCACGGGTGGCCGGCGAACGTCCCGCCGGCCGCCAGCAGGTCGAACAGCGTGCGCGAGGCGGCGTCGGGCCCTGCGTGGTCGGCGACCCAACGCTGGGCGGCGTCGACGATCGCCAGCCCGTCGCACACCTGGCGGGCGGCGACGTCGGCGCTCAGGCCCTCGTCGACCCCGGCCGCGGACGGGAAGGCGCGGCGCAGCGGGCCGATCATGTCGTCGAGCGTCACCCCGGTGCCGGCGAAGCTCTCGTGCAGCGCCCGCTCGAGGCGGTAGCCGAGCAGCGCGCCGAGCCGGTTGCCGGCGCGCACGCCCTCGATGAGCCCGAGCGCGAGCCGCGTACGCCGCGAGGACAGGTTGACCGCCATCCGGTTGGCGACGTCGGCCTCCTCGCCGCCGGACAGGTAGCCGCTGCGCAGGATCGCGGCGGTCACCGCATGGTTGACCGACGGCGCCTGCACGAACCCCTGCCGCGCCGGGTCGCGGTGCACCGGGCGCGAGGGGTCGCCGTCCAGCGCGGCGGGGACGTTCTCCGCTGGCGGCGCCGGCGGGTCGGGGCGCAGGTCCTCGACCCAGCCGTAGGCGCCGACGTGCGCGCCGCGCGGGGTGGTCTCGCGCAGCGCCTGCAGGCGCCGGTGGGCAAGGCCGGTCACCCACGCGTCGAGCCGGTGCGAGGCGGTGTCGAGATGGCCCATGACGAGCGGCGCCAGGCGCTCGGGGTCGATCGCGCCGAGCGCCGCGACGCCGGTCGCGTGGCGGCGGACGGCATCGACGAGCGCCGCGTGCCGGCCGCCGGCGAACGCCGCGACGCCGCCCGGGCCCGGGGCCAGCAGGCGCTCGCCGAGGGAGGCCGCGCCGTCGTCGAGGTGCGCGAGCAGCGACCCCGGCCCGCGATCGAACACGATGCCCTGCAGTCCGTCGAGGTCGCCCAGCGGCGCCAGCAGGTAGCTCCAGCGCGTCAGCGTCCAGCTCGTGGTCAGGGTGGACGCCGTGAAGTGCTCGGAGGAGCCGGCTTCGGTGCGCGCCTCCTCGGTCAGGTAGCCCTCGGCCACCAGGATGCGCAGCGCGGCGTCGCACTGGAAGGTCAGCAGCGCCTGGCGGGCGAGCAGGTGCAGCAGCGGGCGGCCGCGCTCCCGCGCGGCGGCCTCGGCGGCGAGCGCCGCCGGCGCCGCCGCCACCAGCGCCGGCAGGTCGGCCGCGCCGTCCGCGCCGGCGACGGTCTCCCCGGCACGATGCGCGGTGCGCAGGTGGCGCAGCTCGAAGGCGCGCGCACTGACCAGCCGATTGGCGACGGGCCAC
>JAWKQW010000007.1:0-1554 GCA_041389945.1 Kofleriaceae bacterium
CGCGGGCGAGGCCGCGCTGCAGGCGGTTCCACGCCAGCTCGACGCCGCGGGTCTTGGCGCCGGTGCGCAGCGCGTCGAGGTCGAGCAGCAGCACGACCTTGTCGGTCGCCGGCGCCGCGGGGCGCGCGGCCGGGGCGGGTTGTTGCATCGCCGGCGCCGGACGCGGGCCGGTGTGATGGGGGCGCGGCTCGCGGTGATCGCGCCGTTCGCGATGTTCGCGGCGGTCGTCGCGGTGCTCTTCGCGGCGATGGCGATGTTCGTCGCGCCGCTCGCGGTGCTCCTGGCGGTGCGAACGGTGCTCGTCGCGAGGCGAACGGTGTTCGTCGCGACGCGCGCGCTGCTCGTCACGGTGCGGGCGATGCTCTTCGCGACGTTCACCGCGGTCACCGCGGTCGCCGCGTTCGTCGCGGCGGGGCCGTTCCTCGCGCTGTGCCGGTTGTTCGTCGTCGGCATCGCGCGTCTCCTGCCCGTGCCACGGGTTGAGCTCGGTCGCGGTCGGCGCTGGCGCGGCCGGCTGCGGCTCGTCGCGCGCTTCGGCGGCGATCTCGACCGCCGGCTCGACCGTGGCCTCGACGGCTTCGACGTCGCGCTTCGCGCCGCGGGTGCGGCCGCGGCGGCGTTCGCGCTGCGGCGGTTCGTTCGCCACCTCGTCGCGGGCCGGGGCCTCGCGCCGCGCCGGCGCTGGTTGGTCGTCGAAGATGTTGGCGCCGAAGTCGCTCATGGGGCGAAGCACGTTACCCCAACGGCGGGCGGCCCCGCCACGGGCCCGGCGGCATTCGGCCGGGCCGCGTCCTGGACAGTGGCCCCGGGCTGCTGTCCGATGCGGCGGTGGTCACGCCGACCGCTCATCTGCGCCCCGAACCCGGAGACCTCGTGCCCCATCGCCCGTTCTCGCGTTCCGCCATCGTGCTGCTGAGCCTCTGCCTCGGCAGCTGCGGCACCCTCAACCGGGCCGGCAAGGACCTCGCCATCGGCGTCGCGTCGCCGGTGCTGATGCTGTGGAACGGCGCTGTCGACGGCGCCGCGACCGCGCGCATGGTCAGCGACTCGGCCGGCGGTGGCTGGGCGCTGCAGACGGCGGCGACGCCGTTCACGTTCCTCTACCACGCCATCGAGCACGGCTGCTACGGCCTCGCGCATGCCGTCGACCTGCCGCTGTGCGCCTTCTACGGCGCAGCGTCGACGCTCTATCCGGCGGGGCACCAGGTCGAGCCGCTCGACATCTACCAGGACACCTGGTTCGACCGCTGGGCGGCCGACGCGCGGCGCGGCGAGGACGCCGAGCTGGCGGCGGCGCGGTCGCGCGACGAGATCGCGGTCGGCGACGACTGACGCTGCGGAACGGATGGCGCGCGTCAGCGCCGCCCGTTGCCGCCTTCCTGCTCGCTCTGCGGCTTCTGGTCGAGCAGCAGGCGCTCGGCGTAGATCGGCAGGCGCGACAGCAGCTCGAGCGCCAGGTCCGGGCCCTTCTCGGCCTCCGCGTCGAGCGCCGCGTCGAGCTCGCGCAGCAGGGTGTGCTGCAGCGTCTCGGGGTTCTGCTCCTCGAGCCACGCC
>JAWKQW010000008.1:0-2099 GCA_041389945.1 Kofleriaceae bacterium
CTCCTCGGCCGCATCCCGTCGGCCGTCGGTTACCAGCCGACCCTGTCGACCGAGATGGGCGGTCTCCAGGAGCGCATCACCTCGACCAAGGACGGGTCGATCACCTCGGTGCAGGCCATCTACGTGCCGGCCGACGACCTCACCGACCCGGCGCCGGCCACGGCGTTCGCCCACCTCGACGCGACCACGGTGCTCAACCGCGCGATCACCGAGAAGGGCATCTACCCGGCGGTCGATCCGCTCGACTCGACCTCGACGATCTTGTCGCCGGCGGTCGTGGGCGAGGAGCACTACGGCGTGGCCCGCGAGGTCCAGCGCCTGCTCCAGCGCTACAAGGACCTCCAGGACATCATCGCGATCCTCGGCATGGACGAGCTGTCCGAGGACGACAAGCAGACGGTGGCCCGCGCCCGCAAGATCGAGCGCTTCATGGGGCAGCCGTTCCACGTCGCCGAGACCTTCACCGGCATCAAGGGCATCTACGTCAGCCGCGAGGACACCGTGCGGTCGTTCCAGGAGATCCTGGCCGGCAAGTGCGATGACCTGCCCGAGCAGGCCTTCGCGATGACCGGCACCATCGACGACGTCCGCGCCGCCGCTGCCAAGCTGGCCGAGAAGAACTGATGGCGACCACCCTCGACGTCAACGTGGTCACGCCCAAGGGCGTGATCGCCCACGAAGACACCGACGCGCTGACCGCGCCCGGCGAGGAGGGCGAGTTCGAGCTGTTGCCGGGCCACACGCCGCTGCTGGCCGCGCTCAAGCCGGGCGTGCTGACCATCGGCGAGAAGACCCGCACCACCTACGCGGTGTCGTCGGGCTACCTGCGCATCGACCCGGCCGGCGCGGTCGAGGTCCTGGTCGAGCAGGCGGTCCGCGGCGGCGAGGTCGACCTCGAGGCGGCCCGGGCCGACCTCAAGGCCAGCGAGGCCGAGCTCGCCAAGTGGGGCGACAAGCCCACCGACGGCGACTGGAAGAACCTGGTCAACAAGGTGGCGTGGGCCCAGGCCCGCGTCGACGCCGCCGCGCACCGCTGACCGGCGCGCGCAGGTGACGGACGGCCGCCCCCGCTGGCGGCCGTCGGCGGTTTCGGGTCGGGTCCGGTCCGGCGCGGTGGCACGGCGGCCGCGCGCGTGTGATGGTCGGGGCATGCTGACGCTGTCCCAGATCGTCGCGACGTTGGCGCTCGCGGGTGCGGCCGCCGCGCCGCTCGGCTGCAAGAAGCAGGAGACCGCGCCCGCGCCGCCGGTGACCGCGCCCAAGCCGGCCGCCGCGCCACCGCCGATCGCGCCGCAGGTGGCGCGCCCGCCCGCGTCGGCCCCGGTGGTGTTGCCGATCGCCGCGAACAACCTGTCGATGGCCGGCACGTCGTCGTTCCGCGACCTGAGCCTGGCGGCCGACGGCACGGTCACCGTCGGTGACAAGGTGGTGGGCGTCCTCACCGCCGACGGCAAGCTGACCAAGGACGGCCAGGTGGTCGCGGCGCTCGACGGCGATGGCAACCTGACGTTGCCGACCTACCCGGACGTGCCGCCGGTGCGGATCGATCCGGACGGGACGATCTTGGTCGACGGTGACGTGGCGATGACCATGTCCGACGACGGCAAGATCTACACGCGCAACAAGAAGACCGGCGAGCTGGAGGAGAACTACCTGGCCATCTACGAGGGGCCGCCCGAGGGGCGGCGGGCGTCGGCGGTGCTGTTGGCGACGATGATGATGGCCGTCACGCCATCGCCGGCGCCACCGCCGACCGAGCGCGGTCCGACGCCGGCCCCGTCCGCGCCGTGATGCGCCTCGCCGCCGAGCGGTCGCGCCGAGCCGCGACGCGACGAGCTGCGACGGTGACCGATCAGCGGTAGCGGCGCGGGCGCCGGCGGTGGCCACCCGAGGGCGGTGGTGCCGGCGTCGGGCGCGGTCCCGGCCGGCTGTGCGCGGCCGGTCCGGTCGTGTCGTCGCGCCGAGGCGGGGCGCGATGGTCGGGCGGGCGCGGGGCGCGGGTGTCGGACGGACGCGGGCCGCGGGCGTCGGGTGAGTCGAAGCGGCGCCCGGGGCGCTCGTCGGGACGCGAGCCGCGGGCGTCGGGCGGGCGCGGGGCG
>JAWKQW010000009.1:0-469550 GCA_041389945.1 Kofleriaceae bacterium
GCTCTCGTCGCGGCACCCCTTGTCGCCGCCCGAGGCCCCGAACTCCGGCTCGTAGATCGAGTGCACGTAGGCCGTGCCCGCCACCGTCGGCAGGCCGTCGTTGCCGGCGCGGCAGTCGGTCTTGTCGGCGCACGTCGGCGAGCCCATGCCGTCGTAGACCACGCTGTTGCCGCAGTCCTCCTCGAAGTCGCGCGGGAACTGCTGGGCGCCGCTGATGTCCTTGGTGCCGCGACCGCCGCCGCCGAAGTGGGCGCCGCCGCCACCGGAGTCGCGCACCGCACAGCCACCCTGGCCGCCGTGGCCGTCGATGATCCAGGTGCCGGGGAAGGCCTCCGCCACACCGGCGCTGTTGGTGTAGCGGAGCTGGGTCGCCGACAGCACCGCGGTGATCGTGTACACGCCGCGGTTGCCGGTGGAGGTCGCGCCGTTGATCGTGATCGGGCGGCCGATGTCGGCGGCGGTGAACGCCGCGCCGGCGTCGGTGAGGGTCATCGTCGAGCCGGCCTTGGCGAGGGTGTCGCCGGTGCCGGTCTTCGACCACGGTCCAGCGCCGTCGCCGCAGACCGGCGTCTGGTAGCCGCGGCCGCGCGCGGTGATGCGCGAGGTCGCGCTCACGGTGATCGTCTGCGCGCGGAGCTCGAGGTTGCCGGTCGCGCGCTTGTCGCCGCCGACGTACGCGGGCACCTCGATGACGCCGCCGTTGGTCACCGTGACCGAGGTGAACGCGTGCACGCCGCCGAGCTGGCAGGTGATGCCGTCGACGACGAGGTCGGGGCCGCTCGTGTTGCACGGCGCGGCCGCGGCGAGGCGCGCGGTCGCGCACATCGCCACGAGCGCGCCCCCCAGGGCGATGCGCGTGAGCATGGCGACGAGCATAGGCGATCCTCGGCGGCGCGGGCACGCTTCCGCGTCGCCGCACCGGGGCGCGCCCGACGGTGTGGCGCCCGGAAACGCTGCGCGCGCGCCGACGCGCGTTCGACCCGGTGCGGCGTGCCGGTGGCGGCCGTCACGCCGGCGTCACCCGCCCGGCCCGGGGGCGCCGCTACTCGGGCGCCTGGCCGCAGAACCGCGGCGGGTTGGGGCCCAGGGCCTGGCCCGGCGCCAGCACCGGCTCGCCGCCGTGCGCCTTCATCAGCTCGAGGTCCCGGCACTCGTAGCCGTCGCGGCAGTCGCCGCCGCTGTCGCACGCGCGCATGCAGTAGCGGACCTCGGCGGCGCGAGGCACGCAGGAGCCCTCGAGGGCGCACAGCTCGTCGGCCGCGCACATGTCGGTGCCGATGTCCTCGGTGGCCGGGTCGCACGGGCGGTTGGCGAACGAGCCGGTGAAGAACCGGATGCACACCGCCTCGTCGGGGCAGGTGTCGTAGTCGCAGCCGAGCACGGTGCAGTAGCCGCCCTCCGACGCGGTGTCGCAGGTGCGGGTGCCGTCGGTGCTGCAGTCGGTCGACAGCGAGCACTCGTCGCCGATCTCGAGCTGCAGGCGGCGGCTGCACAGGCCAGGCCAGCCGCGAGCGAGATCAGCGAACGTCGCGAGATCATGAGGCGCGCATCCTAACGGCGGGTAGGACCCCTGGCAAGGCAAGGCGGTTGCCCGGCGCCTGGTAGGCTGCGGCGGTGCGAGCGGTGCTGCAGCGCGTCCGACGGGGCCGGGTCACGGTGGCCGGGCGGGAGGTCGGGGCCATCGACGCCGGCCTGGTGGCGCTGGTCGGCGCCGGCGCCGGCGATACCGAGCGCGACCTCGGCTACGTCGTCGACAAGCTCGTCCACCTGCGGATCTTTGCCGACGACGCCGGCAAGATGAACCGCTCGGTGCTCGACGTCGGCGGCGGCGTCTTGTGGGTGTCGCAGTTCACGCTCTACGGCGACACCCGCGCCGGGCGCCGGCCGTCGTTCCTCGGCGCCCTCGAGCCCACCGCCGCCCGCGCCCTCTACCAGGCCGGCCTCGAGCGCCTGCGTGCCGCCGGCGTGGCGACCGTCGCCGCCGGGGAGTTCGGCGCCGACATGCAGGTCGAGCTGGTCGGCGATGGTCCGGTGACCTTGCTCATCGACTCGCGCGCGAGCTGATCCGACGCTGGTGCTGCGCCTGGTCGAGCGCGAACACCACGAGCCCGGCCCAGATCCACGGGAACGCCGCGAGCCGGCCGGCGCCGGTGGGCTCGTCGAACACCAGCGTCGCCAGCAGGAACTGGCCGCTCGGCGCCAGGTACTGCAGGAAGCCCAGGGTCGACAGCGGCAGCCGGCGCGCGGCGCTGGTGAACAGCAGCAGCGGCACCACGGTGACGAGGCCGGTCGCCGCCAGGAGCGCGTGGGTCGGCAGGTCGACGTGACCGAGCGCGCCGTCGCCGCGGCTGGCGAGCACCGCCAGGTAGATCGCCGCCACCGGCAGCATCAGCCCGGTCTCGAGGGCGCCGCCGACGAGCGCCGGCACCGGCGCGACCTTGCGGACCAGGCCGTAGCCGCCGAAGCTGCCGGCCAGCGCCAGCGCCAGGTAGGGCAGGTGCCCGGCGCGCCAGGTGAGGATGCCGACGCCCACCACCGCGCAGGCGATGGCCACCCACTGCGCGCGCCGCAGGCGCTCGCCGAGCAGCAGGGTGCCGGCGGCCACCGACAGCAGCGGGTTGATGAAGTAGCCGAGGCTCACGTCGAGCACGCGCCCGGTGCTGACGCCGTAGACGAACACCCCCCAGTTCACCGCCAAGAGCAGGGCGGCGGCGGCCGCGGCGGCGATCGCGCGCGGGGTGCGCACGGCGGCGCGCACGGCGGGTGCGGCGCCCGCGACCGCGACGATCACGACGAACACCAGGCTGCCCCAGATGGCGCGGTGGGCGATGGTCTCGACCGGGTCGACGCCGACCAGGAGCTTCCAGAACAGCGGGATCACGCCCCACAACCCGTACGCGAGCACGCCGAAGAGCAGCCCGCGTCGGGTCTCGTTCACCGCGGCAGTGTGCCCGAGCATCTCCCCCGGCGCCGCTCTCCCGTGGTCATCGGGAGCGGACCGGCGTCGCGCCGCCGACGCCTCCCACCGTGGGCCGGGTGTTACAGTTCGCTCGCTGCGATGAGGGTCCGGTTCTGGGGAGTGCGCGGGTCGATCCCCATGCCGGGGCCGACCACCAACCGCTACGGCGGCAACACCTCGTGCGTCGAGGTGCGGCCGGCGTCGGGCGATCCCATCATCATCGACGCCGGCACCGGGCTGCGCCGGCTCGGCAAGGAGCTCGCGGCCGGCGTGTTCGGCGACGGCGGCGGCACCGCCCACGTGCTCATCAGCCACACCCACTGGGATCACATCCAGGGCCTGCCGTTCTTCGCGCCGCTGTACCGCGCCGGCAACCAGGTCCACGTCTACGCCCGCCAGCGCGAGAACCAGCACCTGCGCACGGTGTTCGCGACCCAGACCGACGCGCCGTACTTCCCGGTGCCCCTCGACGCGCTGCAGGCCAGCCTCGAGTTCCGCGGCCTCGTCGAGGGCGAGGCGTTCACCATCGGCGCGGCCCAGGTGCGCTGCACCCGGCTCAACCACCCGTGGGTGGCGATGGCCTACCGGGTCGACGTCGACGGCGCCGGCGTGGTGTACGCGTCCGACACCGCGCCGTTCTCCGACGTGCTCCTCGAGCACGACTTCATCAAGACCCCGCCGGTGGTCGGCGCGCCGCTGGCGCCCGACGGCGAGCGCCAGCTCCAGCGCATGCGCGCCAGCCTGGTCGAGATGTGCCGCGGCGCCGACCTGCTCATCTACGACACCCAGTTCACGCCCGAGGAGTACCGCCAGCGCCCGCACTGGGGGCACTCCACGCCCGACGACGCGCTGGCGATCGCGCGCGACGCCGGGGTGCCGCGGCTGTGCCTCTACCACCACGCGCCGGCGCGCACCGACGATCAGCTCGACGCCGTGCTCGAGGCGTGCCGCGCCGGCGTGCGCGCCGCCGGCACCGGCATCGAGGTGCTCGCGGCCTACGAGGGGCTCGAGCTGGTGCTCGGGGAGGACGCGCCGTGAAGATCCGGTTCTGGGGCGTGCGCGGCTCGATCCCGTCGCCGGGGCCCGACACCAACCGCTACGGCGGCAACACGTCGTGCGTGTCGGTGCGCGCCGCCGACGGCACCCTGGTGATCCTCGACATGGGCACCGGGCTGATGCACCTCGGCAACGAGCTGCTCGCCGGCGAGTTCGGCGCGGGCCGCGGCCACGCCACCATCCTCCTGTCGCACTCGCACTGGGATCACATCCAGGGCCTGGGCTTCTTCGCGCCGGTGTTCGTCGGCGGCAACGCCTTCGCGCTGTGGGGCCGGGCCGGCGCGCCCGGCCGCCTCGAGGTCGCCCTCGAGGGGCAGATGAACCCCAACTACTCGCCGCTGTACACGCTGCGCAACCTCGGCGCGACCTTCACCGTGCACGAGCTCGAGGTCGAGCGCACCGTCGAGGTCGGGCCGCTGCGCATCCGCGCCCACGCCAACCCGCACGGCAACACCACCGCCCTGGCGTTCCGCATCGAGGAGGACGGCCGCGCGCTGGTGTACGCCTCCGACGTCGGCTACCCCGAGGGCGGCCCGAGCGCGGCGTGCGTCGCGTTCTATCGCGGCGCGCACACGCTCATCCACGACACCACCTACACGCCGGCCGATCAGGTCGCCCGCCGCGCCCGCGGCTTCTCGTCGTACGAGGACGCGGCGGCGGCGGCGGTCACCGCCGGGGTCGGCCGGCTGGCGATGTTCCACTACGATCAGGACTACGGCGACGCCGACGTCGACGCCCTGCGCGACGCCTGCCGCGCGGCCCTCGACGCCCGCGGCGGCGCCGGCATCGAGCTGGTGGCGGCCGCCGAGGGCCTCGAACTCGAGATCTAGCGCGCGCGGGCGCGGCGTCGCCGCGGGTGCTATCGTCTGGCGCGATGGCCAAGCTCACCGGCACGGTTCGACGCAGCGATCTCGCGGGCGGCCTGTGGACCCTGGAGACCGACGAGGGCGAGCACTACCAGCTCACCGGCGAGGTGGCCGGGCTCCGCGACGGCCTGCGCGCCGAGGTCTCGGGCAAGGTGCAGCGCGATCAGCTGGGCATCGGCATGGTCGGCCCGCACTTCGAGGTGCAGCGCGTGCGCGACCTCGGCTGAAGGAGGCCTCGGACATGCTCGACATGCGGCAAGGGAGGCTCGGGGTGGTGGCGGCGCTGGCGACGGCGACCGCGTGCGGCGGCGGTGGCGCTGGCCGCAACGTCAAGGTCTTCGATCGCCAGGACGAGATCTCGATCGAGGCCACCACCACGATGATCGGCAAGTCGGGCATCGAGCCGACCCAGCAGGCGTTCGCCGCCGAGGGCTGCACCGACATCGACGCGAACAGCCTCGGCACCAGCAGCTGGAGCGTCCACGGGACCTGCGGCGGCCACCGGGTCACGTTCCACTTCGTGGCCAAGGAGTTCGGCTCCAACCTGGCCTCGGTGCTGTGCCCGACCGCCATGACGCCGGACGGCTGCAAGGCGTTCACCCTGCGCGTGCTCGACCGCGCGGAGTAGCGCGGCTGCCCGGGGCGCGCAGGCGCCGGCGCCGCGCGCGGCGATCCGGTGGTCACGGCGCGGCGATCACGCCGCGGAGATCAGGCCGCCGCGATCAGGGCAGCGTGATCGTCGCGCCGGCCGCGACCGCGTCGGTCGGGCACGACACCGTCACCGTCGGCGGCGTCGCCGTCACCACGGTGCACTCGATGGGCGCCGCAGCGCCCTCGGCCTTGACCGAGACCGGACCGCCGTCGGCCGGCATGGCCCGACCCGCCGGCAGCGTGAAGGTCGCCTGCAGCGTCGGCGCCGGGGTGATGACCGCGATGATGTCACCGACGGCGAGGCGCTTGCCCGCGGCCGCCGCCGACGACACCACGCCCGCCGCCGGCGCGCGCACGACGAACTTCTCGAGCTCGGCGGTGAGCGCCGCCAGCTCGGCCTGCTTCTGCTCGAGGCGGGCGCGCCGCTCCGCCGCCTTCTTCTCGAAGGCCTCGGCCTGGGCGTCCTGGCCCTTGGCCTTGGCGGCGTCGCGGTTCTTCTCGTGGCCGGCGATCTCCGCCGGGACCCGGGTCTCGATGTCGGCCTGGAGCGCCGGCATCTTGGCGGCCACGGCGTCGGCGCCGCCGAGGCGAGCCAGCTCGTCGTTGGCCGCGACGGCGGCGCCATCGGTGGCCACGGAGGCGACGGCGCCGGCGATGATCGCCTTGATCTCGACCGGCGCCGCGGCGACCTCGGCGAGCGTCGCGGTGATCGGGGGCGGCGGCGGCGGCGGGAGCGCGGCGCTGCCCGCGCTCCCGGTCGTGCCAACCGCGGGCGGCGGCGCGCTGGGCTGCGCCGCGGGCGCCGGCTTGTTCAGCACGAACTTCCACACGACGAAGGCGATG
Organism: Kofleriaceae bacterium; assembly: GCA_041389945.1. Lineage (GTDB taxonomy): Bacteria > Myxococcota_A > Polyangia > Haliangiales > Haliangiaceae > JAWKQW01. Next base: position 6,376 of record JAWKQW010000009.1, read on the forward strand.
CCGCCGAGCGCGACCAGCACCAGCAGCGCGACGAGCAGACGGCTGGTCTTGGCGCCCTCGGCCGGGGCCGCGGCCGGCGCCGGGATCGGCGTCGCGGTCTTGGGCACCGTGACCGCCGGGGTCTCGGGCAGGGCGACGGGCGTCTTGGTGGCGACCGGGGCCGGGGTCTTGGCAGCGACCGGGGCCGGAGCCGGCGCGGGCGTCGGCGCCTTGGCAGCGACCGGGGCGGGCGCGGGCGCCGGGGCGGGCGCGCCCGCCGGGGCGGCGACCGGCTCGTCGAGCACCGGCGCCTTCGACACCACCGTCGCGGGCTCGTCGTCGCCGAGCGCAGCGCTGACCTCCGGCGGCAGATCGACCGCCTTCATCACGCGGGAGGCGCGCACCGCCTCCTTCACGTCGTCGACGCCGACGTCGACCGCGAGATCCATCGACACCGGCGGGGCGGCCGCCGGAGCCGGGGCCGGGGCGGCGGGCTTGGCCGCGACGGCGCCCGACGGACGCTTGGGTGCAGCCCCCGGGGTCCCGAGGAAGTCGTCGCCGAGGCCGGTGGAGGCCGGGGCCGGCGCGCTGGCGACGCCGCCCGGGGTGCCGAGCTCGAGGTCGTCGGCGCCGGCAGCGGCGGCCATCGGCGCAGCCGCGGCCGCGGGTGTGGGACGCCGGGCGTGCCGAGCTCGAAGTCGACGCTGCTGGGCGCCGGCGCGGCCGGGGCCTTGCCGACGACGATGCCGGCGACGAGCTCGTCGTCGGCGGGCGGCGTCGCGAGCTGGGCGCCGACCTCGGGGGCGGCGGCGGCGATCGCGGCGGCGGCGCCGGCCATCGAGCCGGTGGCGACCGCGGCCTCGCCGCCGGTCTGGAGGTAGCCAAGCTGGCCCAGCGTGGCGACCACGCTCGAGATCTCCTGTGGCGAGGCGGTCATGCCGAGCTCGCCCTGGGCCCAGCTCGCGATGCCGGCGATGTCGCGCTCGCCGTCCATCGCGCACGCCAGCGCGTACTCGGCCTCGTAGAAGCGGTAGCTGTCGCCGGTGTCGGGGTCGACCACGTCGACGAAGCGGGCGCCGCCCTCCTCGATGAGCTCGGCGGCGAGCTCGTCGGCGCGGAAGTGGGGCCGGTCGGCGCTGGGGGTGCTCGGGTCAGTCATCGAAGTGGCCACGGTCGGCTCCTTGTCGTCGCGCCTCGATCGGTCGTGGCAGGCTCCTCGGGGCGTCGCCGGCTGGCGGGCCCCGAGGTGGCGCTAGCTGCCCTTCTTGAGCTCGGTGAGGACCAGCTTGGCGACGGCCTTGAGCGTGTCGAACACGCCGACGCCCTTGGGCGCGCACGCCTCGTACATCGGGACCTTGGTCGGGTTGAGGGCTTCCTCGAGCTCCTCGAGCGGCGACGCGTTGGGCAGGTCGCGCTTGTTGTACTGGACGACGTACGGCAGCTTGTCGAGGTTGTAGCCCTGCTCCTCGAGGTTGGAGCGCAGGTTCTCGAGCGACTCGATGTTCGCCTCCATGCGCTCCATCTGCGAGTCACCGACGAAGACCACGCCGTCGACGCCCTTGAGGATCAGCTTGCGGCTGGCGTCGTAGAAGACCTGGCCCGGCACCGTGTAGAGGTGGAAGCGGGTCTTGAAGCCACGGATCTCGCCGAGCGACAGCGGCAGGAAGTCGAAGAACAGCGTGCGCTCGGTCTCCGTCGCGAGGCTGATCATCTTGCCCTTCGCGTCGGGGTTGGTCTTGTTGTAGATGTACTGGAGATTCGTCGTCTTCCCGCACAGGCCGGGCCCGTAGTAGACGATCTTGCAGTTGATCTCGCGAGATGAGTAATTGATGAAGCTCATGACCGCGCCGATCAGTCGTTGAACAGGTTGTCGATGTCGTCGTCGGTGATCTCGGCGAACACCGACGGCTGAGCCCCGGCGGCCGACTTCTTGACCAGCGAGTCGAGCACCGCGGTGATCTCCGACGAGGCGCGCTTGACCCGGAGCCGGACCAGGCCGAGCGAGGAGCGCCCGTCGAAGAGCACGACCAGGATCACGCGCTGGGCGATGATCGAGACCGTGTAGCTGGTCTTCTCGCCCTCGAGGAACTGCCCGGCGAACTCCTTCTCGGCGAGCAGCGACGCGATGCCGCCGGTGGCGGCGACCGAGCCGGCGGTCAGCGACGACAGCGAGGTGATGTCGATCTGCTCGACCTCTCCCGCCGAGGCGATCGCCTGCCCGTTCTTGTCGATCAGGAGGACGGCCTTGGTGTTGGCCTCGCGATGGAGGTTCTCGCAGATGCTGCTGATCTGCCGGACCTCCTCCTCGTACATCACCAGCTGGTTCGACATGTGTTCGACGCTGCTCCCTGCGCTAGATCCCGCCGGACCGCGCCGCGTCGGCGCGCCCCCGTAAGGACGCAGAACCGTATCAACGGGGCCCCATTCGTTCAACCTTTCCGGGCCTCTAACCCAGCGGGGGAGCGCGCGGGCGGGTAACCCGGGGCCGCCAGCGACGTAGCCCCGGGGTGCAGACGGTCAGCCTCCCGCGGCTCGGCGTGCTCCTGGCGCTGGGCCTGTCGCGCGCCTGCACCAGCGTCGGTGAGGCGCCGGTGACCCCGGCTACCGAGTCCCGCGCCAAGGCCCAGCGGGCCGCCACCGTCGGCGCCAGCGAGGCGCCGGTGCTCGTCGAGCTGTTCACCTCCCAGGGGTGCAGCTCGTGTCCGCCGGCGGAGCGGGTGGTGGCCGAGCTGGCGCAGAGCCACACCCTGGGCGGCCGCCCGGTCGTGGCGCTGGCCTACCACGTCGACGTCTGGGACGACCTCGGCTGGGCCGATCCGCTGGCGCGGCCAGAGTTCACCGAGCGCCACGAGCGCTACGCCGCGCGCCTGAGCGATCGCCGCTGGTACACGCCGCAGGCAATCATCGCCGGCTCGGCCCACCGGATCGGCTCGCGGCGAGCGGACCTCACCGAGGCGGTGCTGGCGGTGCCGCCGGTGGCGCCGCTGGCGGTCGAGGTCGCGCGCTCGTCGTCGGCGCTCGAGGTCGTGGCGACCGCGCCGGCCGACGCCGCGGTGTGGCTGGCGGTGTGGGAGGACGGCGTCGCCACCACCATCACCCGCGGCGAGAACGCCGGCAGCGAGGTGGTGAGCGAGCACGTGGTGCGGCGGCTGGTGAAGATCGCCGCGGCCGGCGCCCGCGGGCGGGCCACCGTCGAGCTCGACCCGAGCTGGCGGCAGCTCGGCGCGGTGGCCTTCGCCCAGGCCGGCGCCGGCGCCATCGCCGCGGTCTCGGTGCTCGACCTGCCGTCGTCGTGAGCCGGCGCCGCGGCGCGCTACATCGACGCGCGGTTGCTCAGCGCGCGCGAGATGGTCGCGGCGTCGGTGTACTCGAGCTCGCCGCCGACCGGCAGGCCGGTCGCGATCCGGCTGACCCGGACCCCGAGCGGCTTGATGACCCGCGCGAGGTACATCGCGGTGGCCTCGCCCTCCACCGACGGGCTGGTGGCCAGCACCACCTCGGCCACCGGCGGCGTGGTGCCGTCGCCGGGCCCGAGCCGGCGGATGAGCTCGGCGACCCGGAGGTCGTCGGGGCCGATGCCCTCGAGCGGCGAGAGCAGGCCGTGCAGCACGTGGAAGCGGCCCTTCCACTGGCCGCCGCGATCGATCGCGACCAGATCCGGCGGCGTCGCCACCACGCAGATGAGGGTGCCGTCGCGGCGCGGATCGGCGCAGGTCGCGCACGGATCGTCCTCGGTCATCGTCATGCACACCGAGCACAGCCGGATGCGATCGCTGACGTCGACGAGGGCGGCGGCGAGGTCGCGCACCTGCTGGCGCGGGCCGCGCAAGAGGTGGAACGCCAGCCGGGTCGCCGACTTCTCGCCGATGCCGGGCAGGCGCGCGAGCTCGGCGACCAGCCGCTTGATCGGATCGGCCATCGTGCGTATCCGGCGGCGCGGGGGCGAGCTAGAACATGCCCGGCGGCATGCCGGGGATGTTCATGCCGCCCATGAGCGACGACATTCTCTGCTGGCTGGTCTCGCGCATCTTACCGCGGCGCTGATCGCGGCGGCGACCAGATCCTCGAGCATGCCGGGATGTCGGTCGGGTCGACCACGGTCTTGTCGATCTTCACCGACAGCACGTCGAACTGGCCGTTGACCTTCGCCGTCACCAGGCCGCCGCCGGCGGTGCCCTCGACGGACATCGCCGCCAGCTCCTCCTGGGCCTTGGCGACGTTGGCTGCATCTGCTGCGCCTGCTTCATCAGGGCGCCGAGGTCGGGCACCGGGGTTCGACATCGTGGGGCCTCTCGCGCGGGCGCTACAGGTCGGTCTTGATCTCACGGATCGCCGCGCCAAAGGTCTGTAGCACGGCCTGGTCATCGGGTGCTCGCGGGCCTCGCGCTCGCGCTTGGTGCGCTCGGCGGCGGCGCGCTCGCGATCGACCTCGAGCAGCGATCGGCCGGCGCGCTCGACGACTCCGACTCGTCGAGCAGGCGCACCGCGACCGCCGCCAGCGCGTGGCCGGTGTGCTCGCGCAAGAACGAGCGCATCTCGTCGAGCGCCGCCTTCTCGCGCGCCATCTCGCCCAGGGCGTGGAACTCCAGCGGAAGCCGAGCTCGATGGCGCTGTCGGTCCAGGCCATGACCCGGGCGTGCTGGTAGAAGCCGAGCAGCGACAGAAGCTTGCGCGCCTCGAGGGCGGCGATCACCGCCTCGAACGCGACGTGGATGTCGGCGTGCGCCGGCGGCGGTCGGCCCGCCACGGGGCCTGAGCCGGCGGCGTGTGGACCTCGGCGGGGGCCGCGGTCGGCGCGGGCGTCGGGGCTGGCTCGGCGGCGCGGACACCGGAGCAGGCGCGCTGGCGGCTGGCGGCGCCGCCGGTCGCGGGCTCGGCGGCGGCGGAGGTCGCCATCGGCGGGCGCTCGTCGTCGGGCGCGGCGCGCGAGGTCGACCCGCGCGCGGGCGGCGCCGGCGCCCGGCCACCACCCCCGGCGCGCGGTGCCACCGCCACCACCCGCGGCGCCGCCGCCCTGCGCCGCCGCCGCGCGCCCCGAGCTGGCCGAGCGGCGATCGATGAGATCGCCCAGCGGCACCAGCGGCTCGAGGGTGGCGACGTCGATGAGCGCGAAGTCGAGTACCAGGCGGCTGCAGCGTCTTGCCGAGCTCGTCGCAGCACCGCAGCATGCGCTCGAACATCTGCGCCACCCGGGTCGGCGCCAGCGCCTTGGCCTGCGCCGCCAGCTCGGCGCGCTCCTCGTCGGTGGCGCTGATGAGCTCGGGCCGACCTGGCGCGGCCTGGGCCACCGCGAGGTCGCGCGCAGCGTGCGCACTACCGCGCGCGCGACCGACCTTGTCGACGCCGCGCTCGATGGCGGCGTCGACCGCGGTCAGCGCTGGCGGGCGGCGTCGCCGGCGGCCAGGCCGTCGACCAGGGTCCGGGTCAGCGCGCGGTCGGCCACCCCGAGCACCTCGGCGACGTCGGCCTCGGTGATCGGCCGATCGCCGACGTAGGAGATGAGCTGATCGCACAGCGACAAGGCGTCGCGCACCGAGCCGCCGGACTCGCGCACGATCAGGCTGATCGCGCCGGGCTCGACGGAGAGCTGCTCGGCGGCGAAGATCCGGGCGAGGTGGGCGCCGAGCTTGGACGCCGCCACCAGCTTCACGTCGTAGCGCTGGCACCGCGACAGGATCGTGTTGGGTAGCTTGTGCGCCTCGGTGGTGGCGAGCACGAAGGTCACGTGCGGCGGCGGCTCCTCCAGCGTCTTGAGCAAGGCGTTGAACGCCTCGGTCGTGAGCATGTGGACCTCGTCGATGACGTAGACCTTCTTGCGCAGGGCCGACGGCTGGTAGCGCACGCTCTCGGTGAGATCGCGGATGGCGTCGATGCCGCGGTTCGACGCGCCGTCCATCTCGACGTAGTCGGTGGCGCTGCCGTTGGCGATCGACACGCAGGCGCTGCAGGTGCCGCACGGCTCGGCAGTGGGCCCGCGCTTCAGGCAGAGCGCCCGCCGAGGATGCGGGCCAGGTACCCGCCGACGCCGCGCCCTGAACAGGAAGCGTGGTATCCGACCGCTGGCGAAGGCGTTGGCGGTGAGGGCGTGGTGACGGGTTCCGCCCTCGACCACCTCGCGTGAAGGTGGTCGGCCGGTACTGGTGCGCGAGGACCCAGGGTACGACACGGCGTGTTGACCAGGGTTCCCGCATGCCCCGCCCGAGATCGAGGTCGGCCGAGCAGCCGGCGAAGATCGCGCCCGGTGGGGTCGCGGCCTCGCCAGCGAGCGCGCGGGCGGCCCAGGACGAGGCGCTGAGCAGGGCGGCCATCAGGCGGCCCCGGCCTGCGCTCGAGCAGGCCAGCGCAGGTGGGCGTGGGCGGCGGCGCGCCGGGGCGTGCTCGGCGACCGGCGACGCGAGCAACGCGACGGCGCCGCTGGTGCGGCCGGAGCCGGCGCGCAGCGCGGCGCCGTGGCGGCGCTGCACCCGCCTGCGCGCCAGGCCGCAGACGCCGGCGGCCCAGGCGGCGTCAGTGGCGCACGCTGATCGATCGCCGCCGGTCGCCCGGCCGCGCGGCGGCGCCGACAGAGCGATGGACGCGCTGCCCGCATCAGCAGGCTGGCCTGGCGTCGGCGACAGGCGGCGGCGGCCCGCTGGCCGCTGCCGCCAGAGAACCGCGGCGCCCTCGGGAAGCGCTCGCGTGAAAAAGGGTCTTGTGGCACCCGCTCGTTCCGCTACCGTTGCTCCCTTCCGGGCCTGGCGGGGTTCACAGACTTCGCGTCACCCGGGACCATAAATCGGGTGGTCGGCTCGCAGCCGCGGTCGGATCGATACCACAAGCGATTGGGAAAACGCAGTCGTCGGGGCGCGATCTAGCCGGGGCGACGGACTCGGCGGAGGGAGAGGGATTCGAACCCTCGGTACCTTTCAGTACACACGATTTCCAATCGTGCACCTTCGGCCACTCGGTCACCCCTCCAGATTTTCAGGCTCGGTCGGAAAGCTAGCGGAGAGGAGGGGATTCGAACCCCTGAGGCTTGCGCCTACCTGATTTCGAATCAGGCACCTTCGACCACTCGGACACCCCTCCGCCGCGCGTTCTACATCAGCCGTGGGGCGGAGATCCACGGGCAAGTCGGCAGAAAAGCGCACCGGCGGAGGGGCGCGAGGCGGCCACGGTCTGGCGGCCGGCTGGTCAGACCGGGGGGGGGCGGGAATGATCCCGGCCGCGCGGCCGAGGTACCTTCATTGCCATGGGGATGGAGATGAGGGCCTTCGCCGTCGGGGCGCTCGTGGCGCTGGTCGGCTGCCTCGCGGACGCGGGCGGCCCAACCTGCGCCGACGGCGTGGTGTGCGCGGTCGGCACCGTGTGCGCGCCGGCCGGGGGCGGCTGCGCCGATCCCGATCAGGTCGCGGCCTGTGCGGGCGCGGACGCGGGCGGGCCGTGCACCCTCGCGGGAGTCGGCGCGGGCGCCTGTCGCGAGGGCCTGTGCGTGGTCACCGGCTGCGGCGACGGCACCGTCGATCCCGGCGAGGAGTGCGACGACGGCAACGACGTCGACGACGACGCCTGCACCAACGCCTGCCGCCTGCCGAGCTGCGGCGACGGCGTGATGCAGCCCGGCGAGGAGTGCGACGACGGCGCGGCCAACGCCGACGATCGCGCGTGCTCGACCCAGTGCCGGCGCGCGCGCTGCGGCGACGGTCGCCTCGAGGTCGGGGTCGAGGAGTGCGATGCCGGCGTCGCCAACGCCGACGACGGCGCCTGCACGACCGCGTGCGCCCGGGCCCGGTGCGGCGACGGCCACCTGTGGGCGGGCGTCGAGGCGTGCGACGACGGCAACACCGCCGCCGGCGATGGGTGTCGGGCCGACTGCGGCAAGGTCGAGGCGTGCGGCGACGGCGCGCTCGACGCCGGCGAGGCCTGCGACGACACCAACGGCAACCCCGTCGATGGCTGCGACGCCTGCGTGGGCACCGCGTGGGAGCGCGAGCTGGTGGTCGGGTCGGCCGCCGGCGTCGTCGATCGGTCGCTGCCCTACGCCACGGGCCTGGCCGTCGGCCTCGACGGCAACACGCTGTACGTCGCCGGCGGCGGCTCGATCTGGCGCAGCACCATCGATGGCGTGGGCCTCGAGCTGGTTGCGCCGTACCGCGCCGAGCACCTCGCGGTGGACGGCTTCGGCAACGTCTACTTCGTCGGCGACTACCGGGTCCGGCGGATCGACGCCGTCAGCGGTGAGGTGACGGTGGTCGCCGGGAGCGGAACCTACGGCTTCGCCGGCGACGGCGGCCCGGCGGCGAGCGCGCTGCTGAGCCAGGTCCGCGCGGTGGTGGTGACCGGCTCGGGAGACCTGTTCGTCGTCGACGGGGATCGCCTGCGCCGGATCGACGCCGCGACCGGGATCATCACGACGGTGCTCACGGGCATCGGCAACGGCGGCACCGCGGCGCTCGGCCCCGACGGCGACCTCTACCTGGCGAGCCACTACGCGGTGATCCGGTACCGCCCCAGCACCGGGACGAGCACGGTCGTCGCCGGCACCGGGGTGTATGGCGGGGCGGTCGACGACGGCGGCCCCGCGACGGCGGCGTTGCTCGCACCTCGCTCGATCGTCGTCGATGCCGCCGGGAACATGTACATCGGCGACTTCTACTATCGGGTCCGGTTCGTCGACGCGACCACCGGCATCATCTCGACCCGGGCCGGCAGCGGGGTCGGCGGCTTCGCCGGCGACGGCGGCCCAGCCCTGGCGGCGCGGCTCGTGTCGACCTCCAGCCTGGCGCTGGGCCCCGCGGGCGAGCTCCTGGTGGCCGACAGCGGCAACCACCGGATCCGCAAGGTCGACCCGATGACCGGCGTGATCTCGACGATCCTCGGCAACGGTCGCTTCACCCGGGACGGCGACGGCGGCGCCGCGACCAGCGCGACCCTGGGCCTGCTCGGCAGCGTCGCGGTCGCGGCCAGCGGCGACCTGTACATCGCGGCGTACCAGGCCAACGTGATCCGCAAGGTCGACGCCGCGACCGGGCTGATCTCGACCATCGCGGGCCGTGGGCTGGCCGGGTTCTCCGGCGATGGCGGCCCCGCGGTCGAGGCCGATCTCGCGAGCCCGCAGGCGGTCGCCCTCGACGAGGCCGGCGCCATCTACGTCGCCGACTCGAGCAACCATCGGGTCCGGCGTATCGACCCCGCGACCGGCGTGATCACGACCATCGCCGGCGGCGGCACCGGCGGCGACGGCGGTCCCGCGACCTCGGCGCGGTTGATCTCGCCCTGGCACGTCAGCGTCACGGCCGACGCGGTGTGGATCGGCGAGTACCTCGGCCATCGGGTGCGGCGGGTGGATCGCGCGACCGGGATCATCAGCCTGGTCGCCGGCACCGGCACCGCGGGGTTCTCGGGCGACGGCGGGCCGGCCACCAGCGCGCAGCTCGCATACCCAACGGCGGTTGAGGTCGACGCCGCCGGGCGCGTGTTCATCGCCGACGCGAGCAACCGCCGGGTTCGCGTCGTCGATCCGGTGACCGGCGTCATCTCCACGTACGCCGGCGGCGGCGGTGGGTTCGCGACCGCGGGCGATGGCGGCCCGGCGACGGCGGCGACGATCTACGGCCTGCTGTCGATGGCGGTCGACGCCGAGGGCAACGTGTTCGTCGGTGGCGGGGATGGCCTGGAGAACCGCGTCCGCCGCATCGACGCCACGACCGGGATCATCGACGCCTTCGCCGGGAGCGGGTACGAGGGCGTCGGCAACGGCGACGGCGGCCCCGCGCTCACCGCCGACCTCAGCTACCCCTACGGCATCGCGTTCGGTCCCGACGGCAGCGTGTTCGTCTCGGAGTGGTCGATGAACGGCCGGGTCCGGCGCATCGACGCCACGACCGGGATCATCGACACCGTCGCCGGCAAGGTCGCGCCCGAGGGGCTCGGCGCCGCCAGCGACGCCCGGCTCTCGACCCCGGGCCAGGTCGTGCTCACCGCCGACGGGGCGCTGTTCGCCGGCGGCGCGTCGGGGACGGCGCAACGCCTGCGCGAGGGCTGGGTCGCGGCGGTCGCCGGGCGCTACCCGCACACGGTCGCCACCGCGCAGCTCGCGCGCTACCGCGCGTCGACCTTCGGCGAGGTCGGCGGGATCGCCGTCGACGAGGAGGCCGGCGTCGTACCTGGACCGAGACCACCGCGAGCCGGATCCACGCGGTGATGATGGTCGACGTCGACGATCCGCGGACGTGGACGATCGCGACCGCGGGCGGCGCGCCCGGCGCCGGCTTCGTCGACGTGTTCGCTCGCCGGCGCCCGGTTCCGCCAGCCGACCGGGCTCGACCTCGATGCCGACCTCGGGGTGCTCTACGTCGCCGACACCGGCAACCACGTCGTGCGCGCGATCGACCTCGACGGCGGCACCGTGACCACGCCGATTGGGACCCCGGCGACCCTGGGCTTCTTCGGAGACGGCGGCGCCGCCGACGCCGCCCTGCTGCACGGGCCGCGCGCGGTCACCCGGTGTGCCAGCGGCGACATGTACATCGCCGACACCGACAACCACCGGGTCCGCCGGGTCGAGGCCGGCACCGGCATCATCTCCACGGTGCTCGGCGACGGGGTCGCGGCGTCGTCCGGCGAGGGCTGCCCGTGAACTTCCCGGTCGACGTAATGGCCGCGCCGGCGTGCGACGCCCGCGGCAACTTGCTGGTGACCTCGACCACCGCGGTGCGCCTGCTGCCGGCGGCGATATCCCGCTCGGCGCCGGCGCCGGCGTCGTCGACGGGACCGGCGCCGTGCAGACGATCTACGGCGCGTCGCCACGCACGATCTTCCCGACGAGGGTGACCTGGTGCCCTCGGTGTGGGTCGCGGCATCGACGACGCCACCGCCTGGATCACCGACGCCTGCACCGGCATGGTGATCGAGCCGGCGGCAGCCGCCGCCGTAGCTCGCGCGTGCCCCCGCAGCCCTCACCTGGCGGGCCGCGCCGGCCTGCGCAGCGCGGCGAAGAACTCGCGCAGGAGCTGGGCGCAGGCGTCGGCGCACACCCCGGCGGTGACCGTCATCCGGTGGTTGCTGAGGCGGGATCGTGGGATCCGCAGAGCGTCGACGGCGCCGGCCTTGGGGTTGGCGCAGCCGTACACCAGGCGCGTGACCCGCGCGTTGACCAGGGCGCCGGCGCACATCGGGCACGGCTCCTGGGTCACGTACATGCGGCTGGACCTGCCAGTGGCCGAGCACGGCGGCGGCGGCGCGCAGGGCCACCACCTCGGCGTGCGCGGTGGGGTCGCCGTCGACCTCGCGGCGGTTGCGACCGCGCGCGAGCTCGACGTCGTCGGCGCCGACGATGACCGCGCCGACCGGCACGTCGCCGGCGGCGGCCGCGGCGCCCGCCTCGGCCAGGGCCACCGCCATCCAGCGCTGGTCGCGCTCGGACGTCGTCGCGTTTCTAGAACCGTCCAGCACGCGACACTCGGGTATCTCGATCGTGGCGGATCCGAGAGGGGTCGAACCTCTAACCCCCGGCTCCGTAGGCCGGTGCTCTATCCATTGAGCTACGGATCCAGAAACAAGTAACCAATACAGCCTGCCAGCGGCAGCGATCTATCGCGTCAGCGGGCGAGCGGCTAGCGGAGCGAGAGGGATTCGAACCCTCGATACAGGAAAACCCCCATATGCCGGTTTAGCAAACCGGTGCCTTCAGCCACTCGGCCATCGCTCCAAGAATCGTTGGAGTGCGTGCGGACTATTCGGTTGTCAGGTCGGCGGTCACGACTCGGCGGAGGAGGAGGGATTCGAACCCCCGGAGCTATTCACTCGGCGGTTTTCAAGACCGCTGCCTTCAACCACTCGGCCACTCCTCCTTCAGGCTGGAGGCAGGGCCGGTACTATATGGATCGGCGCCGGCTTGTAAAGCGCCGGGCGGCAGATGCGGCGGGGCCCCCTCGGGCGGCCCGCCGACGAGCCCGGGGGGCCGTCCCCGCAGGGGCGCTGGCGCCGGCGAGGGGGGCTCCGGTCACGTCACCGCGCAGGGATGCGCTCGGCGCCGCCGAGGTACCGGCGCAGCGCCTCGGGGATGACCACCGAGCCGTCGGCCTGCTGGTACTGCTCGAGGATCGCCACCAGGGTGCGGCCGATGGCGACGCCGGAGCCGTTGAGCGTGTGCACCGGACGCGGCTTGTCGCCGGCGCTCGGGCGGTACCGGATCTTCGCGCGCCGGGCCTGGTAGGCCTCGAAGTTCGAGCACGACGAGATCTCGCGGTACGCGCCCTGGCCGGGCAGCCACACCTCGAGGTCGTAGGTCTTGGCGGCGCCCTGGCCGAGATCGCCGGTGCACAAGGTGACCGCGCGGTAGTGCAGGCCGAGGCCGGCGAGCACGCGCTCGGCGTCGGCGCGCAGGGCGTCGAGGGCGGCGTAGCTGTCCTCGGGCGCGACGAACTTCACCAGCTCGACCTTGTCGAACTGGTGCTGGCGGATGAGGCCGCGGGTGTCGCGCCCGGCGGCGCCGGCCTCGGCGCGGAAGCACGGCGCGTAGGCGCAGTAGTGCACCGGCAGCTCGCCCGGCTCGAAGATGTGGTCGGCGTGCAGGTTGGTGACCTGGACCTCGGCGGTCGGCGACAGGAACAGGTCGGTGTCGGGATCGTGCTCGGGGCCAGGCTCGGCGGTCGGCGCGATCCGGAACAGATCGTCGGCGAACTTCGGCAGCTGGCCGGTGCCGCGCAGGCTGGCTCGCCGCACCACCGCCGGCGGCCACACCTCGGCGTAGCCGTGCTCGGTGTGGAGGTCGATCATGTAGTTGATGAGCGCGCGCGACAGCCGCGCGCCCCAGCCGCGCAGGACGGTGAAGCGAGCGCCGGTGATCTTGGCGCCGGCCTCGAAGTCGAGGATGCCGAGGGCCTCGCCGAGCTCCCAGTGCGCCTTGGGCGCGAAGTCCATCGTCGGCTTCTCGCCCCAGGTGTGGAGGACCACGTTGTCGGCCTCGCCGGCGCCGTCGGGCACCGAGGCGTGCGGCGCGTTGGGCAGGCCGAGCAGGTGGGCCTCGCTGTCGACCTCGAGCCCGGCCAGCTCGGCCTCGCCGGCCTTGATCGAGCTCGACAGCGCGCGCAGCTCATCGCGGGCGGCGGCGAACTCCGGGCCCCTTCTGTCGAGCGCGGCCATGCGGCTCGTTGGCGGCGTTGCGGGCGGCGCGCTGCTTGCCGTCGAGGTCGGCCTGCAGGGCGCGGCGGCGGGCGTCGAGCGCCTTCCACGCGGCTTACCGCGTCGCCGACCGCGGTGCCGCGGCGCAGGACGCCGTCATCCATCCGGGCAGGGTCGAGCATGGCCGGGTCATCGCAGTACCTGGCGCCGGGCGTCAAAGGTGTGCGGCACCGGCGGGCGAACCGCCGCCGGCCCCAGGCGCGGCGTCGAGGAGGGGAGTATGATTTCGCCGATGATCGAGGACCTGCCAGGCGTGCGGGACGGCCCAGCGCGTGTCCGACGTGACCCTTCCGCCCGGCGCGACCACGGCGCCGTGCCGCAACTGCAAGGCCGCCATCGCGCTGCCCGGGCGCGATGCTGTCGCGGCCGGGCAAGCACGCCGCCGCCGCTGCCTGCCGGGCCCGCCTGGTGGTGGCGGCACCGGCGACGTGCTCGACCTCGCCGACCGCCGGGCGCCGCGCAAGAGCTCACCGTCGCCGGGGCTGGCGCGCCGCCGCCGCGGCCGGCGCCACCGTCGGGCTGGGCGCCAGCCTCGGCGCCGATCTTCCGGCGCCGGTGTCAGCAAGCGAGCCCGCTGGCCGGCGATGGATCTCGACGCGGTGGATCTGTCGGCGCTGGCGCCGAAGAAGGGCGCGGGCCCGCTGGCGGGCGCGATGATCCGACGTGTTTTCGATCTGCCGGCGCCGATCAGCACCGCGCCGGCGCCCGCGCCGATGGACCTCGACGTGCTCGACCTGCCGGCGCCGGTGTCGACCGGCGGTCTCGGCGGCGTCGATCTGCCGGCGCCGGTGTCGCGCGGCGGCGGTGGCCCGGCCGGTCGCCCGCGGCGGCGACCGGCGGCCTCGCCCGACGACCTGCTCGCGCCGGTGGGCGCGCCGGTCAGCGGCGGTTCCGACCCGCCGGCGCCGGTACGCGGCGGCTCCGACCTCGCCGATCTGCCGCGCCCCAAGCGCGCCAGCGTGCTCGGCGACGTGCCGTCGGCGCCGCGCCCAAGGCGCCGAGCGCCCTCGACCCTCGACAGCATGCTCGACCTGCCGGCGCCCAAGGGCGGCGGCGCCGATCTGCCGGCGCCCAAGGGGCTGTTCGACGATCTGCCGGCGCCGAGCACCGCGCCAAGGGGCGCGCCGACTGCCGGCGCCCAAGGTCGGCGGCGGTGATGGCCTGCGCCCGGTCGGGCCGTCGGCGAGCGCCGCCGGCCAGCTTCGTCGTCGCCGGGCCTCGGCGATCTGTTCGACGACATGGTGATGCCCAAGACCGCCAGCGCGGCGCCGTCCGCGACCCGCCGGTGCCGGCGCGCCGCTCGACCTCGACGATTCGACCCGGCTGGCTAAATCGTCGACGCGCCGCGTCGGCGAGCGCACCGCTGGCCGCTGGCGGCCCGCGGCAGCGCCGACGTCGACCTCGACGGCCTTCGACCTGCCGTCGCCGGGCGGCGGCGGTGGCGGCGGCGGCGGCGCGGTGACTTCGGCGGCCTCGACCTGCCGTCGCCGGCGCGGCCGCGGCGGCCTCGGCACCGGCGGCCGCGTCGTCGTCGTCGTCGGGCGGCGGCAGCTTCAAGAAGAGCGAGAAGGCGAGCGCGGCGGCGCGCCTGTCCGGCGCCGGCGGCGCCGACCTCGATCTCGACCTCGCCGACACCAGCGAGCCCGGCGCCGCGCCGCCGATGAGTGACAAGGCCAAGGAGGCCAAGGCCAAGGCCGAGGCCAAGGCGCGCGCCAAGGCCGAGGAGGCCGCCGCCAACGATCCGGCCGCGCGCCGCAAGCGCATGATCATCGCCGGCGTCGCCGGCCTGGTCGTGGTCGGCCTCGGCGTCGGCGGCTTCCTGTACTACCAGCGCTGGAGCGCCAAGCAGGAGCGCACCGCGCGCGCCACCGCCGCGCTCAGCGACGCCCGCGCCGCGATGGCGGCCGCCGACGCCGCGCACTGGGCCCGTGCGATCGCCAAGGGCGACGAGGCCCTCGAGGCGGTACCGGGCGACGCCCGCGCCGAGGCCCTCCTGGCCCAGGCCCACATCGCCGCCGCCATCGACGGTGGCCTCGACGCCGAGCGCCACGTCACCAAGGCCAAGGCGCTGCTCGCCAGCGCCCAGGCCCACGGCGCCAGCGGCCCCGATCTCGACAAGGCGATCGCACTCAAGGCGATCGTCGACGACCAGCCCGATCGCGCGGTCGCCAAGCTGCGCGGCCTGGCCGGCAGCGACGCCGACGCCGCGCTGTTCCTCGGCTGGGCCCACGCCAAGGCCGGCCAGCACGCCGAGGCCATCGCCGCCTTCGACGGCGCCCTCAAGCTGGCGCCCAAGCGCGACGTGCCGGCGCTGTACGGCCGCGCCCAGGCCAAGCTCGCCAGCGGCGATCTCGAGGGCGCGCGCGCCGACTTCGGCAGCGTGCTCGGCTCCGACAAGGATCACATCGGGGCCCAGGTCGGGCTGGCCGCGGCGGCGTCGCCGAGCGACCTCGCCCGTCGCGAGGGCGAGCTGCTCGCGTTGCTCGCGCGCGCCGACATCGACAAGGGTGATCCACGCGCGGTGGCGCTGGCGTGGACCCTCGCCGGCGACGACGCCCGCCGGGGCAGCCGCTACGACGCCGCCCGCGAGCGCTACCGCAAGGCGCAGTCGCTGCTGCCGAGCTCCGAGGCGCCGACCATCGGCATCGCCGAGATCGAGCTGCGCGAGCGCAAGTTCGACGTCGCCGCCGAGACCATCGCGCGGGCGCTGACGCCGCCGCCGGGCAGCGTGCACGCCAACCTGGTCGCCGCCGACATCGACCTGCAGACGGGCAAGCTCGACGCAGCCGGCACCCGCCTCACCGAGCTGATGGCGCGCAAGGACGAGGTCACCAACCCGGCGCACAAGGCGCGGCTGTTCGTGATGTACGGGACCTGGCTCGAGACCCAGCCCAACAAGGAGGTCGACGCGCTGCGCGCCTACGAGGACGCGATCGCGCTCGGCACCGGCTTCGATCTGCGGCCGACCATCGCCATCGGCAACATGTACACGCGCATGGCCGACAAGATCGCCGACACCGATCCCAAGGGCTCCGCCGATCTGCGGGCCAAGGCGGCGGCGGCGCTGGCGCCGCTCGACGCCCGCGCCGACAACGACGCCACCGTCGCGCTCACCCTCGGCGTGGCGTACATGGACACCAACCCGGCCAAGGCCGAGGCCACGCTGCAGAAGGCGGTGATGGCGCAGATGGCCAAGGACCAGGACATCGAGGCCCGGTTCCAGCTCGCCAAGGCGCAGAGCAAGCTCGGCAAGCAGGCCGAGGCGCTGGCCACACTCGACGGCGCCTACGCGCTCGACAAGACCCGCGCCGACGTCGGCCTCGAGCTGGCGCTCGGCTTCGAGCGCGCCGGCCGCGACGCCGAGGCTGGCCGCACCTACCTCGACCTGCTCGCCGCCGAGGTGGTGTCGATCGACCAGCGCGGTCGGGCCGGGCGGTTCTCGCCCGCACCGGCCAGTTGGCTCGATCAGGCCCGCGAGCAGGGCCAGTAGGCAGATCTGCCGCGCTCGATCCCAAGAACCCCGCTGGCTCCTACCTGCAGGGCGAGGGGCTGCTCGCCGACGGCAAGCAAGCCTCGACGAGGCGGCCAAGCGGTGCTGTAGCGGGCGATCGACGCCGATCCCGATCCGCAGTACTGGGACGCGCTGGCCGCACCAAGGAGCAGCTCGGCAACGAGACCACAAGGACACCCGCACAGGATAGCCGCGCGCGCCTACGCCCAGGCCACCGAGGTCGAGCGCACCCGCCGCGCCGCCGAGCTCGGCAAGCCGTCGAGGCGATCGCGCTGACCAGCGCTCAACCCGCTGGTGCGGGCGGCGGCGATGTACATCGCGCTCGGCAGCTGGCCCGAAGATCGAGGCCGCTGACCGCGGCGATTCGGTTGCTTCCAAGCACCCCGACGTGAACTACCTCCTCGGCGTCGCCTACCACGAGCTCAACCAGGTCGACGCCGCGATCCTGTGGCTGACCGAGGCGGTCAAGCTGCAGCCGGTGATCGAGCTGCCGGGCAGGCCCCGACGGCGCCGCGCTGCTGCCGGAGCAGGTCAAGGCGGCCCGGGCCCGCCGCCTCGAGGTCGAGCGGACCAAGGCCGACGCCTACCACCGCCTCGGCGCAAGCTCTACTTCGGCAAGAATGAACGCGAGCGCTGCCGCCAGCGCGCTGACCTTAGGCCGACCTCGGCCTCGGCGCCAACGTCGAGCTCGAGGCCGGCACCCCGGTCAAGTGGCTCACCGACGACTACTACACGCTGGGCCTCATCGAGGCGAGCCGCAACAACCGCAGCGGCGCGCGCGACGCGTGACCAAGTGGCTCGGCCGAACCCGTCGGATCAGGTCAAGGCGGAGAACATCCGCAACCAGCCCGACGCTGTGAGCGCAGCCGGGCTGGTGAACGCCTGGCGGCGGCGCGGGTGACCGCGCGCGACGTCCGCGCCGCGGCGTCGCCGCTGGCTTTGCCGACCGCTCTGGCGCCATGGCGGCGCGGCCCGAGCGCCGCCGGCGGCGCTGGCGACGGTGGCGCGGGCTGGGCTCGGGCCGCACCTGCCGGTGCGCCTGTACGCGGCGCAGACGCTGACCGCGAGGCCGTGGTCGACGACGACGGCGCCGGCGCGGTGCGCCGCTGGACCTGGGCTGGGTTCGACGCCGCCTGCGAGCGGGTGGCGGCGCGCTGGCCGCGCGCGCGAGGCTGAAGCCCGGCGTCGGCGTCGGCGTGCTGATGCGCAACCGCGCCGAGCTGCTCATGCAGCAGCACGCGATCGTGCGGCGCGGCGCGGTCGCGGTGTAGATCGGCACCTCGGCTGCGCGCCGCCGAGATCGCGCACATCCTCGGCAACGCCGCCCCGCGGGTGGTGGTGGTCGATCACGCCCTCGCCGGCGAGCTGGCCCAGGCCATGGCCGCAAGCGGGGTGACGCCGCGGCGATCGTGGTCGGGGGCCCGGCCGCGGCCGGGCTGGACGAGGTGCTGGCGGCGGTCTCGGCACGGGCGCCGCCCGCCGCGCCGGCGACGCCGATGACGGCGGCGTCATCGTGTACACGTCCGGCACCACCGGCAAGCCCAAGGGCGCGCGCCGCTCGTGGCGGCAGACCGGGCTGTCGTCGGTGGCCGACCTGATCGTGTCGGTGGGCATACCAGCGCGATCGCCACCTGGGTGGCGTGCCCGCTCTATCCGCGAAGCGGCGCCGGCCTTCGTCGCCATCATGACTCGCTCGGCGCGACCACGGTGGTCGCGCAGGACCCGTCGCCCGAGGCGCTGCTCGCGCTCATCGCCCGCGAGCGCATCACCGACGCCCGGTGCCGACCCAGATGCAGCGGATCCTGGCGCTGCCGGCGGATGCGTGCGCGCGGCGCGCCACGACACCTCGAGCCTGCTGGGTGATGAGCGGCTGCGCCGCTGGCCACCGACACCGCGCGCCGGTCTGCAGGACGCCCGGCCGGTGGTGTCCTCTACGGCGCTACCGAGACCGGGCTGGTGACCGCCGCGCCCGCCGATCACGTCGCCTGCTCCGCACCATCGGCCGGGCCCTGCGCGGCAACCGATCCTGCTGCTCGACGCCGACGGCCGCGAGGTCGCCGACGGCGAGGTCGGCGAGCTCTACGTGCGCAACGCGACCCCCATCAGCGGCCACGGCGACGGCGCCGCCGCGGCCCAGCGCGACGGCGCGTTCTCCGTCGGCGATCCCGCGCGCCGGCGACGGCGACGGCTACTACTACCTGGCCTCGCGCGCACGACCTTGGCGGATCTCGGGGGCGTCAGCCATCTACCCCCGTGAGATCGAGGACCGCTGATGGCGCACCCGGCGGTGGCCGACGTGCCGCGGTGTTCGGCGCGCCCGACGACGAGTGGGGCGAGCGCCTGGTCGCGGTGATCGAGGTCCGGCCCGAGGCGTCGGCGGTCACCGACGACGAGCTCGGCGCGCTGGTGCCGCGCCGGCCTGGCCGCCTACAAGACCGCGGGAGTTCGTGCTCGCCGGGGCCGCCGCCGCGCAACCCGACCGGCAAGCTCGACAAGCGCGAGCGCTGCGCGCGACCCACCTGGCGACCGCGCGATGATCGCGCGGCCGGTGCCGCTGGTGGTCGGCACCGCCGGCCACATCGACCACGGCAAGAGCTCGCTGGTCCACGCCCCTCACCGGCATCGATCCCGATCGGCTGCCGATCGAGAAGGCGCGCGGCATCACCACCGAGCCGGCTTCGCGCACCTGACCTCGCCGCCGACGGGTCGGCCTGGTCGACGCCCGGCCACGAGCGGTTCGTGCGCTCGATGGTCGCCGGCGCCACCGGCGTCGACCTGGTGCTCATGGTGATCGCCTGCGACGCCGGGGTGATGCCGCAGACCTCGCGAGCACCTCGACGTGTGCGAGCTGCCGGGCATCCGGCGCGGGCCGATCGTGCTCAGCAAGCGCGACCTGGTCGACGACGAGTGGCTGGCCGCGCTCGACGACGAGGTCGCCGCCGCGGTGGCCGGCACCTTCCTGGCGGCGGCGCCGCGGGCGCCGGTGAGCGCGCGCACCGGCGACGGCCTGCCTGTGCTGCGCGCGGCGCTGGGCGACGCGCTGGCCGCGCTGCCGCTGCGCGCCACCGGCGGCGTGCTCCGGCTGCCGATCGATCGAGTGTTCACGGTGAAGGGCCACGGCACCGTGGTGAACGGCACTTCGCCAGCGGCGAGGTCGGCGTCGCGACGGTAGCATCGCCGCCGACCGGCGGTTGCTGGTGCGCGGGGTGTGTACCACGGCGAGGCCGTCGCGCGCGCCGGCGCCGGGCTGCGGGTCGCGCTCAACCTCGGCGGCGTCGCCGTCGACGATCTCGCCCGCGGCTGCGTGATCGTGCACGCCGGCGCGCGGTCGAGCCGTCGCACATCCTCGATGTGACCGTGCGCCACACCAAGGGTGGCCGCGCCGGCCGCGACGCCAGCTGGTGGTGCCGGTGCACCACGGCACCACCCAGGTGCTGGCCACCTACCCGGTCGGGGGCGACGGTTCGCACCCGGCGCCACCGGGCTGGCCCAGCCTGCACTGACCTGCGCACGCCGCTCGCCGCTCCTTGCCCGGCGATCGCTTCATCGTGCGCGGGTTCGCGACCACCGCCCGGCCACGGCCGCACCATCGGCGGCGGCGAGATCGTGCGGGCCATGGCGCGGGCGCGGCGCGCGGCGGTGGTCACGCCGCGCTGGTCGCGAGCCTGGTGAGCGCGCGACTGCCGGCGCGGCTGTGCCGCGAGGTGGCCACCGCCGACGCCGCCGGGCGCACCCGGGCCGAGCTCGGGTTGCGGGTCGGCCTGACGCCGGCGGAGGTCGACGAGCCGATCGCGGCGCTGTGCGCCGGCGGCGAGCTGGTCGAACTCGCCGGCGTGCTGCTCGACCCCATCGTGGTGGTGCGCCTCGAGGCGACGGTGCTCGCCGAGGTCGCCGCGCGCGGCAGCCTGCCGCGCGCCGAGGTCGCGGGACGGTTGCCGGCGGCGCTGGCGCCCGGCGTCGCGGCGGCGATCGTCGACGGCCTGCTCGCGCGCGGCGCGGTGAGCCTCGTCGGCCAGGACCTGGCGCCGGCGCTCGACGCGCCGGGCGGTGGCGCGATCGTTGCTCGACGCCGAGCTCGAGCGGCGGTTCGAGGGCTGGGCGCTCGAGCCACCGCGGCCGGCGGAGCTGGCCGACACCGTCGGCGCCGAGCCTCGGTGGCGGTGCGCGCCGCGCTCGATCGGTCGCCGCCGCCGGCGCCCCGGTGAAGATCAAGCCTCGACTACCTCGTCGACGCTGGCGCTCCGGCGGCGGTACGCGCGCGCCTGCTCGCCTACCTCGACGCCCACGGCACCATCACGCCAGGCGCGTGGAAGGAGCTCACCGGCACCTCGCGCCGCACCGCGATCCCGCTCGCCGAGTACTTCGACGCGGCGAAGGTCACGCTCCGCGTCGGCGACGTCCGCCGCCGGCGCTGACCACCTTCGTCGTCGGGCGAAGCCGATTCATGCCCGTGCTACCGTCGGGCCATGCGCGGTTCGCTGCCGGGAATGATCGTGGTCGCGTCGTTCGTCGGCGCCGGGTGCGGCCAGGGCGCCGGCGACTTGCCCGACGCGCGAGACGGCGCGGTCGACACCATCCTCGACGAGGCTCCGCCGGCGGTGGTGGCGTCGACCGGCGCGCGCTTCGTGTTCCACGCGACCGAGCCGGCCACCTTCCAGTGCAGCGTCGACGGCGCGCCGGCGTTTCCGTGCGAGAGCCCGTACGCGACCCTGGTGCCGACCGGCGCGCACACCTTCGAGGTCACCGCCACCTCCGACCGCGGCATCCGCGACCCGAGCCCGGCGACCCACGCGTGGGTGGTCGACACCAGCGCGCCGACGACGACCTTGCTCACGCCGCCGTCGGCGGTGACCTCGGCGTTCGCGACCTTCGAGTTCGGCAGCGACGATCCGAGCGCCACCTTCGAGTGCTCGCTCGACGGCGCCACCTTCGTGCCGTGCACCTCGCCCTGGGTCGTGGGGCCGCTCGCCGAGGGAGCGCACACCCTGGTGATCCGCGCGATCGACGCCGCCGGCAACGTCAGCGCGCCGGTCGAGATCACCTGGGAGGTCGCGGCGCCGCCCGACACCGCGATCGTCGAGGCCCCGACCGGGCTGGTCGGCGCCGGCCCGCGGCAGGTCCGGTTCGCGGCGGTCGGCGGGGTCGGGCCGTTCCACTACCGGTGCGCGCTCGACGGCGGCGCGGCGGTCGCGTGCACCTCGCCGTGGACGCTGCCGGCGCTGGCGACCGGGACCCACGCGGTCACCGTCGCCGCGATCGACGCCGGCGAGCAGGCCGACGCCACCCCGGCGACGGCGAGCTGGGACGTCGACGCCGACGCGCCGACGGCGTCGTTCACCGCGCAGCCGTCGGCGACGGTGGCGCCGTTCACCTTCGAGGCCGGCTTCGCGTTCGTCGCCGACGACGCCGGCGCCGTCCTCGAGTGTCGGCTCGACGGCGGCGCGTGGGCGGCGTGCACCTCGCCGGTCGAGTTCGAGGTCGACGCCGGCGCCCACGTCTTCGAGGTGCGCGCCACCGACGCCGTCGGCAACGTCGGCCCGAGCGCGACCGCCGCGTGGACGCTGGCGGCGATGGCCACCGGTGAGCGACCGCAGCAGTACCCGCACCCGGTCTCCGGGGCGGTGGTCGTCGGCGACCCCTCGCGCGGGCGGGTGCTGGTGACCGGCGGGTATGCCGGCCATCCGAGTGACCAGACCTGGCTGTGGGACGGCACCTCCTTCACCCGTGGCCCCGACGGACCGCGCCGCATGGACGCCGCCGCGACCTTCGATCCGTTGCGCGACGAGGTCGTGCTGTTCGGCGGCTACGACGGCGTCTCGTACCTGTCGGAGACCTGGATCTGGGACGGCGCGGCGTGGTCGCTGCGGCCGACCGCGGCGGCCCCGCCGGGGCGCAACTCGCCGGGGATGGCCTTCGATCCCGTCGAGGAGGTCGTCGTCCTGTTCGGCGGCGCCAACAGCTCCGGCGTGCTCGGCGACACCTGGACCTGGGATGGCACCACCTGGACCGAGCGAGCGCCGATGGACGCACCGGCGCCGCGGACCCAGCACCTGATGGTCGGCGATCCGGTGCGCGGCGAGGTGGTGCTGTTCGGCGGCGGCCTCGATCCGTCGAGCGCCGTCGTCAGCGCGGACACCTGGACCTACGCCGCCGGGGTCTGGACGGAGCGGACGCCTCCGATGGCGCCGTCCGCGCGCGCCCGGGCGGAGGGCGGGTTCGACGAGACCCGCGGCGTGGTGGTGCTCAGCAACGGCTGGCGCAACGGGCTCGGGCCGCAGCTCGGCACCTGGACCTGGGACGGCGCGACCTGGACCGATCAAGGTGCGATCCCGACGACGTTGATCCCCAACGGGCACCGCCTGGCGTGGGACCCGTCCCGCGGCCAGGTGGTGGCGCTCGGCGGCGACCGCTACTTGAACGAGGGCCTGAGCAACGAGCTGTGGTCGTGGGACGGCGCGGCGTGGGCGGTGGTCGCGTCGGCGCCGGAGCCTGCCGCGACCTTCCAGCCGGTGACCGTCTACGACCGCGCGCGCGCGCGGCTGGTCCTCGTCGACAACTACCGGGGCCGATGGCAGGAGGGCACCTGGCTGTGGGATGGCTCCGCCTGGAGCGCCGTCGTCGGCGCTGCGCCGCCCCGCCGAGCCGATGCCGCCGCCGTCTACGACGGCACCCGCGAGGTGGTCGTGCTCTTCGGCGGCAGCGGCAACGCTGGCAACCTGGGCGACACCTGGGTGTGGGACGGCGCGAGCTGGACTCAACGCAGCCCGGTGACGTCACCGACGCCGAGGTGGCTGGCCAGGATGGCGCACGACGCGGCGCGCGGCGAGGTCGTGCTCTTCGGCGGGACCTCCGGCGTCGGCAACCTGACCGACACCTGGGTGTGGGACGGCGCGGCGTGGACCGAGCGGACACCCACGAGCTCCCCCGACGGCGGCGTCGCGGCGATGGTCGGCGATGACGCCTCCGGCGGCGTCTTGTGGTTCGGGAGTCCGGACTACGCCTCGGGCGAGACCTGGCGCTGGGACGGCTCGGCCTGGACCTTGCTCGACGCCCGCTCGTTCGGTGGCCTCGACTCGGTGAACCTCGCGTTCGACGCCACGCGCGGCCTGGTCGTCGCGTCGACCTCGGTCGGCGGCGTCAGCGCCGTGTGGGCATGGACCGGCACGGGCTGGCGGCGCGCCGGCACGATCCCGAATCGCGTGCGCGGCGCGCTCGCCTACGACGAGGCCCGTGCCCAGCTCACGTGGTTCGGCGGCTTCAGCGACAACATGTTCGTCGGTGGCCTCACCTTCGGGTTGTGATCACCGACGGCGCGCGGCGGCGCGCTCAGTACGAGTCGGGCCGCCGGGTGTCGGGCGGCTGGCTGCGATCGTCGGGGTCGTAGGTGCCGGGCTGGTTGTCGAGCGGCTCGCACTGGCACACGCGGCAGCCGCGGGCCTCGTCGAAGGTGCACACCTCGCCGGCGACGCAGCCGGCGGGCATGGTGCCCGGGCACTGATCGGGGTTGCGACGGGTGCAGGCGGTGGCGGCCGCGGCCACGGCGAGGCAGAGCAGGAGCGCGCGCATGGGTCGACTGTAGCGGACCCGCCGCGCCCGCCCAGGGTTGCCTGGCGGCTCACGCGCGAGGACGCAGCCGGCCGTCGTCGAGCTGGTAGCGGGCGTCGCAGCGGGCGCACGCGAGCGTCGCGGGCAGCACCTCGCCGCAGGCGCAGGCCCAGCCGCGCGGGCGCGCCGGGGTGCCGACCACCACCGCGTGCGGCGCGACGTCGCGGGTGACCACCGCGCCGGCGCCGACCAGCGCGTAGGCGCCGATGGTCACGCCGCACACGATGGTGGCGTTGGCGCCGATGGTGGCGCCGCGCTCGACCCGGGTCGGCGCGAACTCGGCCTTGCGCGCCACGTGCGCGCGCGGCGTGCGCACGTTGGTGAACACGCACGACGGCCCGAGGAACACGTCGTCGGCCAGGGTCACGCCGTCGTAGAGCGACACCTGGTTCTGGATCCGGCAGCCGTCGCCGATGGTGACCGCGCCGACGTAGCAGCCCTGGCCGACCACGCAGCGCGCGCCGATCCGGGCGGTGGCGGTGACGTGCACGAAGTGCCACAGCCGGGTGTCGTCGCCGATCTGGGCGCCGTCGTCGACGATCGCGCTCGGGTGGGCCACGTAGGCAGGCACTGGCGTACAGTGCCTCCGCCGTGCCCAAGCGTCCACCCCGCGCGCGCGTGGCGCGCGCCGAGCTGCCCGTCCCCGCCGATCTGCGCGGCGACGGCCCGATCGCCGCCTGCGCCACCGAGCTCGGCACCCTGTGGCGCGCCGACGCCAGCGCGCTCCTCGCCGGCCTGCCCGACGGTACCGTCGATCTGGTGATCGCCGATCCGCCCTACGCCATCGCCAAGGAGCGCTGGGACGAGTTCGCCTCCGAGGAGGCCTACGTGGCGTGGTGCGACGGCTGGCTGGCCGAGGTCGCGCGGGTGCTGGCGCCGACCGGCAGCGCCTACGTGTTCGGGTTCTCCGAGCTGCTCGCCGAGGTGAAGGCGCGGAGCGCGCGCCGGTTCGCCGGCTGTCGCTGGCTGGTGTGGACCTACCGCAACAAGGCCAACCTCGGCCGCGACTGGGGCCGCAGCCACGAGTCGATCCTGCACCTGCGCCGCGCCGCCACCACCCGCATCGACGTCGACGCGGTGCGGGTGCCGTACAACGGGCACACCACGAAGTACCCGACCCGGGTGCAGGCGGTGTCGTCGCAGTACGGCCGCGGCGTGCGGCGCGACACCTGGCAGCCGCACCCGCTCGGCGCCAAGCCGCGCGACGTGCTCGAGGTGCCGGTCTTGAGCAACGGCACCGCCGAGAAGACCGCGCACTCGACGCAGAAGCCCGAGGGCCTCATCGAGACGCTGGTGCGCGCGTCGAGCACGCCGGGCGCGCTGGTGGTCGACCCGTTCGTCGGCTCCGGCACCACCGCGGTGGTCGCCGAGCGCCTGGGTCGGCGCTGGCTGGCCGGCGACGCCGACGCCGGCTACGTGGCGCTCGCGCGCGACCGGCTGCGCGCGCAGGCCACGCCGCCCGCGCGCACCACCGCCGCGGCTACAGCGCCGGGGTCAGGCCCATCTCGACGAGCAGGTGATCGGCGTCGTCGAGCGCGTCCATGACCCACAGCATGTAGCGCGCGTCGACCTGGATCGTGCGGGTGCGCTCGCCGGCGAACACCACGTCGGAGGAGACCCCGGCGATGGTGCCGTCGAAGGCGAGGCCGACCAGCTCGCCGCGCGCGTTGAGCGTGGGCGAGCCCGAGTTGCCGCCGGTGATGTCGAGGTCGGACAGGAAGTTCACCGGCAGCTCGCCGCCGAGAGTCGGATCGGCGTACGGGCCGTAGCGCTTGGCGGCGACCGCGGCGAGCAGCGGCTTGGGCGCGTCGAACGGATCGGCGCCGGTGTCCTTGGCCGGGATCTGCGAGGCAAGCGTGAACGGCCAGTCGGCCTCGACCGGCGAGCCCGGGTTGAACGAGCGCACCGTGCCGTAGGTGATGCGCAGCGTGCTGTTGGCGTCGGGCGCGAGCATGCCGCCGAGCACCGTGCGCATCGCCGAGACGTAGGCCGGCGCGGTCACCAGGAGATCGCCGGCGAGGGCGTCGCTCTTGGCCTCCTCGGCGAGGATCAGCGGCATCAGCGCGCGCGCGATCTGGATGAACGGGTCCTTGGACTTGGCCAGGCTCTTGGGCGTCGCGCTCTTGGTGAGCGAGATCCGCAGCGCCTCGTCCTCGAGCGCCACCGTCGGCACCTTGGCCGGCTTGGTGGGCGCGGCCTCGCCCGGGGCCGGGCTCGGCGGCAGCGGCGCGCCGTAGAGGCGGGTGAGCGCGCGATCGATGACCGCCTCGTCGATGGTGGCGGTCGGCTTCACGCCGACGATGGTCGCCAGCCACGGGCGGTCGACGGCGGGCAGCGCCAGCGCCCGCACCAGCGCCAGCCGCAGGGTCGCGCGATCGAGGGTGCGGTCGTAGCTGCGCAGGAACGACTGCTGCCCGGCGAGGCGCTGCGGCATGTCGCGCTCCTGGTAGCCGGGCTTGCGCTCGGCGTCGGGCTTGGTGCGCTCGTCGGCGAGGCGGACCAGGCCGATCGCGGTGGCGAGCAGCCGCGAGCCGCCCAGCGCGATGCCGCGATCGAGGTCGACCCGGGCGGTGGCGCGATCGGCGGCGAGCAGGGCCTCGAGGCGCTCGATCTTGGCCTTGTCGGCCTCGTGCCCGGGCAGCGCCGCCCACGCCTTGATCTGCGCGTCGAGGGCGTCCTTGCGGGCGAGCAGGTCGCCCTGGCGCAGGCCGTCGAGGACGCCGCGGTTCTTCTCGAGGGCGTTCTGGATGCTCTGCAGCGTGACCCCGGCCTTGATCGCGGTGGTCGACGCGCCGCCGCCGTCCTTCGCCAGCGCGGCCGCGAGGTCGTAGCGCTGCTGCAGGTACTCGACGTAGTACGGGTAGAACCACTCGACGTCGTGCTTGACCTCGCTCGCGGTGACCGTGCGCTCGGTGCGGCCCGGGTAGCCGGTGACCATCACGAAGTCGCTCGGGCGCAGGCCCTCGGTCGACACCGTCAGGGTGGTGGGCCGGCTTGTAGGGACGTTGGCCTCGGCGTAGTCCGCCGGCGCGCCGTCGGGGCCGACGTACGCGCGGTAGAACGCGAAGTCGCCGGTGTGGCGCGGCCACGCCCAGTTGTCGACCTCGCCGCCGTAGTTGCCGACCGCGCGGTGCGGCACGTACACCAGCCGCACGTCGCGCAGCTCGAGGTACTCGATGAGCTGGTAGCTGTCGCCGCGGAAGAAGCTCGAGACGTCGCACTTGATGCCCGGGCGATCCTTCTCGCAGGCGGCGACCATCGCCTTCTCGCGGGCCTCGAGCGCGTCCTTGCGGGCGGCCGCGTCGGTCATGGCGTCGAGGCCGGCGCGCAGCTCGGCGGTGACGTCGCGGTAGGCCTGGGCCACCATCACCCGCTGGCTGGGCCCGGCCGACTTCTCGTCGGCGCGGGTCCTGGCGAGGAAGCCGTTCTCGACGAGGTCCTCGCCCTCCTTGGAGTTGTACAGGAGGCCGCTCTGCACGCAGTGGTGGTTGGTGACCACCAGGCCCTCGGGCGACACGAACGAGCCGGTGCAGCCGTTGAGCTTCACCACCGCGGCCAGCGGCGCCTCCAGCGGATCGGCCAGCCGCGACGACGGCATGTCGAGGCCCATGTCGCGGAAGGTCTGCGCGTGCTGCGGCAGCGCCATCTGCGACGGCAGCCACATGCCGCCCGGGTTGGCGTAGCCGGCGCGGAAGACGAACGCCGGATCCTGCGGCGGCGGCTGCTCGGGCGATGGCTGGATCGCCAGCCCGGGGCCGGAGGAGGTGGTCGTGTTCGGGGCCTGGCTGCCGCCGCACGCGGCGAGCAGGAGGGCGGCTGTGGCGGCGTGCTTCATGGCGCGGGCATAGCAGAAGATCGCGGGCCGCGGGCCGCGGACCCGCCGCCGCGACGGCGCGGCGTGCCGGTGGTCGAACGTGCGGTCGTCGTCGGGCGCGGTCGGCGCGCACAGGGCGCGCCACGGGTCTCGAGCGGGCGGGAGCCAGGGGGCTCGCGGCCAGGTAGCATCACGCGATGCCGACCGCGTTCTACCAGGCCGACGGCGATCGCCTCCTTGCCACCGCCCTCACCCGCGGGCCGTGGCACCGCGATCTGCAACACGGCGGCCCGCCGGCGGCGCTGCTCGCCCGCGCGATCGAGGCGGCGCCCAGCGACGTGCCCCGGTCGCTGGCGCGGGTCACCGTCGAGCTGATGCGGCCGATCCCGATCGGGCCGGTGACCGTCGAGGTCGAGCCGCCGGTCGGCGGTCGCCAGGTCGATCGGGTCGAGGCGCGGCTGCGCGTGGGCGACGCCGTGGTGGCGAAGGCGACCGGCCTGCGCATCCGCGCGGCGACGGTGGTGATGCCCGCGCGCGCGCCCGACGTCGCCGCGCTCGCGCCCGGCCCCGAAGGGGTCGCGCCCTTCGTGTTCCCGTTCTTCGCCGAGCCGATCGGCTACCAGGCCGCGGTCGAGCTGCGCCTGGTGCGCGGCACCTGGGGCGACGGTCCGGTCGCCGCGTGGATCCGCCCGACGGTGCCGCTGGTCGAGGGCGAGCCCACCTCGCCGGCGTGCGCGGTGATGATCGTCGCCGACGCCGCCAACGGCATCCGCCCGGTCTTGCCGATCGATCGCTACACCTTCGTCAACGCCGACCTCACCGTCGCGCTGGCGCGCCAGCCGGTGGGCCCGTGGATCGGCCTCGACGTCGACGCCACCGCGGGCGACGCCGGCGCCGGCCTGGTCCGCGCGGCGATCCACGATCAGCGCGGCCTGTGCGGGCAGGCGGCGCAGGCGCTGGTGGTGGCGGCGCGATGACGACGGTGCGCTGGGCCACGCTCGTCGTCGCGCTCGTCGGGTGCGGCGGTCGTCGCGGCGGCGCGCCCGACGACGGCGGCGCGCGATCCGCGCCCGTGGCGCGCGCGGTCACCGTGTTCGAGGGCATGTGCGACGCCTCCGGCGCGGTGCCGCTCGGCGGCGATCTGTTCGTGGTGGCGAACGACGAGGACAACGTGCTGCGCGTGTACGACGCCCGCCGCGGCGGCCCGCCGCTGTCGTCCACCGACATCTCGGCCCAGCTCGACCTGCCGCTTTGGGGCGGCACCGCCGCGCCGGAGACCGACCTCGAGGCGGCGACGCGGCTCGGCGATCACGGCTACTGGCTGACCTCTCACGGGCGCTCCAAGCGCGGCAAGCCGCGGCCCGAGCGCATGCGCTTCTTCGCCACCACGTTGCCCGCCGACGGCGTCGGCCTCGCCGTGGTCGGCGCGCCGTACGAACTCATGCTCGACGCCATCGTCGCCGCGCCGAGCCTCGCGGCCTTCGACCTCGCGGCCGCCGCCACGCGCGCGCCCAAGGAGCCCGGCGGCTTCAACCTCGAGGGCATGACCGCGACCTTCGACGGCCGCCTGCTCATCGGCCTTCGCAACCCGGTGCCGGGTGGCCTCGCCCTCTTGTTCACCCTCGACAACGCCGCCGCGGTGGTGGAGCGCGCGGCGGCGCCGGCGATCGGGCCGGCGATCCGCCTCGACCTCGGCGGCCTCGGCGTGCGCTCGCTGTCGGCGTGGCGCGGGCGCTACCTCATCGTCGCCGGCGCGATCGCCGGCGACGGCGCCTCGCGCCTGTACACCTGGGACGGCCGCGGCGCGCCGGTGCCGAGCCCGGTGTCGCTCGCCGGCTTCAACCCCGAGGGCTTCTTCACCCCCGATCACCAGGACGAGATCATGCTCCTGAGCGACGACGGCGACGTCGACCACGGCGGCGTCGCCTGCAAGGACCTCCCCGATCCTGCGGCGCGCTCGTTCCGCGGCATGTGGGTCGCGCTGTAGCGCTGCGCCGGTGCGGCCCGGCGCGCACGCGATGCATCAGCTCCGCCCGAACATCTCCGGACGCAGGCCGAGCCGTCGGATCCGACGCTGCAGGTTCGCGCGATCTTCGCCGAGCTCGGCCGCGGCGCCGCGGACGGAGCCGAGCCTCCGCGCCAGCGCCCACGCGACGACCGCGCGCTCGGCGTCCTCGGCCGCGAGCGCGCGGGCCGCGACGGGCGTGAGCCCCGGCGGCGGCAGGCCAGCGGCGCGCCACCGCTGCGCGGCAACCGCCGCGGCGACACAGATCGTCGCACCGAGCTGCTCGCCGGGCGACTTGTCGATCGCGTGCAGCGCACCCGCAGCGTACATGCTCGCCTGCATGCTCGGCGTCATCGACGCCGACACGCCGACGGCGACGGCCGGAGCGCGACTCTCCACGAGCCGCGCGATGAGTTCGGTCCCTGGCGTCGGCATGCCGTGGTCGACGACGACGACATCGTACGGCGCGAACGCGCCTGTCTCGAGACTCCGCGCGAAGTCATCCGGATCGTGCCAGGTCACCACGTGCATGCCCAGCCGCGTGAGCCAGCGGCTGGCCGCCCGCAGGAACCCCGGGTCGTCGTCGACGAGCGCGACGCGGCGCGCCTCGACGGTGATCCCGAGATGATCGACCTCGACGCTGGCGGCCTCGACTTCGGTGGAGTTCGACAACGGCGCAGTATTGACCAGGATCGTAGAAGCACGCGACTCAAATCGAAGTGTCAATGCCGACACGCACCGGGCGAGGTCACTGTCGAGTCACGATGGCCGATCGCCGGCTGATGCCCGCTGTCGTGTCGCATCGGTGACAGCGCTGTATTGCGCGCGCGATGCGCGCGGTGGACTCGTGTCGGCAGCCTCCCACCTCGGCGTCGTCGTCGGCACATGCACGTCGAGCGTCAACACTGACGCAGTTCGCAAGTCGTCGCGGCTCCGCTGCAGAAGATGTCGCCGACGAATCGGCCATGGGAGCGCGATGACTCGACTGCCATTTTGCGTGTTGCTCGTAGCCTGCTCTCTGCCCGCCTGTGTGGGCCAGTCAACCTCGACGACGGAGGCTCGTGATTGCACCGCCGTCGCCGAACATGCCATCGCGATGCGCGTGGCCTCGGCATCGAGCGATGCCGAACGTGCGCAGCTCGAAGAGGGGCTGCGAGCGACGATGGCGTCGGCGTTCGTCCCACGATGCGAGGCCGAGCTCTCGGATGAGCAGCGCCGATGCGCGCTGGCGAGCGTCGACGAGGCGAGCCTCCGCGCCTGTACGGAGGCCCTGTGAAGGTCCGATCGCTCTCGCCCGCGCTCGCGACGCTGCTCGCCGCCTCGCTCACCGCGACGCCGCAGGTGCACGCCGCCCCAGGCGACATCACGCAGATCGCGGCGCCCCTGCTCGGGGCCGACGCGCCGAAGGCCACCGAGGTGAAGGCCGGCGACGCGTCGGTCGCCACCAAGAACGGCGCGCTCTCCTACGCCTATCCGATCGCGGTGCCACCCGGGCGCGGCGGCATGGCGCCATCGCTGGCACTGCAGTACACGTCGACCGCCCCCATCTACGGTGACATCGCCGCGGGCTGGTCGCTGGGGCTCGACGAGATCCGAGAGGATCCCTCCGCAGGCCCGATCCGCGACCACTACTGGCTCGCGTTGAATGACACCACAGACGATCAGTTCGTCTCGAGCCTGTCCGGCGGGCGTCCGCTCGTCCTGGTTTCGGAGCCTGCGCCGGCCGGAGTGATGCACACGTACCGGGCCCAAGGAGACGCCGGCTGGATCGCGTATCAGCGCATGAACTCGGGCCAGCCGTTCACCTGGCGGGCGCTGACCCCTGACGGGGTCGTCCACACCTTCGGCGACGCCGCGCTCATCACCAACGCTCCAGAGGAGCGCCGCACCCGCCGGGCGCCGCTCACCCGGACCACGGACGCGTTCGGCAACACGATCGAGTACGCGTACACCTTCAGCGACGACGAGTACCTGCTCCAGACCATCCGCTGGGGCGCGAACGCCGGCGCGGGGCTCGATCACTTCGCGCAGGTCGAGTTCGTCTGGGCCGCGGCGCCCATGTGCGCCGGCACGACCGCCGACGACATCCCCGTGGGTGCCGCGCTCGACTACCGGCTGCGGCAACGCTGGGTCAACGGTGGCTCGCGGTTGACGACGGTGCGGGTCACGGCCTTCGATCCATCGACGTCGACGGTCGAGCACACCCGCGAGATCGCGCTCGGCTATCAAACCTCCGCGGAGTCGTGCCTGACCACGGTGGCGCCGATGCGGCTGCTGTCGTCGATCCAGGAGACTGCCTGGGGCACCAACATGCCGACGGTCACGCAGCCGGCGGTGACCTTCGAGTACGGGAGCGTCCCGCAGGCGCTCGCGACGACCCAGGCACATCCGCTGTGGGCCAGCTTCGGTGAGCCACTGCTGGCGGCCAACCTCGGCTGGGGCTATCGCGACACCGGTCGATGGCCGTCGGTCCAGGCGATGATGCTCGACCTCGACGGCGATGGTCGACTCGATCGGCTGTCGATCGGAGCCGATGCGCCAGGCACGACCCAGAACTGCATCGTGCAATGGGAGCGAAACACGCCGGGCGGCTTCGTCCTGCAGTCGCCGATCACGATGCCGAAGCTGCCGTGGGCCAACGGCTCGACCATCGGCACCGGCGAGGCGTGCGCGCTCAACTACCAGCTCACCAAGATGACGACCCCGGGCGGATCGAGCAGCCCTGATTCGTACCTCGCGTACCGCTGGCTCGACATGAACGCCGACGGCCTGCCCGACCTGGTCGCGGCGATCCACCATGGCGACATCGATCTCGACCACCCGCTCGCCCCGGAGACCTTCGACTGGCCTGCATGCAACGGCGCGGGTCCCGCGTGTCCCGCGATCAGCGCGGAGTGCATGGACGATGCCCGCATCGTGACCGGCAACAAGTGGGAGCACGACCCGGTGGCGGTGGCGGCCTGCGTCGACGCCGCCACGCCGATGCCGTGCGAGGTCATGATGCACTCCGTCCCGAACCCGAGCGACCCGAACTCGGTGGGGTCTCCGCCCGCCGACGGTCAGCGTGCGTATGAGCGTTGCGGCCGCTACCCGTGGATCATCCACTACAACCTTGGTGGTGGGACGCTGGCCTCGACGCCAGTCATCAAGTACGAGCCGGTGCCGCTCGAGTCCGACAGCGGCGACTCGGCGATGGGCGGCGGCGCGTTCGCCAGCCAGCGCCACGCGGTGCAGGACTTCGACGGTGACGGTCGCCTGGACCAGATCGTCGCCGGACGCTTCTCGGAGACGACCTTCGATCCGATCGACGGCCTCTGGTGGCTCGTGTTTCTCGGCGACGAGGACGGCGACATTCTGCCGACTCCCGCGGGAGATCCCTACCTCTTCCTGGTTCCCGAGGACGCGATGCTCAGCACGAACACGGGCACCCATACGGCCAACCAGATCGATCCCTGGCAGCAGATCGACACCGAGAGCGCGCTCGTCGATCTCAACGGTGATGGGCTCCCCGATCTGGTTCGGAGCGCAGCCGGGACCGGCGGCGGCAACCTGGCCGCCTGGTTCAACCAGGGCGACAACCTGAGCAACTACTCGACCGATGGCACGGTCGCGAGCTCGGAGCTGAACGACCTCGGTGTGTCGCGGGTCGACGTCACGACCTTCCTTGCGCCGCAGAACGTGTGGCCCGAGACGGGCAGCCGCCGGGCAGAGCGGCGGCTGGTCGATGTCGACGCCGATGGCCGTGCTGACTTCGTCAACGCGGTGACAGGTCAGGTGACTCCATCGGTGATCCTCAATGGCGGCTCGTCGTGGCTGCTCGAGAAGGCCGCAGCCCCTGCGCAGCTGGTCACCGCTGCCGGCCAGCGTGTCGAAGCGGCAACGCTCAGCTCCCGATACACGTGGGAGTCCCTGCGCGACTTCATCGACCTCGACGGCGATGGCTTGACTGAGAGCGTCGATTTCACCACGAGCCCGATGGTGCGCAAGGTCAACAACGTCGCTGGTGCGCCCCCGCGGCTCTTGCGCGCGGTCCACAACGGTCGCGGCGCACACACCGCGATCACCTACGCGCCGCTCTCCGACACGTCGGTCGTGACCTCCACCACCGCGCTTGCGGTCAGCCCGCGGACCGAGTGGGTCGTCAAGACGCTCACCTCGTCGGACGACTTCGAAGCCAGCTCGTCGACCACGTCGTACCAGTATCAGGATCCCTACTACGGGCCCGACGACCGCGGCTTCTACTCCCTGCGCGGCTTCGAGGAGGTCCGGACGACGATGCCCGCCGGCGCCGTCACGACCGAGCGCTTCGACTACTCGGTCGACTGGAGCGGTCGCCTCAAGACGACGCTGGTGTCGTCGGCCGAGGCTCCGGCGTCGGTGCACTCCATCAGCGAGACCTCGCTCACGACCAAGACGCTCTTCTCCGGGGCCATCGAGGTCTACCTGCCCTTGTACATCCGGAGCTGGTCATGCAGCACCGGGCAGACGGAGTCTGCGTGTCGGGCCGCACCTGCGGGCTTGCGCAAGGAGAGCATCTCCTGGCTGGACCTCGCCAGCACCACACCAGCATCGGGCCCCACGCGGCTCTGGTACGAGCGCTATCACTACCTCCAGGACAGCGAGGCCTACAACGACGGCGATCGCCTCACGGCAAACACGTTCGACCTCTACACCTCCGGCGACACGTATCGACTGCGGCCGCGCTGGGTCACGCACTACGAGCGTCAGAGCGGCAGCAACGTCATCTACGCCCAGTCGCTCACCACCTGGGATGCCACCGCGCGGGTGCCGATCATGGAGGGCGTCCGGCCCACCACCTCGACCTGGATCGAGACCCGGCGCGACTACGACATGACGACCGGCAACCTCGTCGCCGTCCGCAAGCCGCAGCAGTGGGCGACCGGCGGCGGCTCCGCCCCGGCGACGACCTATACGTACGACAGCCGCAAGCTGTTCGCGGCGACCACCACCAACGAGCTCGGCCACACCACCGACTCGTACTACGAGTACGGTACCGGGCAGCTCCTGCTCGTCGAGGGGCCCAACACGAGGACCTGCACCAGCGGTTGCACGGGTCCCGTCAAGGAGCGCCAGAAGTATCACCGTGACGGTCTCGGCCGGGTGCTCACCGAGTACGGGGTGACGAGCGCCGACGGGTACGAGTACACGGAGGTCGAGGTCGCGACCAACGCCTACGTCGACGCGCCCGTGGGCAGCACTCCAATGTCGGTGACTTCCAAGCTGCGCATCGAGTACGACGAGAGCCGCTGGACAGAGACCAGCGCGGAGCTAGATGGACATGACCGGCCGATTCGAGTGATCAACGACGTCGGGAGCGACGCTCCCTATGACGCCGTCACGACCTACGACTACGACAACGCCGGCAGGCTCGTTGCCGTCGCCGTGCCCGATCCGTCGGCCAACACGTCGGCACACGTCACCTTCCTCTACGAGTTCGATAGCCTGGGGCGACCGACCGCGATGTGGCGACCGGACGCCGCGGCGCTCGTCGATCGAAGCGGTGTCGTCGTCAGCTACGACGGCCTCTCAGAGACCCGGATCGAGAAGGCGGGCATCGCCGGTGGCCCCGAGGCCATCACCGAGACCACCCGTGACGTCTTTGGACGGCTGCTGGCGGTCCGCGAGCAACGCGATGGCAGCAACGCCGTGGACACGATCTACGACTTCGGCGCCGACGACACGGTCAAACGCATCACCGACCCCGACGGCGTGATCACGGATCTGGTGCACGACCTCGCCGGACGCCGGACCTCGATCACCCGCGGTGGGCGTACCTGGACGTATAGCTACGACCGCAACGGCAACGTGCTTTGCGCGGCAGCGCCGGCGCCGAGCGCCCTCGACATCCCCGCCTATACCACCTGCAGCACCTACGACGCGCTCGATCGTGAGGCGACGCGGTCGGTGGGCACCCGGGGGATGTCCGGTGCCGATCAGACGCTCTTCGGCATCGGCACCACGACGTTCTCCTACGACCAGGGCGGCAACGGCGTCGGTCGTCTGTGGCAGGTCACGCAGCCCTCCGACATCCTGCAGTCGACGTTCGCGTACGACGCCGACGGCAACGTGGTCTCGGACGAGCGCACCTTCAAGATGGGCGGCCCGACCGGGACGCGCACCACGACCCAGACCTATGGCCCGGGCGGTCGGCCGCGGGTGATCAACTATGACGACGACACCTCACCCTCGGCGAATACGGGCGCGCGGACAGTGGTGCGTACTCGCTACGACCAGCGCGCGCTGCCGAGCAAGCTCGAGTGGACGAGGGCGAGCGGGACGCCGGCCACCGTTGACCTCGCCCAGCAGACGCGCAACGTCGCCGGCCTGGTGACCCTGCGGGAAACTCCCAATCAAGGCAGTGGTGGCGGCGGTGGCGGCGGCGGTGGTGGTGGTGGCGTCTGCGGTGGGCAGAGCGGCGGCGGCACCGGCTCGGGCACGACGGTCATGCGCGTGCGAGACGCGTGGACCTACGACGCGCTTGGGCGCGTGACATCCCAGGAGATCTCTCGGTGCAACACGCCGGTGCAGCTCGCGCGGCAGGACCTCACGTACTGGGGTAGCGACGATCCCAAGGTGCTCGAGCACCGGGTTGGGCAAGGCGCTGCGATCTACAAGCGGTTCGAGTACGACTACGATCTGCGCCACCAGCTCACCTCGGTGGTCGAGACCGCCGCGGGCGGGGCGTACGGCGGGACGTTCGCGTACGGGCCGGGCGGCCGCAACACGGAGTCGACGGTGACGACGGCGGGCGGGCTCACGGGGAGTCAGGTGCGCGCGCGCGACGTGACGCACAAGTATGCCGGTGCGGATCCGGAGCAGCTCACCGAGCTGGAGTGGGCCAGCGGGCCCGACCTCGGGCAGCCGTACGCCACTTATACCTACGACACCGTCGGCAACCAGCTGACGCGGACGTACACGTCCGGGTCACCGAGCGGCACCTGGACCTACGAGTACGACGGCGAGGACCAGCTCCGCCGGGTCACCGGCCCGGGCGGCGCGGTGGAGGAGTACTGGTACGACGCGGGCGGGCAACGCGTCGCGATCAAGCAGAAGTCCAGCGGGGGCGCGTTCGCGGGCTTCCGCTGGATGCACGGCGGCGTCGAGGTGGAGCTCGACGCCAGCAGCGCGGTGCTCAAGACGTACGCGTTCTTGTCGCTGGGGACGGCGGTCGCGAGGGTGGAGGACCGTACGGCCGGGTGGACGCACCAGTTCCACGGGCTGGGCACGAGCACGCTGGTGGCGGTGAACGGGACCACGGGCGCGGTCGAGACGGGCTTCGTCTACGGCGGGTTCGGCGAGGTGGTCGAGACGCTGGGGAGTGGGGGGACGGTGGCGACGCAGCGGCGACGCTGGAATGACAAGTACGTCGATGATGAGTCGCAGCTCGCGTCTTACGGGGCGAGGTACTACGACAACGTAGCACTGGCGTGGACGCAGGGGGATCCGCTGTATCGGTTTGCGCCGGATTATTCGGGGGGGGGGGCCAAGGCGAGGGAATCTGTATGTGTGGTCGCTACAGAATGGGATGAAGTATGTGGACCCGGATGGAAGAGATTCAGTATCGATAATCTATTTCTATCCCGGATCGCAGATCGAGGTGAATCGAACCGATGCGATCGTTCACTTTTTGCAGGAACAGAGAGACAAGGAAGACGCAGTCAAGAAGGAAAAGAAGAAGAAGGAAAAGAAGAAGAAAGAGAAAGAAGAAGAAAAAAAGAAGGAGAAGACGAACGAAGACGAGTCCCTTCTGGACAAACTAGGTGATCTAGGTGATGCAGTTGTCTCCACTGTTGTTGGCGGAGCGGCGGCCGCGGGTGGTGTCGTAACAGACGGAGTCGCCGCGGTTGCCGGAGCAGTTGCTGGAGCGATTGCCTCAACCTCCGAGGGGGCAGCGGCCGAGGCTGCTGGTGCGACTGCCGGTGAAGCGGCCGCCGGGGATGCCGCCGCCTCAGAGGCTACGGCGAAGGCAGAACGGATCCTTCAACAGACAGCAAATCACGTTTTTGGCAAGGAAGCCCACGGCAGGACGCAAGGCCGTGGGCTACCTCCAGCAGGCGTTCGGCTTCAGCGAGCGGCGCGCGTGTCGCGTCGTCGGGGTGTGCCGCGCGACAGCGCGCTACGAGCGCACGCGCGTGGACCCGCCCAAGCTCGTGACGGCGTTGCTCGCGCTCGCGAAGAGGCATCCCCGCTACGGCTACCGGTTCCTGCACCGAAAGCTTCGGCGCAAGGGACACGACTACAACCACAAGCGCATCTACCGCCTGTACCGCGAGCACGGGCTCGCCGTGAAGACGAAGCGGAGGAAGCGCCTGGCGGCGGCGCCTCGCGAGCAGGTGCCGCGTCCGACCGCGCCACGTCAGCAGTGGGCCATGGACTTCGTCAGCGACCACCTCGTGTCGGGCCGGCGCTTCCGCTCGCTCACCGTGCTCGACGTCTTCAGCCGCCGGTGCCCCGGCATCCTCGTCGAGACCTCCATCAGCGGCGAGCGTGTCGCGCGCTTCCTCGACGAGCTCGCCGCGGCAGCGGGCCTGCCCGAGACCATCGTGGTCGACAACGGCCCGGAGTTCATCTCCAACGCCCTCGACAGGTGGGCCTACGAGCGAGGCGTGAAGCTCCACTTCATCAAGCCCGGCACGCCGACGGAGAACGCCTTCATCGAGAGCTTCAATGGCAGCTTCCGCAACGAGTGCCTGAACGCCAACTGGTTCGACTCGCTCGACCACGCCCGCGAACTCATCGAGGCGTGGCGCCTCGACTATAACAGCGATCGTCCGCACAGCTCCCTTGGCGGCCTCACGCCGATCGAGTACGAACGCCTGCACCAACCAACCCCAACGACGCAAACGCTGGCCTAGAAAACGGGGTCAGGTCAGTCGGGGCGTCGAACCAGCGCTGGGCGAGGATGGCGCGGCGCCCGAGGACGCGCGCGCCGGTGGCGGCGCGGAGGCGGCGACGCTCTTCTTCGATCTCCCGGACGCCGGCCTCGACCTCGGCGATGACGTCGTCGGGGTCGCCGAGTTCGGCGGGGATGGACAGCGACAGCGAGACCTCGGCGGGCATCACGCCGCGGTCGCGGAAGAAGTGACGCGGGCGGGTCGCGGTGAGGGGACGGCCGGAGAGGAGCTCGCGGTAGGCGTTGACGCCGGGCCACTGGGTGGCGCGTTCGACGAGGCCGTCCTTGACGGGGTTGCTCGCGGCGTAGATGAGCTTGGCGATGACGGTGGCGCGGTCGAGGAGGCGGGTGACGCAGGGGGCGTCGGAGGACCAGAGGTTCTCCCAGCGGCGGCGCAGGGCGTTCTGGCAGCGGGCGAGCATCTTGTGGAAGTGCTGGAGGAACTCGGGGTAGCGACCGTGGCGATCGAAGATGAGGGTGTGGTGGTGGTTGGACTCGAAGACGGTGAGGAGGACGTCGATGCCGAAGCGGCGGGCGGCCTCGGCCAGGCAGTAGACGATGTTGTTGTTGGTCTGGGCGTCGGGCCGGAAGATGTATTGGCGCTGGGTGCAGCGCCGGGTGATGAGGTGGAAGCCGGCGGGGAGGACCTGACGCGGGAGCGACATGGGTAGGGCGAGAGCACAGAGCGGGCCAGCTCGCGGCGAATGCGCAAGCGCGCGAACCTTCGGCGCGGTGAAGGGACTCACGTCCGGGGTGCGGCCCCTTCGCGCGGTCAGCAGTCGTCCTGCTGTCCGAGAGAACCAACCCCGGTCGTTGATCGCGAGAGAAGCAACCCCGGTCGTTGATCGCCGGCCCTCGCTGCCACGCCACCGCGCCCGAGGGAACAAGGCGGCGCGCTGGTACGTTGTCGGCCCGATGCTCCGACGC
This sequence comes from Kofleriaceae bacterium, assembly GCA_041389945.1. GTDB lineage: Bacteria > Myxococcota_A > Polyangia > Haliangiales > Haliangiaceae > JAWKQW01. The sequence goes on from JAWKQW010000009.1 coordinate 46,295, forward strand.
ACGTTCCTGCAGGCCTCGTGGCTCGGTGGCGCCTGGCTGGTCGCCGGCTGCACCTCTCGCTCGTCGGGTAGCGCCCCCGGACCGGCGGTCGTCGTCCCCGGCGACGCGCGCCCGCGCCTGGCCTCGACGCTGGCCGCGGATCTCGCCGCGCTCGAGGGCGACGCGCGCCTCGGCGTGGCGGTGCTCGACACCGGCACCGGCGTGGTGGTCGGTCATCGGCTCGACGAGCGCTTCGCGATGTGCTCGACGTTCAAGGCCGTGCTGGCGGCGGTGGTGCTCGAGCGGGCGGCGGGCGGCGGGCCCGGGCTCGACACCGAGCTGGCCCTCGGCGCTTCCGATCTGGTCCATCACGCGCCGGTGACCGGGCCGCTCATCGAGGCGGCGACCGCGCGCGGCCTGCCGCACGCGCGCGCCACCATCGGCGAGCTGGCGCGCGCGGCGCAGACCACCAGCGACAACCCCGCCGCCAACGTGCTGCTGCGTCACCTCGGCGGGCCCGAGGTGCTGACGACGTTCTGTCGGCGTCACGGCGATCCCGTGACCCGGTTCGATCGCTACGAGCCGGCGATGAACCAGTGGGCCGCCGACGATCCGCGCGACACCACCTCCCCGCGGGCCACGACCACGCTCCTGGCGACGCTGCTCTACGGCGGCGGCCTGCCGGCGCCGGCGCGCGCGACGCTGCGCGAGTGGATGATCGCCACCGAGACCGGGGCCAAGCGGCTGCGCGCCGAGCTGCCGGCGGGATGGGTCGCGGGCGACAAGACCGGGACGATGGTCGGCGACGGACAGACCACCAAGATCAACGACGTCGCCTGGCTCGAGCCACCGGGTGGGCGCGCGCCGCTGGTGGTGGCGGCCTACCTCGACACCCAGGTGGTGGCCGACACCACGCGGCCCGAGGAGCAAGCGGTGCTGGCTCGGGTCGGTCGCCTGGTCGCCAGCGCCGCGGCGTGACACCGCCTGTGACGTTCGGCATCCGCCGTGACCACGCCGGGCTCGGCGGGGGAGCGACACGATGACGCTGCTCACGCCTCCAGGCCGGCTCATGGGAAGATCGCGGCATGACACGAGCTCGCGAGGCTTCGGCGGTGGTGGCGCGTGCGGCGCTCGGGGTGGTCACGCTGATCTCGGTCGCATGCGGTGGTGCGCCGGTGTCGTCCGACGGCGGCGCGGCCGACGCCGCGACCTCGACCGCGGACGCCAGCCCTGGCGTCGACATCGACTGCGCGGCGACGCCCTGCGTCTACGTCCGCGCCGGCGCCGGCGGCGCGGGCTCGTCGTGGAGTGACGCGCTCGATGATCTGCCCGATCCCATGGACCCGACGACCACGTACCTGCTCGCGACCGGGAGCTACCGCGGTGGCGCGCTCGCCGGCACGATCGTGCGCGCGACCGCGGCGAGCCACGGCGACGGCGCAGGCTGGGACGATGCGTACGACGGCGCGGCCGCGCTGGCCGCGCCGGTGACGCTCGCGACCGATGACACCACGCTCGACGGCGCGACCTGGGCCGGCTTCACCCTCACGGCCGACGCGCTGGTCGGTGGCTGTCCCGCGTGTGGCTCGCTGCGGGTGACGGGCGCGCGGGTGACGGTGAGGCACCTGCGGGTGACCGGCGACTACCAGGCCTCCTTCGGACACAGCGTCGCGATCGCAGGGCACGACACGACCTTCGAGGCGTGCCATTTCGATCGCGCGCTGTTCGAGGACACCTTCGGCGGCGAGCCGGCGGGCACGCTGACCCTGCGCGGCAACTTGATCGAGATGCCGGACCCGCCCGACGACGGCGCCCACCGCGACGTCTTCAATCCCTACACCGGCGCCGGCGGGTGGTCGCTCGTGCTCGAGCGCAACATGTTCCTCGACATCTGGCTGTTCGCGTTCCTGCTGCAGCAAGGCGACGACCTTGGCGACCTGACCATCCGCGGCAACGTGTTCGCGCGCGGCGGCGGCCACGCCCTCCGCTTCGGCAGCGGGAGCGGCGGCGCCGGCACGGTGCGCTTCGAGCACAACACCTTCTTCGAGACGATCGACTACGCCGGTCCCGCGGCCACGCATCGCGACAACATCTACGCGCGCCGCGCGGAATGGACCGATGCGTTCGGAGGTGACACCGTCCACCTCAGCGGCAGCGCGACCACGAGCGCGTTCTGGGACGATGGCGGCCAGTTCGTCGACGCTGGCGATCCGCTCGGACCCGATGGACGACCCTGGACGGACGATGATGGGCTGCGCCTGGCGCCGGGCAGCGAGGCCCTGGGCGCGGCCTCCGACGGTGGCAACCTCGGCGCCTACTGACGGCGCCTCGCGGAAACCAGCTCAGGCGGCGCGCGGCCCCGCGAACATCGCGGACGGCACGCCCGCGCCCGCGGCTACAGCCACCACAGCATCCACAGCGACAGCGCCAGGGTCGGCGCCAGCACCAGGGTGCCGAGGCGGAAGAACTGGCCGACGGAGACCCGGATGCCGCTGCGGCGCAGGAGATCGATCCACAAGAGGCCGGCCAGCGAGCCGATGGGCAACAGGCGCGGGCCGATGTCGCCGCCGACGAGGGCGGCGAGCAGCGGCTTGGCGTCGCCGGCGTGCGGGATGGCCATCATGTTGAGGATCGACATCGGGTGGTTGTCGATGAGCGCCGAGCCCACCGCCGAGGTGACGCCGATGCGGGCGAGGTGCTCGCCGCTGCCGAAGGCGGCGCCGTCGTAGATCGACGCCAGCCAGTCGACCGCGCCGACGCCGCGCAGGCCCTGGACCACGAGGAAGATGCCCCACAGGAACGCCAGGATGTCGAAGGACACGTGGCCGAGCAGGCGCCGCGCCGGCGCCACCCGGTAGGCCCGCGCGATGACGAGGGAGCCGCAGGCGCCGGCGAGCGCGATGAGCCAGATGTCGACGTGGAGCGACGCGGCCACCGGGTAGGCGAAGAACACGGCGAGCAGGAGCACCACCGCGGGGCGCTCGGCAGGGTGGCGGGCGACGTGGGTCACCGCCGCCGCCGGGCCGAGCACCGCGGTGGCCCGCACCCGGCGATACACCACGCGCAGGATGAGGTAGGTCGCGATGGCGCCGGCCACCGACAGCGGCAGCATCACCGCCGCGTACGAGTTGAAGTTCAGGCCGGAGAACTCGGCGACGATCATGTTCATCGGGTTGGACACGATGAACGGCGCCACGCCCGGCGCGAGGAACACGGCGAAGGCGAGGGCCAGGTGATCTGCGGGCTGCCTCGGTACAGCCGGCGCGACAGCGCGACCACCAGCGGCGTGAGCAACAGGATCGCGGCGTCGTTGTTGAGCAGCGACGGCGTGATCACGCTGATGACGAACACCGCGGTGAAGGTGGCGGTGGCGCCGAGGCGGCGGGCGCGCTGCTCGAGCGCCAGCGCGAGGCGCTCGAAGGTGCCCGTCTCCTGCACCACCCCGGTCATCACCATCACGCAGGTCAGGGTGAGCAGCGCGCGCCACTGCAGGCGGCCGGCCTCGGCGAGGTCGGCCGGGCGCAGGAGCCCGCTGGCCAGGAGGATGACCACGCCGAGCACCGCGGCCAGCCCCGGCGTGAACCGGAACTCGCGCACGCGCGGGCGCAGCACCGCCAGCCCCACGGTCAAGGCCAGGGTCGCGCAGGCGGTGACCAGGGCAGCGCTCACGTCCCCAGGTGTCCCCCACGGCGCCGATCCGGGGCCAGCCCGCGCGCCAGGTTGTTACCTCTGGTTACTTTTACGTCCTTCTGGTTACCCTGGCTGGGTGCCGGGCGATCTCCTGTCGAGCCGCGAGGTGGCCGCCTACCTGGGCGTGCACGAGAAGCAGGTCTACCGGCTCCTGCGCCAGGGCCGGCTGCCGGGCACCCGCATCACCGGCCGCTGGGTGTTCTCGCGGCGCCAGGTCCGCGAGTGGATCGAGGCGTCGGCGCGTGAGCTGGTCGCGCCTGGCGCCGCCGACCCGGCCTCGACCCGCGCCGCCGGGCCGCACCACCTGGTGTTGGTCGGCGCCGACGATCTGCTGCTGCAGATCGCGCTGCGCGAGTTCAACCGGCGTCACCCGTCGCTGCTGGTGACCTCGGCGACGATGAACTCCGTCGACGGCATCGCCGCGGTGCGCGAGGGCCGCGCCCACGTCGCCGGCAGCCACCTGCTCGACCCCGACACCGGCGAGTACAACCGGGCCCCGGTCGCCGCCGCCTTCGACGGCACCCGCGCGATGCTGGTGACCCTGGCCCACCGTCAGGCCGGGCTGATGCTGCCGCACGGCAACCCGCGCCAGGTCGCGGGCCTCGCCGACGTGGTCACCCAGCGCCTGCGCCTGGCCAGCCGCGAGGTCGGCTCCGGCGTGCGCCTGCTCCAGGATCACCTGCTGCGCGAGCTCGGCCTCGGGCGGCGGCGCCTGGCGAGCACCGAGCTGGTGCTGTCGACCCACCTCGAGGTCGCCACCGCCGTCGCCGAGGGCCGGGCCGACGCCGGCATCGGCACCCTGCCGCCGGCGCGCAGCCTCGGGCTGGAGTTCGTGCCGCTGACGTGGGAGCGCTACGACCTGGTCACCACCGTCGAGAGCTTCTACCACCGGCCGACCCAGGCCTTCTTCGAGATGATCAAGTCGGACTGGATGCGCCAGCTGGTGACGACCCTGCCGGGCTACGACGCGCGCCAGACCGGGCAGCTCACCGTCGTGCAGCCGGAGTGAGGCTGGCGTCGGCGCGCGGCGACGAGCTGGCGCCGCACGTCGGCGCCGGCGCGGCGGCCATCGCGGCCACCTCGGCGAGCTGCTCGTCGAGCGCGGCCAGCTCGCAGGCGACGGGCTCGGGCAGGTCGGCCCGCAGCGCGCGCAACGCCTCCGCCGCCGGCAGGTCGGCGGGCGCGAGCAGCAGGAGCAGCGTGGCGAGCGCGGGCTCGGGCGGGCGGCGATCGAGCGCGGTGAGCGCGGCGCGCGCGACCTCGGCGGCGACGCCTTGGCGCAGCACCGCGAGCACCTGGTCCTGGCGGTCGCGGGCGTCGTCGTCGTCGAGCGCGCGCAGCGCGATCGCGTCGCCCAGGTGCGCGGCGGCGCCGAGCCACGCGCGCGCGCGCACGTCGAGGGTGGCGTCGACCGGCAGCGCCTCCAGCGCCGCGCGCCCCGCCGCCAGCGCCGCGCCGATGTCGCTCCAGCGCACGCGATCGCAGCGCAGCTCGAGCAGCACGCTGATGGGACGGGCGGCGCGCACGACGGTGATCCAGCCCCGGCTGCGCGCGGTGGTCGGATCCGGCGGCAGCATCGCGGCGTGCAGCGCGGCGATCGACACCCAGTGCGGCGGATACTTGAAGCGCGCGACGTCGAGCACCAGCGCCAGATCGGTGGCCGCGTGGTAGCCGGCGACCGGCGAGAAGTGGCCGCCGCCCGTCTGTCCGAGGGCGCTGCGCGCGTAGGCGGCGATCACGCGCGGCGCCTGCGGATCGGTGGCGGCGTCGATGACGTGGGCGCGCAGGGTCGCGACGTCGTGCTCGCTCGCGCGCCAGGTCCGGGCGATGGCGCCGTTGCAGCGGCCGAGACACGCCAGCTCGTCGAAGGTGATGCCGCGCTCGCGCACCGTGGGCAGCGGCACGCAGCAGTCGAGCAGCTCCTCGCTGAACCACCGCCACGGCCCCTTCCACACCCGCTGCGGATCGACCGCGAGGGAGTTGAGCACCACCGCGAGCGAGGTGAGGCCGCAGTACGCCGGCTCGGCCTGGGTCTGGAACTGCTCGGCGACGGCGAAGTAGCCGGCCATCGTCCCCGCCGCGAGGGCCTCGGCGAACAGCGCGCGCCCGCGCTCGCTGGCGAGGGCGGTCTGCGCGTCGGGCAGCGGCCGGCGGTGGAAGGTCGCGGTCATCGCCGCTAGAAGTCGGCGCCGAGCGCGCGCAGCTTGGTCATCGTCGCCGGGCCGATGCCGGCGGTGCCCGCGACCTGGCCCAGGGTCGACCACGGTCGGCCGGCGAGCACGCGGGTCCGCGGCGAGCCGGTGATGCCGGCGGCGCCGAGCTCGGCGGCGGTGGCCATGTTGGCGGCGCGCAGCGCGGCGGCGGCCTGCGCGCTGGTGAACGACACGCCGTCGTACCAGCTCACCGCGCCGCAGCTCCGGGTGCGATCGGCGCGGTAGAAGCGCTGCAGGTCCGGCAGCTCGTCGCCGGCGACGGCGACGATCGGGATGGCGACCAGCACGAACGGCCGGGCGCTGCGTGGCGCGCAGTCCCCGTTGTGCTCGAGCGCGGTGGTGACCTTGAGGGTGCGGCCGGTGGCCGACAGCGCGACGGTGTCGATGCGCGCGCGGAAGCCCGGCGCGAGGTCGGGGTGACCGGCGCCGGGCGCGTAGAACACCGCCCACTCGGTCGCGAAGTCGATGCCCGGGTTGGCGATGCCGAGGCCGGCCGTGAGCTCGGCGGCGTCGTGATAGACCGCGCGCACCTCGTGGCCGATGGCGGCGGTGGGCACGGTGAGCTCGCCGGGCAGGAAGCGCAGCGGCAGGGTCGGGCCGCCGTCGGCCTTGCCGTCCTCGAGATCGGCCGAGGGGTCATCGCCGAGGCCGGCCGGATCGGGCTCCACGCACGCCGCCAGGGCGGCGGAGACCAGGGAGGTGACCAGGAGCGGGAAGGGGCGTCGCACGCCCGCCGACCAAGCAACTCGTATGCCTCCCGCGATCGCGCCCCAAGCACCTGATCATGCGTCGAGGACGCTGGCCTCGACCGTCGTCGTCGCGGTCAGTGGTCGGTCGACCTGCCTCCGCCGGCGCAGGCTCACCAGTCGGCGAGCTGGCAAAGCACAATGTTCTCGTCGAACCGGTCGTACGTGGCCCATACGCCGTCCTCGCGGATCGCCGAGTAGGGCGCCTCGCCGGAGGCCGCCCGGGTGGCGACGGTCTCGAAGGGCACGTCCCAGCCGTGGTAGCTCACGCCGGGCACGTAGGCCGTGCCGTCGGTCCACTGCGGAGGGTCGAGGGTGCCGGAGCCGTCGTCGGGAAACTCCAGGCCGAGCCACAGCGGCACCACTCCGCCGACCAGCTCGAGCGCGGCGCTGGTGCTGGCGAGGTCCGCCAGCAGGCCCTGATCGAACGCGTTGTCGACCCGCGCGGTGTGACCGCCGAGGGACTGGCAGAAGGCCTCGGTGTCGGTCCAGGTCTTCACCTCGCCGAAGGCGAGGTAGCACCGAGCGGCGGTGAGATCGAACACGGTGTCGGCCTGGCCGAGCGCGGTGCCACACGGCAGGCACTCCCGGGTGCAGCCGTCGTGGTCGTCGCCGTCGGCGTCGTCGCACTGCTCGATGTTCTGCCAGACCACGCCGTCGCCGCACTGCGCGGCCTGGCACGAGTTCAGGCAGGCGTCGGTGTTGACCGGGTTGCCGTCGTCGCATTCCTCGCCGGCGCCACCGTCGACGATGCCGTCGCCGCAGCGCTGCACCACGCAGGTCGACTGGCAGCCGTCGTGATCGGCGAGGTTTCCGTCGTCGCACTCCTCGCCGAGGGCGAAGTCGGTCACGCCGTTGCCGCAGGTCTCGTCGGACGTGCAGCTCGCGTTGCAGCCGTCGCCGTCGACGCGGTTGCCGTCGTCGCAGGCCTCGCCCTCGGCGACGTCGACGATGTCGTCGCCACAGCGCGGCAGCGCGCAGCTCGCCTGGCAGCCGTCGCCGGAGGCGAGGTTGCCGTCGTCGCAGGCCTCGCCCGGGTCACGCACGCCGTTGCCGCAAGTCTCGTCGGAGGCGCAGGTCGCGCTGCAGCCGTCGCCGTCGACGCGGTTGCCGTCGTCGCAGGCCTCGTCGTCATCGAGGAAGCCGTCGCCGCAGCGCTGGAGCACGCACGTCGACTGGCAGCCGTCGTGATCGACCAGGCCGCCGTCGTCGCACTCCTCGCCGACGGCGTAGTCGACCACCCCGTTGCCGCAGGTGAGGTCGGAGTCGCACAGCGCGCTGCAGGTCACGCCGACGCCGGCGGCGCCGTCGTCGCACACCTCCCCGGGATCGAGCGCGCCGTTGCCACACTCGGCGGCCACGCACAGCCCGTCGCGGCACACGCCGTCGACGCCGCCGAACCGGCAGGTCGCCAGCGCCGGCTGCCCGGCGCACGCCTCGGCCTGCGCCCGCGGTCGACACTCGGCGGCGGCGCCGTCTCCGACGCAGAGGGCGTCGCCGGCGCAGTACACCTCGCCGCACGGCACCAGCGCTTCGGGCGACACGCACGCCACCGCCACCACCGCGGCCACCGCCCCCAGCCCGATCGCCGGTCTCGTCCCGCCCATGTCGAGAGAGTACGCCGACGACGCCTGGCGCCGCGAGGCCTGTGCGCTGCGGGGCCCGAGACGCGCGGTTCGCGACGGCGGGTTTGCGCTCCGGCAGCGGCTGTCAGCGCCGTCGACGCCTCACCCACCCCGAGCGCCGCTAGCGTCGACGCATGAACCCCACTCGCACGCTGGCGACGATCCTCCTGCTCCTCGGTGGCAGCGCCGGCTCGGCGGCCGCCGACCGCGTCATCGGGCTCGGCCTCGGCGCGCACGCGATGGCCAGCGACACCAGCTCGTCGCTGGCGCTCGAGGTCGGCGCGCTGACCACGGTGCGGGTCACCTGGGAGCGCGATCGGCTGCCGCAGCCGGCGGACGGCATCGCCCACGGATGGTCGGTCTCGCCCGAGGTGGTCCTCGGTGACGGCGCCTACGACTACGGCCGTGACGGCGTGCTGCTGCTCGGCGGCGGCCGCCTGCAGCTCGATCTCGCGGAGGCCAAGCAGACCATGTCGCAGGGCAACCTCTACCTGGCGGCGCGCGCCGGCGGCTGGACCGGCGCCGAGCGCGCGGTGGTGGATCTCGGCCTCGGCGCCATCGCCTGGGCGGCGTCGTCGCGGGTGCGCATCGGCGGCGAGCTCGGCGTCATGGGCTGGCGCGAGCGCCGCGAGCTCGAGGCGGTGCCGACCCAGGCCGCGGCCGGCGGCGCCCCTGCCGACGAGCGCCGCACCGTGCTCGGGGTGCACCTCGGGCTCGAGCTGGGCGTCACCCTCTGACGCGGCGCCGCGCTACCCGCGCAGCGCGCGCAGCACCACGCCCGGCAGCTTCCACCAGCGCGGGTCGGCCTCCATCGCCACCAGCTTGGGCCCGAGGCCCGCGGTCGCCTTGTTCCCCGCGAACCACACCGGCGTCGGGAACACCTTGAGCGGGCCGCGCACGATCGCCTTGTCGATGCCCTCGAGCATGTACGTGTTGTGGACCCAGCCGAGGCCGCTCTGGATGTCGGCCAGGTTGGCGCTCGGGTGGCCACCCCACGGCAGCGTGACCACGCCGTAGCCCACCGCCGGCCAGTGGTTGATGCCGATGGTGCCGTAGCGCAGCTCGGTGATCGAACGCGCCAGCGCGCTGGCGACCTCGGGTCGGCGCTCGGCGTCGGGGTGGATGACGATGCAGGCGTTGAGGGTGCCCCACAGCCGATCGTTCATGAAGCCGGTGGCGGCGGTGAGGAACGCGGCCGGGTCGCTGGCCGGCAGGCTGGTCTGCGACAGGATCCCGCAGAACGGCTCGACCCGGAACAGCGGCTCGTCGGCGGCGCTGGCGTCGACCCCGCGCAGGATCGTCCACGGCAGCTCGCCCTCGGCGGCGGCGCCGATCTTCTCGACGCCGGCGCGCCCGTCGACGAGCTGGTGGTAGCGATCGAAGGCGCCCGGGTAGTACGCCTTGCGCGGCGCCACCTGGCGCAGGCCGTCGGCGATCTTGGCCATCAGCGCCGGCGCCTGGGTCCAGCCGTCGGCGAGGATCAGCATCTTGGCGGCGTTGCAGTTGAACGACCCGTTGTTGGTGACCATCGTCACCAGGTTGCGCGCGATGAAGTCGAGCTCGTCCTCGGCGTAGGTCCACGGCACGATTGCCACCGGGCTGACGTTGCCGAGCTCCGACGAGATCGGGATCTGGAGCAGCGGCGCGCCCTCGGCCTTGCGACGCTCACGCTCGGCGCCGGGCGGGCCCCACACGATGAGGTCGTGGGTGGCGTCGGAGCCGGTGATGTGGATGTCGGCGACGTCGGGGTGGTTGCACAGGTAGCGCCCGACGTCGCCGCCGCCGTAGACGATGCGCAGGTAGCCGGCGTCGATCATCGGCGCCAGCGCGCGGCTCAGCATCGGCCCGACCCACTCGTTGACCGGGTTCATCTTGATGAGGCAGACGAAGCCCTCGACGAACATCTTGGTGAAGGCGTCCATCGGCGGGATGCTCGACACGTTGCCGGCGCCGAGGATGAGCGCCACCCCGCCCTCGGGCGACGGCCGGTCGTAGAACGAGGCCTGGCGGCGCCGGGCCTCGGCGAGGTCGACGCCCTCCTGCAGCAGCACGGTGCCGGTGAAGCCGGCGAAGGCGAGCTTGTCGAGGGTGCTCGACGGGAACACGTCGATCTCGACCCGACCGTCGGCGCGGACCCGGGCGCCGCGGCCCAGCGGCGGCTTGCCATCGGCGACGATGGCGTCGAGGCTCTCGGCGAGCAGGCGCAACATGCGCACGGTGGTCATCGGCCCGGCCAGCCACTCCTCGCCGGCGAGCTCGGGGCCGATGCCCTTGGCGCGGCAGCCGGCCTCGACCCACGCCGGCGCGACCTCCTTGAGGCGTGGGATGCACGCCCGCAGGAGCGCGGCCTTGCGCGCCGGCGCGAGGCGCGCGAACTCGGTGGCGTGGGCGGCGAGGGCGGCCATCGCCTCGTCGAGGGCGGCCTCGGCGGTCGGGGCCTGGCTCTGGGCGGTGGCGCTGGGGGCGACGACGGACGCGGCGGCGGCGGACATGGTCGCCAGCATACGCGGGGCGGGGCGCGGCGGCAGGCCGCCGGGGCTGGCCGGGGGAGGTGAGCGGGCGTTTCCGCCCGCGGGCGCGAGCGTGGCGTTCGGGCGACCGACCCCTGGGCCGCCACGTCACACCTACCCACCGTCGGCGACACCGCGGCGCGCCGCGGCCGTGTCGCCTCGCGTGGTTAGGTGCGTGGCACACCCCTTGCTGAACCTGGGACCATGCAAGGCAAGCTCACTCGCGCAGCGGTCACCCTCGCGCTCGCCGCCGGGACCTCGGTCGCCGGCGGCTGCATCATCGTCACCGACGGCAGCGACGCCGAGCTTCGGGTCGTCAACCAGTCGGACTTCGTGATCGAGGACCTGTACATCACCGAGACCCAGAGCCCGACCTGGGGCCCGGACCTGCTCGGTGGCGACGTGCTGTTCCCCGGCGAGTCGCTCTACGTGGCGGTGTCGTGTGACTACTACGACATCCTCGTCGTCGACGAGACCGGGCTGCAGTGCGAGATCCGTGATCTCGAGCTGTGCTTCGACGACGCGACCTGGGTCCTGCGCAACAACAGCTGCGACGTGTTCAGCGTCGCCGCCGAGGCGCGTGCCGCCGAGTTGCCGACGGCGGCCAGCGCCGACGCGCTCGCGAGCGAGTAGGCCGCGGCGGTGACCCACGGGTGATCCCGTGGTGGCGCGCCGCGCGGCGCGCCGCGCGGCCGGAGCCCTGGCGGCGTTCGGCGGCAACCGGCGCGGGAAGTTGACTTCCCCCGGCCCCGGCTCGACCGTCGTCGGCGGTGGCGATCGTGCCCTTCCTCCTGCGGCGGCTCGGCGCCGGCCTGCTCGCCATGCTCGGCGTGTCGGTGCTGGTGTTCCTGCTCCTGCACCTGGTGCCGGGCGATCCGGTCGATCACCTCGCCGGCGGCGAGGCCACCGCCGATCAGCGCCGCAAGATCGAGCAGTGCATGGGGCTCGACCAGAGCCTGCCGGCGCAGTTCGTCGACTTCCTCGGCGGCATCGTCGACGGCACCCTCGGCCACCAGTGCCCCAACCCGGCCAACCAGCCGACGGTGGCGGCTCGCCTGGGCGCGGTCATGCCGCACACGATGTGGCTGGCGCTGTCGGGGATGCTGGTCGCCATCTTCCTCGCGCTGCCGCTGGGCGTGCTCGCCGCGGTCCGGCGCGGCACCTGGATCGACACCGCCACCGCCATCGGCAGCCTGGCCGGGGTTGCGGTGCCGATGATGCTGATGGCGCCGGTGATGTTGCTGGTGTTCTTCATCGACCTCGGCGCCATGCCGGGCCCGACCGAGGTCGGCCCGGCCGCGATCGTGCTGCCGGCGGTGGCCATCGGCGTGCACCTGATGGCGATGCTCTCGCGCATGACCCGGGCCTCGATGGTCGAGGTGCTCGACGAGGACTACGTGCGCACCGCGCGGGCCAAGGGCCTGCCGCGGCGCACGGTGCTGTTCAAGCACGCGCTGCGCAACGCGCTGTTGCCGGTGATCACGATCGCCGGCCTGCAGTTTGGCTCGCTCCTGTCCGGCGCGATCATCGTCGAGAAGGTGTTCGCGCGGCCCGGCCTCGGCCTGACCCTGCTCGACGCCATCGCCGAGCGGAACTACCCCGTGGTGCAGGGCTGCGTGCTCGTGATCGCGGCGATCTACGTCACCGTCAACGTGCTGGTCGATCTCGCCTACGGCCTGGCCGATCCGCGGGTGCGGCGCGCATGAGGCAGCGGCTCTCGCTCAGCGGGTGGATCGGCGCGGTCATGGTCGGCGTCTTCGTGGTGCTCGGCGTGGTCGGGCCATGGCTGGCGCCGTCGTCGGGCACCGTGATCGACCTCGGCGCGCAGTTCCAGCCGCCGTCGTCGGCGCACTGGCTCGGCACCGACTCCGCCGGCATCGACACCCTGTCGCAGCTCCTGCACGGCGCCCGCTCGGCGCTGGTGCTGTCGTCGATCGTGGTCACCGCGTGCGCGCTCATCGGCGTCAGCCTCGGCACCCTGGCCGGCTACTTCGGCGGCGCCATCGAGGAAGGCCTGATGTGGCTGGTCAACGTGCTCCTGGCGTTCCCCGGCATCCTGCTCAACATCGCGGTGGTGGCGGTGGTGGCGCGGCCCGACCTCGCGGTGGTGATGGGCGCGCTCATCGTCAACGGCTGGGTCGGCTACGCCCGGGTCGCCCGCGGCCAGGCGCTGAGCCTGCGCGAGCGCGACTACGTGCAGGCGTCGCGCGCGGTGGGCGCCGGCCACGTCCGCATCCTGCGCCGCCACGTCGTGCCCAACCTGCTCGGCCCGGTGCTGGTGCAGATGACCTTCGGCTTCGGCGGCGTGATCATGGTCGAGGCGTCGCTGTCGTTCCTCGGCCTCGGCTCCCACGATCGCCCGACCTGGGGCGCGATGCTCGACCAGGGCACCACGTTCCTGTGGCGCGAGGGCTTCGCGTACTACGCGCTGCTGCCTGGGCTCGCGATCATGTGGGTGGTGCTCGGCGCCAACCTGCTCGGCGACGGGCTGCGCGATCGCCTCGATCCGCGGGCGCGGGGACGGGGCTGATGCCGCTGCGCGTGTACCTGTGCCGGGTCGACGACGTCGTCGCCGGCGAGCTGCGCGCCCGCGCGGTGGTCGGCGTGACCTGGCCGGTGCTGGTGACCCGGCTCGACGGCGAGATCGTCGCCACCGCGGGCGTGTGCCCGCACGAGGACGTCGGCCTCGACGACGGCGAGCTCGACGGTGGCACCGTGGTGTGCCCCGGCCACGGCTACCGGTTCGATCTACGCACCGGCGCCTGTGGCCACGATCCCGACCTCCGGCTCCGGCGCTACCCGGTGACCGTGGTCGGCGACGCCGTGTACGTCGACCTGCTCTGAGGCCGCGGGCCCAGCGCCCCTACTTGTACTCGGGCTCGACCAGCTTGACGTCGGTGATGCCGGCCTCGGTGAAGGCGGCGGTCAGCGTGTCGCGACCGGCGGTGGTCACCACCACCTCGGTCGACGGATCGATCTCGGCGGCGAGCAGCGCCTTGATCTGGGCCGGGCCGGTCGCCGCCACCAGCTGCAGGAGCCGGTTGTAGTAGTCCGGGGCCAGGCCGAAGCGCGCCATCCGCGCCAGGCGGGCGGCGAGCTCCGAGGTCACCGTCGACTCGCCGAGCAGCTCGGTGAGGATCTTGCGGCGGGCGCGCACGAAGTCGATCGCGAAGGTGGTCGGGTCGTTGCGCAGCTTGTCGATGCCGGCCCGCATCGCGGCCAGCGCCTCGCCGGCGCGGGCGGCGTCGACGGTGCCGCCCATCTGGTACATCGCCGGCCCGACCCGGGTCGCCTTGGTGGCGTAGGTGCCGTAGGTGGCGCCGAGCTTGAACCGGATGTCGCCCATCCGGATGTTGAGCATCTCGGCGAGCACCTGGCGCGCGGCCTCCTGGCCGTCGATGCCGGCCGGCGCCGGGAACGCGATGGCCACGCCCATCTGCGGGCCGGGCTTGTCGTCGACGACGCCGACGTACACCGGGCCCGAGCGCGGCGCCGGGGTGGGCGCGATCTGGGCGTCGTGGTGGCCGCGACCCCAGCCGCCGAAGGCGTCGCGCACCAGGCTCTCGGCGCGCGCCGGGTCGAAGTCACCGACGATGGTCAGGGTCGCGTTGGCGGCGCTGAAGTGCTTGCGGGCGAAGCTCTTGAGGTCGTCGACGCCGAGCCGCGCGGCGTCGGCCGGGGTGGTGACGCCGGTGATGGCGTAGGGGTGCTCGGGGCCGAACACCGAGGTGAGGAGCTGCCGCTGGAACTCGAGCTGGGTCTGGGCCGCGCGGGTGGCGTAGGCCTCCTTGGTGCGGCGCTGCCAGCGCTCGAGCTGATCCTGGTCGTACTCGCCCGCCTTCACCAGGCGCTCGAGGCCCTTGATGATGACGTCGAGGTAGATGCTCACGCCGCTGGCGATGCAGGTGGTGGTGTCGGGGCCCGAGAAGCAGCCCGGCGACACCCCGGTGCGCGACAGCGCCTCGGCGTCGAGCGGCGGGTTGAGGAACGCTGCGGCGGCGCCGGCCAGCGCCGGTGAGTCGGCGGTCAGCGCGTCGCCGAAGCCGAAGTCGAGGCGGCCGAAGATGAGCGGCATCGAGTGGGTCTGGAGCAGCTGCACCTTCATGCCGTTGCCCAGCTCGAAGCGCACGGTGCCGTCGAGGGCCTTGAGCTCGGCGGCCACGGTGATCGGCCGCTTGGCCTCGGCGGGGTCGACCTCGAGCGGCTCGATCGAGTCGTGCGACTTGGTCTGGAACTTCACCTTCGAGCGGACGTCGCCCTTGACCCCCGCCTCGTTGGGACGGAACACCACCACCTTGGCGCGGTCGGGGTTGATGTAGCGCTTGATCTGCTCGCCGATGTACTCGCCGTCGAACTGGTCGATCTTGTCGAGCTGGTGGAACATGAACGGGCGGCCGTCGTCGAAGTCGATCTCGTGGTCGAACTGCACCATCTCGCCGACCTGGTTGGTGCGGGAGCTGAGCTGCTCGATGCCCTCGATGAAGCTGGCCTTCTGCTGGTTCTTGAGCTCCTCGAGGTACTGCCAGGGGATGTCCTCGTAGCCGCGGTAGGCGTCCTTGGCCGCCTTCCACACGAAGTCGAGGGCCTCGTCGAGCTTGCCCAGGCCCTTGAGCTCGATGAGCACCACGTAGATGGGTGCCTCGACGCCGCCGAGCACCGCCGGCTGCACGTCGTAGGCGAAGCCGTACTCCTCGGCCTTCTGCGCGATCTTGCCGAACGACCGGCCGATGCCCCACTGCACCGCTTCGCCCGCCTTCGTGTTGCTCGCCGGCATCGGCCAGGCCACCGCCACCATCGGCCGCTCGATGTCGAGGTCGATGGTCTTGCGGCCGGTGGCGGGCTTGACCTCCTCGACCACGCGGCGCGGGGCGCCGGCCTTGCGGGGCAGGCCGTTGAACCACTTGGCGAGGCCGTCGGTGGCGGTCTTCACGTCGACGCCGCCGGCGATGATCACCGTCGCCCGCTCGGGCACGTAGTACTTGCCGATCCAGGCGCAGGCATCGGCCAGGGTGATGGTCGAGAGCTGGGCGTCGTCGCCGCCGATCATCTCGCGGTAGGCGTGGCCGGTGGGATAGACCTCGTCCATCACCAGCTGCGGGATCTGGCCCGAGGCGTCGCCGCCGCGCTGCCGGATCTCGTTGCGCACCACCTCGCGCTCGCGCAGGAACTCGTCCTCGGAGATGCTCTGGCAACCGAGCTCGAGGCGCTTGGACTCGATGGTCAAGACGCTCTCGAAGTTCTCGGCCCGCACCGTGGTCATGTAGTGGGTCGAGTCCCAGTTGGTGTAGGCGTTGAAGAACGTCGACATCTGGCCGACGAGGTGCATCACCGGCGGCAGGTCGGGCCGCAGCTTGAGCTGGAACATCAGGTGCTCGACGAGGTGGGCCAGGCCCGCCTTGCCCGGCGGATCCTCGCGGGAGCCGACCTCGTAGCGGACGTCGACCTCGACCAGCTCGGTGGAGGGATCCGGCATCACCACGAAGCGCAGGCCGTTAGCGTCGAGCCGGCCGCGCTGCTCGGTGAAGTTGAAGGCGAACTGCGGCGTGGTCGGGCCGCAGCTCCCGAGCAGCGAGGCAGCGGCGACGGCGAGCAGGGCGAGGCGGGGTGCACGATCCATGGCGCGGATCTCGCGCACTTCGGCGGCCTTTGCAAGCGCCGCCAGCTAGCCCGGGCCGTCGCGGCTGTCGCCTCCGGGCCTCGGGTGCGACCCGGTGGCGTCGCACCCGCGCGGCGGGCGGGGCCCGTCGGGTCGCCGCGGGCGGCGCAGCGAGTGCGCGCTCGTGACACACCTGCGCGAGGTCGGCGCGATCACCGGTGGTCTGCCCCGCCGCAGGGGCGCTGGGCCGGGGGTGCCGAGGCACGGTGTTTGCGTGCTCTTCGAGCATGGAGATCATCGTTCATACCGACCACAACATCGAGGGCGGCGCCCGGCTCAGCGAGTACGTGACCCACCGGGTCGAGCAGGTGCTGGGCCACCTGCGCACCCACCTGACCCGGGTGGTCGTGCACGTCAGCGACGAGAACGGCCCCAAGCACGGCGTCCAAGACGTGCGGTGCGTCATCGAGGGCCGCCTCGAGCACGAGCAGCCCACCGCGGTGCACTGCAACGCCGCCGATCTGCACGGCGCCCTGGCCGGCGCGCTCGACAAGCTCAAGCGCTCCCTCGAGTCGACGATCGCCAAGCGCCGCGTGCGTGGGCCCGGCGTGAGCGCGATCGCGGCGACGTAGCCCGCCCTGCCGGCGCGCCGGTCAGATCGTGTGCCAGGCGCGCAGGCGCTCGGCGGTGGCCTCGGGCACGCGGTCGAGCACCCAGGTGAAGGTCGCCTCGGGCACCAGCACCAGGCCGCTTGGGTGTCGCGGGTGTAGCCCGCGCGGCGGCGTCAGGGTCGGCTCGGCCCGGGCCGCCTCGAGGGCGTCGTCGAGCCCGCGGTGGCGCGCGATGAAGTTGCCGGTGATGAGGCGCCACCGGCGCTCGACGGGCACCACCTCGGGCCGCAGCCGCACGCGGTGCTCCGTGTAGTACGTGGCCATGAACCCGATGAACCGCTCCGACACCACCACGATGGCGTCAGGCGGCAGGTACGCGGTGGCGGCGCCGATGGCCGCGATCATCGGCGCGTCGGGGAACACCACGCCCTCGCGGCGCTCGGCCGGCCGTGACAGGGTCCAGGCGATGGCGACGGCGGCCACCGCCGCCAGCGCGACGCCGCGCCCGCGCACCACCTGCGGTCGCCACCCGGTGACCAGGTCGGCGACGAGCCCGATGACGAGCGCCGCATTCAGGGCCAGCGGCACGTAGGCGACCAGGCGCAGGCGAAAGCCCAGCCCCTCCGGATCGTCGACGGCGAGCCACGGCAGCGCCAGCCCGAGCCCGAACGCGATGACGGTGAGGGCCAGCGCGCGGCGGGGCGCCTCGAGGTGGCGCCAGCGCCAGGCCAGGAGCGCGAGCGCGACCAGCGCGGTCAGCC
Organism: Kofleriaceae bacterium; assembly: GCA_041389945.1. GTDB lineage: Bacteria > Myxococcota_A > Polyangia > Haliangiales > Haliangiaceae > JAWKQW01. The sequence continues at coordinate 64,026 of JAWKQW010000009.1, forward strand.
CGCCCGCGAGGGCCTCGTGGCCCATCGTGAGCACGAAGCGACCGCCGCGCAGCCACATCGCCGGCGCGTCCCAGTGCGCGTCGGCAGAGAACAGCTCGGTGAACAGGTGCAGGTCGCGCGCGGCGACGAAGCGCTCGGGGAACAGCGCGCCGAGGGCTGCCAGCGCGCCGACGGTGGCGCCGATGCCGACGACGACGTGGCGGCGGGTGATGCGCGCGGTCCAGCCGTGGGCGCGCGCGCTGACGAGCGCGCACGGGCCGACCAGCGCGACCGCGAGCGCCGCGCCCATCTTGTGGGTGAGGAACGCGGCGGCGAGGGCGGCGGCGGCGGCGGCGGCGCGGCGGCGGGTCGGCGTCTCCAGCGCGCGCAGCGCCAGCCACACGAAGGTCAGCCCGAAGGTGACGCCGAGGCCGTTCTTGACGAACTCGACCGACAGGTAGAACGAGCCGGCGCTGCCGGTGGCGATCGCGGTGGCGACGAGGCCGGCGGCGCGGCGCCCGCCGAGGCGCACGCCGACGCCGTAGGCCGGCAGCGCGATCAGCGCGCCGCCGATGGCCGCGCCGAGGCGGGCGCCGGCGATCGGATCGGTGAGCCACGCCAGCGGCGCCATCAGGTACAGCGCCAGCGGCGACGACGGGTAGTAGAGCCCGCCTGTGTCGAGCAGCGAGCGCAGCTGGATCGGATAGAAGTAGCCGTCGATGCCGAGCGGGAACGGCGAGCTCGACAGGAACCGGTAGCGCAGCCACGCCGAGTACGCGACGAGCCCGACGAGCCCGGCCGCGAGGGCCAGCGGCAGCCACGGCCGACGCGTGCGGGCGTTGCTCGCGGAGGCGTCGTCGGTCACCGCGCGTCGGTACCTCGCGGCGCGGCGTTGACGCAAGCGCCGGCGCCGGTCACCGCCGGCCACCGCCGAAGGCGCTCAGAACGGCGACAGCACGTTGCCGTGGCGATGCGTCTCGAACGGCATGCCCACGCCCACCGCGAGATTGTCGGGATCGCCGTCGAGATCGATCGCGGCGCCGTCGGCGAGCGCGAACCGGAAGAGGTCATCCGAGGTGGAATACAGCAACACCGACCCGGAGGCCTCGTCGATGAGCCCGCCGCGGACGTCGACACCCGGATTCATCATGAGCGTGGTCTCGGCGACGCCGTCGTTGCGCCGCAGCAAGACCCCGCTGTCGGTGGCCCGGGTGAGCGTGATCAGGTCGCCGTTGGCGAGGAACGTCGCGCCGTACTGCCGCCCGTTCCCGACGCTCGCGGTCTGCGTGACGGTCAAGGTGGCGGTGTCGATGGTGGTCACCGTCTGGCCCGACCGGTCGAGGCCACCGACGGTCGCGCCGTCGGCGGAGATCGCGATGCGCTCGCCGAGCCCGGCGGGCAAGGAGAGCGGCTGGACGCCGCCGGCGCCGGCGTCGCCGTCGATGAAGGCGAAGGCCGCGAGGTCGACCAGCCAGATCCCGTTGTTGGCGTAGATGCTGATGGCCGCGAAGGAACCATCGGCGGCGACGGCGAGGTCACGCGGCGGGGTCGTCGTGCTCGGCGCCGCGATGCGCTGGATCTCGGCGAGGGTGGTGGCGTCGAGCTCGACCAGGGTGATCACGGCCGCTGGCACGGCCTCGCCCCCGGAGCCGTTGTTCGCGTGGCGGTTGTCGCTGAGCAAGACCCAGAGCTTGGTCTGGTCCGGCGAGAACGCCACCGCGGTGACGGCGCCGATGCCGAGGCCGTTGGTGGAGAGGTCGACGCTGACGGTGCGCGCCAGGGTGGTGGTGTCGAAGACGCTGAGGAACGGTCCCGACTTGCTGCCGACGGCGAGCCGGCGACCGTCGGCGGAGACGGCGAGGCCGCGGACGCGGGCCCGAAAGCCGGTCCCGGCAAGCGAGGCGGTGCCGCCGAAGCCGCTGCCGGAGGTGTCGAGCACGCCGACCGCGCCGTCCGTGGGCACGAAGGCGGCGCGGTGGTCGAGGAACTCGAGGTCGACGACGACGGGGTCGACGGAACCGTCGATGCCGTCGAGGGTGAAGGCGCGCTGGGGGGTGGCGCCGACGTCGGTGGCCTCGGGGCCGAAGTAGATCACCGGACGGCCGATGGCGGTCGGGAAGGTGGACAGGGCGGAGGCGGTGCCCTGGTTGGTGTCGTCGATGAGGCCCTTGAGGTTGAAGAGCAGGCGGCCGGTGTCGTTACGGGCGCCGAGGTCGACGGCGATGGAGTCGGTGCCGTCGTCGTAGGTGGCGGTGGCCGACAGGGTGAGGCCGTCGGGCTGGGTGATGGTGACGGTGTTGTCGAGGGCGATGGTCAGGGTGCCGCGCTGGGTGCCGAGGAGGTTGGTGATGGCGTCGGCGACGGCGATGGTGCTGTAGACGTGATCGGCGGTGAAGGCCCAGGCGGCGACGTGCTCGGGGACGGCGGCCAGCGCGGGGACGGCGGCGAGGCTGGTGACGGTGGCGATGGAGCGAACGCGCTGGTCGTCGGCGAGGTCCTGGCCGACGGTGTAGGCGGTGCCGTTGGTGGGGGTGAAGGCGACGGCGGCGCCGTGGCGGGCGACGACGAGGACGCCGGCGAGGTTGGCGTCGTCGGGGTTGGTCCAGGCGAGGTCGACGCCGCCGGCGGCGCCGGGGGTGGCGGTGAGATCGGTGACCGGATCGATCATCGGCGGCATGGCGTCGGGTGCGGCGTCGACGGCCGGCGTGGCGTCGGCGGTCGGCGCGCCGTCGGCGGTGGGCGCGGCGTCGGGCTGGGGCGCGTCGATCGGCGTGCTGCCGCCGTCACCGCAGGCGGTCGCGGCGAGGAGCGAGACGAACAGGAGGGACCGAGAGGCGTTCATGCCTCCATGTTGCCCCGGTCTCCGGGGTGGGCGCCACTTGGCGGGCGCCTCGAGTGCATCGATGAGGTAAGGGGGGACCCTGCCGGTGGCGACGCCAAGCGGGGCTGGATGCGTCGCGCCGGCGCCGGACGTCAGAACGGCGACAGCACGTTGCCGTGGCGGTCGGCATCTCCGTTGATGTCCGCGCTCAGGCTGCCGTTGTCGGGGTCGCCGTCGAGGTCGATCGCGGCGCCGTCGGCGAGCGCGAAGCGGAACAGCTTGCCGGCGGCGTTGTACAGGGACACCGAGCCGGTGAGCTCGTCGACGAACGCCCCGTCGATCTCGACGCCCGGGATCAGCGACAGCGTGGTTTCGGCGACGCCGTCGTAGCGTCGCAGCAGCGCGCCGTTGGAGATCTGGTTGAACGTGACCAGATCGCCGTCGGCGAGCAGGGTCGCACCGTACGGCCGACCGTTCGTCAACGCCGCGGTCTGGGTTACGGCGAAGGTGGCGGTGTCGACGGTGGTCACCGTCTGGCCCAGGCGATCGAGGCCGCTCAGGGTGGCGCCGTCTCCGGAGATCACGATGAAGTCGGCAAACCCTTCAGGCAGCACCAGCGGCTGGACGCCGCCAGCGGCGGCGTCGGTGTCGATGAAGGTGAAGGTCGCGAGGTCGACCAGCCAGACCTGGTTGACGCCGACCATGCTGATGGCGGCGATGGAGCCGTCGCCGGCGACGGCGAGGCCGCGGGGCATGTTCGGCACGAACGGCGCGGACACGCGCTGGGTCTCGGCGAGGGTGGTGGCGTCGAGCTCGACCAGGGTGATGGCGGCGGCGGGTGCCCCGCCAAAGCCCGAGGTCCCGTCTCCGCCGCGCCAGTGGCGGTTGTCGCTGAGCAGGACCCAGAGCTTCGTCTGATCCGGCGAGAACCGCACCGTGGAGATGGAGCCGACGCCGCTGGCGCTGAGGTCGACGCTCAGCGTGCGCGCGAGGGTGGTGGTGTCGAACACGTTGAGGAACGGGCTCGCCCTGCCGCCAGCGGCGACCCATCGTCCATCGGCGGAGATGTCGATGCCGCGGATACGGGTCTTGAAGCCCGGGTGGACGGCGAACGGGGTGCTTCCACCGAAGCCGCTGCCGGAGGTGTCGATCACGCCCAGCTCGGTGCGCGAGGAGACGAAGGCGGCGCGGTGGTCGAGGAACTCGAGGTCGACGACGACGGGGTCGACGGAGCCGTCGATGCCGTTGAGGGTGAAGTTGCGGACGGGCGCGGCGCCGACGTCGGTGGCCTCGGGCCCAAAGTAGATCGCCGGGCGGCCGATGGCCTGCGGGAAGGTGCGCTCCGTGGTGAAGCCCTGGTTGGCGTCGTCGATGAGGCCCTTGAGGTTGAACAGCAGGCGACCGGTGTCGTTGCGGACGCCAAGCGTGATGGAGATCGTGCCGACGCCCTCGTTGTAGCCCGCCGTGGCCGACAGGGTGAGGCCGTCGGGCTGGGTGATGGTGACGGTGTTGTCGAGGGCGATGGTGAGGGTGCCGCGCTGGGTGCCGAGGAGGTTGGTGGTGGCGTCGGCGACGGCGATGGTGCTGTAGACGTGATCGGCGGTGAAGGCCCAGGCGGCGACGTGCTCGGGCACGGCGGCCAGCGCGGGGACGGCGGCGAGGCTGGTGACGGTGGCGATGGAGCGAACGCGCTGGTCGTCGGCGAGGTCCTGGCCGACGGTGTAGGCGGTGCCGTCGGTGGGGGTGAAGGCGACGGCGGCGCCGTGGCGGGCGACGACGAGGACGCCGGCGAGGTTGGCGTCGTCGGGGTTGGTCCAGGCGAGGTCGACGCCGCCGGCGGCGCCGGGGGTGGCGGTGAGGCCGGTGACCGGGTCGATCATCGTCGGCGCGGCGTCGACGTTGGGTGCGGCGTCGACGTTGGGTGCGGCGTCGACGTTGGGTGCGGCGTCGACGTTGGGTGCGGCGTCGGCGGTCGGCGTGGCGTCGGCGCCGGGCGGGGCGGCGAAGTTGTCGCCGCAGGCGGCAGCGAGCAGCGAGACGAACAGGAGGGACCGCGAGGCGTTCATGCGCGCGAGGGTGCCCTGACGCGAGCGGCGGCGCTACCCTGCGGCGGTGAGGAATGCGCGCACGACGATCGGGCTGGTCGCGCTGGCCACGGCGCTGGCCTGCGGCCGCGAGCCCGCGCGGACCCCTCCGCCCAACCCTGGGACGCCGCTGACCCTGATCGTCGACGGCGTCGAGTCGCATCCGGTGGTCGACGCGACCACGCCGGTGGTGCTGGCGACCCTGCTCCCGGCGGCGGCGCGCGATCCGGCGGCCTGGAGGCACCTGGGCGCCCGCACCGCCGGCCCGCAGGTGCGCGAGCTGGCGCTCGACGATCCCGCGACCCTCTACGCGGCTCACGAGGTGCGCCTGTATCGCCGCGGCGAGGCGCTGGCCCTCGGCGTGTTCCGGATCCCGAGCGCCGACGAGCCGCCCCACGTGCGGGCGGCGGCGGCGCGGCCGACCACGGGCCTGATCGACGTCGCGCAGATCGAGGTCCGGACCACCGAGGCGGTCGCACCGCCGCCGGCGATGGCGCTCGAGGTCAGGCTCGGCGACCGCGTGGTGGCGCTCGACGAGGCGGCGCTCCTGGCCATCCCCGACAACCGCCAGGCCGGCAGCGGCGGCGGCGACGGCAACGGTGGCGCCAGGCGCAGCCGCGGCTGGCGGCTGGCCGAGCTGCTCGCGCACGTCGGCGCGCCCGCCGGCGCCGCGGTCGACGTCGTCGACGCCGGCGGACAGCGCGAGCGCGTCGTCGCCGCTGACCTGGCGGCCGCCGGCGGTGGCCCGGTGCTGCGGCGCAACCAGCGCGGCGAGCTGCAGGTGATCCGCCCCGGCGCCGAGGACCGCGTGCGCGCGGTGGTGCGCCTCGAGGTGGTGCTGCCCTGACGGCATCGGCGCGCTGACGCGCGGTGGTACCGCCGTGACCCCATCGCCGCGCCGGCGCCGTGGTAGGTAACGCCGCATGCCGGCCGCGGTGGTGTTGCTCTCGGGTGGCCTCGATTCGTCGACGGCCCTGGCCATCGCGCGCTCGCGCGGGTTCGACGTCCACGCGCTGACGGTGCGCTACGGCCAGCTCCACGAGGTCGAGCTCGAGGCCGCGGCCCGGGTCGCGACCGCGCTCGGTGCGCGCGAGCACCGCGTGCTGTCGCTCGACCTCGCGCCGCTGGCGGCGTCGGCCCTGACCCGGCGCGACATCGCGGTGCCCAAGGATCGCTCGCTCGCCGACATCGGCGCCGACGGCGACGTGCCCGCCACCTACGTGCCGGCGCGCAACACGGTGCTGCTCAGCCTGGCCCTGGCCTGGGCCGAGACCCTGGGTGCGCGCGATCTCTTCGTCGGCGTCAACGTGCTCGACGCCAGCGGCTACCCCGACTGTCGCCCGGCGTTCGTGCGCGCGTTCGAGGCGCTGGCCCAGGTCGCGACCCGCGCCGGCGGCTTCACCGTGCACGCGCCGCTCATCGAGATGACCAAGGCCGAGATCATCCGGGCCGGCACCGCGCTCGGCGTGGACTACGCGATGACCCACTCTTGCTACGACCCGGGCGCCGACGGCGGCGCCTGCGGCCGCTGCGACGCCTGCGCCCTGCGCCGCAAGGGCTTCGCCGACGCCGGCGTCGCCGACCCGACTCGCTACGCCGCCGGTTGACCGGGCGGCGCCCGTCGTCGTCGGGCTATGCTCGCGCTCGTGAAGCTCGGCACCCTGCTGCTCCGCAACGCCGCCATCGGGCTCACCCAGCTCGAGGCCGCGCTGCGCAACCAGGTGCTCTACGGCGGCCGGCTCGGCACCAACCTGATCGAGCTCGGGTTCCTCGATCTCGACCTGCTCGGGGTCTACCTCGGCGAGGTCAGCGGGCTGCCGGTGGCCACCCGGCCGCTGCTCGACAGCGTGCCGGCGGAGATCCTCGCGCTGGTCGGCAGCGACCTCGCCCACGAGCTCGGCGCCATCCCGCTGGCGTGGCTCGCCGACGGCGAGCGCCAGCTCGCGGTGGCGATGATCGAGCCCAACCACGGCCCGTACCTCGACGCCTTGTCGGCCCAGGTCGGCGCGCCCATCGCGCCGTACGTGGTCGCCGAGCTGCGCGCGCACTACTACCTCGAGCGCCACTACGGGCGCCCGCGCCAGGCCCGGTTCGTGCGACCCGGCACGCGCCCGGTGCCCGGCGCCGCCGCCGATCGGCGACGGACCCAGCCCCCGGGCGGCATGGTGTTGCCGCAGCCGGTGACGATCACGCCGCGCTCGCGGCGAGCGTCGACGGCGTCGCCCATCGCCGCGCCGCCGGTGTCGCCCAGCGTGAGCCTGCTCGAGGCGGTGCGCGCGCTCGAGCGCGCCGATCACCGCGAGCAGATCGCCGACGCCCTGGTCGACTTCGGCCGCGGCCGCACCGGCGCGCTCCTGGTGTTCATCGTCCGCGACGGCAACGCCCTGGGCTGGCGCGGTCACGTCGAGACCACGATGGGCGCCCACACCCGGGTCGAGGCGCTGTCGCTGCCGCTCGGCGGCGCGTCGATCCTGCAGGCGGCGCACGACGACGCGCGCCTGGTCCAGGGGCCACCGCCGACGCCGGGCAAGACCGTCGAGCGCACGCTGTGGGAGTCGATCGGCGCCGCGCCCGAGCCGGCCGAGGTGCTGGCGGTGCCGGTCGTGGTCCGCCAGCGGGTGGTCAACCTGGTCTACGCCCACGGCCTGCGCGGCGGCGCGCTCGAGCCCGAGGTCGTCGGCGCCATCACCGAGCTGGTCGAGCACGCCCAGGCCGCGTACGTGCGCCTGATCCAGGCCGCCAAGCGCTGAGCGGCACCGCTCACGGCGCGGCGTCGTTGCGCATCGACGCCTTGATCGCCGACCACCGCATGCCCTGCCACCCGACGAGGAGGCCGACGATGGTCACCGCGGCGGCGCCACCGACGATGGCCAGCCGCGCCGCCGTCGGCAGGTCCGCGGTGAGCACGCGTGCGCCGAGGCCCACCGCGAGGCCGGCCAGCGAGCACGCGATCACGCCGGCGCACGCGCGCGCGACCTCGGTCAGGCGCAGGCCGATCGAGCGCCGCACCAGGTACACCAGCAGCGCAAACGCCAGCGGGTAGCCCACCGCCCACGCGATCGCCACCGCGCGCGCGCCGAGCTCGCCGCCGAGCACCGACGCCCCGAGCGCGAACGCCGCCGGCATCCACAAGGCCGAGAACACCATGTAGCGCAGGGTCCGCTCGGGGTGGCCGATGCCGTCGAGCAGCGGTGGCCCGAGGAAGCCGACCGCGCGCACGATGCCGACGAAGCACAGGATCCGGCAGCAGTCCGCCGCCAGGACCAGGTCCTCGGGGGTCTGGTGGTGCGAGAACACCAGCACCAGCGAGTCGGCGAGCAGCGCGATCACCACCAGGAACGGCAGCACCGTGGTGAAGTTGAGGCGGATGAAGCGCGTGAGCTGGGCGGCGAGCCGGGCCGGCTCGTGGCGCAGCCGGGCGAAGGTCGGGAACGCGACGTCGGACACCACGTTGGTGATCGAGCGCACCGGCTCGAGGACGATCTCGTAGGCGAGCTTGTACGCGCCGACCGCCTTGGCGCCGAAGTAGGCGCCGACCACCGCGTAGTCGAGGTTGACGTAGAGCTGGTAGAGGATCTGGCTGGTGCCGCTGCGCACGCCGAACTTGATGTAGTCGATGACCTCGCGCGGGCGGAACACCCAGCGCGGCAGGAACGGGTGGCGGGCCTGGATGAACACGCCGAACACCACCACCCGCACCAGCGCCGCCAGGGTGAAGCACCAGATGGTGGCGCCGGCGGCGGCGAACGCGACCCGCGCGATCGACTCGCACACGTGGGCGAGCGTGCGCGCCTTGGCGATCTCGTCGAACCGCAGGTCCTTCTTGAGCAGCGCGAACGGGATCGCGTAGACGTTCTGGAACAAGAGCTTGCCGCCGTAGGCGATGAGCAGCCAGCCGACGATGGGGTAGCCGACGAGGTGGCCGTAGAGCGGCCCGAGCCCGAGCAGCACCACGAACAGCCCGCCCGATAGCAGCACGTTGAACCAGAACACCGTCGACAGCTTCTCGGGCGTGTGGTCGTCGCGCTGGATGACCGCCGAGGTCACGCCGAGGTCGGCGGCGGTGTCGAGCACGTAGTAGAAGGCCAGGGCCAGCCCGGCGATCCCGTAGTCGGTGAACGACACGAACAGCGCCAGGACCAGCGCCTGCGACACCAGGTCGGCGATGGCGATGATCGCCTGGGCGGCCCCGGCCCAGGCCACGCCGCGCGAGATCTGCGCCTGCGAGGCCGGGGGTGGCGTTGCCATCGCCTCGGACGTTACCGCGCAGTGCCGCCGTGTGCGCTACCGCCGCCGGGCAAGGTGCGGTAGGAGAGGCAGGCCGTGTCCACGCGCGAGGTCCAGGTCGAGCCCGCCCACTACGACTTCGAGCGCTACGAAGATCGCGAGCGCTGGATGTCGTACTGGCACCAGCTGCGGGTGGTGCTCGCGGCCAAGCCCAAGACCGTGCTCGAGGTCGGCCCCGGCTCCGGCGTGTTCCGCAGCTACCTCGCCGGCAGCGGCGTCGCGGTCTCCACCCTCGACATCGACGAGACCCGCAAGGTCGACTACGTCGCCGACATCACCCGCCTCGACGAGACCTTGCCAGCCGGCCTGACCTTCGACTGCGTGTGCGCGTTCCAGGTGCTCGAGCACCTGCCGTGGGCGGAGTTCGAGCGCTGCCTCGCCGGCCTGGCTCGACGGGCGGCGCCGCACGCGTTCATCTCGCTGCCGTACCGCGGCCTGCGCATCCGCTGGTCGTTCTGGTGGGGCGATCACCACCTCACCCTCGGCCACAAGTTCATGGAGCCGTGGCGGGCGACGCCCATCCCCGAGCACCACTGGGAGCTCGGCCGCGGCCACTCCGCGCGCCGCATCAACCGCATCATCAGCCGCTACTTCGAGGTCGACTGGCGCGGCTTCATCCCGGAGAACCCGTACCACTACCTGTGGTGCCTGCGCCGGCGGGCCGAGCTGCCCGAGGCGCCGGCGTCGACGGTCGGCTGAGCGCGGCGGCGCGGGGCTACGGCGCCGGCTGGCGCCACAGCTCGACCAGCAAGCCGGTGCACGAGTCGACGACCTGGACCGTGTCGGCGTCGACGGTGGCGATGCCGGTGAGGCAGGTCGCGATGGAGCCGGGGAAGGTGTCGCGCGGGGGGCCGCCGAAGAGCGTCTGCACCGCGCCGCTGCCGTCGACGACGCCGGTCGCGTCGGCGGTGATCATGCGCACCGTCGTGGTCGAGGTGACGAACAGGTTGCCGAAGGCGTCGGTCGCCAGCCCGAGCGGCGCGTTGACCGGGAAGGTCCAGGCCGGCGCGCCCTGGCCCGACGACGCGGCGACGCCGTCGCCGAGCACGGTCGTGATCACGCCGGTGACGGCGTCGACCCGGCGGACCCGGTGGTTGCCGGTGTCGGCGATGAACAGATCGCCGTTGGGGGCGTAGGTGATCGCCCGCGGGCGGGCGAGCAGCGCGGCGTCGGCCGGGCCGCCGTCGCCGAAGAAGCCGAGCGTGTTCGGCGAGCCGGCGATGGTCGTCACGGTGGCGGCGGCGACGTCGCCGGCGACGGCGCCGGTCTCCGTCGACAGGTCGATCACGCGGATGGCGTGGTTGCCGGTGTCGGCGACGGTGAGCCGGCGGGTCGCCTCGTCGAAGAAGAGCCCGGTCGGGCTGCGGAAGCGAGCCGCGAGCGCCGCGCCGTCGGTGCTGCCGGTCGCACCGACGACCCCCGCGCCGTCGCCGGCGAGCGTCGCGATGGTCCAGGTCTCCTTCACGGCCGGATCGATCCCGCTGCCCATCGTCGACACCACGAGGATCCGATGGCTGGTCGACTCCGAGAGGTAGATGCGGCCGGTCGCCGCGTCGTAGGCGACGCCGTCGACGGCGCCGAAGCTCGACGCGCGGAAGCGGGCGAGGTCGCCGGTGGCCACTGGGCTCGGGTACCGCCCGGCGAGCACCTCGAGCGCGCTGCCGTCACCGCGCACGCCCTGCACGATCCCGGCGACGCCTCCCGCAAACAGCCGCATCGGTGCCGCGAGGACCAGCGCCTGCGGCGTGGTCAGGCTCGCCTGCGTGAGCGGACCGAGGCCCTCGGGGTCGACGCCGCCGGCGACGGTGACGATGACCCCGGTGGTCGCGTCGACCCGGCGGACCCGCGCGCCCTCGGCGACGAACCAGGTCCCGTCGGCGGCGACGGCGACGCCGTTCGGGCTGAGCAGCGCCGCGGTCGCGGCAGCGCCATCCCCGGCAAAGCCCGACATGCCGGTGCCGGCGACGGTGGTGATGATGCCGGTCTGGCCATCGACCCGCCGGATCCGGCGGTTGCCAGCGTCGACGATGTACAGGTTGCCGTCGCCGTCGAACGCGCAGGCCGTCGGCAAGTTGAGGTGGGCGCTGGTCGCGGCGGCGCCGTCGCCGCCGAAGCTGGAGCTGCCGGTGCCCGCGACGGTGGTGATGATGCCACTGACGCGGTCGACCCGCCGGATGCGGTGGTTGGTCCGGTCGGCGATGTAGAGGTTGTCCTGCGGGTCGACCGCAAGGCCTTGGAGAAACAAGAACTGCGCGCTGGTGGCGGGGCCGCCGTCGCCGCCGAAGCCCAACCCGGCGCCGGCGTACGTCGTGATGATGCCGGTGGCGGCGTCGATCCGCCGGACCCGGTAGCCGTCGACGTCGGTGCAGTAGAGGTTGCCCGCGCTGTCGACCGCGAGGCCCACGGGGCCCGCGATGTCAGCGCTGGTCGCGGGCCCACCGTCGCCGCTGGTGCCGAGCACGCCGGTGCCGGCGACGGTGGTGATGATGCCGGTGACGGCGTCGACCCGGCGGATGCGCCCGGCGTACGTGTCGGCGATATAGAGGTGGTCATCGCCGTCGATCGCAAGGCTCGCTGGCCCGTCCAGCTCCGCGCTCGTAGCCGGGCCGCCGTCGCCGTCGCTGCCGGCCGTGCCGGTGCCCACCACCGTGGTGATGATCCCGGTCTCGAGGTCGACCCGGCGAACTCGATGAGCGCCGGTATCGGAGATGTAGACGCGGCTCTGGCTGTCGACCGCGACGCCCAGGGAGCTGCCCAGCCGCGCGCTGGTCGCGGCGCCGCCGTCGCCGGGCGAGGTCGCGGCGCCGGTGCCGGCGACGGTCGTGATCATGCCGCTGACGAGGTCGATGCGACGGACGCGATGCCGCGAGCTCTCGGTGGCGTACAGGAACGCGCTGCCGCTGATGGCGAGCCCCTGCGGGCGCAGCTGGGCGCTGGTCGCGGGCCCGCCGTCGCCGCCAGAGCCGAAGCTGCCGGTGCCGGCGATGGTCGTGATGGCCCCAGTGGCGGCGTCGACGCGGCGGACCCGGTTGTTGCTGGTGTCGGCGACGTACAGGTTGCCCAGGTCGTCGACCGCGACGCTCGCCGGCGCCAACAGCCGGGCGGCCGTCGCCGGGCCGCCGTCGCCGGCGAATCCGCCGACCCCGGAGCCGGCCACGGTGGTGATGACGCCGTTGCTGGCGTCGACCCGGCGGATCCGGTTGTTGCTGGAATCGGCGATGAAGAGGTCGCCGTCGCCGTCGACCGCGACCCCCTGCGGGGCGCTGAGCCACGCGCCGGTCGCCAGGCCGCCATCGCCGGTGAACCCGGCGGCGCCGGTGCCGGCCACGGTCGTGATGACGCCTGTGGCGGCGTCGACGCGGCGGACCCGGTGGTTGCCGGTGTCGGCGACGAACAGGTTGCCCTGGCCGTCGAGAGCGAGGCCCGACGGCGAGCTCACCAGGGCGCTGGTGGCGGGGCCGCCATCGCCGCCGAAGCCCGCGGTGCCGGTGCCGACGATGGTGGTGACGGTCCCGGTCGCACCGTCGACGCGACGGATGCGCTGGTTGCCTCGGTCGATGATGTACAGCGTGCCCTGGCCATCGACGGACACGCTGGCGGGCAGGTTGAACGCGGCGCTGGTGGCCGGGCCGCCGTCGCCCGCAAAGCCCGCGGCCCCGGTCCCGGCCGAGGTCGTGATGACGCCGGTCGCGGCGTCGACGCGGCGGACCCGGTGGTTGCCGGTGTCGGCGACGTAGAAGTTGCCGGCGCGGTCGACCCCGACGCCCAGCGGCCCGTTGAGACCGACCGCGGTCGCGGCGCGGTCGCCGCCGACGAGCGCGCTCGCCGTCCACGCGGTGGCCGTGCAGGCGTCGCAGCCATCGGCAGGGTTGGCGAGCCCGGCGGGGCCGTCGTCGCAGCTCTCGCCGGCATCGACAGCGCCGTCGCCGCACACCTCGAGCTTCTTGCAGTCGCCCTGGCAGCCGTCGCCGCTGGCGGTGTTGCCGTCATCGCAGGCCTCGACGTCGACGAAGACGAAGCCATCGCCGCAGATCGCGCGCTGGCACGCCGACGTACATGGGCCATCGTCGCGATTGCCCGTGACGGCGTCGGCGCCCGCGTCGCAGCCCTCGACCCCTGCCTGGACGAAGCCGTCGCCGCAGGTCGCGACCATGCATCGGCTGGTGCACGCGCGGTCGTCGGCGTTGGCGGCGCCGGCGTCGCACTGCTCGCCGCTCTGCACGACCGCGTCGCCGCAGGTCGGCAGCGCGCAGGCGTTGGTGCAGGCGTCGTCGTCGACGCGGTTGCCGTCGTCGCAGGCCTCGCCGAGGTCGACGACGCCGTCGCCGCACCCGGCCAGGACGCACACGCCCGATCGACACTGGCCGGTGCCGGCGCTCAGCGCGCAGGCGGTGCCGTCGGCGCGCTGCGCGCCGGCGTCGTCGACGCAGGCGTCGAGCTGGTCGGGGTCGACGCAGCCGCCGCCCGGGAAGCCCGCCGGCGCACACACCCGCTGGCGCCCGCAGGTGGTGCCGTCGTCGCACACCACCGCGCTCGACTCCGGCAGGCAGGCGGCGAGCGCGACGGCCACGATCAGCGACCTCGTCGCGGCGGCGGGCGGCTCAGCGTCGCGGCTCAGGCCGAGCCAGCGAGCCAGCGCGCGCCTACCACTCCGGTGCCCTGCCCCCATCCCGGTGGATAGTACTGCAGGGCGCGCTGGAGGTGACGCGGCGCGCGTGCGGTGCGGGGGAGCCTCGCAGGCGCGTGCCGTTGCGCCGTGCCCGGGAGCAGGCCCGGCTGAGCGCTTCAGCGCCCGCCGGCGACCGACGCGCTCAGCGCGCGCCGGCGACGGTGCCGTAGCTGCACGGCACCACCGCGGTCATCGTGATCACGCCCGGACGGGCGTTGACCACCACCGGGCGCAGGCTCAGGCCCGGCGCGGTCGCGAACACGGTCACCTCGCCGGCCGGCACGTTGACCAGGTAGGCCACGCCGTCGGTGTCGGTCTCGGTGGCGTCGGGATCGGGGAACGGGCCGTTGGTGCCGACCACGTTGTAGTGCACGGCGCCGGCGCCGGGCACGGTGCCGACCTGGGCGCCGGCGACCGCGTCGCCGCTGTCGTCGAGCACCGCCACGCCGATCCAGCCGTTGCTGGCGGACTGGGTCTCGCGCAAGAGCGTGCTGTTGACAAGGTTGAAGTTGCTCGGCGACACCATCAGCGCGGTGAGGTTGTCCTGGCCGGCGGTCACCGGCACCGGCGGGTACACGTACACGTCGACGAAGCCGTTGCCGGTCGCCCGCACGTAGCCGTCGAGCGGCGCCGCGCCGGTGGCCACCGACAGCGAGAAGTCGCCGACGGAGCCGCCGGCCGAGCTCGACGTGGTCATGGCGAGCATGGTGTCGGCGCTGTCGAACGCGGTGATCGCGATCCCGCCGACCGGGGTCAGGCCGCTGAACGACAGCGTGTTGGCGGTGCCGGCGAGCACCACCGGATCGTCGGCGGTGGCCGGCAGGGTCTGGCCGGCGCAGGTCTCGAGCACGGTCGCGTCCGGCGGCGGCGGCGGCGCGTCGGGCAGCGGCGCGCTGTCGATGGCCGGCGGCGCGCTGTCGACCGACGGGGTGACGGTGGGATCGCTGCCACACCCGGGGACGAGGGCGGCGGCGGCGAGCAGGACGACGGCCTTGGCGGAGCTCATGACGCGGCTTCGTACACCCGTCGGGCAGCCACGCCAAGCGTCTTGCGCGGTCCTGCCGTTGGGCGCCGGCGCGCTTCAGAACCCCGGCTCGTCGAGCAAGGCCTCGGCGAGCGCCTCGATCGAGCGCGGCGCCGAGCCCTCGGCCTTGTTGTTGACGATGACCGTGGTCGGCACCGCCCGGGCCACGGCGTCGGCGATGATCGTCGCCAGCTCGCGGCGGGCGACCACGTCGGGCGCGACCAGGCGATCGAACGGCGCGAACTGCGCCCTGGCGTCGTCGTAGGCCCAGCCCGGCGCGAGCAGCCAGCGCGCCACCAGCGGCCGGGTCGGATCGCGCATGGCCTGCTGGGCGGTGGCCGACGGCATGCCCGGGGTCAGGCCGATGCAGTGGACCGCGCCGGCGGAGCGGAGCGCGGCGGCGTAGTCGGCGGTGAGCAGGCTCGGGGTGCGGACCTCGACGGCGTAGGTCGGCCCCGACGGCAGGTCGCGCAGGAAGCGGTAGAGCCGCTCGGCGAACCGCCGCGGGCTGCCGCCGAGCAGCTCGACCGGTTGCGGCGCGAACTGGAACAGCAGCACGCCGCCGCGGGCGCCGAGCCCGTCGACGAACGGGCCGACCACGGCGTCCCGGGCGTAGGCGGGATCGAGGAAGTGAGGGCTCGGCTGGCCGCGGTGGGCGCCGTAGCGCGGGTGGCCGGGGAACACCGCGAGCGACAGCGCCTCGTGGGCCTTGACCAGGAAGCGAAACGTCGACGGCACCTGCTCGGCGTAGCCGCGCAGGACCTCGGCTGACACCGGCGCGTAGTGGGTGCGATCGACGCCGACGGTGCGCAAGAGCGGGTGCTGGCCATAGGCGGTGAGGCCGCGCCGCGACAGCGCGCCCTCGCCGTGGTCGCCGGCCCACACCAGGCCACGCCAGCCCGGGAACGACCACGACGAGGTGCCCAGCCGCACCGTCTGGGGCAGCCGGGCGCCGAGCGCGGCGGCGTGGTCCGACGGCGGCGCCGGCGCGATCTCGCCCTTGCCGGGGACGGGCGCGCCGAAGAGATCGAGCTGGGTCATCGCCGCCGCGGCGGGCGCGGGCCGCGCGCCGCGGCGGCCTCCGTCGACGGCGGCGTGCGCCCGGCGGCACGCGACGGCCGCGCGTCATCGCCAACGGCGCGCAGCAGCACCACGTGCTCCTGCTTGGGGCGCGCCGCGAACGCGGCCCGCTCGAGGGCGCCGAGCTGCGGCCGCGCCTGCGACGCCGCGCCGACGAGCTCGAGCACGCCGTCGCCACACGCGGCGAGCTCGTCGAGGGCGTACACCGCGCGGCCCGCCGCCAGCGAGTCGCCGATCACCAGCGCCGCCGGGCGGCCCGGTGCGAGGACCGCGGCGATCGCGGTCAGCACCTCGGTGAGGCCGGCGCGCCACTGCGCGTGGGCGCGGCGGGCGTCGGCGTCGAAGCCGCGGCGGGCGCCGAGCTCGCCGGCGTCCATCGCCCGGTGGCGCAGGCCGAGGAAGTCGAACCGCAGGCGCTGGTGCTCGGCGTAGTCGTAGGTGCCGGCGTACGGCGGCGAGGTGATCACCGCCCACGCCGAGCGCGCGCCGACCAGCGACGCCAGCTCGCGGGCGTCGCCCTCGAGCACCCGCGGCGGCGGCGCCGGCGTGCGCGCGAGATCGTCGAGCCCCGCGACCAGCAGCTCGACCCGCTGCGCGAACAGCCGGGTCGGGTTGCCGCGGGCGATGTGGCGCTCGACCCAGGTGGCATCGGTGTCCGACGCCCGCGACGACACCTTGTACAAGATCGCCGACAGCGCGGCGAGCAGGCCGTCGCCGAGCTCGGCGTCGTCGGCGCGCACCGCCTCGATCCGGTGGCGCAGCTCCTCGAGCTCGCGGCGGACGTGCGGCGCGAACCACCGGGCCAGGCGCGCGTTGCGGGTCTTGGGATCGAAGCCGGCGGCGCGGCGCTCGGGCGCGGGCTCGGCGCCGGCCCGGCGCGCGGTGCGCCCGGCGGCCAGCGACGCCGCGGCGATCTGGCGCCCGGCCTCGCGCAGCTCGAGGCGTCGCCGCGCCGGCACGCTCCAGGTCTTGGCCCGCGCGAGCAGCTACCGCGAGCGGGTTCAGATCGACGCCGACCGCGCGCACCCCGGCGGCGCGCGCCTCGACCAGCGTGGTGCCGCCGCCGCAGAACGGGTCCACCACCGCGGCGTCGCGCGGGGCGTCGCCGGCGAGGGCGTCGACCAGCACCCGCGCCGTCGCCGGGTGCATGCGCGCCGGGTAGGCGTGCAGCGGGTGGGTCAGGCTCTCGGCGGAGACGTCGTCGTCGACGGCGGCGCGCAGGGCCGCCTCGCAGATGCCGGCGGCGCGCGGCTCGCCGGTGCGGGTGATGGCGCCGGGCGCCCGCGGCATCGACAGCGCGCGGCGAGGGCGGGGACGGGGGGCGGTGGGCTTCACGGCTGAGGCGATCGCTGGGGCCGGCGCGGCGCGCGCGGGCTGGCGCCTTGATACGCCGGTTCCGGCGCCGGTGCCATGTCCCGACGCGCGCGTCGGCGGCGGTCGCGCGCGTCGCCGGCGCGTGTGCTAGAAGGCCGCGATGCCGATGCCGCTCGAGATCGTCGGCCTCGGCCGCGCCGAGGTGACCTTCGCGTGGGACGACGCCGACGACACCCGCGACGGGTGGTCGGCGCGGGAGCTGCGCCTGCGCTGCACCTGCGCCCACTGCCAGTCGGAGGCCACCGGCGAGCGCCTGCTCGATCCGGCCACGGTGCCCGCCGATCTGTCCGTGAAAGACATGCACCTCGTCGGCAACTACGGCGTCGGCATCCAGTTCTCCGACGGCCACGGCACCGGCATCTACCGCTTCCGCGAGCTGTACGACAGCCGCCGCGCGGCGCCGTGACCGTCGCCGCGGTCGCCGCCGGCCGCCACAGCAGCCGCGGCTTTCGCCCCGAGCCCGTCGACGACGCCACCCTGGCGGCGGTCCTGGCCACCGCCCAGCGCGCGCCGTCGTGGTGCAACACCCAGCCCTGGCGCGTGTGCGTGACCCGGCCGCCGGCGACCGCGCGCGTCGCCACCGCGCTGCTGGTCGCGGCGCGCTCGCAGCTGCCGTCGGCGGAGCTGCCGTTTCCCCTGGAGTACCCCGAGCCGCACGCCGGGCACCGGCGCGCCTGCGGCGGCGCGCTGTACCAGGCCATGGGCATCCCGCGCGATGACAAGGCCGCGCGTTACGACGCCTGGCTCCGCAACTACGCCCTGTTCGACGCGCCGCACCTGCTGGTGCTGGCCTGCGATCGCCGGCTCGGGCCCTACGCCATCCTCGACGTCGGGGTCTACCTCGGCTACCTCCTGCTGGCCGCCGCCGAGCACGGCGTCGACAGCTGCGCGATGGCGGCGGTGGCGGCGTACCCCGCGGTGCTGCGCGCGGAGCTGCCCATCGCCGGCACCGACACGATCCTGTGCGGGGTCGCGCTCGGCCACGCCGACGCCGCAGTGCCGGCCAACGCGGCGCGCACCACGCGAGGCCCCGGTGGCCGACAACGTGACCTTCGTCGACCGCTGAGGCGCGGCGCCGACGACGATCGGGCCCATCGCCGGGATCCGGCGCCCGCGCCGCCGGAGCTTCTTGCTAGGCTCTCGCCCGGAGGTCTCGATGCGCGTGCCTGTCTCGTCCTCGCCTGGTGTCCTCGTCGTCGCGCTGCTGGTGGTGGCGGCCCTGCTCGGCGGTCACGCCGGCCGCGCCCACGCCGCCGAGGCGGCCGAGACCGCCTTCGCCGAGGCCCAGGATCACTACGTCGCCGGCCGCTACGAGCAGGCCGCCGCCGCGTTCCAGCGCGCCCACGCGGCGCGGCCGCTGGCGCTGTTCCACTTCAACACCGCGGCCTGCTTCCAGATGAAGGCCAAGGCCGGCGGCGCCGGCACCGCCGACGCGCTGGCGCAGGCCATCGACTACCACGGGCGCTACCTCGCCGAGGACCCTGCGGCCGCCGACCGCGCGCAGATCGAGGCCACCGTCGGCGTGCTGCAGACGGAGCTGGCCGCGCGCGCCGCCGCGACCCCGCCGGCGCAGCCGTCGGCGGCCGTCGTCGCGCTCGGCGACGTCGCCACCCGCGGCGTGGTGGTCATCGAGAGCAACCCGAGCACCGCCAACATCTACCTCGACGACGTCGCCGCCGGCGTGTTCGCGCGCACCCCGTGGTCGGGGCAGCTCCCCGCCGGCGAGCACACCGCGATCCTCGAGGCCCGCGGCTACGTCTCCAAGCGCATCACGGTGGCGCCGGCCAAGGACAAGCTGGTCGTGTACTCGGCCGATCTCGAGGTCGAGCAGTCCCTCGGCATGCTCGCGGTCACCGCCAACGTCGCCGGCGCTCGGGTCTACCTCGACGACAAGGGCCGCGGCGTGGTCGGGGTGACGCCGTACCAGCACGAGGTGCCGCCGGGGCGCCACACCGTCATCGTCGCCGCCGACGGCTACGACGACTACCAGGAGACCATCGAGGTGGTGGCCGGCCGGGCCGTCACCATCGACGCGCGCCTCGAGGGCGGCGCCGTCGGCTACCTCACCGTCAGCGGCGACGGCATCCAGCGAGCGACGGTGTACGTCGACGGCGAGCTGGCCTGCGAGCGCGGGCCGTGCCGCAAGGGCGTGCGCCCGGGCAGCCACGAGGTGCGCGTGACCCGGCCCGGCGCCAAGCCGTACCAGCGCCGGCTCGAGATCCAGGAGAACGTCGAGACCACCGTGAAGGTGGCGTTCGCACCGACCCCTGGGCGCGGCGACGCGATCGTGACCTACGTCCTGTCGGCGGTGCTCGCCGGCGGCGGGGTGGGGCTCTATCTCTACGGCTCGGGCCTGCAGCAGGACATCGACGACGAGACCGCGGCGGGGACGCCCCCGGCCGACGACGATCCGCGCCGCAATCGCGCCAAGTACACCCGCTACGGCGCCTACGGCGCCTGGGGCATCGCCGGGGTCACCCTGCTGACGGCCATCTACTACACGTTCCGCGACAAGGGCCCGCCGTCGGCGGCCCGGGTCGACAACCAGGCGGTGGCCCGGCGCGGCATCTTGCGGGATCTGGAGCTACGCCCCGAGGCCGCGCCGGGGTACGGTGGCGTCGCCCTGGCCTTGACCTGGTAGGGAGGGGTTACCTGGCGCGGCGGGGGCCAGCGCGATATCCTTTTTCTCGGGGGACCTGACCGAAATGAAGCTACGTCAACTCGTCACGCTCACGCTGGTGGCGGTGCTCGGGGCGCAGGTGGCGCCACCCATCGAGGCGGCCTGGGCCAACGCGAGCCTGGATCTCGCCAAGCAGAAGTTCGATACCGCGCAGGCCGACTACGCCGCGCGCAGCTTCAACAAGGCGGCCGAGGGCTTCCTCGAGGCGTACAAGCTCCGGCCCGACATCGCCGAGCTCCTGTACAACGCCGCCGCTGCGTACGAGGAGCAGGCCAAGGCCGCCGCCGACGCCGACGCCTACGACAACGCTGCGAAGTACTACCAGGAGTTCGTGGCGGCGGCGCCCGATGACCCGTCGTCGGCGACCCTGTCGGCCCGGATCCCGACCTTGACCGCCGAGGCCGCCTCGCTGCGCGCCAACCCGCCGGCCGCCGGCACCCCGGGCACCCCGTCGGCGGCGGTGGCCGGGCTCGGCGCCGCCAACCTGATCAAGGGCGTCTACGTCATCGAGAGCAACCCGAGCGCCGCGGAGATCTACCTCGACAGCGAGGCCAACGGCGTGTTCGCCCTGACCCCGTGGTCGGGCGTCATCACCGGCGAGCACACCGTCATCATCAAGGCCCGCGGCTACCGCCCCAAGACCCAGGTGCTGGCGACCACGCCCAACGGCCTGGTGGTGCAGTCGTTCGACCTCGCGGTGGTCGACTCGACCGGCTTCCTCACCGTCACCTCGAGCCCGCCGGGCGCCAACGTGTACATCGACGACAAGTCGAAGGGCTCGGTCGGCCCGACCCCGTACGCCAAGGCCATCCTCCCCGGCAAGCACACGATCTACGTGTCGGCCGACGGCTACGACGAGTTCGTCACCGAGATCGACGTGCGCGAGGGCGAGACCCCGATCATCGACGCCGTCCTCAAGGGCGCGCCGGTGGGCTACCTCAACATGCGCGGCGACGGCATCGAGGACAGCAAGGTGTACATCGACGGTGAGCTGGCCTGCGATCCCGGCCCGTGCCGGCGGGCGCTGCGCGAGGGCGCGCACGACGTCACCGTGACCCGCCCCGGCTACAAGACCTTCAAGAAGAAGGTCGAGATCAACGCCAAGGCCGAGACCACCATCAAGGTCGATCTCGCCGAGGTGCCGGGCCGTGGCGACGCGATCATCGCGTACGTGCTGTCGGCGGCGTTCGCCGGCGGCGGCGTGTACCTGGGCATGCAGGCCAACAACCTGCGCGACGAGCTCGACGCCGACATCGCCGCCGGCGCCCCGCCGGTGGACGAGACCGACCCCCGCTTCACCCGCGGCAAGATCTACGCGATCGCCGCCAACGCCGCCTACGGCATCGGCGCGATCACGTTCCTCACCGCCGTCTACTACACGTTCCGCGACAAGGGGCCGCCGTCGCGAGGCGCGGTCGACACCAAGTCGCTGGCCCTGACCCCGACCCTGGGCGCCGGCTACGCCGGGCTCGACATGGAGGTGCGCTGGTGACCCGACGCACGACGACGACCACGCTGTTCTCGGTGGCCGCTGGCCTCGCCCTCTCCTCGGTCGCGGGCTGTGACTGGCGGGTGTTCGACGACCTCAAGGACGACCTCTGGGTCGACACCCAGACCAAGCCGTCGGCGGTGCCGTCGCGCGCCTACGGCGCCGCCATCCAGGGCGTGCCCGGCGCCGACGAGGGCACCATCATCTCGGTGCTCGGCCGCACCGAGCCGTCGCTGACCAACCTCGAGTACGACGCCGACGGGGTCGCCACGATCGTCATCAACAACTCCGGCGGTCCGCGGGAGCTGTTCGGCAACACCGACGACGCCTTCAACTTCGATGCCTCGCCGGCCTTCGTGCGCGATCCGAACTCGTCGGAGGTCGCGGTCCCGTTCATCACCGGCACCGTCAACGACGACACCCGCAACATCAAGGTCACGCGGATCGACGCCGCCAGCTTCGCCGACGACATCGCCATCAACCACGAGCCGGAGACCACGATCCCGCGCTCGCCGATCTCGTCGTTCGGCCCGGTCGCCAGCGCGGCCTTCGCCGGCGACAACCTGGTCATCGCCGCCTACGGCGGGCCGCTCGACCCGGTGTCCTTCACGTCGACCGAGCCGCGCGTGTACCTCGACGACTTCATCAACGGCGTGGTCAACAACGAGCTGACGGCGTGCAACCTGCCGGCCGGTGAGGCCGCGTTCGCGGTCGGCTTCGGCGAGGTCGGCAACTACCCCGACGCGCTCGGGATGGACAACCCGGTCATCGCCGGGGGCGACATCCTGGTCGCCACCGCGTCCATCTCCCAGATCGCCGGCCCGCCGAGCGGCAACGCCCGCATCCGCGTGCTGGTCAGCACGCCCACGCTGATCCCCGAGGACTGCGTTTTCGCCGAGGGGATCGAGATCCCGGTCGACCTCGGCACCGGCGTCGGCGCCCAGCTCCTGGTCGACGCGTTCGGGGGCACCGCCCCGGCCGACAACCGGGTGGTGCTCTCCACCCCGGGCGACGACGGCAAGATCACCATCTTCGACTTCACCAGCGGCACGCCGGTGGAGCAGGAGTCGATCGGCGTCTCCGACCTCGGCCAGATCGCCGTCGGTGATCTCGACGGCGACGGCGTCTCCGAGGTGGTCGCCGGCCAGCCCAACTTCGACGTCGACGGCGTGACCAACGCCGGCCAGGTGACGGTCTACAGCGTCGGCCCGCTGGCGCTCGCCGCCAGCCCGCTGCACGACGCCGATCCCACCGCGTCGCAGTTCTTCGGCAACGCCGTGACCATCGCGCCGTTCACCGCCAACGGCGAGACCCGCAACATCCTGGTGGCCGCCTCCGACGGCGAGATCTTCACCTACTTCCGCACCGAGCTGTACGACGACGTCCGCGCGGGGCGGAACTGACCGGCGGCAATCGGCCGTGCCGATGCGGTCGCTGATCGCTCCCCGCGCACGCGCGATCGCTGGTCGCGCCGGCGCATCGGCGCGCGCCGACGAGGCGGACGGGCCGACCCACCGCGCGCGAGCCGCTCGATGAGCGCGTTTCGCTGCAGCCGCTGCGCGGCGGAGTTCGCCGAGCCGGGCTTCTGCCCGCACGACGGCACCAAGCTCGCCGAGGCGCCCGGCCCGGGCACCCTCGACGACCTCACGCCGACGGTGCAGTCGACCCAGATGCAGGCGCAGGAGCCGCCCGGCGGCTTCGGCTCGGTGCCGCCGAGCGGCATGTTCCGCTCGCCGTCGGGGGTCGAGAACACCGCCGACGCCATCGCGGCGTTCCACGCCAACGCCCAGGCCCGCACCGAGTACGATCGCCTCATCGGCCAGACCCTCGACGGCCGCTACCGGATCGAGCGCAAGCTCGGCGAGGGCGGCATGGGCGTGGTGTTCGCCGCCCGCCACGCTGTGATCGAGCGGCCGCTGGCGATCAAGGTGCTCAAGCGCGAGGTCATGCGCGACGGCGCCACCATCAAGCGCTTCGTGCAGGAGGCCAAGGCGGCCTCGCGCATCGGCCACCTCAACATCATCGACGTCACCGACTTCGGCACCACGCCCGACGGCATGACCTACCAGGTCATGGAGTACGTCGACGGCAAGACCCTGGGCCAGGCGATCAAGGCCGGCGCCCCGTTCAAGCCGTCGCGCTCGATCCGCATCGCCGCCCAGCTCGCGCGCGCGCTCGGCGCCGCCCACGACAAGGGCATCGTCCACCGCGACCTCAAGCCCGAGAACATCTTCCTCACCGATCGCGACGGCCGCCGCGACTTCGTGAAGATCGTCGACTTCGGCATCGCCAAGGTGGCGCCGGTCGATGGCCAGAACCCCGACGGACCGCGCCTGACCCGGGCCGGCGCGGTGTTCGGCACGCCGGAGTACATGGCGCCGGAGCAGGCCGCGGGGCGCGGCGACACCGACGGCCGCGTCGACGTCTACGCGCTGGGGATCATCCTCTACGAGATGACCACCGGGAAGGTTCCGCACAAGGGCGACACCATGGTGCGCACGCTGGCGATGCAGATGCTCGATCCGCCGATCCCGCCGAGCACTCTGCGGCCCGATCTCGACCTGCCGCCCGAGTTCGAGCAGGTCATCCTGCACGCGCTCACCAAGAAGCGCGAGCAGCGCTACCAGACCATGGGCGAGCTGCTCGCCGCCCTCGAGGGGGTCGCCGGCGCGTCGCTGTCGGAGCCGGTGTCGATCGCGGCCTCGGTCGGGCCCGAGCGCGCCTTCACCCTGGCGCCGCTGCCGCCGGGAGCCGACGCGGCCCGGGTCCGCTCGGCGCGGCCGAGCATGCCGCTGCTCGATCAGCGGTCGCGTCGCGGCTCGGGGCCGATGCCGATCTCGTCGGGCAGCGACAGCGGCGCCGGCGTGCTCGGCGGTCGCTCGCGCCCCGGCGACAGCCAGCCGATGCCGATGTCGACCGGCGAGGGCGGGCGGCTGTCGGCGCGGGTCAGCGCGCCGCTGTCGGTGCAGCCGGCGGCGGCGCTGGCCGCGGCCACCGCCGATGGTGGCCGGCTGCCTCGCCGCATCAAGAACGAGCCGCAGTTCGTCACCGGCGCCCGGCCGGTGGTCAGCCTCGATCACGTCGTCGACGACGAGCGCGCCAGCGCGCCGGTGGCCCGGCGCTGGCCGTGGATCGCCTTGGCGGTGCTGTTCGCCGGCGGCCTCGGCGTGATGATGGCGGTGACCCTGACCCGGCCGCGCACCGAGCGCGAGGTGCCGGTGGTGGTGACCACCGTGGTCGACGCGCGCCTGGCCGAGCCGCCGCCGGCGCCCGTCGACGCCCAGACCATCGTCGAGATCCCGCCGGAGCCGCCGCACACGCCCGACGCCCGACGGCGCGATCCGTCGCCGCGGCCCGACGCCCGTCCCGCCACCTCCGCGGTCGGGGTCGGCACCGGCAGCGGCGCCAGCGAGCCGATCGGCCCCCGGCGCCCGGGCGTGTTGCCCGGCGAGCGCGGCGCGGTGCGCGTCCTGACCCACCCCGAGAATGGCAACGTGTACACCGACCGCACCTACCGCGGCCCCAGCGGCGTCCTCATCCAGGAGGCGCCGGGCACCCACATGCGCGTGCAGTGCCGGATGCCCGGCTACCAGGACGGCGAGCTCGACGTGACCCTGGACCGACGCCGAGCCCAGGTGCTGCTCTGCAAGAATGGCCCGGGTCCCGGCTTCGACCATCGACGGGCTGCGCCCGTTCGACGACTTCGTCCATGGCGCCGGGCGACGACCACGCGCGATCCGCGGGTGGGATCGCGCGCGGGCGCGGGCCGACGCACCGGCAATATCGCGCGGCGGCGTGGCGTAGCGACCGCCGAAGCTGGGTCGCGGTCTCGCGGGCCGGTGAGCTCGCCAACATGGAACAGCCGATGGCGTGCCAGGGCGCTGAGGCCAGCGGCGTCGTTCATCTGGCGGAGCTCGGCGATGGCGATCGGGGTCGCGCTCGCGCGCACGAAGCGGGTCGAGCGAGGTCGCCGAGTAGCGGCGCTCGCCGAACTCGGTGCCGAGGCCCGGGCGCTGGTGCGCGGCGCGCCTCCTCGAGGCGGCGGCATCGGCGGCACCGGATCCGCAGCGGCGGCGCCGGGCGGATCGGCGCGGGCGCGCGCCACGCCATCGACTCCGACGGTGCGCCTGGGCCGCCACCCGCCACCGACGCGATCGGCGACCGCCCGTCGGCCGCTCTTGGTGGCGCGGCCACGCTCCGTCGGCGCGCCCGGCACCGAGGCGTCGAGGTCCGTCCTCCCAGCGATAGCCGGTGGTGGTCGGCGCCGGCGCGACCTCGCCGTCGGTGACCATCTCGGGCGCCGCCTGCTCGGCGAACACCGCCACCGCGATCACGCCGACGTTGCGCGCCTTGCCCTTGCGACCGGCGTAGGAGGCATCGACCGACGAGAACCGGAAGGTCGCCACCTGCTCGGCCGAGGTGCGGAAGCCCTCGATGCGCAGGTCGCCGCGCGACGGCACGATGTAGCCGCGCTTGCCGAGATCGCCGTCCTCGCCGTCGATCGCGTCGAGGCCGTCGACGGTGACCACCGCCTCGACGCGGGCGTCGGTCGGGTTGGTGACCCGGATGGTGTAGCGCTCGCCCTCGGCGCCGAGCACGTAGGACCGATCGCGCAGCCGTTAGGTGTCGACCGTGCTGCCGTCCTCGCGCACGATCGTGACCTCGTACGGCGAGCGCGCGGC
The DNA here is from genome assembly GCA_041389945.1 of Kofleriaceae bacterium. Classification (GTDB taxonomy): domain Bacteria; phylum Myxococcota_A; class Polyangia; order Haliangiales; family Haliangiaceae; genus JAWKQW01. The sequence continues at coordinate 90,195 of JAWKQW010000009.1, forward strand.
CAGGCGCGGCTCGGCGACCAGGACGAGCTGCCGCGCCGCCACCGCCAGGTCTCCGAGGCGCTCGGAGTGAGCCGAGCTGCAGGCGCCGACGCCCGAGCAGCGACGCGCCGAGGAGGAGATCGCGGAGGCGGGGGACGGTGAACTGGGGTGAGACGCCGAGCCCGGCCGTGGATCTATTCTCGGCGGGCCCCGCGTGTATGAGTCGCGGCCACCATAACATCGACGAAGGCCGCGGCGAAGGGGCAGCGCGGCGCCCCGGCCCGCGCGAACAAGGCCGGCTCCGCGGCTCGGTGCGACCGCTGCCGGGCCAGCAAGGCCGGCGCCGCCAGGAAGGCCGGCGCCGCCGCCAGGCCCGCCCGGCCGTCGCGAAGTCCAGGCTGACGCGGCGCTGTTCGCGCCGCTGTCGCCTGGCGAGGTCGCCGACGCCATCCGCACCTGACCGAGGACCGCCGGGTCTCGAGCATGGCCAAGATGGAGCGCTACCGGGTGGTCGCGGTGGAGCCCCTGGTGGTCAAGCCGCCGCACTGGATGGCCGATCACCGCCTGGCCCGGGTCGTGGTCTACGACTACGCCGCCGATCGCTGCGTGGATGCCTGCGTCGAACCTTCGACGCCGGCGTGGTCGCGCCTCGACATCAACCGCTCGCAGCCGATGCTGTCGCGCGAGGAGGAGGCCGCGGCCCAGAAGGCGTGGGCGTCCGACGCCACGGTCCAGGCCCAGCTCGGCATGGGCGACGAGCCCCAGGCGACGATGCACTACTGGGGGCGCACCGAGGCCGACCTCGCCCACACCCGGCGCTCCGCCGCGGTGGTGTTCGGCCGCGCCGGCGGCCACCCCTCGCTCGTCGTGGTCGTCGATCTCCTCGACGCCGCCGTCACCCAGGTCGTGCCCGCCGCCCAGTGGTGAGCGCATCCACGCCAAGGAGCCCGACTGTGAACCACCAAAGCCGCATCGAGGCCGCCAACTGGAGCTTCTCGTGGCGCCTCACCGAGTCCGCCGGGATCATGGTGTACCTGGCCGACTACCGAGGCCGCCGGGTGCTGTGGGAGGGCTCGCTGCCCTACGTCACCGTCGATCACCAGCGGTCATTGCTGGCGGTCGCCGACGACGTGCTCGACGCTGCCGCCGACGCCCGCGGGCCGTGGTGGGTGCCGCTGGGTGCGCGCAACCTGGTCGACACCGTGCGGGTGCAGCAGTTCCGCGGCGGCATCGAGCTGTCGGCGACCTTCGCCGCCGGCCCGTACCACTACCAGCAGATCTGGCGCTTCCACGACGACGGCCGGCTGAGCCCGTGGCTCACCATCTACGGCTCCGGCGTGCACGACCAGCACACCTACCACCCGCACTGGCGGTTCGACTTCGACCTCGACGGCGCCGACCACGACGCCGTCGAGCACTTCGAGGACGGGCGCTGGCAGCGGGTCGCCGAGGAGGGCTGGTTCCCGCACAGCGGCGAGGCCGACGAGCACGGCCACGTGTGGCGCCAGGTCGACTTCGGCTCCGGCGCGGCGATCAACCTGCGGCCGCACACCTGGGACGACGCCGAGCTGTTCGCGATCCGCTACCACGACGGCGAGTGGGCGCCGTTCTCGCCGCGCAGCCAGGCCGGCGCGCAGGTGTACCCGGCGGCGTACCTCGGCCACGAGGAGCTCGACGGCCACGACGTGACCCTGTGGTACGTGGCCCACGTCCACTTCGATCAGTCGTTCCCGTACACCGCGGGGCCGTGGATCAAGGTCGAGGGCCTGGGCTGAGCCCGACGCGAGGCCGATCGCGCCGAGGTCGGCGCGCGGCGGTCGCGCTACAGTGAGGCCCTCGATGGTGGGCGCCCGCATCGGCAACTACCGGCTGGTCCGGATGCTCGGGCGCGGCGGCATGGGCGAGGTGTGGCTCGGCGAGCAGCTCACCGTCGGCGCCGAGGTCGCGATCAAGCTGCTGCGGCCCGACGGCCCGAGCGACGCGCCGGCCCTGCAGCGCTTCTTCGGCGAGGCACGGGCGGTGGCGCGGGTGAGGCACCCCGGCGTCGTGCAGATCTTCGACGTCGGCCACGCCGAGGACGGCGCCGCCTACCTGGTGATGGCGCTGCTCGACGGCGACTCCCTCGCGAGCAAGCTCGCGAGCGGGCGCCGGTGGCCGGCGGCCGACGTCGTCGAGCTCGGGCGCCAGCTGGCGTCGGCGCTGGCCGCGGTGCACGCCGTCGGCGTGATCCACCGCGATCTCAAGCCGAGCAACGTGATGGTCGCGGCCGATGCCGACCGTCGCCGCGGGCTGCGCGCCACCCTGCTCGACTTCGGCGTGGCCAAGCTCGGTGGCACCGTGGCCACCGGCGGCGGCGCCACCACCGGCGCGCTGGGCACGCCGGCGTACATGGCGCCGGAGCAGTGGAGCGACGCCGGCGCCGTCGACGTGCGCGCCGACGTGTACGCGCTGGGCGCGCTCTTGTTCGAGGCGGCGGCGGCGCGGCCGCCGTTCGTGGTGACCTCGATGGCGGACGCCTGCCACAAGCACCTGTACGTGGCGCCGCCGGCCTTGCGCAGCCTGGTGCCCGGCGCGCCGGTCGCCCTCGACGCGCTGCTCGATCGGATGCTGGCGAAGGCGCCGACGGCGCGGCCGGCGTCGATGGCGGAGGTCGAGCAGGCGCTGGCGACCATCGCGAGCGAGCTGGTCGACGTCGACGACGTCGACGCGCTGGGCGCGACCGCGCCGCCGGGCGCCGCCCTCGGCCTGGCCCGCGGCACCGTCGGCAGCGTGACCCCGCCGGCGGCGGCGCTGGCCCGCGGCACCGCCGCCGATGCGTCGGCGATCGACGGCGCGCGCGAGGCCACCGGCGACGGCGCGCGAGGCCACCGGCGGCGAGGCCCTCGGTCGGGCGGCCGCGACCGCACCTGGCGGCGATCGCCGCGGGCGGCGCTGGCCGTGGATCGTCGGCGGCGTGGTCGCGCTGGGCGCCGCGGTCGCGGGCGGTCGGGCGACGTCGACCCCCACGGCGCCGGCGCCGGCGCCCCCGCCGGTGCTCGCCGCGGCAGCGGCGCTCGACGCGGCGCCCGCGCCGGTGGACGCGGCGCTCGCGCTCGACGCGGCGCCTCGCGCTCGACGCGGCGCCGGCCGCGCGCGCGCCGGTCGCCATCGCCGGCAAGGGCCGCCCGCCGCGCCCCGCGGCGCCCACCGCCGAAGAGGCACCGCCGGTCGAGGGCGAGATCGACGTCGACGACGTGTTCGCCGCGCTGGCGGCGGAGCAGCCGGCGATGCAGGCGTGCCTGCTCGCCGAGGGCGACGCCCAGCTCGCCGGCAAGATCCTGGTGCGGGTGATGATCGGCCTCGACGGCCGACCGACGGTGGTGGTGCCGGTCGGCATGAGCACGACCATGGGGAGCTGCGTCGGCCGGATCGTGCGCGGCGTCCGGTTCCCGCAACCGGTCGGCGGTCCCGTCGAGATCGTGGTGCCGCTGCAGTTCGAGATGGTCCGCGCCACCCGCAAGGAGGCGCTGCCGGCACAGCCGAGCCTCGACGACCTCACCTCGGGCATGGAGGCGATCCGCACCCAGGTCGTGGCGTGCGGGCGCGGCCTCGGCAAGACCATCAGCCTGTGGGTCCGGATCGCACCGGACGGCAAGGTCGTCGATGCCTCGGTGCAGGGCGCGGTCGAGCCCGACGCCGCGGCGTGCATGGTGCGGGTCGCGCGCACCGCGACCTTCGCGCCGTCGCAGCGCGGCACCGCCACCAGCTATCCGTTCACGCTCGATCTGCCGTGAGCGGCGGCGGGGGGCTGGGGTCGGCGCCGCGGGCCGATCACTCGTCGCACAGCTCGCCAGCGACGCCGTCGATCGCGTACGGCGTGCAGTCCTCGCGGGCGGCGCCGAGGTCAATGGTGAGGACGTCGGCGCCGAGCAGCTCGAAGGTGCCGCCATCGAGGGTGCGGTTCCAGCGGCCGGCGATCGCGGCGGTGCCCACCCCGGGCACGGTGACCTGGGCGTCGCCGACCGGCGCCATCGAGGTGTCGTCCACCTCGTAGCGCGCGGTGAGCTCGGCCTCGAGGCCGCCGATCACCGTGCGCAGGTCGTAGGCGTAGTAGTCGTCGGCGCGCCAGCTCATGCTGCCGTCGAAGCGCATCCGCCCCTGGGCCGGGTCGTCGAGCTCGAAGCCGTCGAGGGTGACCTCGGTGACCACCGACGGATCCGGCGGTGCGAACAGCGCGGGCACGTTGCGCCCGACCACGGCGCCGTCGATGCGGACGCCGTCGTCGGTGGTGCAGCCGCCGGTGACGGTGAGGGTGTCGCCGGCGGTGGTCACCGCGGGGCACGCCACGCCGACCTGATCGACGTAGCTCCCGACCAGGAAGGTGGCGGTGATGCCGTCGAGGCCGAGGCCGCCGGTCACGATGCGCCGGAGCTGGGCCGGCGTGGCCTCGGCGAGGGTGGCGTCACCGGTCGGCGGCGGCGGCGCGTCGTCGGTGCAGGCGGCGAGGGACGTGAGGAGCGAGAGCGAGGCGAGGGTCGCACGAGCGAGCATGGCGGCGTCCTTTGTGGGGGATGCCGCCGAGGATTGCAGCCGCCGTGCCCGCCCGCGCCGGCGCCGGAACGCGCTGGCGCCGGCGCGCCGCGACCGCGACGGGGTAGGCCGTGACCAGCGGTTGGCACGATCGGCGTTGCCCCTGTGGACCCGGCGTCCACGACGGCGCCTCCGCCGACCGGCCACCGCGGCCGGACCTTCCCGAGCGAGCAGGCACGGGCACGGGGAGGCTAGCGCGTGGTGACGCCGCGCGGCAGCAGGAGCCAGGTCCGGGCCGGGAAGTTGAGCCGGCCGCACAGGTCGACGGCGTCGGCGTCGTGGCCGAGGTAGATGTCGACCCGGACCGGCGCCGAGGACGGCGCCGCTGTTCCGGGCGATCGTGAGGTGGCGCCATCGGCGCGCCGCGCGTGAAGGTGTCGACCACACCGGCGTGGTGTGGCGATGAGCGCGCGATCGACGGCGACCGAGCGGCCGGCGGTGAGAACCACGCCCTGCGAGCCGAGGGCGCCGCCGGGCGACTCGGTGAAGAACACCATCGAGGTGTTCTGGTCGAGCAGCGCCTCGGCCTCGCCCGGGTGCGCCGCGAAGTACGCGCGGATGTCCTGCATCGAGCCGTGGCCCGGCCGCAGGTGGCCGGCGTCGCGCAGGATCTTGCCGACGCCCTTGAACCCGCGCCCGTTCTTGCCGTCGAAGTTGAGCCACACGACGCTGCCGTCGTCGAGCTCGGCCCGGGCCGAGCCCTCGATCTGCGCGTAGATCGCGTCGACCGGATCGTCGACCCACACCAGCTCGTGGCCGACCAGCGCGCGGCTCGCGCGCAGCTCGCCGCGGGTCGGGTAGCGCCGCAGGTGGCCGCCGGCGTCGACCTGGCCCCAGATCCGCCGGCCGCGGCCATCGGCGATGAAGTCCGACAGGAACACCTCGACCAGATCCGGCGGCCGCCGGTACAGCGGCCACTGGTAGGCGCCGCCGCGGCGGTGCGACGCCCGCAGCGGCTGCACGCAGTAGCGCCGGTGGCCTTGCCCTCGGCGCGTCCTTGCCGAGCGCGGCCCACGGCTGGAACTCGCGCTCGAACATGGCGCGGGCGGCGGCGTCGTCGCCCGCCGGCACCCGCGCCGCGGCGGCGCACGCCGCGCGCCACTGGCCGGTGGTGCCGCTCTTGCCGTCGTAGCCGACCGGCGCGTCGTCGGCCTGGGTCGCGAGCACCGCGCACGACGCGAGCAGGGGCGGCAGCGCGGCGGCGTGGGCGTCGTCGCGCCAGCCGGGCAGGTCGGCCCACGTGGCGCGGACCCGGGTCTGGCCGCCGCCGGCGTCGGGCGCCGCCGGCACCGGATCGATCGGCACCGCCGGCGGGCACGGCGCGGCATCGACCACCACCGGCGCGGCGTCGGCAGGCGCGGCGTCGATCGGCGCGCGGGCGCGATCGAGCACGCCGGGATCGCGACACCCGAGCAGCCCGAGCGCGGCGCCGAGCAGCGCGCCGGCGCCGGTCACTCGCGCACGAGCGGCAGCTCCTGGGCCTCGGCGTCGACCAGGAGCACCCGGTCGGGCGCGACCTCGCGCGCCGGCCAGGTCCACACCACCACCTCGCCGTCGGCGGCCTCGGGCATCGGGTCGCAATCATCCTCCTCGGGGTAGAGCAGCAGCGTGCCCAGCGGTGAGCGCTCGTCGAAGACGATCTCGTAGCGACCGATCGCCGGGCAGTCGTCGACGGTGTCGCCGTCGGTGGGCTGGCCCCACACGAAGCGCTGGTCGTCACCGAAGTCGAAACGCGCGTGGTAGTCGTACTCTTCCTCGTACACGTTCCACCCGCCGGTGAGCAGTATCGGCGACAACCCGAGGGTCTCGTGGGAGCTGGCGACGGGTGCCGCCGGGGCCCGGTGACCGATGGGGCTCGGCGCAGGCGTCGGCGTCGGCGTTGCCGTCGGCGTCGGCGAGCCACCGCAGGCGGCCAGGAGCAGGGCAGGGATCCAGCGGAGCAGTGTGGGTCGGGTCATGAGATCTCCTCGAGCTCGCGTCGGCGCGGCTGCCAGATCCAGGCGCCCAGCGCGAAGGTGACCGGCAGGAACATCATCGCCGCCACCAGCGGCAGATGATCGACCAGGAGGCCGAGCAGCGGCGGCGACCACAGGTCGCCGAACATGTGGATGGCGAAGATGCTGGTCGCCATCGCGCTGGCGCGCAGGCCCGGCGGCACCGCGCGCAGGGTCGCGGCGTTGACCGGCGAGGTCGACAGGAACACGCCGACCTCGGCGAAGAACGCCAGCACGAAGAACAGGATCGGGCTCGGCGAGAGGAACAAGGCCGCGGTGAACGGCGCGGCGATGAGCAGGCCCAGGCCGCACAGGCGGATCATCTCGCCGATGGCGCGCCGCTCGCGGCGGCCGGGATCGGCCTCCTCGTCGTCGAGCCGCCGCTGCGCGCGATCGAGCAGCACGCCGCCGGCGATGGTGCCGACCGCGCCGGCGCCGACGGTGACCAGGCCGAACCAGAAGCTGCCGGTGGGCAGGCTCAGGCCGTAGCGCATCGCCAGGAAGCTCGGCGCCCAGAACGAGAACGCGCCGACCGCGGCGGTGTGCGCGCAGTAGCCGAGTACGATCCGGCGGTACAGGCGGATCCGCCACAGGGTCGCCAGCAACTCGCGCAGCTTGACCCGCGTCGCCGACAGCACCCGCGGCGGCTCCTCGATCGCCAGGCACAGGAGCGCCAGCAGGAGGCCCGGCGCGCCGGCGACGTAGAACGCCGCCTCCCAGCCCCAGTGGGCGAGGATGAAGCCGCCGAGCAGGTAGCCCATCGCCGAGCCCACTGGCGTCGCCAGGTAGAAGATGGCCAGCGCCCGGCCCTTCTTCGCCGCCGGGGTGATGTCGTCGATGATGGTCGGCGCCAGGGTCGCGTAGCTGGCCTCGCCGACGCCGACCAGCGCGCGCGACACGAACAGCAACGCCACCGAGTGGGCGTGCCCGGCGAGCCCCGACAGCACCGTGGCGATGCTCCACAGGGCGACGCCGAAGGTGATGAGGCCCTTGCGCGGGCGGCGATCGGCGATGGCGCCGAACACCGGCGCGCTGACGAAGTAGCCGAGCAGGAACACCGTCGCCAGGAGGCCGGCGGTGAAGTTCGACAGGCCCAGGTCGCCCTTGACCTCGAGCAAGACCGCCGCGACCACGTAGCGGTCGAGGTAGTTGAGGAAGTTGAGCCCGGTGAGCAGGGCGAGGATCGCGCCGGGCCGCTTGATCATCGAGCGCCGAGCCTACCCGGAATCGCCGTCAGCCAGGGCGCTCGGGGCGCCGCCGCGCTACACGGCGAGCGACGCCAGCTCGACCTGGCCGAGGGTCTTCACCACCACCGCGCGCGACGCCGGGTCGGCGCCGAGGTGATCGATGGCCCGGCGCAACACGCCCGCGAGCCACATCAGGCGCGCGCGCCAGAACGACGGATCGACCCGCAGCGGCGGCGGCGTGGTCGGCGCGCGGCGCGCGGCGCCGGTGGTGGGCGCGAGCCGGCGGACCCAGGCTGCCAGCGCGGCGCGCTGCGCGACCAGGGCGCGGGCGCCGGGCGCGGTCGGCGGCGCCTCGTCGCAGACCTCGTCGACGGTGGTCAACAGCGGCGCGAGGACGGACAGCGAGGCGGCGGTGATCTCGGGGGGAAGCGCGCGCTGAGGCATGGCGCTGGCCAGTGCAGGCCGTGGGCCAGGCGTCGGCGTCGCGCAGGCTCGCGAAACCAGAGGCGTCGGCGCCGTGATCGTGTCGAGGCGTTGTCGCACGGACGCGCTGGCGTGTCGGATTCGCACACTCGCGGGGCCGACGCTGACAGCGCGTCAGGCGCAGCGCACCGACGGTGAGCACGTCGGTACGCAGGCCACCGCGCGCCCGCGCTCGATCGCTACGGCGCGCCGGCGGCGCCGCGCGCCATCGGGTAGCCCTGCTTCTCCCAGAACACGATGCCCTCGTCGATGATCGCGGTGTTGGCGTAGCCGCGGCGGCGGAGCTCGTCGACCACCTCACCCGAGGCGTGGTGCGGGCACGCGCAGTACGCCAGGATCCAGGTGCCGTCGTTGGGGATCGCGTCGAGGCGCTCGCGCGCGTAGTACGGCACCAGCACCGCGCCGGGGATGTGGCCGCGGGCGTAGTCCGCTGGCGTGCGCGCGTCGATGAAGATCATCTTCTTCTTGGTCTTGATCGCGTCGGCGACCTGCGCGGCCGGAACGAACCGGCCCTCGCGCGGCGTGAACACCGGCGCCTTGCCGCGCGGGTTGGTGACCACCGGCCCGGTGATCGGCGGCAACGCCGGCGGCGGGCCGTGATCGTGGCCGGCGTGATCGTGATCGTGCCCGGCGTGCGGGTTGGGCGGCGCCGCCGGCGAGGTCGGCGCGGCCGGTTGCCAGGTGCGCAGGTAGGCGATGACGTCGTCGATCTGACCGTCGTCGAGCTTGCCCTGCCACGGCAGCATCGGCGTGCCCGGGCGGCCGTTGACGATCGCGTGGCGCAGGAACGCGTCGGTGGCCGACTCGAGGAACACCGGGTTGGCGAGCTGGACCGCGTTGATGCGGTTGGCGGCGTCGCCGTGGCAGCTCTGGCAGTTGGCGACGTACAGCGACTTGCCGCGGGCGGCGTCGCCGCGGGTCGGCTGCGACGGCAGCTCGAGGCGCACGACCTCGGGGCGCTGGCTGCGGATCCACGCGATCAGCGCGGTGACGTCGGTCGGCGCCAGCGGCCCGCCCTGGGAGATCCCGTAGGCGCCCATCGCGGTGCCGGGCCGGCCCTCGACGATGCCGGTGGCGAGGAACGCGTCGCTGGCGGTGGCGAGGAACGTCTCGGTCACCAGCGACGGCGCGAAGTCGGCGCGGTAGCCCTCGGCGCGCTCACCGTGGCACAGGACGCAGTACTTGGCGTAGATCGCGCCGCCGTGCGCGAGCTGCGCGGCGACCGCCTGCGCGGGCGTCGGCTGCGCGGGCGTCGGCTGCGCGGGCGTCGTCGGTGGCGCCGGCGCGGTCGGGGCAGGCATCGGCGCGACGGTCGTGACGTCGTCCTTGCCTCCGCAACCGACGACGACGAGCGAGGCGAGGGCCACGGCGCGAGCACGGAGCATGCGCTGTCTATAGCATCGGCGCGGCGCCGGAGCCGGCCGTGGCGCCGGTCGTCAGCGCACGCGGCCGGTGCGCGCCAGGTGCTCGAGCTGCTGGCGCCAGTCGGCGATGTGCGCGGCGGTGACCCAGTACGTGACGATCGAGATCGTCGCGGTCGCGCCGAGCACCATCAGCCCGACGGTGCGATCGATCGCGAGCGCGCCGAGCCCGAGCACGCCGCCGGCCGCGGTCACCACGCGCAGGCGGCGCTGGCGCCGCTCGCTGTCGGCGATCCAGCCGAGGAGCTGGCGGCGGCGCGGATGGTCGGGTGCGGGTTCGCCCGAGGACACGCGCCATGGTAGCGCCGTCGACGGCGCGCGGCCTGCGGCACGTGGGCGCAGCCGGCTCGGCGGGCTCAGGCGGCGCGGGCCCAGCCGGCCGCGGCGCGCGCCACCGCATGGCGGCGACGGGTACCGGCGAGGCCGTCGAGCAAGCGCTGGCGCCGCGGCGCGGTCAGCCCGGCGACGGCGACGGCGAGCGCGTCGTCGGGGTGCGGGTGCGCCAGGCGCGCGTGCATGGCGTGGGCGGCGGCCGGCGCGAGCTGGGCCAGGCGCGTCGCCAGCCGGGCCTCGAGGCGATCGAAGTGCGCGGCGAGCGCGCCCACCGCCGGCCGCGGCGCGGCGACGATCGCCAGCAGGGCGTCGTCGTCGGGGCTGGGTCGGGGTGGCGGCCGCCGGTAGCGGTGCGGGTCGTCGTCGCCGTCGTCGTCGGGGGCGGCGCAGCCGAGCAGCGGTCGCAGGCGCGAGAGGGCGGTGGAGCTGGTCATGGCGGCGGTATCGGTCGCGCGTGCCCGCGGTTGCGTCGGGCAGCTCAGCCCGGCACCCGGAGCCGCGCGATCACCGGATCGTGGTCGGACCCGGCGCCGGGCGTCAGCGTGCGCTCGACCCCGGCGTCGAGCACCTCGACGTCGCGGGTGGTCAGGATGTAGTCGAGCGCGGCCGGTGGCGCCCACGCGTTGCCGTGAAACGAGGTGGCGTCGCCGCGCGGATCGCGCGTGCGCACGGCGTCGACCAGGCCGCCATCGCGCAGCGCACGCAGCGCCGGGCCGTCGGCCTCGCCGTCGAACACGTTCAGGTCGCCGGCCAGCACCGCCGGCGCGTCGGGGTGGCGGCGGGCAGCTACCCGCGCGAGGGTGGCCTCGGCGTAGCCAACGTGAGCGCGGTCGTCGCAGGCGTCGTCGGCGGAGCGGATCGGCACGCACCAGTGGGTGCCGTAGAGGTACACGCCGTTGCCGCCGCCGTCGCGCGGGACCAGGTGGGCCCAGCGCGTGACCCGCGTGCCCCAGCCGTCGTCGTCGCCGCCGAGCGTGAACGCGCCGCCCTCGCGCAGGTCCCAGCGGGTGGCGTCGTAGCCGAGGGCGACGTCGTCGGTGCCGATCGGCGCCACCGCGTATCCGGGCAACGCCGCCAGCAGCACCTCGCACCCGGCGCACTCCTGCAGCGACAGGAGATCGGGGCGCGCGGCGGCGATCGCGTCGACGATCGCCTGCCCGCGCTGGCCGTCGCGGATCCCGGCGATGTTGTACTGCATGGCCGTCAGCTCGACCGCCGCGCTCGGCGCGTCGCACGCCGCCAGCGCCGTCGCCGCCAGCAGCGACGCGGCGCGGCAGGAGCTCCGCGGCGTGATGGGGATGGCCACCCACCCAGGGTAGCGCGCAGGTCGCACCGTGTCGCGAGCGACACGGGATGCGCGCCGTGCGACGATCCTGCGCGACGCGATGACGAGACCGTCATCGTCGCGATAGCCTCGACGGGTGCCGCTCCTCGATGTACCTGGTGAGCCGCTGTCGGTGGTCCTCGTCGACGACGACGCTTCGTACCTGCGCGCGATCCAGCGGGTCTTGCGTCGCGAGCCGGTGCGGGTGACCTGCCACGCCTCCGGCGAGCTGTTCCTGCGCTGGCTCGACGAGGCGCCGGCGGCGGCGGCGGCCATCGACGTGGTCGTGCTCGATCTGCGGATGCCGGGCCTCGGCGGCGCCGAGATCCTCGCGGCGATGCGACGCCGTGGGAGCCTGGTCGGCGTGATGGTGTCGTCGGCGTTCGCCGCGCCGGAGGACGTCGCCGTGGGCGTGCGCGCCGGCGCGATGGCGTTCGTCGACAAGGGCGACGCCGACGCGCTCGTGCGCAAGCTGGGCGAGGTCGCCGCGATCACCGCGCGCCGCCGCGCGATGGCGGTGGGCCCAGCGGCGCGCGAGTCGCCGCGGGCGCGCGCGCGGCGGCTCGCCGCCGATCTCCACGAGCAGGCGCTGCGTCGCGAGCTGCTCGGCGCCGGCTGCGACGCGCTCGTCGTCGGCACCTACCTGCCGCCGACGCCGCGGCGGCCGCTGTGGCGCCGGCTGCGAATCGCGCCGCCGGTCGCCACCGGCCCGCGTCCTCGGCGCGGCCACCCGGCGGCGCCGGTCACCGCGCAGCGACGTCGCTGATCCGATCAGCCGCGCGTGAGCCCGCACGCCGCGGCGACCTCGTCGCGGTACGCCCGCCAGGCGTCGACCACCTCCTGCATGGCGTCGACCACCGCGGCGCGCTCGGCCTCGGCGACGTAGGTGAGCACCACCCGCCACGCGGCCTGGCGGTGATCGCCCTCGACCTGGCGGTGCGCCTTGGTCAGCGCCAGGGCCGCCAGCGGCAGGCCGTAGTGCACCACCAGCGGGTGGGCCTCCAGCGCCGGCGTCGGTCGTCGCGGCGCCGAAGGATCGAGCTCGCCACGCTCGTGCGGCGTGCCCTCGATGAACAGCGTGGTGACCGCCGCCGCCACCGCCCAGCCGCGGCGCTGGGTGCAGTCGTCGAGCAGGTCGCGGTAGCGCCGGGCCGCCGGCAACAGGGTGACGTCGTCGAAGCGGGCCAGGTCCATGCCGAGGCCGCGCGGGTACTCGAGGAACAGCTCCGGATGCGGGCGCCCGGCGATGAGCCCGCCGGTCTCCTCCTCGAAGACGTTCTCGACGAGATCGCGCCGCGCCGCCGGGTGCGGGCACTGCACGTAGGCCCAGCCGACCAGCACCGGGAAGTCGCGCACGTAGGTGGCGTACTCCTGCTCGAAGTGCACGTGCAGGCGCGCGCGCTCGACCCGACCGTCGCCGAACGCCGGCCACGCCCAGTGGACCTTACGCTCCATCACCGCCAGCAAGGCCTCGCGGAACTCGTCGACGGTCATCGTCGAAGCGTAGCTCCCGGGCCGGTTCTCCGCGCCCGTGCCCGTGTTGCGCCCGCGCCCGTGCCCGCGCTCGTGCCCGTGCCCGCGCTCGACCCGGGCGATCACCGCTAGCTAGCCGCCGGGCAAGACCGTCGGCCAGGTCTGGCCCGACGGCGGATCGATGAGCGTGGTGTCGTCGGCGTAGACCCGCGCGGTCTGGTAGATGCGGCGCAGCGCCCGGCCCATCGGCATCGACTGGTACCGCTCCGGCCAGCGCGCCCGCAGCGCCTCGCGGATGCGCGGGCCGTAGCGGGTCGACAGCGCCGGGAACAGGTGGTGCTCGGTGTGGTAGCCGAAGCGCAGGGTCAGCCACTCGAGCGGGCGCGGCAGGGTCACGCTCAGCGAGTTCACCAGCGGATCGTTGACCGCGGTGAGCGGGCTGAGGTTGTGGTTGGTCATGATGAAGGCCATCACGATCGTGTTGGCGACCACCAGCGGCAGCAGGTAGACGAACACGAACGCCAGCGGCCCGACGACGACCGCCACCGCGATCCACAGGGCCCAGCCCAGCGCGCTCTCGACGAGCGCCCGCCGGAACAGCCGCGGCGTGAGGAACCCGCGGGCGCGCGCGGTGAACAGCATCTGCGTGCTCTGGCCGGTGAAGCCGAACAGCAGGCTGGCCATGCTCATCAGCCGGCGCCGACCGAGCCCGAAGTAGTCGGCCATGATCCGCGCCCGCGGTTGGGTCCGGTACTCCTCGAGGGTCGGGTACATGTCGGGATCGATCCCGGGCTGGCCGCAGTGGTTGTGGTGCACCCGGTTGTGCCAGGCCATCCACAGCTGCGGCGACAGCGTGAACGGCACCATGCACCACCAGCCGAGGAAGCGGATCGCGGTCTTGCCGTGGATCACGCCGCCGTGCAGCAGCTCGTGGCCGAGGAAGGTCACGCCGGCGAAGGCGCAGCCGATGATGAGCGACGCCAGCGGCCAGGCCCAGCCCGGCAGGTGATCGGTGGCGAGCGCCCACGACAGCGCGACGATCACCGCGGCGTGCGCGGGCAGCCACCACAGGCGCGAGGTGGCCGGGCCGAACGTCTTCGTCGGCAGGCTGCCTTGCAGCTCACGTACGTAGCGGGAGATCGACCGCAGCTCCACGGGGGGAGGGGAGCACGACGCGCGGAGCGTGTCACGCGAAGAGCAGCTGACGCGTGGTCACGACCCGAGCGGCTGGTAGCCGGCGGCGCCGCGCAGCCACGCCCGGTGGGTGAGGGTCGGCGGCTCGCAGGCCAGCCCGCTGTCGTCGGGATCGGCCGGCTCGTCGTCGCCGCCGTCGTCGTCGGGCAGGCACGCCGCGGTCTGGCACCGCTGATGCTGCACCAGGTCGACCTGGCCGTCGCAGTCGAGGTCGACCTCCTCGAGCTCGGAGATGCAGCCCTCGAGGATCGAGGCCTCGGGCCAGCGCGCGTAGGTCAGCGCGCCGCGCAGGGCCAGGGTCCGGCGGTCGAAGATCGCGACCCGGTTGTCGGTGGTGGCGCCGACCGTCGGCTCGGGCTGGCCGGTGACGCCGTAGCTCACCCACAGCTCCTCGCCGCGCGGCCACACCGCCTGGATCACCACCGGCGAGCTGCCCATGGTCGCGGGGCCGGCGGCGTCGGGCAGCTCCGCCTGCGCGGTGACCTTGGCGTCGGCGCCGGCCGGCGACAGCCGCATCAACCGGGCGGCGCAGGTGCCCTCTTCGCTGGCCTCGCACGCCAGGTCGACCACCGCCACCACCAGGTCGTCGCCGTCGAGGATGCGGGCGCCGATGTCCTCGAGCCCGGTGAACACGTCCTGCGGGAGCGCCTCGAGGGCGGCCTGGGCGCCATCGTCGTCCGCGCCGGCGCCCTCCTCGATGGCGACGACCGCGCCGTGGGCGGTCGCGACCTCGACGCACAGGCGCGGCCCACCCTGCCCGACCGGCGTGGTCGGCGCGGTGCCGCCGCCGCCACCGCCGCAGCCGAGGAGAGAAGCCATGAGCAGCGCGCGTGTCGACCAGCGAGTCATCGGCGCCGAGCCTAGCAGGCCCGTGCCCGTGCCCGTGGCGAGACAGTGTGTTCCCGCGCGCGCTCTGTCGGCGTCGCGACGGCGGCGTCATGGTGCGCCCATGACTGCCACGCTGATGTTGCCCTTCACCCTCGGCCGCCTGACCCTGCCCAACCGCGTAGTGATGTCGCCGATGACCCGCAGCCGGTCGCCGGGCAACGTGCCGTCGGAGTTGGTCCCTACCTACTACGCGCAGCGCGCCAGCGCCGGGCTCATCATCACCGAGGGCACCGCGCCGTCGCCCGACGGCCTCGGCTATCCGCGCATCCCCGGGGTGTACTCCGACGAGCAGGTCCGCGGCTGGCGCGCGGTCACCGACGCCGTCCACGCCGCCGGCGGTCGCATCTTCGTGCAGCTCATGCACACCGGCCGCATCGGCCACCCGCTGAACCTGCCGGCGGGCGCCCGCCTGCTCGCGCCGTCGGCGATCGCGGCGCCGGGCACGATGTACACCGACGCCGAGGGGCCCCAGCCGCACCCGGTGCCCGAGGCGATGACCGAGGACGACATCGCCGCCGCCATCGCCGGGTTCGCGCACGCCGCGACCCAGGCCATCGCCGCCGGCTTCGACGGCGTCGAGCTGCACGGCGCCAACGGCTACCTCCTCGAGCAGTTCCTCAGCCAGGCGTCGAACCAGCGCACCGACGCCTGGGGCGGCACCGTCGCTGGCCGGGTGCGGTTCCCGCTGGCGGTGGCGCGCGCGGTGGCCCAGGCCATCGGCGCCGATCGCCTCGGCATGCGGGTGTCGCCGTACGGCGTCAACGGCGGCCTCACCGACGACCCCGAGACCGAGGCGGTGCACGTCGCGCTGGCCCACGGGCTGGGCGAGCTCGGGCTGGCGTACCTCCACGTGGTCGATCACAGCGCGATGGGCGCGCCGGCCTTGCCGGCGACGATCAAGCCGGCGCTCCGCGCGGCCTTCCGCGGCGCGCTGATCCTCGCCGGCGGCTACGACGCGGCCCGCGCCGAGGCCGACCTGGTCGAGGGCAAGGCCGACCTCATCGCCTTCGGTCGCCCGTTCATCTCCAACCCGCGGCTGGTGGCCAAGCTCCGCGACGGCGCCCCGCTGGTGCCGCCGGACCTGAGCAAGTCGTTCACGCCGGGGCCCGACGGCTACCTCGATTATCCCGTCTGAGCGGCGCGCGGTCGGGACATCAGGCCTCACCCAGGCGGCAGGCAGGTTGGCCAGCGGCCGCTCCGCCCATCTGGGGGATGACTCCCCAGGTGGCGCATGACTCCGGAAGATCACACGCTTTCGGGGGTGGGGGTCGAGTCTCCAGGCAACCGGCCCGATCGCTGCAACCTCGGGGGACATGGCCCGAGGAAGCGCTGTGTTGTTTGCCTGCGCCTTTCTCCCGCTGGTGGTGGCGTGTGCGGTCGAGGACGCGGGAGATGGCTTCGATCACGACGAGCCGAGCGATCTCGACCCGGTGCCGCCCGGCGATGGCAAGGCCGACGCCGTGAGCGCCGTCTTCGATCGCAACCTGGTGGTCACCGACGCCGTGTTCACCGACGCCGGCGCCATCGACGGTGACGGGCTGCAGGCGTTCTTCGAGGACACGCCGTACCACACCCGCTCGTGGCTGGCCGATCACCAGATCGACGGCCGCCGGTTCGCCGACGCCCTGGTCGACGTCGCCGTCGCCCACGGCCTGCACCCGGTGATGCTGCTCGCGCGCATGCAGGTCGAGAAGTCGATCGTCAGCAAGACCGAGCGACCCAGCCAGCGCACCGTCGACTTCGCGTTCGGCTGCGGCTGTCCCGACAACCAGCCGTGCAACGAGGCCTACCGCGGCCTCGACAAGCAGGTGGCGTGCGCCGCCGACGTCTTGCGCACGCACTTCGACGGCTCCGTCGACGGCACCGGGCAGTGGCAGCTCGGGGTCGCGCGCAAGACCCTCGATCCGATCACGATCACGCCGCGGAGCCACGCCACCGCCGCGCTCTACGCGTACACGCCGTGGGTGCTGCAGGGGCAGGGCGGCAACTGGCTGGTGTGGAACGTCACCCGTCGCTACCTGGTCGCGCTCGAGGAGGCCGGCCTGCTGACGCCGCCGCCGGAGGTGTGAGCCGCGGCGCCGCGCCCGGCGGTGGTGCGCGGCCATGCTATCGGTGAGCGATGCCCGCGTTCGTCGCCTTGCTCCGCGCCATCAACGTCGGTGGCACCGGCCTGCTGCCCATGAAGGAGCTGGCGGCGCTGTGTCGCGACGCCGGCTTCACCGCGGTCAAGACGTACATCCAGAGCGGCAACGTGGTGCTGCGCAGCCGCGGCGGCGCCGCCGCCGTCGAGCGCACCCTCGCCGCGGCGCTGGCCAAGCGCCTCGGCAAGCCGGCGGCGGTGTTCGTCCGCACCGGCGTCGAGCTCGAGGCCATCCTCGCCGACAACCCGTTCCCCGACGCGGCGCCCAACCGGGTCCTGGTGACGTTCCTCGCCGCCAAGGTGCCGGCGCGCGCGCTCGCCGAGGTGGTCGCGCCCGACGGCGAGGAGGTGGTTCGCCACGGCCGCGAGCTGTACGTGCACTACCCGAACGGCATGGGCCGCTCGCGCCTCAAGCTGCCCGCCGCGGCGGCTGGCACCGCCCGCAACCTCAACACCGTGCGGAGGCTGGCCGAGCTGGTCGCCGAGGCCTGAGCCGCGCGCGCTACTGCAGCTGGATCTGGCCGATCGCCGCGTCGCAGGCCTCGCGCACCCAGTAGGTCTTCACCAGGACGCCGCCGATGACCTCCTTCTTGTACTCGGGGTCCTTCTTGGCGAGCACCTTGAGCTTGGCGATGTCCTTCTTCGAGCCGATCACGCCGAGCACCGCGCACGCCTGCCGACGCTGGGCCGGATCCTTGGACTTGAGCCGACCCTGGGCCAGCGGCGCCGCCGCCGAGCACTCGGTCTCGGAGAAGAAGTGCAGCCAGGCGCCGAGGGTGTCGGGCGGCGACGCCTTGGCGTACGGGATGAACCGCTTGCAGTCGCCGACCTTGCCGGCGGCGATGAGCCAGCTCGAGATGTTCTCGATGGCGTAGAAGCCGTGCTCGAAGGCGAACGGCTTCTTGGTGGCCTTGAGGTACGCCATCAGCTCGGCCTCGACGTCGACCTTGGCCGCCGCCAGGCGCGCCAGCAGCTCGCCGCCGCGCGGCGACTGGTGCGCGAGGTCGACCCAGATCATGTTCCATTGCTTGCACTCGGCGGCGCGCAGGCCGACGGCGTAGAACAGCTCGTCCTGGGCGTCGCCGCGCAGCTCGGCGCTGTACTTCTCCCAGGTCGCGGCGAGCTTGCCGCAGTCGGCCAGCTCCTTCTGGAAGGCGGCGCCCTGCACCCGCTTGCCGGCCACGCACGCCGGCTCGTAGAAGTCGGTGTGCCACTGCTTCTCGTTGCCGTTGCACACCCGCATCAGGTACGCGCCGTCGGCCTTGGCCTCGTGGTGCGCGATCAGCGCCCGGCACGACGACCGCCAGGCGTCGTCGAGGTCGGAGTTGTGCCAGCAGTAGTTCTCGAGGGTCTTGATGTCCTTCGCGCGCACTGCCTTGTCGACGTCGGCCTGGGTGAACTCGTAGTACTCGTCGGCCTGGGCCACGTTGCCGACGAGGGTGAGCCCGCCGGCGACGACGGCGGCGAGCAGCGGGCGAAGGACGGTCGAGGACGAGAGCTGAGCCATGCGGGTTCTCCTGGGTGGTCGTGGCGACGAGGCCGAGGCCACCCCACAGCACGACCCGCGCCAGCGCGCGGCGCCAGCACGGGGCCACGCCGGGCGCGCGCCACCCCCCGGCAGATCAACCGCTTGCGACACGTGAGCTCGCGCGGGCGCGCGCGCCGATGCTGAGCAACCTCGGCGCAGTGCGCCGATCGTGCTCAGTCGGGCTGCGCCAGATCTGCCCAGTCGTCGGTCAGCTCGTACAGCTCGCCCAGCCAGATCTCGGGCCGAAACGCGATGCGGCCGTCGGCGAGCACCGACGGCGGCCCGGCGCTCTGTCCGGCCGGCACCTCGTACACCGTGCGGGCGTGGCCGCGACGGTCGACCCGGTAGAACGTGCCCTGCTCCTGGCCGCCGAGCACCACGTAGCCGGCGCCGTCGCGATCGAACCGGGCGCCGGCGAGGTCGCCGCCGCCGGCGTCGCCGAGATCGACCGCGGTGCGGGTGCGTCGCCCGAGATCGAACCGCGCGAGCCGCCGGCCGCGCGACACCAGGAGCGTGTGGCCGTCGCGATCGACGTCCTCGAGGGACCAGCCCTCGAGCAGCAGCGACGGCGCCGCGTCGGGCCCGGCCTGGTGCATCACCGCCGGGCCACCGTCGCCCAGCCGGGTGAACACCAGCGCGCCGGCGGCGGCCCAGCCCGGGCCGCGATCGTGCGCCGAGGCGGTCCAGCGGGTGACCGCGCCGGTGGCGAGCTCGACCACCCGCAGCCCGCCGTCGTCGCCGCCGATGGCGAACGCCAGCCGGGCGCCGTCGGAGGAGAACGCCGGCCGACCGAGCTCGCCGTCGGCGGCGGCGACCTCGCGGTCGGCGCTGCCGGGCGCGCGGACCATCATCCGGGTGCCGCCGCCGTCGCGGGTGGTCACCCAGGCCAGCTCGCCGGCGGGGCCGCCGACCGGGTGCACGACCAGACCCTCGGTGACCAGCGCCTCCGGCGGGCCGTCGCCGACGGCGACGATGGTGCCGAAGGAACGGCAGTCGGAGATCACCAGCCGGCGCTGGTCGGGCGACAGCGCCAGCCCGCCGGAGGCGCGCACGCCCGGCCGCACCACGACGTCGGTGTCGGTGTCGAGATCGAGGCGACGGATGCCGGCGCGGGCGGCGTAGTAGAGGAAGCGACCGTCGCGGGTCAGCGCCGGGCGGCCGTTCTGCAGCCGCTCGGTGGCGGGGCAGCGGACGGCGCCGGTGGCGACGTCGACGATGCACACGCCCGGTGGGCTCTCCGGATCGGACACCACCACGGCGAGCCGCTGGCCGCCGGCGGCGAGCAGGTAGGGCAGCTTGCCCGGCGGGAGCTGGGCGACGACGCGGCCGCCGGCGCCGACGGTACGCACCGCGCCGGGCGAGTCGTCGTCGATGGCGTACACGGTCTCGCCGATCGCGACCGCGGCGGAGGCGGTGGCGACGTGGGTGATGACGCCCGAGGCGCGATCGAGCGCGACCAGCTCGGTGCCGCCGCCGTCGGTGTCGCGCACGTAGAGCACCTCACCCGGCAGGCGCCCGGTGGTGGGGCGCCAGTCCCAGCCGGGGCTGGCCGCGAGCACCTCGGTGGCGCCATCGCCGACGGTGGTGAGCACGTCGACGTCGTCGCCACGCAGGAGCGCGAACGCGATGGTGGTGGCGTCGACGAAGGTCGGCAGGTCGGCGCAGCCGCCGAGCGCGGTCAGGGTCCGCGGCGGTGCCGGCGGCGGCCGCGGCGCCTCGGCGGTGACGGTGGGTGCCGGCGGCGTCGGCGTCGGCGCGCCGGCGCGGGTGGCCACCAGCGCCACCCCGGTGCCGCCGCCGATGATCGCCAGCGCCGCCAGCGCGATCGCGCGCCGCGAGCCCAGCGGCTGGGGCGCGCGGGCCGCCTCGAGCGCGGCCAGCGCCAGGCCGGCGTCGGCGTAGCGCGCCGCCGGATCGCGCCGGCACGCGCGATCGATCACCTCGGCGAACGCCGGCGGCAGCGACGGCACCGCGTCGCGCACCGGCGGCACGTCGTCGGCGCAGACCCGGGCGATCAGCTCGTCGCGCGCGAGGCCCTCGAAGGGATGGCGCCCGGCGACCAGCTCCCACAGCACCAGGCCGAGGGCGTAGACGTCGGCGGTCGGCGCCGCCGGCGCGCCGCGCCAGGCCTCGGGCGCCATGTAGCGCGGGGTGCCGACCTGGCTGCCGGCGGAGGTCAGCTCGAGCGGGGTGCCGGGCAATGCCGGCGCGGCGCCGTCGAAGGTGATGGTCGACAGGTCGCCGGCGCGAGCGGCAGCCGGGCCGGGCGCCGCCGGCTCGTCGGGCTGCGCGCCCACCGGCGCCGGCGCGGCGGCGACCTCGTCGGTGAGCTTGGCCAGCCCGAAGTCGAGCAGGGTGACCGCGCCGGCGTCGTCGACGATCACGTTGGCCGGCTTCACGTCGCGGTGCACCACGTGCTCGCGGTGCGCCGCCGCGAGGCCACCGGCGAGCTGCACGCCGAGCTCGAGGGCGCGCGGCGGCGGCACCGGCCGAGGGATCTGATCGAGGGTGGTGCCGGGGACGTACGCCGCCACCAGGTAGGGCCGACCGTCGGCCTCGCCGACCCGGTGGATGGTGACGACGTTGGGGTGGCGGATGCGGGCGGCGGCGCGGGCCTCGACCGCGAACCGGGCCCGGGCGATGGCGAGGTAGGCGCGATCGGAGATCAGCTTGATCGCGACCTGGCGCCCGAGCGCGGGATCCTCGGCGAGCAAGACCTCGCCCATCCCGCCGCGGCCGAGCCGGCGCAGCACGCGGTACTCGGCGATCTCGCTCGGCCAGGGATCCACCGCGCGCGACTATAGCGATACGCTCGTCGGCCGTGGCGGTGCGCGACCTGAGCTCGCTCGAGGAGACCCCGAGCTACGAGGCCCCGCCGACCTCGGCGTACGTGGTCGTGGTCGAGGGCGCGCGCTCCTGGCGGCACCCGCTCGAGCGCGACGGCCGGTGGACGATCGGGCGCGGCGACGGCTGCGAGCTGCGCCTCGACGAGCCGGCGGCGTCGCGGCGCCACGCCGAGCTGCGGGTCGTCGGCGGGGTGGCGACGGTGGTCGACCTCGACAGCCACAACGGCACCGCGGTCAACGGCGAGCGGCTGACCGCGGCGTGGACGCTGACGCCCGGCGACGTGGTGACGATTTGCGCGTGCACGCTCACCTACCACGCGCCGGTCGGCCGTCGGCAGGCGCCACAGGCGCTGGGCCGCGAGGCGTTCCACACGCGCCTCGCCGGCGAGGTCGAGCGCGCCATCGTCGGGCGCCGCCGCCTCGGCGGCCGCGTGGTGCAGCTGCCGACGACCGCCGCCGTCGACGCGGCCCGGCTGGCGCTGGCCCAGGCGCTGCGCGCGAGCGACGCCTACACCGTCGACGGCGCCGCCCGGCTGGTGGCGATGCTGCCGGAGGTCGGCGGCGACGAGGTCGCGGCGCGGGCGCTCGCGGTGCTCGCGGCGGTGCCCGACGCGCGCGCCGGCGCCGCGATCGCGCCCGCCGCCGCCGTCGACGTCGGCGTCCTGCTCGCCGCCGCGCGCGACGCCGCCGCCGGCGCGCCGCCGGGCAGCCACGCCGAGGTCGCCAGCGTGGTGCGCCGCCTCGAGGTCGGCGCCCACCGCATCGTGCTCGCCGATCCCGCGATGCTCCGGCTCTACGCCCTGGTCGAGCGGATCGCGTCGTCGCCGCTGCCGGTCCTGGTGCTCGGCGAGACCGGCGTCGGCAAGGAGTCGATCGCCGCGGCGCTCCACGCCGGCTCATCGCGGCGCGAGCACCCGCTCGTCGAGGTCAACTGCGCGGCGCTGCCCGACACCCTCGCCGAGAGCACGCTGTTCGGCCACGAGCGCGGCGCGTTCTCCGGCGCGGTCGGAAGCCACGTCGGTCGGTTCGAGGCGGCCCACGGCGGCACCCTGTTCCTCGACGAGGTCGGCGAGCTGTCGATGGCGGTGCAGGCCAAGCTCCTGCGCGCCCTCGACGGCCACGCCATCACCCGCCTCGGCAGCAGCGAGCCGCGCACGGTCGACGTGCGGGTGGTGGCCGCGACCAACCGCGATCTCTTGGCCGAGGTCGCGGCCGGTCGCTTCCGCGAGGACCTCTACTTCCGGCTCGGCGGCGCGATCGTGCGGGTGCCGCCGCTGCGCGAGCGCCCGCGCGAGCTGCCGGTCCTGGCCCGCGAGTTCCTGGCCCAGGCGTGCGCGCGCCAGGGCCGGGCGGTGCCCGAGCTGAGCGTGCGCACGATGGACGCGCTGGCGCGCCACCCCTGGCCCGGCAACGTCCGCGAGCTGCGCCACGCGATGGACTTCGTCGGCGCGAACAGCGATGGCGCCGAGGTCGAGGCCTGGCAGCTGCCGGCGAGCATCGTCGGCGCCGCCGAGCGCGAGGCGGTGGAGGAGGTTGAGCCGGCGCCGCCGCCGCTGGCGACCAGCGGGCTGCTCACGCCATCGCCGTCGGCGCCGAGCCGGTTCCGGCCGATCGCCGAGGAGCTGCGCGATCTCGAGCGGCGGCGGATGGTGCAGGCGCTCACCGTCGCCGGCGGGGTCCAGACCCGGGCCGCCGAGCTGCTCCGCATGCCGCGGCGCACCTTCGTCGCCAAGATGCGCGAGTACGAGCTGCACGGGTTGTTCCCGCGCACGAGCTGACGGCGGCGCCTACGGCGTGCAGTCGCCGGGACAGGAGCCCTGGGTCTCGGCGCCGGTGCAGAAGGCATCGCCGCAGCTGTCGGGGCAGGCGCCGCAATCCTCGGGGCAGATGCCGCAGTGCTCGGCGCCGCCGCAGGTGCCGTCGCCGCAGCGCGGGGTGGTGGTGGCGCAGTCGGTGTCGCCGACGCACATCGGCGCGCACTGGCCGCGGCAGTCGGGGTCGTCGCAGCCGGGCAGGCCGTCGTGGTCGCCGTCGATGAGGTCGCCCAGGCAGATCTCGTCGGCGCTGGCGGACTCGAGGCGGATCGTGTTGGTGATGACCTTGTTGTCGAGGAAGGAGTAGGTCGCGGTCACGAACTGGCGTTGGTTCGGATCGTGGGCGGCGCTGACGCCGCTGAACGAGGTGGCACCCACGACGATCTGCGACCGCCAGTCGACGCCGTCCCAGCGCCACAGGACGGTCTCGCTGGCGCCGCCGATCATCACCATATCCTCGGCGAGGGGATCGAACAGGAGGGTCGCGTCGACGCGTGGCAGCGGCCGGGTGGTCGGCGTGTGCTCGAGCCAGGTGGCGCCGTCCCACTCCCAGGTGTCGTCGAGCGCTTCCGAGGTGGTCGTGCGGTAGCCGCCGAAGAGGACCACGCGCTCGCGCACCGGGTCATAGCCCATGCTGGCGCGGAACCGTGGCGGCGGGCTGTGAGCCGGATCGGCGACGGCGGTCCAGGCGTTGCCGTCGAGGCGATAGGTGGTGCCGTCGGTCTGGTTGCCGCCGAGCAGGATGATCTCGTCGCGCGCGGTGTCGACCGCGACGGCGCTGCCGTAGCCGAGGTGCAGGTCGTAGTCGGGCTGGACGACGGTGGTCCAGGTACCGCCGACGAACTGGTACGTCTCGCCGGCATAGTCGCTGACGGCGAGCAGCCGCTGGCCGCCAGGATCGGCGACCAGCGCCGGGTCGTAGGAGGAGAGCGTCGCCGGCGAGATCCGGTGCCAGCCGCGGCCGGACCAGACGAAGACGCCGTTGTTGGCGAGGCCGTAGACCGACGACTCCCATGGCAGCGTCACCAGGTGCACCCGGTCGTAGACCTGCATCGGCGTCGGCGCGAAGGCGGTCCAGGCGGTGCCGTCGAACTCCCAGGTGGGTGGCTCCGTCGAGGCGCCGGTGTACGACGGCAGCACCACGGTGCGGCCGCGGCGGTAGTCGTGGGCCAGGGCGGCTGGTCGGTAGGGCGGCGAGGTGGGGACGCCGCGATTGAGCCAGCGGGTGCCGTTCCACGACCACGTCTGCTGCGTGAGGGTGGGGTAGGTCGTGTACCGGGTCAGCACGCTCTCGCCGATCGTGGCGTCGAACACCGCCCGCATGTCGGAGCCGCTGGCCGGGCCCGTGGCGGCGGAGACGTTGCTCCAGGCGGCGCCGTCCCAGGCCCAGGTCCGGACCGGGTTCGCGGTGGTGTTGCTGTAGCCGCAGTGGAGGTACGCGCGGCCGCGCACCGGGTCGTAGGCGAAGCCATCGGGGTAGGCGCCAGGCGGGCCGCCGGTGGCGAGGCGGGTCCAGGCCTCGCCGTCCCAGGCCCACAGCTGCGCGACCTCGCCCCAGGAGCCGCCGGTGAACAGGAGGGTCTGCTCATGGGCGGCGTCGTAGGTCATGAGCGTGTAGCCGGGGTTGGGCGGCGAGCTGGCGGGGGCGATCAGGCGCTGGGTCCAGGTGGTGCCGTCCCAGGTCCAGGTCTCGCGCAGGGAGTAACCGTTGTAGCCGCCGAACATGACGACCTCTTCGCGCGCGGCGTCGTAGGCCAGGCCCGGCCGCGAGCGTGGCGGCGGCGTGGTGGCGGGGTGCTCGAGGCGCCAGCCGACGCCGTCGAAGGTCCAGGTCTCTGACGTGCTCTGCGAGTCCGACAGGTAGAGGAGCGTCACCCCCCGGGCGGCGTCGTAGACCATCGACGGCGCCGCCGCCGAGAACTCCGGCCGGGCCTCGGTGTTCGCGGTGAAGCGCCAGCTCTCCACCAGGCAACCCGACGAACAGCCATCCTGGCTGCGGAGGTCGCCGTCGTCGCACTGCTCGCCGACGAGGAAGTCGGCGACGCCGTTGCCGCAGGTCTCGTCGGAGTGACAGTCCGACGCGCAGCCGTCGCCGCTGATGAGGTTGCCGTCGTCGCAGATCTCGCCGGCGTCGACGACGGCGTCGCCGCAGGAGGGCAGCTCGCACCAGGCCTGGCAGCCGTCGCCGCTGATGAGGTTGCCGTCGTCGCAGGCCTCGGTGAGGTCGCGGATGCCGTTGCCGCAGGACTCGTCGGAGCGACAGTCGGACGAGCAGCCGTCGCCGTCGAAGAAGTTGCCGTCGTCGCAGGCTTCGCGGGGGTCGACGACGCCGTTGCCGCAGCGGAGCTGGACGCAGGCGGGGCTGCAGGTGGCCTCGGTGGAGAGGCCGTTTGGCGCGACGCAGCCGAGGGGCAGGTCGCCAGCGCCGTCGCCGCAGTCGCACTCCTCGAGGGGGTCGAGCTGGCCGTTGCCGCACAGGCCGGTGGAGGAGCAGGTGGCGTTGCAGCCGTCGCCGGAGAGCTGGTTACCATCGTCGCAGACCTCGCCGAGGTCTGGCTCGAGGAATCCGTTGCCGCAGCCGGCCTGGGCGCAGACCTGGCCGAGGCAGATGCCGTTGCCGCCGGCGAGGTAGGTGCAGGGGAAGCCATCGTCGACGCCGCGGCAGGACAGGACGAGGACGATGGGGGCGCAGCCGCCGTTCGGCGCGCAGCTCTGGTCGGGGCCACACACCGAGCCGTCCTCGCAGACGAGGGTGGAGTCGACGAGGCAGCCGGCGAGGGCCGAGGCCGCAAGGAGCACCGCGGACGCCAGCCCCACCCGACTTCGCATGGGCTCATCGTAGAACGGTGGCGGTGTCCTGCGCGAACCCGGTCGGCCGCCGCCAGGCCGATAGTTCGAGACATCGCCGGCCTTTCCGGGGGCCCGGGTGCCCCTGGTGCGGTCGTTTGCCCCACCGGGTGGCCCCGGAAGCGAAGCTTGCAAACCCTTGGCGGTTGGATAGATTCCGCGCTCCATGGCCGAACCCAAGACGCTCGATCGCGTGGTCATCCGGTTCGCCGGTGACTCCGGCGACGGCATGCAGCTCACCGGCACCGAGTTCGCGAAGGCCGCGGCCGAGGCCGGCAACGACATCGCGACCTTCCCGGACTTCCCCGCGGAGATCCGGGCTCCCGCGGGCTCGCTGCCCGGGGTGTCGGGCTTCCAGCTGCACTTCTCGTCGAACGACATCTTCACCCCCGGCGACGCGCCCGACGTCCTGGTGGTGATGAACCCGGCCGCGCTCAAGACCAACCTCAAGGACCTGGTCCTCGGCGGCACCCTCATCGTCAACAGCGGCACCTTCGTCGAGTCGAACCTGGTCAAGGCGGGCTACCAGAGCAACCCCCTCGACGACCTCGGCCTCGAGCAGAAGTACCAGGTCATCCAGGTCGACATCTCCGCGCTCACGATGAGCGCCCTCGACGGCACCGAGCTGTCGACCAAGGAGAAGGGCCGGGCCAAGAACTACTTCGCGCTCGGCCTGGTGTTCTGGATGTACGGCCGCGAGGTCGAGGGCGAGATCCGCCGCATCCACCAGACCTTCGCCAAGAAGCCGCAGTTCGCCGAGGCCAACGTCCTGGTGTTCAAGGCCGGCTACCACTACGGCGAGACCGCCGAGGTGTTCGCCACCACCTACAAGGTGCCGCCGGCGCAGTTCAAGCCCGGCACCTACCGCAACATCACCGGCAACGAGGCGCTCGCGATCGGCCTCATCGCCGGCGGCACCCTGGCCGGCAAGCCGGTGTTCTTCAGCGGCTACCCGATCACCCCAGCGTCGTCGATCCTGCACGCGCTGGCCAAGTACAAGCACTTCGGCTGCGTGACGTTCCAGGCCGAGGACGAGATCGCGGCGGTGGCGTCGTGCCTGGGCGCGGCCTTCGGCGGCGCCCTCGCGGTGACCGCGTCGAGCGGCCCCGGCATCGCGCTCAAGGGCGAGGCCATCGGCCTCGGCATCATGACCGAGCTGCCGATGGTCATCGTCAACGTCCAGCGCGGCGGCCCGTCGACGGGCCTGCCCACCAAGACCGAGCAGAGCGATCTGCTGCAGGCGCTGTTCGGCCGCAACGGCGAGGCGCCGATGCCGGTGATCGCGGTCAAGAGCCCGGGCGACTCGTTCTACGGCGCCGTCGAGGCCATGCGCATCGCCACCAAGTACATGGTGCCGGTGATGCTGCTGTCCGACGGCTACCTCGCCAATGGCAGCGAGCCGTGGCCGGTGCCCGACGTGGCCAGCCTGACCCAGGCGCCGGTGACCCACCGCCAGGATCCCGAGGGCTTCTACCTCTACCAGCGCGATCCGGAGACGCTGGCCCGGGCCTGGCCCATCCCCGGCACGCCCGGCCTCGAGCACCGCATCGGCGGCATCGAGAAGGACGCGCTCACCGGCAACATCAGCTACGACCCCACCAACCACGAGGCGCAGACCCACGCCCGCGCGGCCAAGGTCGAGCGCATCGCCCAGGACGTCGGCGAGCTCGACCTGTGCGGCGAGCGCGAGGGCGACCTGCTCATCATCGGCTGGGGCGGCACCTGGGGCTCGCTGCGCCAGGCCACCCTGCAGCTCCAGGCCGAGGGCCACAAGGTCAGCCACGCGCACTGCCGCTGGCTGTCGCCGCTGGAGCCCGGCCTCGAGGCGATCATCGGCAACTTCAAGCGGGTGCTGGTCGCCGAGCTCAACATGGGCCAGCTGCGCATGCTCCTGCGCGCGAAGTTCCTGGTCGACGCCGCCGGCCTCAACAAGATCCAGGGCCTGCCGTTCAAGGTGCGCGAGGTGGTCGACGCCGCCCGCGCGCTCCTGACCGCGCCGCCGGTCGCCACCACGTCTGCTCCGTCGGCGCCGCGCGCCCACGCCTGATCGAAGAAGGATCGCCATGACCGCCCCCGCCGAGAAGCTCGTCAAGCTCACCAAGAAGGACTTCGAGTCCAACCAGGACGTCCGCTGGTGCCCGGGCTGCGGCGACTACGCGATCCTGTCGACGGTGCAGCGCGCGATGGCGCAGCTCGGCGTGCGCCGCGAGAACACCGTGTTCATCAGCGGCATCGGCTGCTCGAGCCGGTTCCCGTACTACATGAACACCTACGGGTTCCACACCATCCACGGCCGGGCTCCGGCGGTGGCGACCGGGCTCAAGCTGACCCGGCCCGAGCTCGACGTGTGGGTCATCACCGGCGACGGCGACGGCCTGTCGATCGGCGGCAACCACCTGGTCCACGCGCTGCGGCGCAACATGGACCTCAAGATCATCCTGTTCAACAACCAGATCTACGGCCTCACCAAGGGCCAGTACTCGCCGACCTCGAAGGTCGGGACCAAGGCGGCGTCGACGCCGGGGGGCTCGATCGATCATCCGATCAACCCGCTGGTGCTCGCGCTCGGCGCCGGCGCCAGCTTCGTCGCGCGCTGCACCGACACCGACGCCAAGCTGATGATGACCATCCTCGAGCGCGCCTACGCCCACCAGGGCTCGGTGATCATCGAGGTCCTGCAGAACTGCCCGGTGTTCAACGACGCGGTCTGGGACGGCGTGAAGGACGACAAGGACGGCAGCCAGCTCGTGCTCACCGAGGGCAAGCCGCTGACCTTCGCCAGGGGCACCAAGGGCGTGATGCTCGGCCAGGATCTGTTGCCGAAGGTGGTCGAGGTCGGCGACGGCCCCGGCCAGCACGCCGAGGCCGACCTGATGATCCACCACGAGGAGAGCTCGTCGACCTACGGCCGCCTGCTCGCAGGCATGGTCTACCCCGAGTTCCCGATGCCGGTCGGCGTGCTCCACCGCGAGAGCCGCCCGACCTACGAGCGCATGGTCAACGCCCAGGTCGCCGACGCCATCAAGGCCCAGGGCCCGGGCGATCTGCAGAAGCTCTTGAACTCCGGGATGACCTGGGAGATCAGCGACGGCAGCGAGCGGCACTGACGGGCACGGGCACGGGCACGGGCACGGGAGCAACACGGGCACGGGTGTACAGCTGGGGGGAGAGGCCCCAGCCGGTGGTGAGCGCGCTCCCAGTTGTGGTCGACGCGGCACGTGGCTAAAGCTCGTTCGCATGAGGAAGCTTCTGGTCGCGGTGCTGCTGGTGGCGACGGGCTGCATGACCGGCATCGATGACGGCGGTGGTGGCGTCGACCCCGACGACGATGGCGTCGACGACAGCGGTGGTGGTGGCGGTGGTGGTGGTGGCGGCGGTGGTGGTGGTGGTGGTGGCGGCGGTCCCGTCGAGGGCGAGCCGGCTGCGCTCGCCGGCATCACCGCGCACCACAACCAGGTGCGCGCCGCGGTCGGCGTCGCGCCGCTGGTGTGGAACCCGGCGCTGGCCACGCTCGCCGCCGGCTTCATCGCCGACTGCCAGTTCCAGCACAGCAGCAGCGGCGAGCGCTCCGGCGTCGCCGGCTTCGACTACATCGGCGAGAACCTCTACTCCTCGGGCGGCTTCACCCCGAGCGGCGCCGACGTGTCGCAGGCGTGGGCCAGCGAGATCTCGGACTACGACTACGACAGCAACTCGTGCGCCGGCGTGTGTGGGCACTACACCCAGCAGGTGTGGTCGACCACGACCGACATCGGCTGCGCCATGCAGGCCTGTGGCAACGGCGTGATCGTGTCGTGCGAGTACGGGCCCGGCGGCAACTACATCGGGCAGCGGCCGTACTGAGCCCCTGCTGCCGCCACGGGCGTCCGCGGTCGCCGCGCCGCGGCCCCGTCGCGGGAAGTGCCAGGCCCGGTCGCGGGCGGCTCGACGACTTGGGGTAGGATGCCCGACGCGATCATGGCGTCCACCCCGGGCCCGACCACCGAGCCGGGCGCCCGCGAGCCGGGCGCGCCGATCGGCCGAGATGAGCTCGATCCGGAGCTCATCAACCTCAAGGCCGGTCGCCTCGACGTCGGCGCGCTGGCGGCGCTGGCGGTGCTGGTGCTGGTGGCGCTGATGGCGATCCGGCTGTGGCCGGATCTGCGCTTCTCGCGCCAGGCCGACACGCCGCGCACGGTCGATGCCGCCGGCGCGCGGGCCAGCGCGCCCGACAGCTTCGTCCAGCTCGACGCGCGGCTGGTGCTGTCGCGGGCGATGCGGCTGCGCTCGTCGAGCGGCGCCCTCGGCTTGCGGGTGGCGCCGGTCGCCGCCATCGGCGAGGCGCTGTGGGTGGTGATGCCGGCCAACGGCTTCGGGCCCGCGCGCGGCGAGCGCTTCGCCGGGCGGCTGCGGCCGCTGGCCGACGTCGCCTTCGCCGAGGCCTTGCGCGCCCGCGCGCTCGCGCACGTCCCGCGCTACGTCACCGCCGGGGCCTGGCGCGCCGCGACCGCCAGCGCCTCGGCGCTGTCGGTGCGCTCCGTCGAGGGCGAGCCGCTCGAGGCGCATCTCGACGCCCCGGTCGAGCTCGAGGTGGCGCGCCCCGACACCGCCCGCATCACCGCGGCCTTCACCGACCGCCAGGCCGACGCCGCGGCGTGGGCCGACGCGCTGACCGCGGCCGGCCTGCTGCCTGCGGGCCAGGCGCCCGAGGAGGTCACCCCCCGCGCCGCCCGGTTCGTGGTGGCGCGCGCCGGCGGCGTCGCCGCGGTGACCCGCGCCCTCGACGAGGCCGGCCTGTGGGGCGCCACCGCCGATCCGGTGGTCGAGGTGAAGGCGTCGA
Source organism: Kofleriaceae bacterium (assembly GCA_041389945.1). Classification (GTDB taxonomy): domain Bacteria; phylum Myxococcota_A; class Polyangia; order Haliangiales; family Haliangiaceae; genus JAWKQW01. The sequence continues at coordinate 121,034 of JAWKQW010000009.1, forward strand.
CGGTGGCGGCCCTGCGTGCCTCCTCGCTCGAGGCCTTCGCCGGGCGCGCCGTCGACGACGACGCGCTGTTGCGGGTGACCGCGCGGGCGGTGCCGACGAGCCCCTACCAGGTGCTGCTCGTCGACGAGGCCCCGGGCGGCTACTGGTACGTGCTGCCGGTGATGATCGCCCTCGGGGTCATCGCCGCGCTGTTCGCGTGGGCGCTGGCCCGGGCGATCCGCCGCGACTACTGGCCGCGGCGCTGAGCGCGCCGGCGCCGGCGCAGCAGCACCGCGCCGAGGCCGACCATCAGCAGGCTGGTGCGGGCGTCGCCGCCGCCGGTCGAGCAGCAGCCACCCTCGGGCCAGCACGCGCCCTCGTCGCCGGCGCCGGCCTCGAGGCACGAGAACGCCGACGGGCAGGTGGCGCCGGCGCCGCTCAGGTCGCAGCTCTGCGAGCAGCGCATGCCGTCGGGGCCGGTCGCGCAGCGGCCCGAGTCGCACTCGGCGGCGGAGGTGCACTCGTCGCCGAGGCCGCCCGGCGAGAACGGCTCGGGGATGCAGCGGTCGTTGTTGCAGATCTCGTCGCCGTCGCAGTCGGCGTCGCTCGCGCACGTCGGGCAGTCGGGGTCGTCGGGCAGCCCGTTGCCGCCGCACTCCAGCGCGCAGGCGCCATCGGCGACGCACAGCAGCTCGGCGCCGATGTGCTGATCGACGAAGGCGATCTCGGCGTCGACCCGGGTGTTCGCGCCGAAGAACTGGCAGTTCTGATCGCCGAACGACACGATGCCGACGGTGGTCTCGACGCCGTCGATGGTGGCCAGGATGGGGCCGCCGCTGTCGCCGCTGCACTGGCCGCGGCCGTCGGTCTGGTTGAAGCAGATGAGGTTGGCGTCGCTGCCGCCAGCGCTCGTGCAGGAGGTCGACTGCTTGCCGGTGAGGGCGAACAGGGTGCCGGCGTTGCCGCTGTCGCTGACGCCGTAGCCGACCTGGGTCACCACGATGCCGACCGGGGCGTCGGCGGCGGCGCGGTTGAGCCGGGTCACCGGGCGGTCGGTGATGGCCTCGGCCAGGTGGATGAGGCCGATGTCGTTGTCGCCGAGCGCGTTCACCGAGAACGACGGGTGCGGGATGGTGTCGAGCGCGGCGACCTCGCGGCCGCCGCTGTCGGCGCGGGTCGAGTCGAAGCGCACCTTGGTGAAGGCGGTGACCTGGGCCTGGGTGCTCAGGCCGATCACGCTCGGCTTGAGGCAGTGGGCCGCGGTGAGCACCCACTCGGGGTGGATCAGCGTGCCGGTGCAGATGCCGGTGTTGGTGATGGCGACCACGGTCGGGAAGTCGCCGACCGCCGCGGCGGTGCCGCCGAGGATGTGGTCGCCACCGCCGCCGTCGGCCGCGGCCGGCCCGGCCAGGAGCGCGCCGGCGGTGGTGATGGAGGCGATCAGGGAGGAGCGAAGGCCTGCGCGGGACGACATGCCCGGCACGGTAGCGCCGGCCCCAGGGTGCGGGGACCGCGCGCGCTCAACTCCCCTGGCACCGCTGGTGACTCCGGGTCGCAGCCGCGCCTTGACCCGTCGGAGCCGATTGGCGACGCTCGCGACCGTGGCAGCGAGGCGTGCGACCGTGGCGACGTGGGTGGTCGCCGCAGGCGCGCTCGCCGGGTGCTACGCGCCGGCGCCCGCCGAGGGCCTCGCCTGCGCCAGCGGCGAGGCCTGCCCCGACGGCCAGCGCTGCGACGTCGCCGCCGGCGTCTGCGTGCGGGTCGGCGTCGACGCCGCGGCGCGCGTCGACGCGGCCGCCGAGGTCGACGCGTTCCCCGACGCCGCGGTGGGCGAGTTCGGGGCGTTGACCCTGCTCGAGGACGTCACCGTCGGCGAGGACGAGAGCCCGACGATGAGCGCCGACGGGCTGGTCCTGGTGTTCTCGTCGACCCGGGTCGGCGCCGTCGGCGGTGCGGCGCTCTTCCTGAGCGAGCGCGCGTCGCGCACCTCGCCGTGGTCGATCCCCGCCCGCATCGTCGAGCTGGACTCCGCGCAGTACGAGGCCTGTCCGGAGCTGACCAGCGACGGCGCCGCGCTGTACTTCGTCAACCAGAGCGTGCTGCGCTTCAGCGAGCGCGGCGAGGATGGCACGTGGTCCGCGCCGATCGACGCCCCCGATGAGCTCCAGGGCGGGCAGTACAACTGCGCGGCGTTCAGCGGCGACCAGCGGCGGGCGCTGGTCGGCCAGCTGGCGGTGGGGCGCATCACCCAGTCGTTGCTCACCCGCGAGGACGTCGCCGAGCCGTGGGGCTTCGTCGGCGCGCTCTTCCTCACCGACCTGCACTCGATCCAGACGCCGTGGCTCGACGCCGACGGCGGCACCGTCGTGCTCGACGGCCGCCCCGGCGCTCTCGACGACGACGACCTCTACGTGGCGACCCAAACCGCGGCCGGCGAGTACGGCCCGCCGGTGCGCTGGGACGCGCTGTCGCTCGACGGGGTCAACGATCGCAGCCCGACCTTCACCGCCGACCTGCGCGACGTCATCCTGGAGCGCGACGGCTTCCTCTACGAGGCCACGCGCTGAGCCGGCGGCCGGTTCTGGTACAACCCCGGCCGTGACGATCCGGGTCTACGACTCCCTGCGCCGCCAGAAGGTCCCGCTCGAGCCCCTCGTGGCCGGGGAGATCTCGATGTACGTGTGCGGGCCGACCACCTACGCCGCGGCGCACATCGGCCACGCCTACTCGGCGATCGCCTTCGACACCATCCGGCGCGCGCTGACGTTCCTCGGGCTGCGCGTGCGCTACGTGCGCAACGTCACCGACGTCGACGACAAGATCATCAAGCGCGCGACCGAGCTGGGCGAGGATCCGGTGGCGCTCGCGGCGCGCTTCACCGCCGAGTACAACGCCGACATGGCGCGGTTCGGCGTGCAGCCGCCGACGGTGGAGCCGAAGGTGTCCGAGCACATCGGCGAGATCGTCGCGATCACCGCGCGCCTCATCGAGCGAGGCCACGCCTACCCCGCCGGGGGCGACGTGTACTTCGAGGTCGAGACCTTCCCGAGCTACGGCGCGCTGTCGGGCCAGACCCCGGCCGAGCTGCGCGCGGGCGCCCGGGTCGAGGTCGACGAGCGCAAGCGGGCGCCGGCCGACTTCGCCCTGTGGAAGGCGGCCAAGCCCGGCGAGCCGTCGTGGCCGTCGCCGTGGGGCCCCGGTCGCCCCGGCTGGCACATCGAGTGCTCGGCGATGTGCGCCGCCCACCTCGGCGAGCGCTTCGATCTCCACGGCGGCGGCAAGGACCTCATCTTCCCGCACCACGAGAACGAGATCGCGCAGAGCCAGGGCGCCTACGGCACCGACAGCTTCGCCCGCCACTGGCTGCACAACGGCTTCCTCAACTTCGAGGGCGAGAAGATGAGCAAGTCGCTCGGCAACGTCTTCGGCTGCGGCGAGATCGCCGACGCCGTCGGCGCGGAGGCGCTGCGGTTCTTCTGCGTGTCGCACCACTACCGCTCGCCGGTCGATTTCGAGCTGGAGGCGATCCGCGACGCGAGCGGCGAGCAGGTCGGCGTGCGGTTCCGCTCCCTCGAGGCCGCCGATCGTCGGCTCGACTACTTCTACACGACGCTGGCCCGGCTCGACGCGTTCTGCGCCGAGGCCGCGGGCGGCGACGGGGGGCCCGGCGCGACCCTGCCGGCGGTCGAGCACTTGCGCGCCACCGCGCGCGAGGCCCTCGCCGACGACTTCAACGCGCCGGTGGTGGTGGCGGCGATGGGCGAGGCGGCCAAGCTCGCCAACACCCTGCTCGACACCGGCAAGGGCACCGACAAGGGCGTGCGCCGGCGATCGCTTGCGACCCTGGCCCGCGAGCTGCGCGCGGTCGGCGCCGCGCTGGGCGTCCTGGGTGCGACGCCCGCGGTGTACCTCGCCGAGCGCCGCGCTCGCCTGGTCGCACGTCGCGGGCTCGACGTCGCCGTGGTCGAGCGCCTCATCGGCGTCCGCGCCGAGGCCCGCGCGCGCAAGGACTTCGCCGCCGCCGACGCCGCCCGCGACGAGCTGGTCGCGCTGGGGGTCGAGCTGTTCGACTCGCCCGCCGGCACCGACTGGCGCGTGCGCGACGACGCCTGAGCGGTCGCGGCGCCGTCGTCGGTCGCCGGCGGATGGTGCGCCGCTTGAGCAGCTCGTCGAGCCGGCCGGCACCCGAATCGAGCGCCTCGACGTCGGTGCAGCCGCCGACCGGGCGATCGTCGATGAACATCTGCGGCACCGTCGGGCTGCCGGTCTCCTTGGCCAGCCACACCCGCTTGGCCGGCTCGAACGTGAGGTCGTGGTGCTCGTAGGCCACGCCCTTGCGATCGAGCAGCGCGAGCAGCCGCGTGCAGTAGCCGCAGCCGCCTGGCGTGTACACCGTGACCCGAGCGGCGGCCACGGGCTACGCGCCGCCGTCGTCGTCGGCGCCGTCCTCGGACAGGTAGGCGAGGATGACCTCGTCGAGGCTCTTCTCGGAGATCAGGTCCTGGCCGAACACGCCGCGGCCGGCGTCCTCGCGCGCGCGCCGCACCTTGGGCGGCGGCGGCGCGCCCAGCGCCGATGGTCGAGTTCGCGTCGGGGGCCGGGCCGACCAGCGTCGCCGTGCGCGGCGCGCCGACGATCACCGCCGGGCGCGACATCACCACGCCGCCGCTGGAGGTCGGGCCGCGCCCGCCGGCGCCAGCGGCGACGACACCCGCGGTGCGGTCAGGGTGCGCGGCCGGCTGACCGGCTGCATCGTCTTGCCGCGCGGACGGGCACCGGCGGCCGGGGTCGCGGACGGCATGGCGGCGGACAGGCGGCTGCCACGCATCCACCGCCAGGCGCGGATGGCACCGGAGCCGGCGTCGCGGGTGGGCGACGGGATCAGGCCGCTGCCGGGCACCTTGCCCGATAGGCGCCCCGTGACCCGGGCTGGGCTCCGTCTTGGGCCGCGCCGGCGCGGCGCCGGTGTCGCGCTTGCGGTGCTGGGCGTACGTGCCCGGGCGCTCGCCACCCATGCCCGGGGGCTCGGCCGCCGACGGCAGCGGCGGCAGTACCTCGACCGCGCCGTCACGTCGCCCTCGGCCATGACCTCGGGCAGGCTGCGCACGCCGCTGCCGGGCACGACGATGCCGTCGAGCGCCGCCGGATCTGCGCTGGGTCCGTCGGCGAGGGCACCGCGGCGGCCTCGGTCGCGCGCGACATCACCACCGGCGCCGACATCGCCTGACCCTGCGACGGGCGGGCGCGCGCCCGACGGGCGCGCGAGGATCGCGCGGGCACCGACGGCCGCATCGGCGGCATTGGCGGCGGGATCGGCGCCCGAGTGCGCCCGGTCGGGCCGCTGCCGGGCTTGGCGGCCTGCGCCTCGGCGAGCGCGGCCGGCGGCGGCGTCACCGCGGCCGGTTCGGTGTCGACGGCGGCGGCCGGGCGCGGCACCGCCGCAACGCCGTCGTCGGCGGCCTCGCCCTCGCCAGCGCCGCGCGCGGCTTGCAGCAGGCCCTCGACGTCGGCGAGGTAGATGTCGATCTTGTCGTCGAACAGGCCGCGGCGCAGCTCCTTGAGGATCGCCTTGTGCTGCGACTGCATCAGCGACTTCACGACGCCGTCGTCGGAGTCGGGGTCGTAGACCAGCTTGCGGGTGTTGACGATCACGCCGCTGTGGAACAGGTGCGTGAAGATGTGCGGGTTGACGATCCCCGAGTCCTCGGTCTGGACGTGGAACACCACGCCCCGGTACTGGACGTTGTGGTTATAGCCGAGGATGGGAGAGCGCTTGGCCACGGCGAGCCTGCCGAGGCTAGCACGAAGGCCTCGCGGCCTCGCGTCGGCGGCCGCGCGGTTGTGCGCGGCGGGAGTGGCCGCGGAGGCCCTCGCCGGCGCCCGGGCTTGTAATTGCGGCGGGCCGTTGGTACTCAGGCCTTCGCGTAGGTGCCCGCGGTGGGCGCCCACACCTTGCCAGCGGCGACCCCGGCGGTCGCGAGAGAAACCAGTTTTTCAGATGAGCGCGGAGTCGAAGTTCGTCGAGCTAGTCCGGGCGTGGCTGTGTTCGCTGCCCCACGATCTCAAGGTCGCGTACGAGGCGATGGACGACGAGAACCTCCCGCGCAGCGCGCGTGAGCTGGCCGTCGGCGCGATCATCTACGTGGTGTCGCCCAACGACTTCATCGTCGATCGCAACGACGCCGTGGTCAGCTACGCCGACGACGCCCTGCTCCTGCGCATGGCGCTCAGCGAGATCGTCGCCGCGCTCGGCAAGGACGGCGCCGAGGAGACCTCGCTGCTCCGCGCGCGCTTCGCCGAGCAGTTCGAGGGCGTGGCCGAGGATCTCGCCCTGTGCAACGAGGTCATGGGCGAGCTGTACCCGTGGCTCGCCAGCAAGGTCGCCGGCCTGCGCGCGCTCGAGTACAAGGGCAAGAAGATCGCGGCCTACCTCGACGACGACGACGCCCGCGAGCTCCTGTTCGAGGACGGCCTGGTGTTTGGCACCGACTACCCCGTCGACGAGGACACCATCGCCGACAAGCTCAAGAAGGCGTCGACCATCACCGACGTGATGCGCCGCCGCCGCGCCGAAGAGCAGCGCCTCACCGCGTAGCGCCGAGCCGCCCTGGACCGGCCCCTGCCTGGCAGACCGCTGAAGAATGCCGCGCAGCGGCGTTCTTCTCGGTCTGCTCCCGTGCGCGTGCCCGGGAGCTAGGCCCGGGTCGCGACCAGCAGGTTGCAGGTCGACTCGAGCACCAGCGGCTGGCCGGGGCCGCCGCTGACCGCGTGCAGGCTGGCGAGCACCGCGGCCTCGACGACGGCGAGCTCCTCGGCCGTGCACTGGCCGAGCATGCCGCCGGCCACCGGGTTCTGCCGCATCGCCGTCCAGGCGTGGGCGGCGTCGGGCAACACGATCGAGGCGTGGAAGGGGAGGCAGCGCGCGTCGATGAGCGGCGCCGCGTCGGTGACCTCGGCGAGCAGCGCCGCGCCGTCGGCGATCTCCATCCAGCCACCGGCGCGCGGGGCGGCGGTCAGGCGCGCCGGCAGCGCGGCCGCCATCGGCGCCATCTGGTGGCGGAGCATCTGATTGTGAGCCGGGCCCTGCCACACCGAGGTGACGAAGGTGCCGCCGGGCTTGAGCACGCGCGCCGCTTCGCGCCAGCCGGCGCGCCGGTCGGGAAACAAGAAGATGCCGAAGCACGAGGCCACGCCGTCGAAGCTCGCGTCGGGCAAGCCCAGGGCCTGGCCGTCGTGGACCTCGGCGGCGAACTGCGGATCGTCGTCGGCGGTCCCCGCCTGCCGGCGCGTGTATTCGACCATGCCGGGCGCGAAGTCGGTCGCCACCACCCGGCCTCCGGCCCGGCGCGCGCGGGCCAAGGCCGGCAGCGCGAAGGCGCCGGTGCCGCAGGCGACGTCGAGCACGGTCGCCGCCGGCGGCAGCCGCGCGTCGATGAGGCGCAGCATCGCCTCGGCGATGAAGCGGGTCAGCGGCGCGAACAGCCGGTCGTAGGTCGCGGCATGATCGCTCCACGCTGCCTTGGCATCGTCGTTCATGGTCGACGAGGCTAGCGCGACGGCCGCCCGACCGCGATCGATCGGAGGGTCGCGCTGGGCACGGGCTATTCGCCGTCGATCTCCTCGACGGGGATCGAGTCTTCGGACGTGAGCACGTACTGGTCTGCCGCGGCGTCGTAGTGATAGTGGCTGTACAGGACCGCGCCGGCGTGGTTGCCCTCGTGGGTCGACAGCGGGGGGTATGGGCCACTGCCGCTGCGGTCGATGTCCATGGCGACGCCCATGAACGTGCCGAGGTCGTGCGGGCAGCCGCCGGCGTCGGCGCGCAGCACGCGCCACAGGTGATCCTTGCCGAGGTCGCAGTCGATCACGAGGTCCGGGCGGCCATCGCCGTCGAGGTCGTCGAGGTCGTCGAGCTCGCAGGTCGCGCCGGTCGCGCTGGGACTGGCCTGGGTCTCGGCGAGCAACGCCTCGGCCGAGGGGCACGCCGTCGCCGGCGGAGCCGACGGCTGGGCAGGGGCAGGGCTCGCGCCGCCGCAGGCGGAGGCGGTCGCAGCCAGGAGCCCACCGACGAGCCAGCCGAAGGACGAAGATGACGTGAGGTTCATGTACATGCGATCCTAAACGCGTCGCCGGCGGTTCCATTCATGCGGCCGGAGAATTCTCGGTTGAGCGCGCGTCACCCGGCTCGAGCGCTGTCGCGGCAGGCGCTACAGGTCGACCAGCTCGAAGCCGGTGGGCGACTCGCCGAGAAAGCGCGGCGCCAGCTCGTCGAGGCGCGACACGTCGGTGGCGAAGCAGTCGAGGGTGCCGCGTGGCGCGTGCGGGTCCTGGCCGCCGCGGACGACGCCCGCGGCCTGAGCCATCGCGGTGGCGCTATCGACGATCTCGACGGGCGCGCCGGCGACCTCGGCGGCGACCTCGGCGAGCACGGCGCGGAGCAGCGGGTAGTGCGTGCAGCCGAGCACCAGCGTGTCGAGCGCGGGATCGCGCGCGAACAGCTCGCCGAGGTAGCGGCGCGCGACGGCACGCGCGATGTCGTCGTCGACCCAGCCCTCCTCGGCGAGGGGCACCAGCAGCGGGCACGGCAGCGTGGTCACCACCACGTCGGGCCGGCGCGCGCGCAGCGCGGCCTCGTAGGCGCCGGAGCGGGCGGTGCCGAGGGTGCCGATGACGCCGATATGGCCGGCCCGGGTCGCCGCCAGCGCGCGCTCGGCGCCCGGCTCCACCGCGCCGATGACCGGCACTGGGCTCGCCGCCACCAGCGCCGGCAGCGCGTGGGCCGAGGCGGTGTTGCAGGCGATGAGCACCAGGCCGACGCCGCGCTCGAGCAGGAACCGCTGGCAGGTCAACGCGTAGCGCTCGACGGTGCGCGGGCTCTTCGAGCCGTACGGCACCCGCGCGGTGTCGCCGAGGTAGATGACGTCCTCGGCGGGCAACGCCGCGCGCAGCGCCCGCACCACGGTGAGGCCGCCGACGCCGGAGTCGAACACGCCGATGGGGGAGCGGGGCACCGCGCGAGGTGTAACACCGGGGCCCGGCGACGTGTTCCCGCTCAGGGCGGGCAGCCAAGCGTGGGGCCGGCTGACGCGCCGGCGACGGCGACGAGTGAGCTCGCCCCACCGTGAGCGCGGTCACCGGGTTCGGCCGGGGCACGAACTCGCAACCTCCCCTTCGCGAGCCGCCTATATTCTCACCGCCATGAGACGCGCATGGGGATTTGCGGTGGTCGTGGTCATCGGTGGGTGTGGCGATCCAGCGGACGCGCCAGATGCCGCGGTCGATGCACCGATCGATGCCCCCGGGTTGGACGCCGATCCGCGGACGACGATCGCGCCCGGCCCCGCGAGCGGACTGGGCCCCGATGAGCCCTCGTGGCGGCAAGACGAGGATCCCGCGGTCGCGGTCGATGCGGACGGGAATCTGCTCGCGATGTGGTACTCGAACCGCGAGAGCACGATCGCGGGTCAGCTCGACAAGCAGGTGTTCGCGATCCGGTCGACGGACGCCGTGACGTGGTCCGACGCGGTCCAGGTGTCCCAGGGGGTGGCGGGTGCCGATTGGGGGTTCGCGCCGACGCTCGCGATCGCCCCCGACGGCGCGGCGCACGCGGTGTGGTGGAACATGCACCTGCTTCCCGACGGCTGCACGCCGATGGTGTCGTGCACCGGCAACGCCAACACGTTGTGGTCTGCGTCGGCAGCGGATCAGATCTCGTGGTCCGCGCCGCCCGAGCAGGTGACCAGCGGGCTCGGCGACTGGCTACCGTCGCTCGTGATCGATCGCGTCTCGGGCACGCGGCACCTGCTGTTTGCCGCCGTCGCGCGGCGCGCCGATGGGACGCCGGACGTCGGGGAGACCACGTCGCGCCTGTTCGTCATCACGCGCACCGCCAGCGGGTGGGGCGCGGTGGTGCCGCTCGTCGGAGTCAACGCCGAAGGGTATCACCACAGCTACCCGTTCGCGGCGCAGCGCGCCGACGGGCGCTACCTCCTGACCTGGACCCGGTGGCCGATCGGAGCCGCGGGCGGCGGCCCGCTCGACGTCCTGACGACCGACCAGAGCGAGACGATGGTCGCAGAGTCCGATGACGGCGTCGCGTGGACGAGCGTCCGCTCGATCTCGGAGCCGGCGGGCAGCGAGACCGACGTGTTCCCGTCGCTGTTCGGCGATCCGGTATCAGGGGCGTGGTGGGTGGTGTGGGTGACCACCGACGGGGCGCCGCAAGGCCACACGGTCGAGCTTCCGTGGGCCGGGACCTACCCCGCGGATCGCGTGCTTCGCCCCGAGCTGGCCGGCTATTCGCCCCGCGCCGCGGCTACGGCCACGCCGGGGGTGCGTTGGGGCGTGTGGGTCGAGGGGACCGAGCCGACCCAGCGCGTGCGGTCGCGGTTCTTTGCGCCGTGACGACCGCCGCGGCGGATCGACGAGGGTAGCGCCGTCGTAGAGCGCTTCATCCGCACGCTCAAGGAGGAGCTGATCTGGCTGCGCGACTGGGAGAGCGCCGACGAGCTACGCGTCGTCATCGCGCGCTGGCTCGCGCATTACCTCGACCACCGACCGCATCAGGCGCTGAACTGGCAGACGCCAGCCGAGCGCCGCGCGGCGCGGCTCCCCCCGCCGCCTGCGCTCGCCGCACAACCTTGACCTTGCGCGTACCCGCCACCCGAATTCGATGCGCGCGAGTATCTTGATCTCGGGGGGGGACACCAGAAGTCCGGTGGCGGCGCCGGCGTCCTCGTAACGAATGTGTCGCCGGCCTGAAGTGACCCAGGATCTGTGATACAGACGTGCCCGCGCGCGCGTAGCTCAGTTGGATAGAGCGTTGGCCTCCGGAGCCAGGTCGCAGGTTCGACTCCTGCCGCGCGCACGACTCGTCGTGCCGGTGCGCCCCCGTCGAGGACGCACGCGAGCAGCTGCGACGGCCTCCGCCCGTCGGCCGGGGCAGCTCAGTCCTGGGGCCCGGTGGCCGGGCGCGCCGGCGGCCCGATCCCGAGCGTGCGCAGCGAGCGCAGGAACTCGGCGCGGTGGAGTCGGTCGCTTTCGCTGAGCCCGGCGCCGTCGTATGCGCCGGCGCGGTCGAGGTGGAAGGCGGCCTCGGTGAAGCGGCCCAGGCGCATCAGCGCGAAGCCCAGGTTGAAGTGGGTGGCGGGGTGGTTCCACAGCGCGAGCGACTGCTGGTAGAGCGCGATGGCGCCCTCGTAGTCAGACGCGGTGAGCAGGGTGCCGGCGTCCTCGGCGAGCACGATCGCGCGCTGCTGGAGGTCGTGCGGGACGCCGACGCTCCACGGTGGCTCCGGCTGGTCGGGCGGCGCCGGCGGCGGCGCCGACGGTAGGGGCGCCGGCGTTGGCGCCGGCGCGCGCGGGCGCCGCGGCCGTGGCTCCTCGGGCGGCGGCAGCGCGACCACGGTGGCCGCGTCGGGCGGCGGTGCGCTCGCCGCGACCGCCGCGTCGCTCGGCGGCGCGCTCGTCGCGACCGCCGCGTCGAGTGGCGTCGACACCGCGGGACGCGCCACCACCCTCGGCGCCGTCGGGCGCGCGCGCTGCCGCACCAGCGCGGCGACCGCGACGGCGGCGACCGCGGCCACGAGCGCGCCGGCGAGCAGCGCGCTGCGGCGCCGCGGGCGCGGACGCGCCGAGGACACCCGGTCGACCTCGCCGCCGGGCGCGCCACCGCCGCGGCGAGCGCGGCGTCGATCACCCTCGGATCGGCGGCGGGCACGTGCCACGCCTCCAGGTCGACCCCGGCGAGCGGGCTGTCGGCGAGCTCGCGGTCGAGCGCGTCGTGATCGGATCGAGACGTCATCGCGCACCTCCAACGCACTCGGGCAGCCGGCGCTCGAGCTCGGCGCGCACCGCCTGGCGCGCGCGACACAGCCGCGACTTCACCGTGCCCAGCTCGAGCTCGAGGGCCGCGGCGATCTCGGTGTAGTCGAGGTCGTGGTAGTCGCGCAGCACCAGCACCGCGCGCTGATCGGCCGGCAACGCCGCCACCGCGGCCGCCAGAGCCGCGCCGAGCTGCCGGCGCTCGAGCTGGGCCGACGGCAGCAGGTCGGGGTCGCCGCCGGCGTCCTCGTCGGGAAGCGCCCCGGGCAGCGGCCGGCGCGCGGCGTTGAGCACGACCCGGGTCGCGATCGTCAGCATCCACGTCGACAGGCGCGCGGGACCGGCCGGATCGAACCGCGGCAGGGCGCCGACGATGCGGATCAGACTGTCCTGGACCAGGTCGTCGACGTCGGCCCGACGCGCCGGCCCGGCCAGCCGCCAGACCAGCGCGTGGAGGGTGCCCAGGTGCGTCTCGAGCAACCGCCGCAGCGCCAGGGCGTCGCCGCGCTGGGCCCGGCGGAGCGTGAGGTCGTCGACGTCGGCCCGGGCGTCGGGCTGCCCGGGTGGACCCGGCTTCATGGCAACGGCGAGCATCACCCCTTACACCCGCGCGCCGCCGGATGGTTCCCGGCAAAACGCGGGCTCCGGCGCATCCCGGTTGCGACCGGCCAGCGCCCCGGCGGGCGCCGTGCGTTAGACTCCCCAAGCACGCATGTCGGCCGGCACCGTCACCTGTCACAGCTGCCGGTTTCAGTACGCCGACACCGCGCTGTTCTGCGCCAACTGCGGCTCGGCCAAGGTCCGCGACCAGGCCGCCGACCCGCTGCTCGGCAAGGTGCTCGGCGAGCGGTTCCTGGTCCAGGAGAAGCTCGGCGACGGCACCTCCGGCACGATCTATCGCGCCGAGCACGTGACCCTGCGCCGGCGGGTCGCGATCAAGGTGCTGCACCACGAGCTGTCGCGCGACGACCTCGCCCTCGAGCGGTTCCGGCGCGAGGCGACCAGCGTCGGCGAGCTCGACAACGAGCACATCGTCGAGATCCACGATTTCGGGCGCGCCCCCGACGGCCGGCTGTACCTGGCGATGGAGCTGCTCGAGGGCGAGACCCTCGACCTGGTCATCGCGCGCGAGCGCCAGCTGCCGTTCGAGCAGGTCGCCGACATCCTCATCCAGGTCGGCGAGGCGCTGGTCGAGGCCCACGCCATCGGCTTCATCCATCGCGATCTGCGCCCGCGCAACGTGTTCCTCGCGGTCCGCCGCGGCAAGGCCAACTTCGTCAAGCTGTTCGACTTCGGCCTGGCCAAGCTGGTCGAGCCCGACGCCCAGGCGGCGTCGACCAGCCTCGGCATGACCTTCGGCGATCCGCGCTACATGTCGCCGGAGCAGGCCCGCGGCGACCGCATCGATCGCCGGGCCGACATCTACCAGCTCGGCTGCGTCGCCTACGAGATGCTCACCGGCGCGCCGCCCTTCGTCGGCAGCCGGGTGTTCGACGTGCTCACCAAGCACGTCAGCGAGGCGCCCGCGCCGCTGCCGAGCAAGCGGCCCGGGGTGCCGCTGTGGCTCGAGGCGGCGGTCGCGCGCATGCTGGCCAAGCAGCCCGACGATCGGTTCGCCACCGTGACCCGCATGGTCGAGGCGCTGCGCACCGGGCTCGCCACGGGCGTGGTGTTGGAGGAGGCCACCGCGCGCGGGCGCGAGACAATCCCGCCGGTGGCGGCGACCCGCGCGCTCGAAAAGCTCGGGCCGGCGCCGGCCGACCTCACGCTGCGCGACGGCGCGACCCCGTGGCCGTCGCCGCTCACCGTCGCCGGCAACGCCGCGGCGTCGGTGTCGTCGTCGATGGCGCCGACCGCCGCCGGCGAGGTGGCGGCGCGCCCGGCGCGCGCGCGCACCGGCACCCCGCGCGCCGGCGTGCCGGTGTCGGCGATCGCCGCGACCGAGCCCATCTACGACGAGCCGGCCATGACCGGGCGCCTGCCCGGGCGCGGCGCCGGGCGGGCGCCGACCGGCGGCGGGCCGGCGTCGTCGGGCGTGGTCGAGCGCGCACCGAGCGCGCCGCTGTCGGACTCGGCGGCGTGGTTCGCCGACGGCGATCGGCTGGCGGCCGAGGCCGACGACTCCCACGACGAGGCCTACGAGGCGCGCCGGCGCCAGCGCGCGCGCAACCTCATCGCGCCGAGCCGGCACGATCGCAGCGGCAGCAGCGCCGGGCTCAGCTACGAGGAGTACCTCGAGCGTCGCAACCGCCGCATCGCGTGGATCGTCGGCGGCGTGGTCGGCATCGGCCTGCTCGGCGCGGTCATCGTCATGGTGTCGCGCGCGGTCGCGATCCCGGCGCCGGCGGCGACCCGTCCGGTCGCGGTGGTGACGCCCGATGCCGCGCGTCCGCCGCCTGACGCCGCGCCGCCGCCGCCCGACGCCGCGCCGGTCGATGCTCGCCGCACGGCGACCACCACCACCCCGGCGGTGGTCGACATGGGCGCGGGCCCGACCACGCCGGTGCGCCCGACCAGCACGCCGCGCCCCGACGCCCGGCCGCGGCCGCCGACCACGCCGGTCGATCCGTACCGCGCGCCCGACGCGCGCCCGGCGGCGTCGGATCCGAGCGGCACCGCGCCGGTCGATCCCTACGCGCCGCCGCCCGCCGCCGACGCCGCCGCGCCGTACGTCACCGCCGGCGATCGCGCGCTGCGCACCGGCGACGCCGCCAACGCCGCCGCCAACTACAAGCGCGCCCTCGAGCTCGACGGCGCGAACCTCGCCGCCACCATCGGCCTCGGCGAGGTCGCCGCCCAGCAAGGGCTCTACGCCGACGCGGTCCGGCACCTCAAGCGCGCAGCCCAGCTGGCGCCGCGCAGCGCCCGGGTCCAGGTCCTGCTCGGCGAGGCCTACCTCAACACCTCGGATCGCTCGAGCGCCGCCGCCGCCTTCCGGAAGGCACTCTCCCTCGACCCCGACAACCTGCGCGCCCGGGCCGGCCTCGACGAAGCCGGCGGCTAGCTCGCCACGATCGAGGCCGCTCTACCCGCGGCGCGCGCGCCAGGTGGCGCGATCCTGACCCCAGATGTCGATCGGGGCGTCGCCGTGAGGCGGCGGCAGCCGACCGGGACCGCGCAGGGTCGATCCCAGGCGCTCGGCGAGGGCGCGCGACGGCAGGTTGCTCGGCGCGATCGCGTGGATGACCTCGTCCCAGCCGAGCGTGTCGAACGCCCAGTCGATGGCGCAGGTCGCGGCCTCGGTGGCGTAGCCCTGCCCCCACGCCTGCCGCGCCAGGCCCCAGCCGACCTCGGTGCCGGGCCAGCCCTCGGGCTGCCACGGCCCGATGCGCCCGAGCCAGCGACCGGTAGCGCGCTCGAGCACGGTGAACATCGCGAAGCCCTGCAGCGCCCACGCGCCGGCCATCGTGCAGAACGACCGCCACGCCACCGCCCGCGGCTGCGGCCCGCCGAGGTGCTCGGTGGCCACCGGGTCGGCCATCATCGACGCCCATCCCTCGAAGTCGGCCAGCACCGGCGGGCGCAGCACCAGCCGCGCCGTGGTCAAGGTAGGTCCTGGTGGGTGTTGCATCGTCGAGGCTCGCCTGGGGCAGCGCCGACGATCGCACGAGGCTGCCGGACGCGCACCAGCCTTGGTACGCTCGCGACGTGGTGGGCAGGCGAAGTCCCTGGGCGACGATGGCCGCCGGCCTGATCACGACATCGCTGGTGGCCTGCCTCGACGCTGGTGGTGAGGTGTGTGACGACGGCGTGGTGTGTCCGCCGGGGCAGGCGTGCACCGCCGAGGGCTGCGTCGCCGTCGACGAGCTGCGCGCCTGCGCCGGCCAGGGCGAGCTCGCCGCCTGCGAGGTCACCGGCTTCGGCGCCGGCGTGTGTCGCGGCGGTCGCTGCATCCCGAGCTCGTGCGGCAACGGCGAGCTCGATCCGGGCGAGGTGTGCGACGACGGCAACACCGTCGACGGCGATGGCTGCGCGCGCGACTGCCGGTCCGACGAGCGCTGCGGCAACGGGGTGCGCGACGCCGGCGAGGCGTGCGACGACGGCAACACCACCGGCGGCGACGGCTGTCAGGCGGACTGCGCGCTGCCCCGCTGTGGCGACGGCGTGCTCGACGCCGGCGAGCTCTGCGACGACGGCAACACCACCGACGGCGACGGCTGCGCCGCCAGCTGCGACTCCGACGAGGCGTGCGGCAACGGCGTGCTCGATCCCGACGAGGAGTGCGACGACGGCAACCTGGTCGACAGCGACGGCTGTCAGGCGACCTGCGTGCAGCAGCGCTGCGGCGACGGCGTCGTCGATCCGGAGGAGGTGTGCGACGACGGCAACCTGCTGTCCGGCGATGGCTGCGCCGCCGGGTGCGACTCCGACGAGGCGTGCGGCAACGGCCTGGTCGACGTCGCCGTCGGCGAGCAGTGCGACGACGGCAACACCCGGATCCGCGACGGCTGCGCCGCCGACTGCACCGCGGAGATCCCGCGGTGGACGGTGGTCGGGGTGGCGACGCCGGCGGCGCGGACCCGGGCGAGCCTGGCGTACGACGCCGCCCGCGGACGGGTGGTGATGTTCGGCGGCACCGACGTCTCCGGCGCGCTCCTCGACGAGACCTGGGAGTGGACCGGCGCCGCCTGGGTGCAGGTGCTGCCGCGGGAGTCGCCGCCGGCCCGCGCCGACGCCGCGATGGCGTACGCCCCGACCCTGGGCGGGGTGATCCTGTTCGGCGGTGGGCTCGCGGTCGGCGAGCTGCGCGATACCTGGCGCTGGGACGGCGCCGGCTGGTACCCCGTCGAGAGCGCCGCGCGTCCGTCGGTGCGGCGTGCAGCCGCGATGGCCTTCGACGGACGGCGCGGCGTCGTCGAGCTGTGCGGCGGGCAGGTGGTGGGGCCGCCGCCGCAGGTGCGCTCGGACTGCTGGACCCTCGACGGCAGCGGCTGGACCGAGGTCACCACGGCCACGCCCAGCGCGCGCTTCGGTGCGGCGATGGCCAGCGATCCGGTGCGCGGCGAGCTGGTGCTTTTCGGCGGTCGCACCCAGCTGGCGGGCTTGCTCGCCGACACCTGGCGGCGCGGCGTCGACGGCTGGGAGGACGTCTCGCCGGGGGTTGCGCCGAGCCCGCGGCAGGCCCACGCCATGGCCTTCGACGCCGCGGCCGGCGGGATCGTGCTGTTCGGCGGGATGACGTTCAGCAACTCGCTGCTCGCCGATACCTGGCGCTGGGATGGCGCGGCGTGGACGGCGTCGACGGCGAACGGTCCCAGCGCGCGGTCGGGCCACGCCATGGCGTTCGACATCGCGCGCTCGCAGACGGTGCTCGTCGGCGGCGTGCCGGTCGCCGAGCGGCCGTGGGAGCTCGCCGGCGATCTGTGGAGCAACGCGGCGGCGCCCGCGGCGCCGAGCATCCGCGAGGCGGCGGCGATGGCCGACGACGGCACCGGCGGGCTGGTGCTCTTCGGCGGCTGGAACGTGCTGCCCCTGGGGCAGACCTGGCGCTGGTTCGACGGTAGCTGGGTGGGGCAGGCGCCGACGACGTCGCCACCGGCGGTCTCGGGCCACGTGATGGCCTACGCGCCGTGGTCGGGCAAGGTGGTGCTCTTCGGCGGTGCCGGGCTGGTGCCGCCGAAGTCGGCGGAGACCTGGGAGTGGGACGGTGCCGACTGGGCGCAGGTGCTGGGCGCCGGCCCGAGCGGACGCACCGGCGCGGCGATGGCGGCCGATCCCGGCGCCGACCGCCTCATCCTCTTCGGTGGCGATGACGGCACGCTCCGCGCCGACACCTGGGCCTACGACGCCGGCGGCTGGACCCAGCTCGCGCCGGCGACGTCCCCGGCGCCGCGCGCGTGGCACGGCCTGGCCCGGGCCTCGGCGGACGGGATCGACCTCCTGCTCTTCGGCGGCACCGTGTCCAACTCCGTCGAGGATGCCGCGAGCACCTGGTTGTTCGACGGCACCACCTGGAGCGCGGTGGCGCCGTCTGCTGAGCCAGGCGCGTCGCCGCCGACGCGGGCCGGGCTGAGCCTGGTGTACGACCCCGGCCTGGGCGCCGCGGTGATGACCGGCGGCGCCCTCGCCGACGGCCAGGTGCTGGTCGATACCTGGAGGTGGATCGGCGCCGGGTGGGAGCGGCTGGCCGCGACGCCGACGCCGACGCCGGCCACCCGTGCCGCGGCCGGCTACGACGCGCGCGCCGGCCGCATCGTGCGCGCGACCGGCGCCGCGGTGCCGCAGGCGCCGGCACCGGGCACGACCTGGTTCGGGTTCGCGCCGGGCACCACCGCCGAGAGCTGCGCCGCGGCCGACGATCGCGACGGCGATCTGCGGATCGGCTGCGACGACGACGATTGCTGGGGACGGTGCACGCCGGCCTGCGCGCCGCTGGCCGCCGAGGCGGCGACCTGCGACCCCGCCGACCCCGCCCTCGGCTTCTGCGGCGACGGCGTGGTCGCCCCGCTCGAGGACTGCCACACCTGCCCCGACGACGTCGGCCCGTGCACGCCGGTGTGCGGCGACGGCTCCTGCGCCGGCGACGAGAGCGTGGACACCTGCCCGGGAGATTGCCCATGATGAGCCGTGGTCGCGCGGGGTGGTGGACGGTCGCGCTCGTCGGCGCGGCGGGGTGCATCGCCGATCCGTCGGTGGTGTGCGACGACGGGGTGGTGTGCCCGGTCGACACCGAGTGTCGGCTCGGGGTGTGCGTGGCCCCGCCGCAGCTCCGCGCCTGCGAGGGCCTGGGCGACAACGACCCGTGCCCGCTGTCGGCGGCGCTCACCGGCAACTGCGTCGCCGGCGTGTGCGTGTTCGAGCGCTGCGGCGACGGCCTGGTGAGCGGCGCCGAGGTCTGCGACGACGACAACCAGGTCTCCGGCGACGGCTGCACCGCGACCTGCGACTCCGACGAGACCTGCGGCAACGGCGTGCGCGACGCCGGCGAGGCGTGCGACGATGGCAACACGGCCTCCGGCGACGGCTGCCAGGCCGGGTGCACGCTGCCGATCTGCGGCGACGGCGTGGTCGACGCCGAGCTCGGCGAGGCGTGCGACGACGGCAACCACGCCGACGGCGACGGCTGCGCGGCCGCGTGCGACTCCGACGAGACCTGCGGCAACGGCGTGCGCGACCCCGGCGAGCAGTGCGACGACGGCAACGCCGCCGACGACGACGACTGCCGGACCACGTGCATCTTGCCCCGGTGCGGCAACGGCGTGCTCGACGTGGGTGAGGCGTGCGACGACGGCAACCTGGCCTCCGGCGACGGCTGCGCCCCGGGCTGCGACTCCGACGAGACCTGCGGCAACGGCGTGGTCGACTTCATCGTCGGCGAGGCGTGCGACGACGGCAACCAGCGGAGCCTCGACGGCTGCTCGCAGCGGTGCACCGCCGAGACGCTCGCGCTGACGCCGCGCTGGCCCAACCTGCTGGTGCCGCCGCGTCGGACCAACGCCGCGATCGCCTACGACGCGGCCCGGCAGGTCAGCGTCCTGTTCGGCGGCGCCGGTGGCAACGCGTCGATGTTCGACGACACCTGGGAGTGGAACGGCGTGCAGTGGCGGTGGGTGACGCCCGTCGGCGCGGTGCCCGCGGCGCGCGGCGGGCACGGCCTGGCCTACGACGCCGCCCGCGCGGTGGTGGTGCTCTTCGGCGGCAACGCGCCGTCGGAGGGCGGCAACAGCAACGCGACCTGGACCTGGGACGGCACCGCCTGGCATGACGTGACCCCGGCGGCGGGCTCGCCGTCGCCGCGCACCGACTTCGCCATGACCTACGACGGCGCCCGCCGCCGGGTGTTGATCTTCGGCGGCACCACCGCCGGCGGCGTCGTCGCCGAGACCTGGGCCTGGGACGGCCTCACCTGGCGCGAGGTCACCCCGGCCGGCGTCTCGCCGCCGGCGCGGGTGGGATCGACCATGGCCTACGATCCCGACCGTGATCGCACGGTGCTCTTCGGCGGCCGGGATGGCATCGACTTCTTCGACGACACCTGGGAGTGGGACGGCACCGCCTGGCAGCTGGCGGTCGTGCTCGGAGGGCCGCACGCTCGCGCCGAGCACGCCATGGCGTACGACGCCGCGCGCGGAGGCATCACCATCGTCGGCGGCCGGCACTCGACCTTCATCTCGGGCGGCATGAGCACGAGCTACTACCCGGACTCCTGGGCGTGGGATGGGGTCGCGTGGATGCAGGTGCCAACCACGGGGTTGCCCGACGTCGCCGACCACGTCCTCAGCTACCACACCGCGACGAGCTCCCACCTGGTCACGACCGGCGCCAGCCAGTTCGAGCTGCAGACGTCGACCTGGACCCGGGGCTCCTCCAGTTCGTCGTGGCGCAAGGCGGCGGCGAACGCCGCGGTCAACCTGGGGCATGGCGCCGCCGCGCTGGCCGCCGATCCACTGCGCGGAGAGATCCTCGCCGTCGGGGGCACCACCACCGGCCCGTCGTTCGGCGTGAGCAACAAGGTCCACCGGTGGGACGGCACGAGCTGGCGCGAGTACGCCGGCGCCCGGCCGCCGGCGCGCGACCGAGCGGCGATCGCGTTCGATCCCGCGCGCGGCGAGATCGTGGTCTTCGGCGGGCGGAGCTCGCCCGTGGAGTCGGATCCGTGCCAGGTGGGGAGCAACCTCCTGGCCGACACCTGGCTGTGGGACGGCGCGGCGTGGCAGCAGGCGGCGCCCGCCGTGGTGCCACAGGCGCGGCGCGACGCGACCCTGGTCGCAGACTCGACGCACGGCGTGGTGCTGCTCGTCGGAGGCAACGACGGCTGCGACGAGCTCGACGACACCTGGTCGTGGGACGGCGCGGCGTGGACCCGGGTGGCCGAGGGCGCGGCCGCGATCACGTCGCGGTTTAGCGCCGCGGCGGCCTTCGATCCGGTCTCCGGCGAGGTGGTCCTCTTCGGTGGTCGCCGCGGCAACCAGATCCTCGGTGACACCCGTCGCTGGGACGGCGCGGCGTGGGTGTTCGTGGCGCCTCCGCTCGATCCGGCGGGTGCGCCGACGCCGCGCTTCGGCGCGTCGCTGGCCTTCGACGGCGCCCGCGGCGCGCTGCGGCTCATCGGCGGCACCGGCGACGACGGCGAGGTCGGCGTGCCTGGGAGTGGCGGGCGGGGCGCTGGGAGCCGATCGCCGCGCCGCAGGTGTTGCCGTCGATCGACGTGCTGCCGGCGCCGTGGGACGGCGGCATGATCGGCGTGAGCAGCGATCTGTCAGTGACGCGCCTGGCCTACGTCTCCGACGCCGCGGCCGAGGTGTGCACCGGCGGCTTCGACGTCGACCACGACGGGCTGATCGGCTGCGCCGACGACGATTGCTGGGGGGTGTGCGCGCCGACCTGCGCGCCGCCGCTGGCGCTCGCCGAGGTGTGCGATCCCGAGGTCGCCGAGCCGCGCTGTGGCGACGGCACGTGCTCCGGCGTCGAGAGCTGCCGGCTGTGCCCGGCCGACTGCGGCGCGTGCACGCCGGTGTGCGGCGATCACCTGTGCGACGCCGGCGAGGCCTGCCCCGGGGATTGCCCGCCGTAGCGGCGAGGTCGCGATGCAGTTCGAGCGCGCGGTCGAGCACGGCCGAGATGAGCTGGCGTGGTTGCTCGCGCAGCTCGCGCCGCGCCTGGTCACCACACCGCCGAGCTGGTCCGAGCCGCACCACCTGACCGTGCTCGCCCTCGGGCTCGATCAGTGGCCGTTCGTGGCGGTGCGCGCCGGCGAGGCGGTCGGCCCGCGCGCGCGCCTGCACGGGCAACGCTCGCTCGGGCCGCTGGTGCGCGACGACCTCGGCGAGCGGCGCGGCCTGCGGCTCGACGAGCCCGACCTGGTCACCTGCGACGACCTCGAGCTCCCCGACGACGACGCCCTCGCCGACCGGGTGAACGAGGAGCTCGCGCGGGTCCAGCCGACGCTGGCGTGCGTGCTCTACGGCGTGCTGCTCACGGATCTGTGGCGCCGGCGCGCGACGTCGACGATCGCGTTCGCGCGCGACGCGCGGCTGTGGGTCGCGCGCGACGTCGACGAGCTCCGCTGGAGTGGTCGCGGCTGGGGGCGCGATCGGCGGCTGCCGCGTGCGCGCGAGGACGTCCTGGCCCGGGCCGCGTGCGCGGAGCCGGCGGTCGGTGCGCTGGTGTGCGCGTTGCTCGACGCCGTCGACGGCGACGACGTGGTAGCCGTGGTGACGCCGGTGCTCGACGCCCACCCCGAGGCGCGGGCGCGCCTGGGGATCCCGCCGCCGCCTGGCTAGCGGTGCTTCTTCTTGCCGGGCTTGCCGCCGGCGGCGCGCGGCGGCTCCGGATCCTTGGACGGCGCGACCCAGTGCGACGGCGCGCCGCCGTGGCTGGTGCCCAGCCGCAGGCGCCGCTTCGACATCGCAAGGGAGACCCTGATGCGTGACGTGCCGAGGTGCATGTCCCAACGCTGCGGGAGCCTGGGTCGACGGGCAAGTTCTCGGCGAGCCGGTGCAGATCCCGGTCGGCCGGCGCTGCTACCATCGCTGCGTGGACGCTTCGTACCAGGTCTTCATCGAGCGGCCGCGCGCGCAGGGGCCCGGCGCCGCCGCCGACCTGGCGCGGGCGATCGCCGCGCGCTACGGCATGCCCGAGGCCGAGCTCGCCGCGCGCCTCGAGCGCGGGCGCATGCGGGTGAAGGCGACGCCGGAGCTCGCGGTCGCCGAGAGCTACCGCGCCGATCTCGAAGGGCTGGGTGCGGTGTGCTCGATCGTCGACGGCGCCGGCAACGTGGTCAGCTCCGGCTCCAGCCGGCCCGCCGCGGCGCTGGCCGCGCCGCCGCCGGTGCGACCGCCGAGCATGCCGGCGCGCGCGCCGACGCCGTCGCCGCCAGCCCCGGCGGTCGCGCGCACCACCAGCGGCACCTACCAGAGCGGGTTGTCGGCGGCGTTCAGCGTCGAGACCGGGGCGCCGGCCGACCTCGGGGCGCTGTCGCGCGCCGAGACCTTCTCGCTGTCGGCCCTCGACGGCAGCGACGCCGCCAGGCCGGTCCCGACCTCGCCGCCGCCGCCGATCCCGGGCGGCCCGACGACCAAGCCGGTCGATCTATTCGCGCCGCCCGAGGAGGAGGGCGCGATCGAGATGGATCTCGACGTCGAGGCGCCCGCCCCGGCCCCGGCCCCGGCCCCGGCCCCACCGCCGCCCAGCCCGTCGTCGTCGGGGACCGGGCTGCCCGCGATCGACGGCCAGGCCGCCTTCGGCGTCGATCCCGCCGCCGTGGCGCCGGCGCCGGTGACCGCCGCCGCGCCGAGCCCGATCACGCGCCTGCGCCGGCGGCTGGCCGATGGCAAGACCCGCTTCGCCGTCGGCGTGGCGCTGTCGATCGTGCTCGGCTTCATCCCCGCCCACGTCATCGGCGCGGTGCGCGAGGGCTCGGCGTTCGCGACCATCGACGCCAAGGTCAACGCCGAGCAGGCCAAGGTGTACGACGCCGAGGAGTACGCGCGCCTCGACGTGCGCCGCGCCGCGTGGCGCGCGGAGAAGGACGAGGCGCGCCGCGATCTGGCGATGACCTCGATCTTTCTGTGGGCGGTGGTGTCTGGCGGTCTCGCCTACGTGTGGTTCCGCCGGCTCGACTGGGATCGCCTCACCGCCTGATTCCCGTGGCTGGCCTGGTCATCGGGCGTGGGCCCGTGCCCGTGCCCGTGCCCACGGCCGTCAGCGCTCGTCCTCGTCCTCGTCCTCGTCGCGCGCCGGCGTCGGCCCACCGTCGGCCGCCTGCGCGCGCTCTCGGCGCCGGGTGACGATGAACGCGCCGAGGATCGACAGGTTGTAGAGCACCACCATCGGCAGCGCCATGATCACCTGCGCCACCGGATCCGGCGACGGCGTGAGGATCGCGCCGATGATGAACGCGAGCACGATGAACCACCGGTTGAACTTCCACAGGCTGCGGTGGGTGACCAGGCCGATGCCGGCGAGGAACAGGATGAGCAGCGGCAGCTCGAACACCGCGCCGAACGCCAGCATCATGTTGCGCGACAGCTCGAGGTGCTCGCTCATCATCAGCTGCGGGTGCAGCGTGCTGCCGGCGTAGCCGAGCAGGAACGTGAACATCGGCTCGAGCGCGAAGTAGTAGCAGAAGGCACCGCCGGCGATGAACAGGAGGGCCGAGGTGGCCGCGAAGGCGATGCCGATGCGGCGCTCGCGCTTGTACAGGCCCGGCGCGATGAACTGCCAGAGCTGGTGGAAGATGAAGGGCGAGGCCGCGAAGATGCCGGCCCACAAGGACACCGACAGGTAGACCCAGAACGGCTCGGTCACCGACTTGAAGTTCATCAGCGGCGTGTTGCCGAGGACGTCCTTGTGCGAGCGCCAGGCGTCGTCGAGCGGCACCCGCAGCCAGTCGTAGATGTCGGTGCTGAAGATGTAGCAGCCGATGAACGCGATCACGAACGCGATCGAGGCGTTGCGGACGCGATCGCGCAGCTCGCGCAGGTGCGCGAGGAACGGCATGCGGCTGGCGTCGACCTCATCGGTCGGCGGCGTCGCCGGGGCCGCGCGCCGGGCCGCGGGACGCTCAGCCACGGGGGACGTCCGCTGGCGCCGGGTCGTCGGGCGCGGCCGAGCTGGCCGTCGCGGCGTCGTCGGTGGCGGCGCGCGCGGGGGCGGCGCGGCCGACGGTGCCGGTGGCGGGCCGCACGAGCTGCGCCAGCTGCTCGCCGGGATCGCCGTCGCCGTCGCCGTCGCCGGCCGGCTCGGCGCGCTCGCCCGCGGTCGGCGGCAGGGTCACCCGGGCCGACGCCTCGGTCGCCGGCAGCGCGGGCTCGGCGGTCGTCGTCGTCGCCGCGTCGCCGGTGGCCACCGCGCCAGCAGCCGCCAGGCCGGCGGCCTCGCCCTCGCCGAGGGTCGCGCTCGGCGGCGGCTTCTTGGGCAGGCGCGGCTTGGGCCGCGGCTCGTCGCCGCGCAGGGCGCTCTTGATGTCGCGGATGGCGCCGCCGATCTGCTCGTCGTTCTCGATGGTCTGCGAGATGTCGCGGGTGGCGCCGCGCAGGTCGCGGATCCCCTTGCTGATCGACTTGGCAGCGTCGGGCAGCTTCTCGGGACCCAAGAAGATCAGCGCGATCACCAGGATCAGGATGATCTCGCCTCCACCCATGCCGAACATGGCGTGCGCAGCATAGCACCAGGACGCGGCGGCATCGCCAGCGCCGCCGCGGGCGCCGCAGCTCAGAACGAGCGGCTGGCGCGGCCGAGGTCGGCGCCCTCGCCGCGGGGCCCCTCGGCGGTCTGGGTCGGCTCGGTGCCGGGCTTGAACCAGAGGTCGACCCCGCCGCGGGCGGCCAGGAAGCCGGTCTCTCGGTCGATCCGGGTCTGCACCAGCCCCTCGGGCGGCGGCCCCGGCACCGGCTGGGGCGGGCGCTCGCCCTCGGCGCGGCGGACCAGGGTCATCCACACCGGCAGCGCGGCGCCGGCGCCGTCGTCGTCGGGCCCGAGCAGGGTGCGCGGGTCGTCGTGGCCGAGCCACACCGAGGCGGTGACCCGCCCGGTGAAGCCGACGAACCAGGCGTCGGTGTTGTCGTTGGTGGTGCCGGTCTTGCCGGCCGCCGGGCGACCGAGGCGGCGGGCGTCGCGCGCGGTGCCGCGGGTGACCGGGCCGGTCAAGAGGTCGTCGATGAGGAAGGCGGTGCGCGCGTCGACGATCGGCGAGTGATCGGGCAGCCCGAGCTGGCCCGCCGGCGACTGCCCGGCGGCGGCGGCCAGCAGATCGAGGCGTCGGGTCGGGGCCAGGTGCGGATCCTGGGCCGCGGCGGCATCGAGCAGCACCTCGCCGTCGCGCGTGATGCGGGTGATGAGCCGGATGGGCACCGCCCAGCCGCCGCGCGCCAGCACCGCGAAGGCGCGGGTCAGCTCGATGGGCTTCACGCACGAGGCTCCCAGCGCCATCGGGCCGACGTCGTCGACGTCGGTGTCGATGCCGAGCCGGCGCGCCAGGTCGATCACCGCCGGCACCCCGACCCGGCCGAGCACGTCGACGGTGGGCGCGTTGAGCGAGGCGGCGAGGGCGTCGCTCGCGAGCACCACGCCGCGGTAGGTGCGGCCGGCGCGGGGCCGCCAGTGCACGTGGGTCTGCGGGTCGTACTCGGCGATCGGCGCGTCGCGCAGGGGCGTGCCCTGGGTGATCGAGTTGTCCTCGAGGGCGGCGGCGTAGATGAGCGGCTTCCAGGTCGAGCCCGGCTGCCGGCAGCCCTGGAACACCCGATCGAACTGGCTGGCCTGCCAGTCGCGCCCGCCGAGCAGCGCGTCGACGTAGCCGGTGCGGTGGTCCCACACGATCGCGGCGATCTCCGGCGGGCCGTCGCCGTGATCGAGGCGCGTGGTGGCCTCGGTGGCGGCCGCCTGGGCATCGGCCGCGAGCGCCGGCTGGGCGGTGGTCTCGACGACGAGGCCGCCGCGGGCCAGCTGGGGGCCGAGCTCCTCGGCGAGGATGCGGCGCACCTGCTCGGTGGTCCACGGCGCGATGGTGCCGTAGGGCTGCGGGGCCGGGCGCAGGGCCAGCGGCGTGGCGGCGGCGGCCGCGCCGGCGGCCCGCGTCAGCAGCTCGGCGCGCCCCATGCGGCGCAGCACCTCGTCGCGCCGCGCCGCGCCGCGGCCGGATCGCGGAACGGATCGAGCCGGCTCGGCGCCTGGATCAGCCCGGCGAGGAGCGCGGCCTCGGCCAGCTCGAGCTCGGCCAGCGGTCGATCGAAGTACGCCCGCGCCGCCGCCACCACGCCGTGGGCGCCGGCGCCGAGGAACACGAAGTTGGCGTAGGCCTCGAAGATGGCGCGCTTGTCGAAGCGACGCTCGAGCTCGATCGCGAGCAGCCCTCGCGCACCTTGCGGCGCGCTGCGCTCGGTGCCGATCTCGACGGGCAGCAGGTTGCGCGCGACCTGCTGGGTGATGGTCGAGGCGCCCTCGACCACGCGACCGGCGCGGTAGTTGGCGAGCGCCGCGCGCACCACCGCCTGCAGGTCGACGCCGGGGTGGGTGAAGAAGCGGACGTCCTCGGCGGCGAGCATCGCGTCGACGAGCACCTGCGGCACCTCGTCGAGGCGCACCAGATCGCGGCGACCGACCACCTCGCCGTCGGTGAACGGCAGCTCGGCGAGCACGGTGCCGTCGGCGGCGAGCACCCGCGAGGTCCGCGGCACGGTGGCCTGCCAGGCCGCGAGGTCGGGCACCTCGGGCAGCTCGCGGGCCCAGCCGCGCAGGATCGTCAGCGCCCACAGCCCGCCGACGATCGGCGCCGCCCACAGGCTCCACACCAGCAGGGCCAGCGGCGCGCGCCACCGCAGCCCGGCCCGGACCCGGGCGTTACCGACGACGACCCGCCGCTTGCTCACGCACCGCCCCACAGCGCGAGCTGCCGCGGCGGCGCCAGCACCCGGGCCGGCGGCCGAGCGCGGCGCGGACCTCCTCGGCGCAGCGGCCGGTGAGGTGGATCTCGCTGGCGCCGGTGGCGCGCGCGAACGCCAGCAGGCGATCGCGATCGGCGGCGTTGGACCAGGCGAAGGCGGCGTCGACGGCGAGCTCGCGCGCAGGCCGGCTCGCGGGCCAGGCCCGAGGCCAGCGCCCGTCGGTGGGGCACCGTGGCCACCGCGCGCGCCAGCCCGCGGCGATCGCGCATCGGCCAGATCAGCGCGCGCCCGGCGGCCGCGACCTGGCCGCGCAGCGCGGGCACCGCGGCGCCGGCGGCACGCAACGCGCGCGCGGCGTCGTGCAGCGCGCGGTGGCCGGCGCTGACCACGCCATCGGCGGCCAGCCGCGCGGCGACGTCGAGGCCCTTGCTCGCCGACGACACCAGCACCACCGCGGCGGCCCCGCCTGCGCACACCTCGCGGGCCCAGTCGGCGAGCGCGGTCGCGGCCGCCGTCGCGGTCGGGAACGCGTGCTCGCGCAGGCCGTAGCGGGCCTCCACCACCAGCACGTCGCACGGTCGCGCGGCCGCGGCGCCGCCGAGGCCGACGCCGTCGGGCGCCACGCACCCGGCGTAGGTGATGCGGCAACCGCCGACGTCGGTGGTGAGCATGGCGGCGCCCACGGCGTGGCCGCTCGGCGCCAGCTCGAGCCGCACGGTGCCGAGGGTGAACGGCCGGTGGTACGGCACCACCAGCCGCTCGGCCGGGGTGGCGCGGACCTGGGCCAAGGTCTCGCGGGTGCCGACGAGCTGGCCGTGGCCGGCGCGCCCGAGGCGATCGGCCGACGACACGAAGCACACCGAGCGCGCGCGCCGGGCGTCGCACCACAGCACGGTGCCCGCCACGTGGACGCCGTCGCGCCACACCACGGCGGCGTCAGCTTCGGCGCCCGCGCCCACGCTCACCCGAGCGAGGTCGGCGGCAGCGAGCCGTCGGCGAGCTGCGCCTCGAGCTGGTCGAGCGCCGCCCGCAGCGCCGCCGCGCCCGGGGCGTCGAGCGTGAACGTGATGCCCATGCCGGGGACGTCGTCGTCGGCGGGCACCACCGTGTGCGACACGGTGCCGGCGAGCTGCAGCGGCTGCGCGGCGCTCGGCAGGTGGACGAACATGTGCAGCTTGGTCGCCTCCGGCAGCGGGCGCTCGGCGACGATGAAGATGCCGTCGTCGGAGATGTCGCGGCACACGCTGTCGACCGGGCCAGCGGTGCCGCCGTAGGTGACCTTGAGCCGCACCGGCAGGCGCCGGCGCTCGCGCAGGTTGAGCATGCCGCCGCGGACGAAGCCGTTGACGTAGTTGATCTTCTCGCGCTCGCTCTGGCCGAGGGCGACGATGACGAGGGTGGCGTCGCCGTCGTCGGGCTCGGCCGCCTGGTGATCGACGATCTCGCCGCGCAGCACCACCAGCGGGCCGCCGACGCCGACCACGACGTCGATCCGCAGGGCGTCGCCGACCGCGGGCGGCTCGGCGACCACCAGGCGCAGCGTGGCCTCGCGAGGGTCGAACACCTTGAGCCAGTCGGCCTCGGTGGCCAGGCGGAGGTCGATGCGGGCGAGGTCGGTCACGGCGCCATCGTACCAGGCGGCCCGGCCCGATTCAGACGCCGCGCCACGCGGTCGTGAGCAGGCCGATCACGCCGGTGGCCCACCCGCAGGCTGCGGTCGCGAGCGCGAGGCCGAGGGTGATGCCGCCGATCGCCGGCGCCGCCTCCGGCGTCCACGCGCGCAGGATCACGGCGACGGCCAGCGCCAGCAGCAGCCCGACGAGCGCCAGGTACTCCTTCACGTCGAACCAGCGCGCGGCGCGGGCGGCGTCGGCGACGCGCGCCTCGGCGCGGGCGGCGCGCACCTCGGGCGGCGGCAGCGGCTCGCCGCGGGCGGCGCGGGCGGTGGCCTCGGCGTCGACCATGGCGGTGAGGGCGATCGGATCGTCGAGTAGCTCGGCCCGGACCCGGGTCCGGTAGGTCGGGTAGATCACGAGCCCGCCGACGAAGGCCAGCGCGAAGAGCGCCGCGGTGATGGTGCCGAACCGACGGGTCGCGCGCAGGCGCGAGCCATCGCGCAGGTGGCGCCGCAGCCACAGCGCCGCGTGGGTCGCGCTCGCCACCGCCGCGCACGCCACCACGGCGTGCACCACGAGCAGCGGCCTGGCCCACGCCTCGGCGAACACCAGGCGGTGGTACCGCGCCGACCTCGCCGCTGTCATCCGCGTCGGCGCGTCGCCGAAAACGAGCGAGGCCCCGCCGGGGTGGCGAGGCCTCGAGGGGGGAGCGCCGTCGGCGCTAGCTGTGGGCGGCGCTGTGCCGACGCAGGAAGGTCGGCACGTCGAGCTCGCTGTCGCCGTCGAGCTCGGCGGCCAGCACGCTCTTGAGGCTCGGCCGCGGCGCGGTCGGGCGGCGCGGGAGCACCGCCGGGGCCGGCTGCACCAGCGGCGCGCCGTCGACCACCGCCGGGCCGGAGCCGGCGGCCATCATGCGGCCCGACTCGTCGGCGCCGTGGCCCGACGACAGCTCGTCGAGCGCGCGGGCGACCGCCGCCTCGGCGACCGGCTCGGCCGGCGCGTCGGTCCACGACACGTCGATCTCGGTCTCCTCGACGACCTCGGCCATGGCGCGGAAGCCCGGGTGGGTCGTGGTGCGGCGCGGGGTGACCGCGGGCGGCGGGTAGTCCTTGGTGACCTGGCTGCCGGCCTCGTACGGCAGCGTGATCTGCTGCGAGCTGGTGCGGCGGGTCGGGGCCGGGGTCGGCGCCGGCTGCGCGGCGTAGGTCTCGGGCACCGCGACCATCGTCTTCTCGGCGCGGTCGAAGCCGGTCGCGATCACGGTGATGCGGACCTCGTCGGTGAGGTTGGGATCGATCACCGAGCCGAAGATGATGTTGGCATCCTCGTGGGCCGCGTTCTGCACCAGCGACGACGCCTCGTTGACCTCGTGCAGGGTCAGGTCGGGGCCGCCGGTGATGTTGATGAGGATGCCGGTCGCGCCCTCGATGTTGACGTCCTCGAGCAGGGGCGAGCTGATCGCCATCTCGGCGGCCTCGATCGCGCGGCGCTTGCCCTCGCCGATGCCGGTGCCCATGAGCGCGCGGCCCATGTCGCTCATGATCGTGCGCACGTCGGCGAAGTCGACGTTGATGAGGCCGGGCACGGTCATCAGGTCGGAGATGCCCTGGACCGCGTTGAGCAGCACGCTGTCGGCCTTGCGGAAGGCGTCGACCATCGACGTGTTGTTGCCCACCAGCGACAAGAGCCGGTTGTTGGGGATGACGATGAGGGTGTCGACCGCGGCCTCGAGGCGGCTGATGCCGTCCATCGCCTGGCGGCTGCGCTTCTTGCCCTCGAACCCGAACGGCTTGGTGACCACGCCGACGGTCAGGGCGCCGCAGTCGCGCGCGACCTGGGCGATGACCGGGGCGGCCCCGGTGCCGGTGCCGCCGCCCATGCCGGCGGTCACGAACACCATGTCGGCGCCCGCGATGCAGTCGGCGATCTGCTGCATCGACTCCTCGGCCGACTTGCGCCCCACCTCGGGGTTGGCGCCTGCGCCCAGCCCCTTGGTCAGGGCGTTGCCCAGCCGGATCTTGTGCGGGGCCATGTTGGCCTCCAGCGCCTGCAGGTCGGTGTTGGCCACCACGAACTCCACGCCGTCGAGGTTGCCCGCGATCATCGTGTTGACCGCGTTGCCGCCGCCGCCGCCGACGCCGATGACGAGGATCTTCGCGTGGTTCATGTCGTCAAATTCGATCAGTGCCATGTGCTTGTTCGCCCCCTTGGTCCGTACATATGAAAGTGGGGGATCCACCCGGGCAACTTTTGTGATCGAAAGTCCGCGCGATTTTTTGCGATCCGGATCTCCCCGGTGGATCACGCTCCGGATCTGCACTGCGCACGCGCGCAGGGCCCGGGCCTCCGGTGGCGCCGGTGGTAGTGGGGGTGCGGCTTCAGCGCACTAGTGAACGGGTGCGCCCTCGCCGGCGGCGGCGCCTGGCGCCGCCGCTCCCGCGCCACCCTAGCGCGTCGGGCGAGCGCGGCCCAACAGCTCGCGTAGCTCGGCGACGGTCCGCTCGAGCCACGCCAGCCGTTCGCGCGGCGTCGGCGCGAGGCCGCGCCGAAGCTGCGCCCCGCGGTGTTCGTCGAAGCCGGAGGGAACGTCGGCGGGGCGCTGCTCGCTCATCGGTCCCCTGCCGCGATGGCCTCGAGGGCCGCGATGTCATCTAGATCTCGCGGCCGCCCCGCGCGCCGCTTGAGCGCGAGGAGATCGTCCAGGGCCACGACGCGCGCCTGCGTGGTCGTCAGGTCGAAGACCACGGCACGCGCGAACGCCGCCTCGAAATCGAGCGGCTCCTCGACGAACAGGTCCAGCTCAGCCCCTGGATCGTCGGGGTCCCAGCGCGAGAAGACGGTCAGGCCCTTCTCGTCGATCCATCGCTGCCGTTGCGCGCCATCGGCATACGCTGTGATCGCGACCGGCGCCCGCGGCTGGTAGCCGAGCGCGCCCAGCGCCGTCATCGCCCGGGAGGCGTTGTCTGCGTCGAGGCCGATGATGAGGTCGAGGTCGGCGGTCGTGCGCAGGTAGCCGTGCAGCACGACGGCCACGCCGCCGACGATGAGGTAGCGCACGGCGGCCGCCTCGAGAGCGGCGCAGACTCGCTCGACGCGTCCGACCACGCCTCGACGCTACCACGCGGTCGCTACTGGCCGCCGCGGGCGTCGCTGGCCATGAACTCGATGGGCCGTACCTCGCACTCGGCCTCGAAGTCGGGCCAGTGCTCGCGGTGCAGCTCCATGAACTCGGTGGTGATCCGCTCGATCTCCTCGCGGGAGCTGGCCCGAAGGATCGCCCAGCCGCCGATGAGCTCCTTGCTCTCGACGAAGGGACCGTCGGTGATGGTGAGCTTGCCGCCGGCGAGGCGCATGCGGAAGCCCTGGCGCATCGGGGCCAGGCCGCCGGTGTCGACCAGCGCGCCCTCGCGAGAGAACTTCTCGATGAGCTTGCCCATGGCCGCTTGCATGGCCGGCGGCGGCGCGGCGTCGCGGTACTTCTCGGAGCTGCGGATGAAACTCAGGTACCTCATGGCGATCCTCTCGTGGGGGGTGTGACCAGGCGACGCTCGAGCCGGCGCCAGATCGACACGGCCATACAAGTATTTCGTGCCGGTCGGGGTCGCCGCCGGGCGCAGCCCACCGGCGCCCTCCATCGCGAACGACCCGACCGGCCCCGGATGGCCTTTCCGCGCCGGCCCGGTCGGGCTACGTAGGGGTATGTCGTTCACCGCGTCGTCGCCGCCGATGTTCTACGAGCGCACCGGCGAGCGCGGGCCGGCGGTGCTGCTGGTGATGGGGCTCGGCATGCGCGGCCGGGTGTGGGAGCCGCAGCTCGACGGGCTCGGCCACGATCATCGGCTGCTCACCTTCGACAACCGCGGCATCGGCGAGAGCGCGCCGTTCTCCGGGCACCACACGATGCGCGACTTCGCCGCCGACGCGGCCCGGGTCGCCGCCGACGCCGGCTTCGATCGCTACCACCTCGTCGGGGTCAGCCTCGGCGGCATGGTCTCGCAGGAGCTGGCGCTGGCCGAGCCCGAGCGCGTCCGCTCGCTCACCCTCATCGCCACCCACGCCGGCGGCCCGCTCGGGCTGGTGCCGACCGGAGCCGGGTTGCTCGGCTTCGCGAAGGCCAACCTCGGCCCCGAGGCCGATCGCGTGCGCGCGCTGTCGCAGCTCCTGTACACGCCGGAGTTTCTGGCCGCGACCGATCCTGCGGTGCTCGCGCGCCGCATGCAGGCGCAGGTGGGCAAGCGCGCGGCGCCCCGCACCCTGCGCGGGCAGCTCTTCGCAGTGATGCGCCACGACACCCGCGACCGGCTCGGCCAGATCGCGATGCCGACGCTCGTCATCCGCCCGGGGCGCGATCTCCTGGTGCGGCCGTCGCACTCCGATCACCTCGCGCGCGCCATCCCCGGCGCCCGGCTGCTCGAGATCCCCGACGCCGGTCACGGCGTGACCTTCGAGGCCGCCGATCGCGTGTGCGCGGCGATCCGCGCGCACGTCGCCGCGGTCGAGCGCGGCGACGCCGCGCGCTCCGCGTGAGCTACGCGCAGACCGGGATCCCGAGCAACCAGCCGAGGCGCAGCCGCCGCCGCACCCGGCGACGAGGAGCAGGCCCGCGAGCAGGCGATGCGGCCTGCCCGCCGACCGCGGTCGGGCGGGCGCGGCCGCGCCGGTGCGATACGCTGGGCCATGTCCCGCGCGCGGGGGTTGCTGTTCGGCGTGCTCGCGGCGTGTGCCTCGCCGCCGGCGTCAGCGCCGTCGCCGTCGCCGTCGCCGCAACGCATCGTGGTGGTCGGCGCCAGCATGTCGGCCGGCTTCGGCGGCACGCCCTTCGCGACCGCGCTCGCCGAGGCCGCGCCGACGGCGGTGGTCACCAGCCACGCCAGCGTCTTCATGTTCCAGGACGCGGTCGCCAGCGGCACGAGCCAGGTGACCGAGGCGCTCGCCGACGAGGCCGAGCTGGTGTTCGCGATCGACTACCTGTTCTGGGACGCCTACAACGGGGCCTCGCCCGACGATCGCCTCGCGCGTGTCGATCGTGGCCTGGCCGATCTGGCGCGCTTGCGCGATGCCGGCGCGGTGGTCGTGGTCGGTGACGTGCCGCGCATCGTGACCGCGTCGCCCATGCTCATCCCGCCCGACGCGGTGCCGCCCGGGGACGAGCTCGCCACCATCAACCAGCGGATCCGCGCCTGGGGCCGCGGCCATCCGCGGGTGCTGGTGGTTCCGTTCGCCTCGTGGACGGAGCCGCTCGCGGCCGGCGCCGCCGTCGAGGTCGGGCCCGGCGAGGCCATGCCGGCCACCGCGTTGATGGCGCCCGATGGCTTGCACCCCAACGCGCTCGGCGTCTGGTACGTGCTGCGCCAGGTCGACGCGTTGATGGAAACCACCCTCGGCACGCCACCGGCGCAGCTCGTGTTCGCGCGCCCGGCCGGGACGTGAGGTGGCTCAGCTCGGCTTGAGCCGATCGGTGCTCTGGCGATCGATCATCCAGCCCGGGTACTCCGGCGCCAGCGCGCTGACCTGGTCGAGGGCCGCGAGCTCGTCGGCGGTGAGCACCAGCTCGGGGGCCTTGAGGTTGTCGGCGAGCTGGGCGGTGGTCTTGGCGCCGATGATCACGCTGGTCACCGCGTCCTGGTGCAGGAGCCACGCGAGCGCGACCGCCGCCACCGAGGCCTCGTGTGCGGCCGCGATCGGGCGCATCGCCTCGACCACCCGGTGGGCGCGGCCCTTGTCGACCGGCGGGAAGTCGAAGTTCGCGCGCCGGGCGCCGGCCTCGGTCGTCGTGGTGGCGTTGCCGTCGAAGGTGTACTTGCCCGACAAGAGGCCGCCGGCGAGCGGGCTCCAC
The DNA here is from genome assembly GCA_041389945.1 of Kofleriaceae bacterium. GTDB lineage: Bacteria > Myxococcota_A > Polyangia > Haliangiales > Haliangiaceae > JAWKQW01. Next base: position 155,614 of record JAWKQW010000009.1, read on the forward strand.
ACCAGGAGCCCCATGCGCTGATCGCGCAGCAGCGGCACCACCTCGCGCTCGAGATCGCGCCCGGCGAGCGTGTAGTACGCCTGCACGCTCTGGAACCGCGACCAGCCGTGGCGCTCGGCGAGGCCCTGCGCCTTCATGAGCTGCCAGGCGGCGAGGTTCGACGCGGCGACGTAGCGGACCTTGCCGGCGCGGACGACGTCGTCGAGCGCGCGCAGGGTCTCCTCGAGCGGCGTCAGCGGATCCCAGCCGTGGATCTGGTAGAGGTCGATGTGGTCGGTGCCGAGCCGGCGCAGGCTGCCGTCGATGGAGCTCATGATGTGCGCCCGCGACAGGCCGACGTCGTTGGCGTCGGGGCTCATGCGCCCGCGCACCTTGGTGGCCAGCACCAGGTGGTCGCGCTTGCCGGCGATGGCGGCGCCGAGCAGGGTCTCGGACTCGCCGAAGGAGTAGATGTCGGCGGTGTCGATGAAGTTGATGCCGCCGTCGATCGCGCGGGCCACCAGGTCGCTGGCCTCGCCCTGGGTCAGCTTGCCGATGGCCTCCCAGTAGCCCTTGCCGCCGAAGGTCATCGTGCCGAGGCACAGCTCCGAGACCCACAGGCCGGTGGTGCCGAGTAGTCGCTTCTTCATGGCGGCATGCTGACACACGCCGAGGCGCCCGCGGCCGGGATACGCTGCCGCCAATGATCGGCTCGACCGCGGTGAAGGTGCTGGTGCTGGGCGGGGTCGGCAACCTCGTCCTGTCGTTCGTGCTCGGCTGGCTGCTCTCGCTCAAGCGCCTGCGCGGCACCCTCGACGAGCACCGCTGGCTGCTCATCGCCCACGAGGTGTCGCTGCAGGAGGGTCTGATGCTGCTCGGCCTGGCCTTCGCGATGCTGTTCGCGGTGCTCCCGGCCGGGGTGGCCACCGCCGGCGCCGTGCTGCTGGTGGCGGCATCCGCGTTCCAGGACGCCTCGGGCATCGTCAACTGGCTGCGCGGCACCCGCGATCAGTTCGCCGAGCGCTCCACCGGCTGGGTGCTGGCGTCGGTCAACGCCGTGCTAAACACCGCCGGCCTGGCGATCGTCGCCGTCGGCGTCGCCCGCGGCCTCCTGTAGCGCGCGCGTCGTCGGCGATCGTGCGGCCACGCCCGCCGTGCCGTCGCGCCCAGGCGACGGTGCGCGATCACCTGGCGTCGCAACGTCGCGCCTGCTCGACACGACAGGGCACGGACCCTGCAACACCGAGCGTCACCCCGAACGCAACCGAAGGAGGAGCCCATGGAGTCCAAGCCCCACGAGCCCATCGAGGTCGAGATTCTCGAGGCGGAGACGCGCTACTGGCAGGCCCTCAAGGACCTCGACACCGCCGCCATCCAAGCGCTCAGCACCGAGCCGACGCTGGTCACCGGCGCCTCCGGCGTCGCCGAGTTCGGCCGCGAGGTGCTCGGCCAGACGCTCCATCAGGGCGGCTGGAGGCTCGACGACTTCAGCCTGTCGGAGGCGACCGTCCGGCGCCTCACCGACGACGTCGCCGTGATCGCTTACAAGGTCGAGGAGCAGATGACCGTCGACGGCGAGCCGCTCACCGTCGAGGCCGCCGAGTCGTCGACCTGGATCCGCCGCGACGGTCGCTAGCAGCGCGCGATGCACGGCGAGGCGCTGCTCGGGGACGCCTTCGGTCGCGATCGGCGTCGGACGACCGGCGCCTGAGCGCGCGGCGGCGCTACTCGACGATGACGCGGGCGAGGTCGAGTCCGCCGGGGTACCAGTAGCTGGTGTCCTGGCCGTAGCCGTAGACCGAGATCCCGAACGGCGTGGTGCCGATGATGCGGTGGTTGCCGTCGTTGCCGGGGCCGGCGAGCAGCGGCGTGACCCGCGCGAGCTGCCAGCCGGTGCTGCCGATCGGCGTCCAGCTCGCGATCGGGGAGCCGTCGAGGGTCACGCTGGCGCCGACGGGCGCGGTGATGTCGACGTAGTTGGTCGTGTAGTTGATCGGCGCGTGGAACAGGTAGTCGCTGCGGAACTGGTCGACGGGCACCGCCACCGCCATCGACGGATCGCCGGTGCCGCCGGCGACGGTGCTCCCTTCCATGAACTGCCCGACCACGATCTTCTTGTCGGCGGTGAGCCGGAAGCTGGCGTTGGTGTTGCTGAGCTGCACCCACTCACCCGCGGCGGCGATGAGGACCGGGGCACCGGCCTGGGGCGGATCGTAGCCGAGGTGGGTGTTGGCCTCGGTGGCGACGATCCGGACCATCTGCACCTTGCCGTTGGGGATCGTCGTCACCGCCGGCGCGTTGATGACGTAGTCGGCGCCGAGCGCGTCGACCGGCAGCATCAGGTCCTCGAGGTGATCGCAGTAGCCCATGTTGTCGGGGATGTTGGCGCAGTAGTGACCGCCGATGACCTGCACCGGCTTGTCGCTCTCCACTCGCGAGCCGGTCAGGTCGCCGGTGAGGGTGCCGAGCTGCACGACGTCGCCGGCGTCCAGGGTGATGAGCTGGGGCACGCCGCGCGTGAGCGCCGGCGCGCCCTGCGACGCCGCGGTGTCGGCCGCCGGCGTGACCGTGACCTGGGTGCCGGCGTGGGCCGCGGTGATCGTGAGCAGGCTCGGGTGCACGCCCTGCAGCGTGTTCCACGCCACCGCGTAGTGGTCGTCGCCCCAGGCCGTCGACGGGAACAGCAGCGACGCGTCGTTGGTGAACGACAGCGTGCCGCCGCCCTCGGTGTACTGCAGCGGGTTGAACTGGTAGACGGTCACCGGCGCGGTGGTGCGCAGGTGGTAGGCGCCGCCGTTGACGCGGGCACCGGTCGGGCGACCGCCGCCGGTGCACTCCGACGAGAACGAGCCGTTGCACAGCTTGAGCGCGGCCACCCACGGGAGCTGGCGCACCACCGACGCGCCGGCCGGCACCGTGAAGCTCAGCGCCGACCCGAGCGCGCCGCCCTCGATGGTGACGTCGGAGGGCAGGTCGCTCGAGTTGGCGACGACCACGGCAAAGTCGAACGAGTTGACCACCGGGTTGCCGGTGATGGTCGGCCAGTAGTCGCAGCCGAAGTAGCTGGCGCCGAGCGCCGCCGGCGAGCACGCGCCCTCGCACAGCCCGCTGGCGCCGCAGGTCATGCCCTGGACCGGGTCGCACAGGACGTCGTCGTAGCGGCTGCCGTCCTCGCGACACACCGTCGAGATGTCGCCGGTGCAGGTGCCGGTCCCGGGCACGCACGCCACGCAGCCGTAGCCTGGGTCACACGCTAGCGGACACTCGGTGGTCGTCGCCCAGCCGTCGTCGCCGCAGGTCTGCAGGGCGTCGCCGTCACAGCGGGTCTGGCCCGGGGTGCACGCGGGGCACGCGGTGCCGACGCAGGCGTCGGGTTCGCTCTGGCGTGCCTGGGGGCCGCACGCGCCGGCGAGGAGGAAGACCAGCGGGAGGCCGAGGTGTTCGAGCGCGCGCATCGGCGGAACCTCGCACGATCGCGCCGCCGGGTGTGAGCGTCAGGGGCCGGACGCGCCGCTCGCGAGTGCGATCGCAGCGTGGCCCTTCGAGGCTACTGCGCGACGCAGGCGGTGAGCTGCAGGTACGGCATGGTGACCGCCACCGCGGCGCTGCCGGTGGCGTCGGTGGCGTGCGCCGGTACCGTCAGGGTGTGGCTGTGATCGCCGCCGCTGCCGCTCGGGAACGAGCCGATGTCCACGGCATGGGTGTGGCTGCCACCGGACAGGATGTTGCCGTTGTCGCGAGTCTCCTGGCGGCGATCGGTGGTGCGGAAGGCGAGGTGGTTGCTGTTCGCCGGATAGCCCTGGCTCGACGGGCTGTTGACGTCGTTGGTCGCGGTGTAGAACGCGTGGCCGTGGGCGCCGGCGCTGGTGGCGTTGGTCGCCGGCGGGTCGACGGCGTGGGTGTGGGCGCCGGCGGTCGACGAGACCAGCGCCGCGCTGGCGCCGACGGCGTGGGCGTGGGCCGGCACGTCGGTGATGGTGCGATCCGCGAGGTCTGCCAGCCCGGTGCCGACGGTGCCCTCGGCGGTGCCGCCGTCGGGCGTGCCGACGACGACGCGGCCGCGCAGCGCGGTGTACTCGGTGAACCCGGTCGGGCAGGCGCCGGCGAAGAAGGCGATCATGCCGCTCGGGACGAGGCTCACCGCGGCGCACTGGATGGCGCCGCTGGCGTCGATGCCGACCATGCGCTCGTTGGCGGCGCACTGCTGGCTGCTGAGCGCGAAGTCGGCGCCGCTGTACGTGGTGTTGGTGTCGAGGTCGGCCACGCAGCTCAGGCTGCCGTCGGCGGCGATGCCCTGGGCCACGGTGCCCGGGGCGCACTGCTGGCCGCTGGTGGCGAAGTCGGAGCCGTCGTAGGTCGAGTCGACGTCGGCGGCGCAGGCGAGGGTGCCGTCGGCGGCGATCGCGGTGACGACGGTGCCCGGCGCGCAGCCCTGGCCGCTGAGCGCGAAGTCGGCGCCGCTGTAGGTGGTGTCGGTGTCGGTGTCGAGGTCGTCGGCGCACACCAGGTTGCCGACGGCGTCGAGGCCGGTGACGACCTGGCCGGCGGCGCACGCCTGCGAGCTCGGCGCGTAGCGACCGGCCAGCGCGCTCTCGAAGTCGGCCTGGAGCTCGTCGGGGGTCTGGCCGTCGAGGCGGGCGCTGTCGGCGGCGCCGTCGGCCCACGCCGCGTAGGGCACGGTGCCGATGGGCAGCCGTGGGGTCATCTCGTCGTCGGCGCCGACCTTGAGCCCGAGGAAGAGGTCCGACAGGCCCTGGAAGACGATGGGATCGAGCGCGACCTCGGCCCCGAGCGACACCGAGAACAGGCCGTGGTCGACCTCGACGGTGGCGGTCTCCTGGTGGAGCACGTCGGTGCCGGCGAGATCACCGTAGAGCGTGAGGCGCAGCTCGACCTGCCCCTCCAGTGGGGTGCCCTCGGCGTCGGTCAGGCTGCCCTGCACGGGGATGAAGCCGCGCGACTGGGCGTGCGCGGTGGTGGCGGTGGCGGCGACGAGGACGGCGGCCAGGATGAGGCGGTTCATGTGCTGCTCCTCGTGGGTCAGGGGTGAGTCAGGCGGACGTTGGCGCTGGCGGCGGCGCCATGCGGCGGCGCGCCGCCGATGCGCACCGTCGCGCGGTACGAGCTCGAGGCGGCCTGCCCACCGCCGGAGGTGAGCTGGAAGCCGGTGGGCGACGGCGGCGCCACCTCGCTGGCGTCGGCGTCGGCGGCGTCGGCAGGCCGGGCGGGGAGGTTGTCACCGCATCCCACGGCGAGGAACACGAGGGCGATCCAGGCGCTTCTTACCATGAAGAAAATCGTAGAACGGGAGCGCGGCCGAGCGCGAATTCCTGAGGCGGCGGGCGCGGATCGACGCTCGCGGCGTCGCGTGGGCGCCATCCACCATGCGGCGCCGGCTCCTCGCACGGCGCCCGAATCGACCAGGTCGATCCGCGAGTGGGACCTGGGAGCCCGGCTCCGCGCACGACAACGGTGGTCGCGGTGCGACGGGCGAACGCTCAGGCGCGCTTGCCGTCGTAGGGCATCCGCTCGAGCGCGTCGACCTCGACCCCGTCGAGGCAGCGCGCGTTGATCGCCACCGTCGGGCCATCGGCGCCGGTGCCGCGCGAGAAGCTGGCGATGCCGCAGGTCTTGCAGAACAGGTGCTCGATCTTGTGGGTGTTGAAGCGGTAGGAGGTCAGCTCGCCGTCGCCGCGCTCGAGCTCGAAGGCGCTCGCTGGCGCGAAGGCGAGCAGGCCGCCGCGCTTGCTGCACATCGAGCAGTTGCAGTCGATCACCTTGCCCAGCTCGAAGGTCACGCGATAGCGCACGGCGCCGCAGTGGCAGCCACCGGCGTAGGTCGTGGAGGACGTCGTCATGGGGCGCAGTCTAGGCTAGCTTCGAACGGCCCGGCGCCGTCGGTTCTTGCGATCGCGCGCCTCGCGGGTGTGGCCATGGGCGCAGCATTTTCCCGTCGAGGAGGACGGGCGTCGGTGCCTCTTTGTGCAAGGATGGATCCATGGCATCTACGCGAACGGCAAGCATGAAGCTCGCATGGGTCTTGATCACGGTCGGTGGACTCACCGGGTGTCCTGATGAGCCGTCGAACCCGCGCGTCGAGACGTGCAACGACGGCCTCGACAACGACGGCGACGGCGCGATCGACTGCGCCGATTCGTACTGCGCGAGCGCTCCCACGTGCCTCTGCGGCAACGGCCAGATCAACGACGGTGAGGAGTGCGACGGCACGGCGACGATCACCTCCTGTGAGATCCTCGGCTACGAGGGCGGGGCGATCACGTGTAGTACGGAGTGCCGCGCCATCACGACCGGGTGCTTCAGCTGTGGCGATGGCGTCGCCAACGGGGACGAGGACTGCGACGGTGCCGATCTCGCCGGCGAGGACTGTGCTGGCGCTGGCTTCGCGGGCGGGACGCTGGCGTGCGCGAGCGACTGCACGTTGGACACCAGCGGGTGTACGGCCGCCTCGATGACGAGGTTGTACGTGGGCGCGGACGACGGCGCGGCGGGTGCGATCCTGCAGTACGAGATCGGCAGCGACGGGCAGCTGACGCCGGTGGCGGGCGCGGCGTCGGTGGCGGCGGGGCGTGGCCCGGCGGCGCTGGCGGCGGGGACGGATGGGTTCTACGCGCTTAACACGGGGGACAACACGATCTCGCAGTACGGGTACGGGGCGGACGGCTCGCTGGCGGCGCTGACGCCGGCGACGGTGGGGGTGGGGACGAACCCGCTGTACCTGGCGGTGATGAGCTACGACGACGCGGACGACGACGAGGACGGCGACTACGTGTTCGTGACGAGCACGGTGGACGACGAGGTGCGGTCGTACAAGGCGGGGGACACCGGGGCGCTGACCGCGTTCGAGGCGCGGACGACGGCGGAGTATCCGGAGGGGGTGTGCGCGTCGGGGAACTACCTGTACGTGGGGGCGTACGAGGGGGACGTGATCGAGCAGTACGAGTTCGACGTGCTGGCGCCGGCGCCGTACGTGCCGCTTTCGCCGGCGACGGTGGGGGCGACGTCGCCAGTGCAGATGGTGGCGTCACCGGACGGGGCGAACGTGTACGCGCTGCAGGTGACGGGGACGGTGTTGCAGTACGGGGTGGGCGCGGACGGGACGTTGACGGCGCTGGATCCGGCGAGCGTGGTGGCGGTGGACTTCCCGCTGGGGATGACGGTGTCGGCGGACGGTGCGTGGGCGGCGGTGACGGACGGGTTGTTCGGATCGGTGCAGCTGTTCGCGCGCGGCGTGGACGGGACGCTGACGGCGGCGGGCGCGGCGGCGGTGACGGGGAACTTCCCGCAGTACCCGGCGTTCGATCCGAGCGGGGCGTACCTGTACGTGCCGAACGCGGACGACTCGACGATCTCGATGTACGCGGTGGCGGCGGGAGGGCTGACGGCGCTGGTGCCTGCGACGGTGTCGACGGGGGCGTACGATCCGCAGGTGGCCCTGTCGCGCGCGGTGAACTGAGGCGCTCGCCTACAAGCCGGGCAGCGCCGCCAGCTCGGTAGCGGCCAGCGCGCGTGACCAGAGTCGGAAGTCGTCGATCGCGCCGCGCAGCGAGCCGTAGGGCACGCCGACGTCGAGATCACCGCCGATGAGGATCCGGGCCTCGGCGTCGGCGATCGTGGTGTCGAAGCCGCCGCGCTCGTCGGCGCCGACGAAGACGCGCACCCGCGTGCCGTCGTAGCTCATCGCGAGGTGGGTCCACGTGCCGAGCGCGACCTCGGGCGTCTGGGTGCGGCAGTCGTTGCCCGCGCCGTGGTTGACGCACGCGAGCAGGCGGCGATCGTCGCGGACGCACAGCTGCCACGGGTTGCGATCGACGTTGTCGAGCGACTTGCCGAACGGGCACGTCACCGGCAGGTCGAGCTGATCGAAGCGGACCCAGGCCGCCACGGTGAAGCCGTCGGTGAGCGCGAACGCCAGCGACGCCGGCAGCGAGATCAACGCGCCGGCGTCGAAGGCGTAGGCGCCGGCGACCGGACCCGCGATCGAGCCGGGACATCCGTCGAGGCAGACGCCGTCGTGGCCGTTGCCCGAGCTGTCGAGGGCGCCGTCGCCGGGCGGGTCGTCGAAGGTGAGCCACGCGACCAGGTCGCCGGCCGCGCTGTCGTCGGGGCCGGCGCCGCCGTCGCCGGCAGGCGCGACGTCGTCGAAGCCGAGCCGACCGCACCCGGCGCTGCCGAGCACGAGCGCGCCTACGATCCACCCACCCCACATGGGCACCAGGGTAGCCCGAGTCGAGGTCCGCCCGCGGGGGCGGGGCCTCGCAGGCCTCAGAACATCTCGGCGAGGCGCGACCAGGCGCGCTTGAGCACGCTGCGGCTGGGCGCGTCGGTGGTCGGCAGCCGCGGCTGCAGGGTGCCGCCGGCGCCCGCGCCGAACTGCACCAGGCCGACGCCGGTCGAGTAGGCCGGCGAGCGCACCACGTCGACCAGGCCGCCGACGCGCGCCGGCAGGCCGCGCCGGGTCGGCAGCATCAGCACCTGCTCGGCGATCTCGACGATGCCGTCCATCGCGGTGGCGCCGCCGGTGAGGACCACGCCGCCGGCGAGCACGTCGTAGTAGCCGGAGCGCATCAGCTCCTTCTTGACGTGCTCGAAGATCTCCTCGACCCGCGGCTCGATGACCTCGACCATGCCCAGGCGCGGCAGCGAGCGCGGGCCGCGGCCGCCCAGCGACGGCACCTCCATCATGTCGGCGACGTCGATGAGGTTGCGCGACGCGCAGCCGTACTTGCGCTTCATCTTCTCGGCGACGTCGAGCGGGGTGCGCAGCACCGAGGCGATGTCGTTGGTGACGTGGCCGCCGCCGAGCGCGATGACCCCGGTGTGGACGACCGCGCCGTCGGCGTAGATCACGACGTCGGTGGTGCCGCCGCCGATGTCGACCACGGCGACGCCGAGCTCCTTCTCGTCCTCCTCGAGCACCGCCTGCGACGACGCCAGGCCCTCGACGACGATGTCGGCGACCTGCAGCCCGCACCGGTTGGCGCACTTCACCAGGTTCTGCGCGCAGGTGACCGCGGTGGTGACGATGTGGACCTTGGCCTCGAGCCGCACGCCCGACATGCCGAGCGGATCGCGCACGCCGTCCTGGTCGTCGACGACGAACTGCTGCGGCAAGACGTGCAGGACCTCGCGGTCCATCGGGATCGCCACCGCCTTGGCCGCCTCGAGCACGCGGCCGACGTCGGCCTCGCGGACCTCGCGATCCTTGACCGCGACGATGCCGTGGCTGTTGAGGCCGCGCACGTGGGCGCCGGAGATCGCGGCGTACACCGTCGAGATCTCGCAACCGGCCATGTTCTCGGCCTCGTCGACCGCGGCCTGGATCGACGCCACCGTGGCGTCGATGTTGATCACCACGCCGCGGCGCAAGCCCTTCGACGGGGCGGTGCCGATGCCGATGATGTCGACGCCCTCCTCGGTGACCTCGCCGACGATGCAGGCGATCTTGGTGGTGCCGATGTCGAGACCGACGATGATCTCGTTGGACTTGGGCTTGGCCATGGGGACGGGTGCTCGCAGGTCAAAAGGGTGCGGGTGATGGACTCAGGCGTCGGCCAGCGCCACGGTGACGTGGTCGGGCCGGGTGTCGTGATCGAGGTGGAGCGTGCGCACGCGGGCGCGCTCGCTCGGGCTCAGCGCCGACCAGGTCAGGTCGAACTGGCGCAGCCGCGCGGCGAGATCGGCGTCGTCGCCTTGCCAGGCCGCGGGCCCGAGGCGGACGGCGATGGCGTCGTCGAGGGTGTGCAGCGTGAGGCCGCCGCGCGGATCGAGGTGCAGCTCGCCGAGCTCGGGTCGGGTGGCGCCGGCGAGCCAGGCGGTCCGCACCGCCAGCGCCGCGCGCACGGTGGCGGCGGCGGCAGTGGGATCGGCGGACATCTCGGCGCGGCCCAGCCCGGTGATGATCGGCAGGCCCTCGTCCTCGCGGCGCGTCGCGGTGGGATCGAGCCGCTTGAACGGCGCGCCGGTGGCGTCGGCGAGGTACAGCCCGTCGAGCTCGAGCACCGCGGCCGGCTCGCGCTCGCGCACGGTCACCACCAGCGTGTGCGGCAGCCGTCGCTCGATGTCGACCTCGGCCAGCCACGGATCGCGGCGCAGGGCCTCGGTGAGCCGACCGACGTGGGTCGAGAACAGGTTGGCGCCGTCGGCGACGGGGAGCTGTGCGCGCAGCTCGGCGTCGGTGCGGTGGCGGTTGCCGTGGAACTCGAACGCGGTGATGGCGAAGCGCGGCGAGGTGGTGACGAAGCGATAGCCCAGGCCGAGCAGCGCGATCACGGCGCCGGCGGCGGCGGTGGCGATGATCGCGGGCAGCAACCGGCGCAGGCCGCGGCCCACGGCGGCGAGGGCCGCGCGCGGCGAGGGCAGGCGCATGCGCCACGGCGCTTGGGTCCGGCGGTTCTGACGACCGGTCACCGCGGCCAGACGACCTGACGCCGCGGCGGTGATCCCGCCTGCGCTCGATCGTCGCTCGCGCCCCATGGATCGCAGATCCCATGGGGGTCCCCAGGGGGCAAATTTTTGAATCAATTGCCCAGCATTAGAGATCACTACTGGACTGATGCACAGCGCTCGTGCGTAGGCCCATGTAGGCGCGGGTAGGGACCCTCGGCACAGCCGCCAGCGGCCCGGGCGTGCGTGAGCGCGGCAGCGCGGGCGATCAGGGCGCGTCGCAACGGCCCGGGTCGAAGCGCTCCACCGAGGTGAGCACCAGGACGCCACCGCGCCGGGCGGTCCCGAGCGTGAGCCGGGTGCCGTTGGCGGTGACGCAGGCGCCGGCGGCGTCGCACCGGGTGCTGTCGGCGAGCAGCTCGTGATCGAACGGCACCTCCTCGAGCTCGCGCCCAGCGACCTCCTCGACCTCGGTGTAGGGCGCCGCGGGCGGGAGCGGATCCCCCAGCTCGTCGAACTCCGGCGGCGGCGCGATGCGCTCGACGATGCGGACCCGGCTCGCGACCAGGGGCGTCGGCGGCAGGCCCAGGGTGTTGCGGATGCAGGCGGCGCGCCGCCAGCCGACGAGGTCGCGCGGCCGCGTCGCGAGCAGCGGTCGATCGCGCTCGCCCAGCTCCGCGAGGGTGTCGTCGGCGGCCACCGCCACCTCGCACGCCGCGTCGCGGCTGAGGCGACGGAGGGTCGCGACCAGCTCGGCGCGGCGACGGCGCTGCACCTTCGGATCGAGATCGACGAGGCCGTCGCCGTCGCGATCGTGGCGCGCGTCGGCCGCGAGCTCCTGCGGCGGATGCAGCACGTTGCTGACCACCGCGTCCATCGCGTCGATGCGGGTCTCGGCCGCGAGCGCTTCGTCGGAGAGCCCCGCCCACATCGCCTCGGCGTCGTCCTCGAGAGACAGCCGGTCGTAGGCGGCGTCGAGGTGGTGCTCGAGCGCGAGCACCCGCAGCCCGTCGCGCGGCAGCCCGTCGAGGTTGGCGGCGGCGGCGGCGCGGTTGCCGGCGGCCAGCGCCGCCATCAGCAAGCGCAGCCGCATCGATGGCGCCGCCAGGTCGAGCGCACCCAGCACGGCGTCGGCGAGGTCGTCGTCGTGCGGCCGCGACACCAGCCGGGTGAGCATCGGCTCGGCGTCGGCGAGATCCGGGGCCTCGAGCTGCACCACCGACCACAGCGCCAGCTCGCGCTGCAGGCACGGATCGCCCCAGTCGGCGTCGGGCGCGACCTGGTAGGCGCCGGGATCCGGCAGGCAGGCCATCGGGCGGGCCTGGCTCGCGCAGAACAGGGCGGCGCCGGCATCGTCGCCGGCGGCGTGCCGGAGCTGGGCCGCGGCCATCGCCTGCACCACCGCGAGGTCGTCGGGGATCTCGTCGACGCGGAGCTCCCAGTCGCGCCCGGTCGGTTGCAGGCGCAGCCAGGCCGCGAGCGCGCTCGGCTCGTCGACGACGAGGCTCCAGTCGATGGCCGCGGCGGCGATCGCCGGCGCCGGGCTGGCGATGGGCGCGGCCGGTGCCGGGCGCGGCGGCGGTGCGGTCGTGGGGGCGACGGACGGGCGGGCGGAGGCACCGCCGCACGCGGCCAGGAGCAAGATCGGCCCGAGCGTGCGCATGCTCGGACAGACACCGCCGGCGGCGCGCGGTTTCAGCCGATCGCGCGGGCCATCGCTCACGTCGCCGCGATGGCTGCTGCCAGGATCCGCTCGCACAGGGTCGGATAGTCGAGCCCGGCGGCGCGCGCGGCCTTGGGCAACAGGCTGGTCTTGGTCATGCCGGGCAGGGTGTTGACCTCGAGCACGAACGCCTCGCCGCTCGGGCTGACCCGCAGATCGGGGCGCGCGTGGCCGCTGCAGCCCAGCGCGCGGTACGCGGCCAGCGCGTGCGCCTCGGCGGCGGCGACGATCTCGGCCGGCAGGCTCGGCGGCACCAGGTACTGGGTGTCGCCGCGCTTGTACTTGACCTCGTAGTCGTACCACTCCACCGCCGGGCGGATCTCGACGGAGCCGAGCACCTCGCCGCCGAGGATGCCCACCGCCAGCTCGGTGCCGGCGATGTAGTCCTCGACGATCACCTCGCCGTGGTAGCGGCGGGCGAGCGCGACCGCGGCGGCGAGCTCCTCGGGCGCGCGCACGATCGAGACGCCGACCGAGCTGCCCTCGCCGGCGGGCTTGACCACCAGCGGCAGCGGCCAGTCGGCCAGCGCCGCCGGCGCGTCGGCACCGTCGGCCGGCCCGCCGGCCTGGCGGCCTCGGCAGCAAGCGCCAGCGTGGCGTCGGCACGCCGCTGGACTCGAAGATGCGCTTCGAGGTGATCTTGTCCATGGCGAGGGCGCTGGCGAGGATCCCCGAGCCGGTGCACGGCAGGCCGAGGCAGGCGCACAGGCCCTGCACCGCGCCGTCCTCGCCGAGGGTGCCGTGCAGCGCGTTCCACACCACCTCGACCCCGGCCGCGGCGAGCAGGGTCGGCAGGTGATCGCCGGCGCGCCACTCGACGCCGACCGCGTCGTGCCCGCGCTCGAGCAGCGCCGCGAGCACGCCAGCGCCGGAGTCGAGCGAGACCTCGCGCTCGGCGGACAGGCCGCCGAAGAGGACCCCGATCCGGCGACGCGCAGGCGATTCCGACATGCCTGGTACGTACCGCGCGCGCCGGCCGCGCGCAGATCCGGCGATCGAGCGTGCACCGGCGGCGGGGCCGCGCCTCACGGCGCGCTGATGGGTTGCCGCCAGAGCTCGATCAACGTGCCTGCGCAGGCGTCGGTCACCCAGGTCGTGTCGGTGTCGACGATCGCGACGCCGGTCAGGCACGTCGCGCTGCTGGCCGGGAAGGAGTCACGCGGCGGCCCGCCAAACGCGGTCAGGACCGGGCCGCTGCCATCGACCACGCCGGTCACCTCGCCGAGCCCGATCGCGGCGGGCAACAGCCGCACGGTCGAGGTCGAACTCACGAACAGGTTGCCGGCGGCGTCACAGGCCAGGCCCGCGGGGGCGTTGACCGGGAACGTGGTCGCGGGTGTGCCGTCGCCGGCAGAGCTCGCGGTGCCCACCCCGAGCACGGTCGAGATGATGCCCGTGACCGCCTCGACCCGGCGGACCCGGTGGTTGTCGCGATCGGCGATGTACAGATCGCCGCCGGGACACCTCGCGATCGCGGTGGGAGCATGCAACAGGCTCTCGGTGGCGAGCAGGCCATCACCGAAGAAACCCAGCGTGGCCGGGGTGCCGGCGTAGGTCGTCACCGGCGGGACGCTGCCAGTCGCGAAGTCGATCACTCGGACGACGTGGTTGCCGGTGTCGGCGACGTAGAGCGACTCCTCGTCCGCGTCGAAGTACAGGCCGGTCGGCGCGCGAAACCTCGCGTTGTAGATGGCCCCGTCGGCGAAGCCCGCGGTGCCTCCGGCCAGGACGCTGTACGTCCAGGTCGATTCATCGAGGGGATCGACGACGTGGACCCGATCGATGCGGTTGTTCGAGGTGACCGCGATGTACAGGTTGGCGTTGGCCGCGTCGTAGGCCAGGCCGCCGATGGCCCCAAACGTGTTCTCGCGATACAGGGCGAGCGCCCCGGTCGCGGCGTCGTGTCCGTAGCGTCCCGCGACCGCCTCGACCACGCCGGCATCTAGCCGGACCGCCTGGACAGTGCCCGACGCGCCACCGGCGACGAGGGGTAGATCGGCCGCCAGCTCGAGCGCCTGGGGCGACGCCAAGGCGGCCACGGCAAGTGGCCCCATGCCTCGCGGCGCGACCGCGCCCGCGACCGTCGTGATGACGCCGCTCACAGGGTCGATACGCCGGACGCGGTTGTGACCGGTCGCCACGTAGACGACGCCATCGCCATCGACGACCACGTCGGTCGGCGAGCTCAGCTGGGCGTCGATCGCCAGGGCGCCGTCGCCGCGGTCACCCGCGGTGCCGTCGCCTGCGACCGTCGTGATGACGCCGGTCGACGCGTCGATCCGACGGACCCGGTGGTTGCCGGTGTCCGCGACGTAGAGGTTGCCCGCGTCATCGATCGCGACCCCGGCGGGCGCGTCGAGTCGCGCGCCGGTCGCGGGGCCGCCGTCGCCGCCGTCGCCGGCCGTCCCGGTTCCCGCGACGGTCGAGATCACGCCCGTGAACGGGTCGACCTTTCGGATGGTGTGGGCGCCGGCGTCGGCGATGTAGAGCGTCCCATCGGCATCGAGCGCGAGGCCGGACGGCGAGGTCAGCAGCGCGGCGCTGGCAGCCCCGCCGTCACCGCCGTAGCCGCTCGTGGTGCCAGCCAGCGTCGTGATGATGCCAGTCCCCGCGTCGATGCTTCGCACCCGATGGCGGCCCGTGTCGGCGACGTAGAGCGTGCCGTCGCTACCCACGGCGAGGCCGGCTGGTCGGTCGAGGCTGGCCTCGGTCGCGGCGACATCATCTTGCAACGGGCCGTAGCACCAGCGCAGCCGTCCGGCGACGCGCGAGATCTCCGCGGTGACGGGGTCGACCCGGAGCACCGCGCATTGGTACGCCTCGGCGATGTATACCGCGCCGTCGCCGGCGACGGCGACGGCGCTTGCCTGGTTGAGGCCATAGGCCGAACCGGGACCGCTGGGCTCGGTGGTCGAGTAGTCGTAGCTGAACGACCCGTTGCCCGCGACGGTCCTGCTCGTCCGGGTGGCGCGGTCGACGCGCTGCACGTGCAGGCTGCCGGCGATGTACAGGTCGCCCCCTGGCCCCAAGCTCATGCCGTGCGCACCGCTGGCCACGCTGGTGGCTGCGGTACCTTCATCCAGGGCGATCCTCGCAGCCCCCGCGAGCGTGCTGATGATTCCCGTGGCCGCGTCGATCCGTCGCACGCGCTCGTTCAAGCCGTCGCCCACGTAGAGCGTGCCATCGGCGGCGGCGGCCAGTCCGATCGGCCCTGCGAGCGTCGCGGAGGAGGCGGGGCCGCCGTCGCCGCTGTAGCCGGAGCTCGCTGAGCCCGCCACGGTCGTGATGATGCCCGTCGTCGCGCTCACCCGTCGCACCCGCGCACCCTCCCCGATCACGAGGTCCCCGCGGTGGTCGATCAAGAGCGCCTGAGGCGACGATAGCCCGGCGGCCGTCGCGAGCGTCCCGTCACCAGACCAGGACGGCGTGCCGGTGCCCGCGACCGTGGACATGATCCCCGTGACCGAGCGTCGCCGGACCCGGTGGTTGTTGGTGTCGGCGATGAGGAGGTCGCCGCCCGGTGTGACCAGCACGGCGGCGGGGGAGTTGAGGCGAGTGAGCAACCCATCTCGACCGTCGCCATCGTAGCCGGCGATCCCCGTGCCGGCGATCGTCGTGATCACACCGGTGGCCCCGTCGATGCGCCGGACCCGGTGCGCGCCGGCCTCGGCGATGAAGAGGTTGCCAAGGCCGTCGATCGCGACTCCCCGCGGTGAGGAGAGCTGCGCGAGGTAGGCCGGGCCGGCGTCGCCGGCAACGCCGGCGACGCCGGTGCCCGCGATGACGGTCACGGCGCCGGTCACGGCGTCGATCCGATTCAGCTGGTGCTTGAACGGGTCGACGACGAACGCGTTCCCGTGGCCATCGAGCGCAAGCGAGTACGCCGTGATCGACGCGATCGTCGTGATCTCGAGCGTCGACGGGTTCACTCGATAGACCTTCGCGGCGTCTCCGATGTACAGGTCGCCGGATCGGTCGACCGCGAGGCCGACAGGCAAGGCCAGGTACGTCGCCGACGCCAAGGTGGGGCGTCCGATCAATGCGCTGGCCTGCCACGCCGTCGGCACACACGCGTCGCAGCCGTCGACCGGGTTGCCGTTGCCGTCGTCACATCCCTCGCCGGCATCGATCACGGCGTCGCCGCACGCCTCGACCTTGCGGCAGTCGGCGCGGCAGCCGTCGCCGCTGGCGGTGTTGCCGTCGTCGCACGGCTCGACCCCGGCGTAGACCAGCCCGTCGCCGCACGCGGCGATGGTGCAGGCGGTGGTGCAGGCGCCGTCGTCGGCGTTGCCGGCACCGGCGTCGCAGGCCTCGACGCCGAGCCAGATCTTGCCGTCGCCGCAGGTCGCCAGCCGGCACCCGGCGGTGCATGCGCGATCGTCGCCGTTGGCGTTGCCGTCATCGCACTCCTCGCCGAGCTGGATCGCGCCGTCGCCGCACGCCGGCAGCCGGCACGCATTGGTGCAGCCGTCAGCGTCGTCGGCGTTGCCGTCGTCGCACTGCTCGCCAACGTCGAGCTGACCGTCGCCGCAGCCGGTGACCTGGCACAGGCCGTCGCGGCAGGTGCCGCTGCCGATGCCGCCGAGCTCGCACGCGGCGCCGGGGGCGCGTCCGTCACACGCCGAGACCTGGTCGGGGTCGACGCACGCGCCGCCGGCCGGCGCGCACACTTGCCCGTCCGCGCACAAGGTGCCGTCGGCGCACACGCGGCCGCCGGGCTCGACGCACGCGGCCATCGCCGTGAGCACGACGGCGCTGGCCAGCACGCGCCCGGCGGGGCGCAGGCGGCGGCGGGCGACGAGCCGCCGTCCGGCGGCGCCGGCTCGGTCCAGGACCACCACCCCCATCTCCAGCCCAGCGTGGCACACGCGCGATGTAGGCAACAAGGACCCGCCTCGAGGTCGCCGGGCGTTCGGCGACGGGGTCAGGGCTCGCCGAGGCGCTTGACCTCGAGCTCGAGCTCGACGCCGTGCACCTCGCGCACCCGCGCGTGGACCCGGGCGATGAGGCGCTCGAGGTCGGCGGCGGTGGCGGCGCCGACGTTGACCAGCCAGTTGGCGTGGACCTCGCTGCACACCGCGTCGCCCTCGCGCCAGCCCTTGCAGCCGGCGGTCTCGATCAGCCGGCCGGCGAAGTCGCCCGGCGGGTTCTTGAAGGTCGAGCCGTGGCTCGACACCCGCAGCGGCTCGCGCTCGGCCCGGCGCTGGCGCAACGCCTTCACGTCGGCCTCGATCTCGGGCTGGGGCCGCGGCGCCAGCGCGAGGTCGGCCTCGACGACGATCTCGGTCGGCGGCAGGTCGCTGCCGCGGTAGCGAAAGCCGCACGCGGCGTGATCGCGCGCGACCAGCTCGCCGTCGGCGAGGCGCAGCGAGCGCACCGCGGTGGTCACCTGGGTGAACTCGCCGAGGTAGGTGCCGGCGTTCATGATGAGGCCGCCGCCGACCGAGCCGGGCACGCCGCCGAGGAACTCCAGGCCGCCCAGCGCCGAGCGGGTCGCCAGGCTCAGGAGCTTGCCGGTCGAGACCCCGGCCTGCACGGTGATCGTCGTCGGCGAGGTCAGGCTCAGGCCGCGGAGCTGGCGCGACGACACCACCACGCCGCGCACGCCGCCGTCGCGCACCAGCAGGTTGGAGCCGCCGCCGAGCACGGTCACCGGCAGCCGCCGCGCCGCGCACGCGCGCAACAGCGCGGCCAGGCCAGCGATCGTCGACGGCGCTACCCAGGCATCCGCCGGGCCGCCGAGCTTGAGCGTGGTGTGCCGGCGCAGCGGCTCGTCGAAGCGCAGCTCGCCGACCGCGAGCGCCGCGAGCGCCGCGCGGTCGTCGGCGCCGAGCACCGAGCGTGGGTTGGGCGGTGACGGCGCGACCGCCTCGGGCCCGGCCTCACCGGGCTCGTCGTCGCCGATGAGCCGGACCAGGTCGGCCATCGGTCAGCGCGCGACGGTGGCGCTCGACTCGGCGGCGCGCACCAGGTTCTTGCGGGTGGCCGGGCCGAGTCGCTGCTCGAGGCGCTCGATGACCTCGTTGCAGGTGAGCTGGATGTTGCCGGCGCCGAGCGTGATCACCAGGTCGCCGGGCTGGGCGCGGTCGTCGAGCCAGCGCGCGAGGTCCTCGCGCCGAGCCACGTAGTGGATGTCCTTGTGGCCGGCGGCGCGGCACAGGGCCACCAGCGCCTCGCTGTGGATGCCGTCGATGGGCTGCTCGCCGGCGGCGAAGATGTCGCACACCGCGACGCTGTCGGCGTCGTGGAAGGCGCTGGCGAACTCGTGCCACTGGTCCCGGGTGCGGGTGAACCGGTGCGGCTGGAACGCGGCGACCACGCGCCGGCCGCGGAAGCTCTCCTTGGCGCCGGCGAGCGTCGCGCGCACCTCGGAGGGGTGGTGCCCGAAGTCGTCGACCACGGTGACCCCGCCCACCTCGCCGCGCACGGTGAAGCGCCGGGCCACGCCCTCGAACTGGGCGATGGCCTTGGCGTAGGTGGCGAACGGGATGCCGAGGAAGTCGGCCACCGCGAGCACGCCCAGCGCGTTGAGCACGTTGTGGGCGCCGGGCATCGGCAGCACCACCTCGCCGAGCTCGTCGGCGCGGCGCCACGCGACGAACCGGGTCACCAGCCCGTCGGGGCGGATGTTGCGGGCGCGGTAGGTCGCCTGCGACGAGATGCCGAAGGTCACGAAGCGCTTGCTGAGCTGCGGCAGGATCTCCTGTACGCCGGCGTTGTCGAGGCAGAGCGCGCTCATGCCGAAGAACGGCACCCGGTTGCAGAAGTCGACGAACGCCTTCTTCACCTGGTCGTAGGTGCCGTAGTGATCGAGGTGCTCGGCGTCGACGTTGGTGACGATCGCCACCGTCGGCGTCAGCGTGAGGAACGAGCCGTCGCTCTCGTCGGCCTCGGCGACGAGGTAGTCGCTCTTGCCCCAGCGCGCGTTGGCCAGGCCCAGCGAGTTGACCCGGCCGCCGATGACCGCGGTCGGGTCCATGCCGGCGGCCATGAGCACCGAGTGCATCATCGTCGTCGAGGTGGTCTTGCCGTGGGCGCCGGCCACCGCGATGCCGTACTTCATCCGCATCAGCTCGCCGAGCATCTCGGCCCGCGGGATCACCGGGATCTGGCGCGCGCGCGCGGCCTCGATCTCGGGGTTGTAGCCGCGGATCGCCGACGACACGACCACCACGTCGGCGTCGCCGAGGTTGCCGGCGGCGTGGCCCTGCACGACCTTGCAGCCGATCGCCGCCAGGTGGCGGGTGATCTCGGTGTCGTTGTTGTCGGAGCCCGAGACCACGTAGCCCATGTTGGCGAGCACCTCGGCGATGCCGCACATGCCCATGCCGCCGATGCCGACGAAGTGGATCTGGGTGTCTTGCTTGCGGAACATGGCCATGGCCGACATACCCGAAGAACGCCCCGCCGGACCAGCTTGTTGCAGGGGCAATGCGCCCCTGCGCTAAGGTCGCGGGCATGCACGCCGAGCGGCCCAGCCTGACCGCCGCCTGGGTCGCCGTCGCCCGCGGCCTGGGCCGGCTGCTGCCGCCCGAGGCCCAGCTCGTCGACGACCCCTACGGGGTGGCCTTCGCCGGCGGCGGGCGCCTGGGCCGGGCGCTGGCGGCCGCGGCCGAGCGCGACGTGCGCGCGGTGGGCGCGGTGCCGGGGCTGCGCGCGTGGCTGCTCTACATGCAGGTGCGGACCCGGCTGCTCGACGACGTCGTCCGCGAGTTCGTCGACGGCGGCGGCGCCCAGGTCGTCTTGCTCGGCGCCGGCTACGACTGCCGGGCGCTGCGCCTGCCGGGGGCGGCGCGCTTCTTCGAGGTCGACCACCCGAACACCCAGGCGCGAAAGCAGCGGGTGCTGGCGCGGCTCGGCGCCGCCTCGCCGGCGCGCTACCTGGCGTGGGACTTCGAGGGCCGCGCCATCGGCGAGCTGCCGGCGGCGTTGGCCGGCCTCGGCCACGACGCCCACGCGCCGACCCTCACCGTGTGGGAGGGCGTGACGATGTACCTCACCGAGCCCGCCCTCGACGCCTCGGTGCGGGCGATGGCGGCGTACAGCAGCGCCGGCTCGGCGCTGGCGATGACGTACTTCACCCGCGATCGGCTGGCGGCGCCGCGGGTCGGGACCCGGGCGCTCATGCGCGCGCTCGCCGGCGTCGGCGAGCCGTGGCGCTGGGGCTGGCGGCCCGACGAGCTGCCGGGCTGGCTCGCCGCGCGCGGCTGGCGGGTCGAGCGCGACCTCGGCATGGACGCCGCGGCCCACGCGCTGCTACCGCCGCGCCACGCCGCGTTCGCCGACGACGGTCGCCGGGTCGCGGTGGTCGCGCGCGAGCGCGTCGCGGTGGCGGCGCGCTCGCCTCAGTAGCTCGGCGCGGTGCCCGGCGGGCCCCCGGCCGGGCCCGGCACGGGCGCCGCGATCACCGCGCGCGGTCGCTCGGGGCGGATCGCCACGGTGACGCCGAACGACACCAGGGTCTGATCGACGAGCCGATCGGTCGACAGCCACGACGCCGCGACGTACGGCCCGAGCACGGCGCCACGGCCGACGCGGAACGGCAGCGCGAGGGTGGCCGAGCCGATGAAGCCGCCGAAGGTGCCGTCGTCGGCGTCGCCGAGCTCCTGGGTGATGCGCGCGCCCATGCCCTGGAGCGCGAGCAGCGGCCGGACCCGACCGTTGCCGAGCTCCATCGCGAGGCTGGCGGCGCCGTACACCGACGACGCCTTGTCGGGATCCTCGGGGTCGCCGTCGCTGACACCGACCGCGCCGGCGCGGGCCGCGAGGCCGAGCGCGAGGCCGTCACCGTCGACGAGGTTGTGGCGCAGGCCGAGGGAGGCGCCGGTCGGCAGCGGCAACAGGAACAGGTACAGCGCGCCCTCGAGGGACAGCTCGACATCGGTGTGATCGGTGAGGCCGTAGGCGAGGGTGAAGGTGCCAGCGGCCGCCGGCGAGATCTCGTCGGGGTCGTCGGCGATGAGGTTCACCGCCGGCATCTCCGCCGCCATCGCACCGCCGAAGCGACCTTCGCCGACCGTGGTCGCCGGCTGTGGCGTGCCGGTGGCGATCGGCAAGAAGCAGCCGGCGAGGCCCGGCAACCCGACGATCGTCCCCCACGTGACGCGCATGGGTCGACCCTAGCGTGCCCGGGCCGCCTGCGGGACACCGGCGCCGCGTGGACGCCACTCACGGTCAGAGGTCGCCGCAGACGACGTCGCCCGACGCCGCGCGGATCGTGACCTTCGCGGTGCTGCCCGGAGCGAGCCGGCGCCAGGTCGCCTCGCCGACGTCGCAGCGCTGGGTGCGCCCGCCCGTCGACAGCGCCACGGTGTAACGCTCGCGGCGCGCGCCGACGCGGCGATCGCCGAGCCGCCCGACGGCGGCCGCCAGGGTCGGCACCTCGGGCCAGCGCGCGTCGAGCCCCTCGCCGGTCGCCCGCAGCTCCTGCACCTCGCGCCAGCGATCGGCGCGGTACTCGCACCAGGTGTCCATCACCGGCTCGCTGCGGTAGGTCGGTCGGCAGGTCTCGATCATCTCGAAGGTGCCGTCGCCGCGATCGTGGCGATCGGTGGTGCAGGTCTGGCCGTCCTCGACCTGGCGCTGCGAGCGCTCGCGCGCGGAGCACGTCCCGAGGCGGCCGTCGGCGGGCACCTGATCGCGCCAGGTGGCGTCGGTGACCTCGGCCAGCTCCTCGATGGCGATCGCGCGCGCCCACTGGTGCCCGGCCACCTGCATCGTCGTGGTGGTGGTGCGGCAGCGCCAGTAGATGAGGCCGCCGAGCCCGATCACGACGATCGCGAGGACCGGCCACAGCCAGCGCGGCGCACCGCGCCGTGGCGTGGGCTGCGCGGCGGGCGTCGCCACCAGGCGCGCGGCGGGCGCGTCGCCGAGCGGCGCGCCGCAGGTGCCGCAGTGCGCGGCGGCGGCGGCCTGCGCGGTGTTGCACGAGCCGCACACGCGATCGGCGCCGACGAAGCGGTGATCGGCGACCTTCTGCTCCTGGCCCTCGGGCGGGAAGTAGCGACGGGTCTCGTCCTGGGGCGCGCCGCACTGCGGGCAGTGGCGGTGGGTGATGCCGAGCAGGCCCTTGGCGTCGCAGTACCCGCAGTCCCACAGCATCTCGTAGTGGCCGAGGCTGCGCTGGCCGGGCGCGGACGAGGTGGCGTCGGTGGTCATGCGGTCGCTTCGTCGACGGGGCGGCTACCGGCGCGGCTGCGCCTCGAACCAATCGATCACGGTGGCGGCGGCGTCGGGCCGCGCCTGCGCGTGCATCGCCCCGGCCATCGCCGCCCGCCGCGCCGGCTCGGCGAGCAGCGGGCGCAAGGCGTCGGCCAGCGCCGGGCCGGTCAGGGTCGCCTGCGGCAGCGACAGGGCGGCGCCGGCCTCGACCAGCCCGCGCGCGTTGTGGGTCTGGTGATCGTCGGCGGCGTGCGGGTACGGGATGAAGATCGTCGGCCTTCCGGCGAGGGCCAGCTCGGCGACCGTGGTGGCCCCGGCGCGCGCGACCACCACGTCGGCGGCGGCATAGGCGGCGCCCATGTCGTCGATGAACGCGCGGACGTCGGCGGTGACGCCGGCGGCGTGGTAACGGGCGCGGGTGTCGGCCAGGCCGCGCTCGCCGGTCTGGTGGGTGATCGTCAGCGGCCGCTCGCCGGCGAGGGCGATCAGCGCCTCGGCGGCCAGCGCGTTGACCGCCACCGCGCCCAGCGAGCCGCCGCACACCAGCACGTGCAGCGCGCGCTCGGCGGCAGGTGCCTCGGCGCTCGTCGTCAGCCGTCGCGCCAGGTCGCGCCGCAGCGGGTTGCCGCTGTGCACCACCTTCCTGGCGGCGAAGAAGCGCGCGCTGCCCGGCAGCGACACGAACACCCGGCGCACCACCCGGCCGAGCCACTTGTTGGTGAGCCCGGGGATCGAGTTCTGCTCGCAGATCGCCGTCGGCACCCCGCGCAGGCGCGCCATCAGCACCACCGGCCCCGAGGCGTAGCCGCCGACGCCGATCACCGCGTCGGGCGCGAACGCCTTCACCAGCCGCCGCGCCTGCCACAACGCGCGGCAACCGGAGCAGGCCGCGCAGCGCACCGAGCGCGCCGACGGTCTTGAGGCCCGACACCTCGATGGTCGCCAGCGGCCAGCCCAGCTCCGGCAGCACCCGCGCTTCGATGCCGCGCTGGGTGCCGACGAACTGGATCGCGGCCTCGGCGTCGCGCGCGCGCAGCTCCTCGGCGAGGGCCACGCCGGGGAACAGGTGCCCGCCGGTGCCGCCACCGGCCACCATCAGGCGGCGCGGACGCTCGGCCGACGTGGGGCTCACGCGCGCCACGGTAGCAGAGCGCCCGTCGCGTCGCGCCAGCGCCGACGATCGAATGCGCGCCGGGTCGTGGACGCCGCCGCGGTGGTCGTGGTGAGGTCGGCGGCGATGGCTCGATTCGTTCGCTCGGGATCCCTCCTCGTGACCCTCGCCCTGGCCGCCGCCGGGTGCGGCAAGAAGGCCGACGCGCCGCCGGCGCAGACCGGCAGCGGCAGCGGCAGCGCGACCGGCAGCGGCAGCGGCAGCGCGACGGCCACGGCCCCGGTGCCCGCCGACGCCGCCGGCGCCACCGGCGGCGTCGAGCTCGACGAGGACGGCAACCCCGACGGCATCGGCGTCGCGCCCGACGACGGTAGCGGCAGCGGCAGCGGCGCCAGCGCGGCACAGCCGAAGGACCCGATCCCGGCGCGCGCGCTCGGCGCGGTCATCGATCGCGAGGCGCAGCGCTCGGCCCAGGCAGCGGCCCGCGCGCTGGTCGCCGACGACGTCGCCGCGCTGGTGGCGGTGGCCGGCGCCGGCGGCAGCGTGTCCGTCGGCGGCACGCCGATGTCGGCGGCCGAGCTCACCGCGGCGGCGGGACCGTCGGTGCGCACGTACCTCGGCTGGGGCTGCGCCGCCGAGCCCAAGAGCTGCAAGTGGAAGGTCGAGCTCGACGGCCTGACCATGACCCTCACCGGCGCCGGCGCCCGCGCGCTCACGTTCACGCTGACCTCCGACGGCACCTGGCCGCTCACCGCGGTCGCCGCGCCCTGACCCGCGGGCGTCAGCCGCCGCGCCGGGCCATCAGCTCGGCGTAGCCGCTGGCGTGCCAGCGCTCGAGCTCCTTGGCCCGCTGCATCGCGAACGGGTGGGTGCGGCCGATCGTGAGCAAGAGCTTGTAGGCCTTGTCGAGGGTGGTGCGATCAGCGTCCTCGTAGGCGTCGACCTGGCGCAGGAACTCGGCGCGATCGAGCTCGCTGGCGAGGCGGGTGCTGCCGCCGGCGAGCTTCATGAACGTGTCGCGCGCCGGCTCGAGATCCTGCACGCACAGCAGCGCCGCGCGATCCGAGGTGAGCTCGGCCTTGCGATACCACTCGTAGAGCGCGACCACGAGGCCCTGGCCGAGCAACGCGCCGAGCCCGAGGGTGGCCTGGCCGATGAGCGCCACCACCGCGGCGATGTTGCGCGCCATCGTGCCGTAGAGGACGTGCCCGGCCTTGATGTGGCCGACCTCGTGGCCGAGCACGAAGAACAGCTCCTCGTCGGAGAGCACCTCGATGAGGCCGGAGGTCACGGTGATGAACGGCCGGGTGTGGCCGTAGGTGAACGCGTTGGGCGTGGGATCGAGGGTGACGTAGAGCTCGGGCTCGGGGACGTCGAGGATCTTGCAGGCCCAGGTCAGGCTGCGGTGCAGCCGCCCGTACATGCGGTCGGTGACGCGCAGGTTCGAGGCCAGGTTGTCGAGGTAGAACAGCCGCTCGACGCCGATCTCGAGGATCTTGGCGATCAGCCGATCGAGGCCCGGGACCTTGCGCAGCGCCTCGGTGGCGCGCAGGTCGGCGGGGTGCTGGAAGTCGGCGACGGTGAGGCCCGGCAGCGGCCGCAGCTGGCGCCGGCGCACCTCGCGGGGCGGCGGCTCGGTCGGACGATCGTCGTCGGTCATGCCGCGACGGTAGCGCGGCGACCGCCGGCCCGGCTACGCGACCACCACCCGCACGCGCTGGCGGCGGCGGGTGGCGAAGCGGGCGCCGCCGGGCTCGCGCGGCGCGCTGCGCCGCTCGGGCCGGTGGCCGACGTTGAGGATGATGCCGATGAGGAACATGGTGACGATGAGCGACGAGCCGCCGTAGCTCACCAGCGGCAGGGTGATGCCCTTGTTGGGCACCAGGCCGAGGATGACGCCGGCGTTGAACAAAGCCTGCATGCCGAACATCAGCGTGATGCCGAAGGCGAGGTAGCCGCCGTACACGTCGCGCGCGCCCAGCGCCGCCCGCACGCCGCGCCACACCAGGATCGCGAACAGCGCGAGCACCAGCCCGACGCCGAGCCAGCCGAGCTCCTCGCCGATGGGCGCCAGGATGAAGTCGTTGTGGGCCTCGGGCATGTAGCCGAGCGCCTGGTGGCTCTCGCCGAGGCCGCGCCCGGTCAGGCCGCCGGAGCCCATCGCCAGCCGCGCCTGCAGGAACTGGTAGGCCTCGCCCTTGGCGAACGCCTCGGGGTTGAAGTACGCGAGGAAGCGCTGCATGCGCCACGGCGTGCCGACGACCATGTTGTAGGCGATGGGCGCCGCCGCCAGCATCGCGAGCAGGATGTACGACATGCGGGTGCCGGCGACGAACAGCATGCCGAAGGTGGTCACGCCGAGCACTACCGACGAGCCGAGGTCGGGCTGCTTGAGCAGGAGCACCATCATCACCGCGCACACCACCACGTGCGGCACGAAGCCCACGGTGAAGGTCTTCACGCGATCGGCCTTCTTGCCGAGGCTGTAGGCCAGGTAGCTGATGAGCGCGAGCTTGGCCAGCTCGACCGGCTGCACCGAGACCGGGCCCATCAAGAGCCAGCGCTTGGCGCCGTTGCGGGCCGGCATGAACAGCACCGCCACCAGGAGCAGCAGCGCCACCACCAGCATCGGGTAGGTCAGCCGGCGCAGGTTGCGGTAGTCGAAGCGGGCGCCGCCGTAGAGCGCCGCGGCGCCGAGGCCGAGCCACATGAGCTGCCGCTTGAGGAAGTAGAAGCCGTCGCCGAAGCTGCGCGCCGAGGTGGCGGCGGTCGACGCGTAGATCTCGATCGTGCCCACGCACAGGAGGCCGAGCACGGTCGCGATGAGGAGCACGTCGTAGGAGCGCGGCGCCGCCTCCGCGACCGGGGCCTGGGTGGCCAGCGCCGGGGCCTCGCTGGTGGCGGGCACGGGCGCGGTCAGGCGCGGGGTCAGCACGCGGCGACCCCGCGGCGGCAAGGAGGCGACAGGACGCGCACGGCCTGATGACCTTCCGGCCACTCCCGCGGCCGGCCAACTTTTTTGCGGCGCCGAGATCTGCTCGCCGGCGGCGGGCCGTGGCGCGCCTGGCGACCGGCTGTGGACGCTGGGGCCACACCCGTCGACGCGGCGAGGCCGGTTCGGCGGTCGCCCTCGACGATGTCCGCGGCGGACGCGCGGCCAGTCGGGTACCCTCGAAGACGATGGGGTGCCCAACGTCTGCGCGCGCGCTGCTGCTCGCCGCCACCGTCACCACCGGCTGCCTGGCCGACGCCGCGACCCCGTGCGACGACGGCACCGTGTGCCCGGCGGCGGACGTGTGCTCGCCGCTCGGCGGCTGCGTCGACCCGGCGCAGGTCGCCGCCTGCGACGGGCTGCTCGACGACGCCGCCTGCGATCTGCTCGGCGCCGGGCAGGGCATCTGCCGCGGCGGCGTGTGCGTGAGCGCCGGCTGCGGCGACGGCATCCAGGACGCGACCGAGGTCTGCGACGACGGCAACACCGCCAGCGGCGATGGCTGCCGCGGCGACTGCGGCAAGGTCGAGGTGTGCGGCGACGCGGTGGTCGACGAAGGCGAGGCCTGCGACGACGCCACCGCGAACCCGGCCGACGGCTGCGACGCCACCTGCGCGATCACCACCTGGGAGGCCACCTCGCTGCTCGGCGGCGACGTCGAGGCCGCCGCCATCGGCCTGGCCGATCCCAGCGGCGTCGCGCTCGACGGCGCCGGGCGCATTTACATCGCCGACGCCGGCGGCCACCGGATCCGGCGGATCGACCTCGACGGTCAGATCGTCACCGTCGCCGGCACCGGCGCGCGCGGCGACGGCGCCGACGGTCAGGTCGCGACCAGCACCACCCTGGCCTCGCCGCGAGACGTCGCGGTCGACGGCCTCGGCCGGGTGTACATCGCCGACACGGCGAACCATCGGATCCGCCGCATCGAGCTCGACGGCACCACCACGACCGTGGCCGGCACCGGCGTCCAGGGCTTCGCCGGGGACGGCGGCCTCGCC
Organism: Kofleriaceae bacterium; assembly: GCA_041389945.1. Lineage (GTDB taxonomy): Bacteria > Myxococcota_A > Polyangia > Haliangiales > Haliangiaceae > JAWKQW01. The sequence goes on from JAWKQW010000009.1 coordinate 182,985, forward strand.
AGCGCGGCCCAGCTGCGCAACCCGACCGGCATCGCCCTCGACGGCCTCGGCCGGCTGTTCATCGCCGACACCACCAACCACCGCATCCGCAAGGTCGACCTCGACGGCGTCATCACGACCTACGCCGGCACCGGGGTGGTGGGCTCGAGCGGCAACGACGGGCCGGCCACCGTGGCCCGGCTCGACCGGCCGGTCGGGCTCAGCCTCGACGGAGCCGGCAACCTCTACGTGGTCGACTCCGAGGTGTTCTCCGTGCGCCGGGTGCGGCCTGATGGGATCATCGAGGCGGTCGCCTCCATCACGGCAGGGATGCCCGCGACCCTCGCCGGCGGCGGCACGGTGCCGGTCGGGGTGTCCGAACGCTTCACGCCCTACGGCATCCGGGTCGCGCCGGACGGCACGGTCTACGTCGCCGCGGGCTTCATCCTCCGCCTCCGCGAGGGCGAGGCCGAGATCATCGCGGGGACCTCCCGCTCGGGGTTCTCCGGCGATGGCGGGCCGGCCACCGCCGCCCAGCTGCGTGAGCCCCGAGGCCTGATCGTCGACGGGCAGGGCCGGCTGCTGGTCGCGGACAGCGGCAACAACCGGCTGCGCCGGATCGACCTCGCCGGTGACGGCACCATCGACACCATCGCCGGCCTCGGCACCTTCGGGTACATCGGCGACGGCGGCGCCGCCACCAGCGCCCGCCTGGCGGGGCCGCACGGGCTGGTGGGCGCGCCTGACGGGGCGGTGTTCATCGCCGACGTCAGCAACCACCTGGTGCGGCGGCTCGGCACCGACGGCGTCATCACCTCGGTCGCCGGCACCGGGGTCGCCGGGTTCTCCGGCGATGGTGGCCCGGCGTCGCAGGCCGAGCTGTCGTCGCCGGTCGGGCTGGCCCTCGACGTCGATGGCACGATGTACATCGCCGATCAGGTCAACCGGCGCGTCCGGCGGGTCGATCCTGCGGGCGTGATCACCACGGTCGCGGGCGACGGCGCGGCGCCGCCGCAGGGACAGCTCGGGCCCGACGGCGAGGGCGGCCCGGCCACCGACGCCAAGCTCAACCTGCCCAACGCCCTGGCCCTGCACGACGGCGCGCTCTACGTGTGCGACGGCGGCGACCGCCGCATCCGCCGCATCGATCTGACCACCGGCCTCATCACCACCGTCGCCGGCAACGGCGGGAACGGGAGCGCCGGCGACGGCGGCCCCCCGCTGGCGGCGCAGCTCGCCAACCCTCACGGCCTGGCGTTCCTGCCCGACGGGCGCATGCTGGTGGTCGAGGATCGCCGGGTGCGCGCGGTGAGCGCCGACGGCGCCACCATCACCACGGTCGTCGGCACCGGCGTGGCCGGCGGCAGCGGCGATGGCGGCTCGCCGGGCGCGGCCCAGCTCCACCGCGCCCAGGACGTGCTCGTGCTCGACGACGGCAGCTTCCTGGTCTCCGACGATCTCGACCACCGGATCCGGCGGGTCGATCTGGTCGCCGATCGCATCGAGGCCTACGCCGGTACCGGCGCCAACCTCAGCACCGGCGACGGCGGTGACGCCCTGGCCGCCGGCGTCGAGTCGCCGGCCGGGATGGCGCGCGCCGCCGACGGCGCGGTGCTGGTCGCCATCGATCGTTCGCTCGCGGACCTGGTCCGTCGCGTCGACGACGACGGCACCACGCGGACCATCCGCACCGTCGCCGGCGCGATCGATCCCGAGGGCATGGGGCCCCTCGACCGGGCGCGCCTCGCCGATCCGCGGGCGCTGGCGATCGGGCCGGGATCGACGCTGGTCGCCGGCGGCTCCTCGGGCACGGTGCAGCGCTACCAGCCGGACGCCGACCTCGTCGACGCGGTGGTCGGGCGCTACCCGCAGTCGGCGCCCACCGGGCAGCTCGCGCGCTTCCGCGACGGCAGCTTCGGCGACGTCGGCGGGGTCGCGCGCGATCCACAGAGCGGGCGGATCTACCTCACCGAGACCTCCGGCAACCGCCTGCACGCGGTGGTCGCCGTCGACGAGGCCGACCCGGCCACCTGGACCATCACCGCGGCGTCCGACGCCTCCGGCACGGCCGGGCACCAGGATGGGCCCATCGCCAGCGCGCGGTTCCAGCGCCCGCGCGGGCTGTACTTCGATGACGCCGCGCGCATCCTCTACGTGGCCGACAGCGGCAACCACGTCATCCGCGCGGTCACGATCTCGGAGAGCGGCGACCTCGGCGCGGTGTCCACCGTGATCGGCACGCCGCAGGTGCGCGGGTTCTTGGGCGCGGGCGGCGCCGCCGACGCCGCGCTGCTCTACGAGCCGAGCGCGCTGACCCGCTGCGGTGACGGCAGCTGGTTCATCGCCGACACCGGCAACCAGCGGGTGCGGCGGGTCGATCCGCTCGGCGTCATCGCCACCGTGCTCGGCGATGGCACCGCGGCGTCATCGGGCGAGGGCGCGCCGGCATCCACGTTCCCGGTCGACGGGCCGTCCGGCCTCGCGTGCGACGGCCGAGGCAACGTGGTCGCGACGTCGTCGACCTCGCTGCGCCTGCTGGTGGCCGACGCCGACGGCGTGGTCGATGGCACCGGCGCGGTCCAAACGATCTACGGGCGGGCGCCGCGCACCACGTTCCCGGCCAGCGTCACCTCGTGCGTGACGGCGGTGGCGGTCGCCGGCGAGGCTCGGCTGCGCCTGGCCGATGCCTGCACCGGGCTGCTCGTCGACCTCGAGCTGATCGCGACGCCGTAGCGCCACGGTGGTGTGCGACAGTGCGGCCATGCGCGCCTCTCTGCCGGCCCTCGCGGCCGTCGCCGTCGCCGTCGCCTGCGGCGACGACGTCACCGCCCAGCTCGACGTCGGGGTGCCGGCCGCGCACGAGGCCGTGCTGCGCGAGTTCGTCGAACTCACCGGCTACCGCGCGGCGCGGGTTCACGCGGTTCCCCCGGGCACCGCGCCGGCCGGCGGCAACCAGCTCGCGCTCACCGTCGAGCTCGATCTCACCTGCGTCGAGTGCTACCGGATCGACGCCGCCGGCGCCGGCGATCGCGCGTGGGTCGTGCACGCCGGCGATCTGCTCGGCGCCCAGTACGGCCTCGCCCACGCGCTCGAGAACCTGGGCTTCCGCTTCCGCCACCCGCTCGATCCGTCGCCGCCGGTGCGCCCGGCCTTCGATCCGGCGGCGCGGGCCGGCCTCGGCGTGCTGCACCAGCCGACCCAGGCCGTGCGCGGGCTGCAGCTCCACACCCTGCACCCGACCGAGGCGTACTTCGCGCTGTGGGAGCCCGGGCCGACCTCGCTCGAGGAGGCGCGCCGCATCTTCGACTGGGTGATCAAGAACCGCGGCAACTTCGTGCAGTGGGTCGGCCTCGACGACATCATCGACGACGCCGATCGCCACGCCGCCTGGCGCGCCCACACCCAGGCGGTCATCGCGCTGGCGCACGCGCGCGGCCTGCGGGTCGGCCTCAACATCCAGCTCTTCGGCCAGAGCAACCTGCAGCAGGCCTTCGACCTGTCCGACGACGAGACCGGCACGGTGCCGCTGGCCGACGAGCTGGAGGCGCGGTTGCCGCTCATCACCGACGGCCTGCCCTTCGACGTCTACGACCTGTCCTTCGGCGAGTTCTTCAACTCCGACCCCGAGCGCTTCATCGCCTCGGTCGACGCCTGGGCCGCGGCGATGCGGACCCACGCGCCGGCGGCCGAGCTGCACGGCTTCGTCCACGTCGGCGCCGACCAGCGGGTGACGTACGCCAACGAGGACCTCATCTACTACATGCTGCTCAAGTTCGCCGATCCGTCGATCATCGCCGACGTCCACACGGTGATGTTCTACGACCTCTACGAGGACGCCGGCGGCGCCTACCACCACGACGACTTCGAGGAGCACCGGCAGTACCTGCTCGACGAGATGCGCGCCGGCCGCGTCGGCTCGTACGTGCCGGAGACCGCCTACTGGGTCGCCTTCGACGTGTCGGTGCCGCTGTACCTGCCGCTGTACGTGCGCAACCGGTGGCTCGATCTCGACGGCCTGGCCGCCGACGCCGCCGCCGAGGGGCTGGCGCCGCTGCACACCCACATCCTGTTCAGCACCGGCTGGGAGTGGGGCTACTGGCTCCACGACTACGCGGCCCTGCGCGCCAGCTACGAGCTGCCGCCGGCGTTCGAGGACGGCATCGTCCATGCCTTCGGCGACGACCTCGGTCCGGCGGCGGCGGCCGAGGTCGCCGAGCTGGCGCGGGCCCAGGCCGCCACCCTCGGCGACGCGCGCCTCGTCGCGTACCTCGCCGGGCGCGACCTCGCGATCGATGCCGGCGACATGGTCGACATCGTGTCGCAGCCCGACCGCGTCGGCTTCGCGGAGCTCGCCGATCCGTCGCTCCGCGCGGCCTTCGTGGCCGACGTCTTGCCGGGCCTGACGGCGATGGCCGACGACCTCGGCGCGCGCGCCGATCGGATCGCCGCGCTCGGCCTGCCGGACACGCGGTGGGGCCGGGAGCTAGTCGACGGCTTCGCCATCACCGCGCTGAGGGCGCGGTTCGCGGCGGCGGCGTATCGCGCCGCGGTCGCGCACGCCGAGGGCGACGCCGCCGGCGCCGGCGCCAGCCTCGACGCGGCGCGCGCGCTCATCGTCGAGGGCGCGGCGATCGTCGCCCGGCGTCACCGCGATCTACACACCTCGCGCCCGGCGCGCATCCTCGATCGGGGACCCAACGCCACGCTCTACCAGTACGGCTACCTGCGGCACGCCGACATCCTCTGCTACTGGGAGCGCGAGGCGGTCGAGCTCGAGCGCATGCTCGGCCGCACCACCGCGGCGGCGCCCGGTTGCCTGCTCTAGCCAGGCGCCACCGTGGGCCGACGGGCGTCGTGCTAGGCACCACCCCATGACCGACGCGACGACGATCGAGGCGTACCTCGGGAGCCTGCCCGCCGCGCACCGCGAGGTGGTGGCGGCGGTGCGCGCGACCATCCTCGCCAACCTCGGCGACGGCTTCGTCGAGCGCTTCCGCGAGGGCCGGTTCATCTACGTCGTGCCGCTGACGGCGTACCCGGCAGGCTACCTCGGCGATCCCCGGCAACCGGTGCCGTTCGTGAGCGTGGTCGCCCAGCGTCACGCGATCTCGCTCTACCTGTTCGGGGTCTACGTGATGCCGGGCGCGGCGGACGCCTTCGCGACCGCGTGGCGCGCGACCGGCAAGCGGCTCGACATGGGCAAGGCCTGCGTCCGGCTGCGGCGGCTCGACGAGGTTGCGCTCGACGTGCTCGGGGCGACCCTCCGCGCCATGCCGATGTCCACCTTCCTGGCGAGCTATCAGGCGGGACTCGCGCGCGCGCGCAGGCCGCGCCGCGCGCCGGCGCGACCGGCGCGACCTGCCGGCCGGCAGCGCACGACGGGGCGAACCAAGGCGCGCGCGCGCAGCCGGCGGCCGCCGCCACGAGGTCGCCCGACCGCGGGGCGCCGCGGCTACGCCGGTGGTCGCGCGCCGACCGCGGCCGCGGCCTCGCGGAACACCATGCCGCGGTGGCCGAAGTTGTCGAACATGTCGTAGCTCGAGCACGCCGGCGACAGCACGACCGCGTCGCCGGCGCCGCACAGCGCGGTGGCCGCGCGCACCGCCGCGTGCATGTCGGCGGCGTCGAGCACCGGGTAGCGCACGCCGTAGGCCACGGCGGCCGCACGGATGAGCGGCGCCGCCTCGCCGATGAGCACCAGCCCGCGACAGGCGTCGCCCAGGGCCTCGAGCATCGGCTGGTACGAGCCGCCCTTGTCGACGCCGCCGGCGATGAGCGCCAGCGGCCGCGGGAAGCCGCGCACGCTGGCCGCCACCGACGCGACGTTGGTGCCCTTGGAGTCGTCGTAGTAGCGGACGTCGCCGCCGGCGACAGGCAGCACGCCGATCCACTCCATCCGGTGCGGCAGCGGCCGGTAGCCGCGGGCGCCGGCGCGGATCGCCGTCGGCGTGACCCCGGCCTTGCGCGCCGCGAGGTAGGCGCCCATGGCGTTGTCGAGGTTGTGGTTGCCGACGATGACGAGGTCATCGGTCGGGTAGCGCTCGTCGCCGTCGGGCAGGCGCAGCTCCAGCGCGGCGCGATCGGCCGACACCACCGCGCCGCGTGCGCAGGTCGCGCCCGGGCGCGAGTCGAAGGTCCACACCGGGGCGGCGATGCCGGCGGTCTCGCGCATGGTCCAGGCGTCGGCGGCGTTGGCGATGGCGACGTCGGTCGGCCGCTGGTGATCCCAGATCCGCCCCTTCATCTGCGCGTAGACCTCCATCGTGCCGAACCGATCGAGGTGGTCCTCGGTGACGTTGGTCAACACCCCCGCGAGCGGCGCGAAGGTCGTGCAGTGCTCGAGCATGAAGGCGGCGACCTCGGCGACGACGAGGCCACCATCGACGTTGGCCGGGTGGTCGACGGCGTCGATGAGCGGCATCGTGCCCAGGTTGCCGCCGCAGAAGGTCGGCCGCCCCGACGCCGCGCACAGGGCGCCGGTCAGCGCGGTGGTGGTCGACTTGCCGTTGGTGCCGGTGATCGCGAGCAGGCTCGCGCCCGGGTGGAGGTAGCGATACGCCAGCTCGATCTCCGCCCACACCGGCACCCCGGCCGCGCGCGCCGCCTTCATCTCCGCGAGGTCGGGCACGCCGGGCGACACCACCACCAGGTCGGCGCCGGTGAAGCTCGCGACGTCGTGTCCGCCGAGCTCCCAGGTGATGGGCAGGCCGGCGAGCGCGGCCTGCGCTGCCTCGAGCTTGGTCGCCAGGCGGTTGTCGGTGGCGATCACCTGGGCGCCACGGCGGGCGCAGAAGCGCGCGACCGCGACGCCGGTCTGCGCCAGCCCCACCACCACGACGCGCTTGCCGGCGAGCTCCATCTCAGCGCAGCTTGAGGGTGCCGAGCGCGAGCAGCGCGAACAAGAGCGACACGATCCAGAACCGGACGATCACCTTGGGTTCGTCCCAGCCCTTGAGCTCGTAGTGGTGGTGGATCGGCGCCATCTTGAACACCCGCTTGCCGCGCAGCTTGAAGCTGCCGACCTGGATGATCACCGACAGGGTCTCGATCACGAACAGGCCGCCGACGATGAGCAGCACCAGCTCGTTCTTGGTGAGCACCGCCATCATGCCGATCGCGCCGCCCACCGACAGCGCGCCGACGTCGCCCATGAAGACCTGGGCCGGGTAGGTGTTGAACCACAGAAACCCCAGGCCGGCGCCGACCAGCGCCGCGCAGAACACCGCGGTCTCCGACGCGCCGGGCACGTGGGCGACGTGCAGGTACTGGGCGATCGACTCGCGGTGGCCGGTGGCGCCGATGATCGTGGTCTCGGAGCCCGCGATGTACGCGAACACCAGGAAGGTGCCGGCGTTCATCACCGACGGGCCGATCGCCAGGCCGTCGAGGCCGTCGGTGAGGTTGACCGCGTTGGCGGCGCCGACGACGACGAACGCGCCGAGGGTGCCGTAGAGCCACGCCGGCAAGACGATCGGGTCGCCGGCGTAGAAGTTGGTGAACGGCAGCTGGAGCTGCAGCCGGATCTCCTCGGGCATCAGGTCGGAGCCGAACAGCCACGCCATCGCCGCGCCGGCGATCGCGAACTCCAGCGTGAGCCGCAGCTTGCCGGAGATGCCCTTCTTGTTCTTCTTGGCGATCTTGGCGTAGTCGTCGGCGAAGCCGATCAGGCCGAAGCCGACGGTCACCGACAGCGCCAGCCACACCATCTGGTTCTCGAGGTCGGCCCACAGCAGCGTCGACACCACCAGGCAGAACAGGATCAGCGAGCCGCCCATCGTCGGCGTGCCCGCCTTCTTCTTGTGGGTCTGCGGCCCATCGGTGCGGATGGTCTCGCCGATCTGACGGGCCTTGAGCCGGGCGATGAACCACGGCCCCAGCCAGAACGACATCAACAGCGCGGTGATCGCCGCGGCCAGGATGCGGGTCGATGGATACCGGAACACCCGCAGCCACGAGAAGTGGTCGGCGAGGACGTCGGACAGCAGGTAGAACAACATCGCTTACGAGCTCGACTTCCGCAGCTCGTCGAGCACGCGCTCGAGGCGCATGCCGCGCGAGGCCTTCAGCATGATCCAGTCGCCGGGCGCCGTCCGCGCCAGCGCCCGGGCGGCGGCGGCGGCGGGGTCGTCGGTGGCGAGGCCGGGCGCCGGCGCCGCCGCGGCGACCACGACGTCCTTCTGCTCGCCGAGCGCGACCACCTCGAGGCCGAGCTGCCCGAGCTGGCGACCGACCTCGACGTGCGCGGCCTCGGCGTGGGCGCCTAGCTCGAGCATGTCGCCGACGATCGCCACCCCGCGACCGCCGGTGGCGAGCTCGCCGAGGGTCGCGATCGAGGCCGCCATCGACGCCGGGTTGGCGTTGTAGCAGTCGACGATCACGTGGCGCCCGGCGACCTCGACCACCTCGGCGCGCATCGCGCTGCCGCGGGCGCGGGCCAGGCCGGCGAGGGCGACGTCGGCCTCGAGGCCGGCGCCGAGCGCGCACGCGAGGGCGCACGCGGCGTCGATGGCGGCGTGGCGCCCGATCATCGGCAGCACCAGCTCGCGGCGCTGGCCGAGCACCTCGAGCTCGACGTCGGCGCCGCCAGGGCCACGCGCGTGGTAGCGCACCACCCGGACGTCGGCGCCGGGCTCGTCGCCGAAGCTCAGCAGCCGCGCGTGCGGCGCGTTGGCCCGGGCGTGGCCGAGCAAGCGCGGATCGCCGTGCGGCACCACCGCGACGCCGCCACGCCGCAGCCCCTTGTAGATCTCGCCCTTGGCGATCGCGATGTTGTCGCGCGAGCCGAGCAGCTCGATGTGGGCCACCCCGGCGTTGACCACCGCGACGACGTCGGGCTCGGCGGTCCTGGTGAGGTGCTCGATCTGGCCGAGGCCGCGCATGCCCATCTCGATCACCGCGTAGCGGTGGTGCCGGCGCAGCCCGGCGAGGGTCAGCGGCACGCCGGTCTCGTTGTTGAGCGAGCCGTCGGCGGCGTGGGTGGCGCCGGCCGCCGACAGGGCGGCGCGGGCGAGGTCCTTGGTCGTGGTCTTGCCGGAGCTGCCGGTGATGGCGACGAGGCGGGCGATCTCGCCGTCGGCGTCGGCCGCCGCGCGCCACTGGCGCCGCACCTCGCGGCCGAGCGCGGCCAGCCCGAGCCGGCCGTCGTCGACGGTGAGGAACGCGGGCTCGGCCCCCGCGGGCAGCGCGGCGACCACCTCGGCGCGACGATCGGCCTCGACCACCAGCGCGGTGGCGCCGGCGGTCACCGCCTGCGCGCAGAACGCGTGGCCGTCGTGACGCTCGCCGCGGATGGCGACGTACACATCGCCCGGCGCCGCCCGGCGGCCGTCGATCACCACGCGGGTGACGTCGCCGTCGCCGGCGCACGGCGCGCCGATCGCGGTCGCCAGCGCCGCCGCGCGCCAGCGTGGTCGGCGCGCGATCGCGGCGGCGGCCTCCTCGCGGTCGTCGAAGTGGACCTTGGTCTGGCCGAGGATCTGGTAGTCCTCGTGGCCCTTGCCGGCGATCACGACGATGTCGCCGGGCACGGCCTCGGCGATCGCCGCCCGGATCGCGACCCGGCGATCGACGTCGACGAAGAACGGCCGCGGCACCGCCGGCAGGATGGCGTCGATGATCGCGCGCGGATCCTCGGTGCGCGGGTTGTCGCTGGTGACCACGCAGAGGTCGGCCAGCTCGGCGACCGCGGCGCCCATCAGCGGGCGCTTGCCGGGATCGCGATCGCCGCCGCAGCCGAACACGCAGATCAGCCGGCCGCGACCGGGCGCGACCAGCGGCCGCACCGCGGCGAGCACGTTGCGGAGCGCGTCGGGGGTGTGGGCGTAGTCGACGAGCACGTCGAGGTCGGCCTCGTTGCCGACGCGCTCGACCCGTCCGGGCGGCGCGGTGTCGAGCAGCCCGGCGGCGATCGCGGCGTGGGGCAGCCCGAGGGCCTCGCCGACGCCGACCGCGAGCGCCAGGTTGGCCACGTTGTACGCGCCGAGCAGCGGCCGCGACACCACCTCGAGCTCGCCGCGCGGCGTGCGCAGGCGCGCGCGGATGCCGCGCACCGTCGCCTCGCAGCTCACCACGCCGACGTCGGCGGCGTGGCCTGGCTGGGTCGACACCCGCAGGACGCGCTGGGGGATGCCGGCGATCATCTGCTCGGCGGCGGGGTCGTCCACGTTGATCACCGCGACGCCGTCGGGCGCGAGGTGCTCGGTGAACAGCCGGCGCTTGGCGGCGGCGTAGCTCGCCATGTCGCCGTGCACGTCGAGGTGGTCCTGGGTGAGGTTGCTGAACGCCGCGACCGCGAACTGGACCCCGGCCAGCCGGCGCATCGCCAGCGCCGCCGACGACACCTCCATCACGCAGTCGGTGGTGTGCGCGGCGACCATCTCGGCGAAGGTCTCGTGCAGCACCTGCGGCGTCGGCGTGGTGTAGGCCGCCGGCACCTCGTGCCCGGGCCAGCGATAGCTGACCGTCCCCACCAGGCCGGTCGCGGCGCCGGCGGCGGCGAGCACGTGCTCGAGCAGGTACGAGGTGGTGGTCTTGCCGTTGGTGCCGGTGACGCCGATCAGGCGCAGCCGCGTCGCCGGCGAGCCGAGCGCACGCCCGACCAGGATCCCCAGCGCGTCGCCGCCGTGCGGCACCACGACCTGAGGCACGGCGAGCCCGGCCTGTTCGCGCTCGACCACGACCGCGGCGGCGCCGGCGGCGATCGCCGCGCCGAGGTGATCGTGCCCGTCGCTGGTGAGGCCGCGCATCGCCACGAACAGCTCGCCGGCCGCGACCTGCCGCGAGTCGCTCCGCACCGCGGCGATCGGCACGTCCGCGGTCGGCGCCGGGCGGCAGCACCAGGCGCGCCTCGGGCAGGCCGTCGATCAGCTCGCGGAGGTTCATGCGCTACGCGAGGCCCAGCCTCGCCGGTTTCTGGGGAGGGGGCAAGTCACGACTCGGGCTCCGCGCTCGACGGCACCGCGCGACCGCCGCGGGGATCGTCGGACAGGGTCAGGCGGAGCACGTCGTCGACGGGCTGGCCCGGCGCCGGCTCCTGCGTCACCACGGTGCCGGTGCCGGTGACCGCGACGGTGACGCCGAGCGCGGCCGCGCGGTCGAGCGCGCGGCGCAGGCCGAGGCCGCGCAGGTCGGGCGCGCCGCCGTCGGCGCCGTCGAGGGTCGGCGGCACCGGCTCCTCGGCGCGGGCGTCGTCGGCGACGGGCGGCGGCGTCGGCGCCTGCTGGGTCGGCGCCGAGCTGGCGGCGGCCGGCGCCGGCAGCGCCTGGCCCGGCACGCCGAGGTAGCGCAGGGTGTCGCTGGCGATGGTCGCGAACACCGGGCCCGCGACCTTGCCGCCGAAGTAGTCGCCGCCGCTGGGCTCGTCGATCATCACCACCACCGCGATCCGCGGCGCGTCGATGGGCGCGAGCCCGACGAACGACGAGTAGTAGCGGTCCGGCGAGTACTTGCCGAGGCTCGCGTCCCACTTGTGGGCGGTGCCGGTCTTGCCGCCGGCGCGGAAGCCCGGCACGTCGATCGACGCGGCGGTGCCGCCGTCCTTGCCCTTGTCGAACACCGACGCCAGGATCGGCCGCAGCGCCCGGGCGGTCGCCGGCTTCATCGCCTGGTGGCTGGCCGGCGCCGGCGTGTAGATGACGGCGCCGGCGGCGTCGGTCACGCGGGCGACGATGCGGGGCTCGCGGTAGAGCCCGTCGGCGCCGATCATCGCCACCGCCGCCGCGAGCTGTAGCGGGGTGACGGTGAGGCCGTAGCCGAACGCGATCGTCGCCAGCTCGATGTCGCGCCACTTGCTCGGCTCGCGGATCCTGCCGGCGACCTCGCCGGGCAGCTCGATGCCCGAGGTGGTGCCGAAGCCGTAGCGCGCCAGCGCCGCGCCGAGCCGCTCGCGGCCCAGCCGCATCGCGATCTTCACCGCGCCCACGTTCGACGACCGCTTGATGACGCCGGCGGTGGTGAGGCTGGCGTCGTGGTGGGTGTCGCGGATGGTCTTGCCGGCGATGTAGTACGAGCCGTGGCCGAGGTCCCACCACTCGTCGGGGCGGGTCACGCCGGCGTCGAGGGCGGCGGCGATGCTGAACACCTTCATCGACGAGCCGATCTCGTAGGCGTCGGTGATCGCCCGGTTGCGCGCGCCCTCGGCCTTGCGGCCGGTGGGCGCGACCACGCCCTCGTTGGGATCGAAGGTCGGCATCGACGACATCGCCAGCACCGCGCCGCTGGCGACGTCGAGCACGACGGCGACGCCGGCCCGCGCCTTGTGCTGCTTCACCGCGTCGCCGAGGGCGCCGTCGGCGATCGCCTGCACCGTGCGATCGAGGGTGAGCTGCACGGTCGCGCCCGGCTCGGCGTCGATGAGGCCGTCGGCCATCATCGTGTGGCCGTGGGCGTCGCGCAGGGCCGGCGCGGCGGCGCGGCGTCCGGCGAGCAGGTCGTTCATCGCCAGCTCGATGCCGTCGAGGCCGACGCCGTCGATGTTGGCCCGGCCTACCACCGGGCCGCCGACGGCACCGCCGGGATACCACCGGCGCGGCTCCGGGCTCACCTCGACGCCGGGCAGGTCGGCGTCGCGCACCGCCTCGGCGATCTCCGGCGTCACCTGTCGCGCGATCCAGGTGAAGTGCTTGTCGGCCGCGAGCCGGCTCTCGAGCACGGCGACGTCGCCGCCGACGAGCGCGGCCAGGCGCTCGGCGGTGCCGGCGACGTCGGCGACCTCGCGCGGGTTGGCCCACACCGAGTCGGCGTCGGCGGTGACCGCGAGCGCGCGACCGTGGGCGTCGAGGATCTCGCCGCGCGGCGCCGCCAGGCGCACCGTCTTGACGTGCTGGCGCTCGGCCGCCTCGCGGTAGCGCTCGCCGTCGACGACCTGCAGGCCGTACGCCTTGTAGCCGACGCCGAACAGGCCGAGGGTGAGCACCCCGCCGGCGACGTACGCCCGCGCCCGCGCCGCGCGCGAGATGCCCGGCGTCATCGGCCGCCGCGGCGGCGTCGGGCGCGGCGCGCCCAGCGGCGGCGTCAGGCTCGGCGAACGGGCCCGGGTCGGCCGGCTCATCGCGCGACCTCCCCGACGGCGGCGGGCACCACCCGGATCTGATCGGGGGCCGCCGCGTGCATGCCGAGGCGGGTCGCCAGCGCGCGGATCCGCGCCGGCGCGGTGAGGGTCGCGCGCTCGAGCTCGAGCCGCCGACCGAGCTCGCGCGCCTCGCGCACCTGCGCCGAGGCCCGGGTCAGGTCGTAGCCGAGCCCGACCACCTCGTGGCGGCGCGCGACCCGGGCGATGCCGAGGCCGAGCACGAGCGCGGTCGCCGCCAGCATCACCAGCACCAGCGTGCGCACCTGCGCCGGCGGCAGCGCGCGTCGGCGCCACAGCCGGCCGAGGGCGGCGGTGCGCGGCGACGCGACGCGCACGTCGACGGGCGGCGCGGTGCCGAGCGCGCGGCGCGCCGGCGACGGCGGCAGGTTCGGCCAGCGCGGCTCGGTGATGATCCGCGGCGTCGGGGTCGGGCGGGAGGAGGTGGTGGTGGGCAGCATGGGGGACGGTTCGGCGTTCACGGCGCGGGCGACGGTGGCGCGGGGTTGCCGCGCATGGGCAGGTTGGGCGCGGCGGTGCGCGCGCACGCCCGCAGCTTGGCGGAGCGCGCGCGCGGGTTGCGGGCGCGCTCCTCGTCGGAGGCGATCACCGCCTTGCGGGTGAGCAGCTCGCACACCGGCTCGGCGCGCTCGCCCGCGGCGGCGGCGTAGCGCGGCGGCAGCGACGACGACCACGCCAGGTCGCGCATGCGGTGCTTGACCCGGCGATCCTCGAGGGAGTGGAAGCTGATCACCACGCAGCGGCCACCCGGCGCGAGCAGCGCCGGCAGATCGGCGAGGAAGCGATCGAGCTCGTCGAGCTCGCGGTTGACCGCGAGGCGCAGCGCCTGGAAGGTCCGGGTCGCCGGGTGGATCTTCGAGGTGGCGCGCTCGCGCGGCGGCATCGCCTCGGTCACCACCCGGGCCAGCGCGACGGTGGTGTCGAGCCCGCCGGCGGCGGCCGCCGCCTTGATCGCGCGCGCGATCTTGCGGTGGAAGCGCTCCTCGCCGAGGTCGCGCAGCACCTCGGCCAGGGCGCCCTCGTCGAGGAAGTCGATGAGCTCGCGCGCGGTCGGCCCCCGGGTCGGATCCATGCGCATGTCGATGGGGCCGGCGTGGGTGAACGAGAAGCCGCGCTCGGCGAGGTCGAGCTGCGGCGACGACACCCCGAGATCGAGCAGGATGCCGTCGACGGCGCCGATGCCGCGCTCGGCGAGGTGCGCCGCCAGATCGCCGAAGGAGCCGTGGACCAGGGTCACCTGGACCGCGGCGTCGGCCAGGGTCACCTCGGCCGCGCGCAGCGCCATCGGATCGCGATCGACGCCGATGAGGTGACCGCCGGGAGCGATGCGCTCGGCCACCGCGCGGGCATGGCCGGCGCCGCCGAGGGTGCCGTCGCAGTAGGTGCCGCCCGTGCGCGGCGCGAGCAGGCGCAGGGCCTCCTCGAGCAGCACCGAGACGTGTGCAAACGCGGCTGGTTCCCCCACGGCAGTCCCCATTAAATAAGGACCGTCGCCGGGGGCCAGTTTTTGGATTCATTCGTGATTTCAGCGGGCTGTGCCGCGCGGACGGGCTGAAGATCCGTTCACGTCGACACGCGCCGGGCCGCGGCTTGACCTCGAGGGGCCGCTTGTCATATATCCGCGCCGCGCCAGGCATTTTATGCCTGATATTTCAGTCTCTTAGGGGAGCACGTGCTCAGGTACAAGGAAACCGAGGACATCGACGCTCGCTTCTCCGAGGTCGAGCGCGCGGTCGCCGCCTGGCGCGCCAAGGTCGCCACCGCCTCGCCGGTGATGCGCAGCGAGTTCAACAACCGCCTGCGGATCTCGCTGATCCACCACGACGCCGCCATCGAGGGCGAGGTGCTGTCGTACAGCGAGATCAAGGCGGCCGTCGATCCGAGCATCGTGTCGGATCCGTCGCTGATCCCGTCCTACGAGGATCTGCGCCGGTTCGACGAGGCGTGCAACGTCGCCGCCGAGCTCGCGGCCAACAAGAAGAAGCCGTTCAAGGTCGACACCCTGCGCGACCTCTACGGGATCCTCGCCCCCGACGAGAAGGCCAAGGGCATGCCGTACCGCAAGGAGAACCCCTTGCACCGGCTCTACTATCACGACATCGCGACGCCCGAGAAGATCGCGCCGGCGATGAAGAAGCTCGCCGAGTGGTTCGAGGAGCCCGGCACCAAGCAGATGCACGCCATCGAGCGGATCGCGGCGCTGCAGGCGCGGTTCATGGCGATCTTCCCGTGGGCCAAGGAGAGCGGGCGCACGATCCGCATCGCGGCCAACCTGATGCTGCAGGAGGCCGGCTATCCGATCGCGGTGATCCACTCGATCGATCGCCAGCGCTACTACGAGGCGCTGCGCGGCGACTCGGTCGCGCTCCTGTCGCTCTACCTCGAGGCGGTGCAGACCACCGCCGAGACCGAGCTGCGGGTGTACGAGGAAGCCGAGAAGGCGCCGCCGAAGAAGGCCAAGAAGCGCCCCAGCGGCGTCATCTCGTAGCCGCGGCGCGCGCCGCACCGTCGACGACGACGCTCACGGCGGGCCGGGGCGGCCGTCGCACTCGCACACCGCGGCCAGGTACCAGGTCTTCGGCACGTCGCGCAGCGCCTCGCTGTTCGGCGCCACCAAGACGGCGCGCTCGGACGAGAGGCTGTCGTTGGGTTCGCCCGGAGACCACGGCAGGAAGGTCGCCTCCTCGCCCAAGACGTCGACCCAGGCGCCGTCGTCGTACGTGATGCCGACGTACGACCACGCCCAGCCGCGCGGCATCTCCTTGAGCTCCTCGACGAGGTGCGCGAGCTCGGCCGGTCCGTCGGGGATGGCGAGGTGGGTGAGCCCTGGCGCGTCGGCGTCGCACTCGTCGCGGTGCTTGTCGAACACCGCGCCCGGCCCCGGGCTGGTGTAGCGGTAGCGCGAGCCTGCGAACACGGTGTCGTCGTACGTCGCCGGGCAATCGACGACCGGGTCGAACCCGGGCACCGCGCCGGCGTCGACGTCCTCGCCGGGCGCGGCGTCGGCGCCGAGCCCGCCGTCGGCGCCCGGGGTCGGCGCGCCGTCGGTGCCACCGCCGCTGCCGCCCGCGGACGGAAAGCTACAGGCGGGCCCGAGCACCAGCGAGGTCAGGATCGCCGCGCGACGCACTCGGGCAGCATAGCGCGCTCCGCCCGCCGAGGATCATTCCTCGTCGCCGCGGCGGCCGCGCTTGAGCGCGCCGCGCTGCTTCTTCGCGGTGATGCGCCGCTCCTGGCTGCCGCGGCTGGGCTTGGTCGGACGCCGCGGCGTGGGACGGACCAGCGCCGCGCGCACCAGCTCGACCAGCTTGGCGGCGGCGTCGGCGCGGTTCTTCACCTGGTCGCGGGTCAGGGTCGAGGTCACCACCAGCTCGCCGGCGCCGGTGAGCCGCGGGCCTAGCCGTGACAAGAGCCACGCGCGATCGCGCTCGTCGAGGGCACGCGACGACGTCAGCCGCCAGCGCAGCTCGGCCTTGCTGGCCACCTTGTTGACGTTCTGCCCGCCGCTGCCGCCCGAGCGCGCGAACGCCTCGGCCAGCTCGTCGGCCGGGATGGTCAGGCGCGGGGTGACCACGAGGTCGCGCATCGCCGCCGAGGCGAGCACCAACCGTTCGGCCTGGCAAGCCCTGGTCGGCCGCGACGCGCCGAGCCACGCTCGCATGCAGATCTCGGCCGTCGCCAGTTCCACCTGGCCGCGCTTGCGCTAAGGTCCGGCGCATGTCGACCCCGCCCGCCAACCGTTACGCCGAGCTCCAGGCCCTCGTCGCCGGTATGTCCGCCGACTTCGAGAAGTTCTTCGTCCAGGGCAACAAGGCCGCGGGTACCCGCGTCCGTGGCGCCATGCAGGAGCTGAAGACCTTCGCGCAGAACGTCCGCACCGAGGTGCAGGCGATCAAGAACGAGGGCGAGAAGTAGGCCGTCGCGCCTGGCGCTCTCCGATCCGGGACGCGTCGCGCCTCCGGGGACGCCGGGTCAGCGCGCAACCGAACGACGCTGCCGGCGGTGAGCCGCATGCGGCAGGCACGCGCGTGCCTGGTGGCCGAGCACGGCCGACCGGGCCACGTCAGGATACGTGCACGACTCCAGGCGCGTTCGCGCCGTGGCGCAAGCCGCGCGCGCTTGCGCCTGCGCGGGCCGATCCCGGGCAGGCCCTGCGCGCGCCCCGCCGGACCGCGCGACCGACCGCCGATCGTCTATCTGTACTGATTCATTGTTGTAAATTTGCAGTTTCCATCATGCGCAAGATGGAATATAAAGAGATCCGTGCTGGCCTCGTCGCCGTCTCGCGCCGACCTCTTTCGCCTGCTGGGCGACGAGGACCGCCTGCGCCTCCTGGCGCTGTGCGAGGGCGAGGAGCTCACCGTCGGCGAGCTGGCGACCTTGCTCGGCGAGAGCCAGCCGCAGGTCACCAAGAAGTCGCAGCCGCTGCGTGAGGCCGGGCTGCTCCTGGCCCGCCGCGAGGGCACCCGCACGCTGCTGCGCGCGCCGGCGCCGGCGCCGGGCGACGCGGTGCTCGCGGCGGCGTTTGGCGAGGGTCGCGCGCTGTGCATTCGCGACGGCAGCCTGGCCCGGGTCGCCGGCATCGTCGCCGCGCGCGACGAGCTGTCGCGCCGGTTCTTCGAGCAGGCCAGCGCCGACGCCGAGGTGACGACGCCGTCGCCGGCGCCATCGCTGTCGAGCTGGCTGCCGCTGCTGGCGCCGCTGTTGCCCGGGCGCGCGCTCGCCGTCGACGTCGGCACCGGCGAGGGCACGCTGTTGCCGCTGCTCTCGCCGCTGTACGAGCGCGTCATCGCGGTCGACCGCAGCGCGGCGCGGCTGGCCCGGTGCGCGGCGCGGGTCGCCGCCTGGGGCCTGCCCAACGTCCGGCTGCGCGAGGGCGCCGTCGAGGACGCCGACGTCGCCGAGGAGGTCGTCGGTCGCGGCGGCGCCGATCTGGTGCTGATGGTGCGGGTGCTGCACCACGCCGCGCGGCCGGCCGAGGCCATCCACGCCGCCGCCCGCCTGCTGCGCGCCGGCGGTCACCTGGTGCTGGTCGAGCTGTTGCCGCACGAGGACGAGCGCGTCCGCGAGCAGGGCCACGTGTGGCTCGGCTTCGAGCCGGCGACCCTGCGCGATCACCTCGCTGGCGCCGGCCTCACGCCGATCGCGTCGACGCCGCTGCCGACGGCGCCGGTCGACGAGCCGCTGCCGATGCAGGTCGCGGTCGGCCGTCGCGGCGCCCGCCTCGCGCTGGTCGAGGCCGACGCCCGCGCGCCCGTGCCAGCGAGCTGACCCCCGCGCGCCGCGCGCGCGCCCACCACGATTCGATACCGTCCCGCCACCTCTCACCGAACCCGACTGGAGAACGACATGCAGACCCGCACCGAGTACCCGCAGCACAAGATCAAGGACCTCAGCCTGGCCGAGCTCGGTCGCAAGAAGATCCGCATGGCCGAGAAGGAGATGCCGGGCCTGATGGCGCTGCGCAGCGAGTACGGCAAGGCGCAGCCGCTCGCCGGCGCTCGCATCGCCGGCTGCCTGCACATGACCATCGAGACCGCGGTGCTGATGGAGACCCTGGTCGCCCTCGGCGCCGAGATCACCTGGACCTCGTGCAACATCTACTCGACCCAGGACGAGGCGGCGGCGGCGATGGTCGCGGCCGGCATCCCGGTGTTCGCCTGGAAGGGCGAGTCGCTCGAGGAGTACTGGCAGAACATCGAGCTGCAGCTCGGCGCGTTCAAGGGTGGCGCCTCGCCCAACCTGATCCTCGACGACGGCGGCGATCTCACGCTGCTGGTGCACAAGGGCGCCGAGTGCGAGGCCAAGGGCGCGGCGCCGGCGCCGTCGACGGCGACCAACGACGAGATGCGCGTCATCTTCGAGGTGCTCAACAAGAGCCTGGCGGCGAGCAAGACCCGCTTCACCGCGATGGCCAAGGAGATCAAGGGCGTCTCCGAGGAGACCACCACCGGCGTGCACCGCCTCTACGAGATGGCCAAGGCCGGCGGCCTCCTGTTCCCGTGCATCAACGTCAACGACTCGGTCACCAAGAGCAAGTTCGACAACCTCTACGGCTGTCGTGAGTCGCTCTTCGACGGCATCAAGCGCGCCACCGACGTGATGGTCGCGGGCAAGGTCGTCGTCGTCGCCGGCTACGGCGACGTCGGCAAGGGCTGCGCCCACGCCGCCCGCGGCCTCGGCGCCCGCGTGCTGGTCACCGAGATCGACCCGATCTGCGCGCTGCAGGCGGCGATGGAGGGCTTCGAGGTCACCACCATGGAGGACGCAGTCCCGCAGGGCGACATCTTCGTCACCGCGACCGGCTGCATGGACGTCATCCGCGGCGAGCACATGGCCGCGATGAAGGACGAGGCGATCCTGTCCAACATCGGCCACTTCGACAGCGAGATCCAGGTCGCCTGGCTTGAGAACAACCCGGAGATCAAGGAAGAGAACATCAAGCCGCAGGTCGACCAGTTCGTCTTCCCCGGCGGCAAGCGCATCACGCTGCTGGCCCGCGGCCGGCTGGTGAACCTCGGCTGCGCGACCGGTCACCCGTCGTTCGTGATGAGCAACTCGTTCACCAACCAGACCATGGCGCAGATCGCTCTGTGGCAGAGCGCGACCAAGGGCAAGGACGAGCTCACCGGCATGACCTACGAGAGCGGCCAGGTCTACGTCCTGCCCAAGAAGCTCGACGAGAAGGTCGCCCGGCTGCACCTGGCGAAGGTCGGCGTCAAGCTGACCACCCTCAGCAAGGTGCAGGCCGAGTACCTCGGCGTGCCGGTCGAGGGTCCGTACAAGCCCGACCACTACCGCTACTAGCGGCGTGATCGCGCCGGCCGCGGGCGCCCCCGAGCCCCGCGGCCGCGCTACCCTCCTCGGCGGGGATGGCGACGTCGCAGGGCAAGACCGCGGAGCCCGAGGCCCGCGCCGGGTGGCGGCGCGGCGCCGTGGTGGCGCTGGCGATCCTGATCGTGGGCGTCGGGGCGGCGGCGGCCGCGTCCGCGGTGGCGCGCCGACAGGCCCGCGCCCACGTCGACGCCGAGGTCCAGCTGCTCGCCGATCAGGTCGGGGAGCGCGTCCGCGGGTGCGTCGCCAGCCGCGTCGAGATGCTGGTGGCGATGAAGCGCGAGTGGGAGCTCGGCGGGCTGCCGGACGGCGCCGCCTTCGACGCGCGCGCCGCTGGCCTGATGGCGTCGTTCTCCGGCATCTTCGCGCTCAACCAGCTCGATCGCGACAGCCGCATCACCCGCGTGTACCCGCCGGGGCCCAACCAGCGCGCGCTGGGCCGCAAGATCGACGAGAACCCGGTGGCGTTCGTCGCCTTCGAGGCGGCGCTGGCGACGGTGGCGCCGCGGCTGACCCCGCCGGTGACGCTGTTCCAGGGCGGCGTCGGAGTCGCGCTCTACCTGCCCATCGCGCCCGACGACGCGCGCCCGATCGTGCTCAACGGCGTGTTCCGCAGCGATCGGCTCCTCATCGGGTGCCTCGGCGCCGACCCGCTGGTCGACCACGCGGTGAGCCTGACCGATGGTGAGGCGCTGCTGTGGCGACAGCTCCCGCCGGGCGCACCAGCCCCCACCACGACCCGCGCGATCGCGGTGGTCGATCGCACGTGGACCTTGCGCCTGGGACCCGCCGCCACCCACGTCGCCGAGCAACATCGCCTCGCCGGCTGGATCTTCGACGGTGGCGTGCTGCTCGCGCTGGTGGCGGCCGCGCTCGGCGCCGTGCTGGTGGTCGCCCGATCGCGCGTGACGGCGGCGGCGGCGGCGCACCGACGCCTGGTCCTGGAGCTGGCCCAGGCCCAGCGGCTCGAGGCCATCGGCCGCCTGGCCGGGGGCGTCGCCCACGACTTCAACAACCTCCTGACCGTGATCACCTCGGGCGTCGGGCTGCTGCGGGCGAGCGTCACCGATCCTGACGCGGCCGTGTTGCTCGACGATCTCGACGACGCCGCGCGCCGAGGCGCCGGGCTGACCCGTGATCTCCTCGCGCTCGGGCGGGGCGATGCCGCCGGGGCACCGCCGCTCGATCTCGGCGAGCACGTGCGCGCGCTGTCGCCGCTGCTCCAGCGGCTGCTCGGCCGCGAGCACCGGCTCGAGCTGCGCGTGGCCGACGCCCCGACCGTGGTCGCCGGCGGCCGCGGCGCGCTCGATCAGATCCTGGTGAACCTGGTGGTCAACGCCGCCTACGCGATGCCGGACGGCGGGGTCGTCACCGTCGAGGTCGACCGCGACGCCGACGACGTGCGGCTGGTGGTCCGCGATCACGGCGTCGGCATCCCTCCCGAGGTCCTGGCCCGCGTGTTCGAGCCGTTCTTCACCACCAAGGCGCCCGGGCAGGGCACCGGCCTCGGCCTCGCCACCGTCGATGGTCACGTCCGTCGCCTCGGCGGCTCGGTCAAGGTGACCTCGGTCGTCGGCGCTGGCTCGCAGGTCGTGGTCCGGCTGCCGCGGGTGTGATCGCGCGGCCGCGTCAGCCGCCGATCTCGAGCGTCGCGAGGTCGCCTGTCGGCGCGGTGGCCGTGACGTGGGTCCCCGCCGGGTCGTCGGTCGAGACCTCGACGCAGTTGCGGCCCCTGGGTACGAGCGCCGTCGTTCCGGCGACCTCGAAGCTCCAGGGCACCACCACCTCGGTGGCACCGCGCCAGGCGTGGGCGCACACCACCTGGCTGTCGGGCGCGGTCGCCGGGTCGAGGCGAAGCTCGAGCTGGTCGAGCTGATCGACCACGAGCAGCGGCAGCGTGACCGGCTCGCCGAGCGCTGCGCTGCTCACGGTCACCTCGGCCGGCCCGGGCGCGAGCTCGGCGTCGAACTCGTCCCACCAGGTCTGGGCGATGCCGACGCCGTCGACGATCTGGCTGGTGTCGCCCAGGAGCGCGCCGGTCGCGTCGCGCAGCCGGATCGCCCCGGCGATCGTGGGGCCGAGGAACGTCGAGGTGTCCGCGCCGTCCGCCGTGGCGTACGCGGCGCCGACCACCTCGAGCTGATCGAGCTCGGCCCCGACCAGCGCCCGGGTCGTCGCCGGCGAGGTCTCGACCGGCCCCTGGGTGTGGACGGCGCGGATGCCGCCAGCGCCGTCGACGCGCAAGGCGACGCGCACGTCTGTGCGGCCGACGATCGCGATGGCGCCAGTGGGCGTGACCAGCACGTCCGCCCCGACGACCACGTCGTAGTGCCCGTGCATCGCCGGGGCGACCTCCACGGAGCGGCCGCGATCGAGCGTGGCGCTCGTCAGGGCGATCCGGGGCGGAGACAGGCCCGTACCGCCACCGCCGCCACCACCGCCACCGCCACCGCCGCCACCGCCACCACCGCCGCCGCCGCCACCGCCGCTGCCGCCATCGCAGGCGCCGGCCAGGTCGAGGAACGGGCTGGCGCAGCCATCGCTCGCGGCAGGCAGGCAGCCGGTCAGGACGAGACCCAGCAAGAATGACGACAGGATCGCGGTGCGCATGTCCGGGCCCTGGTGCAACGGTCGGACCACTCGCACGTCACCACGACGAGGCGGTGCCATCGCGAGGAGTGACGAGCCTTGGACGCGATGGCGGTGGGAGCCTGACAGCGGTGCGCCGTCACCCAGCGGTGATCCCGGGGCAGCGCGCCGTCAGCCGCGGAGCACCGCGACCAGGCCGTCGAGGTCGACGTCGGCCAGGCCCAGCGCAGCGCACAGGCGCGCCGCCATCGCGCGCTCCGGTGGCGAGAAGTCGTCGTCGGCGAGCGCGATGGCCAGGCTCAGGAGCAGCGCGGCCTCGCGCGCGGGGCGATCGACCAGCAGCCCGGCGGCGCGGGCGATCATCGGCTCGAAGCCGTCGGTGTCGAGCGCGCGCGCGGCGGCGGTGAGGTGGCCGTCGATGGCGTCGCGATCGACGTCGCCGAGGATCTGCAGGCGATCGAGCAAGGCGTCGTACTCCTCGGCCGACACGCCGCCGTCGGCGGCCCCGAGCACGAAGGCGGCGATCACCGCCGCCTCGAGGAACGACGGGTTGCGCAGGCGGACCGTGAGGTCGTGGGCGCTCCACCAGGTGCGGTGCTCGTAGCTGGTCATGGCAAGGATCCTAGCGGGGAGGGGAGCGGGGTGGGAGGGCGCGGGCTAGCGGGGAGAGGGAGACGGGCACGGGCACGGGCACGGGCACGGCGCGAACAGCTACGGGATGGCGATGACGTCGATGCAGGCCTGGGTCTCGTCGAGGCCGCTGGTGGTGACCATCGCGTTGGCGGTGTACATCGCGCACACCTCGTGCCGGCCCGGCATCAGCGGCACGGTGAGGGCCTCCATCGGGTTCGAGGTGAACGTCACGTCGAGGGCGTTGCTGCCGTCGACGCGGATCCCGTAGGCGCTGTTGGTGCCGCCAAAGAGCGTGGTCGTCAGGCTGCCGCCCCGCGCCACCAGCGGCGTCGCGGTGTCCCACATCGGCCCGCGCTGCGGCGGCGGCGTGGTCACCGCGGTGAGGTCGACCGCGCCGGGGGCGTCGAGGCGGATGCGGCCGAGGCCGCCGTCGCCGCCGTCGCCCACCCCGTTGGGGCTGCTGTCGCCGCCGCTTCCTCCCGCCGCCGACATCCACGCGCCGGTGGCGTCGAGCACGCCGCCACCCGCGCGCAGCAGGATCGCGCCGCCCGAGCCGCCGCCGCCGCCGGCCCCGCCCGCGGCACCGCCGGATGTGCCGGCGGCCCCCGTCGCGCGCAAGCCGCCGCCGGCGAGCGTCACCCGACCGCCGGCGAAGATCGCCAGGCTGCCGCCACCGCCGCCGCCGGTCCCGCCGGCGCCGGTGAGGGCGCCCGCGCCACCGCCGCCGCCGCCGTTGCCGCGATTGCCGGGCTGGTTGACGTCAACGGAGACCAGCGGCACCAGCATCGCGTTGCCGCTGGCTGCGCCACGCGCGGCGCCGTCGCCATCCTGCCCTGGGGTGCCGAACCCGCCGCCGCCGCCGCTCTGGGCGTCGGCACCCGCGAGCGTCCCGTCGGCGCCACCGCGACCGCCGCTGTCGCCACAGCCACCGTTGGCGGTGGCGGCGCCGCCGCCGCAGCCGTGGACCCCAGCGGTCACGCCCGCGGCGTCGACGTCGAGGAGCGCGCCGAGGGTGACGCCGGCGGTGGCGCGCAAGATGGCCGGCGTGCTGCCGTTGAAGTGGACCGCGCCGGTCACCTCGATGCGCGAGTAGCGAGGCGAAAGCGACGCCACCTCGACGTCACCGGCCGCGAGCGTGAGCTCGGGCAAGCAGGTCACCTCGATCGTGGCGGTGTCGCTCACGCCGGCCTGTGCCAGCGTGATGGCGACGGTGCGGGTGCCGCTGGCGCAGGTGTCGTCGACGGGCAGCCGCAGCGCCAGCGCCACCTGGTTCCCGCCGGCGGCGCGCACCGGCGCCTCGACCAGGTCGAGCGTCTCATGCGCACCGTCGGTGAACGCCGCGGTGACGACGACGTCGCCGGCGATGTTGGACCCGCTCACCAGCGCCACCAGCGGGCGGCCGCCGTCGGCGCCGGTGCCCTCGAGGGCGGTGGCCGGGACCACGCCGGTGACGTCGAGGGCGGTCGGGTCGGCGTCGGGGGCCGCGTCGGCGGGGGTGGCGTCGATGATCGGCGCGTCGACCCGCGGCAGATCGTCGGTGTCGAACACGATCGAGCAGCCGGCGCCGAGGACACAGGCGAGGACGGAGCCGACGCGTACCATGGCCGGCAGTATAGGCGGGGCAACGCGTGGGTGCGTTTGCGTGCGCCTCCGGCCGCGCGCCAGCGCGCCGGCGCCTGTCCTCGCCTCTGGGGCCGGGCTACAGTGCGCCGCATGCCGACGCTTGCTTTCCGCGGGCTCAGCCTCGCGGCCGCGCTCGTGGTGCTGACGGTGGCGCGCGCCGCGCACGCCGACGCGCCGCCGCCGCGGATCGGCGTCGTCGTCGAGGTCGCGGTCAACGTGGGGCCGTCCCGCGTCGAGCAGCTCGGCGCGGCCCTCGCCGACGCGCTGGCGTCGACCCTGGTCGTCGATGCGTTCGGCGGCGCCGACGTGACGCGGCGCCTGCCGCCCGGCGGGCTGCCCGAGGAGTGCCTGACCACGCCGGCCTGCGTCGCCGATCTCGGCGCCCGGCTCGACGCCTCGCAGCTCCTGTTCCTCGCCGTCGTCGCCATCGGTGATGAGCTCGCCGTCGACGCCACCTGGATCGACGTCGCGTCCGGCGCCACCGCCTCGCGGCCGCGGGTGAACCTCGCGGTCGCCGGCCCCGATCGCGACGCCTTCGTGGCGGCGGCGCCGCGGCTGTTGCCGGCGGCGGCGGTGCGCCCGACCGCCACCGAGCCCGAGGTCATCGTGGTCGAGCGCCCGGTCGCGGCCGACCCGGGGCGGCGCCTCACCACCGGCGTGTGGATCGCCGGCGGCGTCGGGGTGGCCGCCGGCGCCACTGCCGGCCTGCTCGGCCTGTCGGTGCGCAGCGCATCACCAGCGCTGCGAGCGGCGGGCGTGCGCCGACGATGAGATCGACGGCATCCACACCCGCGCGCTCGTCGCCGACGTCGCCCTCGGGGTGAGCGTGGCGAGCCTGGTGACCCGCGGCGGTGCTGTACCTGCGCTCGGCGCCGGCGGCGGCCGACGCGTCGCCGCCGGTCACCGTCACGCCGACGGCCGGCGGGGTGGTCGGGACCTGGTCGCGGAGCTTCTAGGCGCCGATGGCGTCGTCGTCGACCCTGCCCGAGCGCGCGGCCTGCACGGTGATCGGCGGTGTTTCGCCGCGCGTACCACACGTGCCCGCGCGACGGCGCGCCGCTGTCGGTCGGCCCCGATCCCCTGGTCGGCTCGGTGCTCGGCGAGCGCTACCAGATCGAGGCGCTGCTCGGCGACGGCGGCATCGGCCGCGTGTACCGGGCCCGCCACCTGCGGATGTCGCGCCGCTTCGCGATCAAGGTCCCCTTCGGCGACCTCGCCTACGAGCCCAAGCAGCGCGAGCGCTTCGCCAACGAGGCCGAGGCGGCGGCGCGCCTCGACCACCCCAACCTGATCGGCGTCGTCGACGTCGGCGAGACCCCGGCCGGCCTCCTGTACCTGGCGATGGACCTCGCCGACGGCGTCGACCTCGCCGACCTGATCGAGCAGCTCGGCCCGATGCCGCGCGCGCGCGTGCTCGACATCACCCGCGGCATCGCCCGCGGGCTCGCTCACGCCCACGCCCGCGGCCTGGTCCACCGGGACCTCAAGCCGGCCAACGTCATCGTCGAGCGCGGCGACGACGGCCGCGATCACCCGCGGGTGGTCGACTTCGGCATCGCGCTGATGCTCGACGAGGACGGCGACCGCGATCCGCGCGAGCGGCTCACCAGCGAGGGCATGGTGGTGGGCACGCCGCACTACATGGCGCCCGAGCAGGTGATGGCCCACCCGGTCGATCACCGCGCCGACATCTTCGCGCTCGGCCTCATCCTCTACGAGATGCTCGCCGGCGAGCTGCCGCACACCGGCGGCCCGGTCGACGTCGCGCGCAAGAACCTCACCGCGCCGGCGCCGCGCATCGCCCAGCGACGCCCGGGGCTCGTCGTCGACGCACAGCTCGAGGAGCTCGCCCACTGGATGCTCGCCAAGGAGGCGGACGACCGGCCGCAGGGCTGCGACGAGATCGTGCGCGTCCTCGATCGCCTCGAGCGCTCACCGACGGCGAGCTGGGCCGAGGTGCGGGCCGAGCCGGCGCAGCAGGACGCGATCGCCGCGGTCGGCGCGTCGCTGGTGGCGGCCTCCGCCCGGTGCCCGCGGCGGGCGCGCCGTCGGGCGCGCCGGCGATCGGCGCGTCGCTGGTGGCGGCCTCCGACGAGGTGCCGCTGGCCGCGGCGCCGCCGCTCGCCGAGGTGGCGCCGCGGCGGCCGCCGTCGACGGACGTCCTGCGTCCGACGGAGCCCGGGCGCCGCCGGCTGGCGCTGGCGGCGCTGGTCGTCGTCGGCGCCGCCGGCCTGGCGCGGTGTACCTCTGACCCGCCCCGGGCCGAGCGCCCGGCGCCGGCGACCTCGATCGCCGCCGCGACGGCGATCGACGCGGCCCCGGTCAGCGCGGTCGACGCCGCGCCGGCGGCCGCCGACGTCGCGCCGCCGACGACGGCCGACGCGGTGCCGGCGCCGGTCCGGACGCCCGTCGTCGACGCTCGAGCCGCGTCGGCGCCGCTGTCCTCGGCGTCGGGTCGACGCGAGGCCGACGGTGGCGATCGCGCCCCCGCCGCCTGTCGACGCGCGACCGCCGCCGCGCCCCCGTCCCGTCGTCGATGCCGCGCCGGTCACCGCGCCGGCGGTGCCGACCGCGGCGTCGTTGACCGCGCTCTATCGCGAGGTCGGCCGCGGACTCGCCGCGCCCGCGCCGCGCGTGGCGCCGCCCGGGCCGAGCCCTCGAGCAACGCTACGCGGCGATCCCGTACCTCGACGCGCTCCGCAACGAACGCATCCGCGCCGAGGTGCTCGCCAGCCTGCGCCGCCTCGATCGCGACCTGGCCCTGGCGCAGTGAGCCGGGCCACCACGGGCGGTCGGCAAAGGTGGCGGCGCGTCGCGATCGCGCGGGACAATTTTTTTCATGACCGAGACTCGCCTGCACGCGATCAAGTCCGAGACCCGCGATCTCGCCGAGCGCGATCGGTTCGGCCCGACCGGGCGCTGGCTCGACGAGGACGTCCCCTGGCAGCTCAGCGACCGGCGCTTCTTCATCATCCTGGCGGTGGTCGCCGCGACCCTGGCGACCTCGCTCTTGCTCACGCGCTAGCCCGGTAGCGCGCGCCGACTTGACCCCGAGGTCGAGCCGGGCTACTGAACGAGTGGTCATGTCGAGCACCCGTCGGTCGCCTGTCGTCGTCCCCGGCCCTTCGGGGCCGTCCACCGAGTCGCCTGCGCCCGGGGCCACGCCCTCGGCCCTGTCGGCGTCGCCGCCGGCGCTCGGGTCCGTGGCGGCTCCAGCGTTGCCGCCGGAGATCGAGGCGGTGCTGGCGCTGTTCGCCGGCGAGCTCGCCGCGGTCGGCTTCCCCGACGTCGACGGCGCCCGGCTCACGGCGCTGGCCGAGCAGGTCCGCCGCGCCGGCGACGAGGTCGCGCGCGCGCGGGAGGCGCTGGACGCCGCCGAGGCCGCCGCCGCCGAGGCCCTCGGTGCGCTGCGGGTCGCCGCCGAGCGCGGCCTGGCGTACGCGCGCGTCTACGCCGGCGCGTCACCCGATCGGGCGTCGCTCGTCGAGCACCTCGCGCAGCTCGCACCGCCGCGGGCGCCAGCGCCGGTCGCGCCGCGCCGCCGCGGCCGCCCGCGCGCACGTCCCGCCGGCACCCTGTTCGCGCCGCCCGCGGTCGTCGAGGCGTAGCAGGCCGAGACGCACGCCGTTGCGCGGCATGCTCTGCTGCAACGCGCTCGTTCAGCAGTCGGCCGGGCACATGGCCGCGGTCTCGAGCACGGAGCACACGCCGTCGCCGCAGTAGGGCGTGCCGGGGGCCCCGCGATCGCACTGCCCGGCGGTCGCGATCGGCGGTGCGCATAGCGGCGAGCAGAAGGCCCAGCAGTCGGGGTCGTCGCAGCCCGCGAGCCCATCGCCGTCACCGTCGAGCGCGAGCGGACAATCGTCCTCGAGTTGATCGTCGGTCGAGCGCAGCGCGTGCACGGTGTCGAAGTAGGTCACCGCGCCGATCGTGGTGCGGCCGCCGAGCAGCAGCACGCGGCCATGGGTGGCCTGGTACACCAGCCCGCCGAGGTCGCGCCGGGGCGGATCGCCCGAGAGGACCAGCTTGGTCCAATCGGCGCCGTCCCAGCTCCAGGTCTGGCCGTCGTAGTACAGCAGCCGCTGCCGCAGCGGATCGTAGGCGAACGTCCCGTCGACGCCCTCGGGATCCTGGGTTGTGGTGCGCTGGACCCAGGTCGATCCCTCGAGCACGAAGGTCTCGTCGCCGCCGATCTCGAGGGTGGCGCTGAACAGCACCAGCTGGCCGTTGGCCGCGTCGTAGCCGACCCGCGGCGGTCCGGCCCCGAACTCCGGCACCAGCGCGATCTGGCTCCATGTGCTGCCTGTCCAGGCCACGGTCTGGCTGCCGTTGACCAGCACCACCTGGCCGCGGCTGGCGTCGAACACCATGTCACCGACGGCGGCCGGGCTGGTGGTCGGCATCACCTGCGACCACACGGAGCCGGTCCAGCGCCAGGTCTGGCGCGACGGCGTGACATACAGCGAGTAGGCGCGCACCGGGTCGTAGGCGATCTGGCCGCCGTTGTTGGGCGCGCCGACCAGGTCGAAGGTGGTCCAGCTGGCGCCGTCCCACTCCTGCAGCACGGCCCGGGTGCCGACGCCGTGCGCCGCCTCGAGGAAGACGACGACGCCGCGGCGCGCATCGTAGGTAGCGTCGCCGCCGGCGGGCGTGGGCAGCGACGACGCCAGCAGCGTCCATCGATCGGTCTCGGTCCGACATCGGCTCGAGCAACCGTCGTGGCTGAGGTCGTCGTCGGCCTCGCAGGTCTCGCCGGCGAGGAAGTCGATGGTGCCGTTGCCGCAGGTCTCGTCGGAGGTGCAGTCGAAGGCGCAGCCGTCGCCGGGCACGATGTTGCCGTCGTCGCACACCTCGCCGGCGAGGGCGTCGATCACGCCGTCGCCGCAGCGGGGCAGCTGGCAGGTGGGGCGGCAGCCGGCGTCGGGATCGAGGCTGTTGCCGGCGCCGTCGTCGCAGGCCTCGCCGAGGGTGGCGTCGACGATGCCGTCGCCGCAACGCGGGAGCTGGCAGTTGGCCTGGCAGCCGTCGCCGTCGAGCTCGTTGTCGTCGTCGCACTGCTCGCCGACGTCGAGGACGCCATTGCCGCAGGCCTCGGTCGACGCGCAGTTGCCGGTGCAGCCGTCGCCGCTGGCGATGTTGCCGTCGTCGCAGGCCTCGCCGGGATCGACGATGGCGTCGCCGCAGCGCGGCAGCTGGCAGCTGCCCTGGCAGCCGTCGCCGTCGACCTCGTTGCCGTCGTCGCACTGCTCGCCGACGTCGAGCGCGCCGTTGCCGCAGCTCTCGGCGGAGGCGCAGTTGCCGGCGCAGCCGTCGCCCGAGAGCGTGTTGCCGTCGTCGCAGGCCTCCCCGGGATCGACCTCGCCGTTGCCGCAGCGAGGTAGCGTGCAGTCGGTGCGGCACGCGGCGTCGCCGTTGACGGTCCCGCCGCAGCTGCTCGGGCCCGGGTGCTCGGCGTCCCCGCAGTCGCACGCCTCGGCGGGGTCGATCACGCCGTTGCCGCAGGTCTCGTCGGAGCTGCAGGTCGCGCTGCACCCGTCGCCGCCGGCCGAGTTGCCGTCGTCGCACACCTCGCCGGCGTCGACGACACCATCGCCGCACCGCGCGACCACGCACAGGCCGCCGCGGCAGGCGCCGGTGCCGACCGGCCCGTACACGCACGCCGCGCCCTCGTCCAGGCCCGCGCACGCCGCCTGCTGATCGGGATCGACGCAGCCGCCGGCCGGCGCGCACACCTGATCCGACGGACACACAGTGCCGTCGGCGCATGGGGTCGGTGGCGCCGCCAGGCACGAGGTGACCAGGAGCACCAGCCCGACCAGGCCGCCGCGGGCGTTCGCCGTCGTCATCGGGTCAGCCTATCGAGGACGGCGCGCGCGCGCCAGCCGCGGCCAGCGCGCGCGCCACCCTCATCGGCT
This sequence comes from Kofleriaceae bacterium, assembly GCA_041389945.1. Taxonomy (GTDB): domain Bacteria; phylum Myxococcota_A; class Polyangia; order Haliangiales; family Haliangiaceae; genus JAWKQW01. The sequence goes on from JAWKQW010000009.1 coordinate 213,645, forward strand.
CGGCCGAGCGAGGACGGCGTGGGCGCTGCTAGCGTGCGAGCGCGAACGACAGGCTGGTGGCGAGCGCGTGGATGTGGACGTCGACGGCGCGGTCGACGTTCGCGAACAGGTACCCCACCTCGAGGCGGCCGCTGTCGCCGACCGGGAGCGCCACGCCGGCGAAGGCGCGGTTCTGGTCGAACCCCGCGGCCTGGCCCCAGTCGGTGTCGCCGAGCGCGACGAACAGCTCGTCCCACACGACCAGGCCGACCGGCGATCCCGTCGGGGTCCAGCTCGCGCGCACCCACTGGCGCAGGCGCAGCCCGACGTCGTCGCCGCCCTCGCCGAGCCGCTGTTCGAACCGCGTCCGCGACGACACCGACACCGGCCCGAGCTTGGTCGAGCCGATGGCCTGCTGCCAGCCTCGGTGTTCGTCGCGACGGTCGCCGCCCTCGCTGAAGGTCGGGATCCAGCCGTAACCGGCCCAGACCGACCACGCCTTCGACAGGCGATAGCCGAGCCCGGGGCGGATGATCGTCACCGCCCCGGTGTCGCCCCGGCGCAGGTGGCCGTCGAACCACACCGCGAGGCCGCGCTGATCGGGCGCGAGGTCGCCGGTGATCGAGAGGGCATCCCACAGCTGGAGCTGGCGATCGGTCTCCGCCCGCGCCGGCGCGACCGCGGCGGTGACGGCCGCCGCCACCACGAGGGCCGCGCGCCCCGCGCTCAGCGCCACGTCACCTGCCCGGTCTCGAGGTCATACAGCGCGCCGACCACCGTCAGCGCGCCCTTGTCGACGAGGTCCTTGAGCACCGGGCTGCGCTCGGTGATGTCGCGCACCGTCTGGTCGATGTTGGCCTCGGTCACGGCGTGGACGTATGCGTGGTTCTTCGAGGTGTGCTCGCCGGGCACCCCCTGGCTGGCGGCGATCGCCGGCGCGATGTTCGCGAGCGTCGCGGTCAGGTTGCCGAGCTCGACGCCGTCGCACGCGCCCTTGATCGCGCCGCAGCTGGTGTGGCCGAGCACGACGATCGCCTTGGAGCCGGCCGCGGCGGTCGCGAACTCCATGCTGCCGAGGATGTCCTCGTTCTCGAAGTTGCCGGCGACGCGGGCGACGAACAGATCGCCGATGCCCTGATCGAAGACCAGCTCGGCCGGCACCCGCGAATCCAGGCACGACAGCACGACGGCCTTGGGGTACTGCCCCGCGGCGGTGCCCTTGACCTGCGCGAGGTGGTCGCGCGGGGTGGTCTCGCCCCGCACGAAGCGGGCGTTGCCGGCCTTGAGGTCGGCGATGACCTCGGCCGGCGTCATCGCCTGTTGCTCGGCCTGCGTGGTGATGTCGCCGGACGGCGCCGGGGCCGCCGAGGTGGTGGCGGGGGTCGTCGACGCGTGGTCGCTCGACGACGAGCCGCAGCCGAGCAGGCCAGCGAGGACGAAGGAACTGACGGTGAGCACACGATGCATGCGAGGACCTCCGGGTTAGGCCTCGCAATGTGGGTCGGTCTGGACAACGCGACAATCGCAAAGAATCGCGACCGATCCTTCGACTCCACGTGAGTAACGCGCGGGCGCGCTCGAGCGTCGCGCGCGCCGCGGCGATCGCTCAGCCCGCGGGCGCGGGCGCCTCGCCGCGCAGGAGGTCGTCGTAGGTCTCGCGGGCGCGGATCACGTGGGCGGCGGCGCCGTCGACGAGGATCTCGGCGGCGCGCGGGCGGGTGTTGTAGTTCGACGCCATCGACGCGGCGTAGGCGCCGGCGGCGCCGACCGCGAGGATCGCGCCGACCTCGAGTGCCGGCAGCTCGCGATCGCGGGCGAGGAAGTCGCCGGTCTCGCAGATCGGCCCGACCACGTCGGTGACCTGGCGGGCCGCGTCCGCGGCGGCCCGCGCGACCGGCCACATCGGGTGGTAGCTGCCGTACAGGGCCGGCCGCATCAGGTCGTTCATAGCGGCGTCGACGATCGTGAAGTGCTTGTCGCCGTTGCGCTTGCGCCCGACGACGCGGGTGAGCAACGCGCCGGCGGCGCCGACGATCGCGCGCCCGGGCTCGCACACGATCTCGAGGTCGAGGTGCGCGAGCGGCGCGAGCGCGGCGCGCACGGTCGCGCCGTACTCGCCGGGGCTCGGCGGCGGCGCGTCGCCCTGGCCGTAGTCGATGCCGAGGCCACCGCCGATGTCGAGGGTGCGCAGGCGCAGGCCCGCCCGCTCGAGATCGAGGATGAGCGTGGCCAGCCGGGCGATGGCGTCGGCGAACGGCGAGGTCTTGGTGAGCTGGCTGCCGATGTGGCAGTCGACGCCCAGCACGTCGATGCCGGCGCGCTCGGCGGCGGCGAGCAGCTGGGCCTTCGCGCCGGCGGCGGCGACGCCGAACTTGTTCTTGGCCAGGCCGGTCGAGATGTACGGGTGGGTCTCGGGATCGACGTCGGGGTTGACCCGCAACGCGATCGGCGCGCGCGTACCATGGGCGCGGGCGACCTCGTCGATGGTGGCCAGCTCCTCCTCGGACTCCACGTTGAACGCGTAGATGCCAGCGGCCAGCGCGGCCTCGATCTCTGCCGTGGTCTTGCCGACGCCGGAGAACACCACCTTGCCGGGATCACCGCCGGCGCGCTGCCAGCGCAGCAGCTCGCCGCCGGAGACGATGTCGGCGCCCGCGCCCAGCGAGGCGAGCAGCCCCAGCACGCCGAGGCTGGAGTTGGCCTTCACGCTGTAGCAGATGCGGTGGCGCACGCCCTCGAGGGCGGCGTCGAAGCCGCGGTACGCCGCGGTGATGGCGCCGGCGCTGTACACGTAGAGCGGCGTGCCGTGCTCGGCGGCGAGGCGCGCCAGCGGCACGTCCTCGCAGTAGAGCTGGTCGCCGCGATAGGGAAAGGCCGGGGCGGTGGCGGGCGTCGTCACGCCCGCGGTTGTAGCCCAGCGCGCCGGGCTACGGGCACCGAGACGCCGCGCGCTCGACCGCGCCCTGGGCGGCCGCGGGCAGGTGGCGCTGGCGGTTCAGCGCGGCGCGGGTGGCGCACAACGTCTCCACATCGTCGGCGGCGGTCGCCGCCTCGAGCAGCAGCAGGTCAGCCTCGACGGTGGCACGCGCGGCACGGTTGAGCTTGGCCAGGGCCAGCGCGCGCGCCGGATCGCGCGTGGTCCGTGCGGTGAGCAGGAACCGCGCGGCGTGATCAGCGAAGGCCTCGGGCAAGGCCTCGACCCAGCGCGTCCACGCGCGCGCCGCCTCGGCCTCGAGGCTCGCCGCCCGGGTCGGATCCCGCCCCGCGAGCCATGCCGCGAGCTGCCCGGTGAGCTCGGGGTGGGCGCCGGCGTCGCGCGGAGCGTCGAGCAGCTCGATCGCGCGCTCGCGCTCGCCGGTGACCGCGAGCAAGCCCGCGAGGTGAGCGCGCGCCTCGAGGTGCTGTGGCACCGCGCGCAGCGCCAGCTCGTAGCGTAGCGTGGCCTCGCGCAGCTGCCCCAGCTGCTCGTGGACCCGGCCCCACAGGAACAGCAGCGCGGCGGCCGGTAGCGGCGCGGGGCCGGTGAGCTGCGCCCACGCGCGTGCGAGCAGCGGCAGCGCCGCTGCTGGCTGGCCGTCGTCGGCGAGGGCGGCCGCGAACGCGGACAGGTTGCCCGCCGACGGGGCGAGCCGCGCGGCCTCCTCGAAGAAGGGCAGCGCGTGGTCGGCGGCGCCGTCGGCCTGCGCGATCGCGGCCTCGAGCGGCGCGATCTCGTCGGCGCTGGTGCCGGCGGCGCGGGCCTGCGCGAGCACCGCGCGCGCCTCGGCCAGCCGGTGCAGGCGTAGCGCTACCGTCGCGCGGGTGAGCATCGCGCGGCGATCGGTCGGCGCGGCCGCCAACCAGGCCGCGCTGCGGGCGTCGGCCTCGACGTAGTCCTCGAGGCGCCCTTCGACGCTGGCGCGCCGCAGCAGCCGCTCGACGAGCACGCGGGCGTTGGCCGGATCCAGCGCGAGCCGGCCGCGCCAGAGCGCGAGCTCCTCGCCGAGCACGCGCAGCTCGTGGTGCGGATCGTCGAGCCGCGGCAGCGAGAGCCCGGCGGGGCGCGGCGCCGCCGCGGGGGCCGCCGCGCCAGGCTCCGCGGGTGGATCACCCCGGCACCCGAGGGTCAGCGCGGCGAGGGCCGCGACCAGCGCGACCCAGCCGGGCCGCGTCACGACGTCGGCGCGGCCAGGAACGGGAACGTCGTCGCGCTGTGGGTCGCGTCGTCGGCGGTGATCGTGTCGTCGACCCCGGTGAACAGGCCCGCCGCGAGCGCCGAGTACGTGGTCTCGATGACGTCGTAGCCGGGGGCCCGACCACCGCAGTCGTCGTTGACCAGCACGCCGAGGGCGTCGACCTCGACGGCGAAGTACTGCGTGCACGTCCCGCTGGCCGAGTTCACGTAAAGCCGATCGTCGGCCAGGGCACCGGCGAGCAGGTCGTAGCGATCGGCGGTGGCCGAGGCGCCGGCGCCGAGCTGGTTGCCGCAGGTGGCGTCGAGCGAGTCGAGGATGCCGAGGTTGTTGGCGATCTCGTCGGTGAAGTTCGCCCACGTCGTCGGATCGTCGTTGGTGTTCCACGCGTCCTTGGCGGCCTGGGTCGTCGTGGGGTTGCCGTCGAAGGTGTGGTTGAGCGCAGTGTTCCCATTGCGGGCGCCCCATGCGGTCGAGTTGCGCGCCGAGCGTCGGCGCGGCCGGCTGGACGAACGCGTCGGGGCCGCTCGGCGCGTCGGGCGTGGCGGGCGCGTCGTCGCGCCGCAGGCGCCGAGGATGAGGGGAGCAGCGAGCAGGGAGAGGTATCGCTTGGTCATGGTGTTCGCTCCGCTCACGGCTTGGTGTGGGTGCTCGCGTAGACGCCCAGGATCGGGCCGCCAGCGTTGACGAGGGTCTTGTCGAGCTGGATCACCAGCGCGGCGACGTTGGCGCCGGCGAAGTCGTCGGTGGCCGCGCCGCCGCCGGGATCGCTCTGCAACTGGCCGACGAGGGCCATCGACGTGGCGGCGTCCACGTTGGGGCAGTTGGCAGGGTCAAAGGTCAGGCCGCCGGCGGCCGCCTTGACAAGGTCGACGGTGGCGACGAAGCCGCCGAGGTTGAAGAAGAACGGGTCGTTGCGCTGGCCGGCGAAGACCTTGATCTTGCCGTCGGCGGAGGTGAGCCCGGTGGTCGCGCTCGGATCGCCGGTGACGTAGCCGTCGGCGCCGACCCAGCACTGCACGCTGGTGGCGCTGGCGAACTCGCAGATCACGTCGACGTTGGTCGCCGCCATGCCGTAGCCGGCCTGGCTGGTGACGTGGAACGCGTACTGCACGTTCGGCGAGAACGTCGCGCTGGCCGCCGCGAACGGCTGCACCGTCATCACCAGGTTGAGCTTGCTGGCGTCGGCCGAGGTCCACGCGTAGACGTCGTTGATGTCGGCCGCCGCGTTGGCGGGCATCGCCAGCAGCGACGAGTCCGTGTGATCGGCGCCGACCGCGATCGAGCCGCCGATGGCGACACACAGCCCGAGGCCCGAGAGCCCGAGCGCGAGGTTCTTCTTCTTCATCGTCTCCACCCTTCCCGTAACGTTTGACGGCACCGTAGCCCGCGGCGACGGCGCGCGCGCGCCTGCGACGCGACTTGTTTCGCGTGCGCCGGATTGGCCGGATTCGGACGTGCCCGGCGTCACGCCACGGGCGTCGCGCGCCGGGCCTGAGCGGGGCTCAAGCCGCGCAGTCGCCGGGGCAGGCGCCGCCGTCCTCGATCGCCGGGTGACACACGCCGTCGCCGCAGGTCGGCGCGCAGGCGCTGCCGTCGCAGTCCACGGCGCACACGCCGCACTCGATCGGATCGCAGACGTCGTCGCCGCAGGTCGGGGCGTCGGCGCCGCAGGCGACGCCGGGCGTGCAGCTGGCCGCGCACACCGTCCAGCAGTCGGGGTCGGCGCATGCCATCAGCCCATCACCGTCGGCATCGATCGGCGCCTGGCACGTCTCCACCGCGACCGTCGGGGTGAACCCGAAGGACCACGTGGCGGTCACGACCTGGTTGTTCGGATCGAAGCCGCCGACGACCACGACCCGCCCCTGCGCGGTCATCTCCGCGATCGCGTGGTCGCGTCGTGGCGGCGGCGTACCGACGACGCCGATGGGGGTCCAGGTCGCGTCGACGAGCCGCCACACGTCGCGCGTGGGGACCGTGCCGACGCGGCCACCGACGAGCAGCAGGCCCCCGAGGCGGCTCGACCAGGTCAGCGCGTGGCCCTGGCGAGCGCCCGGCGAGCCCGTCGTCGCCAGCTCGGTCCAGCTCGCGCCATCGAAGCTCCACGTGTCGTCGCCGCCGGTGCCCGCGCCGCTGAACAGGACGACGCGCTGGCTGAGGGGATCGTAGGCCATGGCGGAGCCCGTGCGCGCCGGCGGCCCGGCCCCGACCCACTCGGTCCAGGCGTCGCCGTCGAACTCCCAGGTCGCGGCGGCGTCGCCGTCGTGGACGACGATCACGTCGCGGGCGACGTCGTACGCGACCAGCGCCTCGGCCAGCGGCGGCGGCGATGCCCCCGGCAGCAGGCGCGTCCAGTCGACGCCGTCGTAGCTCCACAGCCGGGTCTGCTCCTCGCCCGGGGCGCCGTCACCGTCGACGAAGACCACCCGCCGCCGCGCGTCGTCGTAGACGAGCCGGGCGCGGCTGCTCGACGGTGGGCTCGTCGAGGTCGTCACCGTCCGCCAGCGCGCCCCGTCGAACTCCCAGGTCCCCGGGGTGGGCGTCGCGCGATCGACGAGCACCAGCCGTCCGCGCGCGGGATCGTAGGTCGCCGCGAGCCCCAGCGCCGTCGGCGCCGCCGGCGTGGTCGGGCCGAGCGAGCTCCAGCTCCCGGCGCCGAGCTCCCAGGTGTCGGTGAACTGACCGAGCGCGCCGTCGCCACCGGCGAGCAGCAGGCGCGCGCGGCCGACGTCGGCGACCAGCCCGTGCCGGGCCCTGGCCGGTGGTGCGCCGCCGGCGGCGCGCGGGCTCCAGGTCACGCCGTCGTACTCCCACAGGTCAGCGGCGTAGTTGCCCGAGGGCTGGGCCAGGCCGCCGAACACGACCACCCGCTGGCGCGCGGCGTCGTAGGTCGCGACGTGGTAGTTGCGCGCCGGCGGCGAGGAAGTCGGCGTGACCTGGGTCCAGGTCGAGCCCGCGAGCTCCCAGGTGTCGGCGAGCGAGCCGGCGCCGCCGAAGCCGCCGAAGAGCACCGTCCGATCGCGGCGCGGATCGTAGGCGAGGGCGTGACGCGCGCGCGCCGTGGGCGCGGCGCCCACCACCTGGGTCCAGTCGACGCCGTCGTAGCTCCAGGTGTCGGCCAGGCGCGTGCCGGTGCCGGGGCGCTGCCCGCCGAAGAGGACGATCCGCCGACGACCACCGTCGTAGGTCATCGCGTGGAACAGGCGCGACGGCGGCCTGGTGGCGGTCACGACCGCGTGCCAGGTGTACCCGTCGAACTCCCAGGTGTACGGATCCTCGACCGCGCCGGTGTGGCCGTCGAACAAGACGACCCGACCGCGGGCAGCGTCGTAGGCGAGCTTGGCGTAGGTGCGGCGACCCGGCGCCACCGGCGGCGCCGCCTGGCGCCAGGTGCGCCCGTCGAAGAGCCAGGTGTCGACGCCGAGCCCGTCGACGCCGTCGCCGACCACCATCACCGCCTGCCGCGCGCGGCGTCGAAGGCCAGCGCGCCGTCGGACCCCGGCGGCGGAGGGCTCCAGGCATCCGCGCGCCAGGCCAGGGCCTCCTCGAGCACGCGCTGCTGCAGCCGTCGAGGTTGGCCCGGGCGCCATCGTCGCAGCGCTCGCCCGCGAAGTAGTCGACGACGCCGTCGCCGCAGACCTCGAGCGACGCGCAGTCGAAGGCGCAGCCATCGCCCGGGAGCTGGTTGCCGTCGTCGCACTGCTCGCCGGCGACGAGGTCGAGCACGCCGTCGCCGCAGCGCGGGAGCTGGCAATCGGCCTGACACCCGTCGGCGTCGACCAGGTTGCCGTCGTCGCACTGTTCGCCGGCGGCGCCGTCGACCACGCCGTTGCCGCAGCGCTCGTCGGAGCGGCAGCTCGCGTCGCAGCCGTCGCCGCTGGTGAGGTTGCCGTCGTCGCAGGCCTCGCCGGGGTCGAGCGCGCCGTTGCCACACCGGGGCAGGGTGCAGTCGAGGCGACACACGGCGCCACCGTTGATGGTGCCCGCGCAGACCGCGGGGCCGGGCGTCGACGCGGTGCCGCAGTCGCACGCCTCGCCGAGCTCGGGCACGCCGTTGCCGCAGGTCTCGGTCGAGGTGCAGGTGCCGCTGCAGCCGTCGCCACCGAGCGCGTTGCCGTCGTCGCAGGCCTCGCCGGGATCGACCACGCCGTCGCCGCATCGCCCGACGACGCACACCTGCTCACGGCAGTACCCCGCCGGCCCCGGCCCCAGATCACAGGTGGCACCCTCGGTCAGCCCCGCGCACGCCGCCACGGCGTCGTCGGCCACGCAGGCGCCGCCGGCCGGTGCGCACACCAGCGGCGGCGGACACACGGTCCCGTCGGGACAGGTCGTCAGCGACGGCTCGACGCACGCGCCACCGAGCGCGAGCAACACGGCCGCGCCGAGCCCGAGCCGCCCGTCTCGCATCGCCGCCAGGATATCGCGACCGAGCGCTGGCTCGCTACCCGGCCAAGGTCGCCAGCGCGGCGTCGATCGCGGCCACCACGCGCGCGCGGGCCGGGCCGCCGGGCAGATCGCGGCGATCAATGGCGCGCTCGGGATCGAGCCAGCCGGCGACGTCGGCGTCGAAGCTCGGGTGGGCCGTGCGCAGGACCTCGAGCGGCAGCCCCCGCAGCTCCACGCCGCGGGCGAGCGCCTCGCGCACCAGCGCGCCGGCGACGTCGTGGGCGTCGCGGAACGGCACGCCCTTGGCGACCAGGTAGTCGGCGAGCTCGGTCGCCACCAGGTGGCCGTCGTCGACGGCGGCGCGCATCCGCGCCACGTCGAACTCGAGGGTGCCGACCATCGCCGCGGTGACCCGCAGCGAGATCGCCAGGGTCTCGACCGCGTCGTACAGCGGCTCCTGGGTCTCCTGCAGGTCCTTGTTGTAGGCCAGCGGCAGGCCCTTGACGGTGGTGACCAGCGCGACCCAGTCGCCGATGACGCGGCCGGCCTTGCCGCGGATGAGCTCGGCGATGTCGGGGTTCATCTTCTGCGGCATCAGGCTCGAGCCCGAGCAGTAGGCCTCGCCGATCGTGACGAACCGGAACTCCTGCGACAGCCACAGGACCAGCTCCTCGCCGAGCCGCGACAGGTGGACCTGGGCGAGCGCGCACGCGGCGACCAGCTCGACGGCGAAGTCGCGATCGCCGACGGCGTCGAGGCTGTTGCGGGTGGGCCCGTCGAAGCCGAGGTCGGCGGCGACGCTGGCGCGATCGATGGGCAGCGTGGTGCCGGCCAGCGCGCCGGAGCCCAGCGGCGACTCGCCGGCGCGGCGGGCGGCGTCGGTCAGGCGGCCGCGATCGCGCCCGAACATCTCGACGTAGGCGAGCAGGTGGTGCGCCAGCCGCACCGGCTGCGCCCGCTGCAGGTGGGTGTAGCCCGGCATGATCGTGTCGACGTGGCGGCGGGCCTGCTCGAGCAGCGCGCGGCGCAGCGCGTCGATGGCGGCGACCAGGCGGCTGGCCTCGGCGCGGGCGTACAGGCGCAGGTCGGTGGCGACCTGATCGTTGCGGCTGCGGCCGGTGTGCAGGCGGCGGCCGGCCTCGCCGATGTCGTCGATGAGCCGCGCCTCGACGTTCATGTGCACGTCCTCGAGCGCGACCGACCACGGCACCTCGCCGGCGGCGAGCTTGGCCGCGACTCGCGATAGCCCGGCGACGATGGCGTCGACGTCGGCGGCGGCGATGAGGCCCTGGCGGCCGAGCATGCGCGCGTGTGCGATCGAGCCGGCGACGTCGTGCGGCAGCAGCCGCTGGTCGAAGTCGACCGACGCGTTGAGGGCCGCGGCGTCGGGATCGAGGGCGCCTTCGAAGCGGCGCCCGCGGGCGCCCTTGGGGGAGTCGGTGCTCACCCGCGCGACGCTCGCACGATTCGCCGGGGCCGGCGACGGCCCGGGCCGCGCAATCCATGCGACGGTCGCGACGATGAGCGAGACCATCACCTTCACCTCTGCGCGCGGCGACACCGCCGAGGCCGCGCTGGCGTTGCCTGCGGGCACCGCGCCGGCGCCCGCGGTCGTGATCCTCCAGGAGTACTGGGGCCTGACCGAGCACATCCGCAGCTTCTGCGATCGCTGGGCCGTCGAGGGCTTCGTCGCGATCGCGCCAGACCTCTACCGCGGCGAGCGCCCCGCCACCGCCGCCGAGGCCAGCGCGCTGATGGCCCGGTACGATCGGCCGCGCGCGCTCGACGACATCGCCGGCGCCGTCGCCCACGCGCGCGGTCACGCGCGCTCGACCGGCAAGGTCGTGGTCACCGGCTACTGCATGGGCGGCGCGCTGACCCTGAGCACCGGCTGCCTGGTGCGCGACCTCGCCGGGCTGATCTCGTTCTACGGCATCCCGCGCGAGGCCGACTACGCGTCGCTGTCGGCGCCGGTCCAGCTCCACGTCGCCTCGCGCGATGGCTGGGTCACGCCGGCCCTGGCGGAGACGACCGCGGCGGCGATCACCGCCGCCGGCGGCGCCATCGAGGTCCACACCTACGACGCCAATCATGCCTTCTGCAACGACACCCGGCCCGAGGTCCACGACGCCGCGGCCGCCACGCTCGCCTGGCAGCGCGCGGTGGCCTTCGCCCGCGCGCGGTGGCGCGGTGACGTCGACGGCCGACGCGCCCGGCGGTTGCCACCGCCCCGCCCCGAGCGGCGTGCTACAAGCGGGCGTGACCGCGCCGACGAAGAAGCCGCCGCTCAAGGACCGGCTCGCGACGCTGATGGAGGCGTACGGCAAGGTCGCGCTGGTGACCTACCTGGTGCTGTCGCTGGCGACCATCGCCGGCTTCTCCATCGCCATCGGCATGGGGGCGTCGCCGTCGTCGGCCACCGGCGTGCTCGGCGTGCTCGGCGCCGGCTGGCTCGCGGCCAAGGCGACGATGCCGATCCGGATCCTCGTCACGCTGGCGCTCACGCCGCTGGTCGCGCGGCTGTGGCGTGGTGGCCGGCCGATCGCCGAGGCGGCCGCGCCACCGCCGGCGCCGACGCCGGATCCGGACGCGGCGGGCTGACCGGCCCGCGCCGGCGCGCGCCATCGCTTGGGCCCAGCCCGCCGGCGTGCGACCGTCGCGCGCGATGGACGACGCGCCCGGCGCCACCTTCGAGCGACGCAAGCAGCAGGTCGGGTTGGTGCTGGCGCCGGTGCTCGCGGTGGTCGCCTACGCGCTGTCGCGCGGCGGGCCGGCCCCGGCGCTGCCGGCGCTGATGACCCTGTGCGTGGTGTGGTGGCTCACCGAGGCGTTGCCGCCGGCGGCGGTCGCGCTGCTCGCGGCGTGCGGCGCGGTCCTCACCGATCTGGCGACGCCCAAGGTCGCCTTCGGCGCGTTCGGCACGCCGCTCCTGTTCCTGTTCGTCGGCTCGCTGTTCGTCGCCGAGGCGATGCGCCTGCACGGCCTCGGCGATCGGCTGGCGCGGGCGGTGTTGCGGCGCGCCCGCGGCCAGCGCTCGCTGCTCGCGCTGCTCGCCGGCGCCGCCTTCGTGATGTCGCTGGTGATGTCGAACACCGCGTCGACCGCGATCCTGTTGCCGATCGGCCTGGCCGCCAGCGTCGGGCTGGCGCGCCGGTACCAGGTGGCGCTGATCCTGGCGATCGCCTGGGGCGCGTCGATCGGCGGCATCGGCACCCCGGTGGGCACGCCGCCCAACCTCATCGGCATCGCCGAGCTCAGCAAGCGCGGCGTGCCCCTCGACTTCGTCGGCTGGATGTCGATCGGCGTGCCGATGGGGCTGGTGATGCTGCTCGGGCTCGTCGCGATCTTGCTGCTGGCGTTCCGCGTGCGCGGGCCGCTGTCGACGGCGCCGGCGACCCCGACGGCGCCGGTGCCGTGGTCGCGCGGCGAGCGCGCGGTGCTGGTCGCCCTGGCGGTCGCGGTGACGGGCTGGCTGTTGCCGAGCGTGCTCGGTGCGATCGCGCCCGACTCCGCCGCCGAGCTGTGGGCGCGGGCGCACCTGCGCGAGGAGCTGGTCGCGCTCCTCGCCGGGTGTCTGCTCTTCGTGTTGCCCGGCGGTCAGCCCGGCGCCCCACGGCCGGCGTTGACCTGGGACGAGGCGACCCGCATCGAGTGGGGCGTGATCCTGCTCTTCGGCGGCGGCATCCTGCTCGGCGATCTGGCCCGCAGCACCGGCCTCGCCGACGCCTGGGGCCAAGGCCTGGTCGAGCTCACCGGCGCGTCGAGCACGTGGGGCGTGACCACCTTGTGCACCGCGGTGGCGATCGTGCTGTCGGAGGCGACCAGCAACACCGCGACCGCGACCCTGATGGCGCCGCTCGCCGGTGGGCTGGCCCAGGCCGCCGGCGCCGCGCCGATCCCGGCGGTGCTCGGCGCCACCTTCGGCGCGTCGTTCGGCTTCATGATGCCGATCTCGACGGCGCCCAACGCGCTGGCCTACGCCACCGGGCGGGTCCGGGTCGGCGAGATGGTGCGCACCGGCATCGTGTTCGACCTGCTCGGCCTGGTGCTCATCGTCGGCGCGCTGCGGGTCCTGTGCCCGCTGTTTGGCTGGGCCTGACGAGCGCGACGACGAGCCCGGCCGCGGCCATGATCGGCGCGGCGCTGCTCTGCGCGTCGGTCGGGCTCGCTCCGCGCCAGGTGGTGGTGGGATGCGCGCTAGTCGAGCAGCTCATCGGGGGCGATCTCTCGTCCGGTCGGAAGGCCTTGGTTCCAGACGTTGGCGTCCTGGACGACGAGGTTCTCGCGCCGGCCTGCCACGTCGAGGTACGGACAGTCGCCCGGACCGCCGGCCGCTGCGAGCGACGCGTTGCCCGACCCGGGCACGCACCAGCGGACCTTTCCGCGCTCGATCCACGGGGCGAGCTCGAAGTCCCACGGGTCCCACGGGATGATCGACCACGCCTCCTCGTCCGTCGAGGCGGGGACCGAGTGGGTGGACTCGAGCCAGTCGGACGTCAGCTCGCGTGCGTGCGGGCGCGGGTCGGCGAAGTACGCGATCGTGAAGACGCGATAGCCCGGCGCGACGTGCAGCTCGCCGATCACCGCCGTCATGGAGGGCTGCTCGAGCAGGCGCGGGATGACGTACGGGACCTCGGGGCCCGTGTGACGCTCCATGAAGGCGTGCCCCTTGGGGGGCAGGCCCTGGAAGTGCACCGCGCCCCGGAGCACGCAGAACGTGGGCGGCGGTGGCGGCGCCGGGCGGATGGCGTCCGTCGCCCACCAAGCGCCGTCGAGCCCGAACGGATCGAAGGATCGGCGGAGCTGCACGTTCGTGAACGGGCAGACCCCCATCGAGACGACGGGAAGCCGCTGAACGTACTCGGCCCGGGCGGCGGCCGCGGCCAGCTTCGCGCGGTCAGCCGCGGCCTCGTCGTCGGCCATGAGCGCCTCGCGAAGTTCGTCCATCGCGCGCGCTTCGCGGTCGAGCAGGGCCGCGCGGTCGGTCGCGGTGAGCGGCCCGCCCGCCACTACGCCCGCGCGCTCAAGAGCGCGTCGAGCGCGGCGCGATCGGCCTCGGCGCAGGCGACGATGCGCACGCCCATCCCCGTCGGGTAGCTCGCCCACTCGGGGCTGCCCGGCTCGACCACGCGCGCGACCTCGCCACGGCAGCGCACCGGGCGCGCCATCGCGTGGACCAGCAGCTCGAGCTGCTCGCCGACGGCGGCGGTGCGCACGTCGCCGTGCGGGCTCCACAGGAACAGCCCGGTCGCCGACAGGTCCCGGCTGCGATAGAGCAGGTCGTCGTCGCCGCGACGGATCATCACCGGCGAGTCGAGCTCGACGCGCGCCGCGGCGCGGGCCTCGAAGTCGGGGTGGTCGTACATCGCCTCACACTCTACGCGCCCGCGCGGTCGACGTCATGCGCGAAATCGCGGGCGCGCGTGAGCCTACTTCGTGCCGAACAGGCGATCGCCGGCGTCGCCCAGGCCCGGGACGATGTAGCTCTTCTCGTTGAGACGCTCGTCGACCGCGGCGGTGAACACCGGCACGTCCGGGTGCACCGCGTGGAAGGCGGCGAGGCCCTCGGGGCAGGTGAGCAGACACACGAACTTCACCGAGCGCGGCCCGGTCGCGAGCAGCCGGGTCACCGCCGCCGCCGCCGAGTTGCCGGTGGCCAGCATCGGGTCGACCACGATCACGTCGCGGTCGCCCATGGCCTCGGGCACCTTGAAGAAGTACTCGACCGCGGTCAGCGTCTTCGGGTCGCGGTACAGGCCGATGTGGCCGACCCGCGCCGACGGCAGGATCTGCAGCATCCCGTCGAGGATCCCGCCGCCGGCGCGCAGGATCGAGACCAGGACGATCTTCTTGCCGTCGAGCACCGGCGCCGAGGTCGGGCCGATCGGGGTCTCGATGTCGCGCTGGGTGGTGGGGAAGTCGCGGCACACCTCGTAGGCCAGCAGCATGCTGATCTCGCGCAGGAGGTTGCGGAAGGTGCTGGTGCTGGTCTCCTTGGACCGCATCAGCGTCAGCTTGTGCTGCACCAGCGGGTGATCGATGACGTGGACGGCGGGCATGGCCGGGGCAGCCTACCAGCGCTGGTGTGTCGACGCGGCGCGGCGAGCCGTCGCAGTTCGCGCAGTTGCAGGCGATCGTGGCCACCGCGCGGGGCCCGGGGACGATCTCGCTGGATCCGCCCGGGGCCCGGTGGTACCTCGGGGCCCAGCACCATGACGCCGATCGAGCTGACGACCGCCATCCCCGCCCCGACGCACCGCCGCGCCAGCGCCCGGGCCAGTGCGCGTGGCCTCGCCCGCGTCGAGTGCTGGGACCGCGTCGGCGGCTATCGCGTCGGCGACATCTCCTTCGGCGGCATCCGCCTCATCGGCCGCCCCGGGCAGCTCGAGGTCGAGGTCGGCGATCGGGTCCGCATCATGGTGGCCGCGCGCGCCGACGGCCGCGCCTTCGATCTCGACGTGTGGGCCGAGGTGGTGCGGGTCGGCGACAACGACCTCGGCGTCGCCTGGAACCTGACCAACCCGGTGGACGCCGAGCAGATCGCCTACTGGGTGGCGTCGGCCGCCTCCGACTACGACGAGTACTCGATCTCGTAGCGGCGCGCCGAGGACGCGCCGCGCGCCCGCGCCCTGCTCAGCCGCCGTACGCGCGGCGCGCGCTCTCGATCGCGCCACGTAGATCGTCGGGCAGCGGCGCCTCCACCGTCGTCGCCGCGCCGCCGTCGGGGTGCGGAAAGGTCAGCGCGTGCGCGTGCAGCGCCAGCCGGTGCAACCCGTGCTCGGCGCGGAAGATCCGGTTGTGCTCGCCCTTGCCGTAGTTGACGTCGCCGATGAGCGGGCACGACAGGTGCTTGAGGTGGCGCCGGATCTGGTGCAGCCGGCCGGTGCGCGGCGCCGCCTCGACCAGCGCGTAGCGGCCGAAGGTCTCGCGTCGCCACAGCTCGGTCACCGCCGGCACCCGCTCCTCGCCGGGCGCGCGCGGGATCGGGTAGTCGAGCACCAGGTGCTCCGGCGGGTGGCGGGTGATCGCCAGGTAGCGCTTGTCGAGCACCGCAGCGCCCTCCCTCGCCGGCGAACGCGCGGCCGAGCCCGCCGGCGGCTTCGCGATCGAGGGCGAACAAGACGCAGCCCGAGGCGCCGCGGTCGAGGCGGTTGACCGGATACACCAGCCGCCCCACGGCGTCGCGCACCTGCTGCAGCAGGGCGTCGTCGTCGTCGGACCAGCCGCGGTGCACGGCCAGCCCGGCGGGCTTGTCGACGACGGCGACGCGATCGTCGACCAGGAGCAGGCGCACGCGCGCAGCCTACTTCGATAAGCGAGAAATTTGCCGCGACGGCGCGCGGCCGGGACCATCGGACCATGCTCGCCAAGGAACGCCGCCAGCACCGCTCCGACAACCCCACCGCCGCCCTCGGCTACCAGCTCGAGGCGTGCCGCGAGAGCGGCGGCCTCGACGCCATGGTGATCGCCGACGCCGACGGCCTGGCGCTGGCCGCCGCCGGCGACGCCTACGTGTGCGAGGAGGTGGCCGGGCGCATCGTGCTGGTGGGCCCCAAGATCCGCGACTTCTCCGGCACGCTGCTCGACCACGGCCAGGCCTGGGACGTGCGGATGACCAAGGTCTGCGTCGACGGCGGCGAGCTCCTGGTGTGCGCGGTCGGCGGCTCCGCCGAGGGCCGCGAGCGGCAGATGCACCGCGGCGCCGACGGCGCCCGCCGGATCCTGCGCGCGGCCTGAGGGGGAGGTCGCGCGCCGCCGGCGACGCGGAGGTGGCTCACCGCCATCGTCGGCGGTAGCCTGCGGGCATGCGACGTGTCCTCTTCGTCCTCGCGTGCGCGCTGGCGCCTGCCGCCGTCACCGGCGGCTGCGGTCGCTCCACCCCGGCTTCCTCGTCGAGCGTGGCCCCGGCCGAGGCCGCCAAGCTGCTCGTCGATCGCAACTGGATCGATCGGATGCCGGAGCACCACGACGATCGGCTCCACGTCTACCGGTTCGTGCCGTCGATGGGCGGCGGGGTCTACCAGGATCGCACCGTCTTCAAGGGCAGCTTCGAGCTCTTCGTGTTCGCCGTCGACGGCGCCAGCCTCGAGGTACGCCTGCCCGACACTGGCGAGCGCGTCCGCACCGGCTTCACGATCGAGCGGGTGGCCGGCCCGGCGCCGTTCGATCTGCGTCTGACCTTGGCCCACGCGCCGCGCGGTCCGCGCGTGTACTACGGCATCGCCGCCGAGGCCGATCGCACCGGCGCCGCCCTCGAGGCGCGGCTCGCCGAGCTGCCGTGACCGGCTAGTTCTGCTCGCAGGTCACCGCGGTCCAATCGATGCCGCCGGGTCGGCGGATCAGGCCGTCGATGGTGCCCGACGACACCGCGTAGACCTCGGGCCGCTCGTAGAGCGCGAGCCAATGGTGCGCGTCCTGGATCTTCTGCAGCGCTTCTTCGAGGTAGCTCTGGCGGAGCTCCGCGTTCGCCTCGCTGGCGGCGGCGTCGAGCAGCGCGTCGAGGTCGCCATCGTCGAACCCGGTGGGATTGCCGCCGACCCCGATCGACCGCGAGTGGAACGCGCCGGCGAGATCTGGCTCTCGCCGGGCGGGGACCGACAGCAGCGCGAGCTGGTAGTCGCCGACCTCGACCCGCGCCTGCAGCTCCGCGGGCGCCACGACCTCGAGCACGATGTGGAAGCCGGCCTGCTCGAGCAGCTCGAAGAGGATCTCGCCCACGACGACGCTCTCCTCGGCGTCATCGGCCACGAGCAAGGTCAGCGTGAGCGGGAGCCCGCCGTCCTCGAAGTACAACGAGCCGCGGAGCCATCCGGCCTGGGACATCAGCGCGTCGAGGGCGTCGAGGTCGGTGCTGGCGGTCGGGAACGGGGCGAGCCCCGACACGAACAGCGAGGGCTCGGCGACGGGCTCACCGGCGAGCGCCCCCTGCGCCAGCAGGCGACGATCGATCGCGAGGTCGAGGGCGGCACGAACGTCGGCGAGCTCGATCGCCGGGTGGGCGCCGGTGCCCGCGCGGGTGTTGAGGGCGACGAACGCCAGCTCCGCGCGGTCGGTGCGAGGCACCAGGAAGGCCAGGTCCTGGTAGCCGAGCGCGACCCGCGGGAACAGCGACGGGGAGAGCCCGTCGAAGAGGGTGGTGGTCCGCGCCACGGCGACGTCGAGCTCACCGGCCGGGAGCAGGTCGGCGTAGCTATCGGGCTCGACCTCGAGGAGGTCGAAGACCTCCGGCGGCGAGACGGGCGGCGGCGCCCACGAGGTCGCCGAGCGCGTCAGCCGTAGTCGGCCTGGCTCCAGCGCGCCGGCGGTGTACGGGCCTGTGCTCAGCGCGCCGTCGTCGCCCGGCTTGACCATCGGGACGTCGGCGAGCAGCTCGCGCAGCAAGGGCGTCGGTCGCGTGAAGTCGAGCCGCAGCTGCTGGGCATCGACGACGACGACGCTGGCGATCAGGTCGCGCAGCGGCAGCGCCCAGCCCGGGTGGGCGTCGCCGATGGCCAGGCGCGCCAGCACCTGGGCGACGTCGTCGGCGACCAGCTCGCTGCTGTCGCTCCACTGCACGCCGGGGCGCAGGGTCACCAGGGCGCCGCGATCGTCGGGATCGAGGTCGATCGCCGATGCCAGCGCCAGCTGCAGCTCGTTGCTCGCCGGATCCAGGCGCACCAGCGGGTCGTACGCCAGTGCCGCGTACAGCCGCGTCGTGAGCAGGCGGGGATCGTCGAGCAGCGGATCGAGGTCCGAGGGCAGCCGCGGCACCGCGATCACCGGCGCGCACACCTCGAGCCGACACGCCGCCGAGCAGCCGTCGCCGTCCATGGTGTTGCCGTCGTCGCAGCGCTCGACGTACTCGCGCACGCCGTTGCCGCACACCGGCGCGGTGCAGTCGTTCTTGCAGGCGTCGAGGTCGTTGTCGTCTCCGTCGTCGCACTGCTCGCCCTGTTCGCGGACGCCGTTGCCGCAGTACGGCAGCGTGCAGTCGTTCTTGCAGGCGTCGAGGTCGTCGCCGTCGCCGTCGTCGCACGCCTCGACGCCGGCCTGCACGAAGCCGTCGCCGCAGCGGGCCTCCTCGCAGGCGCCGGTGCAGGCGTCGGTGCTGTCGAAGTTGCCGTCGTCGCAGTCCTCCTGCGGGTCGCGGATGCCGTCGCCGCACAGCTCCACCGACAGGCAGTCGCGCGCGCACAGGTCGCCGTCGATCCGGTTGCCGTCGTCGCACGCCTCGCCGGCGTCACGGATGCCGTCGCCGCACGCCGGGAGCACGCACGCGTTGCGGCACTCGTCGGCGTCGACGTCGTTGCCGTCGTCGCACGGCTCGCCCACGTCGCGCACGCCGTAGCCGCACTGCTCGTCGGACACGCAGTCGCGGGCGCAGCCATCGCCGTCGAGCGCGTTGCCGTCGTCGCACCCCTCGGCGGGGTCGCGGACGCCGTCGCCGCACACCGGGATCCGGCACAGGCCCTCGCGGCAGTAGCCGTCGACGCCGCCGAGGGCGCACGGCGCCAGCTCGCTGGCCTCGGCGCAGGCGTCGACCCGATCGGCGCTGACGCAGCCGGCGGTGGGGTGGCAGACCCGATCGGCGGGGCACAGCGCGCCGTCAGCGCAGGTCTGAGTGGCGCCGTCGAGGCACCCCGCCAGCGCCGTCGCCATCACCATCGCCACCACCACTCGGCCTGCCCCTCGCATGCCGCGAGGGTAGCGCGAGCGTCCGCGACCGTGCGCGGAGGTCGCGGCGCCGAGGCCGCGTCAGCGCCGCGCGCGCCGGCGGCGCGGCCAGGCGAGCAGGCCCAGCGTGGCCAGGCCGAGCACCAGCGGCCCGGTCGGGCGGCCGCCGGTCTGGCAGCAACCGGGCTCGTCGCCGGCCTCGAGATCGCACGTCGCCGAGCAGCCATCGCCGTCGGCGGTGTTGCCGTCATCGCAGGACTCCGCGCCGCCGACCTCGCCGTCGCCGCACACCGCCGGGGGGCCGTCGCCGCCGGCGGCCATGACGCAGACGTCGTCGAGGGTCCAGCCGCCGAACTCGAGGCCGCCGTCGGAGATCAGCTCGTAGCGCACCTGCACCGAGCCGTCGGCGGCCTGGGTCGCCAGGTCGAGGTCGTGCAGGCGCCACTCGCCGTCGAGGTGGTGCAGGCCACCCTCGCCGACGGCGTTGCTCCACAGCACGTCGTCGTCGACCACCACCCGGGCCTGGTCGTAGACGCCGTCCTCGACGGTGAGCCAGCGGCGGTACTGCAGGCGCACGCCCTCGTAGCCCCGGACGTCGATGACCGGGGTCTGGGCCCAGGTCAGGCCGTCGCTCTCGTAGCGGCCGCGCGTGCCGAGGTCGGTGCCGAACACGTGGGTCCCGGTGAAGGCCGCCGCGGGATCCGGGCTGGTCTCGCCGGGCGCGGGCACACCCCACGCCCACTCGTCGTCGGCGCCGCCGTCGGTGGTCCAGGTGGTCGGCTCGTCGTCGAAGGAGGCGCACCACACCGGGAACAGCGCCCCGCTGTACAGCTGGTAGTAGGGGTCGGCGGGGTTGTCGGGCAGGGTGTTGGAGGCGCCACCCGACAGGGTCACCCGCACCTGGGCCTCGATGACGCCGGGCGTCGCCGGCGTCGGGATGGCGCCGGTCCAGGCGGTGGCGCCCTCGGTGAGCTCGACCTCGCCGGCGATCTCCGGCGACGCCGCCAGCCGCCACGAGATGGTCGCGCCGGTGACCGTCACCGGCGGGCACGACGGGTTGGCGCCAGCGGCGCCGGGCAGGAGCGGCAAGGTCACCGACAGGCCGTCGATGAGCGGCGCCGCGTACAGCGGCATCAGCGCCGCGTCGGACAGCCCGTGCGCCGCGAAGGCGTCGCGGATCGCGCACTCGTTGGGCGTGCCGTTGGTGAGGTCGCCGTCGTCGTCATCGGCGACCAGCGCCTCGACGAAGGTCGACGGGATGTCGGTCGAGCGCGCCATCAGCGCCCACAGCAGCTCGTGCAGCTTGGCCTGGGTCGCCTCCTCGCCGAGCACCGGCAACAGCCGGGTCCGCAGGTCCCACATCGCGCCGGCGATGATGAGGCCCGTGAAGTGTGGATCGAAGCTCTCGTCGTCGGGCCAGGTCGCCTCGTCGCCGAGCGGGTCGAGGTGGCGCAACGGCTCGTCGGTGACGAAGAAGCCGCGGCCCATGGCGGGATCGCCGGTGATGAGCGCGGCGAGCAGGTCGGCGAGGCCCTCGCTGACCGCGGCGTCGAACTGGCCGACGCCGGGCGTGACGCCCTGGATGTGCAGCGAGTGGCCGTACTCGTGATAGACGACGTCGGGGAGCGTGCCGGTGTTGCCGCACGGGGTGCCGTCGTCGAGGGTGCCGGCCGGGAAGAAGTGGATGTCGTCGCCGTTGGAGTACGCGTTGCACGCGCCGGCCTCGTTGACGACGACGAGCAACGGCTGGTCGAGGTAGCTGGTCCCCGGGTAGCCCCAGGCCCGCGCGTGATCCTTCACCAGGGTGCCGTGGATGAACGCGGTGAGCTGGGCCAAGGTGTCGAGGTCGCCGCCGACGTCCCACGTGGTGGTGCCGGCGTCGTCGAGGGTGAGCGCCGCGGTGGCCAGCGGGCCGCTGTCGTCGTCGATGACGATCTGCGCGCTGGTGAGGCCCGGCGCCACGGTCGCCGGCGCCGCGCCGACCCAGCTCACGCCGCCGACGCCGTCGGCCACCGTCGGGGTGCCATCGACGACGTGGTTGGCCGCGCGCGCCGGCTGCGCGGTCGAGGTGCCCCCGGGGTGACGATCGGGGACCTGGTAGGTCACGACGCCGGCGCCGGTGTGGACCGTCGAGCGCCGCGCGATCGGCGCGCCGGTGGTGGCGTCGAGGTAGACCTGCCACGCCGCCGGTTGGGTGGTGGCCGCCACCGCGACCTCGTCGACGACCCGCAGCTCGATGTCGCCGGGGCCGCGCACCAGCGGCAGGATCGCGCGGGCGCCGATCGCGCCGGCGCGCACGCCGCCGGCGACCCGCGGCGTCAGGTAGGCGACGGCGGCCGCGCGCACGTCGGCGGGGCGCGCCGCGCGCCGGGGCAGCGCGACCACCACGTCGGGGATCGCCTGCGAGCTGACCATGATCAGCCGGTCGCGCTTGTACGCGAAGCTCACCTGACCGCCGATGACCGGCAGGCCGCGGTGGTGCTGGGCGAAGCCGACGGTGCGCACGCCGCCGACCACCGCGTTGCCGACCAGGACGAAGTCGCTCGGCGACGCGCCCGGCGCGAGGTCCCCGATCCACGCGGCCAGGCTGCGGCGGGCGGCGGCGGCCGCGACGCCGGCGTCGGCGACGGCGCCGACCACGGTCTCGCCGCGTCCCCACGCGCGCAGCACCACGCCGGTGGCGTCGTCCCACATCGTCTGGCCGAGGCCGACCGCGGCCAGGCGCGCCGCGCTGCGCTGCTTGCCGGTCGGCACGCCCGGGCTCACGTGGCGATGCGCGCGCACCGGCTTGCCGGCCTCGACCTCGAGCGGCCGCTCGGCGCCGGCGGGTTGCACGACCGCGGCGGCGGGGCCGGCGACCGCCATGCTGGCGCCGAGGGCCACGATCGCTGCCACCTTGTTACGCTGGAACATCGACGTCTCCTGAGGTTGCCCGAGGTCGGCGGTGCCGCCTGCGAGCAGGAGCACACCGCGCGCTGGCACGGGGCGCGAGCCCGCGAGCATGACAGCCTCCAACCGCGATCGCGATGTAGGCGTCGCGCTCGGTCGACGAGGCGCGGGCGCCACGTCGGTGCGCCGGCACGCGGCCGCCGGGGCGGGGCCGCCGCTGAGTCACGGCCCGCCTGGCCAGGCCGGCGAGCAGGCGGCCGCGCGGGGCGATCAGGCCCGGGCCTGGGCCGAGGACTTCTTGGCCGGCTTGCTCGCCGGCTTGGCCGCGGGCGCCTTGCGGTGGCCGTTGCCATGACCGTTGGCCCCGTTGCCGTTGGTCAGCGCCACGCCGCCGCTCATGCGGGCGGCGTCCTTGAGCTTGGCGATCAGCGGCGTCTTCTCCCAGGTGAACTCCGGCAGCTCGCGGCCGAAGTGACCGTAGGCCGCGGTCTTGGCGAAGATCGGGCGGCGCAGGTCGAGCTCGCGGATGAGCATGCCGGGGCGCGCGTCGAAGGTGAGCTTGACCGCCTGGGTCAGCTTCTCGTCGGAGACGATGCCGGTGCCGAAGGTCGACACCAGCATCGACACCGGCTCGGCCACGCCGATGGCGTAGGCGAACTGCACCTCGCACCGCTTGGCCAGGCCGGCGGCGACGACGTGCTTGGCGATGTAGCGCGCGTAGTACGCGGCCGAGCGATCGACCTTGCTCGGGTCCTTGCCCGAGAACGCGCCGCCGCCGTGGCGGGCCCAGCCGCCATAGGTGTCAACGATGATCTTGCGGCCGGTGAGGCCGCTGTCGCCCTGGGGGCCGCCGATGACGAACCGGCCGGTCGGGTTGATGTGGAACTTGGTGCGGTTGCTGATGAGCTTGGCCGGCACGATCGGCTTGATCACCAGCTCGCGCACCGCCTCCTCGATCTGCTTCTGCTTCACCGTCGGCGCGTGCTGGGTCGACACCACGATCGCCTCGATGCCGACCGGCACGTCGTTGTCGTAGCGGACCGAGACCTGGGTCTTGCCGTCGGGGCGCAGCCAGTCGATGCCCTTGACCTGCTTCTTGCGGACCTCGGTGAGGCGCGCGGCCAGCTCGTGCGCGAGCTGGATCGGCAGCGGCATGAGGGTCTTGGTCTCGTCGCAGGCGTAGCCGAACATCAGGCCCTGGTCGCCGGCGCCCTGCTTGCTCGGGTCGCCGCGATCGACGCCCTGGGCGATGTCCGGCGACTGCTGCTCGATCGAGACGAACAGCGCGCAGGTGTCGGCGTCGAAGCCCATGTCCGAGCTCGTGTAGCCGATCTCGCGGACCGCGCCGCGGATGAGCTTCTGGTAGTCGAGCTGGGCCTTGGTGGTGATCTCACCGCCGACCATCACGAAGCCGGTCTTGGTGAAGGTCTCGCACGCGATGCGGCTGTTGGGATCCGCCTTGAGGCAGGCGTCGACGATGGTGTCGGACACCGCGTCGCACAGCTTGTCGGGGTGGCCTTCGGTGACCGATTCGGACGAGAACAGGAAGTTCGCCATGAGGCGCGCACTATCCCCGCCGACTCCGGGGCTGTCAACGACCGCGCGGGGCGCAGCCGACGGCGCCGGTGCAGTAGGCTCGCGGGCGATGCGCGCCCGCTCGGCCCCCGTCTCGCTCGTGGCCCTCGTCACCCTGGCCCTGGTCGCCGCGGCCTGCGGCGGCGCCCCGCCGGTGCCTACCCGCGGCGTGGTGGAGGGTGACCTCGGCCGCTGGCACTTCCGGCGCTACCAGCCGGTGCTCGACGTCGAGGTCTGGGTCGATCGCAACCCGGCCGAGGCGTTCACCGCCAGCTACGTCACCGCGGACGCCGAGAAGCGCGGCCGGATCGACGACGCCGACCTGGTCAACGCCTTCGTCACCCGCTACCAGGACGACGCCGGGGTGCTGCGCGAGCTGGTGAAGTTCGTGCGCCGGCTCGCCGCCGAGAGCGGCTACCAGGTCGAGGAGGCCAAGGTCGAGGGCGTGCGCCTGGTGCGCATCGCCGGCAACGGCGAGACCTGGGTGATGTGGGCGGCGCGGCGCCACGTGATCAAGCTCGGCGGCCGCGCCCGCGACGACGTGCCGGCCGACCTCATCGAGGCCTACGGCGACCGCTACCCCTCGACGGTGCCTGGCGGCGTGCTCGAGGGGCCGCTGCCGCCCGGTCCCGACAACGTCGCGCCGGGCGAGGGCGACGACGGCGACGAGCCGTACGACGAGGACAACCCGCGGCCCGACTGGGAGGGCTACCGCCCCGGCGCCGAGCCCGCCGACGACGAGTGAGCGTGCGGGGCGTCGCGACGACGTCACCCCGGGGTGCCGTCGACGAGCCGACGCTCGAGCAGCGCCCGCACCGCTGGGCTTGGCGCCGTCGCCAGGGCGATCTCGCGATGGCGTCGAGCCTCGTCGGCGTGGCCGCAGCGCCGGTGCAGGTCCGCGAGCACCGCGGACCACTGGTACGAGCCGGCCAGCCAGCTCGGCGGCTCGAGCCCGGCGAGCACCGCCAACCCGGCCGCGGGCCCGCGCCACTCGGCGAGCGCCACCGCGCGGTTGAGGGTGTGCAACGGCGAGGGCGCGAGCTGCTCGAGGCGCTGGTAGCAGGCCACGATCTCGTCCCAGCGGGTGTCCGGCAACGACGGCGCCAGGCAATGGGCGGCGGCGATCGCGGCCTCGGCGTGGTAGCGCGTGTACGCCTCGCCCCGCGCCGACGCCGCCAGCCAGCGCAGGCCGGCCGCGACGTGCGCCTGGTCCCAGCGCGCGCGATCTTGCTCGGCCAGCAGCAACAGCCCACCGGATGGATCGACCCGGCCGTCGAGGCGCGCCGCGTGCAAGTGCATCAACGCCAGGAGCGCCGCGGTCTCCGCGTCGTCGCCCAGCGGGTGCGCCGCCAACAGCGACGTCAACCGGAGCGCCTCGTCGCACAGCTCGCGCCGGACCGCCGGGTCGGCGTGGGCGGCGAGGTGCCCCTCGGCGAACAGCAGGTAGAGGATCGTGTGCACCGCCGGCCGACGCGCGACCTGCTGCGTTGGCGTGAGGTCGGTGAACGCCGTCGGGCTCGTGCGCAGGCGCTGGCGGGCCCGCTCGAGGCGCTTGTAGACGTCGGCCTCGCTGCGGAACAGCCGCAGCGCGATCTCGCGCACGTCGAAGCCGCACAGCAGGCGCAACGCCAGCACCAGCTGCGACGTCGGCGGGAGCGCGTCGTCACAACACGCCAGCAGCATGGCCAGGAGGTCGTCTGGCAGCTCGCCGGCCAGGCGCGCGCTCGGCGCGGCGGCGATCGTGAGGGACGCGACGTCGGCGCGCTCGTCGAGCAGGCGCCGGCGCCGCCCGCGCTGGCGCAGCTCGTCGACGAGTCGGTTGGACGCGGCCCGGTAGATCCACGCCGACGGCTGCTCGGGCACGCCAGCCCTCGGCCACGCGGTCAGGGCGGCCATCAACGCGTGCTGCACCGCGTCCTCGATCGCCGGCAGGTGGGACGGCCCCAGCCGGCGCGTCAGGGTCGCCACCGCGTGGCCGAACGCGTGGCGAAAGAAGTGCTCGTCGAGCCTGGCGATCAAGGCCGATGGATCTCGATGACCTCGACGGTCGAGGTCGCGCCGACCAGGCCCGGGCACGCGCGCGCGATCGCCACCGCCGCGTCGAGGTCGGCGGCGGAGACGATCATGTAGCCGCCGACGAGCTCCTTGACCTCGACCAAGGGACCGTCGGGGACCGGCTCGCCCGTGACCACGCGCCCGCGGCCGAGCTTGCCGCCGAGGTCGACCAGCTCGGTGGCGAACCGGGCCTGCCATGCCGCGAACTGCGCGTACAGCGCCTGCATCTCCGAGGGCGACATTGGCGAGGGCGGCGTCGCGGGGCGAGCGGCGTCGGGGAGGTTGCGCTGGAGGCAAAGGTACGTGGGCATGGAGGCTCCGTTGGGGTGGGGGCGGTCACTGCGACCGACCTCGAACGACGCGCGAGCCCGGTCGAGTTGGACACCCGTGACGTTTTTTTTACACGTACCAGATGAGCACGCGCTGCGACTGGTACGGGCCGCCGTCGGACTGCTGCTCGCCGTCGAACAGATCGACGTGGCCGGTGCCGCCGTAGGAGAAGATCTTGTCGAAGGCGATGATGCCGTGCTTGCCGGCCATCGCCGGGCGGATGCCGCTGTCGAACCCGGCGTCGAACTCGCTGGCGTCCTGGTAGCGGCCCTTGGGCGGGAAGGTCACGTCGGGCGCGCGGAAGGTGCCGGTCAGATACGTCCACATCTCCGAGGCCGCGAGGATGTAGTAGAGGCCGGTCTTGTGGCTGTACTCGGGGCGGCGGGCGACGCCGGCGGCCTTGGCCTTGGCTGGGGTGATCGGCTCGCCGATGGCGTTGAGCATCACGCTGAGCCGGGTCGCGCAGCTGTTGCCGTAGTCGGGCAGGCCGGCGTCGGCGAACACCTGCGGGCTGTCGGTGTTGGCGCCGTACTCGCTGCCCTCGGGCAGGTAGTTGTGCGGGTGCGCCTTCCACATGCGCTCGAACGCCTCGTCGCCGTGCGGCAGATCGGCGTGCTCCTCGGCGACCGGCGGCACCGGCCCGTCGGCGAAGGTCTCCGCGGGCGCCTCGGGCTCGGCGCCCGGCTCGACCGTCGACACGTCGGGATCCGCCACCAGCCTCGAGGGGGCGCGTTCCGGGGTCGGCATGTCGGGCCGCATTGTACGAGCACGGCGGTGACGACGGGAAGAGGGAACCCACGGGGCGGTGCGCCGCGCGGCCGCGCGCGCCAGCGGGGTCCCCGCCGACGCGGCCGCGGTCTATGCTAGCGGCATGGGTCGGGGCCTGCCGAGGTGGCGCGGCGTCGGGGTGGCAGGGCTGGCCCTCGTCGGCGCGGTGGCGGCGTGCAACGACGACGGTGGCACCCGGCTCACGCTGCGGATGCCCGAGGATCCCGGCGTCGGCGCCGACGCCACCCTCGCCTTCGAGCTGTTCTACGCCGACGCGACCGGCGGCGTCGAGCTCAGCCGTCGCTACGATCCCGAGCTGGATCGCGGGTCGGTGACGGCCGCCGAGCTGGTCGCCGGGCAGCCGTGGTTGCTCGAGAGCGACGCCCACCACGACCTCCAGGTGGTGGCGGTGGTGTTCGCTGACGTCGACGGCGACGGGCTCCCGGGCGCTCAGGAGCAGGCGTGGCTGGCGGCGGCCGAGGTCGCCGTCGATCCCGACGTCGCGCGTAGCTACGAGCTGACCCTGGCGTCGGTGCGGGCCGGCCCAGGCGCCGCCTTGTGGGACGACTGCGAGACGATCGCGCCTGACGTCGCCCCGGGCGTCGACGTGTGGGCCGACGAGCGGGCGGCGGTGCTCGGCACCTGCGTGCGCTGGCGCAGCGAGGCGGGCGCCCCGGTGTACTCGATGGGGCGGGTGGGGGACCGCGACTGTGACGGCGTGCCGCCGGACACCGGCCTGGCGTGCGTCGTCGACGCCGCCCAGTGCTCCCGAACAGTACCCGAGACCGGCATCGATCCCCGGATCGATGCCGACGGCGATGGGTACGTCGCTGGCGTCGCTGACCTCGGCGTCATCCTCGACGGATGCACGCCGTGCCTCGATACCGAGGGCGTGCGCGTGCCCTGCGAGTGCGATCAGGACAGCCCTACGGCCCTGAGCCACTTCGGGCTCGCCGAGATGTGCGACGGCATCGACAACGACTGCGACGACACCACCAGCGGCGACGAACACCTCGCCGGCTCGGTGTGCTTCACCGTGAACCCGAGCAGCGAGTGCGAGCCTGGCATCTGGGGCTGTGACGACGACCTGTCCACGCCCGATGAGAAGTTCCTGACGTGCTTCCGCGACGACCAGTGGAAGGGCGTCGGCTGTGGCAACGCGTCGATGCACTGCGTCGGCGGGGCGTGCGTGACGACGGGCGTCGTTCCGCAGACCTGCACCAGGTTCTTCGATGGCGCCGGACCGTGCAACGGCGTGGCGCGGCCGATCGCGCTGGTCGACATGGAGATCGGAAACGTCTTCCCTGACGGCAGCTGCGACGCGAAGCTCATCGGTGGCACGCAGGCCGGATGGCAGCTGTTGCTCTCCGGCAGCGACGCCGTCAACCCGAGCAACATGGTGGACGCGAGCGCCGAGGTCGAGCACGTCCTGTGTCGATCGCTGGCCGTGGTCGCGGAGGGTGCCCCCGCGGACCAGGCGATCGACGCGATGATCTCGTTGACCCCTGCGGGCGCTGCTGTGCCGCGGGTGCTGTTGCCGGTGAACTTCAAGACCTCGCTCGGCACCTGTCCCGACGGCGACGCGGGGTTCCCCTGCGATAACCTCTGACGCCCCGCCCCAGGCGGTGCGATTGTGCTCGCCGACGGCGCGGGTCGCGTCTAGATTCGCCCCGATGCGCGCCGCCGCCCTCGTGACCGTGCCGCTGGTGGGCCTGCTCGCGGCGTGCCCCGGCGAGCAGGTGGCGCCCGGCAGCGCCGACGCCGGCGTCGACGGCAGCGTCGCCGACGGATGCGTGCCGAACCGCGCGCTCGGCGAGCTGCGCTATTGCACCCGCACCAGCGCCGACGGCCTCGCGGTGGTGGTCACCTACGTCGGCGCCGGCACCCTCGATCTGGCGGCGAGCGACCTGCGCCGGGCCAGCGTCGCGGTCGATCTCGCCGACGCCTTCGATCCCGCGACCCAGACCTTCCGCATCGTCGAGGAGGGCCTGGCGCCGGCGAAGGTCAGCTACCTGTTGCGCCTGGTCACCACCGACGGCACCGCGCTGCGGCCGCTGTTCCTGCCGATGTGGGTCGGCCCCGGCGTGCGCTACGCCGACTTCGGCTGGCGCGACGGCATCATGTACCAGGTGATGACCGATCGCTTCCGCGACGGCGATCCCGGCAACAACCTCGACAACGGCAGCGGCACCCTGGCCGAGGTCGACGATCCGCGCAGCCGCTGGCAGGGCGGCGACTTCCGCGGCCTGCTCGACAAGGTCGAGGACGGCTACTTCGAAGCGCTCGGCATCAACGCGCTGTGGATCAGCTCGCCGCTGCTCAACTCGCACAACTCGCAGCCGGCGGTCGGCCTCGACGACGACCGCCGCTTCTCCAGCTACCACTCGTACCACCCGATCGTCACCGGCTACACCCACGCCGATCACCTCGGATACGCCACGCCGATCGAGACCGCGTTCGGCACCGAGGCCGAGCTGCACGCGCTCGTCGCCGCCGCCCACGCCCGCGGCATCCGCGTGATCCCCGACTTCGTCACCAACCACGTCCAGCTCGAGGCAGCGCTGTACGCGCGCGAGCCCGGCTGGTTCTTCGGCTACAACCCGTGCGACGGCAACTGGGACGAGCACCGCATCGACTGCTGGTTCACCACCGCGATGCCGGACTTCGACTACGGCGGCAACCCCGCCGCGGTGCAGGCGGTGGTCGACCACGCGCTGTGGCTTATCCAGGAGTTCGACTTCGACGGGTTCCGGGTCGACGCCCTCAAGCACATGGACGACGCCTTCGTGCGCGCGCTGCGCGCCGCGGTGATCGCCGAGATCGAGACCACCGTCACCCGCCACGATCGGCCCGACGAGGCCAGCGTGTTCTACATGGTCGGCGAGTCGCTCGGCGGCTGGGCTCGCTACCACGTGCGGCCCGACATGGTGCAGGGCCAAGTCGACGAGGAGTACTACAACAAGGCCAAGGGCGCGCTGCTCACCTTCGCCACCAGCGTGCGCGACCTCGCCGAGTTCTCCGCCGGCAACGACACCGCCTACCTCACGCCGCAGGAGAGCTTCGGCCAGCAGGGAGGCTTCCCCGGCGCGGTGATGGGCAACTTCTTCGGCAACCACGATCAGGTCCGCGCGCTGACCGAGGCCAGCGGTGACCACCGGCGGCTGCGGCTGGCCCAGGCCTACCTGATGACCTCGCCGGGCAACATCCCGATGCTCTACCAGGGCGACGACATCGGCACCTTCGGCGGCATCGATCCCGACAACCGGGCCATGCACCGCTTCACCGGGCTGTCGGCCGACGAGACCACCACGCTCGCCCACGCGCGCGCGCTCGGGCAGGCGCGGGCCAACCACGTGGCGCTGCGCCGCGGCGTGCGCGCCGACGTCGTCGTCGAGGACTGGTACTGGGTGTACAGCCTGACCACCGACGACGAGGTGGTCTACGTCGCGCTCAACCGCGACGACGTCAAGACCTGGGCGCCGCCGCCGGGCTACGTCGACGTGCTCGGCCACTGCGCCGGCGGCGTGGTGCCGCTGCTCAGCGCCTGCGTGTTCGTCCCCGAGTGACCGCGCGGCGCGGCGGCCGCCGTCGCGGCTAGCCGTCGCACTCGGGCGTGTTGATCGGCGCGCACGCCGCCGGCAGCGGGGTGTCGTCGCACACCTGCGCGTCGGACAGCGCGCCGAGCGCGGCGAAGCAATCGCGGAGATCGCCGGCGGTCGCCTGGCAAGCCGGCGGGATCGAGTCGACGTCGCTGTCGCATTCCTCGTGGTTGATGCCGAAGGTGATCGTGACGTCGCCACACGTCACCTCACGCTCGGGGAACGAATCGGCCAGCTCGTCGCAGAGCTCGTGGGCCTCGTCCTCGGTGAGGTCGGTGACCTTGGTGCTGTCGCTGGGGCCGCTGTCGCCGCCACACGCCACGACCATGCCGAACAAGAGCGCCCCGAGCAGTGAGTTCTTCATGCCATGAGCGTACGTGGCGAGCGCGGCGCGCGTCAGGGCGCCGGCCAGCGATTCTCGTGACGCACGCCCGGGGTGTGAGCGGGGGTGGGTGCGTCGGCGCCCGACGGTCGTCAGCGGCGGCCGCGGCGTGGGGAGCCCCGACGCGCCGGCCGAGCGGGAGGTCGGGAGAGGGAGCGCGCGGGGGGCGTCAGCGTCGAGCGCGCCGCGCCTTGAACGGGGGTGGCGACCCGACGTCGCGTCGCGCCGGCGGCGCCAGCATGTCGAGGTCCTGTCGGCTCATGCCGCCCTGGTGTGTGACGACGCGCTCGCCGTCGTCGATGCCCTTCTGCCCATAGCGAGGCATGGGCCTGGGCTCGACGGCGGGAGAAGGCGCGGGCATCGGGGCGAGATCGTCGCTGACCTTCAGGCCTCCCATGTGGGTGGACACGCCAGGCGCCATCGCAACGGGGCGCTCGAGGCTGGCGGCGCGGATGGCTGGCGACGGACCGACCAGGTTCACCGCGGCGGTCGCGGCACACGCCAGCGCGCTGGCGCCGATCGCGGCCGCGCGCCGACGGCGGCGGCGCTGGCGGCCCACCCCGACCGCGCAGTCGGCGGTGAGGATCGTCCCGTCGGCGCGCTGGTAGTAGCGCACACAGAGCTCCTCGCCAGTGGCCTGGATGAGGCGCTCGGCCTCGGGCCGGGTCATCTCGGACAGGTGATACACGTGCTTGTCGCAGCTCCCGCAGTGGCGCACGCGCACGCCGTCGCCGACCGGGGCCATCGACTCCCAGGCGACGTCGCACGGCGCCGCGACCCGGATGTTGTCGAGCACCGGCAGCCGGGCCCGGGCCTCGGTCTGGGCGATGAGGGTGCGGACCTCGTCGAGGGCCGCGCCGCTGTCGAGCACGCTCGCGACCAGGCTGCGCTCGCGGGCGCGGAGGGCTTCGAGGTCGTCGCGGTAGGCCATGCAGCCAGTACGCGCGGCGACGCCGGGCGATCTGACGATCGTCGCGGCGCCGGGAGATCGGCGTGGCGGCGGGCGTGGCTCAGGGCGCGCGGCCGCCCCGTCGCTGGCTGCCGGCCACCGCCAGCCGCGCCGGCAGGTCGGGCGCGAGCTGGCTTGGGCGAAACTCGATGATGCGCGCGGTCGCGAGGCCCTCGGCGACGAACGGATCGTCCGCGGCGATGGCCTCGATGGCGGCGCGGTCGTCGCCGGTCGCCAGGATGATCCCGCCATCGCGCGGCACCTTGCGCCCCGACATCACGAAGGTGCCGTCGGCATAGCGGCGATCGAGGTAGGCCATGTGGCGCTTCATCGCGGCGTCGATCTGCGGCAGCGGCACCACGTAGGTCAGCTCGATGATGAACACGCCGTCAGGATAGGCCGGGCCGCGTGCTTCAGTCGAACTGGCACACGATCCGCCGGCTGAGGGCGCAGTCGGTCATGCGCCAGCCGCTCGTCGTCGCCAGGACGCAGTCGTTGCCAGCGGTGTTCAGGGGCTCACCCGCGGCCCAGTCGGTCACGGTCAGCGGGCTTCCGTCGATCCAGCGCAGCGTGCCCTCCACCAGCTGATCCGAGAGCGAGAGCCATGCTCCGGGCGTGAAGGTGCGGAAGTATGCGAACTGGTTGCTGGCCAGCACGATCGGGAGGTGGCCGCCGAACTCGGAGCAGAGGAGCGTCGCGTCGCCGTGATCTCCCGCCAAGAAGTCGTTGCGAAAGCATCCGGCGCCGACCGGCGTGCACCCGACCGTGCAGTCGGTCAGGCACTCGTCGTCGTACTCGTCGCCGTCGTCGCAGACCTCGACGCCGGCGTGGACGTAGCCGTCGCCGCACGTCGCGAAGGCACACCCGATGCAATCGTCGGAGACGTCGAAGTTGCCGTCGTCGCACTGCTCCCCTGGCCCGACGATGCCGTCGCCGCAGGACGGCAGACGACAGAGCGTGGTGCAGCCGTCTCCGTCATCGGCGTTGCCGTCGTCGCACTCCTCGCTGGGGGCGAGGTAGCCGTCGCCGCAGTACGCGAGCTCGCACTCGGGGTTGCAGTAGCCGGTGCCGTCGCCGTCGTCGCACTCCTCGACGCCCAGGTTGACGAAGCCGTCGCCGCAGGACGCGAGCTGGCACAGCGGACAGGGACCGTTCACGCTGCCCGTCCCATCGTCACAGATCTCGGCGCTCGAGACGAAGCCGTCGCCGCAGCGGTCCACCGTGCACATCGGCGTGCAGGACTCGCCGCCGGGGATCGCGTAGTCACACTCCTCGGCGCCGTCCAGCACGCCGTTGCCGCAGGTCTCGTCGGACGAGCACAGCGCGTTGCAGCCGTCGCCGTTGATCGTGTTGCCGTCGTCGCACGCCTCGCCGGCCCCCTCGTCGGTCACGCCGTCGCCGCACCGGCGTGGCTGGCAATCGGGGCGGCAGGGCTCGTCTGGCGCGTCGCTGTTGGCGGATCCCTCGTCGCAGCGCTCCCCCACGACCAGGTCGATCACGCCGTTGCCGCAGTACTCCTCGCTCGCGCAGGTGGCGGCGCAGCCGTCGCCGTCCACGCGGTTGCCGTCGTCGCAGATCTCGCCGTCGTCGAGGACCCCGTCGCCGCAGCGCGGCAGCGCGCAGTCGCGCTGGCAGCCGTCGCCGTCGTCGTTGTTGGCGTCGTCGCACGCCTCGCCCACGTCGACGACCCCGTTGCCGCAGGTCTCGTCGGAGCGACAGTTGTTGCTGCAGCCGTCGCCGCTGTCCGTGTTGCCGTCGTCGCACACCTCGCCGAGGACCGTGTCGTCGAGGATGCCATCGCCACAGCGCGGCAGGACGCAGGTGCCCTGGCAGCCGTCGGCATCCTCGGTGTTGCCGTCCTCGCACTCCTCGCCCGGGTCGAAGATGCCGTTGCCGCAGCGCTCGTCGGAACGGCAGCTGCTGCTACAGCCGTCGCCGCTCTCCGTGTTGCCATCGTCACAGACCTCGGCGAAGAAGGTATCGTCGAGGACGCCGTCGCCGCAGCGCGGCACGCGGCAGGTGCCCTGGCAGGTGTCCGCGTCGGTGAGGTTGCCGTCATCACACTCCTCGCCGAGGTCGAGGACGCCGTTGCCGCAGACCTCGAGGCTGGCGCACAGCGCGTCACACCCATCCGCGCTGGTCTGGTTGCCGTCGTCGCAGACCTCGCCGGCGTCGACCACCCCATCGCCGCAGCGCGGGCGCGCGCAGTCGGCCTGACACCCGTCGCCACCGACGGTGTTGCCATCGTCGCACTCCTCGTCGCGATCGCGCACGCCGTTGCCGCAGCGCTCGTCGGACAGGCACCGCCCGTCGCAGCCGTCGCCATCGTCGGTGTTGCCGTCGTCGCAGACCTCGCCGGCCTGGAGGACGCCGTCGCCGCAGGTCGGCAGGGTGCACGCGGTCGTGCACACCTCGCTGCCGTTGATCGCGCCGCCACAGGCCGCGGGACCGGGCGCCACGGTGCCGCAGTCGCAGGCCTCGCCGAGATCGCGGATGCCGTTGCCGCACTCCTCGGTCGACAGACAGTCGCGCGAGCAGCCGTCACCGTCGACCAGCAGCCCGTCGACGCCGTCGGTGGCGCCGTCGTCGCACACCTCGCCGAACTCGAGGCGACCGTTGCCACACTGGATCAGCTGACAGGCTCCGCCGAAGCACCGCCCGACGACCCCCGCGACCGCGCAGACGGCGAGCTCCGGTTGATCGACGCACGCCGACAGCGCCTCGGCGTCCACGCAGCCGCCGGCCGGCGCGCAGGTCTGGGTGCTCGGGCAGGTCGAACCGTCTGCGCACACGACCACGTCTGGTTCCAGACACCCGCTCGCGTTCACGGCGACCGCGAGCAGCGGTGCCCACGCCCACGTGTTCCCACCCTTCATGTTCCCTCCGGCCTGCGAGCGTACCGCGGCCCGTCTGCCTCGGTCACGTCTCGTGGCCGGTCGGGGCCCGCGCACGCGACGCCGGCGCGCTATCGTCGCTCGACATGCACCATGGATGGCTGCCGGGGATCGCGGTGCTGCTCGGGTGTCACGCGGTGCCGCCGCCGCCGATGTTGCCGCTGCACGCGGGCACCGCGCCCGGCCCCGACGGCGACGTCACGGTGACCTTGGTGGTGGGCGCCAGCGGCTCAGGCGCTCGGCGGCGCTGGCCTCGGGGTCGCGGTGCGCGTCGAGCAACAAGCCACCGCGCAGACCACGCTCGGCCTCGAGCTGGGCGGCGGCCGCGGCGACGGCGCCGATCCCGTCGGGGTGACCGGTCGGCCGGGCTGGCTGCTCGCCGTGCGAGGCTATGGTCGATCGGCGCCCGGCGGCCACGACAACGTCGCGGGCACCTACGGCGTCGGCGTGAGCGTGCTGTCGACCGGCACCGTCACCGGCAGCGTCCACCTCGGCGGCGCGGCGGCGGCCACCAACGACTACCTGGTGCCCACGCTCCAGCTCTCGACGGCGCTCGCGGTGCCGCTGCGACCCGGCCGGCCGTGGGGCGCGCCGGCGCGGACGCCGGCGACGCGCCTGTGGCTAGCCCTCGACGGCGGCCTGCTGGTGCCCATCGGTGACACCGGCAACGTGACATCCGTCGATCTGGCGCTGGCGCTGGCGGCCGGGGCTGGCGAGGTGATGGCGGCGCTGTCGCTGGCCGACGCCCACCGCTTCTGAGCGGCGCCGCACGTCGTCGCAAAAATGGCCCCGCTGGATCGCGCGGGCTACCGTCGCTGCCCGATGTCGTGGCGGGCGGGCGCGGTGGCGGCGTGGGGGGCGACGGCCCTCGCGCTGGTGGCGAGCTGCGACGACGCAGCGCCGGTGCGCGCCGAAGATCGCGCGGCGCCGATGGCCGCCGAGCGGGTCGCGGCGGCGGTGGCGGTGCGCGCCGCGCCCTGGGTCGGCACCGATCGCGTCGTCGAGGTGCGGCGCCGCGGTGCGCCGACCGCGCTCGAGCTGCCTGTCGACGCGGCCGGCCTGGCCCGGCTGGTGGTGGAGGCCCCTGCCTCCGCGCAGGTCCGCTTCGACGGGGGCCTGGCACCGGCGGTCGCGGTCCGCGCCGGCCGCGCGACCTGGAGCGCGTGGGTGTCGGTCTCGGCGCCGGCCGCCGTCATCGCGCTGCCCGCCGGTGGCCCGATCGCGCTGCCCACGCGATCGCTGGCGCTGACCGTCGTCGACGGCGCGGCGACGTTGCTCACCGACGCGCTCTCGCTCGCGGTGGGCCCCGATCGCGACCTGGGGCTGGCCCACGCCGGCGCCGGCGAGGTGCCCACCGGTGCCGGCGTGATCGATCGGCTCGAGGCCGCGCCGTTCTACCAGGGCGCCGCCGGCCCGCTGACGAACGCGCGCTACTGGGCGCGCGCGACGCCGGTGGCGGTGCCGTCGACGAGCTGCTCCGCCGAGGCGCTCGATGTGACCGTGGTCGATCGCTTCACGCGGCTGGTGGTGGCCAAGCAGCGGTTCGCGCCCGAGGGCGGCTGCGGCACCGTGGCGCCGGTGGTGGTGCGGCGCTGGCTGCGCGGCAGCCTGGTCGAGCGCGGGCTGTCGCCGTCGCCGTGAGCGGCGCCGTGACCGCCGTGACCGCCGGCACGACCGGCGCGCGCCGAGGGGCGCCGGCCGGCGAGAATCGTGCAACCGCCGGCGCCCTGCCGTACCATCACGGTGTCAGGACGGTGACGATCCTGGCGAGCCGTGCATGGACGACGCCGACTTTCGACCACCACCCGGTGACGAGCCGCGGCCGCTGTTCGTGGCCTTCGAGGGCATCGATGGCTCCGGCAAGACCACCGTGTCCAACCGGGTCGCGGCGCGCCTGGCCGAGGCCGGCCTGCGCGTGCGCCACGTGCGCGAGGGCGGCCAGCTCGCGTCGGCGACCGCCGAGAACATCCGCCAGCTCACGCGCGATCAGCGCAACCTGGCGCTGTCGCCGATGGCCGAGCTCCTGCTCTACGTCGCGCGCGAGACCCAGCAGCTCGACGAGTGCATCCGGCCGGCGCTGCGCAGCTGCGACGTCGTCATCGCCGATCGGTTCCTGTCGACCGGCTACGTGCTCGCCACCGCCGGCCGTGGCCTCGACGCGGCCCGGGTCGCGCCGATCGTGGCGGCCGCGGCCGACGGCCTCGCCCCGGATCTGACCATCCTCATCGACGTCGATCCTCAGGTCGCGCGGGCGCGTCGGCGCGCCGAGAAGGTCGCGCGGCCGACGGTGCGCACCGTCGCGCAAGGGGCTGTCGGGGCGGGGCTGTTGCGCCGGCTGCGACAGGGCTACCTCGGCCTGGCGCGCACCGGCGGCGTCGACGGCAGCGCCTGGGTCGTGGTCGACAACAGCACCGCCGAGCTCGACGCGGTCGTCGCGCGCGTCGCCGCGCTCATCACCGAGATCCGCGCCGGCGGGGCGCCGACGCCACTGCCGGAGCTGCCGGTGCCGTCGCTGGCGGCGCCGCGCGCGCGCGATCCGGAGGACGCGCGCGAGGTGTTCCTGGCCTGGGTCGACGCCGAGGCGACGCGCGAGCCCGAGGTCGCCGGCCACCTGCTGGCGGGGACCGCGGGCTGGGGCTACGACGAGCGTCGCTGGCTGCTCGTCGATCGGGTGCCGGCGATCATCGCCAACGGCCTCGGCGGGCTCGGCGACGAGGTCAGCCACGCGCTGCGCGAGCACCTGCGCGCCAGCCAGCCGGCGCTGGTCGCGCGCTCGCTGCAGCGGCTCGACGACGCCGAGGCCTGGCGCCTGCGCGAGGCGCTGGCCGAGGTCGCGCCCGACGGCGTCGCGGTGTCGCTGGCCGGCCTCGGCCACGAGCGGGCGTGGGCGATGCGGCGGCGGCTGTGGCCGCGGGCGTCGGCGCGGGTGGTGAAGTCGCTCGTCGGCGACGGCGGCGCCGAGGCGTGGGCGTTGCGCGAGGCCTACCTGGCCGAGCTCGGTGGCGACGACGCCCTCGTGCGCCCCGACCTCGCGAAGATCGTGTGCCGCTCGCTGCGGGGCGTCGGCGGCCCGCGCGCGTGGGCGCTGCGCGAGCGCGCGTGGCAAGGCAGCCCCGCCGGCGCGCTGCAGTCGCTGGCGGGCCTCGACGAGCCCGAGGCCTGGGCCTGGCGCGAGCGCCACCTCGAGCGGGCGCCGGTGCCGGTGATGACCTCGATCGCGCGGATGGATCACGATCACGCGTGGGCGCTGCGCGAACAGGTGGGGCGCGGCTGCAAGGAGGTGCTCGACAGCATCGTCGAGCTCGACTCCGCGCGGGCGTGGGCGCTGCGCACCGCGCTCGCCGACGTGTGGCCGTCGACCACGGTCAAGAGCCTCGGCGTGCTCGGCACCGGCGAGCGGGGCCGGGCGCTCACCATCGCCGTGCTCGGTCGCCACGCCGAGCTGTCGCTGCTCAAGCACGCGGCGGCGCTGGCGCGGCCGTCGACGGTCCAGGCGGTGGCGCGATGAACTTCCTCACCGAGGCGCTCGGCATCTCGTCGGCGTCGATCGAGCACTTCGGCCACGTGATCCTGCGGCTGTTCGCCACCATGGCGCTGGCGGCGATGGTCGCGTTCCGGCCGTGGCGGCGCCTGCTCGGCCAGCGCCCGCTCAAGAGCGAGACCGCCCAGGCCCAGGTGCTCATCGCGGTGTCGGGCGCGCTGATGGTCGCGGTGATCGGCGACTCGATGGCGCGCGCCTTCGGCCTGGTCGGCCTCGGCGGCTTCATCCGGTTCCGCTCGGGCATCAAGGATCCGCGCGACGCCGCGGTGATGTTCATCATGATCGGCATCGGCATGGCGTGCGGGCTCGGGCTGGTGCCGCTGGCGCTGGTCGCGACCTGCTTCGCCGCGCTCATGCTGATCGCGTTCGACGTCTGGGGCACGGTCACGCCGGAGCGCAAGCAGGTGGCCTTCGCCGTCGACGATGGCCCGGCGGCGCTGCCGATGCTGCGCGCGACCTGGCCGCGCGGGCGGGTGATCTCGGCGCCGGAGGTGGGCGGCGCGCCGACCAAGATCGTGTTCGAGCTCGAGCTGCCCGAGACCGTCGACGCGGCGACGTTGCTCGAGGCCGCCCGCGCCGCGGGCGTCCCTGGACTCCGCGAGGTAGGGATCATCGATGACTGAACCAGTTCGTGGGATCTCGGCCGCGCTCGCGGCGCTCGCGCTCATCGCGTGCGGCGGCGATCCGGCCACGCCCGACGGCGGCGCCGCCGACGCCGACCCCGGCTGCCCGGCGCCGGCCAGCGCGCGGCTGTTGCCGCTGGCGATCGGCGCGTCGTGGACCTTCGCGGTGACGCCGAGCGGCGGCGCGCCCGAGACCAAGGTCACCACGGTCGAGGCCCTCGAGGACGTCGGTGCCACCAAGGCCGGGGTGATCGCGTTCCGCATCCGCACCGAGAAGCTCGACGGCATCACCGTGAGCTGGCAGGAGGACACCTGCACCAGCATCGTGCGTCACCGCGAGCAGGCCTTCGATCTGGGCGGCTTGCTCGAGAGCGATCAGGTGTACGTGCCGTCGAAGCTGCGGGTCGACGAGAGCCCGGCCCACACCGCGCAGGACGCGACCTGGATCGACGCCTACACCGAGGTCGAGGAGGACCCGATCACCGGGGACGTCACCACGACCTCGAAGTCGGAGCGCTGGACCGTCGAGGACACTGCCGCCGAGGTGACCGTGCCGGCCGGCACCTTCACCGCGCTGCTCCTGCGCCGCATGGGTGAGGAGGTCGGCCAGGCCGACAAGCGCTACTGGTTCGTCGCCGGCGTCGGCAAGGTCAAGGAGGAGGGCGACCAGCTCGAGGAGCTGACGGAGTACACGCTGCCGTGAGCGCGCCGGGAGGACGCGGTGCGGAAGGCGTGGGCGCCGCGCGCTGCGGGCGCGCGGATCGTCGACGGGTGGCCTCCGGTGCGCTCGGCGCGCTGCTCGCGCTCGGCGCGGTGGGGCCGGCGCGCGCCGACGACGCCGCGCCGGCCGACGGCGACCTCGAGCTCGGCGGGCGCGTGGTCGTGCGCGAGCAGCTCGCCCAGGAGGACGACGCGGCGTGGACCGCGGGGCTCGCGCTCGAGGACGCCCGGCTACAGGCCGAGTACCGCCGCGGCAAGCGGGTCGAGGTGGTCGTCGAGCTCGGCGCCAAGCGCAACGTCTCGCTCAAGGACGCCTACCTCGAGCTGCGCCTGAAGAAGCGGCTCAAGCTGCGGGCCGGCCAGTTCAAGTTGCCGACCTCGGCCTTGCACAACACCTCGCGCTGGAAGCTGCCGACCATCGATCGCGGCGCGTCGACCGACGTGCTCGACGACGGCCTCGGCGTGATCGGCCGGCGGGTCGGCGCCCAGCTCGCGTGGGAGGGCAAGGGCGAGTGCGCGCCGCGGGTGGCCCTGGCCGCGTTCCAGACCACCACCGGCGGCGGCCCCGACCAGGGGTTGCTCGTCGATGATCAGGCCGGCCTCGACGTCGTCGTCCGCGGCGAGCTCGGCGCCACCGGCGGCCTCGCCGTCGGCGCCACCGCGTCGTCGCGCCTGGCC
Organism: Kofleriaceae bacterium; assembly: GCA_041389945.1. Classification (GTDB taxonomy): domain Bacteria; phylum Myxococcota_A; class Polyangia; order Haliangiales; family Haliangiaceae; genus JAWKQW01. Next base: position 253,844 of record JAWKQW010000009.1, read on the forward strand.
CTCGATCCGGTCACCGCCGATCGCCGGCGGCTGTGGGCGGTGGGCGTCGACGCGGTCACCGATCGCGCGGTCGCCGGTGGCCAGCTGCGCCTGTGGGCCGAGGCGCACCTCGGCTCGCTCCACCTCGACGCCACCCCGGCGACCGCGGCCACGCCGCGCTTCGTCGTCGGGCGCGCCCTGGCCGCCTGGCGCCACGGCGGCGCCATCGACGGCGCGCCGTACCTCGAGCCCTTTGTCGGCGGCGCCGTCATGGACGTCAACCTCGACGACGCCGGCGACCGCCTGGCCGAGCTCTCCGTCGGCATCAACGCCGGCCGCTGGGACGAGTGGCGGGTCCAGCTCCAGGGCGACCTCGGCCGGGTCGGCGACGACGTCCCCGCCGGCATCGTCGGCGGCCTGTCGGCGCCGCCCGACCGCCTCGCCGTGACCCTGCAGCTCGGCGCGACGTTCTGAGGATCCCGACCGTCGTCAGCGTCGCAGAATGAGGCGTTCTGTCGCCTCGGCCGCGGTCGAGACGGCAGGGCCCAGGCTCAGAACACGGTGCCGAGTTCCGTGCGCGCTCGCCTCGACGCCATGCAGCGGTGGCGCACGACGCCGGCCCCGGAAAGGGTGGCATCGCACGCGATGGGCGGAGCCGACTGGACGCGGCGAGCGCGGCGACAGGCCCGAGCGCGGGGCACGAGCGATGGGCGCGAAGCGAGCGAGCCCGCAGGTGCCCGGCGGGGACGCCGCGCGCTCACCGGCAAGACGCCGGCGGTGTACACGAGCACCTCGCCGTCACCGCCGGTGATCGCGCGCCGTCAGAAGCCGACGTGGCGGCGCACGACCTCGAGGATGTCCTCGCCGAAGCGTGCGAGCTTGGCCGGCCCGAGGCCCGGGACCCGCGCGAGCTCGTCGAGGGTGGTCGGCCGCGCGCGATCGATGGCGCCGATGACCCGCCGCTGCATCACCATGTACGCCTTCCACTTGAGCCGCTGGGCCCACACCTTGCGGAAGCGCTCGAGCTCGCGAGTGAGATCGGTGCGGCCCGCGCGCGCGGGGCGCTCGCCGCCGTCGCGGCGCCCGCCGGTGGTGCGCGCCGCGCGACCGGCGCTGGCGTCGCCGGTCGGCTTGCCGGCCGGCCACACCGTCGGGAACTTCTGGCCGCGGCGGACCAGGCGGCCGTCGCGCACGAGGGCCTCGATGGCGGCGGCGAGCACCGCCTCGGACCGCTCGGACAGCGCGCCGAACTGCGGCGAGTCGCGCAGGCCGGCGGCGACCACGGCCTTGGCCTGGCTGCCGCGCAGGGCCCGCGCCAGCACGGTCTTGCCGACCGGGCGATGCAGCGCGTCGGCGGCCGCGAGGATGGTCGTCATCACCTCGGCCGGCAACGCCGCCGCCTCGGCGCGCGCAACGTCGTCGCCGGCGTCGCGGCCGTCACCGTCGACGTCGGCCCGCACGGCGTCGGGATCGACGCAGGCGTCGCAGCGGCCGCACGCGACGTGGTCGTCGTGGCCGGTGAAGTGCGCGCACAGCATGACCTGGCGGCAGCGCGCCTCGCGGGCGTAGCGCTCGATCGCCGCCAGCGCCTCGTCGACGCGGGCGCCGCTGCCCGACGCCAGCCGGCGCTGGGTGAGCAGATCGCCGGGGCCGAACAGGAGCAGGCAGTCCGCCGGCTCGCCGTCGCGGCCGGCGCGCCCGGCCTCCTGGTAGTAGGCCTCGAGGCTGCCCGGCGCGCCGAAGTGCACGATCAAGCGGACGTCGCCGTAGTCGATGCCCATGCCGAAGGCGCTGGTCGCGACCAGCACCCGGGTGCGGCCGCCGGCGAAGCCGCGCTGGGCGCGCGCGCGGGCCAGCGTCGTGCGGCCCGCGTGGTAGTGGGTGGCGGCGAAGCCGGCGGCCTTGAGCGCCGCGGCGACGTCCTCGGCCTTCTTGCGGGTGGCGGTGTACACGATGGCGCGGCCACCGCCGACGCGATCGCGCAGGCCGTGGGCGTCGCACGCGGCGATGGTGGCCTCGAGGCGCGCGGCGTCGCCGCGCAGGTGGCGCACCGCGAACGTGAGGTTGGGCCGCGCGAAGTCGCCCCGCACCGCGGTCGGCGCGTGCAGCCGCAGCGAGCCGACGATCTCGGCGAGCACCCGCGGCGTCGCCGTCGCGGTGAGCGCGATCACCGGCGCCGCGCGCAGGCCAGGCACCTCGCGCAGCTCGGCCAGGCGCAGGTACTCGGGGCGAAAGTCGTGGCCCCACTGGCTCACGCAGTGGGCCTCGTCGACGGCGATCGCGGCGATCCGCGCGCGCGCGAGCAGGCGCCGGAAGCTGGCCGCGGCGGCGCGCTCCGGCGACACGTACAGGAGCGCGAGCTCGCCGGCGAGCAAGGCGTCGATCACCGCGCGCTGCTCGTCGTCGTCCTGCTGGCTGGTGAGCGACGCCGCCCGCACGCCGCGCGCGGTCAGCGCCTCGACCTGGTCGGCCATGAGCGCGAGCAGCGGCGAGATGACGAGCGTGGTGCCGCTGCCCTCGCGGTGCAGCACCACCGCCGGCGCCTGGTAGCACAGCGACTTGCCGCCGCCGGTCGGCAGCACCACCACCGCGTCGCCGCCGGCCACCACCGCCTCCGCCGCCAGGCCCTGGCCGGCCCGAAAGCCGGGGTGACCAAACACCGAGCGGACCACCTCTTCGAGCACGAGGCACTACCGCTACCACGCCCCGCTGACGATCTGAGGACGGCTCAGAAAACGTTCCATCTTGGCGAAAGCACACGCCGGCAGTAGCGTGCCGTCCATGAACCGGCTCCAGGTGGTGATCGCGCTCGGTGCTGTGTCGGCGTGCACCTTCGCCGACAGCGGCGGGTTCGGAGGCGAGGTCGGAGCCGGGCCCGACGCCGGCGCACAGCCGTCGATCGACGCCGGCGACACCTCGGCCCCGGACGCCGCGCCGGCGGTGGCCTGCGTCGGCAAGGCCGGCCAGCCGCAGGACGCGGTGTGGACCATCGCGCACGGCGGCCGCGAGCGCACCGTGCGCGTGCACGTGCCGGCGAGCTACGTCCCGTCGCAGGCGACGCCGTTGTGGCTCAACTTCCACGGCTACGCGATGAACGCCGAGTGGCAGGCCGAGGTCACCGCGCTCGAGCAGCGCGCGGAGACCTACGGCGCGATCGTGGTGCACCCCGAGGGCACCGGCGCGATCAAGGGCTGGAACGCCGGCGCCTGCTGCGGCAGCGCGACGCTCACCGACGTCGACGACGTGGGCTTCGTCGAGGCGCTGCTCGATCGCCTCGAGGACGAGCTGTGCGTCGACGGCGATCGGGTGTTCGCCAGCGGGTTCTCCAACGGCGGCTTCCTGTCGCATCGCCTGGCCTGCGAGCTGGCGCCGCGCATCGCGGCGATCGCCACGGTGTCGGGGGTGATGGGCATCGACGACTGCGCGCCGGCGCGGCCGGTGCCGGTGCTGTCGTTCCACGGCACCAGCGATCTCACCGTGCCCTACGAGGGGAGCTGGGTATTCGGCTTTCGCTCCGAGGAGGACTCCATCGCCGGCTGGGTCGAGCGCAACGGCTGCACCGGCGCCGCGATCGAGACCTACGCGATGGGCGACGCCCGCTGCGTGACCCGCGGCAACTGCACCGCCGGCGCCGACGTCGGGCTGTGCACCATCGACGGCGGCGGCCACCAGTGGCCCGGCGGCGAGGCCATCCCGGCGAGCGGCAAGGTGTCCCACGACCTCGACGCCAGCGACGCCATCTGGGCGTTCTTCGCGGCGCACCCGCGGCCGTAGCGCGACGCGCGTGCGCGTGATCGGCGCGGCCGCGCGCGCCCCGGTGCCGGGCCCGGTCGGCCTACGGGCAGACCAGCTGGGCCAGGCCCAGGCAGGTCTGGACGTCGCCGCCGGCCTGCACGCAGGTGGCGACGGTGGAGATCAGGCACTGCGGATCGCCGCCGAGGTCGCCCAGCCCGCCGAGGTCGCCCAGCCCGCCGAGGCCGTTGTCGCCGTCGTCGCCGCCGTCGTCGGGCTCGGTCGGATCATCGCCGCCACCACTGCCGGTCGCCGCGCAGTACTGCTCGGCCAGCCCCTCGCACTGCTCGAGGCTGACCCCGAACTGGGTGCAGCGATCGATGGCGTCCTCCAGGCACGCGGCGGCGCCGTCGGCGGGCGGGTCGTCGCTCGGCGGGTCATCGCTCGGCGGATCATCGCTCGGCGGGTCGTCGCTCGGCGGGTCGTCGCTCGGCGGCGCGTCGCCGGCGCAGACGTCGGCGATGAGCGCGTTGCACTCGTCGGGGCCGAGGTCGCGCTCGCCGCAGAACGCGACGGTGTCGGCCACGCAGTCGGCGTAGGTGTCGGCGGCGTCGTCGCCGGCGAGGGCGCCGCCATCGTCGGCGAAGGTGCAGGCCGACAGCGCGGCGGTGACGAGCAGGGCAGACAGGTGCAGCGAGCGCGACATGGCGAGGACCTCCGAGGCGCCGACGGTAATCCCTGGGCGGCCCGCGAGCAACGGCGCCGGCGATCCGTCGAGCGGCGCCGCTCAGCGCACCAGGTAGACGACCACGGCAACCACGATCACCGCGACCAGGATGACCACGTAGCCGCGCGGCCCGCCGCCGCCGGGCTCGACGCGATCGGCCTCGGCCATCGCGCGCGTGTCGGAGGCCTCCTCGCCGCGGTGGCCGAAGTCCATGCGGGTCATGCCGGCAGTTATGGCCCGCGCCCGACCCGATCGCCAGGGCGCGGGCGCCGTGGCAACGTGGCGCCATGCCGCCTGCCGAGCTGGCCCAGGTCGTCGTCGGTCGCCCGCGTCACCTCGACGAGCACCTGACCGTGGCCCGGGTGTTGCCGGTGGCGGCGCGCCGTGCGCTGGGGCCCTTCGTGTTCCTCGATCACATGGGCCCGACCGAGCTGGCGCCGGGCGACGGCTTCGACGTGCGGCCGCACCCGCACATCGGCCTGTCCACGGTGACCGCGCTGTTCGCCGGCGAGATCATGCACCGCGACAGCCTCGGCGTGGCCCAGGTCATCCGTCCCGGCGAGCTCAACGTGATGGTCGCCGGGCGCGGCGTGGTGCACTCCGAGCGGGCGACGCCGGCGGTGCGCGAGCGCGGCGGGCCGCTGCACGGCCTGCAGCTGTGGATGGCGCTGCCGAAGTCCGAGGAGGAGTGCGCGCCGTCCTTCGAGCACCGCGGCGCCGACGAGCTGCCCGTATGGGAGGAGGACGGCGCGCGCGCGCACCTCTTGCTCGGCGGCTACGGGGCGCGGCGCTCGCCGGTGCAGATCGCCGGCGGCCCGACCCTCATCGACGTGGTGCTCGCCGACGGCGCGAGCTTCGCGTCGCCGGCGGAGCTGGCCGAGCATGGCGTCTACGTCGCCTGTGGAGAGGTGGAGCTCGCCGGCGAGGTCCACCCGGTGGGGCACCTGCTCATCGCCGCGCCCGGCGCGTCGCTCACCGTGCGCGCGCGCGGCGCGGCCCGCATCGCCGTGGTCGGCGGCGACGCCCTCGACGGCCCGCGCCACCTCGACTGGAACTTCGTGTCGTCGTCGACCGAGCGCCTGGCCGCGGCGCGCGCCGACTGGCAGGCGCGGCGGTTCCCGACGGTGCCCGGCGACGAGGTCGAGTTCGTCCCCTATCCGTAGCGCCGGCGCTACTCGCCGACGGGGGCGCGGCACACCCGGCCCGGGCCGTCGGCGATGGTGGTGCAGCTCGCGCCGTCGGGGCAGCCGCCGCCGTCGTCGCAGCGCACCTCGCACGAGCGGAACTCCGGGCCGGCGGCGCCGGCGAAGCCGTAGTAGCGGACGCAGGTGACGCCGGCGGCGCAGGTGCCGTCCTCGGCGCACGGATCCCCCAGCGCGGCGACGTCGATGGGCGGCGCGCTGACCTCGGCCGGCGCCTCGGTGAGGCCGCCGCCGGTGGTCGACGACGTCGACGGGGCGGGCGCGGTGCCGGCGCAGGCGAGGAGAGACGAGGCGAGGACGGCGACGAGCACGGTACGCATGGCGCGCAGTCTACGCCGCGACGCGGCGACGTGCGCGCGCTACGCCCGGGCGCACTGCACGCGGGCGTCGTTGTAGCAGGCGCCGCCGGCGAGGTCGGCGAGGTCGTCGGGGATGAGCGCGTTGGCGGTGGCGCCGTTGCCGGTGTGGCGCGCCCACAACCCCTTGGGCAAGGACACCACGCCGGGGCGCACGTCGGCGGTCACCTGCGCCACGCAGCGGACCTCGCCCAGATCGTTCCACAGCCGCACCTCGTCGCCGCTGGCGATGCCGCGGGCGGCGGCGTCCTCGGGCGACAGCTCGACCGCGGCCGCGGCGGTGCGGAGCTGGCCGAAGGTCGAGCTGATCATCGTCGACAGGGCAGGCGAGATCAGCGCCAGCGGGTAGGCCTCGGTGGCCGGATCCGGGTGGTAGGTGTGGAGCCCGCCCGGCGCCTCGGCGTCGAGGGCGGCCGGCACCAGGTGGATCTTGCCGTCGACGGTCGCCGGCGCCTGATCCGCGCACAGGACCGGCGCCGGCGCCGCCGCCGGCCACGGCGTGGCGTAGCCGCGGGTGGCGAGCTGCGCGCGCAGCTCGGCGCCGCGCGGGCCGGCGAAGATCCGATCGGCGAGCTCGTCGTCGGTGCGCGGCTCGCCGGGCACGGCCAGCCCGAGGCGATCGAGCAGCGCGCCGAAGAGCCGGTTGTTCGACCACGCCTGGCCCACCGGCGCGATCACCGGCGGGCTGTCGTGGAGGCGGATGGTGCCGTAGCCGCGCCGCAGCTCGCGGTGCTCGAGGAAGGTCGTCGCCGGCAGCACCACGTCGGCGAGCGCCGCGGTGTCGGTCATCACCGCGTCGTGCACGATCGTGAACACGTCGGGCCGGGCCAGGCCCCGGCGCACCGCGCCCTGGGCAGGCGCCGTCGACGCCGGGTTGCAGTTGTACACGAACACCACCTCGATCGCCGGATCGGTCCACCGGCGCTCGCCGTCGAGGGCGCGCCCGAGCTGGTTCATGTTGAGGGTGCGGGTGGTGGGCTCCGGCGCGGCGATCGCCGCCTCCGGATCGAGGCCCCAGCCGGCGTCGCCGGTGTGCAGCGTGAAGCCGCCGCCGCGCACGCCGAGCTTGCCGGCCACCGCCGGCAGCGCCAGCACCGCCGCGGTCGCGCCGCCGCCACCGCGGTTGCGCTCGAGGCCCCAGCCCAGGCGCACCACCGCCGGGCTCGCCGCCGCCCACCGGCGCGCCAGCGCCTCGATGTCCGCCGCCGGCACGCCGGTCACCGCCGCCGCGTGCGCCAGCGGCCAGCGCGCCGCGCGCCGGGCCAGCTCGGCTGTGCCCACCGCGTGCGCCGCGAGGAAGGCGTCGTCGGCGAGGCCGCGCTCGAACAGCACGTGCAGCGCCGCGAGCGCCAGCGGCAGGTCGGTGCCGGGCCGCGGCGCCAGGTGCAGGCTCGCGCGGCGGGCCAGGGGCGTGCGGCGCGGGTCGACCACGATGAGCTCGCCGCCGCGCGCGAGTAGCTCGTCGAGCACCGGCACCAGGTGGATGCCGGTCGCCGACGGGTTGACGCCCCACAGGAGCACCAGCTCGCTGTGCGCGTAGTCGGGCAGGGCGCACCCGGGCACCGCGCCGTACATGCCCTGCATCGCCGCGCTCGACTGCACCGCACAGAACGTGCGCGCCAGCCGGGTCGCGCCCAGGCGGCGAAACAGCCGCGACGCCAGCGCGCCCTCGGTGAGCCAGCCGTTGGAGCCGCCGTAGTGGTACGGCAGGATCGCCTCGCCGCCGGCGCGCGCGCGCACCTCGGCGAGCGTGCCGGCGACCAGGTCGAGGGCCTCGTCCCAGCTCGCCGGCCGGAGCTGGTCGCCGCGCCGGACCAGCGGCGTGGTGATGCGTTCGGCGCCGTGGACGTGGGCGGCGATGCGGCGGACCTTGCCGCAGATGAAGCCATCGCGGATCGAGGTGTCGGCGGCGGCCTCGACCCGCACCACCCGTTCGTCCTCGACGTGCACCGCGAGTCGGCACAGGTCGGGGCAGTCGAGCGGGCACGCGGTGGTGCGGACCTCGGGCGGCATCCGCGCAGGGTATCGCCACGCCGCGTGCGCGTGGCCGCGATGGTGGTCAGACGGGTCGCCACCCCGCGGCGCCCCGCAGGCCGGGCGAGCCACGCCTGACCGCTCGAGCGGTCACCTCCCTGGGGTCGGCCGTTGCCGACGAGATAACCGCCTCGATCTGCTCGGCCCGGCGCTGGCACGCTTGCTGCTCTCGTCACCCGCATGCGCTCGTCGCTTGCCTCCGCCGCCTGCCTGTTGCCCCTGCTCGCCAGCGCCGCCTGCCTCGGCGACGGCGACGATCACGCCGACGACGGCGCCCTGTTCGAGGAGGCCTACGAGCAGAACCAGGACGGCAAGGCCGACGGCGCCGGCTGCTCCGGCGTGCGGGTGCCCGACGCCGGTCCCTTCGGCGGTCGCATCGCGCTGACCTTCGACGACGGCCCCAACCCGGCGACCACGCCGCGGGTGCTCGCCGCCCTGCGCGCGCGCGGCCTGCCGGCGACGTTCTTCACCAACGGCTCGCGGTACGCCGCGCCGGGCGCCGCCGCGCTCGCCGCCGAGATCGCCGCCGATCCGCAGTTCATCCTCGCCAACCACAGCCAGCGCCACGTCAACCTGGCGACCTTGTCCCTCGACGCGGTGGCCCGCGAGGTCGACGGCACCGACGCGCTCATCCGCACCGCCGGCGACACGCCGCGCTACTTCCGGTTCCCGTTCGGCAGCGCGACCTGCGCCAGCGCGGAGCTGGTCCGCGCGCGCGGCTACACCGTCACCGGCTGGCACATCGACAGCGCCGACTGGTGCTACGCCGCCGGCGGTGGCGTGTGCAAGGCGTCGACCTTCCGCTACGTGCCCGACGCCCTGCGCGACGACATGACCGGCTACGTGATGTCGCAGGTGCGCGCCCACGACGGCGGCATCATCCTGTTCCACGACATCCACGGCCACACCGCCGACGCCCTGCCGGCGATCCTCGATCGCCTCATCGCCGACGGCTACACCTTCGTCTCGCTCGACGACGAGGCCACGTTCCCGAAGCTGCACGGGGTGACGCCGCCGTTCATCGGCACGCCGTGCGAGACCGACGACGCCTGCGCCTTCACCGCCGGCGGCGCCGCCGGTCGCTGCCACCCCGCGGGCTTCTGCACCACCGCCTGCGAGGGCGCGTGTCCCGACCGCGTTGGCGCCGCGCCGACCTACTGCATCGCCGATGGCCTGGCGCCGCCGGAGGCAGGCCCCGCCGGCACCTGCGTGTCGCGGCCGGCCGCGGTGAACCAGGCGTGCGCGGCCCTGCCCCAGACCGAGCGTCGCGTCGAGGCGCGCTTCGTCGGCGACAGCGGCGCCAGCCCGGGTCAGGCCGAGGTGTGCGCGCCCCTGTGAGCAGGTCGCACCACCGGCGCTGAGGGTCGCCGGCGCGCCGGCCGGTCGCGATCGGCCCGTCGCCGCGCTACGGCCACGCGCTCACCTACGATCCCAACCGTGCGCGCGTGGTCCTGTTCGCCGGGCAGGACGACAGCGGCCCGCTCGCCGATCTGTGGGAGTGGGACGGGGTGATCTGGACCCAGCTCGCGGCGTCGATCCCGCCGGTCGGGCGCCGTCACCACGGCTGGGTCTACGACCCGATCGGCGCCTCGCTGCTCGCGGTCGGCGGGTACAACGGCGCGGTCGGCTCGTTCGACGACACCTGGACCGCGCGCTGGGACGGCGGCACGCTCGACGAGGCGTGCGCCAGCGGCGTCGACGTCGACGGCGACGGCGCCGTCGGCTGTGCCGACGACGAGTGCTGGCCGTGGTGCACCCCGACCTGCTCGGCGACCCTGGCCGACCACGCCGGCTGCGATCCGGCGGCGGCGCCCCGCTGCGGCGACGGGAGCTGCGGCCCCGCCGAGTCGTGTGGCAGCTGTCCTGACGACTGCGGCGCGTGTCCGTCGGTGTGCGGTGATCTCGCCTGCACAGGCGCCGAGGACGCGACCTGGTGCCCCGGCGATTGCGACGCCTGACCTGGCCTCAGGCCTGGTTCGGGTGGGTGTTTCCTTGGCCGGCCGCCGCCGCTGGGTTGTAATCGGCGGTGCATGTCCGCCTCGGTGCCGTCGACCGATGCCGAGCTCGACAGCTCGCGCCAGGCGGCCGCGCGCGGCGACGTGGCCGAGGCCCTGCGCCACGCCGGGCTCGCGCTGGTGGCCGATCCGATGCGGCCGGCGGCGATGGCCCAGCTCAACGAGGTGCTCGGGCCGATCATGAACCAGCCCGACCCGCTGGCGCGGGTGCCGATGACCGGCGAGATTCACTTCGCCGCCGCCGCGACCCGCGCCTACATGCTGGCGTGGATGAAGCGCTGGGTGGAGGCGCTCGATCTCATCACCGACGTCGCCGAGATCCGCCCCGACGTGCCGTACCTGCGCTGGGCCGAGTGGTGGCTCGGGCAGCCCGGCGTCGCCGAGTCGATCGGCTGGCCGGAGATGTCGCGCGGGATCATCGTCGACCTGGCGCAGATCGCGATGCGCTGCCCGGTGCCGACGCCGGCCGACGATCCGCGGCTGGCCAACCTGCAGGCGGCGTCGCGGATCATCGGCGGGCTGCGCGCGCTGTTCCCGCGCGAGGCGTTCCTGTGGTTCACCGGCTCGCTGATCGGCCGCCGGCTGGGCCAGCTCGACCTGGCGCTGGCGATGGCGCAGCAGGCCTACCACCTCGAGCCGGCGTGGAAGAACGCCATCGGCGTGGCCAACGTGCTGCGCGATCAACACAAGGTCGACGACGCCGCGACCTGGTTCAAGAAGGCGCTCGCCCACGATCCCACCGACGTCAGCGCGCTGCTCGACCTCGGCGACACCTACCTCGACGCCGCGCGCTGGTCCGAGGCCGCGTCGACCTACGCCGCGGCGCTGGCGCGGCAGCCCGAGCATCCGTGGGCGCTGGCGTCGGAGGCCTACGCACGCTACCGCGCCACCGGCGAGCCGGCGGCGAAGCTCGCCCTCCTGGCCCAGGCCGACGGGGACGGCAACGATCGCGCCGCCGAGCTGGCGCTGCAGCTCGAGCCGCCGGTGCCGTACGTGACCTTCCTGCCGCCGCCGGCGGACGCGTCGTGCGTGGGCCTGGGCTCGGTGATCGATCAGATGTGGAACGATCCGGCGGCGCACGCCGGCGCCACCTTGCACCTCGGGCTCTCGCACGTGGAGTCGCCGAGCGTGGTCGCCGCGTTCCGCCTGCAGCTCGAGCAGTGGGGCGTCGACGTCGCGATCGACTACCAGGTCGAGCGCATCCAGCGTCCGGATCCGCGGGTGGCCAAGGCCCAGGTGCCGCTGTCGATCTGGCAGTGGGACGGCACCCAGCCGCGGGCCACGGTGGCGCGCCCCACCGGCGCGGTGCCGGCGGCGGTGGCGCGGCTGGCGCGCGAGCCGATGTCGCTCGAGGTGTGGGTGCCCAGGGCGCAGGCGATCGCGCGCGAGCTCGGCACCGACGCGATCGGCGCGCTGCTCGGCGCGCTGGCCCACCCGCCGGCGCCCGAGGCCGGACGCTTCCGGGTGATGCCGTGGGTGCAGCGGGTGCAGCTCGCGACCACGCTGGTGCTCGCGCACATCGACGACGGCTGGCAGGGCAGCCACCGCCAGCGGGTGCTCTACGCGCTCCTGTACGGCCCGACCGACTGGACCACGACGGCGTCGATCGTCGCACTCGGCGTGCTCGCGCGCGCCGACGGCGCGATCCGCCGCGACGTCGAGGCGGCGTTCGGCTGGATGCGCACGCAGGTGCCGGCGGAGGGCTTCTGTTGCTGGGCGTACCCGCTGGCGTGCACCTGGCAGGCGCTCGGCGAGCACACGCCGGCGGTCGCCGACGAGCTCGCCGCGTGGCAGCAGCGCCTGCGCGAGGCGGTCGGTCAGTCGACGGTGCTGCGGTGCGAGCTGTCGCCGGGACGCGCGGGCGCGGTGCGCTCGTCGCCGCCGCCCACCGGCGCCAGCGACGCCGATCCGGTGGTGTTCGCGGGCGCCGCGGTCGCGCGCCTGTCGGACTACGTGCGCCTGATGAAGATGATGCAGACCGGCAACATGACCGGCGCCCTCGCCGAGTACCGCCTCGACTCGGCCGGCTACGGCGGCGTCGCCAGCGCGTGGACCCAGCGCCTCACCGCCGACGCCGAGCTGCGCGCCAAGTTCGACTCGTTGATGCAGCGCTAGCAGCGCCGCGCACGCGGCGCTGCTCCCGTGCCCGTGCCCGTGCGCGTGCCCGTGCCCGTGCCCGCTGCGTGCTCCGTGCCCGTGCCCATGCCCGCTCCGGGCTCCGTGCCCGATTCCCCGCCCCCGCTCCCCTCGCAGTACCCTCACCTCGTGCGCCGCCCCCACCACCGGCTCGCACCGCTCTCGCTCACCCTCCTCGCGGTGCTCGCCGCCTGCGGCCCGGCCGTCGCGCCACCGCCGCGTACGCCGTCCCCGCCGACCGACGCCCCGCCTCCGCGCCGCACGTCGATCGACGTCTCCAGCCGCGCCATCACCTGGGCCCGCGTCGAGCACGCCGCCGACGTCGTCGCCACGCCGCCGGCCGCCGGCACCTGGCGCCTCCACCTCATCGACGTCGGCACCGGCCTCGCGCTCCTCGTGCAGGGCGCGGACTTCACGCTGCTCTACGACGCCGGCACCGGCGATCCTGGCGAGCGTCCGAGCCGTGTGCTCGCCTACCTCGCCGCCGCGCTCGGCCCGTCGGGCGACGCCGCCTGTGGCGCCACCGCGGCGCCCGGCCCACGCCGCACGCTCGACCACGTGGTGCTCAGCCACCCGCACCTCGATCACGCCTCCGCCCTCGGCCTGGTGCTGCCTTGCGACCAGGCGACCCACGTGTGGGAGCCGGGCAGGATCCAGCACACGGTCGTGTACCGGGAATTCGTCGAGGGCGTCGCCGCCAGCGCCGGCGCCACCTACCACACCGCCGCGTCGCCGCCGCGGGATCGCACCGTGGTGATCAAGGGCGAGGAGCTCACGGTGCCGCCCTCGGTCACGTGGACCACCTTCTCCGAGGGCGACGTCGTCGCGCTCGGCGCCGACGCGCGCTTCCAGGTCCTGCACGCGGAGGCCAAGGCCCACCCCGACCCCAACGCCAACTCGCTGGTGCTGGCGCTCGACCTCGGCACCACCCGCGTGCTCCTCACCGGCGACGCCGAGTCGGGGCCGCGCGCCGATCCGAGCGCGCCGGTCGGCGACGTCGAGGCGCACCTGCTCGAGCACGCCGCCGACGCCCTCGACGTCGACATCCTGCAGGTCGGCCACCACGGCTCGAAGACCTCGAGCCGGCGCGCGTTCCTCGACGCGGTGTCGCCGATCGTCGCGCTGGTGTCGGCCGGGCCCAAGGCGTACCGCGGCACGGTGCTGCCCGACGCCGAGGTGATCGCGGCGCTCGAGGCGATCGGCGCCGCGGTGCTGCGCACCGACGTCCACGACGCCGCCTGCGATCTCACCGACCGCCTCGGCGGCGACGCCGGGCCCGGTGGCTGCGACAGCTACGTGGTCACCATCGTCGAGGCGCGGTGAGGCGAGCGCCAGTCCGCGGCCGGCCGCGCTTGCGAGCGTGGGCCGTGGCCGCCTACCGTCGCGGTGGAGGAACTCGCATGCTCATGTCCCCGCGCTCGTTCGCGCGCCGCCTCGTCGGCGCCGCGCTCCTGGTCTCGCTCGTGGCCTGCGGCGGTACCGGCCCGGCCCCGGCGCCGACGCCCATCCCGGCCACCACCGACGGCGATCCGCCGCCGACCGCGGTCACCCCGGCGCCGGCGGAAACGGGCGAGCTCGCGGTCGTGCTCCGCCACGGCCCGATGACCTACGTGATGGACTCGCTCCGCGGCCAGCTCGACAAGGCCGGCGTCGCGGTGCGCGAGAGCGACCTGTTCGCCGCGCTCACCGGGCTCGGCCTTGCGGTCACCGTCGACGGCGTGCTCGAGGGTGGCGACGACGTGGTGGTCGAGACCGTCGACGGCACCGAGCTCGGGCGCCTCGAGCTGCACGACGTCGACCGCGGCGCAGTGCCCGACGGCCTGATGGCCGACGTCCGCGCTCACTTCGGGATCTGATCGGCGACCGGCGCCTCGGCGGGTTCCTCCGTCGAGGCGGCCGCGGCCAGGTGCCGGGCCAGGCCCTCGGCGGCGACCCGGGTCATGCCCGGCGCCCGCGCCAGCTCGTCGACGGTGGCGGCCCGGATCGCGCGCACGCTGCCGAAGTGCCGCAACAGCGCGGTGCGTCGCCGCGCGCCGATGCCGGGCACCCCGTCAAGCTCGCTGGTCAGCGCCGCCTTGCCGCGGCGCTGGCGGTGGAACGTGTTGGCGAACCGGTGGGCCTCGTCGCGCAGCCGCGCGAGCAGGTAGAGCTCGACGGTGTTGGGCCGCAGCGCGATCGCGTCCTTCACCCCGGGCCGGTAGATGCGGTCCGGCGCCTCGCCGGCGGCGAGGTCACGCTCCTTGGCCAGGCCGACCACGTCGAGGCCGCGCTCGCCGCCGACCTCGAGCCCGGCGTCGGCGATCGCCGCCAGCGCCATGCCGAGCTGGCCCTTGCCGCCGTCGACCACCAGCAGATCGGGCAGCGCCCACGGATCGGCGGAGGCGTCGTCGTCGCCGTCGCCGTCGCGCGGCACCGCCGAGCGCGCGCGCCGCAGCCGGCGCGACAGGACCTCGTACATCGACGCGAAGTCGTCGTTGCCGGCGGTGGCGACCTTGAACTTGCGGTAGCGCGCCTTGGCCGGCACCCCGTCGATGAAGGTCACCATCGACGCCACCGTCTCCCGGCCCTGGGTGTGGGCGATGTCGAAGCACTCGATCCTGCGCGGTGGGCGGCGCAGCCCCAGCCGCTCGGCGAGCCGGGTCAGCAGCTCGGCGGCGTCGGCGTCGCGCTCCTGCCGGCTGCTCGCGGCGGCCGCGGCGTTGCGCGCGGCGAGCTCGACCAGGCGCGCGCGGGTGCCGCGCCGCGGCTCGATGACCCGGACCTTGCGCCGGCGCGCGCCGCGCAATTCGGTGAGCCAGTCGGCGAGCACCTCGGCGGCGGTGGCGTCGTCGGGGCCGTCGCCGAGATCGACGCCGACCACGACCTCGTCGGGCACCAGCGTGCCGCTGTCGTAGTAGCGCTGGACGTGCTCGGCCACGACCTCGGCCGACGCCAGCTCCTGCTCGCGCTGGGTGAAGACCCGCCGGCCGACCAGCTTGCCGCCGCGCACGAACAGCACCACCACCCACACCCGGTCGGCCTCGCGGTGCAGGCCCCAGACGTCCTGGTCGACGAGGTCGTCCTGCACCACGTCCTGGCGGGTGAGCGTGCGCTCGACCGCGCGGATCGAGTCGCGCAGCGCCGCGGCGACCTCGAAGTCCTCGGCCTCGGCGCGGGTCGCCATGCGCGCCCGCAGCCGCGACAGCAGCTCGCGGTCCTTGCCGGCGAGGAACATCATCACGTCGTCGACCTGCTCGGCGTAGGCGCCGGGCGCCAGCTCGAACGCGCACGGGCCCGGGCAGCGCTTGATCTGGTACTGCAGGCACGGCCGGCCGCGGTGCTCGAGCACGTGGTCGGTGCAGGTGCGCAGCTGGAAGTGGCGGTTGAGCACGCGCAGGGTCTGCCGGGCCCCGGTCGCCGAGTGGTACGGGCCGAAGTAGCGGGCGTCGTCGTCGGCGATGTTGCGCACCACCTCGACCCGCGGGAACCGCCGCGCCGGCGACGCCGCCGGATCGTCGCTGGGCGGCCGCACCCGCAAGACCAGGTACTGCTTGTCGTCGCGCAGCTTGACGTTGAACCGCGGCTGGTGCCGCTTGATGAGGTGGTTCTCGAGGAGGAGCGCCGCCTTCTCGTCGGCGACGACGATGGTCTCGACGTCGGCGGCGGCGCGACCGAGCAGGCCGGCGGCGACGAAGAAGCGCTCGTCGCCGCCGGGCCGGAAGTACTGGCGCACCCGCGCCCGCAGGTTCTTGGCCTTGCCGACGTACACGACGGCGCCGCGCGCGTCCTTGAACAGGTACACGCCGGGGTCGGTGGGGACCCGATCGAGCACGTCGGCGGTCAACATGCGGTCGCCCGCACTCTACGTCACCCGCCGCGAGCTGGCCCGGCGCGCAGGGTCTCGAGCAGCACGTCGACGAGCTGGGCGTCGAGCAGGGCCACCGCGGCCAGCGCCAGCACCACCGCCGGGGCCGCAACCGCGTGCACCAGCACCCGGCGCCGATCGTGGCGGCCGCGGCGGCGGGCGGCGTCGAGCGCGGCGCCGGAGAGGTAGGTGACGCCGAGGCCGGCCGCCGCGATCCAGGCGACGGCGTGGCCGAGATCGGGGAACCCGGTGGCGGCCGCGACCACCAGCAGGCCGAGCACCGGCGCCACGTACCAGAGCTCGAGCGGCGGCCGCAGCGCCGCCACCAGGCCCCGGCGATCGCCGGCGGCGTGCAGCAGCGACGCCGTGAGCGCCAGCAGCCCGAGCGCGGCGACCAGCATGGCGGCGCGGCGCCAGCGATCGAGCTGGCGACCGCGGGCGACGGCGGCGGCCAGCTCCGCGCGCAGCGCCTGCTCGCCGGGGCTGCCCGCGGGCAAGACGTCGGCGAGGGCGGCGGCCTCGCTCCAGGCCCGGCGCGCCAGCGCGAGCTGGGCCGCGGCCCGGGTCAGCTCGTCGACGCGCGCGGCGCCGGCGAACCGCTGCCGCAGCGCCGCCGCCAGCGCGGTCGCCTCGGCCAGTCGATCGGCGCGCCGGAGCTGCTCGACGTGCCACAGCCCGACGTCGAGCGCGCCCGGCCAGGGCGCGGCGGCGAGCCGGGCCGCCTCGGCCTCCTCGGCGGCGGTCGGCCTGGCGCCGGCGCTGCGGCGCAGCCGGGCGAACGCCGCGGCGAACTCGGCGGCGGCGGGATCGTCGCCGAGCTCGATCGCGAGCGTCGCCAGGCGCCGCCCGGCGGCGACCGCGGCGCGTGCGTCGGGCCAGCCGGCGACCACGGCGGCGTAGCGTCGGCGCGCCGCCGCCGGATCGAGCAAGCGCTCCTCGCTGGCACGGGCGGCGGCGAGGCCGGCCTCCGGCGCCAGCGGCGAGGTCGGCCTCGTCGCGGCGAACGCCTCCAGCGCGGCCACGCCGGCGGCAGGATCGTCGTCGAGCGTCGCCAGCGCGGCGGCGAAGGCGCGGCGGTCGTCGTCGTCGGGGACCGCGGCGCCATCGGCGGAGGCCGAGCCTGCGCTGGCGACCTCGGCTGGGGCGCGGCCGCCGAGCCCGATCGCCACCGCGATCGCCACCGCGATCGCCGCCGGGCCCCTCACGCGGCGCCGTCGTCGGGGTCGCGCCCGCCGCCGTCGTCGCCGCGGTGGATGCCGAGCGAGCGCAGCTTCTTGTGCAGGTTGGTGCGCTCGAGGCCGAGCACCGCCGCGGTGCGCGAGATGTTCCAGCCCTCCTCGTGCAGGCGCGCGCGGATGTACTCGGCCTCGACCTCCTCGCGGAACTCGCGCAGGCTCTTGCCGGCGAACCGCGCCAGATCGATGGTGCCCGAGGGCGACGCCGGAGCGGTGCCGGGCACCGCGTGGGCGCCCGAGGTGCGGCCGCTGAGGTACGGCGGCAGGTCGCGCGCGGTGATCACCTCGTCGCTCATGATCACCAGCCGCTCGACGACGTTGCGCAGCTCGCGCACGTTGCCGGGCCACTCGTACGCGCGCAGCCGGGCCAGGGCGTCGTCGTCGATGGGCTTGTAGGCGAAGCCGTTCTCGTCGCAGCACTCGCGGATGAAGGCCTGGGCCAGGAGCGGCACGTCGCTCTCGCGCTCGCGCAGCGCCGGCGAGTGGATCGGCACCACGCTGAGGCGGAAGTACAGGTCCTCGCGGAACGTGCCCTCGCGGACCATGCGCTCGAGGTCGCGGTGGGTGGCGGCCAGGACCCGGCAGTCGGTCTTGAGGCTCTTCTCGCCGCCGACCCGGGTGAACTCGCCGAGCTGGAGCACGCGCAGCACCTTGGCCTGGGCCGACAGCGCCATGTCGCCGATCTCGTCGAGGAAGATCGTGCCGCCGTCGGCGACCTCGAACAGGCCGCGCTTCTTGGCGACCGCGCCGGTAAACGCGCCACGCTCGTGCCCGAACAGCTCGCTCTCGATGAGCTCCGGCGGGATGGCCGCGCAGTTGACCTTGACGAAGGCGCCGGCGGCGCACGCGCTGTTGCGGTGGATCGCCCGGGCGATGAGCTCCTTGCCGGTGCCGCTCTCGCCGGTGATGAGCACCCGGCTCTTGGTCGGCGCGACCTTGGCGATCTGCCGGCGCAGGTCCTCCATCACCGGCGCGGTGCCGAGCAGCTCGAAGCGGGCGTCGACGGCGCGCCGCAGGGTGTGGACCTCGCGCCACATGCGGCGCCGCTCGAGCGCGTTGCGCAGGGTCACCATCACCCGGCTGCGATCGAGCGGCTTCTCCATGAAGTCGAACGCGCCGAGCCGGGTCGCCGCGACCGCGTCCTCGATGCTGGCGTGGCCGGAGATCATCACCACCGGCACGTCGCCGTGCGGCCCGGTGAGGCCGTCGTCGCCGCGGGTCTTGAGCGCGCGCAAGAGCTCGAGGCCGCTGTCGTCGCCGAGCTTGACGTCGAGCAGGATGGCCTCGACGGTGGCCTCGGCGAGCACCGCGTGGGCCTCGGCCAGGCTGCCGGCCTCGAACACCGGGTGGCCCTCGCTCTCGAGGACCATGCGCAGGGTCCGGCGGATGTTGCGTTCGTCGTCGACGATCAGCACCGGCTCGCCGGCGGCGGGCGGATCAGCGGTCGGGGTCGGGTCGGTCATCGGCGGGCACCTCGGGGTCGACGGACGGCGCGGTGTCGTCGGCGGCGCGGGCCGCCTTGGCCTTGCGATTGTAGAGGTAGAGGCCGATGAGCACGAGGGCGCCGCCACCGACGACCAGGGGTCGGTTGTCGCGCGGGGCGGCGTGGCGGCCGGTCGGCGTAGGCGGCAGGCGCAGCGGCGGGCCCTCGCGCCAGGTCGGCAGCTCGCGCGGCGGCGGCTCGCCGGGTTGGATCGGCTCGGCGTCACCGGCGCCGGCGAGGGCCAGCGCCGCGATCACCAGCAGCGCCCGCGCCGGGTTGATCACGGCGCCACCGTGCCGCGCAGGGTCGCGCACGCCGCCGCGCAGTGGCGGGGCTCGCGCGGGCCGTGGACGCACGCCATCGCCGCCAGCCGGGTGCGGCCGCCGTCGACGCCGGTGAGCCGCACCTCGAGGGTGCCGGCCAGGGCGCCGAGAGCGACGTCGACCGACGCGAGCTCGCCGGCGGCGACCCAGGGCAGCGCGGTGACGCCCAGCGGCGCGAGCGCGCGCTCGAGCCCGCGGTGCTCGGCCTCGAGGCCGCTGGCGCGGGCGGTCTCGTCGACGAGCCAGACGGCGTAGCAGCCGGCGGCGGGATCGCCGTGGCTGACGATCTCGGCGCCGGCGCGGTGATCGCCGAGCGCGCGCGCGGCCGCCTCGGCAAGCCACCGCCAGCAGCCGAGCGCCAGCCGGCGGCACCGTGGCCCGCGCGGGCGCGGCGGCGGCGGCCGGCGCGGGCGCGGGTTGCGCGCGCGACCTCGGCGCAGCCCGCCGCGGTCACGGCGATCGCCAGCGCGGCGGCGGCCTGTCCCATCGCCATCCACAGCTCGTCGCCGGGGCTCACCTCGACCGCGCGGCGCCGGGTGTCCTCGGTGATGCCGATCTCGCCGCCGTCGACGCCGGGCTCGGTCGGCAGCTCGATGGGGATGACGCGAGCGCCGGTGGCCACCAGCGGCGGCCCGGCGTCGCCGGCGGCGCGCTCCACCGCGAGGATGGCCCACGGGCGCTCGGCGTCGGCGTCCTCGACCGGGCGCACCCGCACCCGGCGGGCGTCGCGCACGATCGAGATGGCGTCGGTCTTCGCCACGAAGTGGGGCCCGCCGTCGAACGGATCGATCTGCCTCGCGTACTCGAAGCCGACCCGCCGCAGCATCTTCTCGACGCCGCGGGTCGCCGGCCCGACCTGGCCGATGATCGCGCGCACCGCCTCGGGCAGCAGCTCGGTGTGGATCGGATCGTCGGGGAACAAGGCGTGGATGAACTCCTTGTTGTCCTTCGACAGCCGATCGGCCTCCTGGTAGCTGGAGCCGGTGAAGTGGCGGCCGAGGTGCTCCCACAGCAGCGAGGTGCCGTCGGGCTCCAGCAGCGGCAGCAGCTCCGAGAGCACCTCATCGCGGAAGTCGGCCCGGTGCATGCGGATGTACAGGAAGCGCACGTAGGACAGCGCCTTGCCCAGCGCCTCGGCGTTGCCGCGGTATTGCGGCAACAGGATGAGGCCGCCGATCTCCGTCGGGCCCTCGTAGTCGTAGCCGATGCGCAGGGTCTGGTGCTTGAAGTAGCGATCGAGGGTGTACGAGTAGCGCTCGTCGGGCTCGACGCGGAAGAAGATGTGCGGCGCGCGCTTGCTGCCGTGCTGGGCGTAGATGATCGAGGTGCCGATGATCTGGCCGGCGCCGAGATCCTCGAGCACGAACAGGAGCTCGCGCTCCGCCGCCGGCACCTCGCCGGCGAACGACTGGCGCGAGCGCTCGAGGATGCCCTCGATGGTGGCGCGGTCGGCCGGCAGGTTGACCGTGTCGAGGTGGGCCGCCACCGCCAGCACCTGGGCGGCGTCTTCGGGGCGCGACGGCCGGATGCGGAACATGCGAGGGAGGAGCCTAGCACCGACGGCGCCGACGGCGCGCGCCCGGGTCGCGACAGGACACGGCCCAGCGCCGGCCTCGCCTGAGGCAGGATGACGCCATGAGCGGGACTCCGACGGCGTCGCGGGCTCGCGCCCGAAGCCACTTCGGTCACGGCCGGCTGGTGACCATGGCGATGGCGTGGCTGCTCGGCGCAGGCTGCGTGGCCGAGCGCGACCGGCGCTGCGCCGACGGCACCGTGTGCCCGGCGACCCAGGCGTGCGCCCCGGCCGGCGGCGGCTGCGTCGACCCGGATCGGATCGCGGCCTGCAACGGGCTGGCCGAGGGCGCCGACTGCGAGCTCGTCGGCATCGGCGCCGGCACCTGCCGCGCCGGCGTGTGCGCGGTCACCGGGTGCGGCGACGGCACCGTCGACGTCGGCGAGGAGTGCGACGACGGCGACGCCATCGACGACGACGAGTGCACCAACGCCTGCACCCTGCCGGTGTGCGGCGATGGCGTGCGCCAGGGCGCCGAGACCTGCGACGACGGCGCCGGCAACGGCGACGATCGCGCGTGCACCGCGAGCTGCCGGATCAACGTCTGCGGCGACGGGCTGGTGCAGCTCGGGGTCGAGGCGTGCGACGCCGGCGCCGCCAACGCCGACGACGGCCCGTGCACCACCGCGTGCACGGTGGCGACCTGCGGCGACGGCCTGGTGTGGGCCGGGGTCGAGGCGTGCGACGACGGCAACCTGGCCAGCGGCGACGGCTGCCGCGGCGACTGCGCCAAGCTCGAGGCCTGCGGCGACGGTGTCGTCGACGAAGGCGAGGCATGTGACGACGGCCCGGCCGGGCTGGCCAACCCGGCCGACGGCTGCGACGCGTGCACCGCCACCGCGTGGCAGGCCGAGGCGGTGCTCGGTCGCGAGCGGCTGGCCACGGAGGTCAGCCTGGCGCAGCCGGCTGGCGTCGCCGTCGACCTCGCGGGCAACGTGTACATCGCCGACACGGCGAACCACCGGGTCCGGCGCGTCGCCGCCGACACTGGCGTCATCACCACGATCGCGGGCACCGGCGTCGCCGGGTCCGCCGGCGATGGGGGCCCCGCCACCGCGGCCAGCCTGGGCGACCCGGTCGCGGTCGCCGTCGACGGGCGCGGCGACGTGTACATCTCGGAGGCGAACAGCCACCGCATCCGCCGGGTGGTGACCGCGACCGGGATCATCACGACGGTGGCGGGCACCGGCGTGGCCGGGTTCGGCGGCGACGGCGGCGCCGCGACCAGCGCGCGGCTGTCGCAGCCCGCGGGCATCGAGGTCGATGGCACCGGCAACCTCTTCATCGCCGATTCGGACAACCACCGGATCCGTCGGGTCGCCGCCTCGACCGGGATCATCACCACGGTCGCCGGGACCGGCGTCGAGGGCTACCTCGGCGATGGCGGCGCCGCGACCAGCGCGCGGCTCGCGCGGCCTCGGGGCGTCACGATCGACGCCGCCGGCAACCTCCTCATCGCCGACACCAACAACGGGCGCGTCCGCCGCGTCTCCATCGGCACCGGCGCCATCACGACCGTGGCGGGTGACGGCGGGTTCGGCGGGGGCGGCGATGGTGGCCCGGCGACGGCGGCCCAGCTGGCCACGCCGTACGCCGTGGAGGTGGCGCCCAATGGTGACATGTACATCGCGGACACCAACGGGGCCCGGGTCCGCCGCGTCGAGGTCGCGACCGGGATCATCCGGACCGCGGCGGGCACCTTCGGCGGCTTTGGTGGCGACGGCGGCCCGGCCACCAGCGCCCAGCTGTCGACGGTGCCGGGCCTCGCGCTCGATCCGTCGGGCACGCTGTACATCGCCGACGCCGGCAACCACCGCGTCCGACGGGTGGCGGTCGCGACCCAGGTCATCTCCACGCTCGCCGGCACCGGCGTGTTCGCCAACGGCGGGGACGGCGCAGCGGCGACCAGCGCGCAGGTCCTGTTTCCGGGCGGTGTCGCGGTGTCGGCCAGCGGCGACGTCTTCCTGGTCGAGTTGCTCCGCGTTCGCCGGGTCTCCGCCGCGACGGATACGATCGACGCGGCGGCTGGGACCGGGGCGTACGGCTTCGGTGGCGACGGCGAAGCCGCCGTCGCGGCCCGCCTCGCCTACCCGCGTGGCGTCGCGGTCGACCTCGCGGGCAACGTGTACATCGCCGATACGTCCAACCAGCGGGTCCGTCGCGTCGCCGCGGCCACCGGCATCATCACGACGATCGCGGGCACCGGGGTCGATGGCTTCGCCGGCGATGGCGGCCAGGCGACGGCGGCCCGGCTGCGTTATCCCGCCGGGGTCACCGTCGATCTCGATGGCAACGTCTTCATCGCCGACACCGACAACCACCGGGTTCGGCGGGTCGCCGCGGCGACCGGGGTCATCACCACGGTGGCGGGCGTCGGCACGTCTGGCAGCGCGGGGGATGGTGGCGCGGCAGTCAGCGCGCAGCTGACGTCACCCAGCGGCCTCGCGGTCTCGAGCGACGGCGATCTGTACATCGCCGATCGTGGCAACCATCGGGTCCGATGTGTCGACGGCGCCACCGGGATCATCACCACGGTGGCCGGCACCGGCATGGTCGGCGGGAGCGGCGACGGTGGCCCGGCGATTGGCGCCACGCTGGCCGGGCCGGCCGACGTCACGGTCGCCGGCGACGGCACCCTGTACATCGCCGACAGCCAGGACCACCGCGTGCGCCGCGTCGACGCCGGGACCGGCCTCATCGCGACCGTGGCTGGCACCGGCACGGAGGGCGTCGGCGGCGACGGCGGGCCTGCCGTGCAGGCGGAGCTCGCCGCGCCGGCGGGCGTGGCGGTCGACGCGGCGGGGACCATCTACGTCGCCGACATGAACAACAGCCGCGTCCGCCGCGTCGACGGTGCCACCGGCGTCATCACGACGATCGCGGGCGCGGTCGACCCCGAGGGGATGGGGCCGGCCCTGGCGGCGACCCTCGCCGATCCGCGTGCGGTCGCCCTGACCGCGGACGAGATCTTCATCGCCGGTGGCAGCAGCGGCACGCTCCAGGCGCTCGCGGTGACGTCCGCGCAAGTGCGTGCGATCGCCGGTCGATATCCCCAGCCGTCCGCGGTCGCCGACCTCGCACGGTTTCGTGACGAGGCCTTCGGCACCGTCGGCGGAGTGGCCTACGACGCCGCGCTCGGCCGCGTCTACCTGGCCGAGACCAGCGCCAATCGCCTGCACGCCGTCACCGTGACCGATCCCGAGCGGCCCGAGGCGTGGACCATCACCACCCTGGCCGGCGACGGGGTCGCGCCGCCGGGAGGTTCCGGGGCCTTCGTCGACGGCCCGGCGGCGATCGCGCGCTTCGACGCGCCCGCCGGGCTGTACTTCGACGAGGATGCCCGCGTCCTGTACATCGCCGATGCCGGCAACCACGTCGTCCGCGCGCTGCCGATCGACCTCGCAGGCGCGGCCGGCACGGTGACCACCGTGGCCGGCACGCCGCGCACGCTCGGGTTCTTCGGCGATGGCGGCGCGGCGACCGACGCGCTCCTGTTCCAGCCGCAGGCGATCACGCGCTGCGCCGACGGCGACCTGTTCATCGCCGACACCAGCAACCACCGGATCCGCCGGGTCGCGGCCGGCGCCGGGACCATCACGACCGTGCTCGGTGACGGCGTGGCCGCCTCGTCGGGGCAGGGCGCGCCGGCGATGACGTTCCCGGTGGACTCGCCGCGGGGGCTCGCGTGCGACCCGTTCGGGAACCTGGTGGTGACCTCGCGCACCGCGGTGCGGCTGGTGGTGGCCGACGGCGACGGCGTCGTCGACGGCAGCGGCGCGGTGCAGACCATCTACGGGGCGCCGCCGCGGACGGCGTACCCGGAGAGCGTCACGACCTGCCTGACCGGGGTGGCGGTGATCGACGCCGAGACCGTGCAGGTCACGGACTCGTGCACCGGCGTGCTCGCCGAGCTCTGGCGCCAGCCGCTGCCGTGAGCGCGTCGCCTGCGGGTTGCGGGATCGCGGTGGTGGCATCGACGAGGCCGTCGGTCATCGCGTGGCCGACGTCGGCGAGGAGGGCGAGCAGGCCGGGGGCGACCTGCTCGGCGGCGAGCTCGCCCGGCGGCACGATCCGGATCGGCAGGAGGCCGCGCTCGAGGCGGCGCGCGTTCTCGGCGACGAGACCGTCGAGGATGAGGGGCAAGGCCTTGGCGGTGACCGGGTGGATGTCGTGCATGAGCAGGACCTCGCGACCGGTCGCACGGCGCAGCCGGCCCAGCACCATCGCCGCCGCCCGGGTCGCGCTGTGGTCGCGCCACTCCTGCGGATCGATGTCCCAGTGGAAGTGCGCCAGGCCGCGCTCGGCGAGCTGGGCCTCGAGGCGCGCGCACCGCGAGCCGTAGGGCGTGCGGAACCAGGTCATCTCCAGCCCGGTCGCGCGCTCGAGCACGAGGGCGGCGGCGTCGATCTCCTCGGCGGCGCGCTCGGCCTTGGCCGTGCACAGCTGGGCGTGGGTCATCGAGTGGTTGGCGAGCACGTGACCGCCGGCGATCATGCGGTGGAGGATCGGCGCGACCACGCCCGGCGCGCCGCGCTCGACCATGCGCCCGACCAGGAAGAAGATCGCCTGCGCGTGGTGCGCCTCGAGGGTGTCGAGGATGCGCTCGGTGGTGCGGTTGGGGCCGTCGTCGAAGGTCAACACCAGCTCGGGACCGCCGGACGCCGACGGGCCCGCCGCCGGGGTCGGCCACACGCCCGCGCGCGCTGGCCCGACCGTGGCCAACGCCACGACGAGCGCGATCACGAGACGCGAGAACGCGGGTCGGTCCACCACCATGGATCGTGCAACACCCGACCCGTCGGCGCCATTTCCCGCGCACCTGGGCCGGGAACGCGGCGCGGTCGAGGCGCTGCGTGCGCGACGGGTCGTGTCATCCCCGGTCGGGCGTCGTCACTCGGTGCCGACGGTGAGCTCGTCGAACAGGGCGTTGCCGGCGCCCATGGCCTGCATCTGGGTCCCAGCCCCGACCCGGGCCTGCACCTTCGACGGCAGGGTCACGGTGGCGCGCTTGAGCTCGAAGAAGTCGACGCCGTCCGACGAGGTCTCCCAGATGACGTCGCCCCCGCTCATCCGCAGGCGCCAGTAGCCGTGCTCGGCCAGGTCGACCGGGACGATGTCGTGGTTGGTGGCGTCGGCGCCCACCAGGGTCCGCAGGTACAGTTCGTTGTTGAACGCGAGGAACTCGGCCTCGGTGATCGACCCCACGAGGCCGAAGACCGAGCGCAGCTTGAGGTAGGCGATGGCCGGGAAGTTCGGCAGCTGGTTCACCCGCACCACCACGCAGAGGTCGGCGGTCGGGGTCTCGGCGGTGGTGGCGTAGCCGCCGTAGTGGTTGTCGTCGACCTGGGCCGCGAACTCGACGTCGAGCAGGCTGTCGTGCTCGCTGATGGTCAGGCCCACCGCGCTCTCGATGGCGATGCCGGCGCCGGCGCCGGGCTGGTCGAAGTCGTCGAACAGGTCGACGCGGCCAGCGCACCGTCGCGGGAAGGCCGCGTCGACCACGGTCGCGTCGACCGCGGTCGCGTCGATGACCGCGGCGTCGATGCCCGGGGGATCGGCGTCGAGCTCGCTCGCGCCGCAGGTGCCGTCGAGCCGGCACACGAGGTCGAGCGGGCAGCTCTTCTCCGGCCCGCACGGCAGGCCATCGCGCGGGGTCGGCGCGAAGCACGCGCCGACGCCGAGCGCCAGCCCCACTAGGGCGGTGACGCTGCCTGCCGGGGAGCCCGAGCCCGTGAGCCGTCGACGCGCCGCCATGCCGTCGAGCATACCAGCGGCGCCGCGGGTGCTGGTCAGGGAGGCGCCGCCAGCCGGACCTCGATCCGGGCCAGCCCGGCCAGGCGCGGGAACGGATCGCCGGGCCGCGCCCGTCGACCGCCGGTCTCGTGATAGGCGGGGAACGGATCGGCGGGATCGACCACCGCCGCCTGCACCTCGCCGCGGCGGGTGACGATGAGCACCGGCACCGAGCCCTTCGCCGTCGGGTCGTGGTGCAGCTCGAGGGTGATGTCGCCTTCGCCGGTGACCGCGATGGTGGCCGCGCGATCGCCGAGCGCGTCGAGCAGCGTGGCCATGCGCCAGGCCCGGCGATCGCCGTCCTGGAAGTCGGGCCGCACGCCGGCGAGGCGGGCGCGATCGATGGGCGCCACCGCCTGGCCGTCGACGGTCACCGGGATCGCCAGCGCCTCGGGCAGCTCGGCGCCGGGGGTCGGCTGGAGCTGCGGCAGGCGCCGCGCCTCGATCGGCTCCTTCGACTGGCAGCCGCCGGCGAGCGCCGCGACCAGCAGCGCCACGCCGGCACCGCGGCGAGCCGGGCGAGGTTGCGGGATGCAGGGCGTCACGGGGTCACCTCGGGGAACTCTGACACGGCCGCCGGCGGAAGGTAGAGATCGATCACGGCGCCCTCGCTCAGCGGCGTCGCCGCGACGTGGCGGTCGCGCGCGCCGATGGCGGCCTCGACGACGATCGTCGGATCGTCGGTGAGGCGCAGGTGCGCGGTGGCCCGGTGGAACCGGGTGTCGACGCGGAGCACCTCGGCCGCGAACACGTTGCCGCCGGCGGCGGCCGGGCGCTCGCCGGCGCCGAGCAACACCACGTCGGCGGCGTCGATCCCGAGGTAGGCCGCCGGCGCCGGGCGCGGCTCGGCGAGCTCGAGCTCGACCGCGCCGACCTGGCGGCGCGCGCCGTCGCCGCCGGCGATGGGCCACACGTTGGCGAGTTGCAGGAAGCGCGCGACCCGCAGGTCGGCGGGCCGCCGGAACAGGCGGTCGGTGGGATCGACCTGCACGATCTGGCCGGCCATCAGCACGGCGACCCGGTCGGCCACCAGCGACGCCTCCTCCTGGCTGTGGGTGATGTACACGACGGTGAGGCCCAGCGCCTGCTGCAGCTCGCGCAGCTGGAGCAGCAGCCGTCGCCGGATGTGGGCGTCGAGCGCCGAGAAGCTCTCGTCGAGCAGCAGCACCGTCGGGTGGGCGATCAGCGCCCGGGCGAGGGCCACGCGCGGGCCCTCGCCGCCCGACAGCGAGCGTACGTCGCGGCGCCCGAGCAGGTGGCCGATGCCGAGGCGCTCGGCGAGCGGCGCCAGCTCGGCGTCGACCCCGGCCAGGGTCCCGCGCACCCGCCGCCCGAACACGATGTTGTCGCGCACCGACAGGTGCGGGAACAGCGCCACGTCCTGCGGCATGTAGGCGATGCCGCGCTGCTCCGGCGGTAGCCGGGTGACGTCGCGGTCGCCGACCTTGATCGTGCCGCGCTCGGTGGCCTTGAGCCCGAGCACGCTCTCGAGCAGCACGGTCTTGCCGGCGCCCGACGGGCCGAGCACCACCAGCAGCTCGCCGGGCTCGACCGCCAGCGACAGCCCCGCCATCGTGAACGCGCCCAGCCGCGCGTGCAGCCCGTCGACGGTGATCACCGGTCCCTCCGGGCGGTGAGCACGCGCACCATCACCAGCACCACCAGCGCGATCGTGGTGAGCAGGATCGCCAGGCCGAGCGCCTTCTCGATGCGGACGCTGGCGAAGTTGTTGTAGATGGCGACCGGCATGGTCTCGGTCTTGTTGCGGACCGAGCCGGCGACGGTGACCGCGGCGCCGAAGTCGCCGAGGGCGCGGCTCCAGCCGAGCACGAACGCGGCGAGCAGGCTCGACCGACACATCGGCACCGTCACCCGCCAGAACGCGCCCCACGGCGAGCACCCGAGCAGCCGCGCGACCTGCTCGTAGCGCGGGCTCAGCTCCTCGAAGGCGGCCTTGAGCACGCGCACCTCGAGGGCGAGGGCCAGCACGAACTGCGCGACGACGATGCCCGGCACCTCGAACACGATCCGCATCACGTTGGCCTCGAACCAGCGGCCGGGCTGCGAGCGGAAGATGAGGATGAGCGCGACGCCGATGACGATCGGCGACAGCACGATGGGCACGTCGAGCAGCGCGTCGACGAACACGCGGCCGCGGAAGCGCCAGCGAGCCAGCGCGTACGCCGCCGGGATCGCGACCACCAGCGCGCCGAGTGCCGCCGCGGTCGAGGTCCACAGGCTCAGCGTGATGGCGTGCCGGATGTCGGGCTCGCCGAGCGCCGACAGCGGCCCGCCGCCGTCACCGCCGTAGCTGAGCTGGGCGGCGATGATGAGGACGACGGTGGTGACCGCCAGGCCCAGGCCCGCGAGCAGGAACGCGGAGAAGCCGCGGCCGCGCAGGCCTACTCCTGCCAGCGCGCGGGCAGGGTCCACTCGCCGCCCACCGGCGTCGTCGGCAGCGCGTGCTGGCGGGCGTCCTCCACGCTGGTCAGGTAGTGCCACTTCTTGTAGATCGCCTGGCCGTCGGGGCCGATGAGGTAGTCGATGAAGGCCCGGGCCACGTCCGGGTGCTTGGAGAACTTCGAGACGGCGACCGGAATGTACCCGATGCGGGTCACCTTCTCCTTGGGCAGGTAGACGGTCTCGATGTTGTCCGGATCCCAGTGCTCGAAGACCTCCCAGCCGAGCACGGCGTCGACGGTCTTGAGGGCGACGAGCTGGGCCGTCTTCTCGCACGACTCGGCGTGGGTGGCGATGTTGGGCCGGACCCGGTCGGCGAGGCCCTCCTGCTCGAGCACCTCGACGCCGTAGAGGCCGACGCACACCGTGTCGGGCCGGGCGATGCCCACCCGCAGGCCGGGCTGGGCCAGATCCTCGAGGGACTTGATGCCCTTGGGGTTGCCCCGCTGCACGTTGATCGCGGGGATCAGGTACACGACCTGCTTCTCCGTCGACGGATCGACGAGGCCCTCGCGCTTGGCGATCTCCATGTAGTCCGACGAGCCGGGGAAGTAGAGGTCGCCGCGCTCGGCGAGCTTCATCTCCGAGAGCATCTTGCCGGAGCCGCCGATGTGCAGCTCGAGCTTGGCGCCGGTGGCGCGCTCGAAGGCGGCGGCGGCCTCCTCGGTCGGCGGCTTCGACGCCGAGCCGACGAACGCCTCGAGCACCTTGCCCTCGTAGAGGCGGGTGACGCCGGTGCCGCCCGGCACCGCGGCGAGGTCGGGCGACGGGGGCGGCGTCGGTTCGAGCGCGAGCAAGCCGCGAGCAGGGTCGCGGTCGTGAGCGTGAGGACGCGAGCAGAGGACGCCGGTGACGGCGGGGTAGGCATGCGCATGATGGTTGGATCCGACGGCGCGCCGGGGGCACGCAGCCTACGCAAGGGTGAGCCGCGCGCGACCGGGTGGGGGGTAACACCCGCGTTACATCGACGACGCGCGCCGCGTGTCGCGCCGGGCCCGGCCCCGGTAGCATGCTGGCCATGCGCCCCGACTGGCCGGTCCCGCCCAAGCTCGACCTTGCCCGCCTGGGCACGCCGCTGCAGCCGGTGCCACGGGCCAGCGCCGCGCTCGGGGTGGAGCTCCTGGTCAAGCGCGACGACACCACCGGCGCCGAGCTGTCGGGCAACAAGGTACGCAAGCTCGAGTTCCTGCTCGCCGAGGCCATCGCATGCGGCGCCGACACCGTCATCACGTGCGGCGGCGAGCAATCGAACCACGCCCGGGCCACCGCGCTGGCGGCCGCGCGCCTGGGCCTGGCCTCGGAGCTGGTGCTGCGGTGCGACGATCCGGCGGCGCCGCCGGCGACCGCCGGCAACATCCTGCTCGATCACCTCGCCGGCGCGCGCCTGCGCTGGATCACCCGCGCGGCCTGGCGCGATCGCAACCAGCTCATGGCGGCCGTCGCCGACGAGCTCCGCGCCGCCGGGCGCCGGCCGTACGTCATCCCCGAGGGTGGCTCGAACGCGCTGGGGTCCTGGGGCTACGTCGGCTGCGCCGCCGAGCTCGACGTCGACCTCGCGGCGCTGCCGCCGCGGCCGACGACGATCGTCTACGCCTGCGGCTCCGGCGGCACCGGCGCCGGCCTCGTGGTCGGCGCCGCGCTGCTCGGGTGGGCGGCGCGCGGCATCCGGGTCGCGGCGATCAACGTGTGTGACGATCGCGCGTACTTCGTCGACGCCATCGGGCGCATCGCCCGCGACCTGGTCGCGCGCTGGCAGCTCGGGGTGAGCATCTCCGACGACGACCTCACCATCCTCGACGGCCACGTCGGCCTCGGCTACGCCCGCAGCCGGCCCGAGGAGCTGGCCACGCTCCGGCAGGTCGCGCGCCGCGATGGCCTGGTGCTCGACCCGGTGTACACCGGCAAGGCGTTCCACGGCCTGGTGCAGGAGCTGACGCGCCGGCCCGGCGCGCTCGGCGAGCGGGTGGTGTTCGTGCACACCGGCGGCGTGTTCGGCCTGTTCGCCGATCCGGCGGCCGTCGTCGCCGGCTGACGCCGCGGCCCCGCGCCCCGGCGGCGGTCGTGGTAAGCGAGATCCATGCTTGGCCTCGCGCGCTCCGTCCTCGCCCTGTCGCTGCTCGCCGCCGTCGTCGTGGCGCCGGCCTGTGGAGGCGCGCGCGGCGGCGCCGCCGGCGTCGGCAACGTCGGCGCCAGCACCCTCACCCTGGCGCCGGCAACGGTGCAGGTCGGCGATCGCCGCACCAAGGTCGATTCGCTCACCACGCGCTTCACCGTGACCTCCGACGGACAGCAGGTGCCCATCGAGTCGAACGAGACCAGCACCGAGACCGCCGAGGTGCTCGCGGTCGACGCCGCCGGCGCGCCGACCAAGCTGCGCATCACCTACACCACCAAGGTGGCGACCCAGGCCGTCGCCGGCCAGGTCGACGTCGCGCCGCAGCCCCTCGAGGGCCGCACCTACGTGGTGTGGGTCGAGGCCGGCGTGGTCCGGGCCACCAGCGGCGACGGCGAGCCGGTCACCGAGGCCGAGCTGGCCGCCCTCGCCGACGATCACGAGACCCTGGGGCGGCCGGCGGCGATGGAGCGCATCCTCGCGGGCCGCACCTGGCGGCTCGGCGAACGCTATTCCCTGACCGAGGCCGAGCTCGCCGAGTACAACGAGCTCAAGCGCACCGCCAGCGGCCAGCACGCCAGCGCGATGGCGTTGACCCTCACTGGCTTCGATGATCAGCTCGCCACCTTCGAGATGGAGGTGACCCTGCGGACCGCCAAGGGCGGCGCGGCGTTGACCATCAGCATGACCGGGCCGGTGCGCATCGAGCGCGCGCGCACCCGCCCGCTCGAGATCACGATGACCGGCACCCTCGAGGGCGTGACCCAGGGCCTGCCGGCGGTGGGCACCGTCGAGGGTCACACGACCTTCGCGTACTGAGGCCGCGGGGGGTGACGCCGGCGGCGCCGCCGCGGCCCCGGGCGGCGACGCCGTGGTAAAGGCGGAGCATGAACCACCTGACGTCGCTCTCCCTCGTGGCCGCCCTGGTCCTCGCCGTCCCCGCCTGCAAGAAGAAGGAGGCGGAGCCCGGCAGCGCCGGCAGCGGCTCGGCGGCCGCGATGGTCGGCAGCGGCAGCGCCGCCAAGGCCGATCAGCCGGCGACCGGCTCGGGGTCGGCGGGGTCGGCGGCGGCGATGATGACCGGCAGCGGCAGCGGCGGCACCGTCGGCGAGCCGGCGACCGGGTCGGGCTCGGCAGGCGCACTCGGCTCGGCGGCGGCGATGATGACCGGCAGCGGCAGCCTGGCGATGCCGCCGGCGGCCGCGAAGGTCGGCGATCGTCGGGTCAAGGTCGATCGCATGGAGACCAAGTTCACCGTCGACGCCGGCGGCAGCAAGATGCCGATCGAGACCGTCGAGGCGAGCACGGAGACCGCCGAGGTCCTCGCCGTCGACGCCGCCGGGCTGGTCACCAAGGTGAAGATCGCCTACAGCGGGATGCTCGGGACCCAGGCCGCCGGCGGTCAGCTGCAGACCAAGCCGCAGCCGCTCGAGGGCAAGACCTACGTGGTGTGGCGCGACGGCGACGAGATCAAGGCGACCACCGAGGCCGGCGGCGAGGTGTCCGCCGAGGAGCTGGCGGCGCTGCGCGACGATCACGGCGATCTCGGCAAGCCGCAGGCGATGGAGCTCATCATCGGCGGCCGGACCTGGAACGTGGGCGAGCCGTTCGAGCTCGACGCCAAGATGCTGGCCGAGTTCAACGAGCTCAAGGGCGGCCCCGGCAAGCCGTCGGCCACCGCGATGACCCTCACCCTGACCCGGTTCGACGACGCGGTCGCCGAGTTCCAGATGGTGAGCTCGTTGCGTCAGGCGACCGGGCCGGTCGATCTCACGATCAACTTCGGCGGCCCGGTGAAGGTCGACCGCGTCCACACCCGGCCGCTCGAGCTGGTGATGTCGGGTACCCTCAACGGCACCGCCCAGGGCGCGCCCGCCGCCGGCACCATCGAGGGCAAGACCACCTACACGTACTGAGCGCTCGCGCCGGCCGGCGGTCGCGTCAGCTCGCCGCGACCGGCTCGGCGAGCAGCGTGTCGAGCACCGCGCGCAGCTCGTGCTCGTTCATCGGCCCGACCTCGATCTTGCGACGGTTGCCCTGGCGGTCGTAGACGTACGTGGTCGGGATGCCGGTGATCGCGCGCGGGTAGTCGAACGCGGTGGCGATGGCCGGCGTCGCGCGCACGATCGGGTAGGCGATCTCGAAGTCGCTCATGAAGTTGAGCAGGGTCTGCGGATCGGGCGTGTCGGTGAGCACGCCGAGGATGACCACGCCGCGGTCGGCGTACGCGGTGGCGACCTTGGAGAAGTCGGGCAGCTCGTGCTTGCACGGGGCGCACCAGGTGGCCCAGAAGTTGACGACCACGACCTTCCCGGCGAGCGCCGCCGGCGTGTAGGCGGTGCCGATGGTGTCGACGTAGTCGACCTTGGGCAGGCAGGCGCCGACCTCGGCGGCGGTGCAGGCCGTCGCGGTCGGGGTGCCGACCACCAGCGGCGCCTTGGCGTCGTGGCCCGACAGCGACACGAACAGGAAGATGACCACGCCGACGGTGGCGGCCAGGAAGATGCCGATGAGGGTGCGGGTCGACATGACGCTCAGCTCGAGAAGGTCAGGAGGGACGGCAGGAAGCGCTCGGGGCAAGCGTAGCCCAACAGCTCCAGGCAGGTGGCGGTGACGTGGGCGATGCCGGCCTCGGGCAGGTGGCCGGGGTCGAGCCGGTAGGCGCCAGCTCGGGAGGGGTCGTGCACGTACAGCGGCACCGGGGCCAGGCTGTGGCTGGTCTTGATGACCGGCGCCCCGGTGACCCGGTCACGGCTGACGGCGCCGCCCTTGTCGTGCTGGTACATCTCGTCGGCGTTGCCGTGGTCGGCGGTGACCACCAGCACGCCGCCCAGCTCGTCGACCG
Source organism: Kofleriaceae bacterium (assembly GCA_041389945.1). Lineage (GTDB taxonomy): Bacteria > Myxococcota_A > Polyangia > Haliangiales > Haliangiaceae > JAWKQW01. The sequence continues at coordinate 287,694 of JAWKQW010000009.1, forward strand.
CGGCTCGCAGCCGCGCGAGCTGCAGGTCGACCGCCTCCACCGCCAGGACGGTGGCGTCGAGCGAGCCGGTGTGACCGACCATGTCGCCGTTGGCGTAGTTGACCCGGGCGAACCGGTGCCGGCCGGTGCGCAGCTCGGCGATGAGCCGATCGCTGACCTCGGCCGCCTGCATCCACGGGCGCTGCTCGAAGGGGACCTGGTCCGACGGGATCTCGACGTAGGTCTCGAGCGCCGGCTCGAAGGCGTCGGTGCGGTTGCCGTTCCAGAAGTACGTCACGTGGCCGTACTTCTGGGTCTCGGCGATCGCCAGCTGCGGCACGCCGGCGCCGGCGAGCAGTTCGCCCATGGTGCCGGCGATCGTCGGCGGCTCCACCAGGTAGTGGCGCGGCAGGTGGAGGTCGCCGTCGTACTGCATCATCCCGGCGTAGAGGACGTCGGGGCGACGGCCGCGATCGAAGGCGACCAGCAGATCGTCGTCGAAGGCGCGGCTCAGCTCGATGGCGCGATCGCCGCGGAAGTTGAAGCACACCGCGGCGTCGCCGTCGCGCATCGGCGCCAGCGGCGCGCCGTCGTCGCCGACGACGACGAACGCCGGCAGGTCCTGGTCGATGACGCCCGGCGTCTCCTCGCGGCAGGTCTCGATGGCGGCGCGCGTCGACGGGAACCGCCGGGCCTCGCCGTGGACGTGGGCGCGCCAGCCGCGTTCGACGATGCGCCAGTCGGCCTCGTAGCGATCCATCGTGACCTGCTGGCGACCGCCGCCGGAGGCGATGGCCGCGGTGGCGCCGGCGGCGCGCAGCTCGCCGAGCACCGCCTCGAGGCGATCGACGTAGGTCAGCGCGCTCGTCGGCGCCACGTCGCGGCCGTCGAGGAGCGCGTGGACGAACAGCCGCCGGCAACCGGCGCTGGCCGCGGCCCGGAGCAGCGCGTGCAGGTGGGCCTCGTGCGAGTGCACGTTGCCGTCGGACAAGAGGCCGATGAAGTGGAGCGCGCCGCCGGCGATCCCGCGGGCGACGATCTGCTGCCAGGTGTCGCCGGCGACGAGCGCGCCCGACGCCAGGGCCCGGCCCACCAGCAGCGCGCCCTGGGCATGCACGGCGCCGGCGCCCAGCGCGTTGTGACCGACCTCGCTGTTGCCCATGTCGTCGTCGGTGGGCAGGCCGACCGCGCGGCCGTGCGCGCGCAGCGTGCGGTACGGGCCGGCGCGCAGGCGATCGAGGGTCGGGGTGCGCGCCAGCGCCACCGCGTCGCCCTCGTCGCCGCGACCGACGCCGACGCCGTCGAGGATGGCCAGGACCACCGGCCCGCGCGGCGCCGCCAGGTGGGGGTGATGCGAGAGCACGCGGTCCATGCCAGGAGCCTACCCCGGGCCCGCCGTCGCGGCCCGCCGTCGCGGTCGCCTCGCTACGGCGCGCCCGAGCCGGCGGCGTCGGCGGCGTCGGCGTCGACGATGCGGTAGCTCTTGACGCTCTTCTCGTCGAACTCGAACCAGCTCGCCTTGACCGCCTTCTCGAAGTCGGGCTCGTAGAACTTGAAGTCGTTCACGTTGCCGGCGGAGTCGATGATGATCGACTCCTTCACCCGGTGGGTGGCCGGGTCGACCACCAGCATCAGCTTCTTGTACTGGGCCGAGGGCTTCTTCGGGGTCAGTCCGAGCACGGTGTCGCCGGCGCCGCCGTACTTGCTGCCGGTCTCGATGGCCGCGGTGAAGTCGGTGCGCAGGTCGCCCTTGCCGTAGAGGAACGACACCGCGACCGGCATCAGGTCCTGCTCGAGGTTCTTCTTGATGACCTGCTTGTTGTCGTGCTCGACGACGTAGAGGTAGGTGCCGTTGGAGATGAAGCTCTTCTTGACGGTGACCTTGGCCGCGCCCTTGGCGTAGTAGTCCCAGCGCATCTTGCCGGGCTTGGAGATGAACAGCTTGCCGTCGCTGAGCTTGGTGTCGCCGAAGGTCACGTTGGTGACCTCCTGGCGGAACTTCGCGGTGACCTGGGCGACGCCGGCGTAGAACGCCTGCACCTTGCCGACCAGCTCGTCGGCGGCCGAGCTGCTCGGCGCGGGCACGGTGGACCCAGTCGGGGTCGCGGGCACCGTCGGGGTCGCGGGCACCGTCGGGGTCGTGGCCCCAGTCGACGTCGGCGCCGGAGGCACCACCGCCACCACCGGCGGCGGCGGCTTGGCGCCGGGCGCCAGGGTCGGCGACAGCGCCAGCGACAGGAACGTGATCACCTCGTGCAACATGGGGAGCCTCCGACGCGCTTGGTCATTCGACGCATAGCACGGGGCGTTGGTTCACACGACCGTGCGCGACGGTCGCGATCCAAGCCCCCGTGCGGACTTACGGCGGGGGTCCGTCCTCGGGCGGCAGCGGCGTGCCGTCGGGCGCGAGGCCGGCGGCCTTGAGCGCGTTCTTGGCGCTCCGGTACACCAGGTTCGATGGCTCGCCATGGCGGCCCTTGCTGTGATCGCCGCGGTCTCGGGCCGACACGCCCGGTGGCAGCCGCCACGGGATCTCGGCGGTGGGGTAGTCGCCGGCGACCTCGTGCATGTAGCGCACCCACAGGGGCTCGGCGGTCATGTACGCGGCGTCGTCCTTGCCGAGCGCGCGCTCCTTCTTGTCGTCGCCCATCCACGAGGTGGTGATGAAGCGCGACGTGTAGCCGATGAACCAGGTGTCGTGGGTGTCGCTCGAGGTGCCGGTCTTGCCGGCGACCTGCAGCGTGGTCGCCCGCACCACCTTGGAGAAGCCGTGGCGGATGGTCTGGGCCAGCAGCTTGTTCATCAGCGACGCCGTGCGCGCGGGGATGGCCTCGGGCGCCGGCCGTCCCGCCAGCGCGGCCACGCGATCGAGGCGGTCGCCGGGCGGCAGCCGCGGATCTGCGGCGACGGTGTTGTCCTCGAGCACGTTGCCGGCGCGATCGAGGATGCGGCGGACGTACACCCAGTCGCGCTCGTCGGCCGGCCGCGGCCAGGTCGGCGTCGCCAGCTGGGGCGCGCGCGGCCACCAGGCGCCGTCGCGGGCGAACACCGCGAACGCCCGGGTCAGCTCGTCGGCGTTGACGCACGAGGCGCCGAGCGCGAGGGCCTCGTCGGGGATGATCTTGGTGGTGAAGCCGAGCCGGCGCGCCCACGCCTCGACGTTGGCGGCGCCGACCTTCATGAAGATGTCCACCGACGGGATGTTCTTCGAGTAGACCATCGCGTACTCGAGGGTGACGTCGCCGTCGAGCGTGTCGCCCAGGTTGGCCGGCGCCCACGCCTCGCCGGTGATCGGATCGATCACCTTGATCGGGGCGTCGTTGAGGATGGTGTCGAAGCCATAGCCGGTGTCGAGCGCGAGCGAGTAGTAGATGGGCTTGTAGGTCGAGCCGGGCTGGCGACAGGCCTGGACCGCGCGGTTGAACTCGCTGCGGCCGTAGTCGTAGCCGCCGACCATCGCCGCGACGTAGCCGGTGCCGTGATCGGCGGTGAACAGCATCGTCTGCGGGTGCGGCACCTGCTCGAGGGTCACCACGTCGGGGTGGGCGGCGTCCCAGGCGGCGGCGTCGGTGGCCGGTCGCCACGACGGGTTGTGGCCGTCGGGCATGTACCACTCGCGGAAGCGGCCGAGGGTGCGGAGCTCGCGCGCGACCCACACCACGTCGCCGACCCGCAACACGCGGGTGGCGCTGCCGACGGTGAGGTCGTTCTCGGCGCGGCTGCCGGGCTTCCACGGCGCCGCCCACGCCAGGTTGCGCAGCGGCAGGTCCAGGGTGCGATCACCGACGATGACCTTGGCGCCGCCGCTGCTCACCTCGTCCACCACCGCGAGGTAGCGCTTGCCCGGGACCAGCTCGCCGTCGCCGTAGCGCGCGCGCTGCCGCTCGACGAGCAGCTCGCGGGCTTGGCCGTCGACGTGCCACTCCGGGCCGCGCCAGCCCTGGCGCTTGTCCTGGTGGCGCGCGCCGAAGTCGGCGTTGTCGTAGGCGCCGGCCTCGAAGGTCGGCTCGGCGGCGGTCTCGATGACGAGGCCGGCGGTGCCCAGCGCCTCGGCGCCGAGACGCTCGATCCGCTGCCGGCGCGCGCGCTCGGCGTCGGCGTCGCCGTCGGGCGGGGCCACGTCGCCGGCCTGGGCCAGCGCGGCGGTGCCGAGCCGCTCGATCAGATCGCGGCGGACGTGCTCGGCGTAGTACGGCATGCGGGTCGGGAACACGTCGCGGTAGGGGCGCAGCCCGAGCGGCTGCGCCTTGGCGGCGGCGACCTCGTCGGCGGTGGCGTGGCCGTGCTCGAGCATGCGATCGAGCACCAGGTCGCGCCGCGCCCGCGCCTTCTCGGGGCGCACCAGCGGCGCGTAGCCCGACGGCGCCTTGGCCAGGCCCGCGATCATCGCGCTCTCGGCGAGGGTCAGCTCGTCGAGGTCCTTCTGGAAGTAGCGGCGGGCGGCGCCGGCCACGCCCCAGGCGCCGGCGCCCAGGTAGATGTGGTTGAGGTAGACCGCGAGGATCGCGCGCTTGGAGTACTGCGCCTCGATCCGGCGCGCCATCACCGCCTCCTGCGCCTTGCGCGTCATCGACTTCTGCGCGCCGAGGAACTGCTTGGCGACCTGCTGGGTGATGGTGGAGCCGCCCTGCGCGAAGTCGCCGGCGGTGACGTTGGCCCACGCCGCCCGCGCGATGCCCTTCCAGTAGATGCCGCCGTGGGCGAAGAAGTCGTGATCCTCGACGGACAGGAACGCCTCGATCAGGCGCGGCGGGATGTCCTCGTAGGCCACGACCTCGCGCCACTCGCTGGCGAACTCGCCGAGCAAGGTGCCGTCGGCGGCGTACATCCGCGAGATGCCCGGCGTGACCTCGGCGTACTGGCGCAGGTCGGGCGCCGGCGGCGCCTCGCGCGCGAGCAGCCGGCCGTAGAGCACGATCGCGCCGACGACCACCGCGACGATGACCAGCGCGGCGAAGCCGTAGAGCTTGGCCGTCCAGTACACGACGCCGCCATCGGTCGGGTTGCCGATGGTGACACGTGGCCGCGAGACAGGTGGCGGCGAGGCGGGGTCGGGCGGCACGGCCCGCCGATCTACATCACGAGGCGCCGGGCGCGACAAGGCCAGAGGCGGCGCCGTCGGCGGCCGCTCCCGGCGCCGCCGATCGCGCTCGGCACCGGCATCTCAAGCCTGCTCGTTCGCATCGCGCCGGTCTCAACTGCATGAAATCAAACGTGAGAATCGCCGCAAGGCGGCACCGAGCCCCTCACCCTCAGCGGCCCACGTCCACCGATCGCGCCGACGGCGAGCTCGGCTGGCCGTGCTCGCTCGATCGCGACACCTGCACCTCGCCGGCCTACGCCCGCGTGCTGGTGACCTCGCGCTCCGGCATGGGCGCGCCGACGCGCGGAGCGCCGCGGGATCGCGCGTTCGTCGTCGCCTCAGGCCGCGGCCAGCGCCAGGTCGGCGATGGGCGAGTCGCCGCGCAGCCGCTCGAGGCAGCGCAGGAGGTGGGCCCGGATCTTGTGCTTCTTCGAGTACACGGTCTTGAGGCTGATCTGCATCTGCGCGGCGACGTCGTCGGGCGGCAGGCCGCGCTGGAAGTACAGGTCGACGAAGGTGCGATCCTTCTCGGTGAAGTCGCCGAGCAGCTCGTTGAAGTGCGACCAGCGCTCCTTCTCGAGCAGGGCCAACAGCGGCGAGCGCTCGTCGGCGCCGCGCGGCTCGAGCGGGCCGTCGTCGGCGAGCAGCATCGGCCGGCGGCCCGACGCGCGCAGGTGATCGTAGGCGGCGTTGACCGACAGCATGCCGATCCACGAGCTCAGCTTGGTGCCGCGCGCGGGGTCGTAGATGCGGAGCTTGTGCATGTCGTCTCGCACCAGCTGCAGCATCACCTCGGCGTAGATCTCGTCGACGTCGGCGCCGCTCCTGCCGCCGGCGCGGCCGGTGACCTTGCCGATGCACCGGTAGACGAGCGGTCGGTAGCGCCGCACCAGCTCGTTCCAGGCCTGGCCGTCGCGGTTGAGGACGCGGGTGAGGAGCTGGCTCTCGGTCCACTCGGTGGGGCTGACCTTGGCGGGCATGGAGGGTAGGCACAGCAAGCGCGATGCCACCAGCCAAGGTGCCGAAACTCCACGCCGGACCCCCCCGGACTGGCGTCTGACACCACCGATCGTTGGTGGGATTCGCCAGCCGTGGGGAAGGCCGATCGATCGATCGACGTAGCCGCGCCTTCGGTGCGGCCTCGCTGTCTACATGTGGGTCGGTGTCGGTGAGCGCTCGCCGCTCAGGCCTGCGCGACGGCGGCGTCCCAGCGCGCAAGGTGGGCAGCGATGGCGGCCCGATCGCCGCCGGGCACGAACCGGCGCTCCTCGCGCCAGGTGGCGCGGACCTCGTCCTTGCTCGCCCACACGCCGGCGCCGAGCCCGGCGAGGAACGCCGCGCCGAGCGCGGTGGTCTCGACCAGCGCCGGCCGCGAGATCTCGACGCCGAGCACGTCGCTCTGGAACTGCATGAGCAGATCGTTGGCGGCGGCGCCGCCGTCGACGCGCAGCGTGGTGAGCGCGCGCCCGCTGTCGGCCTCCATCGCCCGCAGGATGTCGACGTTCTGCAAGGCGATGCCCTCGAGGGTGGCGCGCGCGATGTGGGCCCGGGTGGTGCCGCGGGTGAGGCCGGTGATCGCGCCGCGGGCCTCGGGTCGCCAGTGCGGCGCGCCCAGCCCGGCGAAGGCCGGCACCACGATCACGCCGCCGGCGTCGGGCACCGAGCGCGCCAGCGCCTCGACCTCGGCGGCGCTGCTGAAGAAGCCGAGGCCGTCGCGCAGCCACTGCACCGCGGCGCCGGCGATGAACGCCGAGCCCTCGAGGGCGTAGGCGAGCTCGCCGTCGGGCAGGCGCCAGCCCACGGTGGTGAGCAGGCCGCGGCTCGACGGCACCGCGACGTCGCCGGTGTTCATCAGGATGAACGCGCCGGTGCCGTAGGTGCACTTGGCCTCGCCGGGCGCGAAGCACGCCTGCCCGAACAGCGCCGCCTGCTGATCGCCGGCCATGCCGGCCACCGGGATGCCGTCGGGCAGGCCGGGCACGCCGCGGGTGCGGCCGACCTCGCCCGCCGACGACACGATCGTCGGCATGAGCGCGCGCGGCACCCGCATGAGCTCGAGCAGCTCGTCGGACCACGCCAGGCTCGCCAGCTCGCACAACAGCGTGCGCGACGCGTTGCTCACGTCGGTGACGTGGGCGGCGCCGCCGGTGAGCTGCCAGGTCAGGTAGCTGTCGATGGTGCCGACCGCCAGCTCGCCGCGCTCGGCCCGGGCGCGCAGCCCGGCCTCGTCGAGCATCCACGCGATCTTGGTGGCGGAGAAGTACGGATCGAGGGTGAGCCCGGTGAGCGCGCGGACCCGCGCCTCATGGCCGGCGGCCTTGAGCTCGGCGCAGCGCGCGGCGGTGCGGCGATCCTGCCAGACGATCGCGTTGTGCACCGGGCGGCCGCTGGACCGGTCCCACATCACCGCGGTCTCGCGCTGGTTGGTGATGCCGATCGCGGCGATCGACGATGGCGCGATGCGCGCCTGCTCGAGCGCGGCGCGCAGGGCGCCGGTGACCGAGGCCCAGATCGCGTCGGGCTCGTGCTCGACCCAGCCCGGCTGCGGATAGAGCTGCGGGAACTCCTGGTAGCCGCGGCCGGCGACGGCGAGCCGCTCGTCGAGGACGAGCATGGTGGTCCCGGTGGTGCCCTGGTCGATCGCGATGACGTGGCGCATGGGCGCCGAGCATATGTCAGCCGTCGCCGCCGGTGCCGCGCGAGCGCGTCAACCCGGGCCCAGGTGCGCCGCGAGGAAGTCGCCGACCTCGGCCGCCACCACCTCGCGGTCGACGTCGACGGCGAGCAGGTGGAAGCTGTGCTCGAGCAGGCGCAGGCGGGCCTGCGGCACCAGGCCCTGGATGCGCGCGGCGCTGCCCACCGGGGCGGTGTGATCGGCGACGGAGTGCACCACGAGCACCGGCTGCCGGATCGCCGGCAGCGCCGCCTCGACCTCGGGCATCAGCGCGCACAGCTCGGCCAGCGCCGCGGTCGGGATCAGGCGGTACGAGCTGTCGGCCGCCTTGGCCTCGGCGTCGCGCACGTCGGCGCCGCCGAGCTTCGGCAGCGCGCGCACGCGGCCGCGCAGGAGGCCGCCGGGCCCGGTCCAGCGCGCGGCCCGGCCGCCGAGCCCGTCGAGCCACAGCGGCGCCGCCAGCGACGCCACCGCGGCGACGTCGGGTCGACGCGCGGCCAGCTCGAGGGCGAGCAGCCCGCCGAGGGATTGCCCGACCACGGCCACCACCCGGCAGCGCGCGCGCAGCGCGTCGACGGCGGCCTCGACCGCGCCGCGCCAGGCATCCCGCGTGGTGGCGGCGAGCTCAGAGGCGGAGGTGCCGTGGCCGGGCAGCAGCGGCGCCGCCACGGTGTGGCCGCGCGCGGCCAGCGCCCGGGCCAGCGGCGCGATCGACTGCGGCGAGCTGGTGAACCCGTGCACGACGACGACGCCGCGGTCGTCACCGGGGAGCTCGAGCGGCGCTTCGTCCATGCCTCATCATGCCGCGGCCTACATTGACAGTGCGCGCGGCCATACGCTTAGATCGACGGCCAGGCACGACGTGAGTGAGTGGAAGACCCGCATCACCAAGGTCTCCGGCGTCCCGGCCAAGACGTCGGGCGGCGAGGGGTGCCTGGTGCTCATCTACCCGCCGGGGCCGGACATGGGCCGGCGGTTCCCGCTGTCGCGCAGCGAGGTGGTGCTCGGGCGCGGCGCCGACTGTGACATCCAGGTCGACCGCGACTCGGTGTCCCGCCGGCACGCCCGGGTGTTCCGCACCGGGGAGCAGTGGATGGTCGAGGACCTCGGCTCGACCAACGGCTCCTACGTCAACGACGTGCCGGTCCAGCGCTCGGTCCTGCGCGACAGCGACTTCGTGAAGATCGGCGCGGCGATCTTCAAGTTCCTCTCGGGCGCCGGGGTCGAGGCCTCGTACTACGAGGAGATCTACCGGATGACCATCATCGATGGCCTCACCGGGGCGCACAACAAGCGCTACTTCCTCGAGTTCCTCGAGCGCGAGATCGCCCGCTGCGCGCGCTACAAGCGGCCGCTGTCGCTGCTGATGATCGACATCGATCACTTCAAGAAGATCAACGACACCCACGGCCACCTCACCGGCGACTACTGCCTGCGCGAGATGTCGCGCCGCCTCCTGGCCCGGATCCGGCGCGAGGAGCTGTTCGCGCGCTACGGCGGCGAGGAGTTCGCGGCGGTGCTGCCCGAGACCGATCTCGAGGGCGCGCGGGTGTTCGGCGAGACCGTGCGGGCGCTGATCGCCGACACCCCCTTCGAGTACGAGGGCGACAAGTTCCCGGTGACGATCTCGGTCGGGATCTTCACCCTCGACGGCCAGGAGATGCCGGCGACCGAGTTCATCAAGCTCGCCGACGACAACCTGTACCGGGCCAAGCGCGAGGGCCGCAACCGCGTGATCGGCTGAGGGCGGGAGCGCGGGTGCACGTCGTCATCACCGGCGCCAGCTCCGGCATCGGCGCCGCCCTGGCCCGCGAGCTGGCCGGCGCGGGCCACGCGCTGACCCTGGTGGCCCGCCGCCAGGCCCTGCTCGACGAGCTGGCCGCCGAGCTCGGCGACGGCGTGCGCACGATCGCGTGCGACCTCGCCGACGTCGATCGGGCGCTGGCCTGGTTGCCCGGGGCCGAGGCCGCGCACGGGCCCGTCGACGTGCTGGTCAACAACGCCGGGGTCGAGAACACCGGCCCGTCGGCGGCGGCCGACCCCGGCGAGTGTCGGCGCCTGCTCGACCTCAACCTGGTGACGCCGCTGCTGCTCGCGCGCGCGGTGATGCCCGGCATGATCGGGCGTGGCCGCGGCACCATCGTCAACGTCGCGTCGCTGGCGGCGCTGGTGTCGGTGCCGATGCAGGCCTACTACGGCGCGTCGAAGGCCGGCCTGGCGATGTTCTCCGAGACCCTGCGCGGCGAGCTGGCCGGCACCGGCGTCCACGTGGTGACCGTGTACCCGGGGCCGGTCACCACCGCGATGGCGGAGTCCGCCGTCGCGAAGTTCGGCGGACGCGAGCGCGTGCCGGCGTTGCCCGAGGGCGATCCGGCGGTGCTCGCGACCCGGATCCACACCGCGATCCGGCGCCGGCAGGCGCGCGTGATCTACCCGCGCGTGTACACCGCGTCGCGCTGGCTCGGGCCGCTGGCGCGCGCCCTCGTGGATCGGTTCGCGCCCAAGCAGCCGCTGGGCTGACGGCGCGCCGGCGGCGCGCCCCCTGGCGGTCGGCCGCGCCGCGTTCGCGCGCTCAGGCCCGGATCGCCTTGTCGCGCAGCCGCGCGTCCAGGTAGTAGTCGCGGCCGCGCCAGGCTTCCCACGCCACGCCGGTGAGCGACAGCGCGGCGGCGGCGATCGCGAGCACCGAGGCCTGGGCCGGGACCAGCAGGGCGGTGCCGAGCAGCGCGCTGGCACCGAGCTGGCGCGTGCCCCAGGGCGCGGCGCCGCTGGCCTGGCGGTGGTGCGACAAGAGGTTGTCGAGGCCGCCGACCGCGAGCTCGAGCGAGATCACGGTGAACAGCGGCCACGCCACCGACGGGGTCTCGACCAGCACCGCGAACACCAGGATCGGCAGCGCCAGCGAGCCGGCGATGCGGACCGCGTCGGCGCGATCGAGATCGCCGCGGCCGCGGAGCTGGCGGAACCCGATCGCGAAGTAGTCGAACGCGCTGATCCAGGTGATCGCGACCACGCCGACCATGATCGCGTTCATCGTGAAGAGCGGATCGCCGTGGCGGTGCACCAGGTACAGCGCCACGAACGAGCCGCTCATGATGAAGGCGCCGCGCCAGACCTTGCGCCGGATGAACCACAGCGCGGCCATCGCCACCAGCGGCGCGGCGATGCCGCCGAGCAGCAGGTAGGTCATCAGGGGGCGAGCGCCGATGAGCGGGAACAGCATCATCACCCCGATGCCCTGCATCTGGGTCCAGGTCTTGGCCTTGGCCAGGTAGCTGGTCTTGAGCGACAGCTCCCGGCGCTCGTAGGCCGAGCGCAGCGCGGTGACCAGGAACTCGCGCACGAACATCAGCGCGCAGGCCCACGCCGGCACCATGCCCATGTCCGCGAACGGCATGTAACAGAAGGCGACGAACACCTTGTCGGCGATGGGGTCGAGCAGGCCGCCGAGCACCGTCGGCCCCTGCCGGCGCGCCAGGTAGCCGTCGACGAAGTCGGTCGAGCCGATGATGGTGCCGACGATGATCGCCGTCCACAGGTGGCCCTCGGTGCGCTGGTAGACCCACCACGAGATGAGCGGCATCGGGATGAGCCGTGCCACCGTGACCTGGTTAGCGGTGATGCGAAAGCCGCCCACGGGAGGGGCACCCTATCCCGAAAACGCGACGGGCGGCCAGGTGCGCCTGCCGCCCGTTGCACCGACCGGCCCGGGTACCCGGGGCCGCCGCGCTCGCGAAGAACTCCGTCCACCGCGCCGCGGACCTGGCCGCGACTCGAACCCGGAAAACTCAGTCCACCGCGCCGCGGACCTGGCCGCGACTCGAACCCGGAAAACTCAGTCCACCGCGCCGCGGACCTGGCCGCGACTCGAACCCAGAGAACTCAGTCCACCGCGCAGCGGACCTTGACGTTGGTGTCGTCGGGGTCGGCGCCCTCGCGGACGATCTCGATGGAGAGGTTGGTCGGGGTGTCCGGGCACGAGGCCAGATCCTCGACCATGCGCCAGCACGGCTTCTGGCTGGCCGAGGCGTCGCACTCGGGGATGGTCTGCTCGGTCTCGCCGGGCTCGCCCTCGTTGTAGACGTCCTTCACCGAGCACGACCACTGGATGCCGTTGGCCGGGTCGCCGTCGGCGTCGCTGAGCTGGCCCTCGATGCACGGGTTGCCGATGACCTCCTTGAGGAGCTCGGCGATGACGGTCAGGCCGTCGGACAGATCGTCGTCGCAGATGGTCGTGAAGGTGTTGCGATCCGGGAACTGGCGCCGGAAGTAGTCGAGCCGGATGCCCGGGGCCGCGGTCGAGGTGCCGCCGCCGGCGGGCATGTAGTCACAGCCGGGGAGCAGGGTCGGGCGCTCCGGCTCGGGGCCGGTGTCATCCGGATCGTAGCGCCCGACCGAGACGCGGTCCGGGTTGCCGATGATGGTGGCGACGATGACGTCCTTGGGGTTGTCCTTGAGGCCCTTGAGGAACGACACGTACGTGTCCGGTGAGAACAGCAGGTCGCTGCCCAGGTCGGGCGCGCAGTTGGTCTTGGTGCCGACGCTGCGCGGGTCGCCGTCGCACTCGACGCCGAACTCGAAGCAGCGGAACGAGTCGATCGGGCCGAGCGCCGAGCCCACCGAGCCGGGCGCGTAGAACATCGGATCCGACGCCGAGCAGTCGTCCTCGTCGGCGAGGAACACCACCGCGAGGTAGGCGTCGCTGCGCAGGAAGCCGGCGTTGTTGCCGTTGCCGTTGAGCGCGCGCTTCATCGACTCGAGGTGCTGCTCGAGGCCGCAGCCGCCGGTGCCGACGACCGCGATGCACTTGAAGGCGTCCTCGAGGTTGCCCGAGTAGTTGGTCGTGCGGCCGCCGGCGCCGTCGGAGACGTCGCTGATGAACTTGTTGCCGCCGAGCATCGCGCACTCGAACGACGGCATGTTGAACGGGCGGCTGGTGGTCTGCAGGTTGCCGTTGTCGCCGAAGCCCGTGCACCCGTTCGCGGTCGCGGTGTTGAGCGCGCCGACGTCGGAGTTGACGACGCCCAGGTGCACGTCCGGCAGGCCACCCTCGATGGTCTGCAGCACGTTGATGAAGTTGCCGAAGTTGGCGGTCAGGTTGGCCTGCTCCTCACGCATCGAGCCGGAGTCGTCGATGACGAAGAGGATGTCGATCTTCCGGTTGATGTTGACCGGGATGTTCTTGAACTCTTCCTTGTCGGGGTCCGGCAAGAGCTGCGAGACCTCGCGGTTCGGACAGCCGGCGAGGGCACCGAGCGAGATCACGCCGCACAGGGCGGACACGAAGAGCGAACCTGGACGACCACGCATGGGGCCGGAATGTAGAGCAACGCCCTCACGAGATCCATGGCGGCGCTCACCTTGCGAAGCCGCGCCCGGGGCGGACGGCGACCCCGCGGGCGAGCCAGGTCGCGGTTGGTCCCCGATCGGGGAAGCGGAGCGCGGAGCGAGGCGAACGTGACGCAGCATGAGACCTCCGGGAACGTCCGAGCGATTCGGTCATCCACGGGTAAACGCAAGCACTGGGCCATGCCGGTGCTAGTGATTCAAGCATCTTACGACGTCCGGGACGCCGCAGATCGCCAACTTCGTTGACGATTGTCAAGCTGGTTGTCTTGGTGCTCGCGGCTGCCTGCCGGGATCCTGCTGCCGCCTGCCAGGATCCCGCGGTGGACGTCGCCTCCGCGCCTCGCGAGGGGCACGAGCGCAAATTCGTGACCTGGCGAAGGCGCGTGATACGATTTTTTTTGCGAGCGCGACCTCATGAATTTCCAGTACCTACCCCGCCAACCAGCTGGAATTTTGCGTTCGGTTCCGGGCGTGTCCTACAGTGTAGGACAAGGTCGCACCTGGTGGTGCGGATCTGTGACGCGGCGGCAGGCACGGAAGGCTAACTGATGGCCAAGCAATGTATCGGCCTCGACATCGGGTCGAGCAGCATCAAGGCGGTCCAGCTGCGCAAGACGCGGACGGGCTACGCGTTGCAGGCGTTCGGGGTGCAGCCGCTGGTCGCCCAGACCATCGTCGACGGCACCATCATGGATCAGGGCGCGGTGGTCGAGGCCATCCGCACGCTGTGGAGCCGGCTCAAGCTGCGCAGCAAGGACGTCGCGATCGCCATCGCCGGCCACTCGGTGATCATCAAGAAGATCGCGGTGACCGCGCGCCGGCCCGAGGAGCTGGCCGCCGACATCCACACCGAGGCGGAGACCCACATCCCCTTCGGCAAGGACGACGTCGAGCTCGACTACCACGTCGTCAACCCGCAGAACTCCAGCGGCCAGACCGAGCTCCTGCTGGTCGCGGCCAAGCGCGAGGTCGTCGCCGACTACGTGCAGGTGGTGAAGGACGCGTCGCTGCAGCCGCAGGTCGTCGACGTCGCCGCCTTCGCCAGCCAGAACGGGTTCGAGGCCAACTACGCGCTCGACCCCAAGGAGACGGTGGTGCTGGTCAACGTCGGCGCCGCGATCTCCAACCTCAACATCATCCGCGGCGGCGTGAGCCTGTTCACCCGCGACGTCACCATCGGCGGCAACGCCTTCACCGAGGAGATCCAGAAGCAGATGGGCATCTCGGCGGAGGAGGCCGAGGCCTACAAGATCGGCGGCTCCGCCGACGAGGCCGGCGTGGTGCCGCAGGAGGTGGTGCGCATCGTCGAGGGCGTCGCCGAGGTGATGGCCGGCGAGTTCCAGCGCTCGCTCGACTTCTTCCTCGCGACGACGTCCGACGCCAACGTCACCCGCATCTGCGTCGCCGGCGGCACCGCCAAGGTGTCGGCGCTGCAACGCGCGATCGAGCGGCGCTCGCGCCTCCCGGTCGAGGTGGTCGACACCTGGCGTCGGGTCGAGGTCGATCCGTCGCTCGACCGGGCCTACCTGGCCCAGCACTCACCCGACGCCCTGATCGGGCTCGGCCTGGCGCTACGCGCGGCGGGCGACAAGTGAGGATCGGGAGGTCTCACCGATGATCAAGGTCAACCTACTTCCGCAGCGCAAGGTCAAGCGGGTCAGCGAGCCGGGGCAGGCGCAGGTCGCCGCCGGCATCGGCGCGATCCTCTTGGCCGCCGCCGCGGTGTTCTTCCTCGTCCACAAGCCGATGAGCGACGCCCGGGCCGAGCTCGAAGAGCAGACCCAGCAGCTCGCCGACTCCAACGGCGCCAAGGCCGCCAAGCTGTCGGACCTCGACGCGCTCCGCAAGGAGGTCGCCGCCCAGAAGACCCGCGGCGAGTCGATCAAGCAGCTGCAGGGCATGCGCGCCATCCCGGCCAACATGCTGCACGAGCTGTCCGAGATCCTCACCCTCGGCCACAGCCCGACGATGACGACCGCGATGGCGCAGCGGGTCTCGAGCGGCCCCGGCGGTGATCCGAACCGGCGGTTCTCCCTCGACTGGGATCCGAAGAAGGTGTGGATCACCTCCTTCAAGGAGACCAAGGGCGAGTTCGTGCTCGACGGCGGCGCCCAGACCGACGCCGACGTGACCCAGCTCGCCAAGCGCATGCAGGCGTCGGTGTACTTCGAGGACGTCACGCCGCGCGGCGGCGAGCGCGTCACCGAGGGCTCGACCGGCGTGAGCTACTTCAAATTCACCATCACCGGAAAGGTGGTGTACTGATGGCCCGCTCCCCGCTGGCTGAGTTCGCCAAGCGTCCGCCCAAGGAGAAGGCGGCGATCTTCTCGGCGTCATCGTCGTCGTCCTCGGCGGCCTCTACTTCCAGTTCGCCTACAAGCCGGCCAAGGCCAAGAAGGCCACCGCCGCCGAGGAGCTCGCCGCCGAGCAGGACCGCGAGGCCAAGCTCGCCCGCGACGCCAAGGAGCGCGACGCGCTCATCGCCGACAGCGACAACGTCAACCGCGAGATCGAGCAGAACCAGAAGGCGCTGCCGACCTCGGCCGAGCTGCCGGCGTTCTTCGACACCCTCAACCGCAAGGTCGGCGAGGCCGGCGTCGAGGTGAAGAAGTGGGCCTACAAGAAGGAGGTCAGCCTCGGCAGCTACTTCCAGGTGCCGCTCGAAGTCGAGATCACCGGCACGTTCCACCAGATCACCCGCTTCTTCGCGTCGCTGGCGCCGCGGCCGAGCTCGGGCGACGGCGAGGCCGTGGAGCAGGATCGGATCATCACCGTCGAGGGGCTGACCCTGCGCAACCCGCTGGTGAAGAACCGCGAGATCATCCTGACCGCATCGTTCACCGCGTCGACGTTCCGCCAGGACGCGCCGGCCGACGCCGGCGCACCCAAGCCCGGCGCGCCCAAGCCGGCGGCGCCGGCGCCGGCCGCCGGCAGCGCCAGCAAGAACCCGGTCACCAACGCCGGCGCCAAGGCCGACGCCGCGATGACCAAGGATCAGCAGCGCGTCGACGGCGCGGTCGGCTCGGCCGACGGCTCCGCCGCCGGCGGCGATCGCCTGAAGGGAGGCCTGTGATGCGCGCCCTCGATCAGCTCACCGACGGCCGCGCCGCGGCGCCGCGCCGACCCTGGCGCGGGCTCGCGCTCGGTGGTGTGCTCCTGCTCGCGCTGACCGGCTGCGGTGGCGACGAAGAGGATGGTGGCGGCGGTGGCTCGGCGCCGGCCGCGGCCCGACCGGCGGCGGCGAAGCCCGCGGCCAAGCCCGGCGCCGGCGCGGCCAAGGCCGTCGGCGGCTACCGTCGCGTCGAGGACGTGGTGCCCCAGGACGAGCGCGACACCATCCGCCACGTGTTCACCGATCGGGACTTCGTGCCCGACATCACCGGCAACAGCAACCGCGACCCGTTCCGCTCGTTCGTGGTGAGCCAGCCCGGCCTGGCCGAGCCGCTCTCCAACCAGGTGGTGGCCGCGCCGACGGAGATCTGCTCGCCGCGCCAGCAGAAGGCGGTCAACTCCGGCCTGCGCGATCTGCGCCTGGTCGGCATCATGGGCACCGGCCTCAAGCGCTGGGCGCTGTTCCAGGACGCCGGCAACCTCGGCCACGTGGTCACCAGCGGTGACTGCCTCGGCAAGGAGAAGGCGCGCATCAAGAGCATCGACGCCGCGCTGGTGACCCTCGAGATCGTGCCCGAGCCGATCCCGAACCAGCCGCCGCGGCCCATCGAGGAGCGCTCGATCCCGCTGTACCCCGACGCGCTGCCGCTCGGCTCCGTCGACGACGACGTCGCCACGCCGCCGCCGTCGACGTCGGTGCCCGTGACCACGCCGCCGGTGGTGATGCCGGGCGAACCGGTGACGCCGTGAACCCCACCTTGGCCCGGCGATCGCGCCAAAAATTTGTGAAGGCCCGCTAGCCGCGCGACAATTTTTTCGAGCCCGACCTGCCGTCGGGTTGCCCGAGCACGACGCGCCGATCTGGCGCGAACGAGATCCGTTTGCCTAATCCACGGGGGCTACCAGCGCCTCGAGGAGTCAACATGTCCGTGAAGAGCAGGAAGTCCTGGATCGCAAGGATCATCGTGGCCGCCGTCGTGGTCGTCACCGGCGCGTTCGGGGAGGCGTCCGCGGTCGCGGGCGGCCCCAACCGGATCGACGCCGTCGACTTCATCGACGGCACGTCGGTGACGCAGGTCCGCATCCGCGGCACCCAGGCGGCGAAGTTCAGCGTGTACAAGCTCGAGCGACCGACGCGCGTCGTCGTCGACGTGGCCCAGGCCGAGCTGACCGACGCGGTCACCGGCGGGCACGAGCGAAGCGCGACGCTCACGCCCAACACCTGGGCGGTGAGTCAGATCGCTGCGCAGGAGCTCGAGGACGGCGGCTCGGTGGTCCGCGTGGTCGTCACGCTGGCGCGCCCGGGGCGCTACGACGTCAAGGCCATCGGCACCGACGTCGTGGTCACGGTGACGGCGCGCGACGACGCGCCGAAGGTCGCCGGCGCCGCCGAGCTGGCCAGCGCCCGGGCCGACGCCGACGAGGCTCGCCGCGATCGCGCCGGCGCCATCGCCGCCAAGGACGCCGCCGAGGCGGCGGCGCGCACCGCCAAGCGCAAGGCCGAGCAGGCCGAGGCCGCCGCCGAGCGGCTGCGCGCCCAGGCCGCCGCCGACGCCGCTCGCGCCGAGCGCGCCGAGCGCGCCGCGGCCGAGGCGAGCTCGCAGGGAGATGCGGCGCGCAAGCGCGTCGAGGCGGAGCTCGCCAGCGCCCGCGCCGACGCGGCGCGGGCCAACGCGGCGGCCCAGGCGGCGAAGGCCGAGGCCGAGCGCGCCCGCCGCGCGTCGACCACCGCCGACGAGCAGGCCGCGGCCAAGGCCAAGGCGCTGGTCGCCGCGGCGGAGGCCGATCGTCAGGCCGCGGCGGTCAGCCGGGCCCAGGCCGACGACCTGAAGAAGCAGGCGCAGCGGGCGCAGGCCGAGGCCGAGCAGCGCGCCACCGCCGCCAAGCGGGCGCAGGCCGACGCGGAGCAGCGCGCCACCGCCGCCAAGCAGGCGCAGGCCGATGCCGAGCGCGCGCGCCGGGAGGCCGAGCAGGCCAAGGCCGAGGCCGCCGCCGCCGCGCGCACCGCCACCGCGGCGCGTGACAAGGCGACCACCGACGGCGCCCGCGACCGCGCGGCGCTCGAGACCGCCGCCGCCCAGGCCGAGGCTCGCCTGGCCGCGGCGACCGCGGCCACCGCCAAGGCCGAGCGCCAGCGCGCCGCCGCCGAGGCCGCCGCGCAGGCCGCGCAGCGTGACGCCGCCGCCGCGCGCCAGGCCGCCGACGCCGAGGCTCGTCGCCGGGCCGAGGCCGAGTCGGGCCGCGCGGTCGCCGAGACCGCGGCCGCCAAGGCGACCGCGACGCGCAAGCAGGAGGAGCAGGCCGCGCGTGCCGCCGCGGCCGAGCGCCGCCGCCGAGCGCGCCGCCGCCACCGCGAAGGCCGAGGCCGATCGCGCCACCGCCGAGCTCGCCAGCCGCACCGCCGCCGAGCGTCGCGCCGCCGAGCTCGCCAGCGCGCGTGCGTCGGCGGCCCAGACCGCCAAGGCCGAGGCCGACGCGGCGGTGCAGCGCCAGGCCAGCAAGCGTGAGATCGACGCCGCGCGCGCCGAGGCCACGCGCCTCGACGACGAGCGCCGCAAGGCCGACGCCGCGCTCGCGGCCCGGCGCCAGGAGGTCGCGGCGCAGCAGGCCGAGGTGGCCACGCTCGCCGCGGCGCGCACCGCGGCGGCGACCGAGGTCGCCCGCCTCGAGGAGCAGACCGCGCGGGCCCGCGCCGCGCGCGAGGAAGAGGAGCGTCGGCTGACCGAGGCGTCGGCGCGGCGTGGCGCCGCCGAGACCGCCGCGCGCGCGGCCGAGGCGCGCGCCGAGGCTGCGAAGGCGGCCCAGGCGGAGACCGCCGCGCGCGCCGCCAAGGCCGCGGCCGCGGCGCCGGCCCTGGTCGCCATCCGCGACGTCGGCTTCACCGGCGACGCCGACGGCGGCACCGTGGCGCTCGACGTCGGCAGCGCCGCCAAGATCGACGTCCTGTCGGCCACCGACACCCGCGTCGAGTTCGTCGTCGACGGCGCCGAGCTGCCGAGCGCGCTGGAGCGCAAGCTCGACGTCACCCGCTTCGGCTCGCCGGTGCGCGCGGTGTCGTCGTACCGCGATCGCGACCAGGCCGGTCGGGTCCGCATCGTGGTCGACCTCGCCAGCCCGGCCGCGCCCAAGGTCAGCCGCCAGGGTGACGCCGTCCGCGTGAGCTTCGCCGGCAGCGGTCGGCGCCCGGCCCGCACCCAGGACGTGCCGCCGCCGGTCGTCGGTGGCTACGGCGCGTCGTCGACCGCGGTCGCCCAGACCTCGGTGGCCCAGGTCAGCCCGACCCGCCGCAAGGTGTTCCGCGGCAACGTCGTGAACTTCGACTTCAAGGAGGCGCCGCTGCACGACCTGCTGCGCGCCATCGCCGAGGTCGCCAAGATCAACATCGTCGTCCCCGAGGACCTCAACGCCAACGTCACCGTGCGCCTCAACCGGGTGCCGTGGGATCAGGCGCTCGAGGTGATCCTCGCGTCGAAGGGCATGTGGTACCGGCGCGAGGGCAACCTCTACCGGATCGCCAAGCGCGAGCAGATCGACGCCGAGGACGAGAAGGAGGCCGCGCGCCGCGAGGCGATGCGCAAGTCCGAGGAGCCCGAGCCCGAGATCGTCATCCTCAACTACGCCAGCGCGCAGGAGCTCAAGAACAAGCTCGAGCCGATGCTGTCGGAGAAGGGCCGCATCGAGGTCGACGCCCGCACCAACTCGGTCATCGTCAACGACATCGCCGGCGTGCGCCGCCGGGTGAAGGACCTGGCCCAGCGCCTCGACACCCAGACCCCGCAGATCTCCATCGAGGCGCGCATCGTGGAGGCCCGCTCGACCTTCCAGCGCTCCTTCGGCATCCAGTGGGGTGGTAACGCCAACGCCAGCGCCGCCGGCGGCAACGCCACCGGCCTGATCTTCCCGTCGAGCGTGGCCTTCACCGGTGGCGCCGACGACGCCCAGCTCAACGCGACCGGCGTGGCCACGCCGTCGAACTTCGCGGTCAACCTGCCGGTCGCCGCGGCCAACGCCCTCGGCATGTCGCTCGGCTCGGTCGGCGGCAACTTCAACATCAACCTGCGGCTGAGCGCCGCCGAGGACACCGGCTCGGTGCGCATCATCTCGGCGCCGAAGATCACCGTGCTCAACAACGCCCAGGCCACGATCAGCCAGGGCGTCGCCATTCCGATCTCGGTGGTCGGCGCGTCCGGTACGCAGACCCAGTTCGTCAACGCCGACCTCAGCCTGAGCGTCACGCCGTACGTCTCGCAGAGCGACTGCTCCATCGCGATGGACGTCAACGTGTCGAAGAACGAGGCTGACTTCGTGAACACCGGCGCGCGTGGTGACCCGACCATCCTCCGCAAGGAGGCGTCGACCAAGATGCTGGTCGCCGACGGCGAGACCGCGGTGCTCGGCGGCATCTACACCCGCAACAGCGGCCTGTCGTACTCCAAGGTGCCGTTCCTCGGCGACCTGCCGGTGCTCGGCTGGCTGTTCAAGAACCGCCTCGAGAACGACGAGCGCACCGAGGTGCTGGTGTTCATCACCCCGAAGATCACCAACAAGGCCAACCTGCGCTGCCAGTAGGCACGCGCTCCGCCGCCATGCCGGCGCCCCTGTGCCTGGTCGGGTTGCCCGCCGCGGGCAAGACCACGGTCGGGCGCCACCTCGCCGCCGCCCTCGGGCGGCGGTTCGTCGATCTCGACGCCGCCATCGCCGACGCCGTCGGTGAGCCGGCCGCGGCGCTGGTCGCGCGCGACGAGCCGAGGTTCCGGCGCGTCGAGGCGGCCGCCCTCGCCGAGGCGCTGGCCGCGACCGACGGGCCGGTGATCGCCACCGGCGGCGGCGCCGCCGCCCACGGGGACAACGTCGAGCGCATGCGCGCGGCCGGCCTGGTGGTCGAGCTCGCGGTGTCGCTGGCCGAGCTGCGCCGGCGCGCCGTCGACGGCCCGGCGCGGCCGCTGCTCGACGACGACCGCGCCGCCTTCGCCGAGCGCGCGCGGGCCCGGGCGCCGTGGTACCGGCGCGCCCACGCGGTGGTCGCCACCGACGGCAGGCGCCTCGACGAGGTGGTCGCCGCCGTCGCCGAGGTGCACGCGGTGTGGGCGGCGCTGCCGTCGGCGCGTGCCCGCGACGGCTACGTCATGGGGCTGCCGGGTCGCGCGCACCCGGTGCTGGTCGCCGACGCCGCGCCACCCGCCGACGAGCTGGCCGCCCACCTCGACGGGCGCACCCCGGCGCTGATGATCGACGGCAACGTCGCCGCCGCGTGGCCGGACCTGCCGACGACGCTCGGCCTGGCCGCCGCGCCGCGCGTGATCGTGCCGCCGGGCGAGGCGTCGAAGTCCTTCGCCGGCTTCGGCGTGGCCTGCGAGCAGCTCGTCGCCGCCGGGGTCGATCGCGGCGGCGTGATCGTCGCCGTCGGCGGCGGCGTCACCGGCGATCTCGCCGGGCTGGTCGCGGCCACGCTCCTGCGCGGGCTGCCGGTGGTGCACCTGCCGACCACGGTGGTGGCGATGACCGACTCGGCGATCGGCGGCAAGACCGCGATCGACCTGCCGGCGGGCAAGAACCTCGTCGGTGCGTTCTGGCAGCCGCGCCTGGTGTGGGCCAGCCTCGAGGTGCTCGCCAGCCTGCCGCCGGCGGAGCGCCAGGCCGGCTTCGGCGAGCTGTGGAAGTACGCGCTCCTCGACGGCGAGGCCACCTGGGCCGCGGTCGAGGCGGTGGCTGGCTGGGCGACGGCACCCGCCGGCGCGCCGCCACCGCCGGCCTTCGCCGAGGTCGTGCGCCGGGCCGTTGCCCAGAAGGGCGGGGTGGTGGTCCGCGACGAGCGCGAGACCGGCGACGATCGGATCCTGCTCAACCTCGGCCACACCGTCGGCCACGCCATGGAGGCCGAGGCCGGGCTCGCGCATGGCGTCGCGGTCGCGCTCGGCTTGGTCGCCGCGTGCCAGGTCGCCGCGGCGCTGGGCCATGCGCCGGCCGAGCTCACCCAGCGGGTGGTCGACGCCCTGGCCACCACCGGGCTCCCCCATGATCCGCGCCCGTACCTCACCCCGGGCGCGCTGGCGCGCCTGGGCGCCGACAAGAAGCGACGTGGCACCCACGTGCGCTTCGTCATGCCCTTCGCGGTCGGGCGGTGCGCCCCGGTCGAGCTCGCCGTCGACGATCTCGCCACAATTTTGCGTGCGACCGCCGCACCCTGATACGCTTTTTTTCGCTCCCTGGGAGGAACCCATGACGATCGCGCGCTCGCTGTCCTGTGCCACGTTGCTCGCCACCCTCGCGGTCGGCTGTGCCGACAACGATCAGACCCTGGTGGTCCTCCAGGCCCAGGCCGAGGACGCCAGCACGTGCGTGCCGGCGCCCAGCGAGGGCGCGGCCGGGATCACCTTCGGCGTGGTCGACGTGCGAGCGGACGGCTACGTGATGACGCCCCTGCTCAAGAACTACGCCGACTCGACCGGGTCGCTCGAGGCCCAGCGGCGGGTGCTCGTCGAGGGGGCGCGGGTCTCGATCAGCTTCGCCGACGACGAGCTGTTCACCGCCGCCGAGCTGACCCAGCTCGACGAGGCGGGGCTGCTGTCCTTCGAGACCCGGCAGACCGCGCCGGTCGATCCCGACGGCGGCCTGCTCACGCTCGGCGTCCGCGTGATCCCTGAGGAGCTGCTCCGCGCCATCGGCACCAAGCTCCTGCCCGGGGACGACACGGTGGTGCTCACCAACACGACCTTCTTCGGCCAGATGGGCGGCGGCGACATCACGTCCACCACGTTCCCGTTCCCGGTCACGGCGTGCGCCGACTGCCTCATCAACGACCTCGGCGCGTGCCCGCTGCCGGCCGGAACGACGCCGGCGCCGGGGAGCGCCTGCGTGGCCGGCCAGAACGTCCCGGTCGATTGTTGCAGCGACGGCGCCGGCGGACTGGTCTGCCCCGCGACGGTCACGCCGACGACCTGAGGCGCGGCCGATCTCACCGAGCCGGGCCCCTGGGGCGACCGGGCCCGTGGTATCACCAGGACCTCGACTGACGATGAAGGTGGCCCGTGTTCAGTGAAATCCTCAAGAAGATCGTCGACGGCGTCGACGGTGGCATCGCGGCGGTCATCATGGGGCTCGACGGCATCCCGGTCGAGTCCTACGTCCGCACCGACGACGCGGTCGACATCAACACGATCGCGATGGAGTTCTCCTTCATCCTCGGCCAGGTCCAGAAGGCCGCCGAGAGCCTCCAGGTCGGCGAGACCGAGGAGCTCACCGTGCGCGCGCCGCGCCTGGTGCTCATCGTGCGCATGCTGAGCACGCAGTACTTCGTCGCGGTGGCGGTGTCGCCCGAGGCCAACTACGGCAAGGCGCGCTACCTGACCCGGCTCGCCGGGCCGCAGCTCACCGCGCAGCTCTAGCCGCGGACCCGACCTCATGGCGACCGCGGTGAGGGTGCTCGTGTTGCACGGGCCCAACCTGAACCTGCTCGGGCGCCGCGATCCGGCGATCTACGGCCGCACCACCCTGGCCGAGATCGACGCGCTGCTCGCCCGCCGCGCCGCGGCGCGCGGTGCGCTGGTGCGCGCCGCGCAGGCCAACCTCGAGGGCGAGCTGGTCGAGCTCATCCAGGGCGCCACCGGCGTGTACGACGCCATCGTCATCAACCCCGGCGGCTACACCCACACCAGCGTGGCGATCCGTGACGCCATCGAGGCGGTCGGGTTGCCCACCGTCGAGGTTCACCTGTCGAACCTGCATCAGCGCGAGGCGTTCCGGCAGGTGTCCATCACCGCGGCGCGGTGCGTCGGACAGATCTGCGGCTTCGGCGCACAAAGCTACGTGCTGGGGCTGGACGCGGTCATCACCCACGTAGAAGATGCCCAACGCCAGCGCCGGTCGTCGACGAGGTCGGCCCGCGCCCCTGGCAAGCGACGGAGCACGACACATGGCGGCAAGCGGATCCGGCAGAGCAGCCGCGGGCAAGCGCGGCGGTAAGGCCCAGGCCCCGACCAAGGCCCCGGCCGGCGGCGGCAAGGCATCGGCGGACGACGCGACCCTGGCGACGGTGCGCGCGCTGGCGGACGTCCTCGACGCCTACGCCCTCGCCGAGGTCACCGTGGTCCGCGCCGGCACCACGATCACGCTGCGCCGAGGTGGTGTGGCGGTCGCGGCGGCCCCGGCGGCCGCGATCGCGCCGTCGGCGTCGCCCGCGGCCGCGCCGACGGCGGCAGCCGCTCCGGCGCCGGCCCCCGTCGACGACGCCCACGTCGTGACCTCGCCCTTCGTCGGCACCTTCTACCGTCGGCCCAACCCCGACGCGCCGGCCTACGTCAACGTCGGCGAGCGGGTCGAGGTCGGCAAGGTGCTGTGCATCGTCGAGGCGATGAAGCTGATGAACGAGATCGAGGCCGATCTCGCCGGCACCATCGTCGAGGCGCTCGTCGAGGACGGCGCCCCGGTCGAGTTCGGGCAGCCGCTTTTCAAGATCGGCAAATGATCCGCAAGGTCCTGGTCGCCAACCGCGGCGAGATCGCGCTGCGCGTGATCCGCGCGGTGCGAGAGATGGGCATGGAGTCGGTCGCGGTCCACTCGACCGCCGACGCCGACGCGTTGCACGTGAAGTTCGCCGACCAGGCGGTGTGCATCGGGCCACCGCCGTCGCGCCAGAGCTACCTCAACGTGCCGATGATCATCTCGGCGGCCGAGGTCACCGGCGCCGACGCGGTGCACCCGGGCTACGGGTTCCTCTCGGAGAACGCCGAGTTCGCCGAGGTGTGTGGCACCTGCAAGCTCACCTGGATCGGGCCGCCGCCGTCGGCGATGCGGCTCATGGGCGACAAGATCCGCGCGCGCGAGGCGATGGTCGCCGCCGGCGTGCCGGTGCTGCCGGGCTCCGGCACGCTGACCACCGAGGCCGAGGTCTACGAGCACGCCGATCGCATCGGCCTGCCGGTGATCCTCAAGGCCACCGCCGGCGGTGGCGGCCGCGGCATGAAGATCGTCCAGGACCGGACCCGGCTGCTCGACGCCTGGAACGCCGGGCGCACCGAGGCGGCCGCCGCGTTCGGCAACCCCGACATGTACATGGAGCGCTACATCGCGCGCCCGCGACACATCGAGATCCAGGTGGTCGCCGACACCCACGGCAACTACGCCCACCTCGGCGAGCGCGAGTGCTCGATCCAGCGGCGCCACCAGAAGGTCATCGAGGAGGCGCCGTCGGCGGCGCTCGCGC
Source organism: Kofleriaceae bacterium (assembly GCA_041389945.1). Classification (GTDB taxonomy): domain Bacteria; phylum Myxococcota_A; class Polyangia; order Haliangiales; family Haliangiaceae; genus JAWKQW01. Next base: position 313,092 of record JAWKQW010000009.1, read on the forward strand.
CCGAGGTGCGGGCCCGGCTCACCGCCGCGGCGGTCCGCGCCATCTCCGCCATCGGCTACACCAACGTCGGCACCCTCGAGTTCCTGCTCGACGAGGACGGCTCGTTCTACTTCATGGAGATGAACACCCGCCTGCAGGTGGAGCACCCGGTGACCGAGCTGGTCACCGGCCTCGACCTGGTGCGCGAGCAGCTGCAGATCGCCGCCGGCGAGCGGCTCTCCTTCGAGGGCGAGCGGCGCCCGCGTGGCCACGCCATCGAGCTGCGCGTCAACGCCGAAGATCCGGTGTCGTTCGCGCCGTGGCCGGGCAAGATCTCGGCCCTGCACCTGCCCGGTGGCAACGGCGTGCGGGTCGACACCCACATCTACGAGGGCTACGTGGTGCCGCCCAACTACGACTCGCTGCTCGCCAAGCTCATCGTGCACGACGACAACCGGCCCAGCGCGCTGCGCCGCGCGAGGCGCTGCCTCGACGAGATGGTCATCGAGGGCCCGCGCACCAACATCCCGTTTTTGCGGCGGATCCTCGACCACCCCGAGTTCGAGCGGGGCGAGTTCGACACCGGCTTCGTCGCGCGAATGCTGGCCGCGGGCTAGCCGCGGCGTGCCCGCTGGCGTGCGACGCCCGCGCCGAGGCGCGCCGTACTGCGCCGATGGGCATGTAGGTGTTCGCCTCCAGCCCCGCCATCCTCGTCGAGGAAGGCCCGCGTCCCGCCCACCTTCGGCTTGACCCCTTCCGCGCCGGCCCCTACGCTTATGAACGGCCTCGATCATGCGCGAGCGCGAGATTTTTCCGCTGCCGCTGATCGCCGCCCATCGCATCGTGACGAACGCACACCCGCCGGGAGCTCGGTAACTCCGTGGCCTTCAACAAAGAGAAGGTCATGGACTCGGCGCGCAAGCTCGCCGAGAAGAACCAGCACGACAAGGCGGTCAAGGAGTACCTGCGCGTCGTCCAGGAAGATCCGAAGGACATCCGGGTCTGGCTGAAGATCGGCGACCTCCACGTCAAGCGCGGCAGCAAGCAGGACGCGACCGAGGTCTACCTCAAGGTCGCGCGCGTCTACGCCGAGCAGGGCTTCACCGACAAGGCGATCGCGGTCTTCAAGCAGGTGCTCAAGATCGATCCGCACCTGGTCGACGTGAACCTGCGCCTCGCCGAGCTGTACCGACAGCGCGGCCTGCTCGCGGACGCGATGCAGCACTTCGAGGCGGTGGCGGGCCACTTCCACCGCGAGGGCAACACCAAGGAAGCGCTGGCCACGGTGCGCCAGCTCGTCGAGCTCGATCCCGAGAACGTCGCCACCCGCATCAAGCTGGCCGAGCTGTACTCCAAGGAGAACCTCACCGCCGACGCGATCGCCGAGTTCATCCGCGCCACCGATCAGCTGCGCAAGCAGGCGCGCCAGGAAGACTTCATCAAGGTCGCCGAGCGCCTCCTGTGGCACCAGCCAGAGAACATCGCGCTCAGCCGCGAGCTCGCCGCCCTGTACCTGCGTCGCGGCGACGCCCGCCGCGCGCTGCAGAAGCTCCAGGCCTGCTTCAAGGCCGACGCCCGCGACGTCGAGACCCTGGCGATGCTGGCCCAGGCGTTCCAGGCCCTCGACCAGGGCGCCAAGACGGTCTCGGTGCTCAAGGAGCTCGCCAAGATCCACGACGAGAACAAGCAGACGGCCAAGGCCGACGCGGTGTTCCGCAAGATCCTCGAGTTCGTGCCCAACGATCCCGACGCGCTCGCGCGGGTGGGCGTCAACGCGATGCCGCCGACGCCGCCGCCGACGCGTGCGGCGACCCCGCCGCCCCTGCGCGCGACGACCGGCCGGGCGGCCACGCCGCCGCCGGTGCGCCCGCCGGCGAACAAGGCCAAGTTCGGCATCACCGCCGATCTCCCGGCGGTGGGCGGCCATCGCATGACCGGCGCGGTGCCGCTCATCGACGACGACAACCTCGCGCTGGCCAAGGGCCGCGCCGGTAGCAACGCCGCGGCCGACTTCTCCCACGAGCTCAAGTCCGAGGATCGCAGCTACCGCTCGGTGAGCGTCGCGGGCGAGCGCCACGCCGAGGAGATCTCCAAGGTCCTCGCCGAGACCGACGTCTACCTGAAGTACGGCCTGCACCAGAAGGCGATCGACCACCTGCGCCGGGTGTTCGACCTCGACCCTGACAACTTCGAAGCGCGCGAGCGGCTCAAGGACGTGTACCTGGCGCAGGGCCGCGAGGGCGACGCGCTCGACGAGCTGATGCAGCTCGCGGAGAGCACCGCGCCGGTCGACGTCGGCCGCGCGGTGGGCTACCTGCGCGAGGCGCTCGCCGTCGATGCCGGCTATCGCCCGGCCCACGAGCTGGCGCGCCGCCACCGCCTCGACCTGTCGGTGAGCGAGGAGGAGGCGCCGCCGAGCTACGACTACTCGAGCGGGGCGGTGGCGATCGTCGACGACGATGGCTTCGACGACCTCGCCTTCGACGAGGGCCCGCGGGCGCCGCTGCCGCCGGTGGTGGCCGGGCCGCGGGCGGCGAGCTTCGACGACGTCGACGACTTCGATCCGGCCGACCTGATCGCGCCCCACGGCAGCCCGGTGCCGGCGCGGCCGCCGGGGCCCATGCTCGGCCGCACGACCATGCCGTCGGGCAGCGCCGCCAGCTCGCGCGGCGGCGGCGTGATCGTGGTGCCGCCGCTGGCCGACGAGGACGACTTCTCCCTCGACGCGCTGCCCGACGCCGGGCTGCCGGCGGAGACCCGCCAGGTCGACGTCGACGAGGTGCAGGCGATGGCGCACGCCACCCTCGACGCCGACGACCTCGAGTTCGAGGACGGCGTCGTCGAGCGCAGCGACGTCGGGTTCGATCCCGGCGCCCGGGGTGGTGCGGGCTGGGGTGGCCCGACGCCGGTCACGCCGGTGGCGCGGCCGATCCCGGCGCCGCGATCCGCGTCCGGGCGCATCGCCACGCCCGCGCCCGACACCTGGTCGAGCTCCTCGGAGTGGGCGGTGGCGCGCGCCGCGGTGGCGCAGGCCAGGAGCGGACAGGCGGCGCGGCTCGACGACGAGACGATCGGTCAGGACATCGACGACCGCATCGCCGCCGAGTTCGCGGCGGATTCCCTGGCCCAGGCCTCGGGCGATCTCGCGCTGCCCGCCGACGAGCTGCCCCCCGACGACCTGCCCTTCGATCCGGCGGCGGCGCGCGCCTTCGATGCCCAGGTCGGATCGGGCTATGCCGACGCGCGCGCGCGGTTCGAGCTCGAGCCCGACGTCCACGATCGCCCGACGGGGCTGGTCGAGCCCGGCCCCGAGTTCGAGCTCGAGGCCGCCAGCGCCGGCTTCGCGACGCCGGCCTACGGCGCCGACGTGAGCGAGCTGCCGCCCGAGGCGACCGCGACCCACGGCGAGCAGACCGGCCTGGCGCCGCCGCCGATGATGGCGGAGCTGTCGCCGCCCGACGAGGCCACCGCGTTCGACGCCTTCGGCGTGCCGCCGAGCCCGAGCGAGGTCGTCGGCCGCGCGTATCCGGCCCCGGCGCCGGAGCCGACCCAGGACGCCGGCGCCCACACCGCGCACGTGCCGGCCACCGCGCCGCCGCCGGGCAACCTCGAGGACGAGCTCGACGAGGCCGACTTCTACATCAGCCAGGGCATGAACGACGAGGCCGTCGAGATCCTGCATGGCCTGCTCATCCGCTACCCCGGGCACGCGCTGGTCGAGGCCAAGCTCGCCGAGCTCGGGCAGGGCGGGGCGGAGCTCGACGCCACCGGCGCCGCCGAGCTCACGGGTCCGTCGCCCACCGAGCTGGCAGCCGCGGCGATCGATCCACCGAGCAACCACACCCAGGCGCTCGACCTCGAGGAGCTCGACGTCGTCGACGACCTCATCGAGCTCGATCCCGAGCTCGACGATCCGGCCCAGGGCGGCCCGCAGCGGTCCGATCCCAACGCGTCGAAGCCGGCGGTGATGCTCGAGCGCCCCGTCGAGGACGGCGACGCCGACACCCACTACGATCTCGGCCAAGCCTACAAGGACATGGGCCTGCACGACGAGGCGATCAAGGCCTTCGAGAAGGCGGCGCGTGGCCCCAGCCGCGAGGCCCAGGCTCGCCTGATGATCGGCCTGTGCTACCGCGAGCAGCACAACCCGTCGGCGGCGGTGAACCAGTTCAAGCAGGCGCTGCACGCGCCCTCGCTCACCGACCTCGAGCGCCAGAGCCTCTACTACGAGATCGGCGTGTCGTACGACGGCATGAAGGACGCCGCCGAGGCGCTCTACTACCTCGAGATGGTGGTCAAGCGCGACCCGACCTTCCTCGACGCGGGTGAGCGGGTGCAGCGGCTGCGCGCCGCCGGCGGCGCCGCGCGCGCGCCGTCGCGGGCCGACGGCCCCGGCGGCGAGGCTCGCTAGGCGCGCACCGCGGGCGCCCGACGCCTAGCTCGACGGCGTCGGCTTCGACACCGCCGGCGCCACGATCGCCGGCATGCTCTGCGTGGTCGCGCCCGGCTGCGGCGCGCGCCCGAGCAAGAGCCGCAGGTTGGTCACCGAGATCTCGGCGATCGTCGTCGACAGCCCGGCGATGGCGAAGCCCTCGAACTGGACCTCGATCGGATCGAGCTGGCCCAGCCGGATCCGATCCGCCGAGACCCGGGCGGCGCCGCCGAGGGAGACGTCGGCCAGGGTCAGGTCGAGCGCGCCGATCGAGCCACGCAGCGCCCCGGCGCGACCGCCGTCACCGACCGCGCCCGCGATCTTCAGATCGACGATGCCGGCGGCGTCGTCGCCGCCGAACAGCACGTGGCCGTCGCCGATGGCCACGCTGCGCGGCACCGTGAGCGATAGCTTGACCAGGATGTCGTCGAGCACCAGCGAGCGCAACACGCCCTTCTTGGGCTTGGCGTCGATCTTCCCCGAGCGTCGATCCGCGGCGGCCTTGGCGCCGCCGACGCGGAAGTCGGCCAGCGAGCGCAGCGGCACCTTGTCGAACTTGGCGAGGGTGCGGGCCTCGTCGTCGAGGCTCCACGACAGGATCTCGCGCTGCGGCGCCACGATGGGCACGCCCCAGCGGATCGCCAGCCGACCCTCGTGCATGCCGATGTCGAGGAAGGTGCCCTCGAGCCAGTCGAGGCTCTTGTCGAGCTTGCGAAAGTCGATGGCGCCGCGCTCGATGGGCACCTTGATGGTCTGATCGAGGGTGCGGATGCCGAGCACCGGCAGGTCGAGCTGCACCTTCACGGTGAGGCCGAGCTCGCCGACCACCGCGTCGAGGAAGCGCAGGCGGTGCTGCCGCAACGGCTGCTCCTCGGCCGGCACCGGCGGCGGCGCCGGCTCCTCGACCGCGATCTCGATCGGCTGCTCGGGCACCGTCGGCGCGCCGCGCGAGCTGATCGCGACGCCGCGCAAGGTCGCGGTCGGCGCCACCAGCTCGACGCCCTCGGGCGAGCGGGCGATGAGGAAGCCGTCGGGCAGCTCGACCTCGGCGATCTCGGCGGTGACGGCGTCGCCAGGCCCGCGCAGGGTCAGCCCGGTGGCGCGCCCGCGCTCGGCCTGCCAGTGCCCCGTGCGCAGCCGGGCCCGCAACCCCGCCAGCTCGGTGCCGGCGATGGTCCAGCGGGTCTCGCCGGCCTCACCCGCCATGGGCCCCAGCCGGGCCTCGGGAAACTCCAGCCGGAGCCCGTCGTCGCCGGCGGAGAGCCCAAAGTTCTGCACAGTTACGTCGGCCGAGACCCGCGTCGACATGCCCTGCATGCTAGCGCGCTCCGCCATCGACGTGACACCGAGCTGGTGTAGAACGGCGCCCATGCACACCACCGGGACCAAGACTCTCGCGGCGCTCGCCGTGCTCCTGTTTGCCTGCGGCGACGACGGCGGCTCCACGCCGCGGCCTGACTCGGCGCCGCGCCCCGACGCCGCGCCGGGCACGCCCGACGCCGCCGACTCGCCCGACGCCGAGCCGGGCACGCCGGACGCGATGCCCACCGACGACACCACCGTGTTCGTGCGCGGCGACTACGCCGCCGACAACGACATCCGCGTCGGCCGCTTCGTGCTCGGTGCCGCCGCCTCGCCGGTGACCCCGACCCAGGTCACCACCAACACCGCCGACGACTTCAGCGTGAGCGCCGACGGCAGCCGCATCGCCTACTCCAGCGGCGACGCCCTGCGCGCGGTCGACGCCGACGGCACCGACGACATCGAGGTGCTCGCCACCGGCGGCGGCGACATCACCGACGTCGCCATCTCGCCGGACGGCACCACGATCGCCTTCCGCTCCGATCGCGTGCTCGCCGGCATGTACGACATCTACGTGATCCCCGCCGGCGCCGCCGCCGGCACCCCGGTCAAGGTCAGTCCGGATCGCGTGGTCAACGACGCCAACGCCGACGCCCAGTTCATCCTCGCGTGGTCGCCGGACTCGCGCTACCTGGCCTACGGCGGCGAGTTCACCACGCTCGACAAGAACGAGCTGCACGTGTGGGACACCATGACCTCCACCCGCGCCGTGCTCATCGGCGCCGCCGACATCCTCGCCGCCACCGCCGGCGGCCAGCCGACCCCGGGCCTGGTGCTGCCGCCGGTGTTCGCGCCGGGCGGCAAGGTCATCGCGCTGGCGCGCATCGCGCTCGACGGCGTCCGCAAGCTCTACCGCGGCGACGTCGGCGCCGCCGGCGCCACGCTCATGACCAACGGCAACCGCCTGCGCGGTGGCTCGCCGGCCGACGTGTACACGCTGGCGCTGTCGAACGACGGCGACACCCTGGCGTTCGCCACCGACGACGTCACCTCGGGCGCCTTCGAGGTCTACACGATGCCGTCCGACGACAGCGCCGCCGCCACCCGCGTCACCGACGGCGCGCGGCCGTCGGGCAGCCCGAGCCGGTTCGACCTCATGCAATTCTCGCCGGACGACGCCAAGCTGGCCTTCAACGCCGACTGGACCCTCGACGAGAAGTACCAGCCCTACGTCATCGTCCTCGCCACCCCCACGCTGCGCCGCCTCGCCATCATCGGCGACGCCGGCAGCGCCTCGCAGGACAGCACCGCCTTCGGCTGGACCGCCGACAGCGCCGCGCTGGTGTTCGCCGCCGACGATGGCCAGGACAACGTCGCCGAGCTCTACACCCTGCCGATCACCGCCAGCGACGAGACCAACCTCGTGCCCGTGGTCGAGCCGCCCACCGGCGGCGACGTCTTCGACGTCGTCACCCGCTGATCGTGCGCGCGGCCGCGGCTACGGCGTGAGCGCCGGCTGCTGGTCCGCCGCCGGCGATCAGCCGCGTTGCGCGCCGGCGAGCCTGCTCGGCGTCCGCCGCGCGTCGGCGGTCACCGCTCGAGCAGCGCCCACTCGGCGTCGAGGCCGCGCTGCGCGATGAGCTCGGTGAGGCGCGCGTGATCGATCGTGCTCGCGGAGACCTCGAGCATCGAGCGCACGTCGCGCAGGTGCTTCTCCGACCGCCCTTCGCGGTAGTACTCCAGCTTTCGCACGATGACGTACTCCACGGGAGCGACCTGGACGCGCATCCCCTCGAGGTCGAGCGCGCGGCGATGCGCGAGCGCCCACCGGTGCAACTCGTCGAAGGCCAGGTAGACGTCGGCCTTGAACCCCGTCGCGTGGTGGATGAGGTTGCAGTGGCCGCGATGACCGCGGCGGACCTCGATCGCGAGCACGTCCTCGGGCGGGCAGTAGAACTCCTCCTCGGGGAACGCCGCCACGAACCGCGCCGCGTCGGCCGGGCGCAGGTCGACCACGAGGTCGACGTCGTGCGTCAGCCTGGGCTCGCCGTACAGGATCCCCGCGGTGCTACCGGTGACGAAGTAGGGGACGCCGAGCGCCTCGAGGCGCGTGACGAAGGGCGCGATCAGGTCAGGTGGCTGCACGGAGGAAGATCCTGCGCACGTGCGCCGCGAGCGTCGCGTCGTCCCAGTCCGGATGCAGCGCGCGCTCGTGGGCGAGTCGAAGTCGTCGCGCCGTCCAGTTGAGCGCACACGCCTGCCGATACCGCTGGGCAGGGCTCATCGCCCGGTACCGCTCGAGCTGCTCGGGCGACGGTCGGTTCGCGTCGCGGGCCACGGCGGCCACGGTAGCACGCACCCCCGCGGTCGTACGCGCGGCGCCGCATCGCGCGCGCTTGACCGGCGCCCGGTTTCCTGTATCGTTCCGGGCCTCTGCGGGATTAACTCAGTGGTAGAGTGTCAGCTTCCCAAGCTGAAGGTCGAGGGTTCGAATCCCTTATCCCGCTCCATGGTTGGCTGAGCCGGTTCGTCGACGCTCGATGTCACCACCGCTCCGGTTCGAGCGCCGTCAGCTTTGGCCGAGGACCAGGAAGCGCTCGAGGAGGTCGGGGGCGATGGGGTGGGTGAGGCGCCAGGTGATGCCGATGGGGCGGTCGCCGGCGTGCTGGAGGTAGGTGGCGGGGCCGAGGAAGGTGTACGGGGCGTCGCGGTCGAAGCGGACGAAGAGGAAGAAGCGCCAGCCGTTGGCGGGGCTGTCGAGGTAGCGCCGGCCGGCGGCGGAGTCGACGCTGGCGACGCCCTGGGTCTCCCAGTGGAAGAGGTCGCGGCTGATGGCGTAGTCGCGGTAGCGGGTGGTCGCGGTGAACTCGCCGCCGGACTTGTCGAGGGTCACGAACAGGAGCTCGCGGCGAGAGTCGTCGAGCTTAAGGATGCCGCCCTGGGGCACGCTGATCTTGTCGCCGGCGCGACGCTCGCCGACGGCGGTGACGATCTCGCGACGCTGGTAGCATCGATGCAGCGCCAGCGGCCAGTCGGGCTCGGGCCACACGTCGGGTCGCGGGGTGGCCGCGCTGGCGAGGTGCTCGGTGAGCTCGACGAGCTCGGCGGCAAGGCGAGGACGGGCGGCGAGATCGACCGCGGTGGCCTCCGCGGCGCGCAGGACGCCGCGCGCGCGTACCTGAGCGTCGTACATGAGCGCGCGCCGCCGGCCGAGATCATCCGTTGGGGCGTTCCCCGCGGCGATGTAACGGAGGGCCGCGAGGTGGCCCGGATCGTCGGCGTGCACGAGGCGCCCGAGACATCGGCTGGTCTCGGCCTCGGCGTCGTCGCATGGCACGCCGGCTTCGCGCTGGACGGCGCGCCAACCAAAGTCGTCGGTGTAGACCTCGCTGGCGTCGCGGCCGGTCTCGCGCAGGAACTCGCCGAGAGACAGCGATGCGCCGCTGGCGCTGAGCTCACGCAGCTCACCGCCGAGGCGTCGCAGGCCTCCGCCGAGGGTCCGGCGCAGGGCGTCGAGGATCTGTGCACGGGCGACCGCGTCGAGGCTCACCGCACAGCCGCTTGGCAACAGCGGGAAGCCGCGCTCGACCGACGGCCGCAGCTTGGCGCGGGGCAGGCCGGTGAGCGCGCCGAGCATCGCCTCGAAGCGAAACTCTTCGCGGTGCTGGCCGATGAAGTCGAGCACCAGGCAGGCGGTCTTGTCCTCGTGGAGGCGCAGACCCCGCCCGAGCTGCTGAAGGAACAGCGTGGCGCTCGCGGTCGGCCGAAGCAGGAGGAGGGTATCGACGAAGGGCAGATCGACGCCCTCGTTGTACAGGTCGCACGTGAACACCAGGTTGACCTCACGCTCGCGCAGGCGACGTGGGGCGCTCTCGCGAATCGACGCTGCGGTGCCGCCGTGGACGGCGATCGACGGGATGCCGCGCGCGGTGGCGTGGGCGGCCATGAACTCGGCGTGCTCGACGCTGACGCAGAAGCCGAGTCCGCGGAGCTGCCGGACATCGGCGACCCGTCGCGCGAGTTGGCGCAGGACGAGATCGGCGCGGGCGTGGTCGCCGGTGTACAGCTCCGCCAGGCCGCCGAGGTCGTAGCCGGTGCGTGACCACCGGACGTGCCGCAGATCGGTGCCGTCCGAGATGCCGTAGTAGTCGAACGGCACCAGGAGCTGCTGCTCCAGCGCGTGCCAGAGCCGCAGCTCGGCGGCGACGCGGTCGTCGAAGTCGGGCAAGAGCGAGCGTCCGTCGGTGCGCTCCGGGGTGGCGGTCAGTCCGACCAACGTGTGTGGTCGCAGCCGTCGCAGGACGTCCTGGTACGAGGTGGCCGGAATGTGGTGGCACTCGTCGATGATGACGTGGCCCCAGTGATCGGCCGGGAACCGAGCGAGCAGGCCGGCGGAGCTCTGGATGGTCGCGAACACGTGGTCGGCGCGGGTGGCCTCGGCACCGCCATGGACCAGCTCGCCGAAGGCGGCGTCGCCGACCACGTGACGAAACGTGTCGCGCGCCTGCGCGAGCAGCTCCTGGCGATGGGCGAGGAAGAGCAGGCGAGGCAAGACGCCGGCAGCAGCGGCGAGGCGCGCGTAGTCGAAGGCGGCCACCACCGTCTTGCCGGTGCCGGTCGCGGCGACCACGAGGTTGCGGCGGTGCCCGGCCTGGCGCTCGGCGGCGAGGCGCTCGAGGATCGCCTCCTGGAATGGATACGGGCGAAGCGCGACCAGCGTGAGCGCGTCGTCGACGGCGCTGGCCCGCTCGGCCCGCAGCGCGGCGGTCACCCGGGCGCGTTGCAACTCGTCGTCCGGGTCGTAGCGCTCGAACTCGGCGTCCTGCCAGAGGGTCTCGAAGGTGCCTTCGAAGTGCTCGACAACGTGAGCGAGATCGGTGGCGCTGACCTTGAGCATCCACTCGTGCCCGGCCCCGAGTGCCGTGGCGGTGAGGTTGGCGGAGCCGACGTAGGCGGTCGACAGCTCGCGCGCTCGATGGAACAGGTAGGCCTTGGCGTGGAGCCGCGTGCGGCGGGTGTCGAGCGAGATCCGGACCTCGGCGCCGGGGAGCCGCGCCAGGAGGTCGAGCGCGGCCATCTCGGTGGTGCCGGTGAAGGCCGTGGTGAGCACCCGCAGGCGAGGTGACGGTGTGCTCCTGAGCGCGAGGCGCTCGAGCGCGTCGCGCAGGGCGCGCACCCCGCCGACGGTGATGAAGGCGACGAGGAGGTCGACCCGGTCGGCGCAGTCGATCTCGGCGATCAGCTCGGCGGCGAGCCGTGGCTCGCGGTGGCTGCGGGTGAACAGCGTCGAGCGAGTGAGCGACGTGGTGGGGCGCCCGCCCATCGGCTCGCCGATCGACATGAGGCGGCGTGGCGGTGGCGCCAGGTCGAGGTCCGAGGTGGCATCGGCGGCGACCTCGGCGATCGCCGCGCTCAGGCGGCTCGAGAGCGCGAGGCTGAGGTCGACATGGTCACGCGATGCCGAGGCGGCGAAGAGCTGGCGGATCGCACCGTCGAGCTGGCGCGAGACGACGGCCGAGAGTTGCCCTGGCGGGATGGCCTCGACGACTGCGCGGTCGGCGTGGTCGAGCAGCGGCGCGAGCGCCTTGGTGACCGGGTGCTCGTAGACACCGGGCACCAGCGGCTTGGCCATGGCCGTATTGCATCACGGCCGGGCGCCGACGATGGCTGCGCGGAGACACAGAACAGGTTGACGATATATGCGCGAGCGTGTATATATCCATCCGTGCATGTCGACGCCTTCCAGGTGCTCGCGGATCCGACGCGGCGGTCGATCGTGGAGTGCTTGCGTGGGGGCGAGCAGCCGGTGAACGACCTGGTCGAGCGGGTGCGGGTGCAGCAGTCGGGGGTGTCGCGGCACCTCCGGGTGCTGCTCGACGCGGGGTTCGTGCGGATGCGGCCCGACGGGCAGCGGCGGCTGTACTCGCTGCGGCCGGAGCCGTTTCGCGAGCTGGAGGGCTGGCTCGCCGGGTTCCATCAGCTGTGGGAGGCGCGGCTCGATCGGTTCGGGCACGCGCTCGAGCGGCGGCGCGCCCAGACGTCGACGACACCTCGAAGTCAGGAGAAGAAGCGATGAGCGACGAACAGCAAGCGCCGGTGACCTTCGAGCGGAGCTACGACGCCGAGGTCGACGAGCTGTGGGCGCTGTGGACCACGAAGGACGGGTCGAGTCGTGGTGGGGGCCGCGTGGGTTCCGGGTCGAGGTGCACACGATCGACCCGCGGGTCGGCGGCGCGTTGCACTACGACATGATCGCGTCGGAGCCCGACACGATCGTGTTCATGGAGCAGGCGGGGATGCCGCTGTCCCATGCGACCCGCGGGTCGTTCACCGAGGTGGTGCCGAACGAGCGGCTCCGGCTGACTCACATGATCGACGTTGTGCCCGGAGCGCCGCCGTACGAGAACTCGATGACGGTGGTGTTCTCGCGCAGCGCGGGGCAGGCGCGGATGGTGATCGCGGTCGAGCCGCACCGCGATCCGGAATGGACCAAGCGGTCGGCGATGGGCATGGAAAGCCAGCTCACCAAGGTGGCCGATGCGCTGGTCGCGCGTCGCTAGGCTCACGCAAGCGGCGTGACGCTGGTCTTGAGCAGGGCCTGGGCGAACTGCCACTGGCCGGCGGGGGTGCGCACGTCGACGGTGCCGGCGCGCATGCCGCCGTGGATGTCGGCCAGGGTGGGCGCGTGGTCGAGGGACTCGTCGCCGGCAGCGCCGGGGTGGCCGCCGCTGCGCGCGACCCGCAGGAACAGCGTGCCGCACAACGCGGCGATCAGGCGGCGCAGGTAGAGGAAGCTCGTCGGCAGGGTCGCGGCGACCGGGGCCTGGTCGTGCGCGGCGATGAGGTGCGCGCTGGTGGCCGCGTCGAAGTTCAGGAACACGGCGATGGTGGCGAGGTCGTAGCAGGGGTCGTTGGGGCCGGCGGCGTCCCAGTCGAGGAGCAGGTAGCGCTCGCCGTCGTAGACGAGGTTCGACGGGTTGACGTCGTTGTGGCTGAGCACCGGCGCGCGGTCCGCCGGCGGCGGCGCCTCGTCGAGGGCGCGCCGCACGACGTCGCCGGCCCACGCGGGGACCGGGAAGCCGTCGAGCGACGGCCACACCTCGGCGAGGAACGCCCGTGGCGCCTTGGTGGTCACCCCCGGAGGAATTGGCAGCGCGTGGACGCGACCCAGCGCGGCGCCGATGGCCTCGGCGCGCGCGGCCGGGTTGGCGAAGCGAGCGACGAGCGACTGGTCGGCGACGAGGTCGGACACGACGGCGTGGCGATCCTCGTCGACGTGCACGACCCGCGGCGCGACGCCGGCGGCGGCCGCGGCGCGCTGGATGTCGGTGCGAACGCGCCAACCGTCGAGGGGCTCGTGCGGCGCCGCCACCTTGAGCACGTACCGAGCGGCGGCGGCCACGACGCGGTAGACGCCGGCGCCGGACAGGCCGGCGGCGATCGGCGTGATGGTGGTGGCAGGGCCGCGCAACGCGGCGGGCAGGCAGGCCTCGAGCTCGACGCTCATGGCGCGACCATACGCCCGTCGACGCGGGCGTCGACGAGGTCGCGCCGCGCTCGCTACAGTCCCAGCGCCTCGCAGGCGAAGGCCTGGTAGGCGGCGGGGTCGAAGCCGTCGAGCGAGGCCAGGCGCGCGGCGTGCTCCTGGAAGGTCTCGATCGACCAGCTCGCGGTGGCCGGCAGGAGGGCGCTGGCGGCACGCTCGAGAGGGCCGCCCTTGTCGGCGATGGTGTCGGCGAGGGGCTGGTAGGTGTCGTCGCGGTAGGCGCGCGAGATGGCGACGATGAGCTCGGGGATCTTGGCGGCGCGCAGGTCGTCACCCCGCTCCCACGCGTCGACGGCGGCCTGGATGCGCGGGCCCTTGGCCATGCAGTCGTGGTCGAGGTAGTTGACGAGGTCCTTCATCACGACGGCGGTGGAGGGCAGCTTGAGGAAGGCCTCGGCGGAGGTGGGCGGCGACGGATCGGTCACCTCGACCATGTCCATGTTGACCCACTCGGGCGAGGTGGCGCCGCTCCACGCCGGCAAGCTCGACAACGTGAGCGCCACCAGGTTGAGCTCCATCAAGGAGAGGGCGCCGAGGCCCTCGGGCAAGGTGGTGATCGGGAGGTCCGACAGGGTGAGGTTCTTGAGCTCGACGCACGCCGAGATGTCCTCGGGCAGCTCGACGATGGGCGAGTCACGGAGGGTGAGCTCCTCGAGCTTGGTGAGCTGCGCGAGCGACGGCAGCCTGGTCAGGTTCCGCAGGCGCACGAGCTCGAGGCTCTGCAGCTCCGGCCACGGCGCGCTCGGGAAGGTGCCGGCGGGGCTCCAGCGAACCTTGAGCCAGCGCAGCGCGGACGCCGTCGCCAGGCCCGAGAGGTCGTCGATCTCGGTGCCGGTGAGCTCGATGCTGGTGAGCGGGAGCCCCGCGATGCAGGCGGCGGGGAAGTCGGTCACGGGGCCGCTGACCTCGAGCGAGGTCAGCGCGGTCATGTGCGAGAGGTCGATCATCGGGGTCGCCTCGGCGACCTTGAACGACAGCGACGTGAGGTTGGTGAGCTCGCGCAGGATGGGGAACAGGCGCTGCGCCGGCAGCGCCTTCACGAGCTGCAGCACGGTGGGCATGCGGGTGAGGGCGGCGGCGATCTCGGCGCGCACGTAGGCCTCGCCGAGGTACGGCGCGCACACCTGCCACGCGTCGGAGGCGTCGGGGTTGATGGCCTGGAGGTGAAAGGCGAGCGTCGGCACGTCGAGGTCGGCCTGCTCCGCGAGCCGGGCGAGATCGTCGGCCAAGGTCTCGGTGGAGTCGGCGTAGCAGCGGCCCCACAGGGTCCCCAGGGCGCGCTCGAGGCGCGGCTCCTGGAACGACGCGAGCAGGGCGCGGGCCTTCGCGCGTAGCTGGGGCGAGGGCTCCGCGAGCGCCACGGCCAGAACGGCCTCACCGGCGGAGGTGGCCGCCGCGTCCTGCGTGACGGTGTCGAGGAAGTCGCTGACGGTGCCGGGGATGTGATCGATGACGGTCTTCATGTGTGATGGGCTCCTAGGGGTTGCCGCCCTCATAGCGAAGCGGCAGCCGCGCGGCCAACCGATAGGTCCGGACATGCAGTGGCTGGCCGATGCGAACGAGGCGTCCTGGTGCGCGGCGAAGGCGTCGCCACGCGCGGGGCGCGGGCCAGCGCCCGCCATCCCGTCATCCCGCCATCGGCTGGCCGAGGCGGGCCCGAGATCCGGGCGTCGCACGCGTGCGCCGCTGCTACCCACCGCACCGGGTGGTGGCGTCGCTCGACGAGATCGAGGTGTTGCGGCCCGGGCTCGCCGGGCGCTACGCCTCGAGCAGCGCCTCGAGCTTGTCGAAGGAGCCGGTCCAGCCCTGCGCCATGCCCGGGCGCGCGGCGACGAACGACGCCAGCCCCGCGGCCGACACGTCGCCGTCGGGGCGCCAGGTCACGGTGACCCGCGTGCGATCGTCGGCCTCGGCCGTGAGCTCCACGGTGGTGTGGAAGGCGAGCGGAAAGTCGGGCCCCATGGGCGGACGCTGCGGGCGCTCGTCGGCGTCGCAGAAGCGCTGGCGATAGACGACGAGGCGCGGCGGCTCGATGGCGAGGTACTCGGCGGTGGCGTGCAACGTGCCGTGCGGCCCGGTGACGGAGAAGAACGTGGTCTTGCCGACGGCGATCTCGGCGCGGTGGAAGCGCGCCTCGGCGCCGGTCGGAGGCAGCCAGCGCGCGATGTGCTCGGGCTCGGTCCACATCGAGAACACCTGCGCGATGGGCGCGTCGAAGGTGCGGTTGATGACGAAGCGCGGCGCGTCGGGGGTGTCGCCGAGGTGCTCGGCGAGGCGATCCCAGGTGCCCTCGCCGCCAGCCTGCTTGATGAACCGGCGGGTCTGCTCGGCGACCTCCGGCGTGGCGAAGGTCATGGTCATGTCCATGCGGGTCTTGCCGTCGACCTCGGTGAAGGTGACGTTCACGCGGAACAGCGGCGGCGTCTCGTCCGTCGCGCCGTGGTCGTAGACGAGGCGGCGGCGGGGCTCGACGACGTGATAGTGCGTGACGTTCGGGTAGTCGACGCCGTCGGGGCCGTGCATCGTGTAGCGCCAGGTGCCGCCCGGGCGCAGGTCCTTGGCGTGATGGGTCAGCGTGAAGCCGCGCGGCCCCCACCACATCGCGACCCGTGCTGGATCGGTCCAGGCGTCCCACACCAGGTCGACGGGGGCGTCGTACAGGCGCGAGATCGAGAGCTCGTTGGATTCACGACGTGCGGGCTTTGCGGGCATGGGGGCGTCTCCTGGAGGTCGACGGTCGACGGGGCGCGGTGGCGGTCTCGGGTGGGGTGGCGCTACGACCGGTGGCCGTGGTCGCGGCGGGGCTGCGAACGCGGGCGGTCCGCACGGGCGGGCGCGGCGCGGGTTGCTCGGCGAGCGGCTGCGGCTTGCCGGTGATGGTGGCGAGGTACTCGCCGAGGCGATCGAGCTGCGCCTCCCACATCTCCCGGTACTGCGCGATCCAGTCGTCGGCGACCGCGAGGCCGCGGGCCTCGATGCGACACGGCCGCTGCTGCGCGCGTCGGCTGCGCGAGATGAGGCCGGCCCGCTCGAGCACCTTGAGGTGCTTGGTCAGCGCGGGCCCGGAGATCTCGAGCGGCGCGCCGAGCTCCTTGACCGACGCCTCGCCCGACGCCAGGCGCGTGAGGATGGCGCGCCGGGTCGGATCGGCGAGGGCGCCGAACACGAGGGTCAGGGAGTCGTCGGCCACGGCTCTTGTTTGCCATCTGGTTAATTAACCGTCAAGGGAAATAGCCGCGAAGGCGCTGGCCTCTGCCCTCGCGCGGCAGGGTGTTGCGTCATCCGCCGACCAGCGTCGCGCTCCGCGTCCGAGGCACCGCGCCATGCCGGTTGTCATCGACAGTCGGCACCAGCTCGTGACCGCCGCCGAGCGTGCATCACGACGCGCCCACGTCGGCACGTCGCGCCAGCGCCCAGGAGGACCGGCGGGCGCGTGGGTGGCAGCGTCAGGCGTACTGCGCGGCCGCCGCGGTCAGGCTGCGGGCGAGCAGGTCGCGCCAGGCGGGTGGGGAGACGAGACGCGCGGCGGCGCCGTAGCTCTGGACCCACGGGACGATCTCCCACTGGGCGCTCGAGCGCAGCTTGTACACGAGCACGCCGTCGTCGCGCAGCGCCTTCTGCTCGTCGGGGTGGAAGGTTCGCTCGAGCAGCTGCCAGGCGACGTCGGCGGCGAAGTGGATCTCGACGTCCTCCTCGCGATCGGCGACGAAGATGCCGAAGGCCTTGTGGGTGTGGGCGTCGACGTCGACCCGCGGCGGGGTGAACTCGCCCTTGCCGACGTCGAGGTCGCGGATGCGCTGGACGGCGAGGGTGGTGATGCGCTCGTGGTCGCCCAGGCACGCGAGCAGGTAGAGCGCCGAGCGGTGCCACACCAGGCGCAGCGGGCGCGCGGTGTGGCGGCGGGTGGTGCCGCGCCAGGCCGCGAAGTACGACAGCGTGCAGGTGCGTCGGCGGGCGATGGCGTCGACCAGCTGATCGATGACGCCGGCCTGGGCGCCGTAGTCGACGTAGCCGCGCGCGTGCGGCGCGAACACCTGGGCGAGGGCGTCGAGGCCGCCGTTGTGGCGCGCGCTGAGGAAGCCGCGCAGCTTGGTGACGACGGTGCGCAGGTCGTCGTGGATGGGCGTGCCGACCAGGCCGTGCAGCGACGACAGGGCCGCGTGGATCGCCAGCAGTTCGGCGGCGCCGAAGGTGATCGCCTCGAGGGCGCGCACGCTGTGGTCGAGGCGGTAGAGGCGCTTCTGCTTGCCCTGGGGCTGCTCGACGACGGCGAAGTCGCGCTCGAGGGTGGCGAGGTCGCGCTGGATGGTGGCCTTGCTGACGCCGAGCTGCTCCGCGAGATCCTTGACGCTGCGGCCGGCGGCGGCGTCGGACAACAGCCGCAAGATCGCCCACTGCCGCACCAGCTGCTGGGAGTCGGCGCGGCGCGAGGTCAGCTCGATGGGGTTCGCGGTCACGCGCCGAGCATCGACGGGCGCGCGGCGATGGCGCAAGGCGAGGGCGACGAGCATCGACGTTGGTCGGCGACCGCTGCACAGGTTGCAGCGGTCACGCGTGACACGCGCCGGGCCGACGAGGGGAGCTTCGGTGCGTGCGGCCCGCGTCGTACGCGCGTGGTCACGCCGTCGGTGTCATCTGACCGGTCGTGCGGTGCGGTAGATTCCGCGCATGCCGCGTGCTGCTGGCTCCGCTTCCTCGGGCTCCGCTCGCCGATCGTCGACGGCGCGCCCCACCTCCGCCACGGCCAAGGCGGCGCGGCGCGCTTCCGGCAAGGCCAAGGGCGCGGGCGCCGCCGAGGCAACGCCAGCGTTCGCCGGGTTCGCCCGCACCGCGCCGGCGTTCTTCCACGAGCTCGCGGTGGAGATGAACCGCGACTGGTACCAGGCCAACAAGGCCCGCTACGAGCGCGAATGGGTGCAGCCGATGAACGCGCTGTTGACCGAGGTCGGGCGGGCCCTGGTGCCTGCCTACCGCGGGCTGGCGCTGATGCCGGCGAAGGTGATGCGGCTGCACCGCGACGTTCGCTTCAGCAAGGACAAGACCCCGTACAAGACGCACATCGGCGCGGTGGTGCGGGTCGGCGAGGCCGAGCTGGTCCGGGGCGGCGCCGCCGCGGTGTACGTGCACCTCGGCGTCGACGAGGAGTTCGTGGGCGCGGGCATCTACGTGTTCGAGCCCGACCAGCTCGCGCGCTGGCGGCGCGCGGTGGTGGACAAGGCCGGCGGCGAGCTGGCCAAGGTGATCGAGCGGCTGCGCGCGGCGGGCTACCGGGTCGGCGGCCACGACGACTTCAAGCGGGTGCCGCGCGGCTTGCCACCGGATCATCCGCGCGCCGACCTGCCGCGGATGCGCGGGCTGACGGTGACGGCGCCGGCGATCCCGCGTGGGCTCTTGCACCAGCCGGCGCTGGCCGGCTGGCTCACCGGCCACGGCCAGGCGATGGCGCCGCTGGTGGCGTGGCTCGTCCGTCACGTGGGCTGAGGCTGGCTGGGCCCGGCCGCCGCGCCGGGCCAACCGATACCGCGCGGGCGGCGCACGCTTCTGGCATGGTGCGGGCGATGACGATCGACCTGGTGCTCGGCCGGCGGGTGACCTTGCCCATCCGGCGGCTCGCGGCGGCCGGCGCGTTCCTCGCCATCGACGATGACGACCGCGGCGACACCGTGCTGCTGCCGGCGCGCGAGGTGGCGGCCGGGCGTGCGGTCGGCGACGACGTCGACGTGTTCGTCCACCACGACTCCGAGCAGCGCCCGATCGCGACCACGCGGATGCCTCGGCTGGCGCTGGGCGAGGTGGCGTTCCTCGAGGTCACCGCGACCACGGAGGTCGGCGCGTTCGTCGACTGGGGCCTCGGCAAGGAGCTGCTGGTGCCGTTCGCGCAGCAGAGCAGGGAGCTCCACGTCGGCGAGCGCCACCCGATCGGCCTGTACATCGACAAGAGCGGCCGCCTGGCCGGCACGATGGCGGTGGGCGAGCTGCTCGCCGAGCCGCCGCGGCGCTACCAGGTCGGCGAGTGGCTCGACGGCGTGGCCTGGCGCAACGATCCCGACATCGGCCTGTTCGTCATCGTCGAGCGCCGCTTCGTCGGCCTGGTGCCAGCGGCCGAGCCGCATCGGCTCCGTCGTGGCGAGGCGACCCGGGCGCGGGTCACCGACGTCTTGCCCGGCGGCAAGATCGTGCTGTCGCTGCGCCAGCTCGCGCACCAGGAGCTCGCCGGCGACGCCGCGCGCATCCGCGCGCTGCTCGCGCGCCCCGGGGCGCCGCGGCTGGGCGATCACTCGAGCCCCGAGCGGATCCGCGAGGTGCTCGGCCTGAGCAAGAAGGCGTTCAAGCGCGCCGCCGGTCGGCTGCTCAAGGAGGGCGCCGCGCGCATCGACGACGATGGCTACCTCACCTTGGTGACGCCCGCCGTCGACGGCTGAGCCGTGGTGTACCGTCGACGCATGCGTTGCTGGATGCTCGGAGGGCTCATCGCGGTGCTGGCGTCAGGTTGCGGCGGCGAGGACGCCCCCGCGGTCGACGCGCAGCCCGCCCCCGCCGACGCCGCCGGCCTGGCGACCACGTGCACCGGCGACTGCGCAACCCTCGATCTCACCGCCAGCTTCGGCGCGACCACCCGCGCCTTCGCCCGGGCCTACTACGGCGTGACCTCGGCGGCCGGTGGCGACACCTTGCACGTCGAGGCCTACGCCGGGGGTGCCGATGGCTGCCCGACCAAGGCGTCGCCGACGCCGGACTACACGCTCATCATCGACGGCGCCGACGATCCGGTCGACCTCACCGTGACCACCGGCGCCGGCAGCGTGCTCGACTTCGTCGGCGATCTGCTGGGCGGCCCGCTCGGCGCTGCCGCGACCTCGGTGACGCTCACGCCGGTGGCGCGCACCGCCGACGTGGTGGCCTTCACCGCCGCGCTGACCTTCGACGGCGGCACCGTGGCTGGCCACCTGGTGGCGTCGCACTGCGCGAGCCTCGACGAGCCGAGCTAGGTCACGGCACGCGCACGTAGCGGTGGGCGCTGCGGGCGCGCGCCTTGGCGGCCTCGACCTCGCGGTTCTTCGGCGACGCGGTGGTCTCGAGGGAGTCGACCAGGCGGCGGGTGATCGCCGCGATCTCGGCGACCGCCTGCTCGAACACCGCGGCGTTGCGGCCGCGCGGCTCCCGGGTGCCGCTCACCTTGCGGACGTACTGCAGGGCCGCCGCGGCGACCTCGTCGTCGGTGGCGGGCGGTTCGAAGTTGAACAGCGGGCGGATGTTGCGGCACATCGCCGACGAGCATACGAGCGCGCGCCCACGCGAGCCAGCGGTGACCTCGCGCTCACGCCGCCGCGGGCGGGTCCTCGAGGCTGATCGGCCCCATCACCCCGGCCCGGAACTCGTGGACCAGGACCTCGGCGGCCTTGTGCAGGTCGACCACGCCGCCGGGCCGGAGCCCGCCGCGCCGGCGCCCGACCTCGGTGAGCAGCGCCTCGGGCGAGCGCGGCGTCGCCGCCAGCTTGTAGCGGGCGACCACGCGCTCGGGGTAGCGGGTCAGCAACGCCTCGGCGCCGAACATCGCGATGGTGAGGTAGTCGATCGCGGTGTCGGGGATCGAACCGGCGAAGGCGAGCCGGAACGCGGCGCGCTCGTCCTCGACCTTGGGCCACATCAGGCCGGGGCTGTCGGTCACCAGCATGCCCTGGCGCAGCGCCACCTTCTGCTGGCCCTTGGTCACCGCCGGCTTGTCGCCGACCTTGGCCACCGGCCGCCCGACGAGGGTGTTGAGCAAGGTCGACTTGCCGACGTTGGGCACGCCGGTGATGAGGGCGCGCACCGGGCGGTCGGGGGCGCGGCGGCCGCCGAGGCGCTCGCACGCGCTGGTGATCGCCCGGCGCGCGAGGTCGGGCTTGGCGTTGGTCGACGCCAGGGCCACCACCTCGCCGTCGACGCGCAGGTGGGCCAGCCACGCCACGGTCACCGTCGGGTCGGCCAGGTCGCTGCGGGTGAGCACCTTCACGCACGGCTTGCCCGCGCGCAGCTCGGCGATGAGCGGGTTGCTGCTGGCCAGCGGCAGGCGCGCGTCGAGCACCTCGATGACGACGTCCTGCGATGGCATCAGCTCGGCGAGCTCGCGCCGGGCCTTGGTCATGTGGCCCGGGTACCACTGCAGCGACATCGTGCCCGGTTCTACACCGGGGCGCCGCTGCGTGCCGGCGGCGACCACGCGCCGCGCAGCGGCAGCGCGCGCAGGCGCTCGCCGGTCAGCGCGAAGATCGCGTTGGCGATGGCCGGGGTCACCGGCGGCACGCCCGGCTCGCCGACGCCGCCCGGCGCGTGGTCGCTGGCGATCACGTCGACGTGGACCGCACGTGGGGTCTCGGCGATGCGCGCCAGCGGGTAGTCGCGGAAGTTGGTCTGGGTGATGGCGCCGTCGTCGACGGTGATCTCGCCGTGCAGGGCGAGGCTCATCGCGAAGGTGACCGCGCCCTCGAGCTGGCTCTTCACGCGATCGGGGTTGATCACGCGGCCGGCGTCACACGCGATCCACACCTGATCGACCACCGGCTTGCCTCGCGGGTCGGCGATCACCTCGGCCACCACCGCGACGTAGGTGAGGAAGCTGCGGTGGGCGGCCAGCCCCAGGGCGCGGGCGCCGCGGCCGTCCCAGCCGGCGGCGACGGTGACCCGCTCGATGACCCGGCGCAGACGACCGGCGTCGACGGGGTGGACGTCGAGGGACGCGCCGTAGTTGGGCAGGGCGGCGATGCCGAGCTCGGCCAGCGAGACCTCGCGCGCCGGGCCGAGCACGTCGAGCAGCATCGCCTTGGGGTCGCGGCCGCGAGCGTGGGCCAGCTCGGCGATGAAGCTCTGCACCGCGAACGCGTGGTTGATGTTGTACACCGAGCGCATCCAGCCGATGCGCGCCGGCACCTCGGCGGGACACGCCTCCACCCGCACCGCGGGGATGGCCAGCGGCAGATCGAGCAGGCCCTGGCCGAGCTCGCCCGTCGACAGCCGATCGGCGCCGACGACGAAGGTCGAGCCGATCGGGGGAGACGCCACCCGGTGCCGCCACGCCACCAGCGCGCCGTCGGCGCCGAGGCCGGCCTCGAGGCGCTGGGCGCTGGCGGCGTGGTAGTAGCCGTGGCGCACGTCGTCGGTGCGGCTCCACTGGATGCGCACCGGCGCGCCCACCTCGCGCGAGAGCAGCGCGGCCTCGGCGACGTAGTCGGGCTTCGACTTGCGACCGAAGCCGCCGCCGAGGAACGTCACGTGCACGGTGACCGCCTCGAGCGGCAGCTCGAGCGCGCGCGCGACCTCGGCCTGGGCCGACTGCGGGTTCTGGGTCGCCGCCCACACCTCGCAGCGATCACCGTCGGCGCCGCGCTGGTAGCGCGCGACCGCCGCCGGCGGCTCCATCGGCGTGTGCGCGAGCAACGGCACGTAGTACTCGGCGGTGATCACCTCGGCGGCGCCGGCGAGGGCGGCGTCGGCGTCGCCGACCTGGCGCGCGACGGTGCCGGCGCTACGGGCCGAGGCCTCGAGCGCGGCGCGATAGCTCGTCGACGACACCCGCGGCTGATCGCCCGGCTTCCAGGTCACCGCCAGCGCGGCGCGTCCCTGCATCGCCGCCCAGGTGTGGTCGGCGACCACGGCGACGCCGCCCAGGGGCTGGAACGCCGCCGGCGCCGACCACGCCGGGAGCGTCACCACGTGGCGCACGCCGGGCACCAGCCTGGTCGAGGTGTCGTCGACGTGGGCGACCTGATCGCCGACCACCGGCGGCCGCGCGATCACGGCGGTGAGCATGCCGGGCAGGATCACGTCGGCGCCGTAGCGGGCGGCGCCGGTGACGTAGGCGGCGGCGTCGATGAGCGGCAGCGGCCCCCCGGCGCGCGCGTCCGCCGGCGGTGGCCCGAGCTCGATCTTGGGGGCTGGCAAGGCGGCGGCGGCGACCAGCTCGCCGAAGCCCAGCGAGCGGCCGCGGGCGTCGTCGACGATCGCGTGGTCGCGCGCGAGGAGACCCTTGGTGGGCACCTTCCAGCGCCGGGCCGCGGCGGTGATCAGCATCGCGCGGGCGGTGGCGCCGGCCAGGCGCATCGTCTGCTCGAAGTCGCGCACGCTGCGCGAGCCGTCGGTGTTCTGGTTGCCGTAGCGAGTATCGCCGTCGCCCTGGATCACACGCACGCGCGCCCAGTCGGCGCCGAGCTCGTCGGCGAGCAGCACCGGCAGCGAGCTGCGGATGCCCTGGCCCATCTCCGAGCGGCTGCACACCAGGTGCACCACGCCGGCGGCGTCGATATGGATGAACGCGCCGGGGCGGAACTCGGCGGCGGCAGCGGCGGCGCGGGCGTCGCGCAGGTCGATGCCGAGCGTGAGGCCACCGGCGAGGGCGCCGATGCCGGCGAGGAAGCCGCGGCGAGTGACCTCGATCATCGCTCGCCCTCCTCGGGCGCGCCGGCGGTGGCGGTCGGCAGCGCCGGCGCGACGGCCTCGCCGCGGGCGGCGGCGGCGGCGCGGTGGACGCCGGCGCGGATGCGCACGTAGGTGCCGCACCGGCACAGGTTGCCGGCCAGGGCGTCGTCGATGTCGCCGTCGGTGGGCCGCGGCGTCGCGGCGAGCAGCGCCGCCGCGCTCATGATCTGCCCGGCCTGGCAGAACCCGCACTGCGGCACGCCGAGCTCGGCCCACGCCCGCTGCAGCGGATGCTCGCCGGTCGGCGACAGCCCGTCGATGGTGACGACCTGCTTGCCCTCGGCGCGGCGCAGCGGGGTGACGCACGCGCGCACGGCGTGGCCGTCGAGGTGCACGGTGCAGGCGCCGCACAACGCCTCGCCGCAGCCGTACTTGGTGCCGGTGAGGCCGAGCAGATCGCGCAGCGCCCACAAGAGCGGCATGTCGGGCGCGGCGTCGAGCTCGCGGTCGATGCCGTTGACGGTGAGGTTGATCATGGCGTGACCTCCGGTGCGGGTGGGCAGGCAGCGCCGGTGTCGATCCAGGCCTGGGCGAGGGCGCCGAGCTCGCGCTGGGTGCCGGGCGCCGGGACGCGATCGGCGCCCGGCTCCCACGCCCAGCCCACCAGCGGATCCGACGCGATGTGGACCTGGAGCGCGGCCAGATCCTTGCCGCCGTTCTTCGCCGGATCCTTGAGCTGCGCGCAGATCTCGTCGAGGCGGCGGCCCTGCCACGCCATCGAGATCGGCGCGAGGTGCCAGCCCGGGGCGCCGGGCACCCGGGCGTGGTCGAGGTTGCGATCCTGGTGGCAGGTCGCGCACTCCATGCCGGGCACGCCGCGGTCGTCGGGGCCGCGGGTCACCGGCGGGTCATGGCGCAGGCTGGCGTCGCCCTGGCGCGGTGAGTCGTCGGCGGGGTGGCAGTTGACGCAGCGCGGGCTCAACAGCACGCGGCCGAGCTCGGTGAACATCGCCGCCGAGCGGGTGGTGGGGTCGGCGATCGCGGCGAAGGCGTCGGGCCCGAGCAGCGCGCCAGGCGCCGCCGGCGCGATGACGACGGGTGGCGTCGGGGCTGGTGGCGTCGAGCTGCCGCAGGCACCGCAGGCGATCGCGGTGGCGAGGGAGAGGGGCGTCCGCATCATCGGCGAGCCTGGCGCATCTGGCCGTGAGGGCAACCGCTCGCGACCGCAAAGTGGCGCGCGGCGCGGTGCGCCCGTGCCTGCGCGATCACTCGCCGCACGACGACCGCGTTACGTGTTCACGCCGCGCGGCCGGGCGGCAGCTCGAGCGCGCGCGGCCGCCGCAGCGCCGCGAAGTGCACCAGCTCGCCGCGATCGATGCTGCGGGCCACCGCCAGCGCGTCGTGCACCGAGGCGCCGCCGAGCAAGGACAGCCGCAGCGCGACGTCGGCGACGCCCAGGTACGGACGCCACTCCTCGAGCAGATCGTCGAGCGCGCTGACCACGACCGCCACCGCCGCGCGCCGCCGCGGGTGGGCGCCAGCGGCCAGCGCGCGCCGCAACGCCAGCGTGTGCACGTAGGCCTGGTGGGCGCTGCGGCGGGCGGCGTCGCCGGCGCGTCCCCACGGCGTGAGCTCGACCAGCGCGGCCTCGGTGCGCACGCGCCAGGCGCCGGCGATGATGCGCAGCTCGACCAGCGCGGCCGGCAGCAGGTAGCGCTCGCCGAGCCGCGAGAGCGTGGCGTCCGCGAGGGCGAAGTAGGAGGCGACGTCTCCGTCGACGATGGCGTAGGTCCACATGCTCGTCGGCAAGAGCACGCGGCGGGCCAGCGCGGCGATGACGCTGCGCGCGTGCGCGAGGGCCTCGTGGTCGCCGACGTCCGGCGCGCGGGCGCAGCTGGTGTGACGCGACTCCAGCGCGGTGGTCGGCGCGCGGCCGGCGTCAGGTGTCGTCGTCGGCCGCTGCGGCGTCGCGCAGCCACACCCGGGTCGCGCCCCAGCCGCCGCGGCCGTCATCGAGCGCGTACCGATCCACCAGCGGATGGCGCGCGAGCGCGGCGTGCACCGTCCGGCGCAGGGCGCCGGTGCCCTTGCCGTGGACCACGCGCACCACCCGCAGCCCGCCCTCGTGCGCCGCGTGCAGGTACTCGGTCACGACGTCGGCACACTCGCGCGGCAGGAACGTGTGCAGGTCGAGCTCGTCGGTGAGCTCGACGGCGAGCGGCGCGTCGTCACTGCTGAGCCCTTCGTCCTCCGGAACGCCCGAACGTTCGCTCACGCAGGTCAGGGCGCTGTCACGGGTGGGTAGCGGTAGCATCCGTCGATGGAAGGGTCCGACTCGCTGGTAGCGGTGTAGAAGTACGTCGATGCGTTGTCGTCGACCCAGGGGTGCGTCAGCTGGACGTCACCAGTGACAGCGATGGAGACGAGGTCTGCCTCTTCGAACGGCACGGTGATTTTGCCGCGGGTCGCGGTGTACAAGCGGCCGCCGTTGGAGAACACGAGACGGCGCGCGTTGGTCTGAGAAAGGTAGGGGTCTCGCGGAGTTCCAACGTAGTCCATCGTCGCACCCGCGATCCAATCGTTGCTAGGGGCCGTGTATTCCTTCAACACGGTGTGCGTCGAATCGTTCGACAGCTCGGCGACGACGAATCGGACGCTGTTGTCGCGAGGATGATAGCCACCTGCTCCCGTCCAGTCGGCATCCTCGAGATTTGTCGGATAC
Source organism: Kofleriaceae bacterium (assembly GCA_041389945.1). GTDB lineage: Bacteria > Myxococcota_A > Polyangia > Haliangiales > Haliangiaceae > JAWKQW01. The sequence continues at coordinate 339,468 of JAWKQW010000009.1, forward strand.
GGCTTCTCTTGCCAAGTGCCGATGGTGTTGCGCACGACCCCCTTTAGGCTCATGGATGCCGCATCAATGAACGTGACGTCGATGTACTCGGCAAATTGCTCGTAGATGCGAGGCCCTGTGCTGCCAGTTGAGTCCAGGGCGGGGAGTGCGACCGCGTTCTCCCACTGCGCTCCGTCCTCGGTGATCGGATCCGCGAGAAACGTCAATCTCACACCTGGTGTGGGTGACGTATCCAGTTGGGCCGTGAAGGTGATGCGCTTCGCGCCCGATGACCCGTCGAAAAGCGGGCTACACTCGAGAACGTTCGTTAGACCGGACGGACCGCTGATCATCAGCTTGGTCCCTGCCACGGAAGGTTTCCTCGTGTCCGCGTCCGGCGCCGCCGGATCCGCATCCGGGATCGTCGGGTCGGCGTCCGGCGTCGCCGGGTCGGCATCCACCCGACCGTCGACGCGCGTGCTCGGCAGATCCACGCCGAAGACGAGATCGCACCCGCCGACGCCGAGCCCGACCAGGCCGAGGTAAAGGAGCGCCGTCCCCCGCATGCAGAAAAAATCATAACCGGTTTCGCCCGGCGCGCGCCTGGGGGCGCCTGGCCCCGTCGGATCGCGCGGCTGACGCCGGCGCGGTGGCGGGATCGAGCACGCGGGCCGCGCGTGTCACCCCAGCGACACAGTGCGGCATCGACGGCGGCAAGGAGGCGCAGCCTGCCCCTCGGCTCTGCTACGCTCCCAGGCGGTGGCCAGGGTCGGCAAGACAGCGAGCGCGGGCGTCGAGCCCGGGCAGATCCTGCTGGGCAAGTACCGGGTCGACCAGATCCTCGGCCAGGGCGGCATGGGGGTGGTGGCCCAGGCGACCCACCTCGCGCTCGGCGAGCGGGTGGCCATCAAGTTCCTCCGCTCCGACATGGTCGCCGACGAGCCCACCCTCGCGCGGTTCCTGCGCGAGGCGCAGTCGGCCGCCAAGCTCAAGTGCGAGTTCGTGGCGCACACCACCGACGTCGGCCTGCTCGAGAGCGGCGCGCCGTACATGGTGATGGAGTTCCTCGAGGGCGAGGACGTCGCCCAGGCGATCAAGGAGCGCGGCGCGCTGCACCCGAGCTTCGCGATCGATCTGGTGCTGCAGGCGTGCGTGGCGCTGGCCGAGGCGCACTCGCTCGGCATCGTCCACCGCGACATCAAGCCGACCAACCTGTTCATCACCTGGCGCCCCGACGGTGGTGCCCAGCTCAAGGTGCTCGACTTCGGGATCTCGAAGGTGGTCGCCGGCGGCGAGGAGCTGTCGCTCACCTCGACGATGTCGCTGCTCGGCACGCCGGCGTACATGGCGCCGGAGCAGATGCGCTCGGCGCGCGACGTCGACTCGCGCTCCGACATCTGGTCGCTCGGCACCGTGCTCTTCGAGATGGTCGAGGGCCAGCGGCCGTTCTACGCCGAGACCTTCACCGAGATGTGCGTGCGGGTCATCAGCGATCCGCCGGCGCCGCTCACCGTCGAGCTGCCGCCGGGGCTCGCCGACGTGATCCACCGCTGCCTCGAGAAGGAGCCGAGCGCGCGCTACTACTCGATCGGCGATCTCGCCGCCGAGCTGGCGCCGCTGGCGCGCGATCCGATGGCGGCGCACGAGCTGGTCAAGCGCATCCAGGGCATGCTCTCGCGGCGCGACAGCATCCCGCGGCGGTGGTCGAGCTCGGCAGCGGGCCGGTCGGCGCGGGCAAGGGCGCAAGCCGGCAGCGCCACCAGCGGCGACCCCGGCGGCCGGCGAGTTCGGCGATCAGGCCACCGACATCGATCGCGCCGCCCTCGAGGAGACGCCGGCGCCGTCGGCGCGGTTGCCGGGCGACGCCGGCGCCGGCCTGCTCACCACCGGGCGCCACCGCGGCGACACGGTGCCGAACCCCGATCCCGCCGGCGAGGCGCGCTCGGCCACGGATCCGGCGCCGCCGCCCGACTCGATGGCGGTGTCGCTGCGGCCGAAGCGCACGCGGCTGTGGCTCGCCCTCGGTGGCGTCGCCGCGGTGGCGGTGGTCGCGGTGCTCGCGCTCGGTGGCGGCGGTGGCGAGCGCGCCGCGCCGCCGGCCGCGCCCGTCGAGACGACGCCCGCCGCGACCGGCAGCGCCGACGAGCCCGCCGAGAACGCCAAGGTCCCGACCGAGGCGGCCGGTGACGGATCCGCCGCCGGCTCGAGCGCGACCACCGCCGTCGACGCGGAGGCCGAGGCTGCCGCACGCCGGGCCGCCGAGCAGGCCGAGGCCGATGCGGCCGCGCGGCGCGCCGCCGAGCAGGCGGCCAAGGAGCGCACCGAGCCGGCGAAGCCCAGGCCGAAGCCCGCGGTCGACAAGCCCAAGCCGCCGGTCGACAAGCCCAAGCCGGTGGTGCGCGACGCCAAGTGGTGCTTCGCGAACCCGACCAAGTGCGACAAGAACCTGCGGCCGCTGCCGTAGCGCGCGCCGCGTCGGCACGGCCCGCAGCGCGACCGCCCCGGGGGGCGTCAGCGTCGCGTCGCGTCGCGTCGCGTCGTCGGCGTGGGCGCCCGCGGCCCCGGGCCATCGCGAGTTGGAGAACCCCGGCCGCGCCCTGTACGATATTGCTCATGCGGCGCGTGCTTGGGTTGGTGGTGCTCGGCCTCGGTCTGCCCCAGGTCGCCAGCGCCGCGCCGGATCGGGTCAAGCTGCCGCCCGGCGAGAAGTCGCCGTCGGGTGAGGCCGACCGCCTCTTCGCCGAGGGGCAGGCCGCCCTCGAGGACAAGGACTACGCCACCGCGTGCGCGCTGTTCGAGCGCAGCAAGGCGCTCGAGCCGGCGCTCGGCACGATGCTCAACCTCGCCACCTGCTACGAGGCCTGGGGTCGGCTGGCCAGCGCGCGCGAGGAGTTCGACGCCGCGCGCGAGGCCGCCGGTCGCGCCGGCCAGGTCGCGTTCGCCGACGCGGCGCTCGAGCGCATCAGCCTGCTCGAGCCGCGCATCCCGCGCCTGATCGTGTACCCGACGCCGACGGTGGAGGGGCTCACCATCTCGCTGCGCGGCGGTGGCTACCGCGAGCGCACCGTCGAGGCTGGCGCGTACACCTACGTCGATCCGAGCGGGTCGGCGACCGGGCTGTACACGCTCACCGTCGAGATCGCGGCGCCGGGCTACGAGACCTGGACCGAGACCTACGCGCCCAGCGAGGCCGAGCCGGTGCGATCGATCAAGCACCAGCTGGTGCCGCTACCCGAGGGCGCGGTGCCGGCGTCGACGGGCGCGGTGGCGGCGGCGCCTACCGTCGACGCGCCGCGCCCCGCCTGGAGCGGCCGCAAGAAGCTGGGCCTGGGCCTCCTCGGCGGCGGCGCCGCGATGCTGGCGACCGGCGTCGCCCTCAACCTGGTCTGGCGCAGCGACGGCAGCGCGCCCGACGCCGACGACGAGCAGGCGCAGGCGGCCAACGACAAGATGCGCTGGATCGGCACGCCCATCGTCGGCGCCGGCGTGGCGCTGGCCGCGGTCGGCACCTACCTCCTGGTCACCGGCGGCGCGCGCCGCACCGGCCGCGAGGCCGCGCGCACCACGCTGGTGCCGACGACGAACGCCACCGGCGCCGGCGTCGCCGTCGTCGGCAGCTTCTGACGCGGCGCGGGCGTTCAGCTCGCCGCGGCCCGGGCCACCGCGGCGGCCAGGGCGTCGTAGTCGGGCTCCGTCGACTGGTCGGCGACCAGCTCGCGGTACGCCACCTTGCCCGCGGCGTCGATGACCCACACGCTGCGCGCGAGCAGCCCGGTCTCGACGACGTCGAGGCCCATCGCGCGCCCGAAGGCGCCGCCCTTGTAGTCGGACGCCATCCGGGTCTGGGTGCTCGCCTCCTCGGCGAACCGGCGCTGCGCGAAGGGCAGGTCGCGGCTCACGGTCATCACGATCACGCCTGGCGGCAGGCTCGGCATGAGGTCGCTGACCCGGTGGGTCTGCACCTCGCACACCCGGGTGTCGATCGACGGCACCACCGAGAGCACCGTCACCTGACCGCGCAGCGCGGCGAGGGACAGCGGCGCCATCGCGGTGTCGACCAGGCTCACGTCCGGCAACGCGGCGCCGACGTCGAGCGGCGTCGACGCCAGGGTCAGCGGCGCGTCGCCCCGCCGGATGAGATCGGTGCGCGGCGTCGGCGTCGCGACCGTCATCGCCTCACCCGGCAACGCCGTCGTCGGCGCAAGCTCGCGGTCGCAGCCCGCGAGGAGCGCCAGGCCGACGAGCGCGGTGCGCCAGCTCGTGCGGTGCGTCATCAGCGCAGCTCGAGCAGCTCGACCTCGAACAGCAGCGTCGCGCCCGGCGGGATCACGCCGCCGGCGCCGCGGGCGCCGTAGCCGAGCTCCGGCGGGATGAGCAGCGTGCGCGCGCCGCCGGTCTGCATCGACGCCACGCCCTCGTCCCAGCCCTTGATGACGCGCCCGGCGCCGATCGGGAACGAGAACGGCTGCCCGCGATCGTGCGAGCTATCGAACTTGGCGCCCTTGGCGCCGTCCTGCCACAGCCAGCCGGTGTAGTGCATCACGCAGGTCTGGCCGGTGCTCGGGGTGGCGCCGGTGCCGACGCGGGTGTCTTCGTAGGAGAGTCCAGAGGGGGTGGTGGTCATCGCCATGGCGGCCACCCTACCAGGGCCCGCGCCGTCGCCGCCACGGCCGGAGCCCGGGGTCGTGCCTGCACGATGTGCGCGCGGATGCGCTGGCGCGCTGTGCCCGCGGTGGTGCCTACACGATGTGCTCGCGGATGCGCTCGGCGAGGTAGGTGTGGCGGGCGCGGGCGGCGTGGTTGCGCACCGCCATGCCCACCGCACGCCGCGAGCCGACGAGCACCACCAGCCGCTTGCCGCGGGTGACCGCGGTGTACAGGAGCGAGCGCTGCAACATCATGTAGTGCTGGGTCGCCAGCGGGATGACCACCGCGGGGTATTCCGAGCCCTGGCTCTTGTGCACGCTCACCGCGTAGGCGTGCACGAGCTGATCGAGCTCGGCGCGCTCGTAGTCGGCGCGGCGCCCGTCGGTGAGCTGGATCGACAGGGTCGCGGCGCCGGCGTCGATCGCGGTGACCACGCCGATGTCGCCGTTGAACACGCCGCGGTCGTAGTCGTTGCGGAGCTGCATGATCTTGTCGCCGACCCTGAACGCGCGCTCGCCCCGGGTCAGGGTCGGCGCGCCGGGCTGCGCCGGGTTGAGCCGGGCCTGCAAGGCGGCGTTGAGCGCGGCGGTGCCGAGCTCGCCGCGGTGCATCGGCGTGAGCACCTGGATGCCGCTGATCGGATCGTGGCCGAACCGCGCCGGGATGCGCTCGGCGACCAGCTCGACGACGGTGGCGCGCGCGGCCTCGGGGTCGTCGCGCCCGACGAAGTAGAAGTCGCGGCCGGGGTCGCCGCCCATCGCCGACGCGGCGTCGAGGTCGGGCAGGGTGCCGGCGTTGATGGCGTGGGCCGACACCACGATCTGGCTGGCCGCGGCCTGGCGGAAGATCTCGGTGAGCCGCACCACCGTGGCGGCCTCCGACGCGATCACGTCGGCCAGCACCGCGCCGGCGCCCACCGACGGCAGCTGGTCGATGTCGCCGACCAGCACCAGCTGCGCCCTGGGCGGCATCGCCACCAACAGCGAGCGGAACAGCTCGACGTCGACCATCGAGGTCTCGTCGACGATCACCACGTCGACCTCGAGCGGGTTGCCGCGCTCGCGGGCGAAGGCGCCGGTCTGCGGCTGGTACTCGAGCAGGCGGTGCAGCGTGGTGGCCTCGGCGCCGGTCGACTCCGCCAGCCGCAGGGCGGCGCGCCCGGTCGGCGCCGCCAGCGCGATGCGGCGCTGGGTCAGCCGCGCCAGGTGCACGATGGCGCGCACGATCGTGGTCTTGCCGACGCCGGGGCCGCCGGTGATCACCACGCACTTGTCGAGGGCGGCGGCCGCCACCGCGCGGCGCTGCTGCGGCGCCAGCGACAGCCCGCTGTCGGCCTCGAACTGGTGCAGCGCGGCGTCGACGTCGAGGGCGAGCGCGCCGGCGTGCGCACCAGCTCGGCGAAGGCGTCGGCGGCGGCGACCTCGATCGCGCGCACCGACGCCAGGAGCGCGCAGACCGCGCCCGCCGAGCAGCTCGCGCACGACGATGCCGCGGGTCTCGAGCGCGATCGCCGGGCCGGGCAGATCGGCGCGATTCCCGAGCAGCTCGGCGGTGGCGCCGAGCCACACGTCCTCGGGTACGTGGGTGTGGCCATCCTCGAGGTGGGTGTCGAGCACGTGCACCAGGCCGGCCTCGATCCGGCGCGGATCGTCCTTGGCGTAGCCGAGCTTGGTGGCGATGGCGTCGGCGGTGCGGAAGCCGATGCCCCACACCTCGAGGGCGAGCCGGTACGGGTTCTCGCGCACCTTGTTGATGGCGTCCTTGCCGTAGCGCTTGACGATGCGGGCCGCGAAGGCCGCCGACACCCCGTGGCCGCGCAGGAACACCATCACGTCCTGCACGTGGCGGTGCTCGCGCCAGTGCCCGGCGATCTTGCCGGCGCGCGCGGCGCCGATGCCGGCGACCTCGACCAGCCGCTCGGGCGCGCGATCGATGACCTCGAGGGTGTCCATCCCGAACGCCGCGACCATGCGCTTGGCCAGCTCCGGCCCGACCCCGGGGATGAGGCCCGAGCCGAGGAAGCGCTCGATGCCGACGACGGTCTCCGGTGTGCGGAGCTGATAGCCCTCGATCTTGAACTGCCGGCCCCACTTGCGATCGACCACCCAGGTGCCGTGCAGGCGCAGCGGGGTGCCCTCGCCGATGCCGACCATCTCGCCGACCACGGTGACCGGATCGGTGGCGCCGGCGACCGCGAGCCGGGCCACGGTGAAGCCGGTGTCGCCGCCGCTGAAGATCACGCGGCCGAGGGTCCCGTCGAGGGTCTCGCTGGGGGCGTCGCCGTCGGCCACGCCGCACCGTACCGCGCTCGGGCCGGCCCTGACATCACCCGCCACCGCCGCGGGCGATCGCGTACGCTCGGGGGCATGCGCTCCGCGGTCGCCCTGGCCCTCGCTCTCGCGGGCGGTCTGGCCGTGACCACCGCGGCTTGCGCCGTCGACGCCGGCGCCGCGCTCGACGGCGACGCCGGCCCGCTCGACGCCGCGCCGCTGCCGCCGCTCGCCGGCGCCACCCACGACCTCACCGCCGCCGACGTGACCGTGCTGATGCCGCTGCCGGCGCCCGGCGTCGACGCGCTGTGGCCGGCCGACCTGGCCGCGCGCGGCGGGGTGCTGCTGCCGCGAGCGGTCGTCGACGAGCTCGCCGCGCCGTCGGCGCTCGCCGCCGCCTACGACGCGCTGCGGGTGATCGCGGTCCGCTTCGACCCGTGCTTCCTCAGCAACTGGGGCACCGCGACCTGCCAGCCGCAGGTGCGCCTGGTGCTGCAGCCCGTCGACGTCGCCGCCGGCCGCGCCGTCGACGCCGCGGTGCACGCGCTGTACAACCTCGAGCCGGCGGAGCTGCCGGCCTTGGCCCAGGCGCTGCGCGCCCTCACCGCGGCGGCGCCGGAGCAGGCGGCGTCGACGCGGCCGCTCGGGGTGAGCCCGGCGCTTGCCGCGCAGGGCGTGAGCGGCGTCTACGGCCAGCACCTGCGGGCGCTGGTCACCGCCGTCGCCGGCGAGGCCAACCTGGCCCGGGTCACCTTCGTCGCGCCCGCCGCCGAGACGTCGACCGGCGGCTGGGTCTTCGGCGGCCGCGCGGTGCGCGCGTTCCCCGGGGTCGGGTTCGGCCCGCCGGGGCCGCTGGTCATCCGCGCCCTCGGCCTCGACGTCACCGCGCAGGCGGTGGCGCCGGCGCCCGGCGCGCCCTTTGCCTACGAGGTCGCGCCGATGATCGCGGCGCCCGACGGCGCGCCGGCGGTGAGCGCGCCGGCGCTGGCGGCGCTGTCCGCCGGCGAGCGCGCCGAGACCTACGCCTGGGCCCTGCGCCAGGAGAGCCCGCGCCACGTCACCGCCGACTCCACCGACTGCGCGTCGTGCCACCTCGCCGGGCGCGCGCGCGGGTTCCTCGAGGCGACGTACCCCGACCTGGTCGAGCCCGCCACCATCGCGACGCGGCCGCCGCGCGAGCCCGGCGCCGCCGACCAGGCCGGCAACCTGCGCGCGCTCGGCTACGTCGACGACGCGCCGGCGGTGAGCCTGCGCGTGGCCGCCGAGACCCGCGACGTCTTGGCGGCCTTCGCCGACGTGCGCTGAGCGCCGGTTCGCCGCGGGCGTTTGTGCGCCGGCCGGCGTCGGCGTAGCGTTGCGGCATGGCCCTCACCCACGTCGTCGTCGCGGTCGATTTCTCCCCGTTGGCCGACGTCGCCCTCGCGCGCGCCATCGCGATCGCGGCGCGCCACGGCGCGCGGGTCACGCTGGTGTACGCCGAGGCCGAGCTCGGCGCCGAGTCCGCCGCCGCCGCGCCGGTGTTCACCGGCGACCTGGCCACCGCGGTGCGCACCGCGGCGACCGACGAGCACGAGGCCCGCCGGGCCCGGGTCGAGGCCGCCGGCCTGGCCGTCACGGTGGCGCGCCGCGCCGGCGCCGCGGTCGACGTGGTGCCCGACGCGGCCGCCGAGCTCGGCTGCGAGCTGCTCGTGCTCGGCACCCACGGGCGCACCGGGGTGCGGCGGTTCCTGCTCGGCAGCGTCGCCGAGCGGGTCGCGCGGCGGGCGTCGTGCGACGTGCTGATCGTGCGCGACGGCGACGGTGTCGACGGCGCCGGGGCCCCGGGCGCGTTCCAGCGCCCGATCGTCGCCACCGACTTCTCCGACAGCGCCGACCTCGCGATCGCCGCGGCGCATCGGCTGGCCGCGCCCGGCGTCGAGCTCGAGGTGGTGCACGCCTGGAGCTACCCGGTCGGCACCTGGGGCGTGAACGCGCTCGGGGTCGCCCGCGCCACCACCGCGGTGCGCGACGCCATCGTCGCCGCGGCCGAGGAGCAGGGCGCCGCGCTCGTGGCGCGCCACGCCGCACACGCGCCGCTGCGGTTCTCGCTGCTCGAGGGCGGTGCGGCCGACGCGGTGACCGAGCACGCGGCCGCGGTCGGCGCCGATCTCATCGCGCTGGGCACGCACGGTCATCGCGGCCTGCACCGCCTGCTGCTCGGCAGCGTCGCCGAGACCACGCTGCGCCACGCGCCGTGCTCGGTGCTGGTGTGCCACCGCCCGGAGCGGTGATGGCGGCCGGGTCGGGCGATCCGGCCGAGGTCGCGGCCGGGCTGCGCGCGGCGTTCGCGGCCGACCTCGGGTCGCCGCCGCGCATGACCTTGCGCGCCGGCGACGCCGTCGACGAGTACCGCGCGCCGCCGCCGCTGGACCCCGCGCTCGACGAGCCGTCGGACGCGTACCTCGCTCGTCACCCGTGCGGCGTGGGCTACCTCGACCCGGCGTCGTGGCGGCACTACCTGCCGCACCTGCTCGGCTACGCGCTGCGGCACCTCGACGCGGCGTCGCCGGTCACCGAGGCCGTGCTCGGCAGCCTGCGGCCGCCGGATCGCGATCCGCCGCGGCTGGCGTCCCTGGACGCGGAGCAAGAGGCGGCGGTGACCCGGTGCCTCGAGGTGCTGGCGTTCGCCGACGGCGCCGCCTGTGCCGATCTCGCGTGCCAGGTGCTCGAGGAGTACTGGCTGCCCGGGGCGCGCTATCGGTCGCCGTCGCGGTGACGCGCGCCGCGGCTCAGCCCGAGGTCGAGGCGCGCCCGGGCAGCACCGGCGACGAGCGCCGCGAGGTCGGCTCGATGCGCCGCGTGGTGAGCCCATCGCGGCTCGGCCACACCGCCGTCGGCAGCGGGAACGCCGGCCGCGCCAGCAGGTAGCCCTGGCCGAAGTGGGCGCCGGCGGCGACGCACGCCTCGAACTCGTCGATGGTCTCGATGCCCTCGGCTACCACCAGCGCGTCGAGGTCCGAGCACATCCGCACGATCGACGACACCAGCTTGAACACCCGGCTGCCGACGGTGAGGCCCATGATCAGGCCGCGATCGATCTTGACCACCCGCGGGTGGAGATCGGCGATGTACTTGAGGTTGGAGTAGCCGGCGCCGAGATCGTCGACCACCAGGTGCACGCCGCGATCGCGCACCTCGTCGAGCATGCTCTGGCACAGTCGGAAGTGCGACAGCGGCACCGACTCGGTGATCTCGAGGAAGATGTCGTTGGTGTGCTGGAAGATCGGGTCGTCGGTCTGGACCAGGTACTTCTCGTTGAGCTCGCTGGGGTGGATGTTGACGAACAGCGGCAGCTCGGGGCAGCCGTCGAGGGTCAGCTCGCGCAGCAGCCGGCCGAGCTCGCCCACGCAGTCGTGTCGGGTCGCCGCCGCGAACAGCTCGAGCGGGCCCGCGATCTCGGGCGCCTTGGAGCGCGCGAGCGCCTCGTACGCGAAGATCTTCTGCAGGCGCAGATCGACCAGCGGCTGATAGACGATGTACACCTCGCGCCGGTCGAGGATGCGGCGCATCACCGCCTCGGAGACATCGATCGCCGGCGCCAGCAAGGGCCCTACTCTACCGCGCGGGTGGCCCGCGGGCCCATCCCCCGGGCGTCACCGATAGGGCGAGGCCCGGGAGTCGAGCGCCGCATGTAGGTCTCGCAGCGCCGCCATCAGCGCGTGCGCCCGCGCGGCGTCGACGCGGTCGCCCTCGGCCAGCGTGCAGGACGCCGTCGCCACGCCGCGCGTCAGGTGCAGGCGCGCCGCTGGCCCCGGCCACCGGGCGAGGGCGTCGGCGAGCGCGCGCGGCAGGCTCGGCGCGACGGCCGCGACGGGCACCTCGAGGTCGGCCTCCACCTCGAGCATCGACGGGCTGGCGCTGATGGCGTCGCCGACGACGGCGGTGAGACGAGGACGGCCCTCGTCCCACGTGAGGCCGACCTGGGCCGGCATCCGCGCCAGGCCGCGCACGGTCACGTCGCCGGGAGCAAACGTGCCGTCGAGCGAGCGGGCGAGATCGCGCCAGGCCGGCAGATCGACCGTCACGCCCGGCGGCGGCGGATGGCGGCGATGATCGGCGCCAGCGCAGCGGCGAGCCGGGGCAGCGCCGTCGCCGCCGTGGCGAGGACCTCGGCGTCGACGGTCGGCGCCGGGCGCTCGAGCACGAGGGCGGTGTCGGTGAGCGCGGCGACCTCGAGACCGGCGGCGCCGTCGATCGTGGACGCGACCGCGGCGGCGATGGCGCGCACCACCGGCGCTGCCTGGCCGTCGTCGCGGGCCCGGAGCGCGCGCGCCCACGGCGGCAGCCCGCCGGCGGCGTCGGCCTCGGGCGTGGGCTCACCGACGGTGAGGCCCAGGCCGAGCGACGGCAGGCGCACGGTGGCGTCGAGCACGCCGCCGCGCACCAGATCGTGGCGGTGGCCCAGCTCGAGGCGAAGCTGGTCGTGGCGCCACGCCACCACCGGCCACCGGCTCGGCGCATCGCCGTCGTCGACCGGCGCGGCGGGCTCCCGGGTGATGAGATCGCGCGCGACCTGCTCGAAGGCCGCCGCGGTGGTCGGATCGAGCAGCGGTGCCGGCGATCGTCGGACCTCGTCGTCGACGACCTGGAGGCGTAGGCCCACGCGATCTGCTCGCCCGCCGAGGTCGGTCAGCCACAGCTCCCAGGTCACGTCGTGGCTCGCCGTCCGCACGTTCGGGCACAGCTGCGCCGGCAGCCGCCAGCGCACCGGGACGACCACGCCGTGGTGCCCCGGCGCGATCCGCGCCACGTGCCGCGTGATCGGGCCGATCCGCTCGCGGCTGCCGGTCGACGCGCGCAGGGTCAACCGCGGCACCAGCGCGAGCTGGATCAGGCGGCGGCGCTCGGGTGGAGCCTCACCGAGCACCAGCGCGCACGCCAGCACCTCGCCGGGACGCCCCCGGGGATCGGCGACGGTGAGCTGCACCTCGCCGGGTGGGGTCGACGCGGGTGGCAGCGGCCCCGCCGTCGCTGGATCGAGCGCCGGTCGGATCGCCGCGTTCCAGCGCTCGGTGTGACGGCGCCAGGTGCGCTCGACGACGATCTCGAACTGGGCGCGGACCCACGCCGGGCCGATCGCGTGGGTCGCGGGCCACGACGCCGGGACGTCGAGCGTGAGCGGCCGGTGGTGGACGCCGGCGGCCAGCCGCTCGTGGCCGCCGAGCTGCCAGCGCACGTCGGCGATGAGCTCGCGACGCCAGGTGATGACCTGGCCGCTCTCGAGGGAGGGCACGTCGCTCCAGCCCTCGGTCACCAGCAGCTTGGCCCAGATCGCGCGGATCGTCGTCGGGCGATCGAGCCGTATCTCGAGGTTCGCCTGCACGCGCGTGCCCGCGCGCAGCGACGAGGCGCCCCGCAGCGCGAGGTCGATCATCGGCGCCCGCGCCGGCTACATCGACAGGCCGCCATCGACGTCGATGGTGCGCCCATTGACCGTCGGCGGACGCTACATCGACAGGCCGCCATCGACGTCGATGGTGCGCCCATTGACCGTCGGCGGACGCTACATCGACAGGCCGCCATCGACGTCGATCGTCCGCCCATTGAAGTAGTCGCACTCGAGCACGAAGCGCACCGCCTGCCACAGGTCCTCGGGCACGCCGACCCGGCCGACCGGGATCGCCGCCACCAGCGCGTCGCGCGCCTTCTGGTTCATGCCCTGGGTCATCGGGGTCTCGACCATGCCCGGCGCGATGCAGCCGACGCGGATGCCGAACGGCGCGAACTCCTTCGACCAGGTGACCGTGTTGGTCGACAGCGCCGACTTGGCCGCGCTGTAGTTGCTCTGGCCGCGGTTGCCGTGGCGCGCGATCGACGACATGTTGACGATCACGCCGGGTCGCTGCTCGGTGCCGACCATCTTGGCCACCACGTCGCGCACCATCAGGGTGGCGCCGGTGAGGTTGACGCCGATGACCGCGTCCCACTGCGCGCGGGTGAGCTTGACCACCTCGCCGGTGGTGCGGTCCTTCTTCACCAGCAGGCCGTCGCGCAGGATGCCGGCGTTGTTGATGAGGCCGTTGAGCCCGCCCATCGCGCCGTGGGCCCAGTCGACGAACGCACCGACGTCGGCCTCGTCGGACACGTCGAGGCGGCGGGTGTGGACCTTGCCCGGCGCGCTCGCGGTGGCGGCGGCGAGCGCGGCGAGGCCCTCCTCCTGGACGTCGCCGACGGCGACCTGGGCGCCGGCCTCGGCCAGGCGGGTGGCGAAGTGCGCGCCCATGCCCTGGGCGCCGCCGGTGACGATGATCTTGAGGGTGTCGAGCTTCATGAGGCCTCGCACGTTGCCGCACCGGCGGCCGCGGGCGCAAGCGCCTTCGGGCGGCTCCGCGCCGTCGGCGAGTCAACGCGCGACGGGCACCGACGCCGGCGGGATGCCGTCGACGAACTCGACCACGTCGCGGCACGACAGGCTCTCGAAGGCGCGGATCTGCTCCGGCGAGCCGAACACCCCGCCGCAGTCGACCACGCAGGCGGCGCGGGCGTCGGGGCCATCGGCGTGCTTGCATCCGAGGTAGTAGGCGCACGCGCCGTCGCAGGTCCCGGTGAGGCGCCGCTCGGGCGCGAGCCAGCGGGTGATGCAGCCCGCGAACAACGCGCCGGCGACGACGCCGACGATCACGCCGGGAGGCAGGGCGGGGCGCGGCACGCCCGCCACTGTGCCACGCCGACCGCGGGCGGGACCACCACGCCCACGCGCGCCTACGCCGGGCAGTCGCCGGGGCAGGTGGCGGTGACCTCGCCGCCCTCGCAGATGCCGTCGCCGCACACGATCGGGCACACCACGCCGTCGGCGCACGGCTCGCCGGTCACCGGCAAGCAGGCGGTGAGCCCGAGCAGCACCCCGGCGACGACGAGCTCCCCCACGTGCCGGCGCGCTGGCCGCCGGCCCCTCCCTGGCGTTGGCATCGACGCAGTATCGCCGCCCCGACGGCGCCGCACCAGCCGCCCGCGGGCGGGGGCGTCGTCTACCAGGGTGAACCACCTTGCCGGCGACGGACCGGGCTACGCTTTGGCGCGGAGGCAGCATGGCGAAGCGGCTCGCGATCCTCACCAGCGGCGGCGACGCGCCAGGCATGAACGCAGCGATCCGGGCGGCGGTGCTCGTCGGCGCGGCTCGCGGCCTCGAGGTCGTCGGCATCGAGCGTGGCTACCGCGGCCTGCTCGAGGACGCGTTCGTGCCGCTCGGCCCCGGCGAGGTCGCCGGCATCCTGCGCGACGGCGGCACCGTGCTCGGCTCGGCGCGGTGCAAGGAGTTCCACCAGCGCGAGGTGCGCGACCGGGCGCGCGCGACTCTGGCGGCGCGCGGCGTCGACGGGTTGCTCGTCATCGGCGGCAACGGCTCGCTCACCGGCGCCCTGCGGCTGACCGATCCCGACGAGCTCGACGGACGCGCGCTCGCGGTGGTCGGGGTGCCGGCGTCGATCGACAACGATCTCGGCGTGACCACGCTGGCGATCGGCGTCGACACCGCGATGAACACCATCGTCGAGGCGTGCGACAAGATCGCCGACACCGCCACCGCCCACGACCGCACCTTCATCATCGAGGTGATGGGCCGCGACTGCGGCTACCTGGCGATGACCGCGGCGGTGGCCGCCGGCGCCGATCTCGCGCTGTTCCCCGAGGCCGGCCGCGACGAGGGCGAGATCGTCGAGGCCATCGTCGACGCGGTGGTGGCGGCGCGGGCCCGACCGCGACGCGGGCGCCGGGTGATCGTCATCAAGGCCGAGGGCGTCGCCGTGCCGGTCGAACGCCTCAAGACCCTGGTCGACGCGCGCCTGTGCGAGCGGGTGCCCGGCACCGATCCGGCGTCGATCGAGACCCGGGTCACCGTGCTCGGGCACGTGGTGCGCGGCGGGCGCCCGTCGGCGTTCGATCGCCTGCTCGGCAGCCGGCTGGCGAACGCCGCGGTGACCGCACTCGCCGCCGGTCACACCCGGGTGATGGCGGCGTGGATGCCGGTCGAGGTGCCGCCCGAGGTCGGCTCGCCGTCGGCGGAGGACCCACGGGTCTGGCTGTGCGACCTCGCCCACGTGCTCGAGGAGACCGGTCGCCTGGTCGAGGGCGACAGCGCGGTGACCCGGTGGCGCACCAAGATCTTCGATCAGATCGAGGACGCGATGCTGTTGTGAGCGACGGGGGGCGCGCGCTCAGCAGTCGTCGGCGATGACGTCCTTCCAGTCGCCGACGCTGGCGTACCAGCGGGCCGGGATCTTGCCGAGGCGGTAGTAGGAGAAGCTGGCGGCGCCGTCGCCGGCGGCGGCGGGCACCCGGGCGCGGAGCTGCGCCGGCGAGCAGCGCGGGGGCGGCACCGCCAGATCGCACGCCGTGCTGGGGACGCGGCGGAGCGTCGCGCCGGCCCCGTCGAGCTCTTCGCGGCCCATGCAGGCCGCGCGCTCGGCCTGCGACGGCGCCACCAGCCGGAGCGAGAGCTCGCCGCCTGCGGCGAGATCGAGGCGGCCGGCGGCGTCGACGCCGTCGAGCTCGACGCGGGCCAGCGCGGCATCGGCGGCCGCCGAGCGCACCAGCGCGATCACCTGCGCGGTGAGGGCGGGCACGTCGACGTCGGACCGGCGGCTCGGTCGTGGCGCGCGCAGCCCGTCGAGCCAGAGGTGAGGCGCGGGGGCGTCGTCGTCGGTGGCCTCGTCCTCCGCGGCTTCATCGTCGCGGGACGCCTCGTCGTCGTCGGCGACCGGCCGGGGTGTGCGCGGGGTTCGGGGCGTGGCGGTCGTGGGGGCACCGCCCGTCGCCGGACCGGGCGCCGTGAGATCGGGGTCGTCGGTCACCGCGTCGTCGGTGCCGGGGCTCGCGTCGTCGTCGTCCTCGTCGTCGTCGGCCGTCGCGTCCGCCGGCGCCTCGTCGTCGATCGTCACCACCGCGACGCCGTCGGTAGCGCGCGGCGCCGGCGGCGTCGCGCGGGCGTAGATCAGCGCCGCCGAGACGCCCGCGCCGGCGAGCAGCACCGCGCCGGCGATCCACAGCGACGGGCGCGACGGGGGGGCGTAGCTCGTCGGGCTCGGCGGCGTCGGGCTCGTCGGCGCCGGCGTCGTCGGCGCGGGCGTCGGCGCGATGGGCGTCTGCCCCGCCGGCGAGGGCAACGCCGCCCGACCGCGGGTGCTGGTGCGCCCTGGCGCGATCGGCGTCCAGGCGTCGGCGGGCAGCTCGGCTGCCACCTGGTGCAGCGCATTCGCCATCGCCGCCGCGCTGGCGAAGCGATCGCGGGGCTGCTTGGCCATGGCCACCAGGATCACCTGCTCGTAGGCCACCGGCAGCGACGGGCGCAGGCCCCGCGGTGCCGGCGGCGCCTGATCGACGCGCGCGCAAGAGCTCGAACACGCTGCCCTCGGAACGGGCGCCGGCCGGTGACCATCTCGTAGAGGATCACGCCGACGGCGTAGAGATCGGTGCGGGCGTCGACGGGCGCGGCCTGGGCCTGCTCGGGGCTCATGTAGTGCGGCGTGCCGAGCAGCGAGCCGGTGTGGGTCGCGGCGCCGCCGTGGTCGGGCTGCAGCTTGGCGATGCCGAAGTCGAGGATCTTGGTGCGGCCCGACGGCGACAGCAGCAGGTTGTCGGGCTTGAGGTCGCGGTGGACGATGCCGCGCGCGTGGGTGAGCGCGAGGGCGTCGAGCACCTCGAGGGCGATGCGCGCCGCCTCGCCGAGCGCGACCTGCGGGTGATCGGCGAGCGCGTGCGCCAGCGAGCGCCCGTCGAGGAACTCCATGACGATGTACGGTCGCCCGTCGGGCAGGTGCGCGAGGTCGAGCACGTTGACCAGGCTCTCGTGCCGGATGAGGTTCACCGCGCGCGCCTCGGCGAAGAAGCGCTCGACGATGTCGGGGCGGTGCGCGACCTCGATCGCGAGCACCTTGATCGCGACCCGGCTGCCGATGTCGGGGTGCACGCCCTTGTACACGCGGCCCATGCCGCCGACGCCGACGAGCTGGGCCACGCGGTAGGCGCCGAGCTGGGTCCCGAGCAGGCCGTCGGTGCCGCGCGGCATCGGCGTCGCGCCGTCGCGCGGGCATGGACCGGCGGACGGCAGCGTCGTCGCGCACTCCGGGCACACGAACATCGAGCCCCGACGGTAGCAGGTCGCCGGACGCGTCCGGGGCGCGCCAGGGGCGCGTCGCGCGCCGGTCGCTGCGCGGGCGTGGGACGGACGCCCCGCCGCCGGGCGCCCCGTCGGCGCCACCGGGCCTGGCCCGGCGCTTGCGTGAGCGGGCACCATGACCGCCGACGTCGCCGCCGATCGTCCTCGCGAGCGCTTGTGGGATCGGGGCCCCGGGCAGGTGCTCGACCACGAGCTGGTGGCGCTGGTGCTCGGCACCGGCACGCGCGGGCGCCCGGCCACCGGCGTCGCCGCGACCTTGCTGCACGACGTCGGCGGGCTCGCCGCGCTCAGCCGGGCGCTGCCGCCGGAGCTGGTCCGCACCGCCGGCGTGGGCGCCGCGCGCGCGGCCCGGCTGGCGGCGGCGTTCGAGCTCGGCCGGCGCGTCCTCGATCGCGCCGCCGCCTCGCCGCCGACGATCAGCTCCGCGCGCGATGTGCACGCGCGGGTGCGGGCGCGCTTCGCCGGGCTGCTGCAGGAGGTGTTCGTCGCCGTCGCCGTCGACGCCCGCAGCGGGGTGCTCGCCGAGCTCGAGATCGCGCGCGGCCAGCTCACCGGCGTCGAGGTCCACCCGCGCGAGGTGTTCCGGCCGCTGATCCGGCTCGGCGCGGCCGCCGTCGTGGTCGTCCACAACCACCCGTCCGGCGATCCCACGCCGAGCCCCGAGGACGTCCTCCTCACCCGGCGCCTGCGCGAGGTCGGCGAGCTGGTCGGGATCCCGGTCCTCGATCACCTCGTCGTCGCCGGGCCCCGGTACCAGTCCCTGGCCGAGTGGCTCGGCACGGACTTCTGAGGCGGCGCCACGCTCGCGCCGCACATCGGCGCCGATCGACGACGTCAGGTCAGGCGCACGACGAGGTCCTCGACGCGCGCCCGGATGTCGTCGCGGATCGCGCGCACCTCGTCGAGGGAGCGGCCGCGCGGATCCGTGAGCGGCCAGTCCTCGCGGAGCAGGCCCGGCACCACCGGGCACGCGTCGCCACAGCCCATGGTCACCAGCCGCTGGGCGCTCGCCGCGAGCGCTGCGGTGAGGCGCTGGGGTTGGGCCGCGGCGAGGTCGACTCCAACCTCCCGCATCACCCGGACGACCTCCGGGTGCACGCGCGTCGCCGGCGCGGTGCCGGCCGAGCTGGCGCGGCCGCGCGTGGGCGCGATCCGCAGGTTGAAGAACGCCGCCGCCATCTGCGAACGGCCGGCGTTGTGGACGCACGCGAAGATCACGTGGATCACGATCGGGACCCCTCCGCCGGCGAGGCCGGCACCAGGTACGCCATCAGCGCGGTCGCCAGCGTCGCGCCGACGAGCTGGGCCGCGATGAAGCCCGGCACGTCGGCCGGGCGGATGCCGGCGAAGCTGTCGCTCAGGGTGCGCGCGACCGTGACCGCGGGGTTGGCGAACGAGGTCGAGGCGGTGAACCAGTACGCCGCGGTGATGTACATCGCCACGGCGCCAGGGAGCGCGCCGGGCCGTCGCCGGGCGGTGGCCCAGATCACCGCGAGCAAGCCGAAGGTCGCCACGCCCTCGCTCAGCATCAGCGCGCTGCCGGTGCGCGCCTGGGTCGCGACCGCGATCCACGGCAGCGCGAACATCGCGTTGGCGACGACGGCGCCGAGCGCGCCGCCGACGAGCTGCGCGGCGACGTAGGCGCCCACCTCGCGCCGCGGCAGCTCGCGCCGCCACGCCATCGCGAGGGACACCGCCGGGTTGAGGTGCGCCCCCGAGATCGGCGCGAGCGCGACCAGGATGGCGTAGAGCCCCGCGCCGGTGGCGACGGCGTTCGCCAGGAGCGCCAGCGCCGGCGTGCCAGGGGCGAGCCGCGCGGCCATGATGCCGGAGCCGATCACGACCGCGACCAGGAGCCCGGTGCCGAGCGCCTCGGCGACGACGCGGCGCCGCAGCTCGATGGTCAGCATCGGACCGGCCTCCGGGTCGCGTGCCGACACCGCGTCGAGGCGCGGCCCCTCGCCGCCATGCGGCGGGCGCGTCGACGGCGCGGACGTGGGCCGATGGGCGACATGCCGAAGATGGGGTGGTCGGTGGCTGCGGCTCGGCGAGCGTGACGATGCGCGCACACCCGCGCTAGCAGCACCCGGGCGCCGCGGCGCCGCCGCCCTGGCAACAGTCTTCCCAGAGGTAGTCGGTGAGGGCGCGCAGCGCCGCGTAGCTGGCGCGGTAGTAGATGAACCGGCCGTCGGGCCGTGCCTCGAGCAGCCCGGCCCGCGTGAGCTTGTCGAGGTGGTGGCTGAGCGTCGACCACGGCACGCCGAGCCGACGCTTCAGCTCGCCGACCACGGTGCCCGCGGGCGCGCCCTGGACCACCATCCGGATCACCGCCAGGCGGAGCGGGTTGCCCAGCGCGGCCAGCTGGGCAGCGTGACGTTCGACCATGCTGGCCACGACGAGACATTTCTAGTTTGTTCGAAACGACTGCGCAAGGCCCGGGCGCCGTCTGGTGAGGCGCGTCGACGCCGGCGCCAACCTGGGACGCGCGGCCTCGTCGACGAGGCCGGGCGACAAGAACTTGCCCCCGGGGGGACCCCTGATCATGCTCGCGGCATGCGCGCGCCTGCCTCTTGCCTCACCCTGGCCCTGGCCCTCGTGCTGCCCGTGGGCGCCGGCGCCGCGCGCGCCGACGCCGACGCCCTCACCGACACCCTCGGGCCGCGCGAGACCGCGGTCGGCGGCGCCCTGCGCGCCGGCGCCACCGGCGCCTCCGGCGTGGCGCTCAACCCGGCCGGCCTGCCGCTCAACCAGGAGATGGTCTTCGAGGGCGGCTACGGCTACCGCGCCCGCGACGCCGCGTCGGCGGTGAGCCTCACCGCGTGCGACTCGACCGTGGCCATGCCCGGCTGCTTCTTCTACTCGTACGTCGACACCGCGCCCGAGCTCGGCGGGGCCATGCGCTCGCGCACGACCCACACCGCCGGCATGTCGCTGTCGCGCATGATCTCGCCGCAGGTCGCCTTCGGCACCACGGTGAAGTACTTCGATCACAACACCGACGTCATGGGCGAGAGCGACGCCTCCGGCTTCACCTTCGACGCCGGCGTCACCGCGCGCGCCACCGATCTGATGTCGCTCGGCCTGGTCGGCTACAACCTGTGGGGCGAGCGCTCGCCGAACTTCCCGCGGGCGATCGGCGCCGGCGCGCTGGCCCGGCCGACGCCGGCCTTCGCGCTCACCTTCGACGCCTTGTGGAACCTCGACGCCGACGACGGCAGCGGTCGCTACGGCGGCGGCGCCGAGTACTTCGTCCTGACCCGGCGCGGCCAGGTCGGCTACCCGCTGCGCGCCGGCGCGGTGCACGACGTCGCCGGCGGTGGCCACACCTACGTCACCGGCGGCCTCGGCCTGGCCACGATGAAGCTCGCCTTCGACGTCGCCGCCCAGCGCGAGGTCGCCGGCGGCGACGAGCTCCTGATCACCGCCTCGCTCCGGTTCTTCGGCCCGCGGGTCGAGGCCGGCGCCATGCGCTAGCACCATCGCGTGGCCCGCGGCCGACGGTGGCCCGCGGCCCCGGGTATGCTCGCCGGCGGTCATGGCCGACCTCGACCCCGCCTTGCTCCGTCGGCTGCGCGACCGCGACGAGCGGGCGTTCCGCGAGCTGGTCGAGGCCCACCGCAACGCGGTGTTCAACCTCTGCTACCGCATGCTCGGCAACCGCGCCGAGGCCGAGGACCTGGCCCAGGAGGTCTTCATCGCGGTGTTCAAGACCATCGACGGCTTCCGCGAGGAGGCCAAGTTCACCACCTGGCTCTACCGGGTCGCGGTGAACCACTGCAAGAACCGGATCAAGTACCTCTCGCGCCGCCACGATCGTCAGCAGGACGAGCTCGACGAGACCCACCCGGCGGCCAACGACGCCACCCTCGGCCCGGCCCGGGCGGCGCGCCCCGATCGCGCCCTCGAGAGCGCCCAGCTCGAGGCCCAGCTCCAGGCGGCCATCGCCTCCCTCGACGAGGAGCACCGGGTGCTGGTGGTGCTGCGCGACGTCGAGGACCTCTCGATCGAGGAGATCTGCGAGATCACCGGGCTGCCCGATGGCACGGTGAAGTCGCGCCTGCATCGCGCCCGCGCCGCGCTACGCAAGAAGCTCGAGCGCCACGGAGTGACCCGATGAGCACCGACGCCCCCTCGCCCGACGCCCCCGACGACGAGCCCAGCGACGAGCTGGCCGCGAAGATCTTCGACTACTACGAGGGCACCTTGCCCGTCGAGCAGCGCGCCGAGGTCGAGGCCTACCTCACCGCGCGCGGCGAGCCGTTGTCGCCGGCCGGCGACAGCGAGACCCGGCTGGTGCTCGGCGCCCTGCGCAAGGAGGCCGCGCCCGACGCCTTCACCGAGGGCGTCGCCGATACCATCCACCGTCGCTCCGCCGGCCGGTTCTTCGGGCGCCGCACCCTCGGCGATCGGGTGCCCTTCGGCTGGGTGCTGGTGCTCGCGCTGGTGGTGCTGGTCACCCTGTGGGTGGTGCTGTGGCGCTCGCCGACCGGCTCGCTCGATCTGCGCTCGCCGCCGCCGACGCCGAGCGCGCCCGGCGGCGGCGCCGACCTCGCGCCGACGCCGTAGGCGAGGGCGCGCCGTCAGCGGTGGGCGCGATCGACGTCGGCCAGCACCTCGACCAGCCGCTCGACGCCGGCCTGTGGCATCGCGTTGTACAGGCTGGCGCGGAGACCGCCGACCGAGCGATGCCCGGCGAGCCCCTCGAGGCCGGCCGCCTCGCACGCCGCGAGCGCCGCCGCCTCCAGCGCCGGCGTCCGCCCGCGGAAGGTGACGTTCATGCGCGAGCGGCTCGCGGGCGCGGCGTGGCCGACGAAGCCGGTGCTGTGATCGAGGAAGTCGTAGAGCCGCTGCGCGCGCGCTCGGCCCGGGCCGCCATCGCCGGCAGCCCGCCCTCGGCCTCGATCCACGCGGCGATCTCGCCGAGCAGGTAGATCGCGAAGGTCGCCGGCGTGTTGTACAGCGAGCCGCTGTCGACGTAGGTCTGGTAGCGGAGCAGCGGCGGCAGGTGCGCGCCATGGGCGGCGGCGAGGCTGCGGCGCACCAGCACCACGGTCAGGCCGGCGGCGCCGAGGTTCTTCTGGGCGCCGGCGAAGATGAGATCGTGGGCGGCGACGTCGACGGGGCGGCTGAGCAGATCGCTCGAGGCATCGCACACCAGCGGCACGCCGGCCGGCGGGGTCGGTGGCGCCGGCCACTGGGTGCCGTAGATGGTGTTGTTGCTGGTGTAGTGCGCGTACGCCGGCCGGGCCGACCACGCCACCTCTGGCAGCGCGCGGAAGTCGTCGGGGCTGCCGTCGCCGGCGAGGTGGGCGGCGGCGTCGCCGCCCTGGCGCCGCGCCTCGGCGATGGCCTTGCCCGACCACACCCCGGTGTGGACGTAGTCGGCGACCGCGCCGGCCGGCAGGAAGTTCATCGGCACCATGTGGAAGTGGGCCGACGCGGTGCCGGTGACCATCACCACCGCGTGGTCGTCGCTGGCGCCGGTCAGCCGCCGGAGCCGCGCCTCGGCGTCGTCGAGCACCGCGCGAAACGCGGCGCCGCGGTGGCTGTGCTCGAGCACGCCGATGCCGGTGCCGCCGAGGTCCCACAGCGCGGCCTGCGCCCGGCGCAGCACCGGCTCGGGCAGGGTCGAGGGCCCGGCGCCGAAGTTGAACCGACGATCCGTCACCGCGTCACCCACGCCGACCCGTCGCCCGCGCGCGCCGCCTCAGCGGCCCGCGTCTTCCCAGTAGAAGACCGTGATCGCGATGCAGTGGAAGGCCTCGTCGCTCGACTGCGTGACCGTGATGTCGGTGAGCTTGGCCTGCGGGTTCTCGCGGATCCACGCCGTGATCTTGTCCCCTAGCTGCTCGCGGTCGGCCATCATCGTCGCCGAGAACACCTTGAGGGCGTTGAACTTCACGTCGCGCCGAAGCGTGATCGACCCGCTGCTACTGCTCGAGTTCATGACCGCTGCGCACCCTACCATGCGCCTCGCGGCTGGCCAGTTCGTGACGACCGCTCGCGGCGCGCGGCGCTGGACCCGCGTCAGTCGTCGTCGAGCGCCGCGTCGAGCGCGTCGGCGATGCGCTCGGCCTCGGCGGTGCTCAGGGTCGGGGGCGCGAACGCCTTGTCGGCGGTCTCCACCAGCGCGACCATCCGCGCCTGCTCGACGTTGAGCGCCGACGCGTCGCTGCGCATCCACTCGTCGATCTCGTCGGTCAGGCGCTTCTGGCGGGCGTCGGGCCCGACCGGCGGCAGCCCGGCCTTGCCCTGGATGTTGCGGCGGTAGGCCACCGAGCCGTAGGCGCCGAGGATGTCCTGGCGCAGATCCGCCATGGTCTGGTAGCGGCGGTCCGGGTGCTTCTGCATCGCCTTGAGCACCACGTGCTCGGCGGCCTCGGTGATCTCGCGGTGCGGCGCGTACTCGCGCGGCGACGGCGGCTGCTTGTTGATGTGCATGGCGAGCACGTCGCTCGACTGCGGCGCCTCGAAGGGCGGCCGCCCGCACAGCATGTCGAACATGATCACGCCCAGCGAGTACACGTCGGCCCGGTGGTCGACCTCCTCGCCGCGCGCCGCCTCGGGCGACATGTACTCCGGCGTCCCGAACACGGCGCCCTGGACGGTGTCGGCGACGAGGTCGTCCGGGGTCATCACCTTGGCGATGCCGAAGTCGAGCACCTTGACGAAGTCGAAGGTCTGCTCGCGCTCGGTGATCCAGGTCTGATCGGCCGACAGCTTGACCAGGTCGCGGCGCCCGGGCCGGGTCAAGAGCATGATGTTGTCGGGCTTGAGGTCGCGGTGGATGACGCCGGAGTGATGGGCCGCCTCGAGCGCGTACGAGATCTGGTTGGCGATGTTGAGCGCGCGGTGCAGCTCGACCGCGCCGTCCTTCTCGATGAGATCCTCGAGGCTCTTGCCGTCGAGGAACTCCATCACGAAGTACACGACGCCGTCGGGCAGCAGCCCGAAATCGGTGACGTCGACGACGTTGGCGTGGTTGATCGTGGTCGCCGCCCGGG
Source organism: Kofleriaceae bacterium (assembly GCA_041389945.1). Taxonomy (GTDB): domain Bacteria; phylum Myxococcota_A; class Polyangia; order Haliangiales; family Haliangiaceae; genus JAWKQW01. Next base: position 363,521 of record JAWKQW010000009.1, read on the forward strand.
CCTCGCGCAGGAAGCGGTTGACCGCCTCCGGGTAGCGCGCGAACTGCGGGTGGAGGATCTTCACCGCGACCGGCTTCTTGATGTAGACGTGCTCGCCGCTGTAGACGGTGCCCATCCCGCCGCGCCCGAGGATCTTGTCGAGGCGGTAGTTGCCGATCGTCGTGCCCAGGCGCGCGATGTCGAGCTCCTCGACGAGCACCGCCGAGTCGTGCAAGCAGAAGCGCTCGCTGTCGGGGAACTTGGTGAAGCAGCGCGGACAGACTTTCACGTGAGCTCGTTTCGCCTGGTGCCGCGGCCTAGAAGCGCGCCTGGCCGAAGATGGTGAGGAACCGCTGGTCGTAGAACTTGGCGGGCTCCGGCGGCTTGAGGTTGGGGAAGGTGAAGACCGCGCCGAGGTCGAGCTTGTTGGTGAGGTTGAGCTGCAGCGTCGCGCTGACCGGGATCAGGAAGCCGTCGGCCTCGGTGTTGAAGTCGATGATCTGGAGCTGGGCCTCGACCTTGAGCGAGACCGCGTCGATGGGGTTGGTGACGACGCCGACCGACGGCGTGAGGTCGGGCTTGCTGTCGAAGTCGATGCTCATCAGGGTGTCGAGCGCGATGATCGCGATCTCGGGCTTGGCGACGTAACGGAACGGGAAGCCCACGTCGATGCCGGCGGTGACGTCGCCGGCGCCGGCCGGGCTGCCCGGGCGCGACACCCGGAACGCCGAGCGAAAGTCGACCAGATCGTACGACAGCGCCGCCTCGATCGCGCCCTCGATGGCGAACGCGTCGAAGTTGTAGGCGCTGTCGAACTCGAACTGCAGCTCGACGTGATCGCGCAGGCCGTAGTGGAGGCCGGCGAGCACGCCGACGCTCTCGAAGGCCGTCTGGGCGCTGACGTCGACCCCGAGGCCGACCCGGGCCTCGCTGATGCCCTGCGACAGGGTCAGCGGGCGGCTCAGCTCGCGGGTCGGGAACGTCCGCAGGGTGTAGAGGCCCCCGGCGGTGACCGGCGGCTGGGCCTCCTCGTCCTCGTCCTCGTCGTCGTCCTCGTCCTCGTCCTCGTCGTCCTCGTCGTCGTCCTCGTCCTCGTCGTCGTCCGAGGCGTAGGCGGAGCGCACGCCCACCCCTGGGGTGACGCCGGCGGCCACGCCGGCGCCGAGGGCCGCGGCCAGCGCAACCCGCCAGAGATACTCGCTCCCCCTCATCAAGCAGCCTCGATGCTAGCCCCCCGTCGTCCGCCGGCGCAAGCCGGCCAGGCACAGACGCCGGCCCGCGGCGTCGCGCGCCGATCACCTTGGCGCCGCGCCGAGCGCGGGGGCGCGCACGGTCGCCGCCGGCGCGTGCGTCGGGGCGCACGCGGCCGAGGGCGGCGCGCACCTGGGCGGTCGCGCAGGGCCGAAACGCGCTCGCCCCGCCATGCAGCGCAAGGCGGGGCGACCGGCGGTCATCTCGTCGAAGAAGCTCGACGGGGCGACCGAGAAGGGCACGCGGCGCGTGCTTACTTCTTCTTGCCCTTCTTGACGGCCTTCTTGACGGCCTTCTTGGGGGCGGCCTTCTTGACGGCCTTCTTGGCGGCCTTCTTCGGCGCGGCCTTCTTGGCGGCCTTCTTGACGGCCTTCTTCGGCGCCGCCTTCTTCACCGCCTTCTTGCGCTTGCTGCCGCCGACCTGGCGCGCCGAGCGCGCGAGGGACAGGTCGTCGCCGACGACGAAGTACATGTACTTCGAGTAGTCGAGGTTCTGACCGTGGGAGACGATCTTGGTCTCCCGGCCAGCCGACTCACCGGCCCGCTTCAGCTTCTTGCCGTAGATGCCGTCGGGGCGGGCCCAGTACAGCAGGCCCTTGTCGCGCTTGATGCCAGACTTGAAAATGATCTCAGCCATGAATACGAACCCTCCCTAGGGGATTGTGGTTTCGCGCGGGACCCTACTCGGGTGGTCTGACATCGAATCTCCGACGGGCGGCGGCCCCCCTCCCGTCGAGCCCGGGCGGTGGCCGCCGGGAGCCTCGGAGGCCGGATCGCCAGGGCCCGTCCTCGACGGGAAAACGACCCGCGCGAGGGCCCTCTCCGTCGACGATTCTCGAGATCCAAGTCCCCGTCGAGAAAGGGGAAATCCTCGACGGGACGGGACGTCTGATCAGGTCCTTTTCCGACGAGCCGCGGCCCCGGGCATCGGCCCCGCGACCACGATCTGGGTGTCGGAGTCGGCCGCCGGCGGCGACCCGTCGAAGCCGCCGTAGCGCTCGTGGACGGCGAAGCCGCTCGCGGCCAGGAGGGCCTCGAGCTCGGCGGGGAAGTACTTGCGCTGGGACAGCTTGACGATCCGGGTCGGGCCGTCGCCGTCGACGGGGGCGTAGTAGAGGCGGATGAGAGCGATCTGGCTGATCGGATCGTAGTCGTGGCTCGTCGAGTACTCGAGGCGGGCGCCGGTGACCGGGTGGGTGAAGCGGGTCCGCGCCCACCGACGATCGGGGTCGCGGCTGAGCCACCGAAGATCGGGTTGCTGCACGTCGAAGGCGAACAGGCCGCCGGGCGCCAGGTGGGCGCGCACGCGATCGAGGCAGGCCGCCAGCTCGACCCGCGTGTAGAGGTGCTCGAGCACGTTGAAGGTCGCGATCACCAGCGGGAAGCGCCCACCGACGGCGACGTCGCGCAGGTCGCCGCGGGCGGTGGTCACCCGGGCCCGCACCGCCGCCGGCGCCCGGGCCAGGCGGGCCTCGAGCCGGGCCAGCATGGTCGGCGCGCGATCGACGGCGACCACGGCGTGGCCGTCGCGAGCCAGCGGCAGGGTGGCGCGGCCGCTGCCGCAGCCGAGCTCGAGCACGCGCCCGGGCCCGCCGAGCAGTCGCCGCGCCAGCCCGCGGTAGAACGCCACGTCGGCGCGCCGGCGGCGGTACTCGTGGTCGTACAGCGCGGCGTCGGCGTAGTGCTCGCGCGAGCCGGCGTCGACCAGGTCGTCGACGAGCTCCTCGTCGAGGGGCCGGGGCACGCTCAGGCCTCGGGGCGCCGCATCGGCCGGCCGCCGCGCCGGCGCCGGCGCCGCTTGCGAGGCGCGTCGGGATCCGACGGGTCGGCGTCGGCGTCGCCGTCGCCATCGGCCTCCGCCAGCTCGGCGGGCAGGGCCGGGGCGCCGGCGCGCCCGCGGCGCGCTCGGCGAGGTCGAACAACAGGCGGGTGTCGCGCCGGAGGTCGGGCTCGGCGCCGGGATCGACGAGCTCCTCGCCGCGGCTGGCGGCGATGGCGAGCCGGCGGGCGCCGACCAGGAGCATGCGCATGCGCTCGGCGTCGCGCCGGGTAACCCGCAGCTCGACGATGAACGGCTCGGTGAGCTCGGCGACCCGGCGCAGCAGCTCGGCGGGGCGGGCCCGGACGATGTCGTCGAGGATGAACGGCGCCAGGAGCGCCGAGAAGATCACCGCGCTGCTGGGCTCGGCGCCGGCGGCGATGGCGTCGTCGAGCAACGACAGCAGGCGCCAGGCGGCGGCCCGACGCTCCGGCGCGATGGTGGCGTCGGTGACCGGCCCGCGCGACGGCGCGCTGCCGCCGCGGCCGCGGCCGCCCCGCGCGCCGCGATCGTCGGCCCACACCGCGCGCCAGCCGCGCTCCTCGTCATCGAGTTCGGCCTCGTCGACGACCTCGTCGTCGTCGGTGTCGTCGTCGTCGTCGTTGTCCTCGGGCTCCTCCGCCGGTGCAGGCGCGGCCGCACCGTTGGTGGCGACGCTGGGGGCGCCGGGGCCCTGGTAGAGGCCGGCGAGCAGGTCCGACAGGATCGGCAGGATCTCGGTGCCGGCGAGCAGCTCCATCGACCGGCGCGCCGCACCGCCGCGCATCAGGCGATAGATCTCCTCGAGCACGCGCGGCGGCGCCGCCTTGCGGATCTCGCCGCGCCAGCGCAGCAGCGCCGCGTAGGTGTCGCGCTCGATCTCGAAGCCGAGTCGCGCGGCGAACTTGATCGCGCGCAGCATCCGGATCGGATCTTCCTGGAACCGCACGTCGGGGTCGCCGATGGTGCGGACCAGGCTGGCGCGCAGGTCGCGCAGCCCGTCGACGTGGTCGATGACCTCGCCCTTCTCGACGTCGTAGAACAGCCCGTTGATCGTGAAGTCGCGCCGGCGCGCGTCCTCGGTCTCGGTGCCGAACACGTTGTCGCGGCGGATGAGGAGGTCGCCCTCGCCGTCGTCGTCGTCGCGGGGGCTGGCCCGGAAGGTCGCGGTCTCGATGATCTTGTCGCCGAAGAACACGTGGGCCAGGCGGAAGCGCCGGCCGATGATGCGGCAGTTGCGGAACACCCCGCGGATCTCGTTGGGGGTGGCGCTGGTGGCGACGTCGAAGTCCTTGGGGCGACGGCCCACCAGGATGTCGCGCACGCAGCCGCCGACGAGGTACGCGGTGTAGCCACCGCGCGCCAGCTTGCGCACGACACGGTCGGCGTCGGCGTCGATCGCTGTGCGGTCCAGATCAGTCATGTCAGCCACGCAGGCGCCCGTGAGATAGCCCCGGGCGCCGAAAAAAGAAAGTCGGCGTCGGACCTAGCGGCGCCGCCGAAAAAAGAAACGGCCGCAGCGGCATATGGGGGGGAACCTGCTGCGGCCGGCCAGTCGCGCGGGGGGGCGCTCGGCTGGCAGCTACCTACCCTGTCCCACACCTCGGTGCAAGTAATCCAATGTGGATTATCGTCGAAAAAAGATTCACCTTCTGAATTGTGTGAACCGGAAAACAAAAAACGGCGCCGATGGAGTCGGAAGAATGCGAAATTCATCAGAACGCGTCGCGTCAATAAAACTTCGATAATGCTGAAACTCTACTCGGCTTCGATCCGGATCTGGCCCCAGGGATCGAAGAACGGCGGCGTGTCGGCGGCGAGGACCAGCGCGCTATCGCCCACCAGCGGTCGGAAGCCGGGCGCGATCACGATGACGCCGTAGGTGCCCGGCACCGGCACCATCTGGCGCAGGTGGACCTGGCCGTCGGCGCCCGAGCGGCCCGACGCGATCACCGCCTCGCCGAGCCGGTTGAGGTCGACCTCGCTGGCGACCACGCCGGGACGCAGCACCATCAGCGAGGCGCCCTCGATCGGCGCGTCGTTGCCGGCGTTGAGGATGTTGGTGGAGATGTGCACGCCCTCGGCGGCGGCCTCGACGTCGGTGGGCTCGAAGGAGGCGTCGCTGCAGCCGGCGCATGGCACCCAGCTCGCCTGGGCCCAGGCCAGGAGCCGAGCCGCCGCCGCCAGCGGCCGCACCAGGCCGGGCCGCGACACCTCGAGCGCGTCGCCGCGCACGTCGACCCGGACCCGGAACGCGGTGGCGATGCCCACGAGGCGGCCGTCGTCGTCGACCACCGGCCCGCCGGAGTTGCCGTGCGTGATCGACGCGTCGGTCTTGAGGTAGTCACGGCCGAGGCCGCCGTCCTCGGCGGTGTAGCCCTCGACCAGGCCCTGCGAGAGCGTGAGGCCGCCGCCGCCGACGTCGGGGTAGCCCAGCACCCACACCCGGCTGCCGGGCTGCGGCTCGCCGCCGCCGCCGCCGCGCAGCGACGGCCACGGCCCGTCGGCGGCCGGCGTCCAGGCGCGTCCGTCGAGGTCGAGATCGCACTTGATGAGGGCGAGGTCGAGGTCGCGCTCGAGCTTGGCGCGATCGGGGCGGCCAGCGCACACCAGCTCGGGCGGTCGATCGCCGCCGCGGTAGCGCCCGACGACGAACAGCTCGTGCAGGCGGCCGTCGCGATCGTGGATGACGTGGAAGCTGGTGAGGATCGAGCCGTCGCTGCCGACCACCGCGCCGGAGCCACCGCCGCGCGCGCGCAGACGGCCGTGGTCGTCGAGGTCGGCCACCACCACCATCACCGCGCCGCGGAACGCCTGGGTCACCGCCGGCGGTCGCGCCTGGCGGCCGAGCAGGCGCGTGTGCGGCAGCAGCGGCATCCCGCTGCGCGAGGCCACCCGCAGGCTCGAGGCGGTGACCCGCTCGATCGCCGCCAGCGCCCGCGCCGAGCCGTGCAGCGTGATCACGTAGAGGTGCTCGCGATCGACGGTGGCGTACTCGACGCCGGTGGCGAGGCGCGGCTCGTCGCCCTTGGCCTGGGCGTGCGCGTAGCGGAAGCTGGTGCGCAGCCAGTCGTGGCCGGCGATGCTGCGGACCTCGCTGCCCACCGTGGCGTACAGCTCGCCCCAGCGGGTGCGGCGATCGAGCTCGAGGCTGGTGACCAGGTTGCTCCACGGCGGCAGCTCGTCGACGAGGATCTCGAGCCGCGCGGTGGAGTCGACCGACGAGGTGAGCTGCACCCGGTACGGCAGCTCGGCGGTGGCTGGGCGGCGCGGCGCGTCGCCGTGGAGCAGGCGCGGCGCCGGCTCCGGCATCGGCTCGGGCGGCAGCCAGGTGGTGGCGTAGGCCAGGGTCAGGCCGTGCGCGGACAGCGGCTGGGTCGGCGCGCGCACCAGCCGCCGGTGCAGCCAGGCGGCGCCGAACACCGCGACGATCGCGAGCACGATCACCAGGCCATCGAGGCGCTGGTACTGGACCCGGAGCTCGGCGAAGTCGGTGCGCGCGCGGGCGCCGAGGCGGCGCAGGGCCTCGATCGGCAGGCCGGGATCGCTGTCGGCGGCGGCCGGCGCCGGCGCGGGGGCGGCTCGTCGGCCGACGCGGGCTGGTCGGCGGGCGCGGGCTGGTCGGCGGGGGTCGGCGCGTCGGCGGGTGCGGGCGCGTCGGCGGGGGTCGGCGCGTCGGCAGGCGCGGGCTCGTCGGCCGGCGCCGCCGCGTCGGCGCTCGTCGGCGTCGCCGGAGCGGGCCGCTCGTCGTCGTCGCGCGTGCTCACGCGCGCCTCCGCCGGTGCGGCGAGTCGCGCAACAGCCGCTGGCTGAACAGCATCAGCACGCCGAACACGCACACCGCCAGCGCCGCGGCGTATCCGACGCCCTTCCACGGGCTCAGCCCGAGCCCGCTCTGGGTGAGCCAGCGCTCGACCAGCCCGAACTGCCCGTTGAGCACCGCGGCACCGACGAGGCCGAGCAGCAGCAGCGCGCCGCGCGCCATCGCCGGCCGTCGCGAGAACTTGGCGCGGCCCATCACGTACCCCAGCGCCCCGGCGAAGGAGGCGTGCGCGAGCGTGGTGACCACCGCGTTGGCCGCCGCCGTCGACAGGATCACCGAGTGGCCCAGGCCCGAGAGCTGGTGGTAGTTGATCCACACCGCGACGCCGGTCCCGGCCGACATCATGTACACGACGCCGTCGATGGGCTCGTCGAACTCGCGCGACATGTACACCGTGTAACGGACCACGGCGTACTTGCAGAGCTCCTGGGCCAGGCCGGCCACGGCGATGGCGTGCAGCAGCCGATCGGTCGACCACGGCGAGACCCCGGGCTGGGTCAGCGCCTGCGGCGGCGCCGCCTGGTAGATGAGGAAGTCGGCCAGCGGCGCAGCCACCAGCGCCCCGAGCACCGTCACGCCAGCGACGAAGTGCTTGGGCTCGGGCTCGTGCCGGTCCCACAGGTAGAAGAAGGCCAGCCACAGCACCGCGGGGATCGCGGCCATCACCAGCGCCATCACCGGGCCCAGGCTGATCGGCCCGTGCAGCCCGGCGATCTGCTCGACGAGCAGCGCCAGCAGCACGTAGCCTACCAGCCCCGCCACCAGCAGGAACTTCGTGCCGGTGAGCACGCGCGCGCGACGGAGCGACCAGCGAGGACCGACCACCACCGAAAATTCTACGCCGGCCCTCCCGGACGCGCTCGTTTTCGCTCGGCGGCGCCACGCGTCCACCACCGCCATCGTCCGCCGCGACGAGATGAGCGCCCCCGCGAGCAGGCGGGGGCGCCGCACATGCTGCTAGAGTGCGCAGGCCGGAGGCTCCGGCGAGCACCCCATGGCCAAGAAGCAAGACGACGACGCGCTGCTCACGCTCCACGAGCTCGCGGTGTACCTGCACCTCGACGAGGGCACCGTGTTCAAGCTGGTGTCGGCGGGCAAGATCCCCGGGATCCAGCTCGATCGCCAGTGGCGCTTCAAGCGCCCGGCCATCGACGCGTGGATCGCCGACCAGCTCGTCGGCGACGACGAGAACTTCGCCGACGTGCCCGACGGCATGAAGCAGCCTCTCGAGGACCTGCTGCCCGACCAGGCCATCATCCCCAACCTGCGGGCGCGCGATCCGCTCACCGTCATCGAGGAGCTGGCCGGGCGCGCGTACACCAACGGCTGGCTGCACGACAAGCCGTGGTTCATCGGCGCCGTGGTCGAGCGCGAGTCGCTGTCGTCGACGGCGATGGAGGGCGGCGTCGCGTTCCTGCACACCCGGGCCAAGGACAAGGGCAAGATCGCCCGGCCGTTCGTGGTGGTCGGTCGCTCGTGGGAGGGCATCAACTTCGGCGCGCCCGACGGCAACCCGACGTACCTGTTCTTCTTGCTCGGGCTCAAGTACGACAAGCTGCACCTGCCCATCCTCGGGCGGCTGGCCCGGGCGCTGCGCAACCCGGCGACCATCGCCCGGCTCCGCGCGCTGTCGTCGACGGAGCAGATGCGGGCGCTGCTGCTCAAGGAGGACGCCACCGTCCGCGCCGGCCTGATGCCGGAGCTGGCCCCGGCGGACTTCAAGCCCAAGCTCGACAAGACCCTGCGGCTGCGCGCCATCCGGCGGCTGCAGCACGTCCAGCAGGTCGCGCAGAAGAAGGCCGATGCGGCGTCGGCCGCCGAGGCCAAGGCGGCGCGGGCGCGGGCGCCGCGCACCGTCAAGGCCGCGGGGACCACCGCGACCAAGGCCGCCCCCAAGGCCAAGGCCGCGGCCAAGGCCAAGCCCGCGGCGGGCGCCAAGGCCAAGCCGCCGCGCGCCAAGTAGCGCGGCCGCCGCGACCCCGGCGAAAAATGGCCCCCATCGACGGCGCCGGCTAGCGTCGACGACGATGCGAGGGACGTACGCGCTGGTCACCGCCGGGCTGCTCGGCGGGCTGCTCGCCCGGCCGGCGGTCGCCGACGTGCCCGGCGAGATCGGCGACCAGGAGGTCGGCGTCGGCGCCGCCATCGCTGCCGGCGGCGATCTCACCGCCGGTGGCGTGCGGGTGAGCGGGCGCTACCTCTACCAGCTCGCCGAGGACGACTGGTTCGACGGCGCGGTCGGGTTCACCTACGGCGGCGGCGGGGTCGGCTGCGTCGACGTCGCCGGCGAGCTGGCCTGCGATCGCGGCCGGCTGCGCGGCGCGGCGGTCGAGGTCACCGCCGGCGTGCGGCGGCGCTTCACCGGGCGAGGCCGGTTCGTGCCGCACGTGCGGGTGGCCGTCGGCGGTCGCCTGGTGCGCTTCGGCGACGACGACCTCGGCGGCTTCGCGATCCCGGTGGTCGCCGCCGGCGGGATCCGGGTGCGGGTCACGCCGGGCATCGCGATCGGCGCCGAGGCGGCGCTCGAGTCGGGCATCGCCTGGTTCGGGCGCGGGCTCGGCGCCGAGCCCCAGCTCGGGATGGTGGTCGGCGGTCAGGTTGAGTTCCGCCTGCGCTGATAGGCTGCGGGCATGACGCGCCCATCGACGTGGCCGCTCCTGGGGTTCGCGCTGACGGTCGCCGGCGGCCTCGCCGCCTGCGGCGACGACTTCCAGCCGGTGTGCGGCGACCTGCTCATCTCGCCCGCGGGCGACGAGCAGTGCGACGACGGCAACACCGTCGGCGGTGACGGCTGCTCGGCGATGTGCCGCCTCGAGCTGCCGAGCGCGTGCGGCAACGGCGCCATCGACGACGGCGAGGTGTGCGACGACGGCAACCTGCTGTCGGGCGACGGCTGCAGCGGCAACTGCCTGTCGCAGGAGGTCTGCGGCAACGGCTTCCGCGACTTCGGCGAGGCCTGCGACGACGGCGACACCGACGACGGCGACGGCTGCAGCTCGACCTGCGCGCTCGAGGCCATCTGCGGCAACGGCGTGATCGAGCCCGGCGAGGCGTGCGACGACGGCAACGCCAGCGACCTCGACGGCTGCCTCACCAGCTGCGTGCCCGCGAGCTGCGGCGACGGCTTCGTGCAGGCCGGCGTCGAGGCGTGCGACGACGGCAACCTCGACGACGACGACGCCTGCGGTTCGACCTGCGAGCCGTGCCTGGCCGGCAACGGCCAGCGGCAGTCGGTGCAGGCGCGCGGCCGCTGCTACCTCGAGTTCGACACGCCGGCGGCGTGGCTCGACGCCGAGGCCGCGTGCACAGCCCTCGGCGGCCACCTCGCGAGCGTGGCCAGCCTCGACGAGAACGCCCGGCTGCGCGGGCTGTCGACGGAGCTGCCCTACTGGCTCGGCGCCAACGACCGCGATCTCGAGGGCGCGCTGGCCTGGTCCGACGGCAGCAGCGCGTTCTTCCGGCGCTGGGCGGTCGGCGCGCCCGACGACGACGACGTCACCGATCCCGCCGGCGAGGACTGCGTGCGGCTCGAGCCCGACGGCACCTGGGACGATCGCTCGTGCCTCGCCGAGGAGGCCTACGTGTGCGAGGTGGTGCTCGCGCCCTTCGCGCCGCTGTCCGGCGCCACCGGCGCGGGCTGGACCGCGGCCACCACGCCGGCGGCCGCGCCTGCGAGCCTGGTCAGCTACCACGACGGCGTCGGCGCCGTGTACAACCTCGACGGCAGCAGCAGCACGACCGGCGAACGCTACGACCTCGTCGCCGACGCCTGGACCGCGCTGTCGCAGCCGCTCGTCGACGACGCCAGCGCCGGGCTCCAGGCCGCGCCGTGGGCCGGCGGCCTGTACCTGGTGCGCCACGGCGCGGTGCGCCGCTTCGACCTCGCCACCGAGACCTGGTCGACGGTCGCCACCTACGGCGAGCGCGCCGACGACGGCTCGATGACCGAGGCCGACGGCCAGGGCCGCGTGTACGCCGTCGAGGACGGCTGGCTCATCACCTACGACGCGGTGACCGGCGCGCTCGACGAGTGGGACCTGGGCCTCGGCGCCACGCCCGACGTCCGGCTCGCCTATGACCCGGCGGCGCACGCGCTGTTCGTCGGCCTCGCCGCGGCGCCGGCGTTCGCCCGCCTCGATCTCGGCACCCGCGCGCTGGTGCCGACGGCGCCGTCGCCGGAGGGCGCGCTCGGCGCCGCGGTGTGCGCCGATCGCAGCGGCCACGGGTACGCCACCGGCGGCGTCGCCGGCGTCACCGCCTGGCAGTACGACGTGGCCACCGACGCCTGGACCGCGCTGCCGGATCTGCCCTTCGATCACGGCGCCGCCGGCGCGTGCACGGTCTCGGCGGCGGGCGTCCTGCTGCTCAGCGACGGCGTCGACGACCTGGCGCGCCTCGACCTCGAGTAGCGCGGAGGGTCAGCCCTCGGCGGCCGGCGTCGGCGCCGGGATCGCCGGCTGGCCCTGGGCCGGCGTCTGCGCCGGGCGGAACCGGTCGCGGCTGTGGCGCAGATCGCGCCCCTCGATCTGGAACACCACCAGCTCGGCGAGGTTGGTGCCGTGGTCGGCGACCCGCTCGAAGAACTTGCAGCACGCCTGCAGGTGCACGCCGCGATCGACGAACGCGCGCTCGCGCACCATCTCGCGCTGCAGCTCGAGCGTGAGCTCGCGGTAGAGGTTGTCGACCTCCTGGTCCCGCGCGAACACCGTGCGCGCCTTGCCGGCGTCGAGCACGACGAAGCTGTCGATGGCGTCGCGGATCATCGCGCGGCCGATCTCGGCCATGCGCTGCAGCCGGTGCAGCACGCTCGGCGATGGCGGCGACGCCAGCACGATGACCCGCTCGCAGATGTTGACCGCGAGGTCGCCGATGCGCTCGAGGTCGGTGACCATCTTCATGGCCAGCGTGATCATGCGCAGGTCGGACGCCAGCGGCTGTCGCTTGGCGAGGATCAAGAGGCACAGCTCGTCGGTCTCGATCTCGAGCGTGTTGACCTGGGCGTCGGTGCCGATCGTGTGGCGGGCCAGCTCGAGGTCGGCGTCGGCGAGCGCGGTGGTCGCGTGCTCGATCATCTGCTCGACCAGGCCGGCCATGCGCAGGAGCCGGTCCTTGAGCTCACGCAGCTCGGACTCGTAGGCGCGATCGGTGTGCGTCTTCGGCATCCACCTCGACCCTAGCGCAGGCGCGGCGCCGACGCGATGGCCGACGCCGCCGCGGCGCAGGCGCCCGACGCAGGTGCGCCGCCTCACGCCGGCGGCGCGGGCGGCGCAGGGGGCCAGCGGAGGCGGGGCCTCAGTCGACGCTGAGCCGGCGGCGGAACACCTCGACCCACTCGTCCTGGGCCGGCAGGTCGATCACCCACGACGAGATGACGAGCTCGCTGACGCTGAGGCTGGCCGAGGCGAAGAAGCCGTAGCCACCGACGAACTCGGCCTCGCCGCCGGCGACCAGGGCCCGGGTCCACTGGCCGGTGGCGCTGCGGCGCGCCTCGAGCAGCTCGTGGGTGGTGGCGTCCTGGTAGACGATGGCCGGGGCGCCGTCGATGAGCACGATCGTGGCGTCGTCACCGACGAGGTGGAACTCGGGCTTGGGCAGGCCGTCGGCGGTGGTGCCGACGATGCGGTAGCCGTCGTCGACGATCTCCTCGAGGCCGGCGGCGCTGCTCCAGTAGGTGAGGTCGTCGTTGGTGGCGGCCACGTAGGCCACGTGGATGACGCCGTCGGCGCCGACCACCACCGAGGGCGACCAGCCGGCGTCGCTGGTGGCGCCGGCGATCACCTCCGGCGCCAGGAAGGCGTCGGCCAGCGCGTCGAAGCGGGCCAGGCGCAGGTCGCCGGCGGTGCGGTCGTAGTAGACGATGACCGGCGCCTGGTCGGGGCCGCGGGCGACGTCGAGGAACAGGCCGATGCCGCCGGGCAGCGGGAACAGGTCGGGCGCGTCGTCGGACGGGGTCGGGAAGGTCGCGGTGTCGACCAGGTAGGTCGTCCAGTCGCTGCTCGCGGTGGGCAGCGCCACCCGGGCCTGCGCGAACCACACCTCGGCCCGGCTCTCGGCGCCCTCGGTGACGTACTTCGCGAAGGCGATGCCGGGGCGGCCGTCGTCGGTGCGCAGCGAGATCGAGGTGTACACGCCGGTCACCTCCGAGCCCTTGACCGAGCCGCCGCCGTCGACGACCACGTGGGTCTGCCAGGCGTCGCCGACCTTGGCCGCGAACTTCAGGCTGCCGGCGTCGCGCGCGAAGTACGACACCCGGGGATCGCCGGCGGCGGTCACCGCGATGCTGGTGTACATGCCGACGTCCTCGCCGTCCTCGTCGATGCCGCCGCGGATCATGCTGCCCTCGATGGCCGGCGCCACGTCGGGCACGCCGTCGACCCACTCCCAGGCGGTGGGGACGATGCGGCCCTCGCCGTCGACGCGGGCCACCACCAGGTCGCCGTACGACTCGGCGTAGGCCGACACCCAGGTCACGCCGTTGTCGTTGGTGCCGACCTCCGAGTACGGCCCGATGCGGCCGGCCGGGAGGTCGTCGTCGCAGATGCAGGTGTTGTCGATGCAGAAGGCGATCTGGTCGGCGTCGCACAGGCCGGCGCAGTCCTCGACCTCCTCGCAGTAGCCGGCGCCCGGGGTGTTGCCGCAGTCGCAGCCGGGCACCAGCGAGGTCGCCACGGTGGCGCCCAGCCAGATCGCGAGGCTGCCGGCGTGCCGGCGCACCAGCGCGAGCGCCCGGCGGCGGCGCGGGCCACCGACGAGCACCAGGCCGACCAGGCCGATGAGCACCAGCGCGCCGGAGGCGTCGCCGCTGCTCTGGCAGCCGCTGCAGCCGGCGGCGTCGGCCTGGCCGTGGAACGCGGTGTTGGCCAGCGCCACCGCCTCGTTGCCGGCCTCGTCGCGGACGTACACCGCGACCAGCCCGTCGACGGCGAGGTCGTCGATGACGTCGCGGCCGATGGTGCCGGTGGCCTGCCACGCGGTGGCCGGCGCGTCGGCGTCGGGGCGGCCGAAGGCGAACCGCAGCGCCTCGGGCGCCGACACCACGTCGCGGGCCTCGACCTCGAAGATCGTGTCGGTGACGCGGGCCTGCTCGACGAGCACCGTCGGCGCCGCCGAGTCGACGATCGCGTGCACCAGCGACGCGCCGCCCACGGTCGACACCGGCGCCGCGATCACCCGCGGGCGCAGCTCGAGGTCGTACTTGCCCTGCCACGCGAACGCGCGGTCGGAGATCGCGAGGACGCCGTCGGTGGGCGCCGCGTACGGACGCCACAGGCCGCCGGCCATGCGCCAGCTCCACTCGAGCGGGCGGCCGAGCTCGTCGACCGCGTCGACGTCGACCGAGATCGTCGGCAGCACCGCGGCGCCGCCGGCGGCGGCCGCGATCAGGCCGGCGCGGATGGCGGCGGGCGCCGGGGTGTCGACGCCGTGCAGGCGGGCGCGCGGGGTGGTCGGCGCCGGGCCGGCGACGGTGGCGTCGCGGCCGCGATTGCCGTGCGACAGCGAGTCGACGAAGTCGCGCAGGCGGCCCGGCCGCTTGGCGGCGAGGGCGGCCATCGTCGACGACGGGCCGAGCGAGGCGTAGATCGCGAGGAAATCGTCCTGCGCCGTCGACACCCGCTCGATCGACAGGTCGTCGAGGCGGAACCCGGCGAACTCCGGCACGTCGATGGCCGGCAGGCCGTCGGCGAGCAGCGGCAGCACCAGGTCGAACACCGCCGGCAGGATCGCCTCGAGGTCGGCCGGGGTCTCGCGCACGAACTCGGCGTTGAGCACGCTCAGCTCGATGTCGTCGGCGGTGAGGCCCACCAGCGACGGCTGCAGCTGCGCCGGCTGCCCGGGGAGCTGCATGACCTCGAGGTTGACGCCGGCGTTGAGGGTCAGCGACAGCGTGAACAGTCGGGTGTAGCGCTCGTAGAGGAACGCGTAGAAGTCGACCTCGAAGTCACGCAGGTGCGCGGTCAGCGACGGCGACGCCTCGGTGCCGGCGCCGATCGTGAAGTCGATCGGGCGCTGCGGGCGGGTCACCAGCAGCATCGGGTCGTTGCCCTGCTCGGAGGCCAGCTCCACCGCCGACGGCACTAGCAGGCCGAAGGTGCCGAGGTTGAGCTGCGCCACCGTGGTGGTGCCGATGCCCAGGCACATCGCGCCCGAGGTCACCGCGTGGTGGCCGAGCTGGTCGAGGGTGGTCTCGGAGATGCCCATCGCCAGGTCGGTCGCCGGATCCGGCGCGCCGTTGAAGGCGCCGGCGGCGGCGAGCTGGAAGGTCTGGCGCAGCGCCTGGCGCGGCAGCGAGTGCGGCGCGGCGGCGAAGTCGGGGGCGGCGAACGGCGGCACGCAGTACGCCGGCTCGTTGTCGAGCTCGGGGGTGCGGGTGCTGATGTCCTCGTCGGCGTTGATGCCGGTGATGAGGCCGAGCGACATGCCGGCGTTGTTGAGGCTGACGTAGCCGCCGGGGACCAGGCGGGTCTCGAGCTGGCCGGTGGTGCCGGGGGAGATGCCGGCGAGCAGCCCGCCGAGGTCGGTCATGCCCTCGATGCCGAGCGGATCGGGCAGCACGCTCTGGATGAGGTCGTTGATCGTCGGGGTGATGAGGTCGAACACCAGCCCGCCGAAGAGGTCGTTGATGTCCGAGGCCACGTCGAACACGATGTCGATGAGGTCGAACGCCGCGCCGAGCACGTCGCCGAGCACGCAGCCCGAGGCGTCGAGGTTGAAGTCGACGGTGTTGATGCCGGCGAGCTCGATGGTCAGCTCACCGTCGGCCGGGTCGATGCCGAACGCGATGTCGACGTCGATGGCCAGGTCGTTGGCCGACAGCGACATCGAGCAGATGTTGAAGCCGCCGCCGAGGATCGAGCCGCGCACCGGCAGGGTCGAGTTGAGATCGACCGACACCGCGACGTTGAGCTCGCTGCCGGCCGGCTGGGCGTCGGCCTGCACGTCGGAGATGGCCACGTTGCAGCCCGGGGTGCAGCTGCCCTGGTTGGTGTTGCACACGAACACGCCCAGCGTGCTGTCGCCGAAGCCGATGGGCGGCACGCACAGCCCGTCGGAGAACGAGTCGACCACCAGCGACTCGACCAGGGTCGAGACCTTGTCGAAGCCATCGGCGGTGATGCGGATCTGGCCGCCGCCCTCGATGGTCTGATCAGCCGGCAGCGCGCCGCCGGGCAGCGGCGCCGTGTTGCAGCCTCCGCAGCCGAGGCCGCCGGACCCGCAGCCCGAGGCGATGATGAACAGCGCGGAGAGCAGAACGTTTACGCGATGCGACCTGGTGACCACGTGATCCTCCCGAAACGCCGCGCCACGCGCGGCCAAGACCGACCTACAAGGCGGCGACGTATACAAAGGTGCGACCACTCAGAAAACAAAAATCGACCGCCGCGGCGCGGCTAGGACTTCGATTCATCTCAGCTTTCCGGGCCGGCGCCGCGTGGCGCGGCGCACAGCCGGCGGCCCAGGGTGACCAAAATTCCTCGCCAGCACGCTCTTGACACCCCGCGCGCTGGTCCTCTATCTATGCGCCCCGCTACCAGGGTCCGTAGCTCAGTTGGATAGAGCGCCGGGCTTCGAACCCGTAGGTCGGGCGTTCGAGTCGCCCCGGACTCACCCCTGACGCAGACCGACCCGAGACGAAGAAGACCGACACCAGCCGCATCACACGCTGAAAATCAAGCAATTCCGGGGGCGTAGCTCAATGGTAGAGCAGCGGACTCTTAATCCGTTGGTTGTAGGTTCGAGTCCTACCGCCCCCACCACTCGCAGATCCGGCTTTCACGGCTGAGATCTCAGGCTTGGCCCTCGGTCCTTCGAGGGGGCGCATCGTCATGGGGTCACCAGCCTCAGGCTCGAGGCAGGCGAGAAGGCACACTTTCGGCACAGTCGCCGAACGCGGTGTTGCCGGTCGGCAAGAGGTGAAACGCGGCAGCCGCGCGATCGAAACGCGAGGGTCGTGGCGGTGAAGGTGTTGGATCGCGACGATGATGCCGTTTATACGGCTGCTCAGCGTCGACGCGTCGCCGGCGGTTCGTCCTCCTCGTATCTCATTCGCCTCACCATCTCGAACACGCCTAGCTCGCGGTTCTGAGACCCGTCGATCGAGAACTCGTGCGCGATGGGCTCGAAGTCGGGAAGTGACTGGATGTGTATGTCTCCGAGCTGCACCAAGAAGGTGTGCTTGCCGTAGAGCGTGATCGCGGCGAACACGTGGGGGGAGGAGTAGCCGAGCGTGATGAGGTGCTGCGTCGTTGGGATCAGGAAGAACTCGCCCTTCTTCTCTTCGCGCACGAAGCGGCGATCGACCGCGGAGCCTGTCGTGGGGTGCCGGATGTCGAGGCCGCGGATGTATTGGCGGACCGGATCGAAAACAGGTAGTCGCGCGAAGGCGATGCCCTTCTGCACCGCGAGGTAGTTGAAGGCCGTCTTCGCGATGGCGCGATAGCAATCGTCGAGGCTCATGCTCAGGACCATGTTGATCGTTGGGTCGTCCGTCCTCACGATGGGGAGGTCGTTGCGAACGCCGGGTTCCACGGCCCCCCACAGCGCAGGCAGATCGCGGACGAACGCTTCACCATCGTCCTTGGTCCGCGCGCGCACGAACATGGTCCGGCGTCGATGTCTCACGAGGCGCGCGGTGGAGCAGACCTGCTCCGGGCCGGGAACGATCGACAGTGAGCCGAGGTTGCCGGACGAGACGAGGGCGTTCACCTCCGCCACGAAGCGAGCCCGATCCTCGTTGCGGCTGGCGAAGAACCAGGTCTTCGGACGGCGGTAGTGCAGTTGGGGCGGGATGTGCGGCCTGAGCTTGTTGGTGATCTGCACCTCCTCCCAGAGGTCGTCCTCGGGGCGGTGCATGAAGTGCAGGTTTCCGAGCCGCACCGGGCGTTCGCTCGGTGTCTGGAGGATCCGCTCCAACGCGACCACCGAGTTCTCGGCAAGCGCCTGGTCGATCTTGGAGAAGCCGGTGTTGCACTCGTCGCAGGCGACGGGCGCCTTCAGGTTGCCGCCGAGACTCGCCGCGAGAACGTGTTCGCGTGAGAACGGACCGAGCTTGCAGCAGTAGATGCAGTCAACCTGTGGCCGCGCCGAGCTGTTACTTGTCACCGGGCACCATCGACCAGCTCGGCTCGCCGGTCGGAACGAGGTCCAGTCGGTCGCCGTTAGGACGCAGCACCGTCTGAGGAACCGGCAGGAATGCGCTGGCAAGTGTGTGCTGGTCCTCCTGCGCGTGGAACAGGTGCATGCGGACCTTGTGTCGCACAGCGCCTGCCGGCATCTCGACGCGGACACCCAAGACGCCGACGAGGTGCTTGCGGATCAGGGCACCGGCCTCGCCTCGCTCGATCAGGAGACCGCCGCTGCGGCCGACGGAAGTAGTGGCGGAGGTTCGGTGGAACGTGACGAACTCGGACCCGTACATCACCTCGTCCAGCGCGACGAAGTCCGGCGTCCCACCTGTCGGTACGCCGGTGATCGCGATCAGCGGTCGTTGGTACTTCGTGATTTTCTTGACGATGGCGGCTCGAAGCTCGTCGTAGCCAACGGCACCCCAGAACATGATCGGTTCGGTACCGAGGTGGGGACCGGTGGTGGGCTTGCTCAGGCGCTGGAGCCGGTAGCGGATGTTGGCCCCGGCGGCGGTGTACTCGCCAAGCATCTGTTCGAGTTCGTCCTCGCGCGCGGTGGCCATCGCGTCGACGAAGTGTTGCCGCGCGGCCTCGTGGTCAGCCTCCCTGGTGAAGACCAAGTCGCTGACCCAGATGCCGTACTCGGACTCGATCGAGGCGATCGCGTCACGGAACCGCTGCGTGTCCTTCGACGCGGGTAGCGGCCCGTCGACCTCGGGCGTGACCGCCTCCGCGAGCACTTCGAGGCCATCCTTGCGGAGCAGGAAGTCCGGCGTTTTGCCGTCCGAGCCTGAGGGTTCCCAGCCAACCTGCCACCCTAGCCGAGCCAGGGTCGTCCCAGCGAACAGCACGTCGCGGGCGCGTTCGTGCTGAACGTCCTGCTTGGAGCGCAGGAGCCCTAGCAGCACCCTGGGGCGGTCAGTCAGCGGGATCTCGGACCAGCACGCTTCGAGCTGGTTCCGGATCGCCGAGTACAACTCGTCGTTCTCTCTCGCGAGTCGGTGGATGAACGGGTCTGCGCGACGGAGAGAAGTCGGAACGCTGGCGAGCCATTCAGAGGCGAAGATCGGTTGGGCTTCAGGAACTGCTGGCATCTCGCTGCTCCTCACGGCGTGATGTCGTCGATCTTCGTGAGCTGAACCTTGTAGCCGTGACCGCGAAGGATGCGGGCGGTTCTGCGGAGCGCGAGCCGGCTGAAGAACGGCAAGGAGGAGTCGATGCTCTTGCTCGACTTGCTCGTGATCGCGAACAGGACGGTGAACTGGCGTGCCCGAAAATTGGCTTGAGGGATCAACGCTCGATGCGAGGCTGGCACCTTGGCGATGGCCTTCTTGCGGAACTCGGGATCCTGCACCAGCAGCGTCGCCGTTCCCTCGCCCTGGTTGAAGAGGTGACTCAAGGTCGCCGACCCCGCGTACCTCTTCACGTGAACGAGTCGCCGATCCTGTCCGAGCAGGTCGCATAGCTCGAACTTGCTGCCACCGCCACCGTGATGGATGAAGCGCTGATCCATGAGCGCGAAGGACGTGTCGGTTGAGGCCACGTCTCGCAGGTAATCCTCGTCGCGCGGGAAGGTGGATGAGTCGTAGCCCGGCAGGCTGGTTTGGACGACGAGCTTGGCGATGTCGGCGTTCACTTCGTCGACGAAGTCCTTCGCGATGCGGTACCAGCGACCGCCGCTCAACAGGTACGTCGACCTGGCTACGTCGAGTTCCGCGTACAAGCACTGGTAGAGCGTCCACGTGTCGTAGAGCTGCCCCTCGTCCTCAGCGCTAACGCAGAAGACCTGCCGCGCCTTCAGGTAGCGAACCGAGATCGCTGGGAGGTTTCGGATCGTCGGCAAGAGGTCGACCATTCGGGTGTCGGGGAAGGTCTTCGCCTTGCGGCCTCGTCCGTACCGGAATCCCGCAACGCGCGACCAGTCGATCACGTCGGGAACAGCTAGCCAGACTCGGTCGAGGTCGCTTGCGCGGAGCTTCTGGACGAGCTGTTCATCGAGCGAGTCGATTTGCGCTCGATCGCGTTCTTCGCGGATGTGGTCGACCCACGAGAAGTTGGCCTTGTAGGCGTTGCTCTTGAACTGCTTGACGTACTTCGTAAGCAGAGCAGGAAGTCCATCGAGGTCTACCTTCGCGCCAACCGAAAGAGAGTCCGAGCCCGACATGTTCACCCCGAGCGCGGAGTCACTCGGGGTGCCGACGACGGCTCGCAGGAGGTCTTGCTCGATGTCGACCCCGTAGTCTTCGCAGGTGCCCGCGCGACTGCCCTGGGTCCGCGTGTGGGTGGTGAAGGCGGCGAAGGTTTTGCGGTCGATGCTCTTCACCTGATCGACTGGGATCGAGTTCAGAGTCACCTTGAGCCCGAAGTCATCCTCGGCGAGCCCGGGCTTCACCAAGAACCGGCCGGGTCCGAACGCTGCTGCGACCAACCGACGACCAACCGGGACGATCAGGAGCGCCCCCGCGCTCAGGGTGCGGAGCTTCGACAGCGCGGTCGCAACCGGGTTGCCCGAGAAGAAGCGCACCCACTTGGGCGGGACCGCGATGGAAGGGGCGACGTAGAGGTTGCCCTTGGTCCCATCGGCAAAGGTAATCGCGTGGCCGACGGCTCGGTCCATGACGGCGTCCTTGGCCGCCTTCACGTCCTTGCGCAGCAGCAAGATCGAGAGGTGCCGCGTCGGTAGCTTCCTCGGTCTCACAACCTTCCCCATCGCCGCCTCCGAGAATTAGAACGCGATCTAAGCCGTGTCGGTACGGTCTGTACAGACGGCGTCGAGCCGGGATCTGCCCCGGCAGGGAGCGACCCACACAGTTGCTAGGTTCTGGCCGGCCGATCTCAGCGAACCTCGGATGGTACCGTCGACGGATGGCAACTATCTGTACGTCGACAACTCGAACGTTTGGATCGAGGGGATGCATGTCGCAGCGGTGGCGCGCGGCCTGGCCCCTGATATCTGGGCGGCGCAACAGCACAGGATCTGTGACGCGACCTGGACCCTGAACTTCGGCAAGCTATACGAGTTCGCGGGAGGCGATGCGTCCGACGTCGGTCGTGCTGTGCTCTACGGTTCGCGCCCACCTGCGAACGACGGCCTGTGGGAAGCCGCTCGGCGCAAGGGATTCGACGTGGTCGTCCACGATCGGAACTCCCAGAACAAGGAGAAGAAGATCGATACCAGCATCACGGCCGACATCATGGAGGACTCGTACGAGCGGATGAAGGCAGGCGTCGATGAGATCACGCTCGTCTCGGGTGACAAGGACTACGTCCCGGTTGTTGAGAAGCTGGTGAAGCGAGGGTTCCGGTTCTATGTCGTGTTCTGGGACCACGCGGCGCGCGAGCTGAAGGATGCCGCCACGAAGTTCATTTCTTTGAACGAGCACCTCGACCACCTCGCGCGCGTGCGCTGACCAGGCGCGCACGGCCTGAGCGGTGAGAACTCACGCCAGTCTCGCGAGCTGCTGGGAACCCCGATGAACTATTTTGCGTCGGAAGTTGCGGGTTCGTCGACCGTTGCGATCATGACGTCGTCGTCTTCAACTTCTAGGACCGAGATTGCTCGTCGAATCATGTCGCGTGCGAGCCCGATGTTCCATTCGGCCCGGCGGTACGTCCGCAGCTCCATCTGCCGCTTGGTTGGTCGCAGGATGGACACGTCTGAGGAACCGGCGGCGCGCCTCATCGTCCCGCAAAGCGCCACGCACGCGACGATCACCATATCCCCAAGCAGAACACCTGGGCAGACGACAAGGGCTCCGCGCTTGCCATCAACGTCCGTGTCGTCCATCGCCTTGAACGCTGTCTGAGGCATCCCGAAACGGGGATGAGGATCGAGTAAGGCTCGCAGGGTCAGCAGGTCCTTCGAGCGAGCAACGAGATCCCTTCCGTCGAGCGACGTGTCGTCGTCGATACCAGATAGATTTGCGACCCAGAGGGCGTTGGCTGTGGCGTTGGAAAAGGCAATGACGTCATCGGCCCATCGGTCGGTCTGGGTCGTGGAAGTAACCGACCCTGTCGTCGCATCGTCTCCGGAGCCGATCGTCAACGTCACGCGGCAGTCTGGCTTGGAGAGTACCAAGACCGCCCGGCCAGTTGCACCAAGGTCCTTGAGACGGGCAGGCCCAGCAGGCGGACGAAGGTGCCATCGCAGGGTGGTGGAGTCTTCAGTCCGAATCAGCGAGAGAAGCGTGCTTGCGAGGCGCATCTTCTGATGCTCCCGGGGCAACGTCGGAAAAGCCTGGGACGTGAGATAGGTCTGGCAGCGAAGCGTCGCTCGCTCTCCGTTGGCTTCAAATTCGATCTTGGCATCAGCGACTGATGGCCTTGGGCCGACGACCGAAAGGTAGCCGTCGCCTTCCTCCGCCTGTTCCGGTAGCGAGACTCCGGTCATCCGTACAGAAGCGATGGGGACTCTGTCGATAAGGCCGATCGCAAGATCGGACAGCATTTCGTAGGCTTGCTCCGATGAAGTCGCGACGACTGAAAGCGTCCCTTGCACGTACTGGAGCAGCGCATCGCCGTTCCACTTCTTCTTGCGCTCGATGTAGTCCCAGCTCGAACCTTCTACGTGTTGCTTGATGCGACCGGTGATGGCGGCGCCATCGATCGGCACACGGTGTTCGTCGCGCCAAGACAAGCTGAGCTTGTGACCGCGTAGGGGCTCTCCGATGGGGACTTGTCTGACGCGATCGAAAACGCTCGCAATGAGGGCCTCGTCGACGTGAACAACATGTGCATCCGTAGGGGCCCCAGACGCGTCCAATGTCACGGCGACGACGAACCAAGGACAAGGATCGCTCGCCATGCGCGCGAAGTTGTCTAGCTTGATTTGCGCGGAGGGTCTGACCTGACCCCGTTTTCTAGGCCAGCGTTTGCGTCGTTGGGGTTGGTTGGTGCAGGCGTTCGTACTCGATCGGCGTGAGGCCGCCAAGGAGCTGTGCGGACGATCGCTGTTATAGTCGAGGCGCCACGCCTCGACGAGTTCGCGGGCGTGGTCGAGCGAGTCGAACCAGTTGGCGTTCAGGCACTCGTTGCGGAAGCTGCCATTGAAGCTCTCGATGAAGGCGTTCTCCGTCGGCGTGCCGGGCTTGATGAAGTGGAGCTTCACGCCTCGCTCGTAGGCCCACCTGTCGAGGCGTTGGAGATGAACTCCGGGCCGTTGTCGACCACGATGGTCTCGAACCAGGCCCGCTGCCGCGGCGAGCTCGTCGAGGAAGCGCGCGACACGCTCGCCGCTGATGGAGGTCTCGACGAGGATGCCGAGGCACCGGCGAGCGAAGACGTCGAGCACGGTGAGCGAGCGGAAGCGCCGGCCCGACACGAGGTGGTCGCTGACGAAGTCCGGCAGCCTGCTGACGTGGCGCGGTCGGACGCGGCGCACCTGCTCGCGAAGGCGCCGCCGCCAGGCGCGCGCTACTCCGCTTCGTCTTCACGGCGAGCCCGTGCTCGCGGTACAGGCGGTAGATGCGCTTGTGGTTGTAGTGTGTCCCTTGCGCCGAAGCTTTCGGTGCAGGAACCGATAACCGTAGCGGGGATGCCTCTTCGCGAGCGCGAGCAACGCCGTGCCGAGCTTGGGCGGGTCCACGCGCGTGCGCTCGTAGCGCGCTGTCGCGCGGCACACCCCGACGACGCGACACGCGCGCCGCTCGCTGAAGCCGAACGCCTGCTGGAGGTAGCCCCACGGCCTTGCGTCCTGCCGTGGGCTTCACCATTTTTTCCGAGCAATGCTTTCAGCGCGGCGTTGTCGAGCATCTGATAAATGGGAGCTTCTTGAGCTTGGCGTTCTCGTCCTCGAGGGCGCGCAGCCAGCTTGGCCTCGTTGACCTCCATCCCGCCGAACCTGGATTTCCAGCGATGGAAGGTCGTGACGGTCACGCCGAGGCGGCGCGCGACGTCGGTCGCCTTCGCGCCGGCATCGACCTCTTGCGCCAGGGCGCGGATGATCTGTTCGTCGGTGAACTGACTCTTGCGGGGCATGGCTCGTCTCCAGTGAAGAACGAACACATCCGGTGGTCTAGTTTTCGGGGGGCAGGTCAGGTCGCTCCACTCTCGGTGCCCTTGACCTGAACCTTGCAGGTGATCTGGTCCGCCCGCCATGCCGTGGCGCCGACGCCGTACTCGACGATGAAGTCCCAGCCTTTCTTGTCGTTCTGGACTGGATTCGCGACGACCTTCGCCTGGGAGCACCAGACCTTGAACAGATCCTGGGCTACCGTTCCAACGTCACGCTCTTCAGCGTCTTGAAGATCTAGCGTCGTCATCGGGCACTCTGATTCCGACGGTACGCCAGAGCGAGCGGCAAGGGATCCGTTTGTGTTCACGGGGATCTCCTCCGCCTCTTGAGAGCGGTTCGTTCTTGTCATCGCCGGTCGTCGCTCGTAGGAATGCAAGCGGCGGAGATCGATCATGACGACTTGGGATGAGTTGCGGCGTGACCCGGTGAGCCTTCGGGCCTACCTCGATCAGGTTGATGCCCAGCTGTCTGCCTCTGGCATCGCGATCCACGCGCGGGTCATCCATGCATGGACTGCGATCCAGACGGACACTCGGAGCGTAATTCCTCTTGGGCATCCCTCGTTGCAGGTTGTCGACGTCTACTTCAAGGAGAAGTACGGACGCCGAGGCTTGCTCGACATGTCCGTTGGCAGAATGCTCGTCCTGTTTGGGCATGAGGCGTGGGCTCTCAGGTTTCCGATGGTCTATGGCACGGTGCGAATCGACCTAGCCCGCATGATCGAAGACGGTACGCCCGACGTTCTCGCGAGAATGTCCTCGGGCGAACGAGCGCACCTCGACGATCTGCTACCGCGAGCCTTCCGAGCGTTCTACGCGCTTCGCGAGGTGTCGCCGGACCTTCGGGCTGATCTTTCGACCGCCGTTGAGCAGGCCATCAACCCGCGCGGGCATCTCGGCTTGTCGAAGTGGTCTTCGCAGCAGGCCGTCGAGAAGATGCTCAAGAGTTACGTCTTGAAGCAGCAGCATCCCGTTCCGAAGCGTGGCCACAAGCTGGAGCCAATCGTAGCGACTGCGGAGCATCTTGGTCTGCCACCGTTGAACAGGAACCTCCTTGCTTCCGTGGAATGCGACGCGTCCGCTCGGTACCCGATGGATGGTGTGCAAGTCACGCTGCGCGAGGCCGTTGAGGCCAACCAGGCGGCTACTCTTCTCTGCGGTGAGATCGCGTCGACGTTGGAGCCGTCTCTCATGACGATCGAAGTCGTTCGCAAGCCATAGGTGTCCCTACGCGGTAGGCCCGTTCTATTCGTGCCGAACCTGAACCAGACGAAGCAGGTCGCTACGTGAACAGTCCGAGCTGCTTCGCGTACGCGCGCCCGGCGGAATTCAACCGCCGGATCGCGAACCGGGCAACTCGGACATCAGGCGCCCAGCTCGTCGAGGAACAGGTCCGCAACGACCGGGCGGCGAGCGCGGTACCAATCGCTCGCCTCCGCTGCCTCGGCCTGCGCAGCGGGGAGGACGACGACGGCCCGTGTCACCGTGGAGCTGCCAGGCGCGCGCGGAGGTTCTCCATCACCTCGTCGGCGGGGATCGGCGTGACCTCTCCGGCGTCGACCTGCGCGACCCGCCGGCGGCACTCGGCGACCCAGGCGGCCTCCCACTCCGGGGTCATGCCGTCGTGGACACTCGCCACCAGTTCCGCGGCGAGGTCGAGGCGATCGTCCTCGGGGAGGGCGAGGGCCTCGGCGCGGAGCTTGGCGGTGGCGCTCATGGGCACAGGATAGCGCGGTGTCGTGGGAGCCGTCAGCAACACCCTCGGGCACACCGCTGCCACCTTGCCCGTCGTCGGGGCCTCATCCTCGGCAAAGCCCAGTGAAGTCGAAGCACTGGAGAGGCGGCTGGGGGACGTATCCGGGCTCTTGGACCGTGGTCGTAGACCGGCGCGGCTGAGCTCTCTGAGCGCGGATCCCGCGGCGCCAGTGGGCTTGACCCTCACGTGGCGTGAGGGACTAGGTTGGGTCGGGATGGCGCGAGGTCGCACGTACCGGGTCAAGGAGATCGCGCGGCTCACCGGGGTGTCGGTGCGGGCGCTGCACCACTACGACGAGATCGGGCTGCTGGTGCCGGCGATCCGGACCGAGGCTGGGTATCGGCTGTACGGCGACGCCGAGCTGGTGCGGCTGCAGCAGATCCTCATCGGGCGCGAGCTCGGGTTGCCGCTCGAGGAGATCCGGCGCGGGCTCGACGACCCGAACGTCGACCGCCGGGCGACGCTGGTCGCGCAGCGCGTGGTGATCGCGCAACGAGCCGCGCGTGCGTCGGCGATGCTGCGCGCGATCGACGCCGCGATCGCGGCGCTACCGCAAGGCGACGGAGGAACCGTGGAGGAGCTCATGACCGACGACGTGGCCACGATGTTCGAGGGCTTCGATCCGGAGCGCTACGAGGACGAGGCGCGACAGCGGTGGGGCGAGACCGAGGCGTACCGGGAGAGCCAGCGACGCACGCGCGGGTACACGCGCGCCCACTGGGAGCGGTACCAGGCCGAGGCGCAGGCGATCATGAACGACGCCGCGCGGCTCTTTCGCGCGGGCGCCGCCGCCGCGAGCGACGACGCGATGCTCGTCGCCGAGCGTCATCGCCGCTCGATCGATCGCTGGTTCTATCCGTGCGACCCGGCGATGCACGCCGGGCTCGCGGGCCTCTACGAGACGGATCCGCGGTTCGCGGCGAACATCGACACGTGCGCGGCTGGCCTCACGCCGTGGTGGTGCGCGGCGATCCGCGCGAACGCGCAGCGCTGATCCGGGCGGCGCCGGTGCGCCGGCGCCTTGCCTGCGACACCGGACGCGACGCGAAGACGCGCGCGGTCAGCCGACGTCACGGTCGCGCGCACCGTACGGGCCGACTGCGCGGCGATGTTCGAGCGCATGGTGAGCCTCAAGGATGTGCTTCTGATCGGCGTGGTGGCTGTCGGGTCGGCGTCGTGCGCGGCGCGCACTGCCCCCGCACCCCGCATGTGGTTCCCGGTGCCCGCATGGGTGTTGGAGGGGGAACCGAGCTTCGAGGCGAGAGATCTCGGTCGGCGGCTGGGGTGCGGCAGGATCCCCGGATGCGGTGTGCTCGGGGTGTGGTGGCGGCCATCGCGGTAGCGCGTGCGTGACCTCGGCGTCGCTAGTAGTCACCGTCGTCGTCGCCGTCGCTGCTCGAGGCGCCGGGGTCGCTGCCGCACCCGCAGTCGGACTGGCTGATCTCCCAGAAGGCGCTGAGGAACTGGGTGAGGGGGTTGCTCGCGAGGCTGACGTGGAGCTCGGCGCCGAGCATGGTGACGGCGCCGTCGGGGCCGGCGTCGAAGCGCGAGAAGGTGGGGCCGACGCTCCACGACAGCGCGGTGTTCCACAGGAGGTTGGGCTGGTAGCGCTGGTCCTGGGTGTAGCCGAGGTAGGCCTTCCACGGGGTGCCGCTCGCGGGCGCCTTGTTGGCAAGGTCGGCGCGCAGGACGCGCTCGCTGCCGTCGCCCCACGAGACGATGCCGGTGACGCGGCGCCGCTTCTCCCAGTCCTGCGCGAAGGCGTAGTCGACGCGCAGGTGCGACCAGCCGGAGCTGCGGGTCTTGGCGATGGGACCGGCGCGGTGGGTCTGGACGTCGTGGTGCGAGGAGAAGACGGCGCGGGTCTTGGCCTGGTGCGGATCGAGGTAGCAGCCGCCGGAGATGCCGACGGTGATCTCCGACGAGGTCGTGCCGGGCTGGCGCGACATGCCGCCGCCGAGCCAGGCGTCGATCATGCAACCCGTCGACAGGGTGGCCACCGGGAGGGTGGCGCAAAGGACGGCAAACGCCACGGGCCCGACGGGCTGGTTCATCTGCGCCGACGCTCGCACGTCGGCGCGCGGGTCGCAACGGCACCGGTAGCAGCGCCGGTAGCAGCGCCGGCGACAGCAACGACGTGGCCGGCCACGCCACGAGCGGCGTCAGGGTCTCGACCACGCGCGCGGGCGAGCGCCCTCCTTCGTGCGGCGACGTCGAGTCGTGCCTGCGGGTGGCGAAGCTCGGGCTCGCGCGGGTGGTCGTGCGGGCGTACGGCGATCAGGCCCGCGCGTTTCACGGGACCCGCGACGGGTCTCGCGTCACCGTCGAGAACCTCGGCCCGACCTCATCGTGGATCGGGTGGATCGGACGCGCCCTGCCCATCGTGCAGCAGGCGAGGACCCCGGGAGGCCCTTGGCGCACCCTCGAGGTGTAGCCCTCGTGGATGTGCGACGTCGGCGAGCGGCCGCAGCGGCTGTTACCCGGGGAGGTGTGGGAGCTGGTGCTGCCGCGCTACGACGGCACCGAGGAGGTCGAGATGCGCGTCGCGCTGCAAGTCGTCGGCGGCGCCGGCGTGACCTACAGCGAGCCGTATCCCGGGCGCGTCAACGTCGGCCAGCTCGCGCCCGGTGCCGAGCACGAGTCGTGGTGGGACGACTACCTCGAGTCGTGTCAGCGGCGCACCACGGCGCCGTCAGGCCTACATCGTCCCGGTGCTACCCTCGTCGTCGATGAGGAGATCCATCGTGGGCGTGCTCATCGCGCTCGCCGGCTGCATCGAGCCGAGCCTCGAGGTGTGCGACGACGGCGCGGTGTGCGGCGGCGAGCAGGTGTGCGCGCCCGGCGGTGGCTGCGCCGATCCGATCAGCCTGGCCGCGTGCGTCGAGCGCGTCGACGGCGACGCCTGCGAGGCCAGCTTCGGCCCCGGCCAGTGCCGGCAGGGCGTGTGCGCGGTGGCGCGCTGCGGCGACGGGATCGTCGACCGCGACGAGGTGTGCGACGACGGCAACGCCGTCGACGGCGACGGCTGCGCGCGCGACTGCCGCTCCGACGAGACCTGCGGCAACGGCGTGCGCGACGCCGGCGAGGCCTGCGACGACGGCAACGCCGCCGACGGCGACGCCTGCCAGCGCGACTGCACGCTGCCGCGCTGCGGCGACGGCGTGATCGATCCCGGCGAGACCTGTGACGACGGCAACGCCGTCGACGGCGACGGCTGCGCCGCGAGCTGCGCGTCGACCGAGGCGTGCGGCAACGGGGTGGTCGACTACGTCGCCGGCGAGACCTGCGACGACGGCAACCTGGTGTCGGGCGATGGTTGCCAGGCCACCTGTCGGTTCCCGGCGTGTGGCGACGGCGTGCTCGACGCCGGCGAGGTCTGCGACGACGGCAACCTCGTCTCCGGTGATGGCTGCGCCGGGAGCTGCGCGTCGACCGAGGTGTGCGGCAACGGCGTCGTCGACTTCGTGGTCGGCGAGCAGTGCGACGACGGCAACCTGGTCGACCACGACGGCTGCCAGCACACCTGCGTGGTGCAGCGCTGCGGCGACGGCATCGTCGACGCCGACGCCGGCGAGGTGTGCGACGACGGCAACCTGAGCTCCGGCGATGGCTGCGCCGGCGACTGCGCCTCCGACGAGCAGTGCGGCAACGAGATCCTCGATGCCGCTGCCGGCGAGCAGTGCGACGCCGGGCCGGGTGTGTCCCACGACGGCTGCACGTCCGCGTGCGCGGTGGAGCTGCCCAACTGGACCCGCTGGACCCCGCGCCTGCCGCCGACCATGCTGGACGCGACCGGCGCCTACGATGCTCGGCGCCAGCGGGTGATCGTCACCGGCGGCTACGGCGGCGGCGTGTACTACGGCGACACCTGGCAGCTCGCGGCCAACGGCTGGATCCCGCTGCCGGTGGCGGGCGCGCTCCCCGCCCGGCGACATGGCGCCATCGCCTACGATGCCACGCGCGAGCACCTGATCGCCTTCGGCGGCACCAACGGCCCGACGAGCAGCAGCTACCTCGCCGACACCTGGACGCTCGACGACGCCGGCTGGCGCTTGCTCACGCCCGCGACGTCGCCGCCGGCGCGCGCCAGCCACGCGATGGCCTTCGACGTCGCCCGCGGCGTGCTGGTCCTCTTCGGCGGCAACGTCGCCGGCGGCGTGACCCAGGCCAGCGACACCTGGGAGTTCGACGGCGCGACCTGGACCCAGCGCACCTTCGCGGTGACGCCGCCGGCGCGGCGCGATCACGTGATGGCGTACGACCCGGTCGGCCTGCGGGTGGTGATGTTCGGCGGCAGCGGCAACAGCTTCTCGTTCCTGGGTGACACCTGGACCTACGACGGCCTCGCGTGGACCCAGGTCGTGGGGCCCGGCCCCGGCGCGCGGTCGGACGCGGCGATGGCGTTCGATCCCGACCGCGGCACCGTCGTGGTCCACGGCGGGTACGCCGGCGGCGCGGCGCTGACCACGATGTACGAGCTGAGCGGCTCGACCTGGTCCGCGCGCGCGACCACCGGCGGCGCACCCGCTGCGTCGGCGCACGTGCTCGTGTTCGACGCCGCCCGCCACGTGCTCGTGATGATGTCGGGCACCGGCGCGTGGGAGCTCGACGCCGCGTCGGTGTGGCGGCAGCGCGCGACCACCGCGAGCCCGGTGGCGAGCCCCGGCGCGTCGGCGGCCTACGCGAGCCGACAGGGCCGCGCGCTGCTGGTGCGCCCCGGCACCGGCGTGGCCGAGACCTGGAGCTTCGACGGCACCGGCTGGGAGCAGCTCGCGCCGGCGACGTCGCCGCCGTCTCGCTACGACCACCGCGTCGTCTACGACAGCGCGCGCGATCGCCTGGTGCTGTTCGGCGGCACCGGCGCTGGCGGTCCGCTCGCCGACACGTGGGTCTTCGCCGTGGGCACGTGGACGCAGCTGTCGCCGACGACGTCGCCGCAGGGACGCACCCGCCACGCGATGGCGTACGACGAGGCGCGCGACGTGGTGGTGCTCTACGGCGGCATCAGCTCGTCGGGGCAGGCCGACGACAACACCTACGAGTTCGACGGCACCACCTGGACCCGCATCGGCGTGAGCTCGCCGCCGGGCTACCGCATCGACACCCAGCTCGTGTACGACGCCGCGCGCGCCCGGGTGGTCCTGTGGGGCGGCAGCGGCAGCGACACCATCACGGTGTGGGAGTACGACGGCGCCTGGGTCGCGCGCGACGGCACCGGGCCCTCCGCGCGCCAGCGCCTCGGCTTCACCTACGATCCGGTGCGCCGGGTGAGCGTCCTGTTCAGCGGCGATAGCGGCGCCAAGCCCGACGACACCTGGGAGCTCGGCGACGCGGGCTGGGTGCGGCTGGCGCCGGCCACCATCCCGCCGCAACGATCGGGCCACGTCATGGTCTACGACGGTCGCCGCGCGCGCGTGGTCGTGCACGGTGGCACCCCGCTGTCGGGTGGCGCCGACGAGACCTGGGAGCTGCAGTACCGCAACGGCGGCGCGCCCGAGGAGGCCTGCACCGACGCCGTCGCCGACGCCGACGGCGACGGGCTGGCCGGCTGCGCCGATCCCGACTGCTGGGGCCGTTGCACGCCGACCTGCCCGCCGGCGACGTCGTGTCCCGTCGACGCGCCGCGCTGTGGCGACGGGTCGTGCGGCGCGCCGCTCGAGGACGACCGGATCTGTCCGGAGGACTGCGCGGGCTGAGCCGTCAGCGGGGGCGGGTGTCGGTGCAGTCGATCGCGCTCGAGAACTCGCCGGTGAGGTGGTCGTCGCCGAACGTGAGATCGAAGGTGCCGCTCACGACGTCGCCGGCCTCGAGGATCTCGATCGTGCCGCTGGTGGCGTCGACGCCGAACGGATCGTCGTCGTAGAACACGGCGCTGGCGAAGGGAGGCGCGCAGTCGAAGCCGCTGCAGGCGGCGTACGAGCCGGGCGCGAGCGCCGCGGCGTGGACCTCGAGCAGGAGGCTGACGCCGCCCGAGCGCCTGCCGATGTCAGGGCAGAAGTTGGCGAAGGCGTCGCTGATGCCGAGGTAGATCTCGGTCACTGGCACCGCGCCGTCGTTGAGCGGCGTGTTGGGCGCGCGCTCGACGCCGATGGTGATGAGGTCACCGTCGAGGCTGGTGCCGCCGACGGAGCCGATCACGCTGGCGTCGCCGCCGTCGCTACCGCAGCCAGCGACGACGGCGAGGGTGAGGCCGGCGACCACGCGCCGGGCCGAGGGGTGGGAACGCTGGGATCTCGGGAGGTCGTTCGACATGCGAGGCTGCTTCAGCAACCTCCGTGCCTGCGGTGGGTTGGCCAGCGCGCGGCGCGGCGTGCGTCCGCAGGCGTGGAGGGGGGAGCCCCAGTCAACGCCGGTTGACGGTGGCCGTCGCGTGAGCGAGACAGTCGCGGCTCACGCCTTGGTGGCGCCGCGGCAGGCACGCGTCCTAGAGCGGGACCTCCTCGCATGGGAACTCGACGACCATCCCGGTGCGAGGGTTCTTGCGCGCACACGAGGGGCTGCAGGTCGACGTCGGGGCGTACGCGCACGTGTCGAGGGCGACGGCGCCGAAGGTGCAGCCGGCGAGGAGGCCGGCCTGGCCGGCTGGCGTGTCGAGCGGGTGGACCGGGCCGCAGGTCTCCGCGCCGGTCACGGCGCACGAGGTCTCGTAGTTGGCGATGCCAGCGAGCGGGCCGGACTCACAGCTCATCGACCAGTGTGCGGCGCCGGTGCACTCACCCGCGGGCACCGTCTCGCACTCGACCACGATGGGCCAGGCGCTGGCGTCGGTGATCGGACCGGTGGAGGTGCCGCAGGTGCACAGGATCGAGGCGGTGTCGTCGATCGGGGCGGTCCGGGCGAGCGCGGTGGTCGTCGGCGGCCGCGGCTCGTCGACGCACGCGGACCAGGTGAGGGTGCCGAGCAGGAGGATGGAAAGGGTGGTCTTCATCGTGGGGTTCCTTGGGGGTGATCGAAGCAGTGGACGAGACGTGGATGGCGCGAGGTCGCGCTACGGGCACAGCTCCGGCAGACGCTCGGGCCCCGAGAGGCCGTCGTCGTACCAGGCGAAGGTGAGGTCGTAGGCGGTGCCCTGGTGGATGAGGCCCCAGCCGCTGGTCATGGCGTCGCGCAGCTTGGCGAACGTCGTGGTGAAGCCGTGGTTGGCGCCGGCGTCAGGCGCGGCCTGCCACGGTTGCGAGGTCGGCGCGACGGTCTCGCTGGCGTTCAGGGTGGAGACGACGAAGTAGACCTCGTCGGGGTCGTCGCCTGGCTGGGTGACGTTGGTGATGCTCACCGGCGCCGAGGTCTCGCCGCGCACCTGCGGCGCGAGGAACAGCTCGACCGGCGACGCGCCGGTGTCGAGCTCGAAGGTGGGGTAGTCGAGCAGCGACCAGAACCCCGCGGCGTCATCGATCTCCACCGCGACCTCACCGGGCACGGAGACCTCGCCGAGCTCGTGAGTGGTGCCGTCGTCGAAGCTCACCGAGATCGGGCGCTGGCCGACGGGGCCGCCGATGCGCAGCACGAGATCGCCATCGCACTGGCCGGCGGTGAGGGTGTACGTGCCACCGCCGCCACCGCCGCCACCGCCGCCACCGCCACCGCCAGCATCGGGGCCGGGCACGACGATGGCGTCGCCGTCGTCGGTGGCGCAGGCGGCCATCGCGAGGAGCAGGGACGAGAACACGAGAGACGCCGCGGCTGGGATCGTTTGCACGTCTCGTCCATGAGCAACGCGCGTGCCGACGCCTGGCGTCGCGTGATCGCGCTGCGGCCGCGATTTCGCGCGATCTTCGACGGTGCTCGTCGTGCGAAGACCGTGGCGTGCACGTGTCCGTCGTCGCCGCGACGCCTGCTGATGCCGATCGTCCATGGCACCTCCACGGATCACGATCGACGGCGAGTGATCCGTGCAGAGATCACCCCGGCGTTCGCTCGCCCACGCGGAGCCTCCGCGTGGCGCCGCTGCGAGGTCGAGGGATCAGCCGCCGGGGTGGCGGCTCGGCTAGCCCCGGCGCGCGAGGCGGTTGTGGCCTCGGCGGCGACACCCACGCCGGCGGCGCGAGGGCCCGCCGCGATCACTCGTCCGTGTTACACGAGCGGCATGTCCGATCCCGTCCACGTCCAGGTCGTGCTCGAGGGGCCCGTGCTCCGCATCGTCATCGATCGGCCGGCCAAGAAGAACGCGCTGACGCTGGCGATGTACACCGCGATGGCGGAGGCCCTCGAACAGGCCGCGGCCAACGCCGACCTGCGCGCGGTGCTCTTCACCAGCAGCAGCGGCGCCTTCACCGCCGGCAACGACCTCGGCGACTTCCTCAAGGTGCCGCCGACCTCGGGCGACACCCCGGTGGTGCGGTTCCTGCGCGCGCTGATGGCCTGTCCGCTGCCGGTGGTGGCCGCCGTCGACGGCGCCGCGGTCGGCGTCGGGGTGACCATGCTGCTGCACTGCGATCTGGTGGTCGCCACCGATCGGGCGCGGTTCTCGATGCCGTTCACCAAGCTCGGGCTGGTGCCGGAGGCGGCCTCGAGCTTCCTCTTGCCGGCCCTGGTGGGTCGGCAGCGGGCGTCGGCGTGGCTGTTGCTCGGGCAGCCGTTCGACGCCGCCGAGGCGCTGGCCGCGGGCCTCGTCGGGCGCGTGGTCGCGCCGGACCAGCTCGCGGCGGTCACCGACGGGCTGCTCGCGGAGCTCGCGGCGCTGCCGCCGCAGGCGATGCGCCAGACCAAGCAGCTCATCGGCGACGGCACCCGGGCCGCCACCCAGGCGGCGTTCGATCGCGAGCTCGGCATCTTCGTCGAGCGGCTGCGCTCGCCGGAGACCTTCGCGGCGATCACCGCGTTCATGACCAAGCGCTGAGCCGGCCGCGGCGCGCGCTCACTCGTCGAGCGCGGCCAGCGCTCCGGCGAGGTCGTGTCGAACGTCGACCGCGCACATCGACGTGGAGTGCTATCGGCACGAGGGCGGTAACCGCCGCGCGGCGGCCGCGCGCACCGACGGGCTCCGGCCGTGGACGTCGTCGGAGGTCCGAGTTCACCGTCGGGGCCGCGAGATCGGATGGCGACGCGGCCGTCACGGCAACGCAGGCGCAGCGGGTTTCCCCCGGGGTCGAGGACCCGCCCGGTGGCGCGGTCCGGCTCGAGGTCGACCCATGCCGCGAGGTGCTCGACGTCGGGAGGGCACGCCCGGGCAGGTGCGCGCTCCGCCGAGCGCCAACACGTCAGCGCGTCGGTGCCGAGGGCGGCGATCACCCGGGTGGCGGTCTCGAGCTTCGAGACGCCGCATTCCGCGCGCGACCGCCCGGTGACGGACGCCGCCGCCAGAACCGCGACGACGACGAGCCCAAACCACCCGGGCCGACCTCGCGAGCCGACCGTCGACGGCGTGATCGGACGCAGCGGCTTCGGCATGCGGTGACCGGTTGCAAGGCGCGGGCCCCGCCGCGCGCCGGCACAGCGACCGCCAGCGCCGGTCGCTGTGACAGCGTGGCGTGCCGGGTGACGTGCTCGCTGCCACCGCGTCGCACGGTCGCGACGGCGCCTGGCATCGACGGGGGACGCGCTCGCGGGGCTCCATAATAGATTGCGCGCGTGCTCCCCACCGTCCGCGCGGTTCGCTACGTGACGCCGCTGCGCGAGGGTGGGGCGTTGCCGGGGCTGTTCGAGGGCGACGATGGCGGCCTGTGGTTCGGCAAGCTGCGCGGCGCGGGGCAGGGCGTCGGCGCGCTGCTCGCGGAGGTGGTCGCCGGCGAGCTGGCCCGCCGCGCCGGGCTGGCGATGCCGGTGGTGTGCGTGCTCGAGCTGCCGCCGGGGTTCGGCGCCACCGAGGGCGATCCCGAGATCCAGGCGCTGCTCACCGCCAGCGTCGGCGCCGCAGTGCGTTGGCGATCGGCGGGGAGCGCGCGGACCGGCACGGGACGTGCTCCCTCCTTGCCACATGTCGACCAAGGTCATCACGTCCCTGCGCCAGACGCTCCGGCGCCTGTTCTTGCGTCGCCTGCCCCCGCGCGGGAGCGCGCCCTGGGCGCCAGCGCGCACCCGCGGCGATGGCACCGAGCCCGCACACCCGATGCACGGCTACGGGCGCACCGGCCGGCGTGCACGCGGCACCGGCGCCGATGGCGTGTACGTGCCGGTGCCGATCGAGCTGGATCCGACCGAGGACCCGACCATCGATCGCAGCCACGCCCCGCCGGCGGCCTGGCTCGAGCGAGACGACGCCGATCCGTGGCTCGCGACCGACGATGACGAGTCGACCTCGTCGCCCATGGATCTCCCCGCCGAGATGGTCGAGGAGCTCGATGCCGCGCAGGGCTTCCAGGTCGAGGAGATCGGCCTGCACCAGCCGAGCTGGGAGCAGGAGCGCGGCCCGGCCTACGAGGCAACCTACAGCCAGCCGAGCCGCGACGACCTGCGGCGCGCGCGCGGGGTCGACACCGGCGAGGCCGCCGGCGAGAGCTGGTTCGAGCAGCTCAGCGTCGACGCCCACCGGCCGCGCACGCGGTGACGGCGCGGCCACTGCCGGCCGACGACCTCGACATCGGCGAGCTGAGCGGGCGTCGCCGCCTGGCGTTCTTGACGGAGCCGCGCCGGTTGCCGATGGTCCCGCCATGATTCGGACCCCCGCAACCATCGCGTCTCTCCTGGCGGCCACGTTGCTCGCCGCAGCCTGCTCGAGCAAGTCGAGCGAGCCCGCCGCCACTGGCAGCGCCGGCTCGGGCTCGGCTGCCACCGCGGTCGGCTCGGCGCACGCCGATGGCTCCGGTTCGGCGGGCTCGGGCTCGGGCTCGGCCGCCGTCGCCGCCGCGCCGATCGACCTCGCCGCCGCCGATCGGCTCGACGAGGATCGCGCGCTCGACGCCGGCCGGCATCCGCTCGAGATGCTCGCGTTCTTCCAGATCGCGCCCGGGCAGCGGGTCGCCGACCTCTTCGCCGGCGGCGGCTACACCACCGAGCTGCTGGCCCGGACGGTCGGTCCGACCGGCACCGTGTACTCGCAGAACAACGCCTGGGTCGTCGAGAAGTTCGCGCAGGCGCCGTGGACCGCGCGCCTGGCGCGACCGCTGCCGGCCAAGGTGGTGCGGGTCGAGCGCGAGTTCGACGCGCCGCTGCCCGACGACGCGCGTGACCTCGACGCGGTGATCTTCGTGCTCGCGTACCACGACACCGTGTGGATGGAGACCGACCGCGCGGCGATGAACCGCGCGATCTTCGCCGCGCTCCGGCCCGGCGGCATCTACGGGATCATCGACCACAGCGCCGCGCCGGGTCGCGGCCTCGAGGACGTCAAGACCCTGCACCGCATCGAGCGCGCCACCTTGGTCGACGAGGTGATCGCCGCCGGCTTCACCCTCGACGGCGAGGCCGACTTCCTCGCCAACCCCGACGACGCCCGCGACTGGAACGACGCGCCGTCGGCGGCGGCCGAGCGCCGCGGCACCAGCGATCGGTTCGTCTTGCGGTTCGTTCGACCGTGACCTGCGGGCGCGGGCACCGGGTGGGCCGTCGGCGGTCCCCGATCACGGGTGGCGCCGCGATGGCGGCGCCCGCCGCGGCGTCGTAGGGTGGCGGCATGCAACCGATCGTCTTGGTGTCGCTCCTGTCTCTCGGCGCGTGCGTGGTGAGGCCCGCCGAGGGGCCTCCGCCGCAGCCGCCGATGCCTCCGCCGTCGGCGCCCGCGCCGGCGCCGACGCCGGTGGTCGTGGCCGAGCCGACGCCGGCGCCCGTCGAGGTCCCCCAGGACCCGGCGCCGCCGGCCCCGATCGCCGCGCCGAGCTTCGATCGCAAGGGCTGGCAGCTGATGTCGAGCACCGTGGTCAACGGCAAGCGCGACCGCGACGCGTTCCCCGTCGACGCCCGCCCGAGCTACACCAAGGTGATGTTCCTCGTCGAGGACAGCGACCTCGAGCTGTTCGACATCGTGATCCACTTCGGCAACGGCGAGACGTTCTCGCCGCCGACCCGCCTGGTGTTCAAGGAGGGCAGCCGCAGCCGCGCGATCGATCTGCCGGGCAAGGCGCGCCACATCAAGGCGATCGACGCGCGCTACGGCAACCTGCCCGGCGGCGGCCGCGCCCGCCTCGAGGTCTGGGGCAAGACCAAGTAGCGACGTCAGCGCGCGAGCCAGCGCCGCATCAGCAGCGCCTCGCTGGTCACCACCGTCACCGGCTGGTGCTGGCGGATTAGGGCGAAGGTCTCGGCGGTCGCCGAGAACATCCACAGCGACAGGTCGGCGCCGAGCGATGCGATCGCCTCGGCCTGGCCGTCGAGCAGCCAGTGCGGGTGCACCTCGACGACGGCGATCGGCAGGCCAGCGTAGGCATCGAGAGACGAGGTCTGGCCGTCGAGGGGCGCTGGCACGCCCTGGAGCGCGCCGAGCCGCGCCGGGATCGGTGGCGTGCCCGGCGCCTGCGCGAGCACCTCCGCGAGCAGCGCCGGCGCGTACGACGACATCGTCACGACCGCCTCGTGGCCGCTGGCGAGCGCGGCGGCCGCGATCGCGTCGTAGACCTGCCACGCGCACGCCGCGTGGGCGGTGCGCTGCGCCGGGGTGTGGGCGACGACCTCGGCGGCGTCGACGTGCGGCTTGAGCTCGAGCAGCACCTCGAACGGGCGCTCGCTGGCGGTGATCGGTCCGGGCTGCGCCAGGTAGGCGGCGAGCGCGGCCGCGGCATCCATCGCCGGCGCCGGATCGGCCTGGTCGAGATCGTGCGAGAAGATGCAGGCGTCGTCGCTGCCGCGCCAGAACAGATCGAGCTCGACGCCGTCGATCGCCGGGCGGCCGCGGTAGGTCAGCGCCAGCGACTCGGCCAGCGCCGGCAAGGTGTCGTCGCGCGACGGATCGACCTCGCCCGCGCAGTTGGCGTTGTGGCAGATGACCGCCGGTGACGGCAGCTCGCAGCTCGCCGCCAGGGCGAGGGCGATCAGCCCGACGACGCGTTCAGCGGCCGCCGTCATACGCCACCGTGATCGCGACGCCGAAGTTGAGCAGGTCGACGTAGTCGCGCCCGCTGGCGAAGGAGATCCACTCGCTGGGCAAGCCAGCGCCGTGCTTGACGATCACCGTGGCCAGCTCGACGGTGAGCTGCGCGGCCAGGCGGCGCGTCGGCCGCGGCAACGCGGCCGTGAGCCCGACCAGGAGCTTGTGCTGGAGCTGGTGGCCGTCGGCGATCCCGATCGCGGTGGTGCGCCAGCCGAGCACCGGGCCCCAGCCGTCGGGGCAGCGGGTCCACGCGCCGCGCAGGTCGAGGTCGTGCTGACCATCGAAGACCACCATCGGATCGACGACGAGGGTCCCGGCCAGCCCGCCGGTGCGGGCGGTGCCGCTGATGCGCAGCGGGTGGGTGCTCTGGTCGGCGCGTAGCTCGAGGCCGAGGTTGCCGTCGGCGCGGGCGGCGGCGGCGGTGCCGCAGCCGAGCGCGACGGCGAGGACCAGCGAGCGGGCGCGGCGCACGGAGGTTGGGTACCACGCGGCCGCGGGGGCTCGTCGGGGGCTGACACCAATGTCGCGTCCCCCGGGCCGGGCAGCGATCGCGCGCTCGCGCGGCCACCAAGGATCTCCAGGACTTGTCGCTGGCCCGTCGGCTGCAGTCTGCGACGCTCATGCTGCCGCACCGTCGCCTCCTGTCCGTGTCGCTCTTCGTCCTGGTCGCCTGGACGGGCGTCGCCCGCGCCGACGGACCGCCCGGCCTATCGCCCGTCGTGGTCGCGCAGCCGGCCGAGGCGCCGCCGCAGACGGTGACCCGCTCCTACGCGCGCCAGCTCCTGCTGGTCGACCTCGCCGGCCTGGCGCTGGCGGGCTCCGGCGACCGCACCGCGGCGGGCCTCGGCTTCGGCACCCTCGCGCTCGGCTCGGCGGTGCTGCACCTCTCGCACGGTCACCTCGGCAAGGCCGCGGCCAGCGTCGGCGCGCGCATCGGCTTGCCGGTCGCCGGGCTGATGCTCGGCTTCGCGCTCGGCCCCGCTGACACCACCGCGGCGTCGTCGTGCTACGACGGCCCCTGCGACGGCGGCGGCCACCGCAGCGTCAGCGTGCTCGGCGGCGTGCTCGGCATGACCGCCGGGCTCGTGACCGGCCTGATCATCGACTACAAGGTGCTCGCGACCGAGCAGGTGGCGGCGCCGGCGCGCCTCGCTCCGACGGTGACGGCCGGAAGCGGCGGGTTCGCGCTCGGCGTGACCGGCGGGTTCTGAGGCGGCCTCGCGCGCACGGGCTCGGCGCGGGCACTTCGCGCTCGGGAGCTCAGCGCGCCGGCACGAAGCGCTGGCCGTCGGCGTCCCACGCGTACACGCCGGGGCCCGGCGCGAACCCGAGCGCGGCCACCGCGCGCTTGACCGGGCGGAACCGTCGGTGATCGGCAGCTCGTCGACGACGCGCAGGCGGCGCGGCCGGGCGTGGTCGGGCAGCGCCCGCACCGCGGCGGCGAGGGCGTCGAGATCGAGCTCGGCGTCGTCGGCGAGCTCGAGCGCCACCATCGGCTGCTCGTGGACGCCGTCGGGCACGCCGACCGCGATGCACATCGCGATGCCGTGGCCTGCGCTCGACGCCGCGTACAGCGCGTCCTCGATGCGCTGGCTCGGCACCGGGCCGTGCGGGGTCGCGATGATGTCGTGGTGGCGATCGACGAACCAGTAGTCGCCGCCGGCGTCCATGCGCAGGAAGTCGCCGGTGACGAACCAGGTGTCGCCGGTCGCGAACGCATCCCGCAACAGCCGGCGCGGATCGATGTGCGCGAAGTCGGCGGCGCCGCGGTGGGCGTCGCCGCCGGCGCGCGCGATCAGCATGCCAGGCTCGTCGATGCGGGCCCGCACCAGCCGGCCGCCGAGGTCGCGCACGAAGTCGTCGGCCTCGAAGTCCCACGCCGCGATCGCCAGCTCCGGGCTGCCGGGCAGGGCGCGACCGACGGCGCCGACCTTCTTCCCGGCGGTGTTGACCAGCACCGCGCTGGCCTCGGTCGACGCGTAGAACTCGAGCACCGCGACCGGGCCGAACCGATCCACGAGGCGGCGCCAGACGTCCTGGCGCATGCCGCTGCCGGCGAAGAGCCGCACCGGGTTGTTCTTCTCCCCG
This sequence comes from Kofleriaceae bacterium, assembly GCA_041389945.1. GTDB lineage: Bacteria > Myxococcota_A > Polyangia > Haliangiales > Haliangiaceae > JAWKQW01. Next base: position 404,309 of record JAWKQW010000009.1, read on the forward strand.
ACGACGAACGGCGCGTCGACCAGGCGCCGGCACATCTCGCCGGCGTAGAACACCACCGTCGCGCCGTAGCGCCGGACCTCGTCCCAGAAGATCTCCGGCTCGAACCGCGAGGCCAGCGCCAGCCGGGCGCCGCCGACGAGCGCGCTGCCGACGGCGACCAGCATGCCGGCGGCGTGGTGCAGCGGCAGCGCGCAGTAGACGGTGTCGCGGGTGGTGAGGGTGGCGGCGGCAGCGGCGCCCAGCGCCGAGAACGCCCACCGTCGGTTGGTGATGCGCGAGGCGCGCGGCGGCTCGTGGCGGCCGGCGGTGACCAGCACCATCGCCAGGTCGCGCGCGCGGCCCGGATCGGCGCGGTACCACGGCGGCAGCGCCACCGCCTCGGGATCGACCGCCTCGAGATCGACCACGCCGGCGGGCAGCGTGCGCGCGGCGCCGGGCTGGGTGACGACGGCGGGCTCGCCGACGCCGCCGAGCACGAACACCTTGCCGCCGAAGCTGGCCCGGGCCCGGGCCGCGGTCTCCGGATCGGTGACCAGGGTCTCGACCTCGCCGAGATCGAGGGCGCGCGGCAAGACGTCGTCGGGCGTGTCCGGAGACAGCAACACGGCGACGGCGCCCAGGCGGCTGGTCGCGGCCACCAGCGACAGGTGGCTCGGGCGCGACTTCATCAGGACGCCGACCCGCTGGCCCGGGCGCACACCGGCGGAGATGAGCCCGCGCACGACCGCGTCGACCCGCCGGTTGGCCTCGGCGTAGGTGAAGGCGCGGCCGCGCCAGAGGAAGAACGTGCGCTCGGGGATGGTCTCGGCCTGCTCGGCCAGCGAGCGCCCCATCGACACCGGGGTGTCGTCGTCGAGGCGGCGCAGCCGGTTGAGGCGCGGCACCTGGAACCGCAGGCTCTCGAGGTAGCCCGACAGCCCGGTGGCGGCGTCGGCGGCGCGCTCGAGCACCGCCCGCGCGGCCTTGCCGGCGACATCGGACGCGAGCTGCAGATCGAACTGCATCTCGCCGAAGGCCGAGTCGTAGTCGTCGTGCTCGAGGGCCACGACCCGATCGTCGCCAGCCAGCTCGCCGTCGGCGCCGGCGTCGGCGGCCGCCAGCGAGGTGTCGGCCGAGGGCTCGTCGGTGGTCGCCGGCTCCGGGCCGGTGCCCTCGCGCCAGCGCATCCAGGCGATCGTCGTCGGCCAGGTCGTGCGCAGCGCGGTGCTGCCGACCACCAGGCCGAAGTGGCCGGCCTGCAGCAGCACCTCGTGGCAATCGGCCTCGGGCGCGGCCCGGCGGATCGAGCGCACCGCCGCCGGCCGGCCGAGCTCGTCGCGATCGCCGACGAAGTACAGGATCGGGCAGCGGATGTCGGCGAGGGTCACGGTGTGGCCGTCGACGACGAAGCCGCCCGAGGCCATGCGGTTGGCGACGACGAGGTCGTCGACGAACTTCCGGAACGCCGGGCCTGGCCAGGCGACGAAGCCATCGCCGCGCAGGAAGATGCGCTTGGCCTCGCGCTTCTCGAGGGCGGCGCGGTCGTGCAGGTTGCGCACGAAGTCGACCAGCTGCATCGCCTCCTTGCGCGCCGACAGGAGCTTGAACCCGGTCGAGGTGATGGCGCCGGGCAGGCCCTCGATCTTCGACAGCGGCCACGACAAGACCCCGCGCACGCCGGCGACCAGGCGCTCGGTGACCTCGTCGGCGATCGGCACCGTGCGGTGCAGATCGACCGGGCTGCCGTAGGTGATCACCGACGCGATGTTGCGGCCCTTGCGGAACGCCGCGGCCTGGTAGGCGAACATGCCGCCCTGGGAGTAGCCGGCGAGGTGGACGTCGTGGCCGGTGGCGGCGCGCACCCGATCGATGGCGTCGGACACCGCGCGGATGTGATCGTCGAGGGTGCGGGTCAGGCCACCCTCGGTGTCCTCGGGCGCGCCGAAATCGGTGAGCCACACGTCGACGCCCTGGCCGACGAGGAACGCCACCGCCGAGACGTCGGGCGAGATGTCGTAGACCTCCGACGCGATCATCAGCGGCGGCACCAGGAGCAGCGGCGCCGCCACGGTCTGGGCGCCGGTGGCCTGGTAGCGGCGCAGCTTGTACACGCGATCTTCGTGCTGGACCTCGAAGGGAAAGCCGTAGGGCGCGGTCAGGCGACCGGCGCGCGCGAGCTCGAGGCCGTTCTGCCAGGCCAGGCCCAGGCGCCGCAGGCGGTGGCCCCACCGCACCTGGCGATGGCGTCGCCGGGTCGCGGGCCCAGGCACGTGGGGCCGGTCGGCGGCGATCGCGGGCGCGTCCTTGGCCATCAGGCGAGAGCATACCCGTGGTGAGCCACCGTCGGGGCGCACCGCCCGAGGTCGATCGCACCTGGGGTTGTCGGTGCCGCCCCGGGCGCCGTACCCTTCGGGGGCATGGCCCGCGGCGACGGCAAGAAGAAGGGACGCGGTGCGGGTCGCACCAGCTCGCCGAAGGTCGCCCCGGCGGCGGCGCCGCCTCCGCCCGTCGAGGACCTGTTCGAGCTCGGCGCGCGCCTCGGCGGCGTCACCACCGGCGAGGTGTACCGCGCGCGCGAGCGAGCCAGCGGCGACGCCGTGGTGCTCAAGCTGGTCGCACCGGCGGTGCTCGAGCTGCCGGATGTCGCGCGCAAGCTCGAGCGTGAGCTGCTCGCCCAGGCCCAGCTCGAGGATGCCGCGGTCGTGCGCGTCCGCGCCACGGGCGAGGCGACCGTCGGCGGCGAGGTCCGGCGCTGGATCGCGATGGACCCGGTGGGCGACGGCCAGACCCTGCAGCAAGCGGTCGCCGCCCGCGGGCCGCTCGATCCCGCGGCCACGATGCGGCTCGTGCGCCAGCTCGGCGACGGCCTGCTCGCCGCCGCCGAGCGCGGGCTGGTGCATCGCGACCTCGCGCCGAAGAACGTGCTGCTCGACGGCGATCGTGCCCGGCTCATCAACCTGTCGGTGCCATCGCCGGGCGAGCCGGCCGGCGTCATCGAGTACGTCGCGCCGGAGTGTCTCGGCGGGCGGGCGGTGGATCAGCGGGCCACGGTGTACTCGCTGGGTGCCATCGCCTACTTCGCGCTCACCGGCAGCGCGCCGTTCGAGGGCGACGTCGACGAGCTCACGGCGGCGCATGGCGTCGGCGCGGTGCCGGCGCTGGCCGCGAGCGTCGAGGTGCCGGCGCCGCTGGCGACGCTCGTCGCCGACGCGCTGACGATCGAGCCCAAGCACCGCACCGCCACGGTGCGCCAGCTCCTCGATCGGCTGGCCGCGCTCACGACACCGGAGGTCGCCCCGGCATCGGCCGCCGCGGCCTCGCCGCCGTCGACGCCGACGCCGGTCGCGGCGCGCCCGGCCGCGCGCGTCGAGGCGGTGGCGGTCGCGCCGACGCCGATGGATCTCGTCGACGGCAGCGCCACCCAGGTCGATCCCCTCGCGGCGCTGGCGCCGATGGCGGCGGCGGCCGACCTGGCGCGCACCGACGAGGTCACGCTGCCGCCGCCGGCGGAGGTCGCGCCCGAGGAGGCCGAGGGCAAGGGCCGCAAGCCGAGCGCGACCTGGGATCCCGACACCGACGCCAACAAGAACTTCGGCAAGGCGCGCTGGGAGGAGCTGCGCCGGCTCGAGGGCGCCGCCCGCGCCGGGCGCGGCTCGCAGCCGCCGGAGCCAGCGCGCAGTGCCGACGCGAAGCAGCCGCCGGAGTCCTCGCGCGGTCGCGACTCGAAGCCGCCGGAGTCCTCGCGCGGTCGCGACTCGAAGCCGCCGGAGTCCTCGCGCGGTCGCGACTCGAAGCCGCCGGGCGCGTTGCCGGCGGCGACGCTGCCCGTCGCCGAGATCCCCGTCGCCGCCGAGGCTCCCGTGCGTCGGCCCGCGGGCAAGGGTGGCACCTGGGATCCCGACACCAACCCGCAGGCCGGCAACGGCTTCCGCGAGACCATGTGGTTCAAGAAGGGGGAGCTCGACGTCGCCGCCGCCGAGGCCGCCGCTGCCGAGCGCGCCCGCGGCAAGGACGTCGATCACGATCGCGCCGACGCCTTGCCCGCCGAGGATCGCTACCGCGACGACGGCTCGCTCACCCGCAGCGATCGCGACAAGTACAGCCTCGCCACCGGCTCGACCCAGGCCCTGCGCGCCATCGCCGACGTCGCCCGCGGCGACGGCGAGCGGCGGCCGACCCGGGCGGCCGCCGTCGACCAGGTGTCGGAGCAGGAGCTGCTCGCCGAGATGCGCGGCGGGCGCGGCAAGCTCCTCGTCGCCGTCGGCGCCGGCGTGGTCGCGCTGGTGGCGATCATCGCGGCGGCGAGCTGCTAGCGCCCGCGTCGCTACTTCGCGCGCGAGGCCGGCAGCGCGCGATCGCCGCCGGCCTTGCCACCGCCGGCCTTGCCGCCGCCGAGCCCCGCGAACACCCGCTGCCGCTTGCCGGCGCGGTTGTGCTTGACCGCGTAGATCACGCCCACGATGCCCGACACCGGCATCGCCACCATCATCACCGGCATCACCAGGAAGAACGGCAACCGCGACAGCACCGCGGCGATCGCGAGGTAGCCGGCGCCGGCGGGCACCGCCTCGCGCCAGGCGCCGGCGTAGAGCCACCCCATCGGCCCGAGCAGGAGCGACAGGAGCCCCGAGGTCACCCACGACTTCTCGCCGCGCGCGGTCGGCCGCGCCAGCTCGTCCTTGACCCCGGCGGCGCGGCGGGCGAGGGCGACTGCGTCGCCGAGATCGCCGTCGTCGCCGCGCGGCCGCCGTGACGTCGACTCGGCCCGCCGCGCCCCGCGCGCGCTCGGCGGTGCGCTCGGCCTCGCGCTCGGCGCGCTCGGCCCGCATGCGCTCGAGCGCGCGCGCCTTGGCCTCGGCCCGCAGCGCCTCGTCGGCGCGCACCTCGGCCTCGAGCGCCGCCAGGCGAGCTCGCACGCGGTCGTCTTCGGTCACGGCCCTCACTATGGCATGCTCGGCGCCGTGCTCATGCGCGCTGTCGTGATCGTGTCGGTGGCCGTCCTCGGGACCGGGTGCGCGTCGCCCACGCCGAAGCCCGCCGGGGGCCCCAAGACCGCGGCCGAGAAGCAGCGGCTCGAGTTCGAGCAGTCCGGCGAGGAGCCGGCCGGTGGCGGCGGCAAGTGGGGCGCCTGGAAGTACCAGGGTGATCGCAAGGATTGCTTCTACGTGCTCGGCCGGCAGTGCTTCAAGACCGAGGAGGCCGCGTGCAAGGCCGCCGCGTGCAAGGAGCCGGCGACGTGCAAGGTCAGCGGCGCCGGTCCCGCGATCGTCGCCTGCGAATAGGCGAGCGCGGGCCGCGGCTCAGTTGACGCCGGCGGCGACCAGGCGCGGGATCCTCACCCGCGGCCCCACGCGGAAGCTCATCGAGCGCAGCCCGTCGTAGCGCTCCCCGTCGATGATCGGCGCCAGCAGCTCGTCGCCGGTGGCGGTGATCGTCATCGCGCGGCACGGCCGATCGAGCACGCCGTCGCCGCGCATCTCGCCGCCGCGCCGCATGCGCGGCAGGTTGCGGACGATCGTCATCGGGCTCGGGGTGCCGACGATGGCGTTCATCATGCCGGGCTCGTCGGCCTTGCCGAAGAAGCGCAGCACGCCGCCGAGATCGATCGCCATCGACGCGACGTGGATGCCGGTGAAGGCGTCGCCGGGCAGGATCATGCCGTCGATCTCCACCTGGGCCCGGGTCGGCGCGAACATGTCGCGCGCGTAGCGACCCAGCGGCGCCAGCGCCGGCACCCGCGCCAGCGGCGACATCGCCACCGACATCGACATCACGGTCTGGGTCACGACCTTGACGATCGTGCGCGGGTTGGGATCGGTGTGCTCGTAGTACTTGTCGAAGAACCGCTGGCCGATGCCGCCGGCCGCGACCGCGAAGCCGTAGGTCCGAAACGGCACGTCGCCGTCGGCGGTGGCGCGGATGCCGTCGATGACCATCGAGTCGACCTCAGCGTCCTCGATGAGCGCGCCCGACTCGATCTTGCGGCGCAGGGTCGCGAGCAGGGTCTCGGCGGTGCCCTGGATGCCGACGTTGTTGGCGACGAAGTCGATGGTGCCGCCCTTGGTCGGCATCGTCAGCGGCAGCGTGTACGAGGCATCGGCGAACTCCTCCTCCTGGAGGACCTCGAGGCCGAGGCGCACCATCCAGTGCAGCGCGCCGTCGCCGCCGTCGGCCACCCAGTACGGCGTCCGCTTGCGCAGGAACTCGCGCAGCACCGGCTTGATCGAGTCGAGGGACTCGGTCTGCCGCACGTCGCCGAGCTCGCCGACGATGCTCTGGAGCGACTCAGCCCGGCCCGGCCGGTTCCGGTTCTTGCGGCTGTTGGGGTTGGTGATGACGCCGATCTGCATGGTTACGGAGCCTCCACTCGGTGGCAGGGCGGTGAATTGCAAGATGCGGGCACGTCACCGGCAGCTCTAACCTGCCGTAGAGACGAAGGATTCGCGTGGCGACCTGCGTAGCCGGCTGCGCGATCGGCTCGCCCCGCCCGGTGGGGTGCGCACCCCGGGTGACGCCTCAGCGCCCGATGAACACCGGCGCGCGCTTGGCCAGGAGCGCGGCGATGCCCTCGCCGGCGTCGATGGTGGTGAGGGTCGCGGCCTGGTCGGCGGCCTCGGCGCGCGCGGCGGCGCGGGCGGCCTCGGCGACGCCGCGTGACAGGGTCGCCTTGGTCGCCCGCACCGCGAGCGGCGCCGCGGCCGCGATCTCGGCGGCGAGGGCGCACGCGGTGGGCAGCACCGCCGCGGCATCGACCACGTGCTCGAGCACGCCGAGCTGGTGCGCGGCCTCGCCGTCGAGCAGCCGCCCGGTGTACAGCAGCTCGGCGGCGCGGGCGGCGCCGATGAGCCGCGGCAACGTGTAGGTGATGGCCATGCCGGGGTGCAGGCCGAGGCGCGCGAAGTTCGCGCCGTAGCGCGCGCCGCGGGCGCCGACCCGGAGGTCGCACACCAGCGCCAGGCCGAACCCGCCGCCGACCGCGTGGCCGTTGCACGCCGCGATCACCGGCACCTCGACGTCGAGCACGCCGAGGAACGGCTCGTACATCGCGTACGAGCGCGCCGCCGGCGTCGCGCCGTCGTCGCCGCGCTGGATCACCGAGCGAAAGTCGGCGCCCGCCGAGAAGCTGGTGCCGGTGCCGGTGATGACCAGGCAGCGCAGGCCGTCGTCGGCGCGCGCCGCGGCCAGCGCCTCGACGAAGGCGTCGAGCAGCTCCGGCGTCATGCTGTTGCGGTTGGCCGGGCGGTCGAGGGTGAGCACGCCGACCGCGTCGTCGGCGCGGCGGGCGTAGCGAGCGGCGGGGGACGAGCTCATGGCCGCCACCGTAGATCGGGCGGCCCGAGCTCGCTTCGCTTTCTCGCCACGGTCGCCGCGGCTTTTTCGCGATGGCGGGCCCCCTCGCGGCGCGCGGGTGCGCTACCAGGGTGCATGGCCTCCAGCCTCCTCGCCCTGCTCGACGACATCGCGACGATGCTCGACGACGTCTCGGTGGCGGCCAAGAAGACCGCCGGCGTGCTCGGCGACGACCTCGCGCTCAACGCCCAGCAGGTCACCGGGCTGTCGGCGGAGCGCGAGCTGCCGGTGGTGTGGGCGGTGGCCAAGGGCTCGCTCGTCAACAAGGCGATCCTGGTGCCGGCGGCGCTCTTGATCAGCGCGCTGGTGCCGGTGGCGATCGTGCCGATCCTGATGCTCGGCGGCGCGTTCCTGTGCTTCGAGGGCGTCGAGAAGCTGCTGCACAAGCTGCACCCGCCCGCCGACGAGCGCGCCCACGCCGCCAAGCTTCGCGCGGCGGCCGACGACACCACCGTCGATCTGGTCGCGCTCGAGCGCGAGCGCATCAAGGGCGCGGTGCGCACCGATCTCATCCTGTCGGCCGAGATCATCGCGATCACCCTCGGCGTGGTCGCCGACAAGAGCCTCCCGGCCCAGGCCGGCGTGCTCGCCGCGATCGCCGTCATCATGACGGTCGGTGTCTACGGCCTGGTCGGCGCGATCGTGAAGCTCGACGACCTCGGGCTGCACCTGAGCCTGCGCCGGGGCACCCGGACCCTGGGCCGGGTGATCCTGGCGCTGGCGCCGTGGCTGATGAAGCTCCTGGCGGTGGCCGGCACCGTGGCGATGTTCCTCGTCGGCGGCGGCATCATCGTCCACGGCTGGCCGTGGCTGCACCACCTCATCGAGGCCGAGGTCGGCAGCCGCGGCGGCATCGTCGGCACCGTCGGGCCGACCGTCGCCGAGGGGCTCGCCGGCGTCGCCACCGGCATCGCCGCGGTGATCGTGGTGACCGCGCTCGGCGCGGCGTGGCGCCGGCTGCGGCCGCGCCGCGGCTGAGCTACTGCGCCAGCTCGTCGAGGAACTGCTGGGCCTCGCCGAAGCCGGGGTCCTCGCGCAGGGCCTTCTTGGCCCACAGCTCGGCCTTGGCCCGGTTGCCGCGGGCGTGCTCGATCTTGGCCTCCCACAGGAGCGCCATCGGGCGGGTCACGGGCTGCGGGTTCTCCATCAACGAGATCGCGCGCAGCGGCTTGAGCGCCAGCTCGTAGTCGCCGGTCTCGGTCGCGATCTGCGCCAGCTCGGCGGCGATCTCGCCGTTCTTGCGATCGACGTCGAAGGCCTTCTTGAGCCAGCCGAGCTGGCCGTCGCGATCGCCGGCGGCCGCCGAGATGCGGCCCATGCGCTGCTGCAGCACCGCGAGCTCCGGCGTGCGCTTCTTCTGCGCGGCGATGGCGGCCTCGAGCACCGTCGCCGCCTGGTCGGTCTGGCCCAGGCCGAGGAGCACGTCGACGTTGAGCATGGTGACGCCGAAGTCCTCGGGCGACAGCTCGAGGGCGCGCTCGGCGGCGGCCGCGGCGGAGGCCGCGTCGCCGACCTGGTAGAGCAACAGCTCGGCCGCGCGCTTGTAGTTGTTGAACCGATCGAGCGGATCGGCGCCGTGCTCGGCGTCGGCCAGCAGCACCCCGGCGAGCTCACGGTGGGCGCCGCCGAGCTCGTAGAACTCGCGCAGCTTGGCGCGGACCTCGTCGACGCCGGGCTGGGCGCCGTGCACCACCTCGAGCACCGGGATGGCGTCGGCCGGGCGGCCGGCCTTGGCGGCGGCGTCGGCGGCGCGCATGCCGGCGGCGAGCTGGGCCTCGCCCTCGGTCACGTAGGCGAGCCGGGTCGCCGCGGCGACCACGCCCTCCCAGTGCTCGATCGACTCGTCCATGTCGCACAAGAGCGACAGCGGCTCGGCGTCCTGCGGATCGCGCTCGATCCACCCGACCAGCAGGTTGCGGCCGCGCTCGAGATCGCCGTGGCCGGCGGTGAGCACCGCCAGCTCGAGGGTGGCGGCCCGCTCGACCTCCTTGGTGCCGCCCTGCTCGGCGGCGTCGCGCACGCGCTCGAGGCCGTCGGCGAACGCCGCCACGCTGGCGGCGGCGTCGAGGCCGTAGGCCTCGCGCTGATCGTTGACCGCGGCGACCAGGTCGCCGAGCTGGGTGTGGAGCTGCGCCCGCAGGAGCAGGAGCCCGACCCGACCAGGTCCGTCGACGTCGGCCAAGGCCTCGCCGACCGCGGCCTGGGCGCCGGCGGTGTCGCCGCCGGCGGCGAGCGCCGCGGCCAGCTCGGTGGCCAGCTCCGGCGACGCGGGATCGTGCTCGCGCGCGAGCCGGTAGACCCGGGCGGCGTCGAGCGGCCGCGCCAGCGTGGTCGCGTACAGCTCGGCGGCCTGGCGCAGGCGCGCCACCGCGGCGGCGCCCGACAGGCGCGACGCGTCGGTGGTCATCAGCGCGGCCAGCTCCGGCCACAGCTCGCGCTCGCGGTACCAGCCCTCGAGGCGGGTGTGCAGCGCCTCGTCCTCGGGCGCCGCCTTGTGGGCGAGCTCGAGGGTGCGCTGCACGCCGGCCTCGTCGCCGGCCGCCTCGTACGCCGTCGCCAGCTCCGCGGCCAGGCCCGGCGCGGCGTCGGCGGTCTCGACCGCCAGCAACCGTTCGAGCAGGCGCGCGCGATCTCCGGGGTCGGCGTCGTCGGGCAGGTGCGCGACCACCTGGCGCAAGAGATCCCGATCCTCGGGCGCGACCACCAGCGCCTCGCGGTAGACCCGCTCGGCGTCCGGCGAGCCGCTGGCGTCGAGCAGCGCGCCGAGCCGCATGGCGACGTCGATCATCGTCGCCTGGTTGCCGCGGCCCTTGGCGTCGTCGAACCGACCCCACAGGAAGTCGGCCATGCCCTCGTCGTCGCCGAGGTCGCGCAGGGTCTGCTCGAGCAGCGCCGCGACCTCGAGGTGGTCGGGGTCGTCGAGCAGCGCGTCCTTGAGCACCTCGATGGCGTCGTGCGCGCGCTTGAGCCGATCGATGAGGAACCGTGCGTGCTCGAGCCGGATCGCGTTGCGCTCGCTGGGCTCGGTCAGGCTGGGCAGGGTCGAGGACACCACCGCCGACAGCCGATCGCCGTCGCCGAGCTCACGGTAGAGACCGAGCAGCGGCTGCCAGATCGCGCGCTCGGTCGGCGAGCGCTCGCGCAGGAACTCGTAGAGCTCGGCGGCGAGGGTGGCGTTGCCCGGGGTGGCCTGGGCCTTCTGCGCCGCGCGCATCGCCAGCTCGTCGACCGCGGCCGGCTCGGCGATCGCGGCGATGTCGTCGATGAGCGCGCGCACCGTCGGTAGATCGCCCGCGGCCAGCCGTCGCTCGGCGAGCGCCAAGACCGCCCACACCGCGCCGCCGACGCCGTCGGCGGTGTCGCGGGCGGCGTCCACCGCGCGCTGGAGCAGCGCCTCGGCGCGCGCGTCGTCGCCCTGCGCCAGCGCGGCGTCGACCGCCTCCTTGATCTGCTGCGGGGTGGCGCCGGGCAGCAGCGCCTGCTTGGTCAGGAAGTCGAGCAACAGGTCGGCGTCGCCGGCGTTGCGCGCGACCCGATCGTAGAGCGCCATCACCCGCTCCTCGGCGCTGCCGCCGTCGTCGGACGCCAGCCGGAGGATGCGGCCCGCCGATGCCCACCGTGGCTCGGCGGCGAAGGCGCGCTCGAGCAGGTCGAAGCCCTGCGGCCGCCGGCTCGGGGTGGTGATGAACAGCTCGGCGAGCCGGTAGAACGCGTCGAGCTGATCCGGGGTCGGCTCGAGGGTCGGCCCTTCCGTCTGCTGCAGCATCTTGTCGAGGGCGCGGGCCTGCTCCTCGGTGTCGCCGAGGGCGCCGGCGATGCGGGCCTGGGCGTAGAACGCCTCGGTCAGGCGCTCGCCCATGGTCTCGACCCGGCGATACAGCGCCGCGGCGCCGCGCGGATCGTCGGCGTCCTGCTCGAGGGCCTCGCCGGCGCGCAAGAGCAGGTCGGCGACCAGCGGCGGATCGTCCTTGCGGCGCAGTCGGTCGACCACGGTCTCGACCGCGGTGACGTAGCGCTTGGTCTGCTTGGTGCGCGCGGCCAGCGCCCGCGCCCGCTCGTGCAGCGGGATCCGATCCGGCGCGATCTCGATGCCCTTGAGCATCGCGTCGAGCGCCTCGCCGGGCTTGCCGAGCTGGGCCTCGAGGATCTCGGCGAGGTCGGCGTAGAGCATGGCCTGGTTGCGGGCCTGCGCCGGGATCGACGCGATCGCCTTGAGGCGCAGCTCGAACACCTGGATCATCGTCTCGGCCGAGCCGTGCGCGAGCACGCTGCGGCGCAGGCGCCGGACCTCGGCGTCGGACTTGATCGCGGCCTCGACCGCGCTCTCGAGCAGCTCCTTGGCCTGCTCGGCCTCGCCGCGCGCCTCGGCGAGCTGGTGCAGCTCGAAGAGCACCTCGCTCTCGCCGACGGCGCTCTCGTCGTCGCCCGGCGGCTGCCGGCGCACGACCAGCAGCAACGACCGGTAGGTGCGCTCGGCGCGCTCGAGCTGGCCGGCGGCGCGGGCGAGCTCGGCGAGCTCCTTCTGGTAGGCCGCGTTGGCGACGTCCATCTTCGAGGCCTGCTCGACCTCGGCCATCGCCTCCTCGAGCTGGCCCTCGGCCTGGTAGACCCGGCCGAGCTCGATGTGCAGCGGCGCGCGATCGGCGGAGCGCCGGCGCCCGAAGTCGTTGATGAGCTCGGTGAGGATCGCCTTGGCCTCGTCGAGCCGGCCGGCGACGCGCAGGCCGGTGGCCAAGGACGCCCGCAGCTCCTTGGCCGACGGATCGAGCGCCAGCGCGGTCTGCAGCGCGGTGATCGCCTTGTCCGGCGTGCCCAGCTTGGTGCTGTAGATGTCGGCGGACTCGCGCGCGAACGCGCTCGCCATCTTGTCGTCGCGGATGAGCGGCAGGCTGCGGGTGAGGTGGCGGGCCAGCGACTCCCAGCGCTCGTGGGTGCGGAGCAGGTCGGCCAGCATCGTGCGCAGCGCCAGCGCCGGCTCGCGCTCGTCGAGGCCGCCCTCGAGCGCGGCGATCGCGCGATCGGGCTGCTTGGTCTGCAGGTGGACCTCGGCGAGCTGGCCGAGCACCTCGACCCGCTCGCCGCCGGCGACCGCGCCGAGCAGGCTCTCGAGCCACGGCACCGCCAGCGCCGGCTGGCCGCGCTCGACGTTGAGGCGCGCCAGCGCGCGCAGCGAGTCCGGCGTGGGCGTCAGCGCGACCACCTTGCGGTGGCCCGCGATCGCGCGCTCGACGTCGCCGGTGTGGACCTCGGCGACCTTGGCCAGGCGCACCCACAGGCGCGCGGCGCGCTCGGGCTCGCCCTGGCCCTCGAGGGCGGTGGCCTGGGTCTCGAGCAGCGCGACGAGCTGGGGCCACTGCGCCTTGCCCTCGTAGAGCGCGGCGATGGCGTCGACCGAGGCGTCGTGGCCGGGCCGCTCGGCGAGGTTGGCCTCGAGCACCTGCAGGCGACCGCCGCGCTCCTCGACCAGCGCCACCAGGCGGGCGACGTCGAGGCGCAGCGCCAGCCGGCGCTCGGGCTCCTGCTCGAGGCCGAGCTGGAGCTGGCGCAGGCCGAGCAGCTCGGGCACGCGATCCTCGCGCTCGAGCAGGCTGCCGAGGCGATCGATCACCTCGAGATCGCCGGGCGCCGCCGCCAGCGCGCCGCGGCACATGTCGATGGCGGTGGCGTTGTCGCCGAGCTCGCCGGCGGCGAGGTCGGCGCCGCGCAGGCGCAGCGCGCGCCGGGTGGCGTCGTCGAAGGGCAGGCGCGCGGCCTCGGCGAGGGTCTCGAGCGCAGCGCGCGGGTTGCCGGCCTTCTGGTGCAGGTCGACGAGGCCGTCGATGGCCCAGCGGGCCACGCTCTCGGGCTCGCGGCTCGACTTGATCGTGGTGGTCCCGCGCCAGGCCGCGGTGGCGCGACCGAACACCTGGGTCAGGATCGCCAGCGCCTGATCGCGCTCGCCGAGGGTCGACGCCATGTCGGCGGCCTCGACGAGGATGTCGAGGTCGCGCGGGTCGGCGTCGGCCAGGCGGCGCAGCGCCTCGAGCAGCGGGCGCGACGCGCCCTTGCCGCGCTCCAGCTCGACGAGCTGAGCGAGCCAGCTCGGGCGATCGCCGCCCAGCTCGAGGGCGCGGCGCAAGGCGGCGATGGCCGCGACCTCGTCGCCACGCTCGCGGTGCCAGCCCGCGACCCGCGCGTACAGGGTCGCGGTCGCGGCCGGGGCCAGCTTCACCGTCGGCAGGCCGGCGGCGAGCGCGGTCGCCAGCTCGGCGGTCGCCCCGGCGGCGGTCGCCGCGTTCTCGAGGGCGGCCAGCAGATCGTCGTCGGTGCGCTCGCGGCTGCCGAAGTGCGCCAGCAGGATGCGCGCGGCGGCGTCCCACTTGCCCTGGCGCGGCGCCAGCTGGATCACCGCGACCACCGCGCGGCGATCACCGGGCTCGACGGTGGAGGCCTCGAGGTACGCCGCCAGCGCGCCGTCGGGATCGCCGAGCGGCCCGACCAGGAGGTCGCCGTAGGTCACCCGCAGCCGGGCCGCCTCGCGCGGCTCGCCGGCGAGCGCCGTGATCGCCTCGGCGTAGGCCAGGCCGACGGTGGTGTAGTCGCCGGTCGCCGCCGACAGCGCCTGGAGCTGATCCTCGATGAGGGCGTCGCGCGGGGCCAGCGGGAACGCGGTGGCGAGATCGGCGAGCGCGCCGGCGTTGTCGCCGCGGTGCTCGAGGCGGATCGCCGCCGACTCGCGCAAGAGCGCCAGCCGCACCTTGGCGTCGGGCGCGTCCGCCAGCCGCGCGGGCAACAGCCCCAGCACGCCGTCCCAGTCGTCGGTGCGGCGGTAGGCCTCGGCGAGGATGTCGGCGGCGGCGGTGCGCGTGGTCTCGACCTCGAGCAGCGCCTGCAGGCCGGCCCGCGCGGTCTCGTCGCCGGGATCGACCGCCATCGCGTCGCGGTAGGCGCCGAGCGCCTTGCCCGGCGCGTCGAGGTGCTCGCGGTAGGCGCCGCCGAGGCGGTTGAGCCGGCTCAGCGTGCGCGCGGTGTCGCCGGCGGCGGCGCGCTCGAGCAACGACGCCATCTCGGCCCAGCGGCCGGTCTCGGCGTAGAGATCGGCGAGCGCCTCGACGGCGTCGGCGTCGTCGACGCGATCGCCGGCGATGCGCTGCCACGCCGCGATCGCGGCGTCGGGATCGCGGCGCTCGGCGCGGTGCACGCCGGCGATGCGCACCAGGTCGGCCCGGCGCTGCACCGGCGACGTGCTGGCGGCGGCGCGCTGCTCGAGGGCGGTGACCAGCTCGTCCCACTGGGCGCTGCCGCCGAGCAGGGTGATGCGCGCGTCGAGGGCGACCGAGTCGGTGGCGTCGAGCTCGAGCCGGCGCTGCCACAGCGACAGCGCACGCGCGGGATCGCCGAGCGACTCCGCCAGCCGGGCGGCCTCGCCCAGGGTGGCCCGGCGGCTCTCGTCGTCGGTCTCGATCCCGGCGAGGCGATCGAGCACGTCGAGGCGATCGGCGGTGCGGCCGGCCTTGGCGTACAGCTCGCCCAGGCGTCGGCACGCGGTGAGCAGCTCGTGCTCGCCGGCGCCCTCGGTCTCGAGCGCCTCCTGGTACAGCGCGATCGCGGCGGCCTCGTCGGCGAGCTCCTCGTGGCGCGAGCGCGCGGCCTCGCACAGGAGCTCGACCCGGCGCCGGGCCTGGGTCGAGGCGCGGGCGGCGTCGGTGAGGCCCTGGGCGTAGGCGGCGTAGTTCTTCGACTTGTCCGCGAGGGTGCGCAGGCGCTCCTGGGTGACCGCCGACTCCGGCGCCAGCACCATCAGCGCCGCGTAGTGCGCGAGCGCGCCCTGATCGTCGTCGAGATCGGCGAGGCGCTGGCCGGCCTCCTCGCGCAGGGCCCGGCTGGCGACGCCGGGGTCGAGGGCGATCACCTTCTCGAGCACGCGCACGATCTCGCGCGGCTGGCCGCCGGCCTCGTGGTGCGTCCGCAGCAGATCGAGCGCGCCCTCGCGGATCGCGCGGCTGGTGTGCGGCGACTCGATCACGCGCTCGAGCACGGCGCCGACCTCGGCCGGATCGATCGCCTCGGCGAGCAGCGGCTTGATCGCCGCGAGCGCCTTGGCCGGATCGGCGAGGTTGTCGAGCCACACGCCGGCGATGCGCAGCCGGCTCTTCTCGCGCTCGGCGCGGCCGAGGCCGTCGAGGCGGGTCTCCCACAGCGCGATGAGATCGGCGTAGCGATCGTGGCGCTCGAGCAGGCGCTCGAGGTTCTGGCCGAGGGCGACGTCGTCGGGCGTGAGCGCGAGCAGGCCCTGCAGGTAGCCGATGGCCTTCTCCGGCTGGCCGGCGACGTCCTTGGCGAGCTGCGACGCCTCGCGCAAGAGGTGGATCTTGCGCTGCTTGTCCTTGGCCACCGCGAGCGCGGCGTCGTAGAGCGCGAGCAGCTCGGTCCAGCGCTCGCTGCCGGTGTACTGCACCGACAACCGCTGCAGCGCGGCGTCGGAGCGTGGCGCCAGCTCGATCACGCGGATGAGCAGCTTCTCGAGCACGCTCGGGTCGTCGCCGAACCACTCGTCGCAGAAGCTGGCGGCGCGCTCGCCGATCATCTCGGCGACGTCGTCACCGACGTCGCCGGCGAGCACCTCGCGGTAGAGCGCGACCACCTCGTCGGGGGCGTCGGCATCGCCAGCGAGACGCTCGACGTCCTCCCACGCCGTCGCGGCGTGGGGCGCCTGGCGGGCGGCGCGGATGGCTTCCTTGAGCTCGGTCGACTGGGCCATGGTCCGTGGATCCTGGGCAAGGGCGGGCGATTTCGGGGCGCTGGCAGGGGCGCGCGCGCAGGCGCTGGCCCCCTCGCCAAAGCGGAAAAAATCCTAACATGGTGGGCGCGAGTGCGATCGCGCCCCACGTCGCGAAACACGTTCGGTTCCGGCGAGTTGTCGACGGGAACAGGCGGCCAGGTGGGCGCAGGTGGGAGCCCGCGCGCGGCTCGGTCGGCGCCCTCGGAGGCCCGCGTTCGGCGCCGCCTGGCGCGGGCGGTCAGTCCTCGTAGGGCTCGCCGGGGAAGCCGATCTCGAGGCGGTACGATCCGACCTCGAAAGGCCCGTCGACGCGGACCCGGGTGCCGATGGGCACCGCGTCGCCGCGCACCCGGGTGACCGCGGCGCCGAGCGGCTCCACCTGCACGTGCAGGCCACCGGGCCACAGCCGCAGCTCGCGCTCGGCGAGGGCCAGGTCGTCGAGCACCACCGCGGCGTCGGCGGCGCGGCCCACGTACTGCGGCCACGAGCCCTCCTCGTTGGCCAGCGCGACCTCCCAGGTCTTGCCGGTGCGGAGATCCTCGACGGTGCAGCGCAGCTCGTTCATTCCCACTTGCCGACTCCGGGCCAGTAATCATGGGTCTTGCGCATCGCCTCGGGCCCGGTGAACGCGTCGTCCCAGGCGTCGAACAGCGCGAACCACAGGAGCTTCTTGTTGGCGGCCACCTTGGTGTTGATGCCGGTCTTCGACCAGTTGAGCTTGCTGTCGCGCTTGCGGCCGGTCTCGACGAACATGTCGGCCGGCGACGCCACCTGGCCGTCGGCGTCGGCGAACGCGGCCGGGTTGGCCGCCATCTCCATCATCAGCACCGTCCACTGCAGGCGGTGGGTGTACTTGGCGTGGGTGTTGCCGCCGCGATCGGCGTCGGAGAACGTGGTGTCGTTGAACAGCGCGCCGCCGCGCAGCATCGCCGACCAGGCCGGCCCGTCGAGGACCTGGGCCGGGAGATCGATCGCCGGCTTGAAGCCGTTGCGGGCCTCGATGTCGGCCATCACCTCGATGAGCACCTGCTCCTTGGAGGCGCCGCTGGCCGCGGCCCGACCCGACACCTCGATCTCGAGCTCCTGCAGGCGCTGGAACACCCGGGCCTTGTCGTTGAGGAACGCCAGCGTCCCCTCGAAGGCCTCCCGGTGGCGCAGATCGCCCTCGGGCATCGCGGTGAGCTCGCCGGCGCCGATCGAGCTCTCGGCCATGAACTTCGCCCGACGCGCGTCGAGCTCGGCGCGGAAGGCCGGCGTGATCCGGCGCGGCAGGAAGCCGCGCGCGCGCAGCCGGGCCTCCACCGCGGCCAGCTCCTCGTCGGACGCGGTCGGATCGAGCTCGCGCAGCAGCGCGAGGGTGTCGGCGGTCGACGCCGATGCCTCGGCGGCGGCGCCGCCCTCGTCGGTCACCGCCGGCACCGGCCCGCCGGCGAAGGCGTCGCCGGCCTGAGGCGCGGCCACGTCGGGCACCGCTTGCGGCGCCACCTCGGTCGTCGCCACCGCCTTGTCGAACCCCGCCTCGACGACCATGTACGGATGCTCGCAGCGTGCGCGGTCGGGCGTCAACCACTCGCGAGGGTCCGCCGTAACGGCATCGACCGAACCGTCGTCACACCACCATGTCGGCCGCGCTCCCGCCCGTGCCCTCGCTGCGGGTGACCGCCGTCAACACGGCGCCGGCGAGCCCCGACGGCGACTACGTCCTGTACTGGATGATCGCGGCGCGACGCCCGTCGTGGAGCTTCGCGCTCGACCACGCGCTGCAGCAGGCGCGCGCGCTGGGCAAGCCGCTGGTGGTGCTCGAGCCGTTGCGGGTCGGCTACCACTGGGCCAGCGATCGGCTGCACGCGTTCGTCCTGCGCGGCATGGCCGACAACGCCGCGGCGTTCGCGCGCGCCGGCGTCACCTACCTGCCGTACGTCGAGCCGAGCCCAGGCGCCGGCGCCGGGTTGCTCGAGGCGCTCGCGGCACGCGCGTGTTGCGTGGTCAC
Organism: Kofleriaceae bacterium; assembly: GCA_041389945.1. Taxonomy (GTDB): domain Bacteria; phylum Myxococcota_A; class Polyangia; order Haliangiales; family Haliangiaceae; genus JAWKQW01. Next base: position 422,389 of record JAWKQW010000009.1, read on the forward strand.
CGACGAGTATCCGTGCTTCTTCCTGCCGCGCATGGTCGCGGCAGCGGGGCGGCGGCTCGCGGTGCGGCTCGAGCAGGTCGACGGCGTCGGGCTGTTGCCGCTGCGCGCCACCGAGCGCGCGTTCCCGACGGCGGCGGCGTTTCGATGGACCTGGCAGCGCCTGCTGCCGGAGCACCTGGGCGCGCGACCGTCGGCGGCGCCGCTGGCGCGGCTGCCCAGGGGTCGTGCGCGGCCGCAGGTGCCGGCGGCGGTGCGCCGACGCTGGCCGATGGCGATGGCGTTGCTGGCGGCGAGCCGCGACGCGCTCGCGGCGCTGCCGATCGATCACGCGGTGACGGTCTCGCCGATCGTCGGCGGCGCGGCCGCGGCCGACGCCGCCCTGGAGCGCTTCGTCGACGAGCGGCTGGCGCGCTACGCCGAGGCCCGCAACCAACCCGAGGACGAGGTCACCAGCGGGCTGTCGCCGTACCTGCACTTCGGCCACCTCGGCGCCCACGCGATGTTCGACGCCGTGTGGCGGGCCCACGACTGGGATCCGTCGCGCGCCGCGCCGCGCCCCAACGGCGCCCGCGAGGGCTGGTGGGGGCTGCCGCGCGCCGCCGAGGCGTTCATGGACGAGGCCCTGACCTGGCGCGAGCTCGGCCACGCGATGTCGTTCCACCGACCCGACGACTACGACCGCTACGAGTCGCTGCCCGACTGGGCCCGCGCCTCGCTCGAGGCCCACGCCACCGACGTCCGCGACCACGTGTACACGCCGGCGCAGCTCGAGGCCGGTGCCACCCACGACCCGCTTTGGAACGCGGCCCAGGGCCAGCTCGTCGGCGAGGGCCTCATCCACAACTACCTGCGCATGCTGTGGGGCAAGAAGATCTTGCAGTGGTCGCCGTCGCCGCGCGCCGCCCTCGAGGTGCTCATCCACCTCAACAACAAGTACGCCCTCGATGGTCGCGACCCGAACTCCTACAGCGGCATCTTCTGGACCCTCGGCCGGTTCGATCGACCGTGGCCGGAGCGCAAGGTGTTCGGGGTCATCCGCTACATGACGTCGGAGAGCACCGCGCGCAAGGTGCGGGTGCGGGACTACGTGCGCCGCTGGGGCGGTGCCCAACCTTCGTTGTTCTGACCCCCACGGCTGGCACGGGAGCTGCTCTCCTACGGGCATGCGAACCCAGGTGTGGAGGATCTCGACGATGGTGTGGGCGCTGGCGACGGCGAGCGCGGGCTGCGGCGGCGAGCCAGGAGGCGCGGCGGCCGATGCCGCCAGCCCCGACGCCGCGAACGTCGACGCCGCCGTCGACGCGGCGCCGCCCATCGACGCCGCGCCGCCGGTGCGACACCTGGGGATCGAGGTCAACCCGGTCGACGACGCCACCCAGCTCGCGGTGATCGACGCCGTGGTCGCGCCGCTCGGGGTCGACACCATCCAGCTCACCTTGCCGTGGTCGTGGCTCGAGCCGACCGCCGGCGCCGCCGACTACGACCTGCTCGCGTACGGCCTCGGCGCCTACGCCGAGCGCGGCCTGTCGGTGTTGCTGTCGATCCCCATCGTCGACACGGTGTCGACCTTCGTCCCGGCCGACCTGGACGGGGTCGCGCTCGACGATCCGGCGCTGATCGCCCGCGCCGAGGCGATGATCGCCGAGGTGCTCGCGCGCGCCGGCGACGAGCTGGCGTACCTGGTGCTGAGCAACGAGGTGAACATCAACCTCGACAACATCGCCGACCCGACCGTGCGCGCCGCCACCTGGGCCGCGCTCGAGACCCTGACCGACGCCCTCGCCGCCAAGGTCGAGGCGCTGGCGCCGGCGGTCAAGACCGGCATCAGCGTCACCAGCGGCGCGCTCGATCCCGACAGCGGCCGCTACAGCGCGGCCGCGGCCGCCGCCGTCGACGACGACGAGGTCGCGTTCGTCACCTACTACCGCGGCGGCAACTTCGGCGGCGGCTCCGGCGACGACCTCGCCGACGACCTCGACGACCTGCTCGCCGCGGTCACGCCGCCGCTGGTGTTCAAGGAGTTCGGCTACGCGACCGGGCCGGCGCTGGGCGGCTCGGAGGCCGGGCAGGCGGCGTTCTTCGCCGAGGCCTTCGCCGCGTGGGACGCGCGCGCAGCTGGCATCGAGCTCGTCAACGTCAGCCGCATGTTCGACGGCGAGCGCGCGGCGTGCGAGGCCCAGGCCGCCGACTACGGCCTGCCCGGCGACGAGCCCTTCATCCAGTTCCTGTGCACGCTCGGCCTGCGCAGCGCCGACGACGTCGCCAAGCCGGCGTGGGCGACCTTCGCGGCGGCGGCCGCGGCGCGGCACTGGGGACCGTAGGCACGGTCCGGGTTTTTCGTCGCAAAGTCGTCACGTCCGCGTCACCGGAGGTAGCATCGACGGCTGGGCCATGCGTCGCGCGTTCTTCTGGTCGCTCCTGGTCGCCTTCCTGGTGTTCGCGGCCCTGTTCATCGGCGAGTTCGTCGGGGAGTGGCTGCGCCTGGGGCGGCCGTCGCTGACCGACCTGAGCTGGGCCGGCGAGCGCAACGACAAGCTGGTCGACCTGCTGTCGCCGATGGCGCGCGCCCACAACAACGTGCTGGCGATGCTGCTCGCCACGATCGGCCTGGCGATCCCGCTGACCGCCAACATGCACACGCCGACGCTCATCGAGCTGTTCCTGCGTGATCGCATCAACCGCGTCGTCCTGTCGTTCATGGCGTTCGGCGCCGGCAACGTGCTGTTCGTCGCCTACCTCGTCGGGCCGCGGTTCGCGCCGACCTGGGCGCTGGCGCTGGCGGTGTGGTCGGCCATCGTCGGCTGGATCCTGCTCATCCCGTACTTCTTCTACGTCGTGCGCTTCCTCGACCCGGGCCGGGTCATCGATCGCCTGCGCGCCGAGACCGAGCGCATCGTCGAGCAGGTCCGCCGCGGCAAGCGCGAGCCGACCCCGGCCCAGCAGGACGTCGCCCAGCGCATCGATCAGCTCGGCACGATCGTGCTCAAGTCGCTCGAGCGCGCCGATCGGGTGGTGGCGCGCGAGGGGGCGTGGGCGCTCAAGCGCCTCATCGATCACTACGGGCCGCGCAAGGGCGAGATGCCGCCGTCGTGGTTCGCCGTCGATCGCGCCGACTTCGTCGGGTTCTCCGACGAGGCGCTCGAGATGCTCACCGCGGCGGGCACCTGGTACGAGATGAAGTGCCTGCAGCAGATGTGGCACGCCTACCAGCAAGCGCTGGCCCAGGCCTCCGACACGGTGTCGACCCTGAGCGACGCCAACCGGGTCATCGCGCTCGGCGCGGCGGCGCGCGGCGACGAGGAGGGCCTGCGCCTCGGCATCCGGTTCTTCAACAACTTCCTGCGCGACGCCATCAAGGCCGGCAACGTGCGCGCGGTGTACGACGTGTTCCACCAGTACCGTCGGCTCGCGCGCGACATCGGCGATCGGCCCGAGCGCCTGCGCGAGATCGGCGGCTACTTCCGCTTCTACGCGCAGATGGCCCGGGGCGGCGGGCTCCTGTTCGCGCCGCAGCTCGCGCTGTTCGACCTCGGCTACATCGTTCGCCGCGCCTACGACGCCGGCAGCCCGGCGGCGTCCGACCTGCTCGACGACGTGCTCGCGCTGCCGCACAAGACCGGCAACGATCTGCACTCGCTGGCGGTCAAGGCCAAGCTCATCCTCGGCGGCTTCTTCCTCGAGACCGGGCGCGCGGCCGAGGCCGAGCGGGTGCGGTCCTGCCTGCGCGACGTCGCGCCCAGCGAGATCGGCGCGGCCGAGGCCGATCTGCTCGCCGCCGAGCGCGCGTTCTTCGAGGTCACCGATCGCCAGCTCAACCTCGAGTACGTGCCGCCGGAGCGGCGCGAGCCGCTGCAGCGATTCTGCGCGTCGCTCGCGGGCTAGGGCCAGGCACGCCAGGGCGGGTCCGTGGTACGCCCGAGCCCGATGCAAGCCTTCGCGCGTTCGGCCTCCTTCGTCCTCGGTGCCTCGCTGGTCGCCTGCGGTGGCACGCCTGCCCAACCCCAGGGTCCGGGCAACACCGGCACCGCGGCGCGTGGCGACCTGCTCGCCGTCGACGCCGCCGGCTGGCGCGCGGTGGTCGAGCGCGGCGGCGCGCCGTACCTGGCGCTCAGGATCATCGAGTTCACCGATCCGGTCGAGCTCGATCCGTCGCTGACGCTGCCGGCGTGCTGGAACACCGGCGGCATCGACGCCTTCGACGGGCCGGCCTGCACGATGCCGGTGCCGGCGGGCTCGCCCCTGCTCGCCGAGGTCGCCGCGCTGCCGGCGACCCTGACCGTCATCACCGAAACCGGCACCTGCACCGCCACCGTCGGCGCGCCGGTGGCGCTCGACTCCCACGGGTGCGAGCCGTCGACGATGATCGTCGCGCCGCTGACCGGGTGCGCCGGGCCGCTCGCGCGCGTCGGCCACACCGGCGCCCTCGACGGCGAGCTGCGCTGGTTGCCGGCGCAGGTCGTCGAGGAGGCGGAGTACGCCGACGACGCCGCCGCGATCCGCGATCCCCTGCACCGGGCGCAGCTCACCACCTGGATCGCGGCCGAGCCGCTGGCCGGCGCCACCCTGCGCGGGGCCCGCACCTTGCGCGCGAGCGTCGACGCCGGCAACGAGCGCTTCGAGAGCATCCTCGCCGGCTACCTCATCGGCGACGACGACGCCGACGAGTGCACCTGGGAGACGGGCCGGCTCGAGCTGGTCGGGCTGCGCCACGGCGACGAGCTGACGCCGGTGGCGGTCGAGGCCGACTGGGACGGCGTCCTGGCCTGGCGCGGCAACGTCGTCGGCGTGGTCACCGGCGGTGACCGCGACGTGGAGCTGCACGACCTGTCGGTCCCCGGCGAGGACGGCAAGCGCTTCGCGCAGACCGTGTGGTGGGACAACGAGGAGTGCACCCAGGGCGGGTGGGCCTACCTCGAGTATCCCTGCGGGCCGTAGCCGGCGCTGCTCGAGCCTGCTAGAGCGCGCCGAGCCGCCAGGTGTCGGCGAAGGCGGTGGTGGTGCCGTCGCGCCCGCCGAAGTGGACCACGGTCGTGCCGTCGCCAGCCATCGCGCCCTCGGCGCGGGCGCCCATCGTGGTCGCGGCGCTGAGCTGGGTCCAGCTGGTGCCGTCCCAGGCCCAGCGGTCGTTGAGGTAGCCGACCGTGAGGCCGCCGACGACGATCACCAGCGGCAGCCCGGTCGCGCTCGCCATCGCGTGGCGGTAGCGCGCCGCCGGCGCCGCTGGCGTGATCCGCTCGATCCAGTCGACGCCGTCCCAGATCCAGGTGTCGGCGCGGCGCACGCCGCCCACGAGCCCCGCGAACAGCATCACCCCGCCGCTGGCGGCGTCGTAGGCCATCGCGTGGTTGGCGCGCGGCGCCGGCGCGTGCGCTGGCGTCGCCTTGGTCCAGCTCGTGCCGTCGAACAGCCAGGTGTCGTCGGCGTAGCCGGCGTCGACGCCGTCCTCGGCGATGCCGCCGAAGAGCACCATCCCCCTGGCCGCGGCGACGTCGAACGCCATCGCCGCGTCGTAGCGCGCCGACGGCGCCGCCGGTGACCTCGGTCCACGCGGCGCCGTCCCACAGCCAGGTGTCGGCGAGGGCGCCGATGTTGGGGCTGCCGTAGATCGGATCACCGCCGAAGAGCACCACCCGATCGCGCACCGGGTCGTAGGCCATCGCGTGGCGGCCGCGCCCCGACGGCGCGGTCGCCGCCGACACCTCGGTCCAGGTGGTGCCGTCCCAGCGCCAGGTGTCGTCGCGCAGCGCGCCGCCGTCGTAGCCCCCGAAGAGGATCGCGCCGGTGCCGCCCGGTGCGGTCGAGAGCTTTGCGCCGCGCCGGCGCGCCGGCGGCGCCGGCGAGTGATCGATCCAGCGGGTGCCGTCGAAGGCGAAGGTCTCGATCGGGCTCGGCGAGCCGACGTTGGCGACGCCGCCGTGGATGAGCAGCGACGAGGTGGCGGGGTGGTAGGCCGCCCCCATCATGCGGCGAGGCGTCGGCGCGCGCGCGCCGCTCTGCTCGGTCCAGGTGGTGCCGTCCCAGCGCCACACGTCGCTCCGGTTGCCCGCGCCGTTGTAGCCGCCGAAGAGCAGCAGCCCGGTGGGCGCCGCCGTGAGGCTCGCGCCCCAGCGGGCCGGTGGCGAGGTGGCCGGCGCGACGGCGGTCCAGTCGCTGCCGTCCCAGCGCCAGGTGTCGCCGAGCACGGCCGCGCCATCGCCGCCGAACATCACGACGCGGGCGCTGGTGGCGTCGTACGCCAGCGTGGCCAGCTGGCGCGCCGGCGGCACCGTCGTCGGCGTCGCCGCGGTCCAGGTCGTGCCATCGAAGAGCCAGGTATCGTCGAGCTTGGCCGGATCGCTGCCGCCGAACAGCACCATGCGCCCGGCGTTCGGGTCGAACGCCATCGCCGCGGCGTTGCGCGCGCTCGGCGAGGTCGCCGGGGCGAGGTCGGTCCAGGTGGCGCCATCCCACGCCCAGGTGTCGTTCTTGCGCACGCCGCCGTCGTCGCCGCCGAAGAGGATCAACGCGCCGGTCACGACGTCGAGCGCCATCGCGTGTTGCTGCCGCTTGGGCGGCGAGGTCGCGGGCGCCGCCTGGGTCCAGGCCGCGCCGTCCCACAACCAGGTCTGCGCGTCCGCCGGTGAGCCGCCGCCGAAGAGGACGACGCGATTGGTGCCCGGGTGATACGCCAGCGGCGCGAGGCGCGCGCCGGGGATCGCCACCGTCGGCGTGGCCGGCACCGGCTGGTCCCAGGCGACGTCGATCCGCTCGAAGGCGTGATCGTCGACGGCGGTCCGCGCCGCGGCGTCGGTCGCGGTGACCTCGACGGTGTGCGCGCCCACGGCGATGGCGGCCAGGGTCAGCGGCGAGGTGCACGGCGCCGGGGCGCCGCCGTCGACGGCGCAGGTCGTGGTCGCGGTGCCGCTCGGGTCGAGCACGTCGAACAGGAACACCGGCTGGGCGCTGGTGGTCTTGATCGGCCCGGTGATCGTCACCGCGAGGGAGGGCGGGGCGGCGTCCACCGCGGCGTCGGCGGTGGCGGCGTCGACGAGCGGGGCGCCGTCGACGCGCGGGGCGGCGTCGTCGCCGAGGCGGGCGTCGGGCAGGCCCGGGGACGACGCGCCGCACGCGCCGGCGACGGCGAGCGCCGCCGCGCCGACGGTGAGCCTCGCGCCGCCGCGCGGTCCGCCGAGGGACGCGGCCGCGAGGACGTTCGAGCGCATCACCTCGCCACGCATGCGGCGAGGGTAGCTCACCGAACGCGGGTCGGGGTCACGCCGTCGACGCGACGGCGCGACGCGATGCGGCAAGGCGAGCGCGCCGCTCCCCGTCGGGTACAGTGCGGCGGTGGCAGCTGCCGTCGACGAGGTCGACTACGTCATCATCGGCTCGGGCTTCGGCGGCTCGGTGGCGGCGCTGCGCCTCGTCGAGAAGGGCTACTCGGTGGTGGTGCTCGAGCGCGGCCGCCGCTGGCGCCCCGAGGACTTCCCCAAGACCAACTGGAACCTGCGCAAGTCGCTGTGGCTGCCGGCCGCCAAGTGCTTCGGCATCCTGCGGCTGTCGGTGTTCTCGGATGTGTTCGTGCTCTCGGGCGCGGGCGTCGGTGGCGGCTCGCTGGTCTACGCCAACACGCTCTATCTGCCGCCGCCCGAGGTGTTCGCGGCGGCGGCGTGGCCGGCGCACCCCGGCGGCGGCGCCTGGCGCGACGCGCTGCTGCCGCACTACCGGCGCGCGCAGTTCATGCTCGGCGTCACCCAGAACCAGGCCGACGGCGAGCCCGACGTCGCCCTCGCCAACGTCGCCCGCAAGCTCGGCCGCGGCGACACCTTCATCCGCACGCCGGTCGCGGTGTACTTCGGCGACGGCCCGGGCCGCCCGACCGATCCGCCGGTGCCCGATCCATTCTTCGACGGCGCCGGCCCCGATCGTCGGCCGTGCACCTTGTGCGGCGGCTGCATGGTCGGCTGCCGGGTCGGCGCCAAGAACACCCTCGATCGCAACTACCTCTACCTCGCCGAGAAGCTCGGCGCCGAGGTCCAGCCGATGCGCACCGCCGTCGACGTGCGCGCGCTCGACGGCGGCGGCTACGAGGTCACCCACGTGCGCACGGGCGCCTGGGCCCTGCGCGATCGCCAGGTGCTGCGCGCGCGCAACGTCGTGATGGCGGCCGGCGTGCTCGGCACCGTGCAGCTCCTGCTCGAGTGCAAGGCGCGCGGCAGCCTGCCCAACCTGGCGCCGTCGCTGGGCGCCACCGTACGCACCAACAGCGAGGCCATCCTCGGCGTGGCGTCGACCAAGCGCGGCGTCCGCTTCGATCGCGGCGTCGCGATCAGCTCGTCGATCCACCCCGACGAGCACACCCACGTCGAGATCTGCCGCTACAGCGACGGCGCCGGCGCCACCTTGCAGCTCGGCACCTTGCTCACCGACGGTGGCGGCCGCATCCCGCGCTGGCTGCGCTACCTCGGCAACGTCGTGCGCCACCCGATCGACTTCGCGCGGACCCTGTGGCCGTTCGGCGCCGCCCGCCGCGGCATCGTGCTCTTGGTGATGCAGACCCTCGACAACTCCATCGCGCTGCGCCTGCGCCGGCGCTGGACCCGGCTGTGGCGGCGCGCCCTCGACACCGGCCCCGGCGCCGACGGTGGGTCGGTGCCGAGCTACATCCCGCTCGGCAACGAGGTCGCGCGCACCTTCGCCGCCGAGGTCGACGGCGTCGCCAAGAGCTCGATCTTCGAGGTCCTGTTCGACGTCCCCACCACCGCCCACATCCTCGGCGGCGCCGTGCTCGCCGACGACCCCAGCCGCGGCGTCGTCGACGCCCGCGGCGAGGCCTTCGGCCACCCGGGCCTGTTCGTCGTCGACGGCGCCGCGGTGCCGGCCAACCTCGGCGTCAACCCGAGCCTCACCATCACCGCGCTCGCCGAGCACGCCATGAGCCAGATCCCGACCAAGCCCGGCGCCACCGCCCGCACCGCCGTCGACGCCGCCTGGGAGGCCGCCCGCATCGCTGACCTCGAGGCCCGCGCAGCCGCCCTCGGCAGCGACAGCCTGCAGGCCAGGGGCGAGCCGCCGCGGCTGCCGGGTGGGTGACCGGCGCGGGTCAGTTCCCGCGCGCGGGCGCGACGGCCGGCGGCGACCGGCGTGTCCTCGTAGAGCTCAAGCGGTTCGGGTGCCAGCCTCGGTTCCACGGCAGCATCGACGCGTGGGGGTCGGCCGTGGCGACGCGGCTCTCGGCGACCGCGCCGAGCAACCGCACGTGGGTCAGAGCATCTCCCAGGTCAGCGCGGTGCCGCGCTCGATCGCGACCCGCGCGCGACGGCCCAGCACGAGCGGCAAGAACTTCGGCGGCAAGCCGCCACCTGGTCGGATGCTGCGCACGTTCTCTGCGGTGAGCGGCTCACCCGCCGCGACGTCGCGGACGACGAACAGCGAGCGGCGGAACACCTCGTTCTGCAGCTCGCTCGCGGTGCGAGCGTAGCTCGGGGTGCCGACCGCCGCCTCCGCCTCGCGGATCGCGGTGACGAGCCGCGCCAGCTCATGGGGCTCGAGAGAGAAGTGCGCATCGGGGCCACCGTCGGCGCGATGCATCGTGACGTGCTTCTCGACGAGCGATGCGCCCAGGCCGACCGCGAGCACCGCGGAGGTGTCGCTCAGCGTGTGGTCGGACAGCCCGACGACGCACCCGAACGCCTGGGCCAGGTGCGGGATCGTCGCCAGGTTCATCTCGGCAGGGCTCGCCGGGTACGCGCTCACGCAGTGCAGGAGCGCGAGGCCGGGAGCGCCGGCGCGGCGGATCGTCTCGACGGCGTCGTGGATCTCGGCGAGGTTGGCCATGCCGGTCGACGCGATCACCGGCCGCCCCTGGCTCGCGATCGCGGCGACGAGTGGCAGATCGACCAGCTCGAACGACGCGATCTTGTACGCGCGCACTCCCAGGTCGGCGAGCTGCGCGACCGCGGTCACGTCGAACGGCGACGAGAAGATCTCGATGCCGCAATCGGCGGCGACCTGAAACAACCGCGGGTGCCACTCCCACGGCGTCATCGCCTCGGCGTAGAGCTGGTAGAGCGTCTTGCCTCCCCACGCGCCGTCCCCCGCGATGCGGAACGCCGGCTTGTCACAGTCGATCGTGAGGGTGTCGGGCGTGTACGTCTGCAGCTTGACGGCGTCGGCGCCGGCCTGCGCCGCGGCGTCGATGATGCGCGCGGCGCGGTCGTAGTCGTGGCCATGGTTGCCCGACAACTCGGCGATCACGAAGACGGGCTCCCCGGGTCCGATCCGACGGCTGCCGATGTGCAAGTGCGTCACGTTCGCGGTCCCGTGCGGATCTCGTTCGATCCACCGTTCGCGCGAGGATAGCTCGCGCCGTCGCGGCACGCTACCCGGAGGCCGGTGCGCGCCGGGCCGCGAGGGCGCGGCCGACCAGCATCGCGGACGCGGCTCCGAGCTGACCCATCGCCGCGCCGTCGATGCCGAGCCCCGGCACCGCGGCGAGGTCGATCACGACCGCGACGACCAAGCCGAGGACGGAGGCGGTGACGATCGCTCGGTAGCGACGCCACGTCCACAGCGCGTACTGCGGGATCGTCGCCACGCTCGAAAGCGCGCTCGCGGCGAGAAGCACGACGAACACCTCGAAGTGCGCCGCGTAGACCGGAGGTGTCGCATGCTCGACGACGAGCCACACCCCCACGAGCAGCGCCGGGACGGCGAGCAAGGTGAACCCGAGGATCGCGCGTCGCAACGCCCGCCGCGCATGGGTGAACCCGTCGGCGTCGCCGGCCTGCCACGCCCGCATCATCTGCGGGAAGAACACGACGCCGACGCCGGATTCGACCAGCGCCGACAGCGCCGCGGCGATCGCGGCGTAGAACCCGAACACGCCCAGCGCGACGCCGCCCCCGGTCTCGCCGACGAGCCACCGGTCGAACACGGGCACCGCGCGCAGCGACAGGCTGCCCAGCAGGAGCGGCAGGCTGGTGCCGACCCCGGTCCGGATCCAGCGCCAGTCGATCGGCGGCAGGTCGCGCCAGGGCAGCCCGCGCAGCAGCCACACCGCGAGCACGACGCTGCTCCCCGCGCCCGCCACCCACACGGCGAGCACGACGTCGAGCGACCGCACCTCGGGGAGCACGACCATGGCAGCGGCGAGCACGTACATCCAGGCGCCGCCGCGCACGAGCAAGACCACGCTGCTCGCCAGCGGGCGGCCGAGCACGTTGAGCAGGCGCGACGCCTCCTGCGACGTGCTCTCGAGGGCGAGCAGCGGCAGCAAGCACCCGAGCAGGTCCCACGGCAACAGGCCCGCACCGACGAGCAGCGGCCAGATCGCGGCCGACACCAGCATCATGATGCCGGCCAGCACCGCCGCGTCCCGGATGCGGCGCGCCTGGCCGCGTGGATCGGCGCCCGCGACCTCGCGGACGTTGACCACGTAGAAGTCGAGGCCCTGCAGGTAGATGCCCCACTGCACGGCGGCGGCGAACAGCGCGTAGAGCCCGACCGCGGCGGCCGGCAGGTAGCGCGCCAGCGCGAGCAGCAAGACGAAGCGCCCGCCCATCGTGGCTCCGCGCAGGAGCACGTTGGTCACGGTGAGGACGAGCGAGCGCGCCATGCGGGCTCAGCGATGCGATCGCGACGCGAGGTGTGGCGCGATCGCGCGCGCCACCGCGTCGAGGTTGGCCGGGTCCATCACGGCGGGGGCGAACGACGGGTTGTCGATCAGGCCCGGTCCCGAGCGCGCCAGGACGTCGGCGAGCAGCGCGACGCGCGCGTCGTCGTCGAGATCGCGCGGGGTGAGCAGGTCGGCCAGCGATCCGACGAACGGGTTGAAGCCATTCGCGCGCAGGATCGAGCCGAAGAACATCGGCACCAGCGTCGCAGCCGAGCGACCCAGCAACGCGGCCTCGTAGGAGGCGGTGCCCGAGACGGTGACCACCAGGTCGGCCGCGTCGGCCAGGACGAAGGTCGACACGCCGGGATCGATCAGTCGCACGCCCGGCAAGGCCGCGAGCTCGGCGAGCGCCGCGGGGCTGCGATCGCCGAGCCCGTTGGGGTGCTCCTTCACGTAGAGCTCGTGCGTCGCCGGTAACGTGCGCGCCATCGCGCGGACGACCTCCACCTGGTTCGACAACCGCGCGCCGAGCACGTCGATCGAGGCCTCGGGCTGCCGATGCAGCGGGTAGAGCACGAACGGCCGAGGTGGCGGCAGCGCGGGCCGCTGGTACGGCGAGCGCACCCGGTGGGCCAGGGCGTTGGCGACCTCGCCGACGCGGAGGCGGACCAGCCAGGTTGGCGAGACGTGGGTGGCGTCGTGGCGGTCGGTGATCGCCAGGCGAAGGTGTCGGCCGAACTTGCGCGGCCAGGCGGCCTGCGGTCGCGGCGTCTTGGCGTTGCGGAGGAAGTACTCCGGTCGCGGGCGATCGCGACGGAAGCTCTCCAGCAGGGCGGCGGCCTCGGCGCGATCGGCGTCGCTGGTCGGGCGGTGCGCGACCAGCTCCTCCTGGAGGTGTCCACGGAACAGGCCGACGCGAGCGCTCGGGATCCGGACCACGTGGGGCGTCAGCACCGCGCCGCCGCGCGCGGCCATCGCGAAGCCCGCGAGCATCTCCACCGCGAAGGTCTGCTCACCGAGCACCGCCTGGATGCCCTGCTCGTCGAGGAACGCGGTCACCAGCCGTCGGCAGACGGCAGGGGTAGCGCAGCGCGCGCGCCGCGGGCCACGGCCGGATGACGCGATCCATCAGCAGGAGGTCGTGGGCGTGGACGCCCGCGGCGGCCTCGAGCGTCGCCAGCTCGCGACGGTCGTCGGCGTCGGCGTCGAGCCCGTGCCAGGCGTCGGCGTGGGCGGAGAGGTCGAGCACCCGGTCGGGGCGGACGCCGTGCGCGACCAACCACCGCGCCCAGTGCTGGCCCGGCGAGATCCACGCGACCTCGTGGCCGGCCGCCTCGAGCCGCGTCGCCACGCCGTGAAAGAACGTCGTCTTCTCGTAGTTGGTGAGGAACGCGACCTTCACGGCCGGACTCCGGCGGCGCGGAGAGGCCCTACGACGCCGCGCCGGCCGGACTGCAGAGCCCTCATCGCGACGACTATATCGCGGGGGCTCGCGGCTCGCCCGCGCCGGTCAGGTCGCCTTCTGCGCGACGTGCGCGTTGACGTCGGCGAGCGTGGGATCGCGGTCCCACGCGGCCAGCGCGTCGGCATAGGTGAAGTCGGTGGTCCCCACCGCGGCGTAGAGCCGCCGCGCCAGCTCGAGGTCGGCCGGGGTATCCACCGTCCAGCGCAGGGCCGAGCGGTCGTCGGGCGACGTGACGTCGAGCAGCCGGAACGCCTCGGGATGCTGGTAGACGTGCCAGGTCACGTGCTCGCGCGCCGCCGGGGCGCGGGCGTCGCGCGCCGAGCGCTCGAGCGCCTCACGGGTGAGCGCCTCGACGTCGAGCCCGCGAGGATACGTCCTCACCTGCGTGTTCGAGGCGTAGTCGGCAGCGCGGCCGCCGTCGAGCGCGGCCACCACGCGCCCGCCGACGCCGGGATCGAGCAGGGGGCAGTCCGCCGTCACGCGGACGATGACGGAAGCGTCCACCGCGCGCGCCGCCTCGAGGTAGCGCGCCAGCACGTCGTGCTCGCTCCCGCGCGTGAGGCGCCACCCGCGGGCGTCCGCGAGCTCGGCGATCGGGTCGTCGATCGAGCTGCTCGAGGTGGCGACGACGAGCTCGTCGACGCCGGCGATCTTGCCGGCCCGCTCCACCACGCGCACCAGCATCGGCGCGCCCGCGATCGAGGCCAGCACCTTGCCCGGCAGGCGGGTGCTGCCCATGCGCGCCTGGACGATGACCGCCGTGGTCACGCCCCGTACGCCCGTCCGACCTTGGCCAGCGCGGCGAGCACGTCGTCGACGTCGGCGTCGCTCATCGCCGGGAACATCGGCAACGAGAGCAGCTCGCCGTACGCCTGCTCGGCGACGGGGCACAGCCCGGCCTGGTGGCCGAACCGGCGCTGGTAGTACGGGTGCAGGTAGACCGGGCGGTAGTGCACGTTCACGCCGATGCCCTCGGCGCGCAGCGCCGCGAACACCTCGGCCTGGCCGACGCGGAGGTGCTCGGCGCGGAGGCGGATCGGGTAGAGGTGCCGACCGTGCCGCAAACCGACGCGAACCTCGAGCGGCGCGGCCCACGGCAGCTCCGCCAGGCCGGCGTCGTAGCGCGCCGCGATGGCGCCGCGCCGCGCGACCCACCCGTCGAGCTTGGCGAGCTGGCTCTCACCCAGCGCGCACGCGACGTCCGGGAGCCGATAGTTGAAGCCGAGCTCGACCATGTCGTAGGCCCAGGTGCCGCGCGCCTCGCGCTGGCGATGGTCGGTGTCGATGCCGTGGTTGCGGAACCGCCGCGCGGCCGCGGCGAGCTCGGCGTCCGCGGTGGTGATCATGCCGCCCTCGCCGGTGGTCACCGACTTGACGGGGTGCAGGCTGAAGGTGGTGGCGGTGGCCAGCGCGCCGACGGGACGTGACCCGAGCGCGCCGCCGAGCGCGTGGCAGGCGTCGGCGACGATCGGCAGGCCGTGCGTCGTCGCCCACGTGGTGAGCGCGTCGTAGTCACACGGCTGCCCGGCGTAGTCGACCGCGACGATCGCGCGGGTGCGCGGCGAACGCCGCGCCTCGGCGGCCTCGACGGTGAGCAGCAGCGTGCCCGGGTCGACGTCGGCGAACACCGGGCTCGCGCCGACGTAGAGCGCGGCGTTGGCCGACGCCGCGAAGGTCATGGCCGGCACGATCACCTCGTCGCCGGGACCGAGCCCGAGCGCGTGCATCGTCGCGTGCAGCGCGGCGGTGCCGCTGCTCACCGCGACCGCGTGCGCCACGCCCGCGACCTCGGCGAACGCGCGCTCGAAGGCCGCGACCCGCGGGCCGGTCGTGAGCCAGTCCGAGCGCAGCGCCTCGGCCACGGCCGCGACGTCGGCGTCGTCGATGCTCTGGCGTCCGTACGGCAGGGGCGTCGCGCGCACCGGCGGACCGCCGTCGATCGCGAGGCGGGCCGTCATGACGCCGCGACCAGCGCCTCGATCTCGGCACCGCGCAGCCAGTGGGTGTTGCCGTCGCTGGTGTAGCGAAAGCCGTCCGGCAGCACCCGGCCGTGCTGCCAGGTGCTGGCGTCCCACCACGGGTGCGCGGGCTCGAGCACGAACTGATCGTCGAGCTCGCGGGTCGAGCGGGCCTCGTCGTCGGACAGCAGCGCCTCGTGGAGCTTCTCGCCGGGCCGGATCCCGACGTGGTCGATCCGCGCCCCTGGCGCCACCACCGCGGCCAGCTCGGTCAGGCGGACGCTGGGGAGCTTGGGGATGAAGACCTCGCCGCCGTGCATCTGCTCGAGGCAGCGGATCACGTATGCGACGCCCTGATCGAGCGTGATCCAGAACCGGGTCATGCGCTCGTCGGTGACGGTGACCACGCCGGACTTGGCCTGCTCGCGGAACAGCGGGACGACGCTGCCGCGGCTGCCTACCACGTTGCCGTAGCGGACGCAGCTCAGGCGGGTGCCGCGGCCTCCGGCGTAGGCGTTGGCCTGGACGAAGAGCTTCTCCGCGACCAGCTTCGTCGCGCCGTAGAGGTTGACCGGGTTCACCGCCTTGTCGGTGCTGAGCGCGAGGACGCGGGCGACGCCGGTGTCGAGCGCTGCGTCGATGACGTTGCGCGCACCGTCGACGTTGGTCCGCACCGCCTCGATCGGGTTGTACTCGCAGGCCGGGACCTGCTTGAGCGCGGCGGCGTGCACGACCACGTCGATGCCCGCCATCGCGCGTCGCAGGCGATCGAGATCGCGGACGTCACCGATGAAGTAGCGCAGGCGTGGATCGTCGAACCCGCGCGTGCGCATCTCGTGCTGCTTGAGCTCGTCGCGGCTGAAGATGACCAGCCGCTTGGGGCGGTGGCGTTCCAGCAGGGTCCGCGCGAAGCGCTGGCCGAAAGAGCCGGTGCCGCCGGTGACGAGGACGCTACGATCGGTCCACTCCATGCGGCGGCCAGGCTAGCACGGTGGGTCTCGTGCCCGCGCGGCGGGCAGCGGCGCAACGCACCTCGCTTGCGCCGAGTGGCGTCGCCGCGCGAAGCTGCGCGGCGTGGGTTCAGCGCGCTCGCTCCCGCCGCCGGTCGAGGTGCTCGGGATCCCGATCCATCCGGTGTCGGCGGAGCAGCTCGTCGAGCAGCTCGTCGACTGGGGCCAGGCGGGACCGCTGCGGCGCGTCCTGAACGTGAACGTCCACGCGATGAACCTGGCCGCCGACCACGCCGACTTCGCCGACGCGCTCAGGACCGCGGACGTCGTGTTCTGCGATGGCTTCGGCGTGAAGTGGGGCGCGAGGCTCGTGGGCGTGAGCCTGCCCCATCGTCTCACGCCGCCAGACTGGATCGACGCCTTCGCCCACGCGACCGCGGCCGCCGGGCAGAGCGTCTACGCGCTCGGCGACGAGGTCGGTGTGGCGCGCGCGTTCCAGGCGACCCTGCGCGCGGCCCACGGTGGCTACCTCGATGTCGGCGCCGGCGACGGCTTCTTCGCCAAGACCGGGCCGGCCAACGACGCGGTGATCGACGCGATCAACGCGTCGGGCGCGACGCACCTCTTGGTTGGCCTCGGGATGCCCCTGCAGGAGCGATGGATCGTGGCCAACGCGTCCCGACTCCGGGTACGGACGGCGATCTCCGTCGGCGCGCTCTTCCGCTGGCACGCAGGGATCGAGCGCCGCGCGCCGTCGTGGATGACCGAGCACGGGCTCGAGTGGCTCGATCGCCTGGGCCGCCATCCGGTCCGGCACTTCCGTCGATACGTCGTGGGTAACCCGCGCTTCGTCGCCAGGCTGCTCGCGGATCGCATCGCCCGCCCTCGGCGCTGAGCTCGCCGCCGCTCAGGCGCGACGCGCCAGCACCACCTGCGACACCCCGAGCGCGCGGACCGTCGGCAGGCGCTCGGCGACGCGCGCGATCCGACGCAGGAGCGGCACCACCGGCCGCATCCATCCGGGCTGCGACGCCGAGATGTTCTCGAAGGTCTGCCACTGGTAGGTCGTGGTGGCGATCTCGAAGCCGACCTCGGCGAGCAGGCGACGCAGCTCCCACGGCCAGTAGTTGCGGGCCGGGTAGTGGAACAGCCGTCGCCCGAGCGACAGCGGCAGGTAGGGCACGCCGAGCGCGCGGGAGGGCACGATGGCGCGGCCGGTGGCCCGCAGCGTGACGCCGTGGGTCTCGAGCGGGTAGAGCCGGTTCGGGGAGAACACCAGGAGGTGTCCGCCCGGTCGCAGCACCCGGTAGAGCTCGCGCAGCGCCGCGCGCTCGTCGGGGACGTGCTCGAGCACCTCGTTGAGCAAGACCACGTCGAAGCGACCGTCGGGATACGGCGTCGCGCGCAGATCGCCGACCTGGATCCAGGTGGGCTCGCCGCCGTCGGCCTGGTAGGCCGCGACCTTGGCGGCGCTGTACTCGAGCCCGAAGGCCTCGACGCCGCGGGCTCGCAGCGCGCGCAGGTAGCCACCGGCGCCGCAGCCGGCGTCGAGCACGATGCGCCCCGTCAGCGGTACCATCCGCTCCATCAACGCGAGCCGCGCCGCTAGCGCGAGCGGCGCCGCGGTGTCGGTCCCGCCGATCTCGATGTCGTCGTAGCCACGCACGACCCGACGATCTCATCGCGCGGCGACGCTCGCAATCACGCGACGCCGGTGGTGGCGCGCGATCAGGCCGCGGCGCCCTCGCCCCGGAAGTACCCGATCGTCCGGGCCAGGCCGTCGGCGAGCTCGACGGTCGGCTCCCAGCCGAGCAGCGCGCGCGCGCGGCCGATGTCGGGGCAGCGCCGGCGCGGGTCGTCGGTCGGCAGCGGCCGGAACACCAGCTCGCCAGGGGAGCCGCACATCTCGCGGATGAGCCGCGCGATCTCGCCGATGGTGGTCTCCGCCGGGTTGCCGATGTTGACCGGCTGCTCGTCGGTGTCGACCTCCATGAACCGGGTCAGGCCGGTGATGAGGTCGTCGACGTAGCAGAACGACCGGGTCTGGCTGCCGTCGCCGTAGATCGTGATGCCGGCGCCGCGCAGGGCCTGGACGATGAAGTTCGACACCACCCGGCCGTCGTCCTCGTCCATGCGCGGGCCGTAGGTGTTGAAGATGCGCGCGATGCGCACGGCGACGCCGTACTGGCGCGCGTAGCTCACCGCGAGGGCCTCGGCGCAGCGCTTGCCCTCGTCGTAGCAGGCGCGCGGGCCGATCGGGTTGACGTCGCCGTGGTAGCTCTCGATCTGCGGGTGGATCTCCGGGTCGCCGTAGACCTCCGACGTCGACGACAGGAGGATCCGCGCGCCGACCTCGCGCGCGCACTCGAGCGCGTGCAGCGTGCCCTCGACGCAGGTCCGGATCGTGCGCACCGGGTTGCGCTGGTAGTGCACCGGCGAGGCCGGGCAGGCCAGGTGGTAGATGCGATCGACCTCGAGCACGAACCGCTCGTTGACGTCGTGGCGCACGAACTCGAAGCGGGGGTCGCCCAGCAGGTGCTCGATGTTGCGGCGCCGCCCGGTGAACAGGTTGTCGAGGCAGATGACCGTGTGGCCCTGGCCGAGCAGGCGCTCGCACAGGTGCGACCCGAGGAACCCGGCCCCGCCGGTGACCAGCACGCGCTGCGGCTTCATCGCGCGCGATAGTACACGGCGCGCGCGCCGGGGCCGTGGCCGGATCGGACGAGTAACCAACTGAGCGCCGGCGACGTCCACCAGGCATGACCGCGATCGCGAACCCGCCGTGCCGTGGCATCGACGTCTCGCTCGACGACCTCAGCGACGCCGCCATCGACGCGCTGCCGCTGGGCGTGGTCGCCCTCGACGAGGCCGACCGGGTGGCGCGTCTGGGGCGCGCGGCCGCCCGCCAGGCCGGGGTCACCGCGTGGCGCGTCCTGGGGCGAACCCTGGCCGAGGTCGCGGTGGCGCTCGGCGCGCCCGCGCTCGTCGACGCGGTGGCGCGGTTCCGGGCGAGCCCCGCCGCGGCCCAGTGCCTCGAGGTGACTTTCGACCAGCGCCGCGGGCGCCGGACCGCCGCGGTCGAGCTGCGGCGCGGCCGCGAGCCCGGGCGCGTCTACCTGTGCATCGCGGCCTGATCGGGGCCCGCGCGCGCCGGGCGATCGTGCTACATCGCCAGCGATGGCAGTCCCGCTGACCCGGGTGATCGTCGTCGGCGCGTCGTCGGGCATCGGCGCCGAGCTGGCCCGACAGCTCGCCGCCGCCGGCGCCACCGTCGCGATCCTGGCCCGCCGCGAGGCCGAGCTGGCCGCGGTCGCCGCCGCCGATCCGGCCCGCCTGCGGCCCTACGTCCACGACGTCACCGACGCCGCGTCGGTGCCGGCGCTGCTCGCGCGCATCGAGGCCGATCTCGGCGGCGTCGACGCCCTGGTCTACGCCGCCGGCGTGATGCCGGAGCTGGCCGAGGGCGAGTACGACTTCGGCAAGGACGCCGCGATGGTGCAGGTCAACCTGCTCGGCGCGATGGCGTGGATGGATCCGGTGTGCGCGCGCTTCGAGGCCGCCCGCGCCGGCACCATCGTCGGCATCTCGAGCATCGCCGGCGTCCGCGGCCGGCGCGGCAACCCGGGCTACACGGCGACCAAGGCGGCGCTGTCGACCTACCTCGAGGCGCTGCGCAACCGCGCCACGCGCTACGGGGTCAACGTGGTGACGATCAAGCCCGGCTTCGTCGACACCGCGATGACCGCCGGCAAGCCCGGCCTGTTCTGGCTGGTGTCGGCCGCCGAGGCCGCCCGGCAGATCCTGGCGTTGGCCCGGCGCGGCGGCTCGCCGGACGCGTTCGTGCCGGCGCGGTGGGCCGCGGTCGCCGCGGTGGTCCGGCTGTTGCCGTCGACGATCTTCCGCCGCTTGAACCTGTAGATGTCCGACCTCTCGTCCGCCTCGGCGCGTGCTCGACGGCTTCGGCCGCGGGGTGCACGCCGCGTGTCGCTACCTGGCGCCGCGCACCACCGACGAGCTGGCCGCCGCCATCGCCGCCGCCGCCGAGGCCGATCTGCCGGTGACCCTGCGCGGCGCCGGCCGCTCCTACGGCGACGCCGCGCTCGGGCGGCGGGGCCTGGTCGTCGACACCACCGGCCTCGACCGGATCCTGGCGTGGGATCCGGCGACCGGCGTCGTCGACGCCGAGCCCGGCGTCACCATCGAGCAGCTCTGGCGGGAGACCCTCGCCGACGGCTACTGGCCCAAGGTCGTGCCGGGCACGATGCGGCCGACCCTCGGCGGCTGCCTGGCCGCCAACGTCCACGGCAAGAACCAGTTCCGGGTCGGCACCATCGGCGAGCACGTGCTCGGCTTCGAGCTGCTCACCGCCGACGGCGCCCGGCGCTGGTGCAGCCCCACCGAGGATCCCGAGCTGTTCCACGCCACCATCGGCGGCTTCGGCCTGCTCGGCGCCATCACCCGCATCCGGCTTCGTCTCGGGCGCGTGCCCGGCGGTCGCCTCCAGGTCACCGCCACCTCGGCGCCATCCCTCGACGCGCTGATGGACGCCTTCGAGGCGGCGCTGCCGTCGGCCGACTACGCCGTCGGCTGGATCGACGCCTTCGCCCGCGGCGGCGGCCTCGGCCGCGGCGAGCTGCACACCGCGCGCTATGCCGACGCGACCGTGGATCCGGACGGCGCCGCCTGGCTCGATCCGGCCCGGCAAGATCTGCCGAGCACGATCCTCGGCGTCCCGCGCGCGGTGGTGTGGCGGCTGCTCCGCCTCGGCACCCACCGGCCGGGCACCTTCGCGGTCAACACCGCCAAGTACCTCGCCGCGCGCATGGCCGACGGCAAGGAGTACCTGCAGGGCCACGTCGCCTTCGCGTTCCTGCTCGACTACGTGCCCAACTGGCGCCTGGCCTACGGCCCGCGCGGCTTCATCCAGGTCCAGGTGTTCGTGCCCCACGCCGCCGCCCGCGCGGCGCTGCGCGAGGTGCTCGCCGCCGGCCACGCCACCGCGCGCGAGCCGTACCTGGCGGTCCTCAAGCGTCACCGGCCCGATCCGTTCCTGCTCACCCACGGCCTCGACGGCTGGTCGCTGGCGCTCGATTGTCCCGTGCCCGACGGTGGCCTCGCCGCGCTGCGCCCGCTCACCGATCGCCTCACCGCGATCACCCTCGACGCCGGCGGCCGCTTCTACTTTGCCAAGGACGCGATGCTCGCCCCCGCCGACGTCGCCCAGGCCTGGGGCCGCGCGCGCCTCGACGCCTTCGCCGCCGTCCGCCGCCGCGTCGATCCGGCCGGGCGCTTCACCAGCGACCTCGCCGAGCGGGTCGGCCTCGTCACCTCGGCGCGGTGATCACGGCCGGCGCGCCGCCCACGCCGCGCGCTCGAGCCGGTGCACCGCGCAGTCGTCCTCGCCGAACCGGCGGTGCTCGACGAACTCGAACCCGAGCCGCTGGTAGAAGCGGATGGCGCCGGCGTTGCTCGTGAGTGGATCGATGATGACCGCGGTCACCTCCGGCGGCGCGAAGCAGCGCGCCAGCGCCGCCCGCATCATCTCGGTGCCATGCCCGGCGCCGAGCGCGTCGGCCTCGCCGATCCACAGGTCGACCGCCCGCAGGTTCGGGCCGCAGTCGCCCCAGTAGTGGCTGTCCTCCAGCGCCGGGTCGATGATCTGGACGAACCCGATCGGGCGGCCGTCGACCTCGGCGACGAGCTGCTCGCGCCACGGCGGGGTCCGGGTGAGCTCGTGCTCCCAGCCCCAGTCGTCGTTGGGGTCCGACGCCACCACGTGCGGCGCCTCGTCCCAGCGACGCAGCAGGTCGAGGTCGTCGAGGGTGGCCGGGCGCAGCGACAGCACGACCGAAGCCTAGCGTGTCGCCCGCGCTAGCGCCGCATCCGCCGCGGCGCGCCGACCTTGCGCTTGCGCAGCCGCGTCGCCTCGCGCAGCCGCCGCTCGGTCCGCTCGAGCCACTGCACCTGGGCGTGCTTGGCGCCGCCGCCGCCGTCGCGCTGCAGGTAGCTGCCGTCGGGCTGCATGTCCCACGCGCCGCGCTGATCGCCGAGCTGCACGTCGAGGTACGCGCGCAGCTCGCCCTGCAGGCGGCCGTCGCGGATGGGCACCAGGAGCTCGACCCGCCGCTCGAGGTTGCGCTGCATGGCGTCGGCCGAGCCCAGGTAGTACTCGGCCTTGCCGCCGTTGTGGAAGTAGTAGATGCGGCCGTGCTCGAGGAAGCGGCCGACGATCGAGGTCACCCGGATGGTCTCGGAGATGCCGCGCAGCCCCGGCCGCAGCCGGCAGGTGTCGCGCACGATGAGGTCGATCTGCACGCCGGCCTGCGACGCCCGGTACAGCGCGCGGCACACGTCGACGTCCTCGAGCGCGTTCATCTTCCACTGGATGAGGCCGCGCCCGCCGCTGGTCTGGTGGCCGATCTCGCGCTCGATCTTGTCGAGCAGCGCGGCCTTGAGCGCCTTGGGCGCGACCAGCAGCCGAGCGTACTTGCGGCGCGGCTTGTAGCCGGTGGTGAGGTAGTTGAACAGCTCGGTGAGATCGGCGCCGATGCCGTCGGCGGAGGTGAACAGCCCGAAGTCGCCGTAGAGGCGCGCGGTGCCGGCGTGGTAGTTGCCGGTGCCGATGTGGGCGTAGCGGCGCAGGCCGTCGTAGTCCTGCCGCACCACCAGCACGACCTTGCAGTGGGTCTTGAGGCCGACCACGCCGTAGGTGACGTGGATGCCGGCGCGCTCCATCCGGTTGGCCCACTTGAGGTTGGCCTCCTCGTCGAAGCGCGCCTTGAGCTCGAGCACCACCGCGACCTGCTTGCCGTTGCGGGCGGCGCGCACCAGCGCCTTGATCACGTCGGAGTCCTTCGACGTCCGGTACAAGGTCATCTTGATCGCGCGCACCTTGGGATCGTCGGCGGCCTCCTTGAGGAACCGCTCGACCGACTGGGTGAACGACTCGAACGGGTGGTGCACGAGCACGTGCTTGGCGTCGCGGATCGCGTGGAAGATGCTGCCGTCGGTGAGCAGCTCGACCGGCGGCGCCGGGGCGTGCGGCGGATCGCGCAGGTCCTTGAGGTCGGTGCCGTCGAGCCCGACGATCTCCATCAGGTCGCGCTGGCCGAGCATGCCGATGCCCTCGAACACGTCGCTGACCTCGTCGAGGCCGAGCTCGGCGGCCAGCCGCCCGCGCAACAAGGTCGGCATCGTGGTCTCGACCTGCACGCGCACCACCGGCGCGAACCGGCGCGCGCGCAGCTCGGTCTCGATGAGCTCGAGCAGGTCGTCGGCGTCCTCCTCGTCCTGCTCGGTGACCGCGTTGCGGGTCACCCGGAACAGCGAGGTCGACTCGATCTCCATGCCGGGGAACAAGAGGTCGAGGTGGTTGGCGATGACGTCGGCGAGGTCGACGAACGTGCGGCTCTGGCCCACCCGCAGGAACCGCGGCGTGCCGGCGCCGACCGGCACCTTGACCCGGGCCAGGAGCGACTCGGGATCGCCGGGGTGGTGCAGGGTGACCAGCAGGTTGAGCGAGAGGTTGGAGACGAACGGGAACGGGTGGGCCGGGTCCATCGCCTGCGGCGTGACCAGCGGGAAGATGTTCTTGACGTAGTACTCGCGGACCTGGGCCTGGGCGTCCTCGTCGAGCGCCGCGAACGGCGCGATCCACACGCCGGCCGCGCGCAGCTCGGCCAGCACCTGCTCGAGCACCCGCGCTCGCACCCGCTCGAGCTCGAGCACGTCGGCCAGGCAGGCGTCGATCTGTTGCTGCGGGGTGCGGCCGTCGGCGGACACGCTCAGCACCTGGGCGCCGACCTGCTGCTTGAGGCCGCCGATGCGCTTCTGGAAGAACTCGTCGAGGTTCGAGGCGACGATCGCGATGAACTTGAGGCGCTCGAGCAGCGGGGTGCGGGCGTCGGCGGCCTCGTGCAGCACCCGCCAGCAGAAGTTGAGGTAGGTCAGCTCGCGGTTGAGCAGGAGCTCGGGGTTGCCGAGATCGTCGGTCGCCGGGCGCGCGCTGACGCCGGGTGCCGCCGGGGTCCGGTTGGTCGCCCGACCATCGTCGGCGACGACGTGCAACTCGGGGCGCTCGCCCGCGCCCCGCGCGCTCGCGCGCGCCACGAGGTCGATCAGCCGGTGCGCGCCGCTATGGTCGGGGGAGCCCATGGTCGAACGGAAATTATAGCGAGGAACGTGACGAGGCCGTCGCAGCGCCTTCGGGAGTGCCTCCAACCTCATGACATGACAACCGATCTTCGACATCGCCGGAGGTGGTCCCGCGGCCGCGGCTGTGGTGCCATGTCCGTCATGAAGCACACTCTGTCGCTGGGGTTGGTGGGTGGGGCGCTCGTTCTCGTCGCCTGTGGTGGACCGGCGACGCCGGCGTCGACGACGCCGGGCAACCAGGCCGAGGCGATCGACTGGGGCACCGAGCTGGAGGGCACGCGCTGGTCGGAGAACTGCCCCAAGGGCAACCCGGAACAGACCACCCTCGAGCTGCGCGCCGATCGCACCTTCGCGTTCCTGTACCCCGACGAGGACTGGCGGCACGACGGCAACGACACCTGGGCCGTCGAGGGCACCACGCTGGTGGTGAGCTGGAACGATGGCTACGCGGTGTCGCGCTACGCGCTGGTCGCCGGCGATCGCCTCGACGGCACCACCACCAAGTCGTGCGGCGACGGCATCTTCCTGCAGCGCGCGCGCTGACGCGGTCGCTCAGCGACGCACGCCGTCGGGCCACGTCGGCGGCGCGCCGGAGCTCCACCGGGTCGCGAGCGTGCGGGCGTCGACGGCGGCCACCCGATCGGGCCACACCATCCACAGGAGGCCCACCGCGCCGGCGAGGTGGTGTGGTCGCGGCGCCAGCGCGTCGGGCGGCCACGCGATCGGCGCGCCACCCTCGACCGAGAGCGTGCGCGCGCCGGGGTCGAAGCGCAGCCGCGGCTGCGTCGCCAGCGCGGCGGTGGCCTCGGCGTCTCCGAGGGCGGCGGCGCCACGCAAGGTCGGATCGGTGAGGTCGTAGGGCGCGCCCTCGGCGGCCGGCACCGGCACCCGCTCGCCGGCGTGGGCCGCGGTCGCCGCCGGATCGATCGCGCCGGTGGCGGCGTCGAGCAGCACCACCGCGCCGTCGGGGTTCACCAGCGCCAGCTTGGCGCCGACCTCGAACGCGTCGACGATCGCGCCGGTGCCTTCGTGGCGCCAGGCGGCCAGCCCGTCGGTGCGCGACAGCGCGATCACCGCGTGGCGGGTGGCGTCGCCGACCACCTCGTAGGTGTGGAACACGCCGTCGACGCTCACCACCGTCGGCACGGTGTGGCCGCCGGGCGCCTGCGGCCAGGCCTCGGTGAGGCGCGCGCCGCCGACCTTCACCGCGTCGACCAGCGCCACCGTGAACACCTCGTCGCGGCCGTCGCGCACGACCCGCGCGTTGACCAGGCGCTGGGTCACCGTGAGGCCGGGCGCCTGCGGGGTGCCGGCGTAGGGCGGCACCAGCGCCTGCCAGCGGGCGCCGACGCCGAGCTCGATCAGCTCGACGAAGTTGCGCGTCCCGCCGCCCTCGGCGCGCACGGCGATGGCGCCGCGATCGCCGACCGCGATGAGATCGACGAAGGGGCCCGGCGTCGGGCGCGACCGCGCCATCCACCACACGCCGACGCCGCCGACGACGAGGCCGACCACGACCACGATCGGGCCGAGCCAGCCCAGGCGCGCGCGCACTAGGCCCCGCCGACCGGCTTGCCGCCGGCGGTCGGCCCCGAGTGATCGAAGGGGCGCGGGCGGGCCAGGCCGCCGCTCGGGCTCGCGGCCTTGGCGCACGCGAGCACCCGCCGACCGGTGGCGAAGAACACCGTCACCTTGCCGGGCTCGGTGGCGGCCTCGACCACGCCCTGCCCGAAGGTCGGGTGATCGACGCGCTCCCCGACGGCGAACGCCTCCGACGCCGCGTAGCGCCGCGGCGGTCGCGACAGATCGGCGGCCACCGCCGGCTCGTCGATGCGCGCCACCGGCGCCGGCCGGGCCGGCCGGCCGATCTTCGACGGCGCGGCCCGCTTGGTCTTGACGGCGTTCTTGTCGGGGTTGCGGTAGCGGTGGCGAGCGCCGCACTCCTTGCAGAGCACCTGCTTGATCTCGTCGCCCACCTTCGCCACCACCACGTGCCATACGTCGCCGCACTTGCTGCACAGCGACGCGATGTCCTTGCCGACGTCGGGGGTCATGTCGGGCGGCAGGATAGACCAGCGTCGGGCGCGCGTGCGAGAGTCGCGGGTGCGTCGTGATGTCACCTGCGTCGATCGTCTTGACTCCGCTGGCCTGTGCCGACGTCGACGACATCCTGACCTGGGTCAACGACGACGCGGTGGTGGGCAACCTGGCCAGCTTCGCCGGCGCGCCGCTCACCCGGGACGACGAGCTGGCCTGGATCCAGCGCACCCTGGCCTCGACCACGGACTGCGTGTGCTCGATCCGGGCCGCCGATGATGGCCGCTACCTCGGCCAGATCGGCATCCACCAGATCCACGCGCGGTCGCGGGTCGGCCGGCTGGCGGTGGTGGTGGCTCGCCGCGCCGAGATGGGCCGCGGGGTCGGCTCGGCGGCGATCCGGGCGATGCTCGACCGTGCGTTCGCGGCCACCGACGCCGGCGGCCTCGGCCTGCACAAGGTGTGGTTGATGGTGTTCGCCAGCAACACGCGCAGCCTCGGCATCTACCGCCGGCTGGGGTTCGTCGACGAGGGCATCATGCGGCAGGAGTACGTGCACGCCGGCGCCTGGCACGACATGGCGCGGCTGAGCGTGCTCGCCTCGGAGTGGCCGCCTCCGGGAGCCGACGCGCGGTGAGCCAGGCCGCCGCCGATCGCCTGCTCGCCGAGGCCGCCGCCGCGCTGGCCGGGGGCACGCCGGCCGCCGCCGCGCGCGCGTTCGAGCAGGCGACCCGGCTCATGCCGACCTGCGCGCCGGCGTGGAAGGGCCTCGGCGAGGTCCGCCTCGGCCTCGGCCAGCCGGCGGCGGCGGCGCGCGCCTTCGATCGCGCCATCGGCTTGCGCCCCGACTCGGCCACCGCGCTGTGGGGCGGCGCGCTCGCCCACGCCGAGCTCGGCCGCGCGCTCATGGCCCGCTTCTACCTGCAGCGCGCGCTCGCGCTGCAGCCGAGCTGGATCGAGATGGCGCGCACCATCGCGCAGCTCCAGGGCCTGCTCACCATCACCGCCCGGGTCGCCGAGGTGCTGCGCGCGGCGCTGGGGCCGATGTCGACCAAGCGCCTGCGCCACGCCGAGCTGCCCGATCGCTCGATCGAGGTCGGGCGCGTCGTCGATCTGCCGAGCCGCGGCACCACCACCTACGTCACCGTCGGGCTGTGCGAGCACGCGTGGGCCGACCCCGCCTCGCCGCGCCTCGAGCTGGTGCTGGCCAGCAACCTGCCGCTCGGGCCGTCGAGCCAGATCCTCGCCAACGCCGCGTTCCACCTGATGGCCGGGCCGCTGCCCCCGCGCCCGGGCGCGCTGATCGAGGGGCTCGTCGGCGCCCTCGCCGTGCCCGGCCTCAGCGAGCGCCTGCCGCACCTCTACCTCGCCGAGCCGGTGCCGTGGCGCCTGCCGACGCCGGTCGACGCCGGGCCGCCGAGCGTCGCGATCTTGCAGGCGGTGCCGGTGAGCGAACCCGAGCGCGCGCTGTGGCGGGCCGGCGGCGCCGACGAGCTCGAGCGCCGGCTGGGGGAGGCCGGCACCGACATCGCCGATCTCGAACGCACCGGCGCGCTGTCGCCGGCGTGACGTGTTGACCACGTGGCCGCGCGCTGGGCAGACTCTCGGCATGCCCACGCTCTCGCGCATCGACAAGGATCAACCGATCGGCACGATCACCGACGAGCAGCTGGCGTTCCTCGTCGAGCAGCTCGAGGAAGAGCACGAGGAAGATCGCGACTACTACATCGATCGCGCGACCCTCGAGCTGATGGCCGACAACGGCGGCGACCCCGAGCTCCTGGCGATGCTCGAGAAGGCGCTCGGCGACGACGACGAGATGGACGTCGCCTGGGAGTAGCGCACCGGCGTACATCGGCGGCGGTGTAGGCGTCGCGGTCGAGGCCATCGTCGCTGGCGTCGCCGCCCGGGCCCGCCGATGATTGGGCCTCATGCGAACGACGGCGAGGGTGGGGCGTGTGGGGAGCGGGTGGATCGCGCTGGTGGCGCTGGGGCTGGCCGCCGCGGCCTGCGGCGGCGACGACACCAGCCTGGCCGACGCGCGCGTCGCGGCGATCACCACCACCTTCGACGAGGCGCCGGCGGCGCAGAGCGCCGAGCCGGTGGCGCGCTTCGCGTTCCACGCCAGCGAGCCGGCGACCTTCGAGTGCGCCCTCGACGACGAGGCGCTGGCGCCGTGCGAGTCGCCGGTCGAGCGCGCCGTCGCCGAGGGGCCCCACGTGTTCGCGGTGCTGGCGCGCGGCCTCGACGGGCTGACCGCGGTCGCGCCGACCGAGCACGCCTGGGTCGCCGATCGCACCGCGCCCGAGACCAGCCTCGCGAGCGCGCCGGCATCGGTGACCCGGAGCACCACCTTCGACTTCGAGTTCGAGTCCGACGAGCCGGGCGTGACGTTCTGGTGCGAGCTCGACGGCGCCGCCGCGGTGCCGTGCGACTCGCTCGACGGCGTGGCGCTGGCCGACGGCGTCCACACCCTCGTCGTCTACGCGGTCGACGCCGCCGGCAACGCGGATCCGACCCCGGCCACCTTCACCTGGACCATCGACACCTCGGCGCCCGACACCGTCATCACCGTCGGCGCGGCCGCGATCACCGGGCCGGTGCCGGTGACCTTCGAGTTCGCCGCGGTCGACGGCGACGGCACCGAGACCTTCGAGTGCGCGATCGACGCCGCCGGCGCCACCGCGCCGACCTTCGCGGCGTGCACCTCGCCGCACCAGGTGCCGGCCCAGCCCGGCGGCGCCCGCGCGCTGTCGGTGCGCGCGGTGACCGCGGCCGGCACCCCGGACCCGACCCCGGCGGTGTGGGGCTGGACCGTCGACGACGCCACCACCGTGACCATCACCAGCGGCCCCGACGATCCGGCGGCCGACGCCCTCGCGGTGTTCGCCTTCGCCGGCGAGCTCGGCGCCACCTTCACCTGCGAGGTCGAGGGCGAGACCCAGCCGGCGCCGTGCACCTCGCCGTGGCAGGTCGCCCTCGCCGACGGCGCCCACACCGTGGTGGTGCGCGCCACCGATCCCTACGGCAACACCGCGAGCGCCAGCCACGGCTGGACCATCGCGGCGATCGCGCCGGCGGTGACGATCGTCGCCGGGCCGCCGGCGGCGACCTCGGCCACCGACGCCACCTTCACCTTCACCACCGGCGGGCCGGTCGCCACCACCACCTGCGCCCTCGACCTCGGGACGCCGACGCCGTGCGCGTCGCCGCTGGTGCTCGCGGGCCCGCTGGCCGCCGGCGAGCACACGCTCACCGTCGAGGTCGCCACCGCCGGCGGCCTCGCCATCGCCAGCGACGCCTGGACCTGGACCGTCGATCTCGTGGCCCCGGTGGTCGCGATCGATCCCGTCCCCGGCGGCGTGACCAGCGACACCACGCCGGTGGTGGTGTTCGCCGTCGACGACGCCCTGGTGGTGACCTGCACGCTCGACGGCACCGCGCTGGTGCCGTGCGCCTCACCGCTCACGCTAGGCCCGCTCGCCGACGGCACCCACACGCTGGTCGTGTCCGCGACCGACGCCGCCGGCAACCTCGGCTCCGACACCCTGGTGTTCGACGTCGACACCACCGGCCCCATCGTCGAGATCACCGCCGGGCCGGTGACCGGCACCAGCGTCACCACGCCGACCTTCGAGTTCACCGCCACCGGCGCCGACACCGTGACCTGTCGGGTCGACGCCGGCGCCGCCGCGCCGTGCGCCTCGCCGTTCACCACCCCGAGCCTGGCGGTCGGGACGCACACGTTCACGGTCCGGGGCGAGGACGCCGTCGGCAACTTCTCCGAGGCGGCGCGCACCTTCGTCGTCGACGTCACCGTGCCGGTGGTGACCCTGGGCAGCGGCCCGGTCGGGCTCACCAACGACAGCACGCCGACGGTGTACTTCACCGCCACCGACACCCCGACGCCGCCGGCGTTCGTCGAGTGTCGCGTCGACGGCGGCGCCTGGAGCCCGTGCACCTCGCCGTACACCGCGCCGGTGCTCGCCGACGGCCCCCACACCCTCGAGGTGCGCGCGACCGACCTCGCCGGCAACACCGCGAGCCAGAGCCGCAGCGTCATCGTCGACACGGTCGCACCGTCGGGGCTGGCGTGGACCGGGCCGCTGCCCGGCGTGAGCGCCAGCGCCAACGCCTTCGTGTTCCGGTTCGCCCAGGCGGTGCCCGAGCCCGAGGCCATCATCACCTGCCGGGTCACCGCGATCTACGCGCCGGGTCAGCCGTCGACGACGATCTCGCCGTGCACGACCGGGGCCGTGATCCGTGGCTTCGACTACGGCGTGACCCAGCGGATGACGGTGACCGTGCGCGACCCCGCCGGCAACATCGGCCCCGGCCTGGTGTTCGACCGGGTGTTCACGCCGGGCCTGGTCGCGGCGTTCCCGCTCGAGGGCAGCGGCGACGACACCGGCCCCAACGGCCCGCACCTCGACCTCGACCTGCCCATCCCCCCAGGCTCGGCCTACGACCCCGCGGTGGTCGACGACGGCGTGCGCGTGCCGGCCGAGGTCAGCGCGGCGTCGCTGGGCCTGGCCTTCGCGTCGTCGCCCGACCACAGCGTGACCTTCGGGCTGTGGGAGCTTCGCTCCGAGTTCGCCGACGGCGCCACCCCGCGGCTGCTGTGGTCCTACGCCACCGCCCCCGGCGGCGGCTCCGGCTGCGAGCTGTGGAACACCGAGCTGCGCTGCGCCGGCGAGGTCGTCGCGCTGCCCTCGCTCGACACCGGCGCGACCCAGCCGCCGTACGTCCACGTCACGCTGCGCACCGCCGGCACCGCGGCCACCAGCGGCCCGGTCGAGGTCTTCTTCGACGGCGCCCGGGTCGCGACCCTGGATGTCGACGCCGACGCCAAGCTGTTCGAGGAGCTCGCCGAGTTCACGCTCGCCGCCCACACCGCCTTCGACGAGCTGCGCCTGTACAACGTCGCGCTCACCGACGAGCAGGTCTGCGTCGACCTCGCGCTCCAGGCCTGGCTCGGCGACCGCTGCGCCACCGCGCCGGCGTCCGTCGACGATGGCCTCGTCCTGTACTACCCGCTCGACGGCGACGTCGCCAACCACACGCCGGACCTGCGCTACGCCGGGCTCGGCGACCTGCTCGGCGGTGACGTGGTCGACATCGGCCCGGCGATGGTGGGCACCGGCATGACCGTGCAGGGCGCAGCGGTCGACAAGACCTCCGACGCGTTCGCGGCCTCCGCCGATGGCAGCTACACCTTCGCCGGCTGGTACCGCCGGCCGTCGGCGGCCGCAGAGGACCTGCTGCTCTACGTCGAGCAGGCCGACGGCGAGGCCTGCTACGTCGGCACCGACGGCCTGCGCTGCACCCTGCTCGGCTCGGCGGCGGTGGCCACGCCCGAGGGCGTGTGGTCGCACCTCGCGGTGGTGGTGGAGCCGGGCGATCCCGACAGCGGCCTGCAGGCCGGCGACGCCCGGATCTACCTCGACGGCGCGCTCGCCGGCGTGCTCGCCAACCCGGGCGGCAAGCCGATCTTCGGCGGCGGCGTGCTCGCCACCGTCGGCGCCGCCGCCGAGCCGTCGAGCCTCGACGAGCTCCGCCTCTATGATCACGCGCTGACCCCGCAGGTGATCTGCGAGCAGCTCGCGCTGCGGACCTGGGACCCCGAGGCCAAGGCGTGCGGCGATCTGCTCGGCTTCACCCTCGACGCCAACCTGATCTGGCACTACCGGCTCGACGGCGACCTCCACAACACCGCACCGGACACCCGCGGCAGCTACGATCTGCGCGTCGATCCGGCGCCGACCTACCAGGCCGGAGTCCTGCGCCAGGGCGCGGTGCTGCCCGACATGACCGCCATCGAGGACAGCGTCGGCGCGCTGACCTCGACCGAGACGTACACGCTCACCGCCTGGATCTACCCGACCGGCGGCGAGCAGCTCATCTTCCAGAACGTCGGCACCACCGGCTGCCTGCTCACCACCACCCGGCTCGGCTGCGTCGGGCTCGGCAACGTCGAGGTCGAGCTGCCGCACGACGATCCCGACGGCTGGGTCCACGTGCTCTTGCAGGTGCAGAGCAGCGGCGGGGTGCAGCTGTGGATCAACGGCAACGTCGCCGGCGCGTTCGACAACCCCGGCGGCCTCGAGGTGTTCGGCCCCGGCCAGGGCCCGGCGACCCTCGGCGAGGCCGGCGTCGTCCTCGACGACGTCCGCCTCTACGACCGCAGCTTCGCCACCGTCGTCGAGCACTGCGTCCTCGCCGACGGCGTGGTCGTCAGCGACCCGGTCCCGCGCTGCGACACCGGCGGCACCACCGCGCTGCTCGCGTACTACCCGCTCGACGGCGATCTGGGCAACGCCGCGGCGGCGACGATCGGCGAGTTCGACCTCGCGGGCGACGCGTTCTTCACCCCGGGCGTCATCGCCGACGGCGCCGTGCTGTCCGAGGTGAAGGCGACCGTCGGCGAGCTGTTCGAGCGCTTGCCCGACGGCGGCTACACCATCGAGGGCTGGGCGTCGTCGCTCACCGACGACGCGCTGCTCTTCGAGGCGGGCTGCCGCCTGACCACGACCCACCTGAGCTGCCCCGCGCTCGGCGACGTCGCGCTCGCCGTGCCGGCGCCGATGATGACCTGGCGCCACTACGAGCTGCGGGTCGCGCCGGGCGGCGCGCCGACCCGCAACGGCGACGTCGAGGTGTTCGTCGACGGCGTGCTCGTCGCGGCCCTGCCCAACCCGGATCGCGTGCAGGCGCTCGTCGGCCCCGAGCTCACGATCGGCGATGGCGCGGTCGTGTTCGACGACGTGCGCATCCACGGGACCGCCGCGTCAGCGCCGGGGCTGACGCCGCTGGTGAGCTACCCGCTCGACGACGATCTTGGCTGGGACTACGTCGATCCCGGCGGCGTCGCGTACTGGGCCCTCGAGGCCGACACCTATTCGCCGGTCGGCGGCATCGTCGACGGCGCCCTGGCCTTCGGTGGGTCCGGCGTGCGGATCCCCAACAGCAAGCAGGGCCTGCGCGGGCGCGCGGGCTACACCCTCATGGCCTGGGTCCGGGCCCTTGCTCCCGACATCCTCGTGATGGGCAGCAAGTCCGGCAACGGCGGTTGCGACGTGTACATCGATCATCTCGACTGCGGCCTTCGCGGCAGCGTGCGCTACGACGCCATGAGCTTCCGCACGGATGCCGCGCAGCACGGGGTGGCGGACCTGGCGGCCGGCGAGTGGGTCCACATGGCGCTCCGGGTCCACGCCGGGCGCACCGGCAACCAGCACGGCGACACCGAGCTGTTCTTCAACGGCAACCTCACGGCGGTGCTGGCCAACCCCGGGGGCGGCACGCTCTACACCCTGCTCGAGTTCCCCTGGCAGTTTGGCCCCGACGTCGAGGTCGATGCGCTGGCCATCTACCGGGGCCAGGCCGACCTGCCGACCCAGTGCGAGCTGGCAGACTTCCACCGGTGGAGCCCGGAGGCATGGCAATGCGATCGAACCTTCTGACCTCGCTCGTGATCGTGGTGGCGGCCTGCGGTGCGCCGACCGGGCCCGCGCCGACCGGGCCCGCGGCCGGGGCGACGCCAGGCGTCCGGGTGGTGGGCGACGACGTCGGCGCGACCGGGCCTGACAGCGCCCCCGCCGGCGAGCCCGCCGCCATCCTCACCGCCCACAACCGCTACCGCGCCGCCCACTGCGTGCCGCCGCTGGCGTGGTCGGCCGAGCTCGCCGCGGTGGCCCAGCGCTGGGCCAACCACCTGCGCGACGCCGGCTGCGCCTTCGAGCACAGCGGCGACAAGTACGGCGAGAACCTCGCCGCCGGCACCACCGGCTACCTCGGCGCCGAGTCGTCGGTGGACATGTGGTACCGGGAGATCGAGCTGTACGACTTCGCCCGCGGCGGCTTCTCGATGCAGACCGGCCACTTCACCCAGGTGGTGTGGCGAGGCACGACCCAGGTCGGCTGCGGCAGCGCCCAGTGCGGCGGCATGACCACGTGGGTCTGCAACTACGATCCACCCGGCAACTGGGAGGGCGCGTACGCCGCCAACGTGCCGCCGCCCTGCTGAGCGCGCGCCCGGGTGACGACCTGCCGCCCCCCGGCTGAGCGCGGCGCCCGATAACGCAGCGTGTCGCCAGGGGCGAGTCGCTGCGCGTCGCCGATCAGCGGACCACGTAGACGAGCAGCGCGAGCGTGAAGGCGGCGACCGCGGCGGCGATGGTCCCGATGCTCAGATCGGGGCCGGCGTCGCGTCTGGAGGGGTCAGGCACAGGCGCAGTCTTGCCGAACGCCAAAAAGAATCAAGTTCCCGGGCCGGGAACCGCACTCCGGACATTTGTCATTTTGTTTCAAATGGTTAACCGGCGGTGGGGGCGCCGGATCGGGCGCTTTCGGCGGGCCGATCCCGGGGCCGGCGGTCCGGCGGATCATCGCACCGGGTCGCGATCGCGGGGGCCCTGCGGGCCGCGCCCCGGGCCGGTCACCAGCGCGAGCGCGAGCCCGGCGCCGGCACCACCCTCGCCGCCGAGGCCGACCTCGAACAGCGCCGGTACTCCCGCGGCGCGGAGCGCTCGCGCCGCCGGCTCGTCGCCGCCGCCGTGGCTCGCGGTGAGGTAGCCCGCCACCGCCGGCGCCAGCCCGAGCGCTGCCACCGCCGCCGCCGCTGCCCCGGCGTCGCCGAGCACCACCGGCACGCGCACCGAGGCGGCGCCGAGGATGACCCCGGTGAGCACCGCCAGCGCCGGCCCGCCGCCGACCGCGCCCAGCCCGATCACGTCGACCCCTTCGGCCGCCAGCGCCACCGCCAGCGCCACGCCGCCGTCATCTCCGTCGAGGCGCAGCGCCTCGGCCGGCACCTCGGCGTCGTCGGGCCCGGCCCACACCACCATGGTCAGCGCGCCGGCATCGGTGGCCAGCCCCGTCGCGGCGGCCTCGCCGCTACACAAGGCCGCGGCCGCCGCCCGATCGCCGTCGACCGCGATCACCATCGCCGGGCGCGCCGGGGTCGCCTCCGGATCGCCCGCGCGCCGCGACTCTCCGCGCGCCGCCGCCAGCCGCGCCGCCAGCCACCGCGCGGTCGGCCCTTCGCTCGCCACCGGCGGTGCCGGTTCGATCGCCGCCACCGTCGCCGCCAGGATCTCGCTGCGCGCCGCCGCCCCGTCGCCGCCGCTCACCCCGCGCTCCACGCCCGGCGCTTGCCGGCCAGGAGGATGCCGACGAAGAACGGCCCGCCGATGAGCGCGGTCACCACGCCCACCGGGAGCTGCGCCGGCGCGATCACCAGCCGCGCGAGGGTGTCGCACACCACCAGCAGCGCGCCGCCGACCAGCATCGACGCCGGCAAGAGCACCCGGTGATCCGGCCCGAGCAGCGCCCGCAGCGCGTGCGGCACCATCAGCCCGACGAAGCCGATCGGCCCGCCGAGCGCGATCGCCGCGCCGACGAGCAGCGACGCCACCGCGAACACCACCCGCTGCACCCGGCCCACGCTCACGCCCACCGACGCCGCCGCCTCGGGCCCGGCCGCCATCGCGTTGAGGTCGCGCGCGTGCCACCACAGCACCGCCAGCCCGACCGCGATCGGCACCGTCGCCCGCCACAGCGGCGCGTACCGCATGGTCTCGAGGCCGCCCATCATCCACCGCAGCATGCGGCTCACCTCGGCGAAGTCGGCGGTGTACTGCACCAGCATCGACGCCGCCGAGCAGAACATCGCCATCGTCACCCCGGCGAGCAGCAAGGTCGCCGCCGGCAGGCGATCGCCGACCCGGGCCAGCCGCCACACCAGCAGCACCACGCCGGCGGCGCCGAGCAGCGCCGCGACCGACACCCCCATGCCGGCCAGCGCGCCGCCGAGCCCGAGCCGGATCGCGATCACCGCCGCCAGCGACGAGCCCGACGACACCCCGAGGGTGAACGGCTCCGCCAGCGGGTTGCGGAGCAGCGCCTGCAACGCGCAGCCCGCCGCCGCCAGCGCCGCGCCGATCACCAGCGCGGACAGCACCCGCGGCAGGCGCTGGCCGACGAGGATCGCGTGATCGATCGAGCCGGCGTCGGTCACCGCCGACGGCGACATCACCTCGAAGGCGCGGCCGCTCGGCGTCATCGTCACGCCGAGCAGCGGCGCCACCAGGACGATCACCACGGTGGCGAGCAGGCACACCGTCAGGGTCGTCGCCAGGCGCGCGCGCGTGAGCGGCCGCGGCCGGCGCCAGCCGAGGAAGCCTCCGTCGCTGCTCACGGCGGCTCCAGCTCGACGGCGAGCGACGGCCGGGTCGCCACCGCCGGCAAGCGCGCCAGCCCGAGCACGTCGAGCACCGTCGCCAGGAGCGCGCCGTGATCGAGCGGCTCGTCGACGGTGGTGCCCGGCGCCCGCAGCCGCGGCGACAGCATCACCAGCGGCACCCGGGTCTCGCTGCGGCCGTCGCGGCCGACCGCCTCGTCCCAGGTCAAGAGCACCACGCCGCCGTTGGCGTAGCCGGCGCTGGCCCGCACCGTCGGCAACGTCGCCGCCAGCCAGGCGTCCGACGCGCGCAGCGCCGCCGGCGGATCCGCCGCCGGATCGTGGCCGCCGTCGATGAGGTCCGGCTGCAGCCAGGCCAGGCGCGGTCGGTTGGCCGCGAGATCGTCGGCCAGCGCGCCGAGGTCGACCACGTGCTCGACGCAGGCGTCATGATCCTCCTGCAGCGCGGCGAAGTACACGAACGGGTTGTGGCGCACCACGTAGCGCCCGGCGTTGGTGAGCCGGCACGGCATGCCCATGCTCTGCTGGTACGTCCGCCACCACAGCCCGCCCGCGGTCAGCGCCGCGCCCAGGTCGGGCTCGTCGACGGGAAACGGCGCCTCGGTCGGCAGCGTGTTGATCGTGCCCGGGTACTGGTTGGCGCCGCTGACGAGGTGCAGGTAGTTCGGCTGCGAGCGGCTGCCGGTCTCGTGGTAGTCGGTCGCGAGCACCGCCTCGGGCAGCAGCGCGTTGATGTACGGCGCGTCGGCCGAGCCGATGATCTCGTCGTAGTCGTGGTTCTCGAGCACGATCACGAACACCGTCCACGCCGTCGACGCCGCATCGATCGTCGCGTCGACCCGCGCGTCGACCACCGCCGCCGCCGCGTCGAGCCCGCGCGCCGGCACCACCTCGTCGGGGCCGCACCCGGCGGCCAGCCCCACGGCCAGCGCCACCGCCCGCCGCGTCATGCGGTCACCACGAACGGCGCGCCCGACGGCAACGTGCCGACGTGCAGCGCCACCCCGAACGCGGCCGCGAGCGCCGGCTGCGCCACCACCTCGGCCGGCGCGCCGCGCGCCACCAGGCGGCCGTCGGCGAGCACCCACAGCGCGGTGGCGTGGCGCACCGCGAGGTTGAGGTCGTGGCTCACCACCACCACGGCGCCGCCGTCGTCGGCCATCGCCCGCAGCCCGGCGAACACCGCCTGCGCGTGCGCGGGATCGAGCGCGGCGGTCGGCTCGTCGAGCAGGCACACGCTGGCGCCCTGGCACGCGGCCTGCGCGAGCAACACCCGCCGCTGCTCGCCGCCGGAGAGCTGATCGAACCGGCGCGTCGCGAGCGCCGCGAGGTCGAACCGCGCCAGCGCCGCCGTCATCGCGTCGTGGTCGACTTTGTCCTCGAGCCACGGCCCGCGCCGGTGCGGGTAGCGCCCCATCAGCACCACCTCGGCGACGGTGAACGGGAACGCCAGCTCGTAGTGCTGCGGCACGTACGCCAGCCGGCGCGCGAGCGCGGCGCGCGCGTGGTCGGTCGGCGCCGCGCCGAGGGTGCGCACGGCGCCGCTCGTCGGCGAGAGCAGGCCGGCCAGCAGCCGCAGCAGGGTGGTCTTGCCGGCGCCGTTGGGGCCGACGATCGCCACCAGCTCGCCGGCGCCAGCGGTCGCGGTCACGGCGTCGAGCACCGCGCGGCCGCCGAGGCGCACGCCGGCGCCGTCGAGCACGAGGGCAGGGGCCGCGGTCACCGCGCGTTGGTAGCACGGGCTCCCCTGACATCGGCGTCGCGGTCCGGCCGCGCACGCGCCGACTCGTCGTCGCCAAGCGATGGAGATCTCATCGGCGCCGCTGGCCCCGACCTTGCGATGGACCGCCGGCATGCGTGGTCTCGCCCTGCCGCCCCTCGGCGTCGTCTTGCTCGCGATCATCGTCGGCTGCGCCGGCAACGAGGGCGCCGGCGCCGGCAAGCGCGACGGCTGCCTCAGCTCCGAGGCCCCCGACGATCCCGGCGGCTGCGGCGTCGGCGATCGCGCCGCCGACGACGGCGTGTGCCCGCCCGGCGAGGTGTGCTCCGACGACACCCCGCGCGGCCTGTTCTTCGCCGGCCTGCCGTTCACCGACGGCAGCTCGACCATCCCCGCCGCCACCGCCGTCGGCGGCACCCAGCCCATCACCCTCAGCGAGCAGCTGCCCGACGGCACGAGCGCTCCCTTCGAGCTGCCGTTCGGCGTCGACGTCGGCCTCGGTGACGTCCTCGCCTACGTCAGCCAGGGGTGGGCCGAGGTCACCGTCGCCGGCGTCGCCCCGGGCCAGGCCTGGCTGCGCATCACCCAGCCCGGCGGCTCGCTGCTCTACGATCGCTACCAGCTCGCCGTGGGTGAGCTCGCCAGCATCGCCGCCACGCCGACCCAGCCCGAGCGGCCCCGGCCTGGGCCGCGGGCGTTCCTCGTCGACGCCGGCCCGATCGGCCTGGCGCTGTCGGCCACCGACGGCGAGCGCCTGGTCGACGCCGGCCTCACCGCGCAGCTCGACGGCGCGCCGCTGAGCAAGCCGGCCTGGGACGAGGTCGACCTCGACGGCCTGTCCGTCGGCACCTACGACCTCGACGTGGTCGCCGGCGGCGTGTCGTATCCGGTCGCGGTGCGCCTGGTCGACGCCGTCGACGCGCTCGCGGTCGACCCGCCGCGCAACTGCTACGAGCCCGAGGCGCCGCTCGACACCGCGAGCCTGGTCGAGGTGTGCTTCCACGCGCTCACCGACGACGCCGAGGTCGCGGGCCTGTCGTGGGCCTTCACCGCCAGCAACGCGACGCTGTCGGTGCCGGTCTCGCTGACGCCCGGCGAGCCCGGCGCCGGGGTCAACTGCGCCTACCTGGTACCGGTCGCGGCCGGCCCGGTGGCGGTCACCGCGAGCGCGGCCGGGCTCACCCTCGAGACCTCCTTCGAGGCGGCCGCCGCGTCCGCCCGCGTCCGCCCGCCGCTGCCGCCGCCGACGCGTCCAGGCGCGGGCGCGCGCGCCGCCTCAGTGCGCGTGGGCGTGGCCGTCGACGTCGACGTCGACCTCGACTGACGGCGCCGGCTCGTCGACGACGCGCCCGACCACGGCGAGCGCCTCGGCCAGGCGCGGCGACGGCGCCAGCACGAACGGCTCCTTCATCACCAGCACCCGGCCCTCGCGCACCGCCGGCACCGCCAGCCCCTGCCACGGCCCCATCGGCGCCGCGGCGTCGGCCGCGTAGGAGGCGTCGACGATCACGTCGGGCTGCGCCGCGAGGATCTCCTCGACGGAGATCTTCGGGTAGCGCACCCCGGCCGACGCCAGCGCGTTCTCGGCGCCGACCAGCGCCAGGAGCGTGTCGAGCCAGCTCCCGGTGCCGGCGGCGACCAGGCCGCCGAGGCCGCCGATCTCGCGATCGATGATGGCCACCACCCGCGGCCGGCTCGCCGGCTGTCGTCGACGGGCGGCGTCGATCGCCGCCTGCATCGCCTGGCGCCGCGCCGCCGCCGCGTCGGCGCGCCCGAGCCGCGCGCCGATGGCCGTCAGCGCGTCCTCGACGTCGGCCAGCCCGTGCACCGGCTGCTGCAGCGTGGCGATGCCGGCGTCGGCGAGCGCCGCCGCCGCCTCGGCGTGGATGTCGTCGGCGAGCACCAGGGTCGGCCGTAGCCGCACGATCACCTCGAGGTTGGGCGCGAGGAAGCTGCCCACCTTCGGCAGGCTCGCCACCGCCGGCGGGTACGTCGAGTAGTCGTCGACGGCGATGAGGAGCTCGGTCGCGCCCAGCGCGGCGACGATCTCGGTCGCCGACGGGGTCAGGCTCACCACCCGCGGCCCGGCGGCGGCGCTCCCCGTCGCCGGCGCCTCGTCGACGTGGCGGCTGCACGCGGTCAGCGCCGCGGCCAGGGCGAGGGCGCCGAGGAGCAAGCGGTGCGGCGCGGCCCCGAGCATGCGCGGGTGGTAGCACGGGGGTCCGCTCCGCCTCCCGGCTCGCCGGCGGCTGCGGTCACTCCTGACACACGCCGATCCCGAAATTCGCGGTGGAAACCGTGCGCGGGGTCGCATTTTCGCCACTCCGAGGCCTTCGTCACGCCCCGGGATCGCCTCACGCGGGGCGCCTCCGCGAGGTGCCGATCCCCGGGATCTGCACCCTCGATCCGGTGCCGATCCCGCCCCCGTTTTTGCGCCGAAAAAACCCCCCTTCAACCGCACTCCGGAGCGCCGCGCAAATTTTTTTCAGGTGGAGATCTCCCTGAATAACGCGCCGTGTTATTGGCGGTTACACACACCCCACAGTGCAATCCACAGGGCTGTGTAACCGGTTGCTTCGCAACACAAAAAAGCGCCCGGGAGAGGGTCCGAGGATCCACAGTTCACATTCATATCCACAGCCTATCCCACCCCCACACACACTATCGGTGGTGGTCACTCCCGGGCCGACCCCCAAATCTAGTGGCGCTTTTTCTTGCCCGGATCTG
Source organism: Kofleriaceae bacterium (assembly GCA_041389945.1). Lineage (GTDB taxonomy): Bacteria > Myxococcota_A > Polyangia > Haliangiales > Haliangiaceae > JAWKQW01. The sequence continues at coordinate 463,197 of JAWKQW010000009.1, forward strand.
GGGCCGCCAGTACAAGAGACTTCCGCCCGCGCCAGACCCTTCCAGACACGGAGGGAACCGCGTGGGTAAGGTGGGTCAGGGCAGGGGATTCCCGAGTGGAATCGGGCAGATAGCTTTATCTGCCAGCAGTACCCGTGCGCCTTGATTCCGTCACGTCATCGCCATCCACACGCTCGCCAGACCGTCAACGCCGCGCATCGTATTCAGGAGGGGAAATGCAGGATCAGAAGGCCGTCGTCGCCGCGCCCACCACCGCCGTCACCGACATCAAGTCCGGTCCGGTCAGTGCTACAGCCAAGAAGGCCGTGGGGAGCTCCACCAAGACGTCGCGTGACCATCGCGGCAGCCGCGTGGTCGACGAGAAGCACGCCCGTCCGGGCCTGACCTTCGAGCGGTTCTTCACCCACGACGGGGTCGACCCCTTCGCCACCGTCGAGTGGGAGCTGCGCGACGCGGTCATCTCCGGCGCCGACGGCAAGGTGTTCTTCGAGCAGCGCGGCGTCGAGTTCCCGAAGACCTGGTCGCAGACCGCGACCAACGTCGTCGTCCAGAAGTACTTCCGCGGCACCCTCGGCACGCCGCAGCGCGAGCACTCGGTGCGCCAGATGATCGCGCGCGTCGCCGACACCATCTACGCCTGGGGCAAGGAGGACGGCTACTTCGCCACCGAGCGTGACGCGTGGGCGTTCCGCGACGAGCTGGTCCACCTGCTGCTCCACCAGAAGATGGCGTTCAACTCGCCGGTCTGGTTCAACGTCGGCGTCGAGGCCGCGCCGCAGTGCTCGGCCTGCTTCATCAACGCTGTCGACGACTCGATGGGCGCCATCCTCGAGCTCGCCAAGACCGAGGGCATGCTCTTCAAGTACGGCTCGGGCACCGGCTCGAACCTGTCGAACCTGCGCTCCTCGCGCGAGCTGCTCAACGGCGGCGGCACCGCGAGCGGCCCGGTCTCGTTCATGCGCGGCTTCGACGCTTTCGCCGGCGCCATCAAGAGCGGCGGCAAGACCCGGCGCGCGGCCAAGATGGTCATCCTCAACGTCGAGCACCCCGACGTCGTCGACTTCATCGAGTGCAAGGCCCAGGAGGAGAAGAAGGCCTGGGCGCTCATCGACGCCGGCTACGACGGCGGCTTCAACGTCTCCGGCGGCGCCTACGACTCGGTCAACTACCAGAACGCCAACCACCCGTGCGCGTCACCGACGCCTTCATGGAGAGCGTGCTCCGCGACGGCGAGTGGACCACCCGCGGCGTGACCACCGGCGCGCCGGTCGAGACCCACCGGGCCAAGGAGGTCATGCACAAGATGGCCGAGGCCGCGTGGATCTGCGGCGACCCGGGCATGCAGTACGACACCACCATCAACGACTGGCACACCTGCCCGAACACGGCCCGCATCAACGCGAGCAACCCGTGCTCGGAGTACATGTTCCTCGACGACTCGGCCTGCAACCTGGCGTCGCTCAACCTGCGCAAGTTCCAGTTCGACAGCGGCTCGAACGCCGGCGAGTTCAACACCGAGGCGTTCAAGCGCGCGGTGCAGACCACCAGCACGGCGATGGAGATCATCGTCGACAACTCGAGCTACCCGACCCAGAAGATCGCCAAGAACAGCTGGGACTACCGGCCGCTCGGGCTGGGCTACGCCAACCTCGGCGCGCTGCTGATGTCGCGCGGCCTGCCGTACGACAGCCAGCCGGGCCGCGCCTACGCCGCCGCCATCACCGCGGTCATGTGCGGCGAGGCCTACAAGACCAGCGCCACCATCTCGCGCGACGCGACCGGCCCGTTCAAGGGCTACGCGAAGAACGAGGAGCCGTTCCTGCGCGTGATGAAGAAGCACCGCGCCGCGTGCGACGACGTCGACGCCGCCCTGGTGCCGTACGACCTGATGCAGGCGGCCAAGGACAGCTGGGACGGCGCCATCGAGATCGGCGAGCGCTACGGCTTCCGCAACGGCCAGGCCACCGTGCTCGCCCCGACCGGGACCATCGCGTTCCTGATGGACTGCGACACCACCGGCGTCGAGCCCGACATCGCGCTGGTCAAGTACAAGCGCCTCGTCGGCGGCGGCATGCTCAAGACGGTCAACCACACCGTCCCGCACGCGCTCGCGAAGCTCGGCTACGACGAGCGCGAGATCGAGGCGATCGTCGAGCACATCAACACCAACGACACCATCGAGGGTGCGCCGGGGCTCAAGGACGAGCACCTGCCGGTGTTCGACTGCGCCTTCAAGAGCATGACCGGCTCGCGGTCGATCCACTACATGGGCCACCTGCGGATGATGGGCGCGACCCAGCCGTTCCTCAGCGGCGCGATCTCGAAGACGGTCAACCTGCCGACGGAGTGCACCGTCGAGGACATCGAGGACGCCTACATCGAGGCGTGGAAGATGGGCCTCAAGGCGATCGCGGTGTACCGCGATGGCTGCAAGCGCACCCAGCCGCTGTCGACCAACCTCAAGCAGGCCACCTCGACGGGCAAGCTCGAGGCGAAGGAGCTCGTGGTCAGCGAGGAGGCCGCGCTGGCGACGCTGAGCAAGGAGGAGCGGATGCTCGTCGAGGCGCTGCGCGCCAAGAAGAGCCGCCCGGCCGGCCCGCCGATGGCGAACCGCTACAAGCTCCCGGTGGAGCGCGCGAGCTTCACCCACAAGTTCTCGATCGGTGGCCACGAGGGCTACATCACCGTCGGGCTCTACGAGGACGGCTCGCCCGGCGAGATCTTCGTGCGCATGGCGAAGGAGGGCAGCGTGATCGCGGGGCTGATGGACAGCTTCGCGACGGCGGTCAGCCTGTCGCTGCAGCACGGCGTGCCGCTGCCGCTGCTCATCGAGAAGTTCAAGGGCACGCGGTTCGAGCCGAGCGGCTTCACGGGGAATCAGGAGATCCCGCTCGCGACGAGCATCATGGATTATCTCTTCCGGTGGCTGGCGCTGCGCTTCCCGGTGGGCGGCGAGGGCGGCCTGGTGGAGCGGCATCCGGCGGCGCGCGTGGCGCAGCTCGACCTGCCGCGGGTGCCGCTGATGGCGCGGGACTTCATCGAGGGGAACGCGGAGGCGGAGAAGGTGATCCCGGTCGAGGTGAAGGACCGGGCGTGGGTGCAGGAGACGGACGCGCCGCCGTGTCACGAGTGCGGGACGCTGATGGTGCGGAACGGGGCGTGTCATAAGTGTCCGAATTGCGGAAGCACGAGCGGGTGTTCGTAGGCTGAGTTCTCGAGCTCTCTTAGAGCTATCGACGAGTCGCCTGTAGCGCGAGGAGTGACGCCGTAGGGAGGGAGATCCCCGTGGCACAAGTGACACACATACGCCGTTGTTAGTGGAAACGGCCCAGCGTACGATGGTACGTCTGGGCCGTTTGTTTGTTGAGGCCGGTAACCACCCCGGGGTCATGGAGCGGAGGTGGCTGCGTGGCGATGTTCCTTGTCTTTCTTGTTCGTACTACTCGGCAACGTCTGTTGGCTTGCAGGATCGGACCAGCGACATTCAAAGGAGCTCGATATGAAGCCATCTAACCAACTCACCAAGAATAACCTTCTCGCAGTTGGCAAGGACGTCGCAGCAAGCGCGGCAGCCACCGCTCTGCTGGCCTGAGCAAACAAACGCGTCCGCGAACGAAATGTATTTCACTCATCAAGCTCACAATATGGCGGAACTTCCGAACCGTCGATGTCGACCTTCAGAAGCGCGTGTTTATCGTGGGCGCGAACGCCAGCGGGAAGTCGAACCTGTTGATGTTTTCCGCTTTCAGGCGATATCGCCGAAGAGGAGGGCGGGCTGCAGCGCGCAGTCGAGGTGTCCCGACGAGGACTCAAGCGCATTCGCTCGCTCCATGCTCGAAATATTACGGACGTCGTCTATTGATGTCAGTGTCCAACTAGACAAAGAGCTATGGCGGTACGAGCTCACCTTGGTGCATAGCAAGAGCGGACGTCCTCGCGTTAAGTCTGAGCGCGTCTGGCACGGATCTAAGAGGATCCTGAATCGACCGAACCGCGAGGATGTCAGAGATCCCGAACTGTTGTCACAGACACACCTGGAGCAGGTGACCGCGAATCGGAAATTCCGCGAGCTGGCGGCATTCCTTGCCTCCGTGGAGTATACGCATGTCGTTCCTCAGCTCGTGCGCGACCCGCGAGCACGAGAGGATGGAAAAAGGGGAGGCGATTCCTTTGGCCAAGACCTACTAGAGGAAATTGCTCGTACGCCAATAAAGCGGCAGCGAAAAAGACTTAAGATGATCAACTCCGCGCTGAAGGCAATCTTGCCGCAGTTTGCTGAGTTGAAATTGGATCGAGACAAAGCGAGCGGAAAGCCCCACCTCATTGCGCGATACGTTCATTGGCGGGCACCGGGAGCGGTGCAGCGCGAAGACCAATTCTCAGACGGCACATTGAGGTTGATCGGCCTGCTCTGGGCGCTCACTCGTAGCAGCGCGCCATTGCTTCTAGAGGAGCCAGAACTGAGTCTACACGCGGCGGCAGTTCGTCAACTCCCCAGATGCTAGCAAAGGTAACAGCGCTCTCCGATCGTCAGATCATTGTAAGCACCCATTCTGAGGAGTTGGTAAAAGACGAGGGAATCGAGCCTGACGAAGTTCTTGTGCTCGAGTCCACCGACGAGGATACGAAGGTGTTGTCAGGTGCGCAGGACCCAGCGCTTGTCGCCATGGCGCGGGCGGGAATCTCCTTTGGAAAGCACCTCCTGAGTCGCGTACAACCAAAGAATGCGCAACAGCTGATGCTGTTCCCGGAATCCCTGTAATGTATGTAGTGACAGAAGGCTTTCTCGACCTTGTACTGATACGTCGACTGGCTGCCGACGCAGGCGTAATCATCTCGAATACGTCTATCGAAGATGGAAAGGGGGGCATCCAGCGTTCGCTTGCCAACTTCTGCAGGTCCGGGCATGTGATTCCTTGGTTCATTCTTCGCGATTTGGACAACGACGCGGACTGCGCAGTCAGCCTACTTGGCACAATGTTCCCTAGCGGAATCCCTTCCTTGATGAAGTTCCGCGTCGCCGTTCGGTCAGTAGAAGCCTGGCTAATGTCCGATCGTCTGAACTTCTCACGATTTTTTGGCATTCCCGTAAGTCGCGTTCCATCGCAGCCCGAATCGCTGACTTCACCAAAGCAGGAGCTAGTGAACCTCGCTAGGCGTTCGAGAAAGCGGGACATCCTCGATGGAATTGTTCCAAGAGCGGGCGGAGTCCTACCGACGGGACCGAGATACAATGCGGTACTCGCGGGTTATGTGGAGAACAGCTGGGACCCTTCGGAAGCTAGGCGTCATAGCCCAAGCCTGGATCGATGCATGCGCGCCGTTGCTGCTACGCGCGCAACTGGTGGATCCTTGCTGAGGTAGGCACGTTCAGACAGCGGCCGCATCCAGGTTCCGTCGCGGAACTCCGCAGCCAAGATGACTTCCACAAGGCGACGAAAGCTAGATCCTGGGCCCATGCCTGCCAGAGTTTCCGGTGCCGCCACTGCCGCCGAGTCGCCCAAGGCTGGCAGCCAGGAACCACTTGGCCAGCTGGTTCGCACTGACGTGTGTGTCAATCGAAGTCACGCACGAAACGTGCGAGGTAACTGCGTAGAGCCAGGCTGCGGGAGCCCGCCAGAAGCAAAATTGGAAGAAATGACGTCTTGCGTCAAGTGCGGCAAGTACATCGGGCGCTGGCAGTCAGAAAGTCAACGAGCACGGGAAGCCGAGTTCCTCGCACGGTACCCTGATCCTCGGGCTGGAAAATGCGGCCGATGCTGGAGAGGCCGACGAAAGCGACCAGCGCAGCACATCCCCGAGAAAGAATGGCAAGCAATCCTATCCAGGTACAAGCATCGATGTGCCTACTGTGGCGTATCTGGCGTCATGACTAGAGATCACGACATACCACTTGCTCGCGGTGGTGCCCACTCCGCAGCAAATACCAAGCCGGCATGTTCGATGTGCAACTCCCGCAAGCGTGCCATGACCGGCGACGAGTACATGGATTGGCTTCAGGAGCGCCTCGACGATGGCACCCTAGTACGAAAGAAGTCCTGAGGACCGACCGACCCGGACCGACCGAACCCAGACCGCCGGACCCAGGTAGCGTCGCGTACTACGTAGTTCTGGTGCGTCGCCGGCGGCCCAATTGGCCGCGACGGACGCGCGGTCGGCACGGGCAGGCGCAGGCGCGCCAGGCCCGTGCCCATGCAGCGGCGGCGCGCGATGCCGAGCCCGGTGGGCTGGCGTCGCACGCTGGAGGGAGCGCGGCAGGAGAGGCGAGGGCGGCGGCGCTACAGGCCGGCGCGTGGGACGGGGGCGATGGGCGCGAAGCGAGCGAGCCAGTACGTCCCCGGTGGGAACTCCGCG
>JAWKQW010000010.1:0-300062 GCA_041389945.1 Kofleriaceae bacterium
GACCCCACCGGGCGCGGCGACGCAGGTCGCGATCTCGATGGCGCCGCAGCCGCCGTTGTCGACGGCGCAGGTCCGCTGGGTGGCGTCGGGGCCCGTCGGCGCGTCGGTCGGGGCGTCGTCGGCGACCATCCGCGCGTCGGGCAAGCCGCCGCCGCCGCCGCAGGCGACCGCACCTACGAGCGAGGTCATGAGGCACGTCCGTGGCGACCGCATGGGTCGCACGCTACCCGCATCGCGCCGAGCTCGCGCCCGATACGTTCTCGCATGGTCGCGTCGCCACGGCGTGGGGGCACGGCGCGCGTCCGCACGGCGTGAGGGCACGGCGCGCGTCCACGGCCCTGGCGCGCCGCGTCGCCCGTCGATGACGCCCGGGCGCCGGTGGCACCCGGCCCCGAATCGGGGTACCAGATCGCCATGCCAGAGCAGCGCTTCGACGCCGTCGTCATCGGTGCAGGTCCCGGCGGCTACCCCGCCGCCATCCGCCTCGGCCAGCTCGGGGTCAAGACCGCGGTCATCGAGCGCGAGTACGTCGGCGGGGTGTGCCTCAACGTCGGCTGCATCCCGAGCAAGGCGGTGATCCACGCCGCCAAGATGTTCGACAAGATGGGCCACGCCGACGAGCTCGGCATCGGCATCAGCGGCAAGCCGACCCTCGACGTCGGCAAGCTGCAGGCCTGGAAGGGCTCGGTGGTGAGCAAGCTCACCGGCGGCGTGCGCACGCTGCTCAAGGGCAACGGCGTCACCCTCATCGAGGGCACCGCGACCCTCGGCAAGCCCGGCCCCGACGGCCACCGGCTCTCGGTCGTGGGCAAGGACGGCGCCACCGAGACCGTCATCGCCAAGAGCGTGGTGATCGCCACCGGCTCGCGGCCGATGAACATCCCGGGCTTCACCATCGACCAGGATCGGATCATCGACTCGACCGGCGCCCTGGCGCTGCCCGCCATCCCGCCGCGCCTCATCGTCATCGGCGGCGGCTACATCGGCCTCGAGCTGGGCATGGCCTACGCCAAGTTCGGCAGCAAGGTCACCGTGGTCGAGGCCACCGGCGGCCTGCTCGGCGCGATGGACAAGGACTGCGTCGCGGTGGTCGCGCGCAAGCTCAAGAAGATGGGCGTCGAGGTGATGCTCGGCGCCAAGGCCAAGAGCTGGGAGGCCAAGGCCGACCGGGCGGTGCTCACCGTCGAGCTCGAGGGCGGCAAGACCGCCACCATCGACGCCGACAAGATCCTCTTGTCGATCGGCCGGCGCCCCAACACCGAGCACCTCGGCCTCGAGGCGGTCGGGGTCAAGCTCGACGGCCGCGGCTTCATCGTCGCCGACGAGCAGCTGCGCACCAACGTCGGCGGCATCTACGCCATCGGCGACGTCATCGGCGGGATGATGCTGGCCCACAAGGCCACCAAGGAGGGCGAGGTCGTGGCCGAGGTCATCGCCGGGCACAAGGCGGCGATGGACGTGCGCACGATCCCCGCGGTGGTGTTCACCGATCCCGAGATCGCGTCGTGCGGCCTCACCGAGGACGAGGCCAAGGCCGCCGGCCACACGGTGAAGGTCGGCAAGTTCCCGTTCGCGGCGCTGGGCCGGGCCCTGGGCGCCAACGACACCGAGGGCTTCTGCAAGGTGATCGTCGACGCCAAGAGCGAGGAGATCCTCGGCGCCCACCTCGTCGGCAACGGCTCGACCGACCTCATTGCCGAGATGACCCTCGCCATCGAGATGGGCGCGGTCGCCCAGGATCTCAACCTCACCATCCACGCGCACCCGACCCTGGCCGAGGGCCTGCGCGAGGCCACCGCCGCCGCCATCGGCGAGGCGGTGCACCAGCTCAACCGGGCATGAGCGCCACCGCCGGCGAGCGCGCGCGATCGGCGCTGGCCCCGGCGCCCTGGCAGGTCGTCGATCTCGGCATCACGGGGTACCGCGAGGCGTGGGCGCGGCAGCTCGCGCTGGTCGAGGCGCGCAAGGGCGGCGCCGGCGACGACACCCTGCTGCTCGTCGAGCACCCGCACGTGATCACCCTGGGCCGTCGGCGCGAGTCCCAGGGCAACGTCGTCGCCGCCGGCGACGTCGAGGTGGTGGAGATCGAGCGCGGGGGCGACGTCACCTACCACGGCCCCGGCCAGCTCGTCGCATATCCGATCGTGCTGCTGCGCGACGGCGGCGAGCGCGATCTGCACGCGTTCCTGCGCGGGCTCGAGGACGCGGTGATCGCCACCCTGGCCGCGTTCGATCTCCCCTCTGGCCGTGAGCCCGGCAAGACCGGCGTGTGGCTCGACGCCCGCGCCGGCGGTCGCAAGAAGATCTGTTCGATGGGCATCGCCTGTCGGCGCTGGGTCACGTTCCACGGCCTGGCGCTCAACGTCACCACCGATCTGTCGTACTTCCATCGCATCAACCCGTGCGGGTTCGCCTCCGAGGTCATGACCTCGATGGCCGAGGAGCTCGGGGTCGGCCTCGCGATGGCGGACGTCCGCGCGGTGCTCGCGCGCGAGCTCGGCACCGTGCTCGGCCGCCGCGCCGTCGAGGCCTGAGCCGGCGCGCCGCCGGCGCGATCAGAGGTCGAGGACGTTCAGGGTGGCGCCGACCTGCAGCATCACCTCGATGCCGGTGAACAGGTCGATGCGCACCTGCGGGCCCATGTAGAAGCGCTTGGCCAGCAGGTTGAGGCGGGCGGCGGCGCCGGGGCGAAACCGGATCTCGTCGTCGCTGGCGAAGGCGTAGAGGTAGCCCTCCACGTCGAGCAGGGCGCCGACCTGATCGCCGATCATCGCGGTCTTGGTCCACGCCACCACCGGCGCGCCGGCGTCGACGTGGAGCACCTCGGTGCCGAGGTCGGCGTCCTTGTACTTGCCGTCGAGGACCTGGCGGAAGCCGAGCGACCAGCCGGTGGCGTGGATGAGCTGGCCGCCGGGGAAGAGCAGCAGCACGTGCTGGCAGTCCCAGCGCCCGTCGGGCTGCTGCTCCATCACGACGTAGGGCTCGACGGTGCCGTACGCATCGCCGTGGATGGCGCACTGCCGGCCGGCCAGCTGCATCGGCGGCAAGACGAAGCCCTCGCGGAGGCGCCAGCGGGTGATCCGACCGCTCACCACGAACGCCGTGAAGTCGTCGGCGCGCGGCGTGTACATCGAGATCGCAGCCTGCGAGCTCCACCGGCCCCAGGTCGTGGTGAGCGAGGCGCGCCCGGTGACGCCGGCGGCGCCGCCGCTGGTGAGGTTCTGCGGCGCCACGCCGAGATCGCCGCCGAGCTCGAGGCTCACCGCGCCGAGCTCCGCGCGTGCCGGCGCCGCCGCTAGCACCACCGCCGCCACCCCCACCCCCCTCATCACGCCCCGCCACATGGCGCGATCCTACCCTCGAGTGGGCGCCGGGGACGTCGTCCCGAGGAAAAGTGGGCCGCCTCGGCCGGCGACGGTAGGGTCGGCCGTGGCCTGGGCCGTGACTCCGCTCGCGCACGCGCGCCTGGCCGAGGCGCGCGCGGTGCTGGCGGCGGCGTGCGCCTTCGACGACGCGGCGGCGGTCGCCGAGGAGAAGCTGTTCGGCGACGCGCCGGGCGGGCCGGTCGCCACTTTCGGCGTCGACGACGACGGCGTGCTGGTCGGGGTGGCGGCGGCCAGCGGCGGTCGCGTCCGCGTGCTCGCGATGACGCCGGCGCATCGCGGCCGCGGCGCCGGCGGCGCGCTCCAGCGGCGTGCGAGGCGCACCTCCTCGCCACCGGCGCCACCCGCGCCCGCGCGCTCGATCTGCCGGGCAACTACCTGGCGCCCGGCGTCGACGAGCGCAACACCCTCACCCTCGGCTGGCTCGGGCGCCGCGGCTACGTCGCGCGCGCCGAGCGCGCGACCAACCTGCACCTCGACGTGCGCACCAACCCGCGGGTGTCGCGCGCGCGAGCGCAGGCCGCCGCCGCCGCCGCCGCCGCCCGTGGCTACCAGGTCCGACGGGCGACGCCCGACGAGGTCGCGCTGCCGGCGGCGATCGCCGACGAGTTCGGCGGCACCTGGCCGTTCGAGGTCACCCGCGCGCTGACGGGTTCGCCCGCCGGCGTCCACGTCGCGGTGCGCGACGGCGCCTACGCCGCCTTCGCCGCCCACGACGGCAACAACGCCGGCCTCGGCTGGTTCGGCCCGGCCGGCACCTGGCCCGCGCACCGCGGCGCCGGCCTCGGCGAGGCGGTGCTCTTGGCGTGCCTCGTCGACGTCGCCGTCGATCACCCGATCTGCGAGGTCGCGTGGATCGGCCCGCGGCCGTTCTACGAGCGCGTCGCCGGCGTCGTCGGCGAGCGCCGCTTCGTCGTGCTAACCAAGGACCTGACGTGACCCGCGCGATGCTGTTGTGTGCCGGCTATGGCTCTCGCCTCGGCGAGCTCGGTGCCGCGCTGCCCAAGCCGATGCTGCCCGTCCTGGGGCGGCCCATCCTCGAGTACGGCATCGCCAACCTGGTCGCCCACGGCGTCACCGAGCTGGTCATCAACCTGCACCACCGCGGCGACGCCATCGAGCAGGTCCTCGGCGACGGCGCGCGCCTCGGCGCCCGCATCCGCTACAGCCACGAGCCGACCATCCTCGGCACCGGCGGCGGCCTGCGCCACGCGCTGGCGCTGCTCGATCCCGAGGGCAGCGATGCGCCGCTGCTGTCGCTCAACGGCAAGCTGATCTTCGACCTCGACGTCGCCGCGCTGCTCGCCGCCTACCACGACCAGGCGCGGGTCGCCGACACCCTCGGGGTGATGGTGGTGCGCGCGGTACCCGACGCTGTCAGCTGGGGCGCGGTGGCGATCGCGCCCGACGCCGCCGGGCCGCGGGTGCGCGACGTGCTCGGCGACGGCGCCCACATGTTCTGCGGTGTGCACGTGACCCGGCCGTCGGTGCTGCGCCGGCTGCCCGACGGCGAGGCCTGCATGATCCGCCAGGGCTACCTGCCGTGGCTGCGCGCCGGCGAGCGGGTCGGCGCCTACGTCCACGCCGGCGGCTACTTCGCCGAGCACTCCACGCCGGCGCGCTACCTGGCGTCGAACCTCGACCTGCTCGGCGGCGTGACCCTGCGCCACCCGCCGGGGCGACTCGGCGGCGTCGATCCCACCGCGCGCATCCACCCCGACGCGCGGCTGGTGGCGCCGGTCGCCGTCGGCGCCGGCAGCGTGATCGGCGCCGGCGCCGAGATCGGTCCGGGCGTGGTGATCGGCGCGGGTGCGATCGTCTCGCCCGGCGCGCGCCTCGAGCGCGCGGTGGTGTGGGCCGGCGCGCGCACCGGCAGCGCCACCGACGCCATCGTCACCGACGGTGGGGCCGTCGCGGCGACCGCCTGACGACCGCCGTCACGGCAGCGGGGTCGGCGCGGCGCACGCGAGGTCGACCTCGTCGCCGGCGCACTGTCGCAGCACCTCGACGACGCCGTCGCGGTAGACGGCCAGATCCTCGAGGCCATCGCCGTCGAAGTCGGCCGCGACCAGCCCGCGACCGGCGATCGCGGTGGTGAGCTGCGCGAGCTCGTCGAAGCCACCCGCGGGGCGCAGCGTGCCCCACAACAGCGTCGGCGTCTGCGCCGGCGAGGCGAAGCACGTGGCTACCACCCGGCGGCCCGCCACCACGTCGGTGGCCACGTCAACGGAGACGACGTCGAAGCAGCGGTAGGCGTCGGGCCAGGTCGCATAGGTGATCGTGCCCCAGCTCTGGCCGGGCGCGGCCAGCGGCGCCCACCAGACCTGCTGGGCGGTGCCACCGACGAGCCCGCCGCCGACGCTCGCGATGCCCGCGTTGGCGCTCAGCACCTCGAGGGCACCGTCGCCGTCGAGGTCGACCAGCTCGAGGGCCACGCTGCCCTGCGCCGCCGGGGCCAGGTCGGTGAACACGGCCGCGCCGGTGGCGGGATCGAGCTCGAGCGCGCGGCTGCTCGACAGCGCCACGACGTCGCGCGGACCGTCGTCGCGCTGCGCGACGGCGAGCTGCAGGTCGTCGAACCGCGGCTCGTTGTCGAGCGGCTGCTCCGCCTGCGCGCCCAGCATGAAGCCGTCGTCGTCGGTGATCACGCTCGAGGTCACCAGCAACGCCGGCAGATCGAGGATCGGCCGCGCGGGCAGCGTGCCGATGGTGGCGAGGGTGCCGGGGGCCTCGTCGCTGGAGACGTCGAGGACCAGCCGCGGCGTGACCGCGTCGAGATCGCGCTGGTCCTGTGGGTCGTAGGTCAGCGCGAAGGGCGACAGCAGCTGCCGTGACGTGTCGCCGATGACGATGGCCAGCGGGCGCGAGCACACGCCGGTGTCCTCCAGCGGCGGGTTCGACATCACCAGCAGGCTGTCGGGGGTGAGCCCGCCGCCGGGCTGCATCGAGATCTGGCTCCTGGCGCCGAAGCGGCCCGCCGAGATCGCGGCGTCGGGGTGCCCCGACGGAGTGCCGTAGACCACGAGCAGCTGCTCGGCGGCGGCGGCCCCGATCCCGGTGGCCTCCGGCACGGTGAGGGCGACGTCGTCGTGGAGGTCGCCGTCGAAGTCGCCGACGGCCAGGGCCACGACGTCGCCGCCGCCGGTGTCGATGGGGAACCGGTGCATGGTCGCGCCCGATGGCGGCGGGAGCGAGGCGATGCCGTCGTTGAGGTAGAGATCGACCAGGCCCTCGGCGCTGGTGGCCACGAGGTCGGTGGCGCCGTCGTGGTTGGCGTCGAGCGCGGCCAGCGAGGTCGGCGTGGTGACGGTGGCGCCGAGGAAGTACGGCTGCAGCGTGGCGCCCGCGCTGACGGCGTACGCCAACAGGCCGGTGAGGCCGGAGTCCTCGTCGACGAAGGCCGAGAACAAGACGTCGCGGCCGGCGAGGACGCCGGCGCCCAGCGACGGTTCCGGCCGGGGCCCCAGCCCGACGGCCACGTCGTCGACGGCGCGGCACCCGGCCGGCGTGCCGGCGCCAAGCCCGCGGAACAGCTCGACCGTGGTGCCGGTGTTCGCGACGACGTCCGCGCAGCCGTCGGCGTCGAAGTCGCCGATCGCGACCAGCGCGTCGTCGCCCAGGGGTGCGCTCAGCGGCAAGGTCTCGAGGAGCTTGGGTTGGAGCACGCTGTCGCGGATGCCGAGCACGCGCAGCTCGGTGTCGCCGACCCGCGGCACCAGGAACTGCTCCTGCGCCGAGACTCCGTCGCTGCCGTCGTAGCCGAGGCGACCTCGCACCACCCCGGCTGCGACCAGCGGCGCCGAGCTCGGCCCCAGCACGCACGCCGCGGCGCCCGGGGCGCCGGGGTCGCAGGCGCCCGGGTTGTCGAGGAAGAACAGGCGCTGGCCGCCGACGACGATCAGCAGCGCGCCCTCGAGGCTGCTGCCCCGGATGATGCTGGCGCCGTGGAGGTCCTCGCAGGGGTCGAGCGGCAGGTCGATCGCGCCCTGGGCCACCGGATCGTAGCCGCGCGCGCCGTCGGCGGTCATCAGCGCCAGGCCGGCGGTGATGCCGACGGCGAGATCGCGATCGCCATCGAGATCGACGTCGACCGCGGCGACGCGGGTGGCCAGCGGCGGCAACGGCACCCGCCGCAGATCGCCCAGCGACGCATCGGCCTCTCCGAACACGAGGGTCACGCCGGTGGCGTCCTGGCCGCGCAGATCCGCGCGGCCGTCCCCATCGAGGTCGAGCGCCTCGAGCCCGGTGGTGGGCATGCTGGTGGTGCCGCGCGAGGCGAACGTCCCGGTCGGCTCGCGGCAGAGCCGGTCGAGGCCGCAGCCCCAGCCGTCTGGACAGCCGGCGCCGTCGTCGTCGCACACCCGCCGGCAGGCGTTGGCGGTGGCGGGCTCGCCGCAGCCGGCGTCGCCATCGCACGCCTCGCCGAGCGCGGGTTCGACGACGCCGTTGCCGCACACGCCGGCCTCGATCTCCGGCAGCGCCGCGCAGCCGGCGAGGCCGACCGTCAGCACCAGCGCTCGCGCCGCCGACGTCACAGCGCGCCTCCCAGCGCGAGCCCGGCGCCGTCGGAGGTGACCATCGGCGTCAGGGCAGGGCCCGCCTCCGCCGAGGGGCGATCGAAGATGTACATGAAGAGGCCGATCGCGGCGGTGGTGACGGCGGCCCCGCCGAGGAGCCACCCGGCCCGCGCCGCCCCGTCACGGCGGGCCCGGGCGTCGTCGTAGCTGGCAAGGTCGTCGACGGTGATCGAGCCGGCGCCGCGGCGGTCGTCGATCGCCTGGGCCTGCCCCTGGGCGTCGAGGGCGACCAGCGCGGCGGCCCCGGCGCCCAGCGCCAGCACGCCGGCCCCGCCGAGCACCCAGGGCACCGCCCGGCGCTGGCCGCTGGGGCGCAGCGCCGCGGTGATCGTCAGCTCCTGCCCACGGGTGAGCTCGACGTCGGCGGTCCAGGCCTGGCGGCCACGGCGCAGCACGGCCACCCGGTGGGGGCCCGCGGGCAGCGACACCGGCGTCGCCAGCGGGGTCGCACCGGCGGCGCGGCCGTCGACCACCAGCGTGGCGCCGGCCTCGGTGGCGATGTCGAGCAACGCCGGACGTGGCGCCAGCTCGACCTCGACCACGATGAACTCGCCCTCGACCGCGGTCGCCCGCTGGGTGCGGGGCTGGAACCCGTCGGCCTCGACGACGACCTCGTGTTCGCCCGGGGAGACCTCCACCGTCAGCGGCAGCGGTCCGGCGACGTCGTCGACGCGGCCGCGGGCGCCGTCCTGCTGGCTCGAGATCATCAGCTGGGTGCGGGTCGCGCGCGCGGGCATCGCCGTCGCCTCGCCGGCCGCGCCCAGGCGGCCAGCACCGGCTCGAGATCCGCGAGGTGGCCGATCGCGTCGGCGACCAGCTCGCCCTCGCGCTGGTCGGCGACGTAGCGCTGGTAGAGCTCGACGGCGCGGCGCAGGTAGGCCGGCTCCTTGCTGGCGACGTACCACAGCCGGTAGGCCTGGGCCTCGGAGAACGTGATCGCGGGCAGGGGCAACAGCGCGAAGGCCTCCTCGAACGCGCGGGTAGCCGTCTCGTACTGGGCCGCCTTGTAGGCCTGGGCGCCGGCTCGGAACAGCCGCTCGGCATCGTCGCGGCTCGCGTCGGCACGCGCCCCGGTCGAGCCGGCGATCATCAGGATCACCGTCGCCACCACCACCGCGGGCCGCCAGCGCGGGCGACCCTCACTCCTCGTCGTCATCGGTCCTCCTTGCGGCAGCTCACCGCGCGAAGGGATCGGGCAGCGAGTTGCGATCGGTGGGCTTGCAGCCCGGGCTCCCAGGACACTTCGGCTTGTCGTCGGGCCGGGGCCGCGGGCGCTCGGGCTTGGTCGGCGGCGGCTCGACGGCGGGCTTCACGGTCAGGATCACCTCGTGCGCCTGATCGCGATCGGGCGTCACCGTGATCGAGGAAGGCGCGTGGCCCTCCGCGGTCAGCGTGATCACCAGCGGGGCCTGCCCGACGGGCAGCTGGATCGTCGGCGCCACCCCCAGCAGCGTTCCGCCTGGGCCGTGGGCCTCGGCGCCCGCCGGGAGGCCCGTGAACGTCAGCGTCACCAGGCGCGGGCGCGCGTCGGGGAGCCGTCGCGGCGCTGCGTCGGGCGGCGCCACGACGGCGACGGCCGCCGGGCGGGTGGGTGCCGGCGTCGATGGACGGGTCGCGACGACGACGATCCCGGCGAGGGCGATCAGGGCGACACCTCCCGCGGCCCACCGCCATCGGCCCGTGCGCGGCGCCGCTGGCGCCAGCGGTTCGATCGGCAGCTCGGCCCCACCGAGCGCCACCGTCGGCGCGGTGCCGGCGCGGCGCAGGTCGGGGGTCAGCGGCGGCACCCCGACCGGCGTCCGCGGGGTGCCGACCACGCCGGAGCGCCGCTCGACGCGGGTCGACATCGGCAGCCGGAGGCCCGCGGCCTGCGCCGCCTCGGTCAGCGCGGCCATCGCCGACGCGAGGTCCGGCGGGCGCGCGGCCGGGTCCTTGCGCATCATCCAGGCGACGGCCTCGTCGATCCCCGGCGGCAGGTCGGGACGGCGCCGCGACGGCGGCACCGGCTCCTCGCCGATCTGCTTCATCAGGATGTCCATGTAGTCGTCACCGTCGAACGGCACGGTGCCGGTGAGCAGCTGGTACGTCATCACGCCGAAGGCGTAGATGTCGGTGCGGTGGTCGACGTCGCGCCCCCGGCTCTGCTCGGGCGACATGTAGTAGGGCGTGCCGATGGGCGCGCCGGTCCGGGTCTTGTGCATCGCGCCGCCGCCGTCGCCGCCGAGGAGCTTGGCGATGCCGAAGTCCAGCAGCTTGGGGAACGGTTCGCCGTCGGGATCGCGGGCGAGCAAGACGTTGTCGGGCTTGAGATCGCGGTGGGCGATGCCCTTGGCGTGGGCGGCGTCGAGCGCGCGGGCCAGGGCCTCGAGCACCGGCAGCGCCTCCTCCAGCGGCATCGCGCCGACCCGCTCGAGGTGATCGGCGAGGGACTCGCCCTCGAGGAACTCCATCACGTAGTAGCTGCGTCCGTCGGGCAGGGTCCCGAAGGCGAAGATGTCGATGATGTTGCGATGCCGGATCTGGTTGACCGCCTTGGCCTCGCTCGCGAACCGCGACAGCATGTCGGGATCGGCGGAGTACTTGGGCGCGAGCACCTTGATCGCGGCGATCTTGCCGATCACGGGGTGGGTCGCGCGGAACACCGACCCGAACCCGCCCTCGCCGATCTTCGCGTCGACGACGTACTCGCCGACCTGCTGGCCTGGCGCGAGCTCGGCGTTGCCGGCCGTCGCATCACCTGACTCGGACATCCTAGCGGCAACCCTCGACGGCGAGGGCCGCGGTGTCCTCGATGCACTTGGCGGCGAGCTTGCGTGCCTGGCGCTGGAGCTGGCCGACGGTCTGGGCCGTGGTGTCGGGGTGGGCCGCCACGTCGAGGCTGAGCTCGAGCGCCTGCGGCATCGCCTTGGCCATGTGGCAGCGATCGGCCCACGTCGCCGCGTCGCGCTCGGCGCAGCCGCACACCTGGGCCACGAAGGCGTCGCACGCGGTCTCGGCGCGGACGCGCTCGGCGGCGGGCAACACCTCGACCGGCGCGGCGCTGCCGGCGCCTGGCGTCGGCGCCGCGTCCTCGCGGCCCTTGCCGCACGCGGCGGCCAGCACCAGCGCGCCGACGACGAACCCGAGCCGCGCGATCACGCCGCCTCGATCCGGGCCAGCACGACCGAGATGTTGTCGACGCCGCCCTCCTCGTTGGCGCCGTCGATGAGGCGCTCGACCGCGCGATCGAGATCGCGCTCGGTGTCGACGATGTGGGCGATCTGCGGATCCGAGAGCATCCCCGAGAGCCCGTCGGAGCACATCACGTAGCAGTCACCGACCTTGGGCGGCTCGGTGAGGATGTCGACCTGCACCGAGTCCTTCATGCCGAGCGCTCGCACGATCACGTTCTTGTGCGGCCACGACTCGGCCTCCTCGGCCGTGACCCGCTTCATCTTGATGTAGTCGTTGATGAGCGAGTGGTCCTCGGTGAGCTGGACCATCTCGTGGGCGCGGACCCGGTAGCAGCGGCTGTCGCCGACGTGCCCGACGACGATGGTGTCGTCGAGGAAGTACATCGCCACGCAGGTGGTGCCCATGCCCTTGAACCGGGACTCGCGCTGGCTGCGCTCCCAGATCTCGAGGTTGGCCAGCATCACCGAGGTCTTCATGCGGTTGACGTGGGTGCGCAGGTCGCGATCGACCTTGTACGGCCAGGTCAGCACCTGGGCCGACGCGGTCTCGCGGAAGTGCTCGACGATGGTGTCGACCGCCAGGCTCGAGGCGACGTCGCCGGAGGCGTGGCCGCCCATGCCGTCGCACACGATCGCGAGGCGGTCGTCGGTCGGCAGGAAGATCGAGTCCTCGTTGTGCTCGCGCTTGCGCCCGATGTTGGTGGCGCCGGAGAAGCGCACCCGCATGCCGTCGAGGGGGAACGAGACGCTCATGCCGAGGCCCGAGTCTAGCCCACGGCGCTGGCCCCCCGCCAGGCGACCCGACCGGTGCAGGACGCGGGGCCCGGCGGTTGACGCGGCCCCGGCGGTCTGGGGATCCTCGCGATCGCCGATGCCTGGAACCGTCGCCACGACCGTCGCCGTGTGGGGCTTTGCCTCCGCCAGCGCGACCCTGGTCGGGATCCTGGTCGCGGCGGTGGTCGTCGGGGCGCTGGTGTATCTCGGGCGTCGGGCGTGGCGGGCCCGGCGGGAGTGACCGGACGATGACCGTCCTGGCGTCGGGCACCACCGACGATCGTCCCTGGGGCCGCACCCTGGCGGCGCTGGCGGCGCGCCGCTTCTCCGGCGAGGTGCGGGTGAGCGCCGGGGGCAAGGCGTACCTGCTCGGCCTCGACGGCGGCGCCCTGGTCGCTGCCAGCTCGCCGCTGGCCGCCGACTCCGCCGCCAAGCTCGCGCTCACCGCCGGCCTCATCACCTCGACCCAGGTCGCCGAGCTGTCGCGGCGGGTCGCGGCGGCGCCGGGCACCGACGAGGTCGACGTGCTCGCCGCCATGGTCACGCTGCCGGCGGAGCACGCCGATCGCCTGCGTCGGCGGGCGATGGCGACCAAGGCCATCCGCACCTTCGCGCTCACCGGCGCGACGTTCGAGGTCCACGACGAGCGCACCCTGGCGTCCGCCAGCGAGATCGCGATCGACCTGCGCGCGCTGATCTACCTCGGCGCGCGCACCCACCTGGCGGAGGTCGGCCTGCGCGCGGCGCTGGGCGGCGGCACGCTGCGGCTGGCCGACGGCGCCGTCGAGGTGATCCCACAGTACGGCTTCGGCGCCGAGGCCCAGCCGGTGCTCGAGCGGCTGCGCGACGGCACCACCGCCGACGAGCTCGCCGGCATGGGCGGCGGCGATCCGCGGCCGACGCTGGCGATCGCCTACGCGCTGGTGGTCACCGGCGCGGCGCTGGGCGCCGGCGATCGGCCGACCGGGGTCACCACGCCGCCGGCCGCCGCGGCGCCCGTCCCTGCGCCGAGGCCGGCCGCGGCGCCGAACGCGGCCGGGCCCACGCCGGCCGGATCGTCGGCGACGGGCCCGAGCCGGGCGGCGGCGCGCCCGCGGGCGGCCGCGGCTCGCGCCAAGGCGCCGGCGATGACGCCCGAGGAGCTGGCCGCGCTGGTCACCGAGAAGCTGGCCGTCCTCGACGGCGGCGGCGATCACTTCGCGCTGCTCGGGGTGACCGAGCAGACCGCGCCCGACGTGGTGCGCACCACCTACTTCGCGCTCGCGCGCAAGCTGCACCCCGATCGCCTGACCGCGCTCAAGTTCGACGACGACGATCGCGCGGCCCAGCGCCTGTTCGCCGCGATCAACGAGGCGTTCCGCGTGCTGACCAACAGCAAGGATCGGGCGGAGTACCTGCGGGTCCTGCGCGCCGGCGGCAAGGCGGCGCTGGCGAGGCAGGAGGCCGAGGCCGAGGCCATGGCGCTGCGCATCCTCGGCGCCGAGGAGCACTTCCGCGCCGGCGAGATGGCGCTGCGCCGCGAGCACTTCGAGGTCGCGGCGCGGGCGTTCGCCGAGGCCATCGAGATGAACCCCGAGGAGGCCGACTACCACGCGCTCCTGGGCTGGGCGCTCTTCGCCGGCGCCACCGACAAGGCCGCGGTGACGCAGCCGGCGCGCGCCGCGTTGACCCACGCGGCCAAGCTCTCGCCCAAGAGCGCCACCGCGCCGTTCTACCTCGGCCGCATCGCGCGCATGCTCGGCGAGGACGCTGCGGCGATGTCGTCGTTCCGCGAGGTGCTGCGGCTGCAGCCGGGGCACACCGAGGCGGCCTCGGAGCTGCGCCTGCTCGAGTCGCGCGCGGCGAAGAAGAAGTAACCCCGCGCCGAAAACGACGACGCCGCGCCCAGCGGCGCGGCGTCGAGGCCGTCGAGGAAGACGTGGGCTAGAAGCGGCCCATGACCCTCGCCGCTAGAAGCGGCCCATGACCCTCGCCGCTAGAAGCGGCCCATGACACTGACACCGAGGTTGGTGTCGGAGCCGGTGAACACCACCTGCGGGCCGGTCGGGCCCTGGGCCGGGACCTCCTTGGGCTGGTTGAGCGCGACCATCACCAGGCCGGTGAGCACCGCGGCGCCGCCGACGCCGACCATGCCGATGCCGAGCGTGTTCTCGAGGTTCGCCTGGTCCTTGCGATCGTAGGCCGCGACCAGATCCGGATCGTCGGGCCCCTCGCCGCCGGGCAGGTCGGGCTGCGAGCAGCCGCTGCTGCACTTGCTCGAGATGGTCGAGTTGAACTGGTCCATGTGCGACCGCGCGATGACCATCAGGCCCGCGCCGAGGAGGCCCACGCCGGCACCGGCGCCGGCGATCGTCCACGGCACCCAGGTCTTCTCCCAGCGACGCACCAGCTTGGTGGCCGGCTTGGGCGCCGGCTTGAGCACCAGGGTCTCGGCGTAGGGCTCGCCCGGGTTGAGCGAGAGGTTCTGGGTGAGCGTCTCGAAGCCGGGCTTGGTCGCCACCAGCGCGTGGCTACCAGGCGTCACGGTCTTCTCGCCGACGCCGGTACCCGAGATCAGGCGCTCACCGTCGAGCGTGACCTCGACCCCGTCCTGCGTCGTCGTGATCGAGACCTTCACGAGGAGCCGCGCGAGCTGCTCCTTGAAGGTCTCGGCGTTGCGCAGATCGTTGTCCGACAGCGCCTTGCCGTCGTACTCGAGCGCCGCCTTGAGGTGGACGTCGGCCTCGAGGAAGCGACCGAGACGCATGAGGCAGACGGTCTTGTTGAAGTGGATCGCCGGGTGGTTCCAGTGGGTGAGGGCCTCGTCGTAGAGCTTGACGGCCTCGCCGTACTCGTTGGTGGTGAAGAACTCGTCACCACGGGTCGCCAGCGCGATCGCCTGCGCTTTCTCCGCCTGCGGGACGTTGGCGCCCCACGGAGTCTCGGGCGGCGGCGGCTCCTCGACCGGCGGCGCCACCACCTCCGGCGTGGGCTTCGGCTTGGGCGCGGCCGCGGCCGTCCCCACCGTGCCAAGCAGCATCGCCCCGGTCATCACCCACGTGCCGATCTTCGTCATCTCAGTCGTCCCCCTGCGAGTTGGTTCCCGATGCCCCGGCGGCGAGCCGGTCATCTCGCGATCGTCATCCTCGAGTCGAGCATCGCACGGACCCGGGGCCCTCCGCCCCGGTCGTGCGCACGAGCTTAATTGTACTTGGCCAGCTGCTTCTGCTGGTCGCGGATCTTCTTTTCGGCGGCGTCGAGGTTGGCCTTGAGGTCCTTCTTGGCCTGCTCGGCGTCCCGCAGCGCGGCCTGGGCCACGCCCTTGGCCTTCTCGGCCTCGGCCTTCTGCCGGGTCGCCTCGGCCGACGCCTTCTCGGCCGACTCCTTGGCCGCCACGGCGTCGTCCTTGGCCTTCTGCACCGTCGACAGCGTCGCCTCGAGCTCCTGGTTCTTCTTGGCGAGGTCGGCCTGGGCGCCGCTGAGCGCGCCCTGGCTCTTCTGGAACTTCTCGAGGTTGAGCTCGGCCTCGGCCTTGGCCTTGTTGGCGGCCTCGGCGGCCTCCTCGGCGCGCTGCTGCTGCAGCTTGGCGTCGTCGAGGGCGGCCACCGCCTTGGCCTCGGCGCCGCGGATGGTGATGAGGCCGATGACCGAGCCGGCCACCATCACGCCGAGCACGATGATGACGCCGGTCATGATGACGCTCTTGCGGCGACCCGCGCTCTTGTCGAGCTTGATCACCGCGTTGAGGAAGTCACGCTCCTTGGCGGCCAGGCTGTTGCCGAACCGGTCGAGGAACTTGCTGGCGTCCTTGGCCGCCTGGCCTCGCCACAGCATGCCGGCGGTGCGGCCGCTCTGGTCCCACTGCCGGGTCGCGCCGCGGACCTGCTCGATGAGGGCGACGTCCTCGCGGCCCTCCTCCATCCACCGACGCAGGGTCGGCCACTGCGCCACCAGCGCCTCGTGCACGATCTCGACGGTCTTGGTGTCCTGGTGCGAGATCAGGAGGCGCGCCTCGACGAACGCCGACAGCACGCGATGGACCTCGGCGGTGTCCTCGCTGGTGCCCTCGATCTCGTCGAGGTCGACGATGGCGCGGGTGCCCTCGGAGGTCACCAGGCGCTGGAACATCGCGCGCGCGACCTTCTGCGCGCTCTGTGACAAGGTCGCGATGATCTGGTCGGCGTGCCCGGCCAGCGCGCCGGCGACACCGCCCATGGCCTGGAACGCCTGGTACGGCAACACCCGCTGGCGGGCGTCGCGTTCGACCCACAGGTTCGACAGACAGAACTGCATCAGCGGGTAGGGCGCCGACGCGCCCTTGAGCTCCGCGAGCATCTCGTCGACCATCTCCGGGCTCTCGAACCGGTAGTCGGCCTTCTCCGCCGGGCCGATGATCGCCTCGCGCAGGCCCTCCTTGTCGGGCGGGCCGAGCAGCAGCAGGCCGCGCATCACCTGGTCGGCGAACTTGGCGTTCTCGGCGATGCGGTGGAGGAAGTCGGACCGGAACGACAAGACCAGGCGCAGCGGCGAGCCCGGATCGTCGGCGACACCCTGCAGCACCCGGGTGAACACGTTGCGCTCGTCCTCGTCGGGGACCAGCGTGTAGAGCTCCTCGAACTGGTCGACGAGCAGCATCGCCCGCGACTCCTTCTGGCGGGCGCGGTCGCGCAGGAGCTGGCCGAGGTAGCCGGGCTCGTGGCGCAGCCGGCTCTGCACCGCGGCGGTGTCGATCTGCTTACCGGTGACCTGCTCGATGAGCGTGGTCACCGAGCCGAGCGGATCGCGGCCCGGGCGGATGATGAAGGTCTCCCAGTTGACGCCCTGGCTCTTGAGCTCGGGGATGAGGCCGGCGCGCACGAACGACGACTTGCCGGCGCCCGACGGGCCGACGATGGCGAGCAGCGCGTTGTCGCGGAGCAGCGTCACGGCGCGCGCGACCTCGCGCGAGCGGCCGAAGAACCGATCGGCGTCGCCCTCGTCGAAGGCCGACAGGCCGGGGTACGGGCACTCCTCGTCGCCGAGGCGGCGGCCGGCCTTGGTCGGCAGCAGCGCCTCGAGCTCGCCGAGCAGCTCGGCGGCGTCGGCGTGGCGCTCGACCTTCTTCTTGCGCAGCAGCTTGTCGACCAGCCGGATCAGCGGGTCGGGCATGCTCGGCGCCGCCTCGCCGAGCGAGCGGTGCGGCGAGTCGACGTCGCGGGCCGAGAACATCAGGCCGGCGTTGGTGACCTCGGTCAGCGGGTGCTGGCCCGAGAGCAGGCGGAACATGATCACGCCGCACGCCCACAGGTCGGTGCGCTCGTCGACGACGTCGGCGCCGAACTGCTCCGGCGACATGAACGGCAGGGTGCCGACCACGCGGCCGCCGGTCGACAGGGTCTCGTAGAGGTTGCCGGTGATCTGCGGCAGCGCCGCGAACTGCGCGGTGTTGCTCAGCGGCTTGCCGGTGTTGACGCTGACCGGATCTTCCTCGCTGTCGCCGAAGAGCTTGGCGACGCCGAAGTCGAGCACCTTCACCGTGCCCGACTGGGTGATGAAGATGTTGTCGGGCTTGAGATCGCGGTGGACGATGCCGAAGGCGTGGGCGCGGATGAGCGCGCGCGCCACCGGCACCATGATCTCGACGGTGCGCGCCGGCGACAGGGTGCGGCCCTTGATGATCTTCGAGAGCGGATCGCCCTCGAGGAACTCCAGCACCATGTACGGGTGGCCGCGGTAGGTGTTGGCCTCGTGGATGACGACGATGTTCTCGTGGGTGACCCGCGCGGTGGTCTGCGCCTCGACGAGGAACCGGCGGACGAACGAGTCGCCGGTGCGGGTGAGGAACTTGATGGCGACGACGCGGCCGAGCTTGGTGTCGCGGGCCTGGAACACCACGCCCATGCCGCCGCGGCCGAGCTCCTTGATGATCTCGTACTGCTCGACCATCGCGCCGGGCTCGAGGTCGAGGGCGCGCTCGCCCTCGTCGCCGGTGGCGACCTGCGAGGCCTGGGTGGCGAACGGGTTGGCGTCGCGCGCGTTGGTGCCGGCGCTGGTGCCGACGCCCGCCGCCGGCGCGCGCTTGTTGGCCGGCACCGAGGTCGGCTGGTGCTCGCCGGCGGGCGCCATCGTCTTCTGCTCGTCGTCGGCGATGCCCGACTCGCTGCCCTTGGCCAGCGCGCCGCTCGGGTTGACCGCGTTGGCGGCGGCCTCGGCGCGCGCGCGTGCCGAGCCCGCCACCGGCGGCGGCGTCGCGGCGCGTGGCGTCGGCGTGCGCACGCCGGTGGCGCCGGACAAGGTCGGCGGGCGGCTCGCGCCGGTGGCACCAGAGAGCGTCACCGGCGGCTTGATGCCGGTCGGCTTGGGCACCGCCGGCGTCGCCGGTGGCGC
Organism: Kofleriaceae bacterium; assembly: GCA_041389945.1. Taxonomy (GTDB): domain Bacteria; phylum Myxococcota_A; class Polyangia; order Haliangiales; family Haliangiaceae; genus JAWKQW01. Next base: position 18,253 of record JAWKQW010000010.1, read on the forward strand.
CGACGCGCTGGTCGGCATGCCGCCAGCTCCCTCGTCTGCTCCGCTGTTTCCGCCAGGATCGATCGCCAAGAAGAACCCCCGTCGCAAAGTCTACGTGGATCTTTGCGACTGGCGAAAGGGATCCGATGTAGGTAACTGTGGGCGGTTCACCTGTGAGGAACCCTCACGCGGCGGCGATCGCGCGTCGACGAGGGCACGCACAAAGCGCGATCTCCGTCGGAGATCGCGCTCATCGTCGCGGTCGGATCGCGTCCGCCGGGCGACGTCGTGGCCGTCGGTGATCGATCGGGTATTCACCCGCCGCGATCACCGCCACGGGCGCCGATCCCGGCGATCCATCGCCGACACCTGACGCCCTCTGCCGGCGGACGTCAGGCCGCGGCGGGGTGGACCGCGACGCAGGTGCGATCGCGACCCTTGCGCTCGAAGGCGACGACGCCGTCGACGAGCGCGAACAGCGTGAAGTCGCGGCCGCAGCCGACGTTGGCGCCGGGGTGCAGCTTGGTGCCGACCTGGCGCACCAGGATGGAGCCCGCGTTCACCTTCTCGCCGGCGAACCGCTTGACCCCCCGCATCTTCGGGTTCGAGTCGCGGCCGTTGCGCGTCGAGCCTTGGCCTTTCTTGTGAGCCATGACGAATTCTCCAGTGAAATCAGTAAGAAAGACTAGGCCGAGATCTGATCGATCTTGACCGCCGTGTAGTACTGGCGGTGGCCGTTCTTGCGGACGTAGTTCTTGCGGCGGCGGAACTTGAAGACCACCAGCTTGTCGCCGCGGCCCTGCTCGACGATCTCGCCGGCGACCTTGGCGCCAGCCAGGGTCGGCTTGCCGATCTTCACGTCGGCGCCGTCGCCCGACGACACCAGGAGCACCTCGTCGAACGAGACCTTGGCGCCGGTGTCTCCGTCGAGCTTCTCGACGACGATCGTCTGGCCAGGCTCGACCCGGTACTGCTTGCCGCCCGTCTGAATTACCGCGTACATGTCATCTACCTTCGCTGAATCGGCGTGTTGGAACCGCGGACTTTACTCAGCGCGACCCAGAGATCAAGCGTTTGCATGCGCCCTGCCACTCCCGACCGGGCCTGACACGCAAGAGCATGTAATCAAACGGGTTCGGCTGGAGGAGCCGCGAGCAGCTCGGCCAGGAGCTGGGACACGAGCTGGGGGTTGGCGGTGCCGCCGCTGGCCTTGAGCACCGCGCCGACGAAGAAGCCGAGCAGGTTGGTCTTGCCGGCGCGGTACGCCGCGACGTTCTTGGGGTTGGCGGCGATGACCTCGGCGGCCAGCGCGCGCAGGGCAACGAGGTCGGAGTTCTGGCGCAGGCCGCGGGCGTCGACCACCGCACCCGGCGCGGCGCCGGTGGCGAGCACCTCGGCGAACACGTCCTTGGCGGCGCGGCCGCTGATGGTGCCGGCCGCGACCAGCGCGATCAGCTCGCCGAGCGCGCTCGCGGTCATCGGCGGCGCCGCCCACCCGCCGGCGCCGGCGTTGATCGCCGCGGCCAGCTCGCCGAGGATCCAGTTGGCGCACGGCTTGGCGTGGGCCGGGCCACCAGCGGCGGCAACCACCCGATCGAAGTACTCGCCGACGGCGCGCTCGCTGGTCAGGCCGCGGGCGTCGGCGTCGGGCAGCCCGAGGTCGCGGTAGCGCCGGTAGCGCGTCGACGGCAGCTCCGGCAGCGCGGCGGTCTCCTCGGCGAGCAGCGCGTCGTCGACCACCAGCGGCGGCAGATCGGGATCCGGGAGGTAGCGGTAGTCGTCGGCCTCCTCCTTGGCGCGCATCGGGTGCGAGGTGCCGGCGTCGCCGTCCCACAGCCGGGTCTCGCGCACGACCTGGCCGCCGCCGTCGACGATCGCCCGCTGGCGCGCGATCTCGTGCTCGATGGCGCGCTCGACGAACCGAAACGAGTTGATGTTCTTGAGCTCGGTGCGCACGCCGAGCGCGGCGCTGCCGGCCGGCCGGATCGACACGTTGGCGTCGCACCGGAGGTGGCCCTTCTCGAGATCTCCGTCGGAGATGCCCAGCCACACCACCAGCCGGTGCAGCGCCCGCATCAGCTCGGCGGCCTCCGCCGGCGAGCGCAGGTCGGGCCCGGTGACGCACTCGAGCAGCGGCACCCCGGCGCGGTTGAGGTCGATGCGCGAGGTGGCGCCGACGTGGGTGCTCTTGCCGGCGTCCTCCTCGAGGTGGGCCCGCACCAGCGGCACCGGTCGCGGCGCGCCGTCGGCGATGACCTCGACGGCGCCGCCCTCGAGGATCGGCTCGTCGGCCTGGGTCACCTGGTAGCCCTTGGGCAGGTCCGGATAGAAGTAGTGCTTGCGCGCGAAGCGGCTGGTGCGGCGGATGGTGGCGCCGGTGGCCAGGCCCAGGCGCACCGCGAGCCGCGCGGCCGCGGCGTTCCACACCGGCAGCGCGCCGGGCAGGCCGAGCACCGTCGGATCGGTGCGGGTGTTGGGCGTCGCGCCGACCTCCACCGCCGACGCCGACAGCGCCTTGCTGCGGGTCGCGAGCTGGACGTGGATCTCCAGCCCGATGACGGCCTCCCACGACGTCATCGACGACCTCGTGCGAGCGCGCGCGCGGAGAGCAGTCGCACGGCGCGCATCCTAGCAAGGCGGCGCGACGCCGACCATCGACGAGCGCCTGCGGCGAGGTGTGGTACGGCTGCGAGATGGCGTTCTTGCAGTGGAGCTACGGCGGCAACCGCGTCGAGGCGTGGCTGATCGCGGTCGGGATCGCGCTGGGCGTGGTGGTCGCGATGCGGCTGGTTCGCTGGCTGGTCACGCGCTACCTGCGGCGGCTCGCCGCGCGCACCACGACCACCGCCGACGACACCGTGCTGGCGATGGTCGAGCGCACGCGCACGCTGCCGGCGCTCACCGTCGGCTTGCACTTCGGCGCCCACGCGGTGGTGCTGCCGGCGCGGGTCGAGCGCGGGATCGAGATCGCGATGATCCTCGGGGTCGCGCTGCAGCTCGGGCTGTGGGCCACCGCCGGCATCCGCGCCACCTTCGACACCTACCGCGCGCGCAAGGTGGCCGCCGGCGAGACCGCGGGGCTGGGGCCGGCGGGCGCGGTCGCGGCGCTGGCGCGCGGCCTGGCCTGGGTGGTGGTCGCGCTGATGGCGCTCGGCAACCTCGGCGTCGACGTCACCGCGCTGGTGGCCGGCCTCGGCATCGGCGGCCTGGCCATCGCGCTGGCGCTGCAGGGCGTGCTCCAGGATCTGTTCAGCGCGGTCGCGATCATGCTCGACAAGCCGTTCGAGGTCGGCGACGTGATCGTCGTCGACGGCCAGACCGGCACCGTCGAGAGCATCGGCATCAAGACGGTGCGCCTGCGCGCGCTGGGCGGCGAGCAGCTGGTGTTCAACAACTCGGCGCTCCTGGCCGCGCGCATCGCCAACCTGCGTCGCATGCAGGAGCGGCGGCTGGTGATCGCGCTCGGCGTCACCTACGACACCCCGGTCGACAAGCTGCGGGCGATCCCGAAGATCATCGAGGAGATCGTCACCACGCTCGACGACGTGCGCTTCGATCGCGCCCACCTGCGCACCTTCGGCGCGTCGTCGATCGACTACGAGATCGCGGTGTACGTGACCCAGCCCGACTTCCTCACCGGCGCCAACGTGCAGCAGGCCATCCACCTGGCGCTGGTCGAGCGGTTCGCCGCCGACGCCATCGAGTTCGCGTTCCCGACCCGCACCGTGCACGTGGCGAGCCTGCCGGCGACGACGGCGGTCGCGCGCGAGTAGCCGCGGTCAGCCCGGCAGCGGCAGCCGCCCGAGGGCGCGCTCGACGGCGGCGCCGGCGCGCACCACGGTGGCCTCGTCGAAGGCGCGGCCGAGCAGCTGCACGCCGACCGGCAGGCCACCGGGATCGCGCCCGACCGGCACGCTCAGGCCCGGCACCCCGGCCAGGCTCGCCGGCAAGGTGTACAGGTCGCCCTGGTACATCTCGAGCGGGGTGGCGGCGGCGCCGCGCCGGGGCGCGGTGGTCGGCGTCACCGGCGTGAGCAGCACGTCGACCTCGGCGAAGGCCGCGTCGAAGTCGGCGCCGATGCGCGCGCGCACCGCTGGGCGCGCTGGTAGAACGCGTCGTAGTAGCCGGCGCGCAGCACGTAGGTGCCGAGCATGATGCGGCGCTTGACCTCGGCGCCGAAGCCCTCGCCGCGGCTGCGCGCGTACAGCTCGGCGAGGCCGGCGCCCGGCGGCAGGGTCGCGCGGTGGCCGAAGCGCACGCCGTCGTAGCGGGCGAGGTTCGACGCCGCCTCCGCCGGCGCGATCAGGTAGTAGGCCGCGACCGCGTGCCGGGTGTGCGGCAGCGACACCTCGGTGACGGTGGCGCCGGCGTCGCGCAGCGCCGCCGCGGCGCGCTCGACGCCCTCGCGCAGCGCCGGCGCCAGCTCGGCGTCGAGGTACTCGCGCGGCAGGCCGATGCGGAGGCCGGTCGCCGGCTGGGCGCAGGCGGCGACGAGCGCCGGCACCGGTCGTGGCGACGAGGTGGCGTCGCACGGATCGGCGCCGGCGATCGCCTCGAGCACGCGCGCGCAGTCGGCGACCGAGCGGCCCAGCGGGCCGACCTGATCGAGCGACGACGCGAACGCGACCACGCCGTAGCGCGACACCCGCCCGTAGGTGGGCTTGAGCCCGACCACGCCGCAGTGCGCGGCGGGCTGCCGGATCGAGCCGCCGGTGTCGGTGCCCAGCGCCGCGCTGCACAGGCCGGCGGCCACCGCCGCCGCGCTGCCGCCGGAGCTGCCGCCGGGGACGTGGCCTGGGTCCCACGGGTTGACGGTGGTGCCGAGCGCCGAGTGCTCGGTGGTGCTGCCCATGCCGAACTCGTCGCAGTTGAGCTTGCCGAGGACGATCGCGCCGGCGGTGCGCAGGCGCGCCACCGCGGTGCCGTCGTAGGGCGGCACCCAGCCGGCGAGCATGCGCGACGCCGCGGTGGTCGCGAGGCCGCGGGTGACCAGCAGGTCCTTGAGGCCGAGGGGGATGCCGGCGAGCGGGCCGAGCGGCTCGCCGCGGGCGCGGGCGGCGTCGATCGCGCCCGCCGCGGCACGGGCGCCGGGCTCGTCGACGGCGAGGTACGCGCCGACCGCGCCGTCCCTGGCGGCGATGCGCGCGAGGTAGCCCTCGGTGAGCGCCGCCGCCGACAGCTCGCCGGCGGCGATCCAACGGGCCTGGGTGTCGAGGTCGGCGTCGAGCGCGGCGTCGGTCACGGCTCGACCCCGGAGATCGCCGCCGGCACCACGAACTGGTCGTCCTCGACCGCGCTGGTCCCGGCCAGCGCCGCCTCGACCGGCAGCGACGGCGCCGGCAGGTCGGCGCGCAGCGGCTGCGCCGCGCCGCCGTGGGTCATCGGCGCCACCTCGTCGACGTCGACCTCGGCCAGCGCGGCGACGTGGTCGAGGATCGCGGCGAGGTCGACCCGCAGAGCGGCGGCCTCGTCGTCGGTGAGCGCCAGCCGCGCCAGCCGCGCCAGGGTGGCGACCTCGTCGGCGGACAGCGCGGCCATCGGCGGGGCGCTCACGTCGGCAGCGGCAGCGGCACCAGCTCGGCGCGGCCGGAGAAGCGCGCGGCCAGCTCGGCGCCCGAGCGCAGGTACTCCTCGGCGATGGCGCCGGCGGCGGCCGGATCTTTGCGTTCGAGCGCGGCGATGAGCTCGCGGTGGTGGCGACGCACGAGGTCGCCCTGGGCGGCGAGGTTGGACAGGAGCGGCATGTACGCGCGCACGCCGTCGCGCACGGTGTTGATGAGCAGCACCATCACGTGGTTGGCCGAGAGCTGGGTCAGGGCGACGTAGAAGTCGAAGTCGAGCTCGAAGAGGGTCAGCGCGTCGGTGGCGGCGTCGGCGCGATCGGCGAGCTCGACCAGGCGGGCCACGCCGTCGCGGGTGGCCCGGAACGCGGCGACGCGCGCGATCTCGCGGCCGAAGATGCGGCGGAACTCGAGCAGGTCGCGGATGAGCTGCGGCTGGGCCGCGGTGGCCAGCGGGAGCAGGTGACGGACCAGCTCGATGCCGCCGGTCTCCATGAAGTTCTGGACCCGGGTGCCGTCGCCCTGGCGGATGCGCACCAGCCCGAGGTGCTCGAGCTTCTTGAGCGCCTCGCGCAGCGACGCGCGGTTGACGCCCAGCCGCTTGGACAGCTCGCGCTCCGGCGGCAGCTTCTCGCCCGCGGCGTACTGGCCGGTGAGGATCATCGCCCGCAGCTGGTCGACGATCTCCTCGGCGACGCGTTGCTTCTCGACCGGACGGATCCCCGATGCCATGTGGGGTCGGACCTTACCAAAAGGCCAGGGTGCGTGGCACAGTCGCGCGGTCATGAGCGCGGCCGACGTTCCCCGCCTCGAGGTCGTCGGCTCCGACGGCGTCGGACGCGACCTGTTCGAGGTCGTCACCTTCACCGACGCCGGGTTCCGGGTGCGGGCGCCGGTGAAGTTCGAGATCGGCGAGGTGCTCACCGTGCGCATCGCCCGCGGCGCCGCTCGCAGCGACGGGCGGGTCCGGGTCGCGCGCCACGTCGACGACGGCGCCGCCGTGATCACCGCGCTCGACCTGCTCGAGGAGATCCCGGTGCGCACGGTGGTCACCGGCTAGCGATGCAGGTCGCCGAGCTCGACCAGGTCACCTGCGACGTCGAGGTCGACGGCGAGCTGGTGCGGCGCACGCTCGATCGCCTGGCGCTCGAGCGCGGCGGCTGGGCCACCGTGCTCTTGCTCTACCAGGATCGGGAGCGGACGCCGAGCGGCGAGCCCGGGCCTCATTGGCGGCCGGCGCGGGCGATGCTGGTGCGGTTGCAGCGCCGCGGCGGCGGCTGGCGCCGGCACGCCAGCGCCACCCTCGCGACGGCGGAGGCGGCGCGCGTGCTCGGCGAGCGGCTCCTCGCCTGGTTCTCGCCGGGCGCGCTGGCGTCGCGCGGCGAGGCGTCGACGGCGTTCGACGACGACGAGGACGACGACGGATGAGCGTCGACGCGCCGCCCGGGGCCTTCGAGCTGCGCCGGACCGCGACCGCCGCGGAGGTCGACGAGCTCGAGCACGTCGGCAACCAGGTCTACCTGCGCTGGGTGCTCGACGTCGCCCAGGCGCACTCCGACGCCTGCGGCTACCCGCTCGCGGCGTACCGCTCGCTCGGCGCCGTGTTCGTGGTGCGCCGCCACGAGCTCGACTACCTCGCGCCGGTTCGCGGCGGCGACGACGTCGTCGTGCGCACCTGGGTCGAGCGCTGGAAGGCGGCCTCGTGCGTGCGACGCACCACCGTCACCCGGAGCGACGGCGGCCAGGTCGCGCTGCAGGCGGCCACCACCTGGGCGCTGGTGGCGTGGCCGGGTGGGCGTCCGCAGCGCATCCCCGAGGCGCTGCGCGCGGCTTTCGGCTGACGCGCGGCCTAGCGACCGGCCGCGGCCAGGGTCGTCGACACCAGCTCGATCAGCTCGGTGGGGGTGAACGGCTTGCGCAGAAAGCCGAAGCTCGTCGCGCCGTCGAGGCGTGGCGGCTCGCTGCCGGAGGTGAAGATGATCGGCAGGGTGGGTGCGAGCTCGCGGAGCGCGCCGATGAGCTCGAGCCCGTTCATGCCCTGCATGCGCCAGTCGGTGATGACCATGTCGACGGGCGCTGGCGCCGCGACGAACGTCGCGAGGGCGGCCTCGCCCGACTCCGCGATGAGCACCGCGTAGCCGGCGCGCTCGAGCACGGTCGCGATCAGCTTGCGCAGCATCGCCGTGTCATCGACCACGAGCACCGTCCGTGCGACCATCGGCAGAGATGGAAGCCGGGGCAGGGGCGAACGTCAAGGCTCCCGTCATCGCGCCGCGCGCGCGCTCGAGGGGCGACGCGTGACCACCGCCGCCGCTCCGAGCCCGTGGTCCGCGCTCGATCTCGGACGCGGGCTGACGCTGATCCTCGACGGAGATGGCGTGATCACGGCGAGCTCGACCGAGCTCGCGCGCGCGCTCGGGTGGGAGCCGTCGGCGCTCGTGGGCAGGACGATCATGTCGCTGCTCGGCGATGCCGACGCGCAGTGTGGGCACGCCGAGTTCGTGGCCGCGGTGACCGCGAGCGGAGCATCGACGTCACCGCTCGTGAGTGTCACCAGCGACACACGAGACTCGAGTGTCACCAGTGACACGCACGCGACGAGCTCCGACGCCGGGACCACGATCGACGAGGTGTGTCTGCGCCGGCGCGAGGGCGACGCGCTGCGCCTCAGCGCGTCGTGGCTGTGCACCACCGGCGCCGGCGGCGCGCCAGCGACCCTCGTCATGTTCGGCACGGTCGCGCGCAACCGCGCCTCGGCCGATCTCCGCCGCTTGCTTGAGCAGCTCCTGCAGTGGTCCGACGCCGCGATCGCGATGGTCGACGGCGCCGGCCTGATCACGTCCTGGAACCGTGGCGCGGCGGAGCTGCTCGGCTACGCGCCGGCGGACGTGCTGGGCCGCCCGATCGGCCCCGACGGGCTGGGCATCGTCACCGACCCCGAGGTGCTGGCGCGCACGCTCGCGGGCGAGTCGATCACCGACGAGGACGCCGCGTGGATCGCGCACGACCACGGCGCGATCGAGGTGTCGATGCGGACCACGCCGATCGCCGATCGCCGCGGCCGGCCCTGGGGCGCGACCTTCCTCGCGCGCGATCTGCGGCCGATCCGCCGGGTCGAGGCCCAGCTCCGGCGCACCGAGGCCCAGCTCCGCCACGCCCAGAAGATGGAGGCCGTGGGCCGCCTCGCCGGCGGCGTCGCCCACGACTTCAACAACCTGCTGTCGGTGATCCTCAGCTACGCGTTGCTCGCCATCGAGGAGACCCGCCCGGGCGAGCCGCTGCGGTCGCTGCTCGAGCCGATCCAGCACGCGGCGCAGAGCGCTGGCGATCTGACCCGGCAACTCCTGGCGTTCAGCCGGCAGCAGATCCTCGCGCCGCGGATCCTCGACCTGCCCGAGGTCGTGCGCGGGATGGGGCCGATGCTCACCCGCGTGCTCGGCGAGGACATCGAGCTGTCGCTCCTCATCGATCGCCGGGTCGGCGCGGTGTTCGTGGATCCGGGCCAGCTCGAGCAGGTGATCATGAACCTGATCGTCAACGCGCGCGACGCCATGCCCGAGGGCGGCCAGCTCACGATCGAGGTGGCCGACACGATGCTCGACGAGGCCTACTGCGCCGACCACGTCGGCGTCACGCCCGGTCGCTACGTGATGGTGGCGGTGACCGACACCGGCGCGGGCATGGACGCGGCGACCCAGGCCCAGATCTTCGAGCCGTTCTTCACCACCAAGGGCGCCGGCAAGGGGACCGGGCTCGGGCTGTCGACGGCGTTCGGCATCGTGCGCCAGAGCGACGGCCACCTGTGGGTGTACAGCGAGCCGGGGCAGGGCTCGACGTTCAAGGTGTACCTGCCGCGCACCGATCGCGCGCGCGCGACCCAGTCGATGCCGACGGTGGCCCCCGCGACGACGCTGAGCGGCTCGGAGACGATCCTGCTCGTCGAGGACGCTCCCGCGGTGCGGATGACGATGCGCACGATCTTGCGGCGGCTCGGCTACAACGTGCTCGAGGCCGACAACGGCGGCGAGGCGCTGCTCATCTGCGAGCAGTACGGCGCCCGCATCCACCTCTTGCTCACCGACGTCGTCATGCCGCGCATGAACGGTCGGCAGCTGGCGGCGCGGCTCACCGCGATGCGGCCCGAGCTGCGGGTGCTCTACGTCTCGGGCTACACCGAGAACACGATCGTCCACCACGGCGTGCTCGACGCGGGCATCCACTACCTGCCCAAGCCGATCACGCCCGACGGGCTCGGGCGCAAGGTGCGCGAGGTCCTCGACGCGCCGTGAGCGCGCGTCGTGCGCCGGCGCCGCGCCGCGGCGCGAACTGATCGCGGCCCAGGGTTGCGCCCGGCGCGGCCCCGGCGCGACAGTGGGGCGGTCGTGAGCTTGTACGCGCGGGTGTTCGAGGGGCGGTGCACCGGGTGTGGGAGGGCCGCGTGCGCGGGCGCCCGACCCTGCGCCACCGGGCGCTGCTCGAGCGCAGCCAGTGGTGGTCGGCCGACGAGCTGCGGGCGTGGCAGGCCGGCGCGCTGCGGCGGCTGGTCGCCCACGCCTACGCGCACGTCCCGTACTACCGGGAGGTGATGGACGCGCGCGGGCTGGTGCCGGCCGACGTCGGCGGGCCCGAGGACCTGCCGCGGCTGCCGCTGCTCACCAAGGCGGTGGCGCGCGCCGCCGGCGCAGCCCGGCGCTCGACGGCGCCGCCATTGCCCACGATCGCCAAGCTCACCGGTGGCACCACCGGCGAGCCGCTCGCGTTCGGCTTCGACGTCGGCTCCGAGTACTGGCGCCACGCGATCAAGTTCCGCGGCTGGGGCTGGGCCGGCTACCGGGTCGGTCAGCGCGCCTTCTACTACTGGGGCCCGGCGCAGACGACCACGCCGCCGCTGTGGTCGCGCACCAAGGTCACCCTCGATCGGCTGGCCAAGCGCGAGCGCTACGTCGACTGCACGCTGCGCGGGCCGGCCGAGCTGGCGGCGGCGGCGGCGGCGCTGGCGGCGCACCGGCCGGAGATCTTCATCTGCTACACCCAGGCCGGCGTCGATCTCGCGCGCCACGTGCTCGCGCACGGCGGCCGGACCTGGGGCGAGATCCCCGTGTTGTGCTGCGCCGAGCGCCTCGATCCGCTCGATCGCCCGCTGCTCGAGCGCGCCTTCGGGCCGGTGTTCGAGACCTACGGTTGCCGCGAGGTGATGCTCATCGGCACCGAGTGCGAGCGCCACGACGGCCTGCACACCTCGATGGAGAACCTCGTCGTCGAGGTGATCGTGCGCGATCCCGACGGCGTCGGCGAGCGCCCGGCGCGGCCCGGCGAGCTCGGCGAGGTGGTCGTCACCGACCTGCACAACCTCGGCATGCCGTTCCTGCGCTACGCGCTGGGCGACCTCGCGGTGGCCGGCGGCGACGCGCCGTGCGGGTGCGGGCGCGGGCTCGCGCGCATCCACCACCTCGAGGGCCGCACCGCCGAGACCTTCCGCGACGCCGCCGGCACGCCGGTGTGCGGCATCCTGTTCTCGCGCATCTTCTCGTGGAGCCCGGCCCTCGCCGACACCGTCCGCCACTGGCAGGCGGTGCAGCACGTCGACGGCAGCCTCACGCTCAAGGTGGTCGCGGCGGCGCCGCTGTCGGCCGAGGCCCACGCCGATCTGCGCCGCAGCTTCGACCAGTACCTCGCGGGCCTGCCCATCCGGATCGAGCAGGTCGCCGAGATCGCGCCGGGCGCCAACGGCAAGCGGCGCACCGTCGTCGTCGAGACCTGAGCGGCGCCGCTCAGGGCGGGCAGTCGCCGGGGCACGAGGTCGCGTCCTCGGCGCCGGCGTCGCAGTGCAGGTCGCCACACACGCTGGCACACGCGACCCCGACCGGGCAGTCGAGCGGGCACGAGCGGCAGTCCTCGAGCGGATCGCAGCTGCCGTCGCCGCAGCTCGGCGCGTCGTCGACGCAGGCCGCGGGCGCCGCGCCCGGCGGGCAGCCGGGCGTGCACACCGCCCAGCAATCGTCGTCGGCGCAGGCGCTGGTGGCGTCGCCGTCGAGGTCGCCGCCGCCGCTGCACGCCTCGGGTGCGGTCGGGGTCACCGCTGCCAGGCGCCAGGTCTCGTTCGAGTAGGTGCCGCCGCCGTCGTCGCCGCCGAACCACACGAACTCGTGGCGGATCGGATCGTAGGTGCCACGGGAGGCGCCGATCGGCGTCGGCGCGCCGGTGGCGGGCAGCGCGCGCCAGGTGGTGCCGTCGAAGCTCCAGCTCGCGCCGCGGTTGTCGAGCCGGACCACGCCGGCGGCGGCGTCCTCGACGAGCACCGGCTCGTTCATCGGCCCCGGCAGCGCGGCGGCGGCGCGCTGGACCCAGTCGTCGCCGAGCTCCCAGTGATCGCCGAGGGTCGAGCTGGTGCCGAAGCCGCCGTAGAGCACCAGCCGATCGCGGCGCCGGTCGTGGGCGAGGCCGGCGTACAGGCGCGGCGGCGGCCGGGTCGCGGTGGCGAGCTGGGTCCAGGTCGTGCCGTCGAAGGTCCAGGTGTCGTCGAGCACCGTCGTGTCGGAGCCGCCGAAGAGGACCACCCGATCGTGGACGACGTCGTAGGTCATCGCAGCGCCGGCGCGCGCCGTCGGTGAGGTGGCCGGCGCGAGCTGTTGCCAGGTGGCACCGTCGTAGATCCAGGTGTCGGCCTGCGCGACGCCGAAGGTGCGCCCGCCGAACAAGACGATGCGGCCGGCGCGGGCGTCGTAGGCCAGCGCGGCGTCCCAGCGTCCAGCCGGGGTCACCGCGTGGCCCTGGCCGCGCCAGCTCGCGCCGTCCCAGCTCCAGGTCTGCGCGGACAGCGGGCTGGTGGAGAGCCCGCCGACGAGCACCACCACGCCGCGGCGCTCGTCGAAGACCATCGAGTGCAGCGAGCGCGGCTCCGGCCGGCCCGGCACGATCTCGCCCTGCCAGTCGGCGCCGGCGAGCAGCCAGGTGTCGCGCTGGTACATGTACAACGGCGCCCAGCGGAGGCCGCCGAAGATCACCAGCTCGCCCCGCACGGGGTCGTAGGCCTGCGCGTGGTCGAGCCGAGGCGGCGGCCGGGTCGCGGTGACCAGCTCGGTCCAGGTCGAGCCGATCAGGCGCCAGGTGTCGTCGCGATCGGCGTCGGCGACGTCGATGCCCCCGAACAGGAGCAGCCGACGGTTGACGCCGTCGAAGGACAGCCCGGCTGCGGTGCGCGCCGGCGGCGCGCCGGTGGTGGCGACCTGGGTCCAGGCGTCGCCGACGAGCTGCCAGGTGTCGCCGAGCACGGCGTCGCCGGCGCCGGTGCCACCGAAGACGACGATCCGCGCGCCGACGGGGTCGTAGGCCATGGCGTGATCGCGGCGCGCCGGCAGCGCGCCGGTGGTGGCCAGCTGCGACCAGGTGTCGTCGACGAGCAGCCAGCTGTCGGCACGCGGCCCCGCGGCGTCGGCGCCACCGACCAAGACCACGCCGCCGCGCGCGGGATCGTAGGCCAGCGCCGCGCCCTCCCGGGCCGGCGGCGCCTCGGCGACGGCGAGGAAGCTCCACGCGGCGCCGTCGAAGGTCCAGGTGTCGGCCAGGTGGGTGGTGCCGCCGGCGTCGCGCCAGCCGCCGAACAAGACCAGGCGCGCGCGGGCCGCGTCGTAGGCCATGGCGGCGTCGCGCCGCGCCGGCGGCTCCGAGGGCACCGCGACCTCGCGCCAGCCGCCGCCATCCCAGGTCCAGGTCTCGTCGAGCAGGACGTCGCTCTCGGCGAGGCCGCCGAACATCACCACCCGCTGCAGCGCCGGATCGAACGCGGTCGCGGTGCCGATCCGCCGGGACGGTCGCAGGTCGCCCTGCACCCACGCGGTCGACTCCGGCACGCAGCTCGACGCGCAGCCGTCGCCGCTGCGGGTGTTGCCGTCGTCGCACAGCTCGCCGAGCGCGGTGTCGACGACGCCGTTGCCGCAGGTCTCGATGGAGGCGCAGTCGGGGCGACAGCCATCGCCGGCCGCCAGGTTGCCGTCGTCGCACAGCTCGCCGGCCAGCGCGTCGACGATGCCGTCGCCGCAGCGCGCCGGCTGGCAGTCGAGGCGGCAGCCGCCGTCGGGCAGGAGCGTGTTGGCGGCGCCGTCGTCGCAGGCCTCGCCGCGATCGAGGTCGATCACGCCGTCGCCGCAGCGGACCAGCGTGCAGTCGGCGCGGCAGCCATCGGCGCCGTCGTCGTTGCCGTCGTCGCACTCCTCGCCGAGGGTGGGATCGAGCTCGCCGTTGCCGCACCGCTCGTCGGAGCGGCAGTCGTGGCGACAGCCGTCGCCGCTGTCGCGGTTGCCGTCGTCGCACACCTCGTCGGGCTCGACGATGCCGTTGCCGCAGCCGCCGGCGGTGCACACCCCGGCCACGCACACGCCGTTGGTGAAGCCGGGGACCGCGCAGGCGGACAGCTCGACGGCGCCGGCGCAGGCCGCCACCCGCGCCGGATCGGCACAGCCACCGGCGGGCGCGCACACCGCGCCGCCGCCGCACACCGCGCCGTCGGCGCACGGGGCGGCGGGCTCGGGCAGGCACGCGCCGCACCACCCGAGCAGCGCCAGCACGCCGAGCCGTTCGCCCACACCCGTCACGCTCCGAAACTATGCCGGAGCGAGGCCGCGGATGTCACGCGTCCTGGCTCAGTCGAGGACCTCGGGCCGCTCCTCGAGGCGCCCGTGCTCGGCGTGGCGGGCGGCGAGGTACGACGCGAGCTCGCCGGCGAGGCTGGCCCGCACCGCCGGCAGGATGCCGAGCGCGACCTCGGTGGGGCCGCGGAAGACGTGGTCGGCGCCAGCCGCCAGGAGGGCCGGCGCCTCGGACGCCCGCGTGCAGTTGGCGATCACGACCGCGGACGGCGCCAGCGCCCTGGCCTGGCGGACGATCGCGGCGTTGGTGACGCCCTTGAGCAGCTCGTCGGGCACCGTCGACACGATCACCTCCGCGTGTTCGAGGCCGGCGTGGCGCAGCACCTCGGCGGAGGCGACGTCGCCGTACACCACGCGCACGCCCCGCGCGCGCAAGGCCGGGTGGATCGCGGCGTTGATGTCGACCACCAGGGTCGAGGCCAGCAGCGCCGGGTCGAGGCGCTCGAGATCGGCCACCAGCGCCGAGCCGACCCGGTGCAGCCCGAGCAGCACCAGCCGCGCCGGCTCCTCGCGGTCGTCGTCGGTGGCCGGCCCGCGCGAGCGGATGCCGACCCGGTCGAGCAGCGGCCGCAGCCGGCGGTAGATGCGATCGGCGGCGGCGAACAAGGGCGGCGTGGTGAGCGCGGTGAGCACGAAGGCGAAGATCACCACCGACACGGTGGCGCCGTCGACGTGGCCCAGCCGCTGGCCGAGGTAGGCGATGACCAGGCAGAACTCCGAGACCTGGGCCAGGCGGACCGAGGTGTTCACCGACGAGCGCCGATCGAGCCCGGTGGCGTAGAGCACCGGCACGAACACGAGCAGCCGCAGGGCGATCGCGACCACCGCCACCGCCGCCGCCAGCGCCACCACCGCGATCCCGTCGGGGATCGGGATGCTCATGCCGAGGCCGACGAAGAACAGGGTGACGAAGAAGTCGCGCAGGTGCACGACCCGCGCGACCACCTCGTAGGCGAACGGCGAGGTCGCGATGGTGGCGCCGGCGATGAGCGCGCCCATCTCCATCGACACCGAGATCGGCACGTGCAGGCCGGCGCGGTCGGCGATGGTGGCGAGGTTGGCGCCGAACAGCGCCACCCCGAAGCACCAGCCGAGCGCGATGGTGACCACCAGCTCCGGCGAGCGCGCCGCCAGCGCGAAGGCGTGCGGCAAGACCCAGCGCGCGACCGCGGTGGCGATGACGCCGACGATCGCGGTGCCGAGGAAGGTGAGCACGATCGGCGCCAGCGACGGCTCGGCGAAGCTCGGCTGCAGCGCCAGGAAGACGATCGCCCAGATGTCCTGGAAGATCAGCAGGCCCACGCACAGCCGGCCGACGGCGGTGTCGGTCTGGCCGTGGTCGTGGAGGTACTTGACCACGAGCAACGTCGACGAGAACGCGCAGGCGACGCCGAGGTAGAGCGCGGGGTAGACGCCGGCGAGCAGGCCCCAGCCGGTGAGGCCCACCACGAGGAACGCGGCGAAGCCCAGCCCGAGGGTGAGCGGCACCTGGAGCAGCCCGGTCACCACCAGGATGCGTCCCGACGCGAGCAGGCTGCGGACGTTGACCTCGAGGCCGATGACGAAGAGCAGCAGCGTCAGGCCGAGGGTGGCGATGGTGTCGACGCTGGCGCGATCTTGCACCGCGGCGAGCCCGGCGGGGCCCAGCGCGACGCCGGCGCCGAGCAGCGCCGCGATCACCGGGATGCGCAGCCGCAAGAACGCGATGGTCAGGAGGCCGGCGGCGACCAGGCACAGGCCGAGATCGGCCACCAGCGGGTGGACGCCGGCGCCGGCGCCGAGCGCGAGGACGGGATCGATCGGCACGCCGGCACCATGGCGCGAGCGATGGCGTGGTCGCAACTTCGCCGGGCGGCGTCGATCACCGGAGCGCGGCGGCGATGGCGGCGGCGACCCGGGCGGCCTCGGCTGGGTCGACCGCGAGCTCGCCGGCGCGGGCCGCGCGCTGGGTGTCGAACAGGGCGAAGCCGGCCGGCGCGTCGGCCGCCCGCGGCACCAGGTGCACGTGGACGTGGGGCACCGCCTCGGCCAGGGCCGCGATGTACACCTTCGGCGCGCCGGTGGCCGTGCGCACCGCGCGGTGGACCCGGCGCACGATCACCCCGAGCTCGGCGGCGCTGGCGTCGTCGAGCTCGGCCAGCGACGGCACGTGCGCGCGGGTGGACAGCAAGGTCCACCCGGCGACGCCGGGCGGCCCGTCGATGGGGCGCACGTCCCAACGATCGTCGGACCACAGCGGCGGCTCGGCAGCCAGCCGCGCACACAGCGCGCAGGCCGCGCTCACGCGTCGACGTCCTCGAGCGCGGCGCGCAGGTCGGGGCGAGCGAACGCGAAGCCGAGCTCGGTCAGCCGCGCCGGCACCACCGGCCGGCCGTGCAGCAGGTACTCGGCAAACTCGCCCAGCATCGCGCGCAGCGCGAACGCCGGCGCCGGCACGAACGCGGGGCGGTGCAGCGCGCGGCCCAGCGCGCGCGCGAACTCGCGCTGGCGCACCAGCTCCGGCGCGACCAGGTTGACCGGGCCGGCCAGCGCGTCGTCGACGGTGGCGCGCGCGAAGGCGGCGACCACGTCGTCGCGGTGGATCCACGACAGCCACTGCTGGCCGCTGCCGAGGCGGCCGCCGAGGCCGAGCTTGAACGGTCGCAGCATCGCCGCCAGCGCGCCGCCGCCAGGCCCGAGCACGAGGCCCAGGCGCATCCGCACGACCCGCACGCCGAGCGCCTCGGCGGCGCTGGCCTCGGCCTCCCACGCCTTGCACACCCGGGCCAGGAAGTGCTCGCCGGGGGGATCGGCCTCGGTGACGTGGTCGTCGTCGTCGCCGAGCTCCATCGCGGGGTCGGCGAACGGGTAGTAGTCGGCGCCGACGCGGTGACCAGCGCGCGCGGTCGCCGCGCGGCCGGCAACGCGGCGAGGGCCTCGACGATGACCCGGGTCGACTCGACGCGGCTGTCGCGGATGCGCTGCTTCGCGCGCGCGTCCCAGCGACCGCCGGCGATCGGCTCGCCGGCGAGGTGGACGATCGCGCCGACGTCGGCCAAGGCGTCGCACCACGGGCCCGGCGCCTCGAGCTCGGCGCCGACCGCGGCCACGCCGAGCGCGGCCTCGGCGCGGGCGGCGTCGCGCGACAACACGACGACCTCGTCGCCGCGCGCGCCAGCGCCGCGACCAGGCTCGGCCCGACGAAGCCGGTGGCGCCGGTGACGACGACCTTCATCCGCTGGTGGTAGCAGGCGCGGCGGCGGCGAGGGTCGCGCGCGCCAGACCGCGGCGCGCTACCCTGCCGGCCACGCATGGCCTCCGCCGATCCGCTGCACGGCATCACCCTCGAGGCCATCGTCACCGAGCTGCACGCCCGCCTGGGCTGGACCGAGCTCGCGCGCCGGGTGCCGATCCGCTGCTTCGCCAACGAGCCGAGCGTGCGCTCGAGCCTGACGTTCCTGCGGCGCACGCCGTGGGCGCGCAAGGAGGTCGAGGCGCTCTACCTCGCCGAGGTCGTGGGGCGGCGACCGCGATGACGGCCTACGCCGCGACCGGCAGGTGCACCCGCCCCGCGACCCGCTGCGCCGTCGCCGGGTGCGCCGGGCCGCGCTGGCCGCGCCAGGTGTCGAGCTGGCTGCCCTGGTGGGCGTAGGCGATCGGGCAGCCGCTCGCGCACGCCTTCTTGGCCGCGAACGCCCGGCGGATGTCGGCCTTGCCGTAGGCGAGCAGCGGCACCGCGCCCTGGTGCATGCGCGGGGTGCACAGGTGCACCAGGCCCTGATCGCACACGGTGAAGAAGCGGGCGCCGGCGCGGCACTTCCAGTCGAGGTGGCCGTCGCGCAGGAGCGCGACCTGGAAGTCCTCGCTGAAGTACGACGACGCGCGCCGCCCCATCGCCTGCACCTGGTCGTAGATCGCGCGCCGGCGGGCGTCGAGCGGTCGCAGCGCGCCCGACGGCTCGCGCTCGAGCGAGCACTTGGCCTCGAAGCCGTGCGCCATCACCGCCCGGGTCACCTCGAGCACCTCCTCGGGCGGGCCCGAGCCGAGCACGGTGTTGATGCGCACGCGAAAGCGGGCGTGCGCGGCCAGCAGGCGCAGCTTGCCCCGCAGCGGACGCAGCGACTTCTTGCTCACCTCGCCCGGCGTCACGTTGTCGATGCTGATCTGCATCGCGTACAGCCCGGCCTCGCCGAGCTCGTCGATCCAACGCCGGGTCAAGAGGTAGGCGTTGGTGTTCATCGCCGGCACCATCCCGCGCGCGCGCACGTGGCGGACGAGCTCGATCAGGTCGGGGTGCAAGAGCGGCTCGCCGCCGGTGAGCGTCACGAACACCGTGCCGAGCGCGGCCAGGTGATCGAGCCGCGCCTTCATCACCTCGAGCGGCACCGGCGCCGACACGTGGTCGTACTCGACGCAGTAGCCGCACGCCAGGTTGCAGCGCCGGGTCACCACCACGTGCGCCATCAGCGGCCGATCGGGATCGACGGCGCACGCCGCGAGCTTGGCGGCGATGGCGGCGTCGTCGGCGAGGCGCCGGGCGGTGGGCAGGGTGTGCGAGAGGATGGACCGGAGCGTCATGCGCAGGGCTTCAGCACGCGCCGCGCCAGGTGGTAACTGCCCGTCACCACGCGGCGTGGCCGGCGGCGAGCGGTGAAGATCCGACGCTGTGGTCAGTCCTCGCAGGCCTGGTCGCACAGGTCGTCGAGGTCGTCGAGCCAGGCGCCGGTGGTCGCGTGGCACAGCGCGTAGCAGGCCTCGGTGGAGCCGGTCACGTACTCGTCGCCGCCGCACCGGCTGTGGCCGCGGGCGTAGCCGTCGCAGGTGCCGTTGAAGCCGTTGGACCAGCAGATGGCGATCTCGGTCGACCACATCTCCTCGGGGGTGCCGCCGCCGCCGGCGTCGACGCAGCTGTCCATGCAGTCCTCGAGCTCGCCGAGGCAGGTGGCGTCCTGGTCGGCGTAGAACGGCAGCGCCGAGATGAGGTCCTCGCAGACCGCCTGGGCGTCGTCGTCGTCGCGGCAGGCCTCACCGCAGGCCTCACCGCCCGACGCGGTGACCCGGCCGAGGCAGCCCTGGAAGATGGTGCGCGCGCGCGCCGGGCCGACCGCGCCGTCGTAGGCCGGCAGCGCGGCGAAGCTGCACTCGCGCGCGGCCTCGAGGCACTCGCCGCGGGTCTCGGCGGTCAGCGGCACCACGATGGGCTCACCCGCGCACGGCCCGCCGGTGCACGCCGCCGACAGCGTGTAGTCGCCGGTGCCGACGCCCTGGTAGGCGCGCACGCCGACGAAGTAGCGGCCGCTCTGGGTGATCTCGTAGGTCTTGTCGAGGCCATCGTCGCGCACCGCGAAGGTGGCCGAGCGGACCGAGGTGGTGGTGCCGACGTAGAGCGTGAAGTGTGGCGCGAGGTCGCCGGCGATCACCCGCTGCGACAGCAAGATGCGATCGCCGAAGGCGAGATCCATCCGGTAGATGTCGAGGTCGTCTTCGCCGAGGTTGCCGCGGACGCTGGCGCCCAGCGCCAGCACGGTGGCGTCGTCGAGCAGGCCGTCGGCCTTGCCCGACGAGATGATCTCGCTGCCCCAGGTGTCGTCGTAGCCGCCGGTCGGTGTCGCCGCACAGGCGGCCAGCAGGGAGAGGAGGGTGGAGGACGCGACGGAGACCAGCTTCATGCGCCGGCGGAAAGCACCATCCGTGCCGGTCGGACGCGCTGCAACCTCGGCGACTTGGGGCCGCCTGGCCAGCGATGCGGCCACCGCGACCGGCAGCTCGATCTGCCAGCGCGCCGCTTGCGTGACGGGCGCGCCGCAGGTCGGTGGCGTGCGCGTGCGCCGCGCCGCGCCGCGTCGCGTCGCGGCTACAGCGGCACGTCGACGCCGACCAGCAGGCCGGCGTCGATGACGTCGCCGAACGCGTCGCCGAGCGGCACCACCAGCGCGCCGTAGGGGCGGGCGCCACCGCGGCCGCGGACCGACAGCGCCAGGTTGCTGGTGGAGTCGTCGTCGTCGCCGGTGGCGAACAGCGAGCTCAGCTCGACGCCGACGGTGACGGCGCCAGCGTCGTAGCCGGCCGCGAGGTTGAGGCGCAGGAGCGGATCGGCGGTCGAGCCGGCGTTGGCCAGCGGCACGTCGATGCCGAGATCGGCGCGCGCCAGCAGGTGACCCTCGCGCCAGCGCACCGACGCCGCCGGGCGCAGGACCACGCCTTCGGGGAGCGCCAGCACGAAGTCGGTGAGGCGGGTGCCGGCGAGGCCATAGGCGGTGGCGAAGAAGTCGCCGAGGTCGTCGCTGGCGGTAGGCAGGGTCAGGCCGCCGCGCAGGATCACGTGGACCGCCCCCGGGCGGCGCGGCGCGTACACCACGCCGAGGTCGAGGTTGCCCAGCGCGGTGGCGTCGGCGCCGGCGCCGTCGACGTGCACGATCGGCAGGCTGGCGTAGCCGCCGACCTCGCGCCCGCGCGGCGTGACCTGGCCGTGCAGATCGATCGCGAGCATCGTGGTGTCGTCGCGGTCGAGCAAGACGTAGGCGAGGCCGGCGCCGGCGCTCGAGCCGGCGTCGCTGCGATCGGTGGTGACGAAGGGATCGGCCGCCGTCGCCCCGGTGAGCGTGACGACCAGGCCGAGCGACGACGCGACCACGCCGGGGAGCTGCATGCGGCGACACGATAGCCGCGCGCCTCGGTCGGCGCGATCTTTCGCCCGCGGGCGAGGGCTAGATCACCGCGGCCGCGGCCGCGATCCCGGCGACGCCGGCGCGCGCGCAGGCGGTCGGCGACCCAGGCCTTGGCCGCCCGGCACGCCGCCTCGAGGTCGTCGCCGAGGGCGAGCCGACAGGCGATCGCCGTCGACAGCGCGCAGCCAGTGCCGTGGATCGGCGCCGGCGTCGGCAGCCGCGCGCGCCGGCCAGCCGGGTCGCGCCGGCGGCGGTGACGAGCACGTCGTCGGCGTGGTCGGGGTCGTCGGCGTGGCCGCCCTTGACCAGCACCGCCGGCAGGCCGAGCGACAGGATGCGCGCGTGCGGGTGCGCGGGCCCGCCGGCGAGCACGGTCGCCTCGTCGAGGTTGGGCGTGACCACCGCGACGTGGGGCGCAGCGCCGCGATCACCGGCGCAGATCGCCGTCGAGCAGCGCGACCTGGCCGCGGGTCGGGCGCAGGATCGGATCCCACACCACCGGCGCCGCGGTGAGCGCCAGCGCGTCGCCCACCGCCTCGGCGTGCTCGGCGGTGGCGAGCATGCCGAGCTTGACCGCGGCGACCTCGACGTCGGTGAGCAGGGTCGTGAGCAGCGCGTGCAGCTCGCCCGGCCCGACCGGGTGCACCGCGCGCACGCCGACGGTGTCCTGCTCGGTCAGCGCGGTGATGGCGCCGACCGCGCGACACCCGTGGCGCTCGGCCACGCGGACGTCGGCGATGAAGCCGGCGCCGCCGGAGGGATCGAGCCCGGCGACGACCAGGACGCAGGGCGCCTCAGCCATCGAACGCCGCGAGCCCGGTGACGTCCTGACCGACGACCAGCGTGTGGATGTCGTGGGTGCCCTCGTAGGTGTACACGGACTCCAGGTTGAGCATGTGGCGGCCGCACTGGTAGTCGGTGGTCACGCCGTTGGCGCCGAGCACGTCGCGGGCGTCGCGGGCGACGTCGCGGGCGATGGCGACGTTGTTGCGCTTGGCGAGCGAGATCTGGCCCGGCGTGATGGCGCCGGCCTCCTTGAGCCGACCCAGGCGCCAGCACAGGAGCTGCGCCTTGGTGATCTCGCTGACCATCGTCACCAGCTTCTGCTGCACGAGCTGGTAGCCGGCGATGGGGCGGCTGAACTGCACGCGCTCGGCGGCGTAGCCGCGGGCCTCGTCGTAGCAGGCCATCGCCGCGCCGACGGCGCCGTAGCAGATGCCGAACCGCGCCTGCGACAGGCACGACAGCGGGCCGCGCATGCCGGTGACGCCGGGGAGGATCGCGGACGCCGGCAGCTCGCAGTCCTCGAGGATGAGCTCGCTGGTGACGCTGGCGCGCAGCGACCACTTCCCGGGCAGGTCGCGGGTGGAGAACCCCGGCGCGCCGCGCGGCACCAGGAACCCGCGCACTGCGCCGCCGTCGAGGCGCGCCCACACCAGCGCGACGTCGGCGATGCCGCCGTTGGTGATCCAGCGCTTGGTGCCGGTGAGCCGGAAGCCGCCGCCGGGCAGGGTGGTCGCCGCCGCGCGCATGCCGGCCGGGTTGGAGCCGAAGTCGGGCTCGGTGAGGCCGAAGCAGCCGATGGCCTCGCCGGCGGCCATGCGCGGCAGCCAGGCCTGCTTCTGATCCTCGGAGCCGTACGCCCAGATCGGGTACATCACCAGCGAGCTCTGCACCGACGCGAACGAGCGGATGCCGGAGTCGCCGCGCTCGAGCTCCTGGCAGATGAGGCCGTAGGCGGAGGCCGAGGTGCCGGGGCAGCCGTAGCCGGTGAGCGAGCTGCCGAGCAGGCCCTGGGCGCCGAGCAGGCGCGGCAGCTCGGTCGGGAACGTGCCGTCCTGCCAGTGCCGCCCGATGTCGGGCATCACCCGGGTCGTCACCAGCTCGCGCACGGCGTCGCGGATGGCGCGCTCCTCCTCGGAGTACAGCTCGTCGATGGCGTAGTAGTCGAGGGCGGCGAAGGCCATGGCCGACTCGTACCACGCGCCCGGCGCGGAAGTTGGCCGGGCGATCGCGGCCCGTATACCCGACGGCATGCGGCGCACCGTCGGCATCTGCGCGTGGGTGGCGACGCTGCTCGTGGCCGGGCCGGCGGCCGCGGCGCCGTCGCCCGCCGAGCGGCTGGGCGCGGTGTACGCAGCCTACGATCGCGGCGATCTGCCGGCGGCGCTGGCCGCGCTGCCGGCGCTGGCCGCCGTCGAGGATCGCCTGGTCAACCGCGATCGCGCGCTGTGGATCCGCGGCCAGGTCGAGCTCGCCGGCGGCGATCCCGATCGCGCGCGCGGCGTTCGCGAAGCTGGGCAAGCTCGGCGGCTCGCCGCTGGCCGCCGAGGTCCGCTTCCGGCTGGCCGACTGCGACTGGCAAGACGGCCGGGTGACCGCCGCCGCCGCCGCCTACCGCGGCCTGCTCGACGCCGACGGCGCCGAGCGCCACGCCGACCTCGGGGTGATGCGCTATCGGGTGGCGCAGGTCGCCCGCGGCGACGCCAAGGTGGCCGCGCTGCGCGAGCTGTTGCTCGCGTACCCGACCCACCCGCTGGCGGCCGCTGCCACCGCCGAGCTGGCCGCGCTCACCGGGGCGCCGCCGGCCTGGACCGCGAGCGAGCGCATCACCCGCGCCGGCAACCTCGCGCGCGAGCACCTGTGGCACGAGGCGGTCGCGGAGCTGGCGCTCGTCGGCGACGACGTCGGCCCGGCGACCAAGGATCGCCGCGATCACCTGCTCGGCGAGACCCTGTTCGACATGCGGCGGCGCTACGGCGAGGCCGGCGAGCTCTTGCTCGACGTGTACCCGCGGCTGTCGAGCGACGCCGCCGGCGCGATGTTCCGCGGCGCCCGGGCGCTGTCGCGCGCCGATCGCGACGACGAGGCCATCACCTGGTACGGCAAGGTGGTCGCGACCTACCCGTCGTCGGCGTACGCCGCCGAGGCCCAGTACCTCAGCGGCTGGCTCGAGTTCAACCGCGGCAACTACCGGGCGGCGCTGGCGCCGCTGCGCGAGACGCTGCGGCGCTTCGGCGGCAGCAAGTTCGCCACCCTCGCGCGCTGGTTCCTCGGCATGAGCCACTACCTGCTCGGCGAGTGGACCGAGGCCGAGGCGGTGCTCGACGCGCTCGGCGAGCGCGGCAAGTCCCTCGAGGGCGGCAAGGGCCAGTACTGGCTGGCGCGCGCCCACCAGCAGGCCGGGCGCGGCGACGACGCGCTGCCGGCGTATCGCAAGATCGTCGCGCGCTGGCCGTTCTCCTGGTACGCGCTGCTGGCGCGCGCGCGGTTGGCCGAGGCCGGCGTCGCCATCGGGCCCTTCGGCGAGGAGACCCCGACGCCGGCGACCGGGCCGGCGGTGGCCGCGGTCGTCGACGAGCGCCGCGCCGCCGGCGATCCCGCGATCGCGGCCGCCGACGAGCTCATCGCCGCCGGGCTCGGCGTCGAGGCCGGCGACCTGCTCGAGCGCCACGAGAAGGCGGTGCTCAAGCGGCACCCGCGCGCCGAGGCGTTCGCGCTGCTGCTCGATCGCTACCGCCGGGCCGGCAACTTCCACCGGCCGTGGATGCTGGCGGTGGTGTACGCCGGGCGTGCCCTCGACGGACCGGCCGAGGGCACCGCGCGGATCTGGTGGGAGCACGCCTACCCGCGGGCCTACGCCGAGCTCATCGATCGCCACGGGCCCGCCGGCGGCAACCCCGACGGCTACCTGACCTCGATCATGCGCAAGGAGAGCGGCTTCGATCCGCACGTGCTGTCGTACGCCGACGCCCAGGGCCTGCTGCAGATGATCCCGGCGACCACCGCCCGGGTCGCCGCCGAGCTCGGCCTGCCCTACGAGGCCGGCCGCCTCTACGATCCCGACTTCAACGTGCAGACCGCGGCCTGGTACATCGGCAACCTGCTGCGCAAGTTCCGCGGCCAGATCCCCGTCGGCGCCGGCTCCTTCAACAGCGGCCCGCGCCCGGTGATGCGGTGGCTCGACCAGAACGGCGCCCGCCCGATGGACGAGTTCGTCGAGCTGGTCGCGTACACCCAGACCCGCGAGTACATGAAGAAGGTGACCGAGAACTACGCGCGCTACCGCTACCTGTACCAGGGCGAGGTGTACGAGCAGCCGCTCACCGTCGACGCCGCCTACGTGCGCGACGACCTCACCTACTGAAGCGCGCGAGCGCGCGCCGTGGCACCCTCGCGGTGATGTCGAGCTCGAGCTGGTCGTCGCTGGTGCTGGGCGTGGTCGGGTGTGGCGGCGCGACGACGCCGGCGGCGGTCGGTCACCAGGCGGGGCCGTCGTCGCCGAGCCTGGTCGTCGAGCCGAGCCAGGTCCGCGGCGCGCTCGCCTACGCGCCGGCGCCGGTCGATGGCGAGCGCGACGACCTGATGCCGACCTCGGCCGACCCGACCATCGTCGAGGACACCGCGACCACCTCGCTGCGCGGGCCGGTGCTCGCGCTGCCGAGCCGCGGCGCGGCGGTCGAGGTCACCGCCGGCGCGCCGCGCACGATCCGCCACGGCTGCGACGGCAACACCCTCGAGGTGACGCCGTGGGCCGGCGCGGGCGCGGTGGCGCCGGGGCTGGTGTGGCTGGCGCCGCAGCCGTGGCCCGCGGGGTGGGCGCCCGCCGCCGTCGAGATCGAGGCCGAGCCGGCGACCCAGGCGGCGCACCGCTACCGGGCCGGCCGTCTCGGCGTCGAGGTCACCGCCCTGGGTCCGCGCGAGGGCGAGCTGCGGCTCCGCTTCGACGACGTCGAGCGGATGGTCGCGCCGCTGTCGCAGGACGCGATGGACGGCGCCGAGCTGCCGCCGCTCGATCTGCGGCCGCCGCGCGACGTCGGCGAGCCCGCGCCGATCGCGGCGTGGTCGCTTGCGCCCGCGGGCCCGGTGGTGGTGGTGATGTACACCGAGGGCTTCGAGGGCTTCGTGCTCGACAGCTACCTCGTCGATGAGCGCGGCGCGACCCGGCTCGAGCAGCTCGGCGGCGGCCTGTACTACTGCGCGTTCTGACGACGCTCAGCGGCGCCCCGCGGGCCGGCCGCGGCCACGTCCGCGCGGGTCGTCGCCGCGCCGCGCCGGCGCGGCCGTCGGGCAGCGGCGAACGCCGACGCGATGCGCCGAGGCCTCCGCCTTGACGCCGCCGCAAGCGCGCTCGTCGCGACCGGGCCCCCTACTCGGTCTTGCAGCGGAATTCGTGGCGTTTGTCCGCCGCAACCCGCGCGCTTGCCGCCAGGCTGGGGTGCAGCTCCTCGAGAGCTTCGAGCGCAGCCCGCGCGGCCGCGAGCTCCGCTTCGCCTGCGGCCAGCTCGGACGCGGCGCGCGCCTGGTAGTCCGGATTCGACCAGCGACGCCTCTCCTCGGCGACGTGGTCCGTCAACTCGGTGACCTTTCGCTGGGCGTCCTCGACGCCAAGCCGAGCAGCGGACAGCCTTTGCTTGGCCTGCTCGAGTTCGTCAGCGAGCCGCCGCCTGGCCGCCTCGGGCTTCGCGCACGCACGCCGATCCGCGCCCGTCGAGCCAGGGGCGCACCGTGGGTCCAGCGACACGAAGGCGCTCGCATCGAACGTCGCCAAGGCCTCGGCCGCACGCTCGACCGCGGCGGAGGACTCCGCGACGACGTTCGCCCGCCGTTGCAGCTCCTGCTCCGCAGAGGCCCCGAGGCCGCGCAGCTCGTCGCTCCGGGGCTGGTCGTCGCGCAGCCGCTGCACCCGACGGAATGCGACGTGCACGCGCTCGTGGCCTGCCATCAGCGCCGCGAACGCGGCCGACCTGGGCTCCGTCGCGCCCGCGGACGCAGCCGACCCGGGCTCCGTCGCGCCCGCATCAGCGCAGGCCGCCGCCGCCGCGGTTGCCAGTGACAACGCGAGGCACATCCACACGTGGGTAGTTCGCGGCATGCTCATGCTCCTCGATGATGTTCCATCGATACGCGCCAGCCAGGCCGCGGATCTACGGAAGCGCCAGCGCCGCCGCGGCCAGCCGCCGGTCCGGGCCAGCACGCCGGTCCCGATGCCGAACCGTCGCGGGCGCGACGCCGGTGGCGGGATCGCGGACGACGGCGCGTGCGGCCCCGGCTCAGCGGCGCCCGGCGGGCCGGCCGCGGCCACGCCTGCGCTGGTCGTCGCCGCGCCGCGCCGGCGCCGCCGTCGGGCAGCCGTAGTAGTTGCACTCGCCGACGTCGCTGCAGCCGTAGTAGTTGCAAGCGCCCTGGGGACCGTTCCAGCAGCCGTAGGCGTTGCAGCCGCCGCCGTTGGTCCAGCAGCCGTAGGCGTTGCAGCTGCCGGGACCGCCGCCGCGGTGGTGCGCGCCGCGTCCGCGCGCCGCCGTCGGGCAGCCATAGTAGTTGCACTCGCCGACGTCGCTGCAGCCGTAGTAGTTGCAGCTGCCCTGGGGGCCGTTCCAGCAGCCGTAGTAGTTGCAACCCCCGCCGCCGGACCAGCAGCCGTAGTAGTTGCAGCTCGCCGCCGGCGTCGACGGCGCTGGTGTCGGGCGCCGGTCGCGGTCGGCGTCGGCGCGACCGGCGAGCGCGAGCAGGAAGACGAGGGCGAGGCCGAGGGAGGTAGGTAGCAGGCGGGGCATCGCCTACAGCGACGCCGGCCCGCCGGCGGTATTCAACCGCGCCAGCGCGACCGCCGCCGAAGCATCGTCACCGTGGTCCGACCTCGCTCGGGCGATCCCGATGCGGTCGGACCTTACGGGACGACGACGAACTCGCGCTTCATCAGGCCGAGCAGGGTCTGCGCGGCGTCGATGTCGCTGCCGGGAAAGTTGTCGAGCACGCGCTGCATCGAGCCGTGGTCGAGCACGAGCTGGAAGGTGTCGAGCTCCGCCGGCGACAGCTCGCGCAGCTTGCCGGCCAGCGGCGTCGGCACCGCGAGCGCCGAGGTCATCGGCGGCAGCTTGCGCTGCAGCTCACGGAACTCGTCGAGCTGCCGCATGCCCTCCATCAGCAGGCCCTCGGTGGAGTCCTGCATCTCCTCCATCACCTGGATCTCGACCGACGGCTCGAGCTCGAAGGTGCCGGTCTCCCAGGTGAGCATCCGGTAGATCGCCTTCTGGGGCGCGATGTTGAAGTCGTCGTTGATGGCCGCGAAGTAGATCTGGCCCTTGCGCATGTAGATCTTGCCGACGCTGGCGCCGTTGTTGATCGACAACACGCCGCTCTTGCGGCTCGTGGACAGGAGCTGCAGCAGATCCGGCAGCGGGATCTCCTCGATGACGCCGGACATCGGCCGGCCCATCGTCGTGGTCTGGCGCTGGCCCGAGGCCTCCAGCGTGCGCCGGGCCTCGGCCTCGCTGGCCTGGCCCGACCCGTCGGCGGAGACCACCTTGATGATCGAGGTGCCGAGCAGGATGCGATCGCCCTCGCCGAGCTTGGCCCGGCCGGCGATCTTCTCGCCGTTGACGAAGGTGCCGTTGGTCGAGCCGACGTCCTGGATGAAGACCTCGGTGTCGGTCGAGGTGATCTTGGCGTGCCGGCGCGAGACCATGTCCTCGACCAGCACCATGTCGAGGTCGCTCGACCGGCCGATGATGATCTCGCGGTTCATCCGGACGGGAAACTCGCCGCCCTGGTACTTGCCAGAGATGAAGCGCAGGGCGAAGCGGGGCCGGTCACTCATGGGCGCGAACGAAAAAAAGGATAGTTCGCTCCGGCGGTGGATCGCAAGCAAACCGCTGGATCAAGGTGCCGCGGCGTCCTCGATCGACTCATTCGCCCGAGGCCGGCTCGTGGAGCGAGTCGGCCGGACCATCGCCCCAGCCGTCGCCATCATCGTCGGCAGATGACGTAGCGGCGCGTACAGCATCGTGGGTGGCTGGTGGACGCAAGATCGCCACCAGGCGGCGATAGACGTCCTCGGCGACGACCAGGGACGAGTGCCCGAGCGGCGCGACCACCGCGGTGGCGCCGGGCACCCGGGTGCTGGCCAGGGGCACCACCCAGTCGCGCGCCGCCGCCAGCGTGTAGATCTCGGTGCCGGTGGGCAGCGGGCCTGGGCCAGCTCGTCGAGGAACCGGCTGCGCGGCAACAGCTGCCACGACGAGGTCGACCACAGGCCGAGGGTGGCGATGCCGGCCAGCGCGACCCAGGTGCCGCGCACCGGGGTGCCCATCATCACCAGCCGGCGCACGCGGGCGTGGCCGCCGAGCTTCTTCACCAGGTACAGGCCGATGAGGCCGCCCATCGAGTGACCGACGATGTCGATCTTCTGCGCCGGCGTGTGCGCCAGGATCCGCTCGATCTTGCGGTGGATCATGAACGCCGAGCGGCGGATGTCGCGGCTGTTGAGGGCGCCGATGTTGAACGACACCACCACGAAGCCGTCCTCGACGAGCCGACGCTCGAGCAGGTACATCGAGCCACGGGTGCCGAGGAAGCCGTGGATGAGCAGCACCGGCGGCGCGTCGACGGTGCCGCCCTCGAAGCTGGCCTGGCGGCGGATGCGGTTGCCGCGCGCGAGGTGGCGCAGGTACGACAGCCCGTCGGTGGTGCCGCCGATGAGGTCCTGACCGACCGAGGAATCCTTGCCGAGCCAGCGCGCCGGCGCGCCGGCGAGCCAGCGCAGGAACCACGAGGAGCGCTGCAGCGGGCCGCGCAGGCCGGCGCGGGCGCCGCGGTCGTCGTCGTCGTCGTCGGTCATCTCGAGGCGTCGGCGAAGCCGAGCGCGATGAGTCTAGAACACTCCCGGGCGTAGGCGAGCCCGGCGGCGCCCGGCGTGGGGTAGTCGACCACGCGGACGTCGCCGTCGGTGCCAGTGGCGCCGGTGTGGCAGATGAGGGTCGCGCCGACCCGCGAGACCAGCGCGAACTCCGCGGTGTCGGAGCGCCGCATCGAGCGGGCGTCGCCGCGCGGCGGGTGCGGGGTGGTCGCCTCGACGGATGGGGCGGCGGCCGGCGTGGCGCCCGGGGCGTCGGCCGCCGCGCGCCGCAGGTCGACGCCGGTGCCGGTCGGCCGCGCCCGCAGCAGCAGGTCGACGTCGGTGCCCGAGCGCCGCGGGCGCGGGCGCGCGTCGTCGGCGACGCGGATGCTGCCGCTGCCGCCCGCGGAGGGCGCCGGCCCGAGGTCGGCGGCGACGACGCGGACGCCGCCCGCCGGGCTGGGCGAGCGGACCAGGCCGCCGGCGGTCAGCCGCGGGGCGTCGGCGGGGGCCGGTGAGGTCGGGCGCCGGCGGCGCAGCAGCGCCGGCACCAGCGCCCAGATCAGCCGCGATCGCGTGGGCACCGAGGAGTTCGCCATGTCTACCTGGGTGCCAGGTCACCCCACGCCGGGCAAGTTTGCGGCGGATTCGCTAGAATTTCTCGCCGTGCCTGACGACACCACGCCTGGACGCCTGGGCCGGTACCACCTGGTGGAGCCGATCGGCGGAGGTCCGTGCGGCGAGGTCTTCCGCGCGAAGGTCTACGGCGTCGCCGGCTTCGAGCGGCAGTTCGCGGTCAAGCGCTTCTTCCCGGCGGTGGTCGCCAACCCGCAGTTCGCCTCGGCGCTGTCGGCGGCGGCGCGCGCCTACGGTGGGCTCGAGCACCCGCGCATCGCGCGGCTCGCCGAGTTCGGCGTGTCCGGCGGCGACACCTTCACCGCCACCGAGCTGTGCGAGGGCCTCGACGTCAGCCGGCTGCTCGCCGAGCTGGCGATGACCGGCGCCAAGCTGCCCGGCGGCGCCGCGCTGGCGGTGGTCGCGCAGGCGGCGCGCGCGGTCGGCTACGCCCACGGCCGCGGCGTCGCCCACCTCGGGCTGTCGCCGACCAACCTGATCGTGTCCGAGGAGGGCAACGTCCGCGTCACCGACGTCGGCATCCTCGGCGCGTGCCTCGACGACCGGCCGGCGCACGACGATCGCATGGCCGAGCGCATCCACTACCTCGCGCCGGAGCAGCTCGTCGGCGACGCCACCTCGTCGGCGACCGACGTGTTCGCGCTCGGCGCCATCGCCTGCGAGCTGGTGTCGGGCCAGCGCGCGTTCGCGGGCGACTCGCCGATCGACGTGGCCCAGGCCATCCTCGCCGGGCAGCCGCTCGAGCCGGCGCTGCCGCGGCCGCTGGTGAAGGTGCTGCAGCGGTGCCTCGCGCGGTCGCCGCTCGAGCGGTTTCCCGACGCCCGCGGCCTGGCCGACGCGCTCGACGCCGCGCTGCGGGCGTCGCCGGTGCTCGGCGGTCGCGCCGATCTGGCGGCGCTGGTGGCGCAGGCGCGGGCGCGGCGCGCGGCCATGGGCGATCTATCCGGCGCGCTGTCGCTGAGCCTGCCGACGGCGGGCGGGCGGGGCGCCGCCACCCGGGTCGAGCGCCCGGCGCCGGCGTCGCCTGACGATCTGCTCGAGACACTGCCGTTCGCGCGCGAGGAGGCCACCGTCGCCGATCCGTTCAACCCGCCGACGATGCGCGGCCCCGGCGGTCCGGAGCGATCGCCGGCGGCGGCGGCGGCGCGGGCCGCGGCGGCGGCCGACGCGGGTCGGCTGGCGACGCCACCGCCGCTGCCAGCGATCGCACGCACCAGCACGCGGCCGTCGGTGCCGCCGGTGCGCGCCGCCACCGATCACGAGCCCGACGTGCTCGGCGCCATCGAAGCGACCGCCGCCGAGCTGGCCGACGAAGAGCCCACCCGGGTCAAGCCGGCGCTGCCGGCGAGCCGGGTCTCGGCGCCGATCGCGGCGGCGCCGGCCACCCTGGCCGCGTATCCGCCGCTGTCACCGACCGCGACCGCCCCGGCGCCGGCGCGCAGCTCGCGGCGCGGGCTGTGGATCGCGCTCGGCGCCGTCGTCGTGGTCGGCGGCGCCGCCGGCGTGTACGCGTGGACCACGCTCGATCGAACGGCGCCGGCACCGACGGTGGTCGCCGCCTCGCCGGTCGCGGGGGCGAGGCCGGGCCGGCCACCGGCAGCGGCGGCGATGGCAGCGCGGCGATGGCGGCGGGCAGCGCCGACGGCAGCGCGGCGGGCAGCGCCGACGAGGTTGGCAGCGGCGGCGACGGCAGCGCGGCGGGCAGCGACGCCGGCAGCGCAGCGGGCAGCGCCGACGGCAGCGCGGCGGTGGCGGCGGGCAACGACGCCGGCAGCGCGGTGGGCAGCGACGCTGGCAGCGCGGTGGGCAGCGACGCTGGCAGCGCGGCGGTGGCGGTGGGCAGCGCCGCCGGCAGCGCGGCGGGCAGCGACGCTGGCAGCGCAGCGATGGCAGCCGGCAGCGGCACCGCCGTCGGCGGCGACGATGCGCCCACCACCGATCGCCTGCGGGTTCGCTCGACGCCGACGGGCGCGATGGTGGTCATCGACGGCGCCGAGCAGGGCGAGGCCCCGGTCGAGGTCGAGGGCAGCACCGACTCCCACAACCTCGCGGTGTTCCTGCCGGGGCACGCGCTGCACCTCGCGCAGGTGCCGGGCACCGGCACCGTCGACGTGGTGCTCACGCCGGTCACGCCGACCGGCGCCCCGGCGGGCATCAAGGTCCGCTGCAAGCAGGCCGGGCGCTACTACGTGTACGTCGACGGCGCGCCGACCGGCATGCTGTGCCCGACCGAGCGCATCGAGGTCACCAAGGGCGAGCACGTCGTCGAGATCTACGATCTGGTGAGCGAGACCCGCCGCCAGTTCCCGGTGACGGTCAAGGACACCCGCAACTCGCTGCGCGTCCGCGTCGACTGAGCGCCGTCCCCGCCCGGCGGCAAGCCGCGCGCCGGATCCAGACGACGCAGACGTCAGTGCTCGGCGCAGGCCGAGCCTCGGATCCAGAAAACTCAGTCGTCGTCGACGGTGTCGCCACCGCCGCGCGGATCGAGACCGTACTTGCGCATCAGCTCGCGCAGGTGCTTGCGATCGATCTGCGCCTCGCGCGACGCGGCCGAGAGGTTCATCTTGTGCCGCTTCATCAGGTCTTCGATGTACTCGCGCTCGAACTGCTCGACGAGCTGCCCCTTGGCCTCCTTGAACGGGAGGTCGGTGCGCACGCCGATCGAGCCGCTGCCGTCGGCGCTGGCCGCGGCCACGTCGTCGAGGGCGGTGCCGACGTCGAGCTGACCGCCGCGGGCGAGCAGGCAGGCCCGCTCGATGACGTTGCGCAGCTCGCGCACGTTGCCGGGCCACGGGTGCCGCTGCAGCCGGGCGACCTCGTCGGCGGGGATGCCCAGCTCGGGGCCGAACCGCTGCACGAAGTGCGAGACCAACAGCGGGATGTCGGCGGTGCGATCGCGCAGCGGCGGCACCGCGACCCGGATGACCGCGAGCCGGTAGTAGAGGTCCTCGCGGAACGCCTTCTTGGCGACCTCGGCCCGCAGGTCGCGGTTGGTCGCGGCGATCACCCGGACGTCGATGTTCTCGTAGGTGTTCGAGCCGATCTTGCGGACCGCGCGCTTGTCGAGCACGCGTAAGAGCGACGGCTGCAGGTCGAGCGCCATCTCGCCGATCTCGTCGAGGAAGATCGTGCCGCCGTGGGCCTCGGCGAAGGCGCCCTTGCGATCGCCGAGGGCGCCGGTGAACGAGCCCTTGACGTGGCCGAACAGCATCGACTCGATGAGCTCGCGCGGCACGCTGCCGCAGTCGAACACCACGAACGGACCGTTCTTGCGCGGCGAGTGGTTGTGGATCTCCTCGGCGATGAGCTCCTTGCCGGTGCCGGTCTCGCCCTCGATGAGCACGGTGGCGGAGGTCGCGGCGACGTCGGACAAGAGCCCGAACATCTGCCGCATCGTGGTGTCGGCGCCGACGATCGAGCCGAAGCGCGACTCGGTCGAGGGCTCGGGCTGGACGAACTCCTCGTCGGGCAGGAACTTGACGACGGTGCGGCCGAGCTTGAACTCGGTGCCGAAGCCGATCACCAGGCGCTCGACCCGGGCGCCGCCGA
Source organism: Kofleriaceae bacterium (assembly GCA_041389945.1). Taxonomy (GTDB): domain Bacteria; phylum Myxococcota_A; class Polyangia; order Haliangiales; family Haliangiaceae; genus JAWKQW01. The sequence continues at coordinate 51,890 of JAWKQW010000010.1, forward strand.
CGAAGAGCCCGTTGGTCGAGCCGGTGTCGGTGATCACCACCTCGTCGCCGACCAGCTCGGCCTGGGCGTGCCGACGCGACACCGCGCTGTCGGTCAGCGACAGGTCGCACTCCGACGCGCTGCCGAAGGCGACCGGGCCGTCGGCCAGGCGCACCGACTCGCCGCGATCCGGCCCCTGGATCACCAGGAAGATCCCGCCGCGGGTCTGGCGCGAGAACGCGGGCAGATCGTCGAGCAGCGCGGTGACGGGAGGACGGTCGACGGGCATGGGGTGGATCGCCTCGAACTGTAGCCTCGCGGCCGCCGCAGTGTCCATGGCGTGGCCGGCACGGTGCGGCCGGCGCCAGGTCGGCGTCAGCCGGCGGGCTTCGACGGGAGCTCGACCCCGGGCCCGGTGAGGCCGATCGCCAGCGCGACGCCAGCGCCCACCACCAGCAGCGCGAGCCCGAGCAGCAACGTGCGCACCAGGCTGCCGCGGGCGGGCGGCGTCGCGGGCGTGACCGCGGCCGCCGCCGGCGCCGGCCGCGCGCGACCGGCGGGCGGTGCCGAGCGCACCACCGCCGACTCGTCGGCGCCGCCCCAGGCCGCCGGCGCCCGCGCCACCGAGTCGAGTCGTCTCGCGCGCCGAGGTCGCGCCGAGCGCTCATGTCCTCGGCTGGCCAGCGCGTCGGCGACCGACGCCGGCGTGCCGAGGGCGTCGAGGTCGACCAGCGGCTCGGCCCCGAGCGGGTCGCTGGCGCCGACCCGAGATGATCGAGGTGAGCTCGATGCGCTGCAGCCGCCCAGCGCCGGGATCGACTCCTCCTTGCGGCGGCGCCGCGGCGGCACGATGCCCTGGTGGGTCATCACCGAGGGCGCCGGCAGGTCGTCGTCGTCGGCCGGCAAGACCGCGGTGCCGACCCGACCCGCCGCGCGCGCGGCGTCCTCGTCGAGCTCGTCGCGCCAGCTCGCCGCCGGACCGCAGATGGTGCGCAGGTGCTCGGCGAGCTGCTCGGCGTTCATGGTCAGGCCGTGGCGGCGGATGATGTCGTCGATGCCCTCGCCGAACAGGTCGGCGTCGGGGAACCGATCCTCGGGCCGCAGCGCCAGGGCCCGTCCGAGCAGGCCGTCGAGCTCGCGCGGCAGGCCCGGGACCCGGCGCGCCACCGACGGGATCGGCTGCGCGAACAGCTCGCTGGCCGACTGGGTGATCCCGGTCGACACGTACAGGCGCTCGCCGGTGAGGGCCTCGTAGAGGCACACGCCGACGGAGAACAGGTCGGAGCGCAGATCGAGCGGATCGCTGGTGGCCTGCTCCGGCGACATGTACCCGACCTTGCCCTTGACCCGGTAGAACAGCCCGGAGTCGTGGGTGGTGGCCTTGGCGATGCCGAAGTCGGTCAGCTTCACCTCGCCGCGCGCCGACACCAGGATGTTCGATGGCGAGACGTCGCGGTGGATGAGCCGCAGGGCGCGGCCGTCGGCGTCGCGCGCGGCGTGGGCGTAGGCCAGCGCGCGCAGGACCTCGCGGGCGATGCGCAGCGCGGCGGCTGGCGCCAGCCGCTGCCGGCAACGCCTGATCCGACGCAGCAGCGTGCGCGATCCGGCGCCATAGAGGAACTCCATGACGATGAAGTAGTCGTCGCCGGCGGTGACGAGGTCGGTGGTGCGGATGATGTTGGGGTGGTTGAGGCTGGCCGACAGCGTCGCCTCGCGCACGAACAGCGCGATGAACTCCGGCTCCTTGGTGAACTCCGGCAGGAGCTGCTTGGCTCACCTCGCGGACCTCGCCGTGGGCGCCAGGCTGCTTGCCGCGATGAATCGCGCCCATGCCGCCCTCGGCCAGGTACTCCTGCACCTGGTAGCGATCCATCGGCTGCGCGGTCGGCGGCACGGCGCGCGAGGTGTGCCATCGGCGTCGTGGCGACCCCGAGGTCCCTGGCCGGCCTGGGCCGGGTCCGCGCCGTCCGCGAGCGCGACGTCGGCGGCGGCCGCGCACGCCACGCCGAGCGCGGCGCTCGCATGAGCGCTCGTGCGAGCCGAGGCCGAGCTCGAGCGGCGCCAGTCCGCGCTGGCGACCGCCGCCGAGGTCCGCGCCCGCGGAGACCGCCGCCGACCTCGCGCTGCGCGGCGTCACCCTCGCGCGGCTGCGGCGGGCACAGGCCGCCGCCGCCGCCGCCGTCGACGACGCCCGCGCCGCTGGCCCGAAGGCGGAGGTCGCCGCCGCGCGGCGCCAGGCCCAGCTCGCGGCCGCGCACGCCGACGCCGAGGTGGTGCGTCGCGCCGATGCCCGCGCGCGCGACATCGCCGCGCGCGCCCGCGATCGCCGCGAGGACTGACGGTGAGCGCGCCGGCGGTCAGCCGCCGACGATGACGTTGCTCGACGCGGTGATGAGCTTGCCGCTGCCGCCGCAGTGCTTGTCGGCGTCGCCCTTGCGGTGCGCGGCCTTGTTGTTGATGAACACGGTGCTGCTGCCGGCCTGCGCGGTCCACGTGTTGGGGCCGCAGCACGCCGCGTGCAGGCCCGGATCGCCGACCCGCAGCGCCGGCCGCTTGTTGACCAGGGTGTCGGGCGAGCCGGCGATGGCCGGCCCCACCGCCGGGTGCGGGCACGCCGGGCAGCCGTGCGCGTCGGCCGGCACTTGCGACAGATCTCCGAGGCGTCCTTGTCCAGGCATGTGCGCTCCAGGTCGTGGCGTCAGGCGAAGCCGCCGGGCGTCATGTTGCCGACGCCGCCCACCACCGGGCCGACCGGCACCACCGGCGGCGCGAAGGTGGGGATGGCGCCAGTGCCGAGCACGTTGGTCACCATCGTCGACGCCTTCCAGGTGTTGTACGACTTCTCGAAGGCGTCGGCGACGGCCTCGAAGAGCTGGCCGTGGAACGGCGCGCCCGGGTCGCCGAGGCCGGCGACCATCTGGCCCTTGAGGGCGCCGGCCGCGATCGAGGCCGGCACCTGGGTCAGCGCGGCGAACGGCACCGGCGTGTTCGGCATCGGCGGCGCCATCGGCCCGGCGAACGCCGCGAACGCCGGGTACCACGGCAGCCCGGGCACCTTCACCGTCGCGGTGAACGACAGCCACCCCGTCGAGATGGTGTTGGCGATGACGGTGGAGTACTTGAGCTCCATCGGTGACTGCTTGGGCGCCGTCGCCATGATGAGCGGGAACAGCGGCGGCCCCACCACCTGGCCGCCGGCGGCGACCACCGCGTTGATGGTCACGCCGACGAGGGTGGCGGTGGCCTGCCACTGCGACCACGCCGAGCAGATCGCCTTGGTGATGCCGTCGAGGTAGCTGCCGATGCGCGCGATGTGCATCTTCTGGATGTCGGTGTGCAGCTTGTTGAGCGTGGCCGGCTTGACCAGCGGCGGCGTGCCCGGCGAGGTGTTCTTCTCCTCGGGCTTGAACGCGTCGCGGAAGTGCTGCTCGGCGGGATCGCCGACCGGGTTCTGCCAGTTGGTCGGCACCGTGAGGCCGAAGCTCATGAACTTGGCCCGGGCCAGCTGCTGCATCATCGAGGCTTGCGGGGCAGGCATGGCGGTCGCAGAGCATATACGGATCTCGGGGCCGCCGAGATCCCTCTCCCCCTGCTAGCCCCGCTTGTGGGCGCGCAGGTAGTGCACCTGGTAGTGCACCGCCGCGCGATCGTCACGCCGCAGGACCCACGGCAGCTCGGCCTCGTCCTCGATGACGTAGGCCGCGCGCAGGTCGGCGCCGCCGCGCAGCCGCGCGACCAGGGCGCCGGTCGGGTCGGCGCCGCCGAACCGGGCCGCCTCGTCGACCACGCCGCTCTGCCAGGCGTACGGCGACGCCAGGATGATCTCGCCGCCAGGCGCGCACAGCCCGTCGAGCACCGCGAGGAGCTGGCCGGGGTCGCGCACCGAGTCGAACACCCCGAGGGCGACCACCCGATCGTACTCGCCGGGCAAGAGCGGCGGATCGAGGGCGTCGCCACACACCAGCGACCAGCCGTCGGCGCACGGCCCGGGGCTCGCCACCACCGGCAGGTAGTGGCGCCCGATCTGGCGCCGGCCGTACTCGACGGCCTCGCCGGCGAGCAGGCGCCGGGCCCGGCGCAGCGCGCCCAGGCGCAGGTCGAGGCCGACCACCTCCTCGGCGCCCGCGCGCAGCTCGGCGACGATGCGGCCGACGCTGCAGCCGAGCTCGACCGCGCGCGCCACCGGCGCCGACGCCCGCGCCGCGATGCGCTCGCGCACCGCCTGCATCCCGGGAGCGAGCCCGGCGCCGGTGAGCGGCGGGGTGGCGTGATCGCCCCAGTGCGCGTCGAGATAGGTCGACAGGTGCTCGGCGAGGCGACACGCCGGGGTGTGGTCGGGGCCGTCGAAGTACAGCGGCGCCTCGCCGAGGGGCTCGGCCTCGAGCGCCTCGCGTGACAGGAAGTCGTCGGCCTCCGGCAGCACCACCGGCACGCCGTCGACGATGGGGTAGCGCGCGCCGCATTCGCAGCGCAGCACGTCGCCGTCGCGCTCGAGGGTGCGGAGGTCGACGCGCCCGGGGGACATGCGTCGACAGCGTGGGCAGACCAGGGCGGCCGACATGTCCACACTGTACCCACCTCCGGCGCGCCGCCCAGCGCAACCGGGGTGACCCGGGCGTGTCCTGTCTGCCATGACGACCTCGCTCCGCGCTCCGCTCCTCATCCTCCTCGGCGTGCTCACCCTGGCCGGCCCGGCCGCCGCCGAGGACCCCGCCGACGCGATGCGTCGCGACGACTGCGCCCGGGCCCGCGCCGCCGGCAAGGTGTGCGAGCTGTCGATGGAGGCCATCGGCGTCGAGGGCGACCGCCCCAGCGGCGACGGCACCGGCATCGTGATCGCGCAGTGGGGCAAGCACCGCAGCCTCATCCGCCTGCGCGCCGACTTCATCGTCGAGATCCTCAAGACCGCCAACGACATCGACTGACCAGGACGGCCGCGCAGGTTGGCGAGCGTCCGCGACGTGCGGCGTCCGCGTCCGCGGTAGCGTCGGCGCATGGGCGCACGCCTCACGTTCCTCGGCGCGGCCGGCGGCGTCACCGGCAGTTGCTACCTGCTCGAGCACGGCGGCGTCGGCCTGCTCATCGACTGCGGCCTGTTCCAGGGCGACGCCGACGCCGACGCCAAGAACCGCGCACCGCTGGCGATCGACGGCCGGGCCCTCGCCGGCTGCGTGCTCACCCACGGCCACCTCGACCACGTGGGGCGGCTGCCGCTGCTCGCCGGGCGCGGCTTCGCCGGCGAGGTGATCGGCCACGCCGCCACCCTCGACATCGCCCGCATCATCCTCCCCGACTCCACCAAGATCGCCGGCCACGCCGACGGGCCGCCGCTGTACGGCGCCGCCGAGGTCGAGGCGATGGCCGAGCGCATGGCGCCGATGGCCGGCTACCGCCGCGCGCGCGCCGTCGGGCCGTTCACCGTCGAGCTGTTCGACGCCGGCCACATCCTCGGCAGCGCCTCGGTGCGGGTGAGCTGGACCGAGTCCGCCGGCGAGCGCGCGATCCTGTTCTCGGGCGACCTCGGCGTGGTCGGCGCGCCGATCCTGCGCGACCCCTTCACCGCGTGGGATCCCGCGCGCCACGCCGTCGACTGGGTGGTCACCGAGTCGACCTACGGCGATCGGGCCCACCCCCCGCGCGACGAGACGCGCGCGACCCTGCGCGACACCGTGCGGCGCGCTCTCGACGACGGCGGCAAGGTGCTCATCCCGGCGTTCTCGATCGGCCGGACCCAGGAGGTGCTCTACGAGCTCAACGCCCTGGTCGAGGCCGGCGAGCTGCCCGGCATCCCGGTGTTCGTCGACGGGCCGCTCGGGCTGTCGGCGACCAAGATCTACGCGCGCCACCGCGACTGCTACGACGCCGAGGCGACGGCGTTGCTCGATCGCGGCGATCACCCGCTCGAGTTCGATCACCTCTACGGCGCCGAGCAGGTCGCGGCCTCGCGCAAGGCCGTGGGGTACGACGGCGCCGCGATCATCGTGGCCGGCTCCGGCATGTGCCAGGGTGGGCGCATCCGCCACCACCTCGAGCGCCACCTGCCGGATCCGCGCACCGACGTGCTGCTGGTGGGCTACCAGGCCAGCGGCACCCTCGGCGCGGCGCTGCAGCGAGGCGCCGACGAGGTGTGGCTGCGCGGACAGCGGGTGCCGGTGCGCGCGCGCATCACCACGGTGCGCGGCATGTCGGCCCACGCCGATCGCGACGGCCTCACCGCCTGGCTCGGCGCGGTGCCCAGGCGATCCGGCGCCCAGGTCTTCGTCACCCACGGCGAGCCCGAGGCCGCCGCCGCCCACGCCGCCCGGGTCCGCGATCGGTTCGGCGTCGGCGCCACCGTGCCGGCGCTGCACCAGACGGTCGAGCTGTCGTGAAGGTGCCGCTGCTCGACCTGCGCGCGGAGCTCGCGCCCGAGCGGCCCGCGATCGACGCCGCGATCGCGCGGGTGCTCGACGCCGGCGTCTTCATCGGCGGGCCCGAGGTCGAGGGCCTCGAGCGCGAGCTGGCGGCGGCGGTCGGGTGCCAGGCCGCGGTCGGGGTGTCGTCGGGCACCGACGCGCTGCTGGCGACCTTGATGGCGCTCGGGGTCGGGCCGGGCCACGAGGTGGTGACCACGCCGCTGACCTTCGTCGCCACCGCCTCGGTGATCGCGCGGCTCGGCGCGCGCCCGGTGTTCGTCGACGTCGACGACACGCTCACGCTCGAGCCGGCGGCGGCGGCGGCGGCGATCACCGCGCGCACCGCCGCCTACGTGCCGGTCCACCTCTTCGGCCACCCGGCGGCGCTGCCGTCGGTGGCGGTGCCGATCGTCGAGGACGCCGCGCAGAGCCTCGGCGGCGGCCCGGTGCGCGGGCGGGCGGCGACGGTGTCGTTCTTCCCGACCAAGAACCTCGGCGCGCTCGGCGACGGCGGCGCGGTGCTCACCGACGATGGCGACCTCGCCGAGCGGATCGCGCTGGTCCGCGGCCAGGGCGCGCGGCCGCGCTACCACCACCTCGTCGTCGGCGGGAACTTCCGCCTCGACGCGCTCCAGGCGGCGGTGTTGCGGGCGCGGCTGCCGAGGCTGGCGGCGGCCACCGCGGCGCGGCGCGCGAACGCCGCGGCCTACCGCGCGGCGTTCGCGGAGCTCGTGCGCGCCGGCGCGCTGGCGCTGCCGCCGGCCCACCCCGACCACGTCTACCACCAGTTCGTCGTCGAGACGCCGCGCCGCGACGCGCTGCGCGCGGCGCTCACCGCCGCCGGCGTCGGCACCGAGATCTACTACCCGACGCCGCTGCACCTGCAGCCATGCTTCGCCGACCTCGGCTACGCGGCCGGGTCGTGCCCGCGCGCCGAGCGCGCCTGCGCCGAGGCCCTGGCGCTGCCGATCCACCCGGCCCTGCCGGCCGCCCACCTCGAGCACGTGGCGCGCACGGTGATCGCCGCGCTGCGATGACCGCGGCGTGGGCTACGCTCGCGCCTCGATGAGCACCAGCCGAGCCATCGTGTTGCGCGCGCCCGGCGGCCCCGAGGCGCTCACCTACGAGACCCGCCCGGTGCCGACGCCGCAGCCGGGCTCGGTGCTGGTCGAGGTGTACGCCTTCGGCCTCAACCGCTCGGAGCTGTTCACCCGTCAGGGCCACTCGCCCGACGTGGCGCTGCCCCGGGTGCTCGGCATCGAGTGCGTCGGCGTGGTCGCCGCCGCGCCCGGCGGCGAGCTGGCGCCGGGCACGGTGGTCGCGACCGCGATGGGCGGCCTCGGGCGCCAGTTCGACGGCGGCTACGCCGAGCACGTGGTGGTGCCGGCGGCGCAGCTCGTGCCGCTGTCGACGACGCTCGGCTGGGACGTGCTCGGCGCGATCCCCGAGATGGTGCAGACCGCGTGGGGCTCGCTCGAGCACGGCCTCGGCCTGCGCGCCGGCCACACGCTGCTCATCCGCGGCGGCACCACCTCGGTCGGGCTCACCGCCGCCACGTTGGCGCACGCCCGCGGCGCCACCGTCATCGCCACCAGCCGGCGCGCCGACCGGCTGCCGACGCTGCGCGCCCACGGCGTCGATCACGCGCTGCTCGACGACGGCGCCATCGCCGATGCGGTGCGTGCGCTGGTGCCCGACGGCGTCGACCGCGCCCTCGAGCTGGTCGGGACCACCACGCTGCTCGACAGCCTGCGCTGCGTCGCGCCCGGCGGCGTGTGCTGCATGACCGGCATCGTCGGCGGGAGCTGGACCCTGCCGGAGTTCAGCCCGATGACGGCGATCCCGCACACCGTGCGCCTCACCGCCTACTCCGGCGGCGCCGACGACGTGGCCCGGACCCCGCTGCAGGCGTTCGTGTCGTCGGTCGAGGCCGGCGACGCGACGGTGCGCATCGACTCCGTGTTCGAGTTCGACGACATCGTGGCGGCGCACCGCCGCATGGAAAACAACGCCGCCACCGGCAAGCTGGTGGTGTTGACGCCCCGGGGGCGTGCCGCGACGCGGTTGTGAGGCCGCGACCCGCGAGGCATCCTGCCGGCATGCGTGACGTTCGGCTCTCGATCTCGGCCCTCGTGCTGGTGGCGTGCGGCGGCGCGGCGTCGACGGCGCCCGGCGGCGCGGCGCCCGGCAACACCGCGGTCGCCACCGCCGAGGTGCCGACCACCGCCTTCAGCGGCCCGCCGCTCGATCCGGCCGCGGTGCCGCCCGGGCGCGGCTGGCACTGCTACTCGACCGCGCCGTCGCTGCAGTGCTTCCGCGCCGGCGACGCCTGCACCACCGCGCGCGACGCCCAGCTCGCCGAGGCCGATCCCGAGGAGGGCGCCGGCGTGTACAGCGAGTGCCTGGCGATGAAGCTGGTGGTCGCGTCGACCGCGCGGTCGATCGCCGACGGCCGCCTCACCCTGATGTTCTGGACCAACACCCTCACCTGCGACGAGGACGGCGGCTACGTCCGCGGCGAGAACCCGTACTACGACCAGGCCTCGGGCTGCGCCGAGCTCCCGTGAGGCGCGCTGCGCGACGCGCGGCACTCGCGCTAGGATGGTCGGCGGAGGCGACATGACGGAGCAAGACGCGACCCCCGGCGACGGCGCCGCCGCCATCGCCGACACCCGCAAGGGCGACAAGCGCAAGGGCGGCAAGGGCAAGGCCAAGCGCAAGGGCGCGGGCAAGGCGAAGGACAAGCTCGCCGCGGGCCCCAGGCCGAAGAAGACCCGGGCCCAGAAGGCGGCCAAGGCGGTGCGCAAGGCGGCCAAGCGCGCCACCAAGCGACCGCGCAAGCTCGCGCGCAAGCTCGGGCGCGCGGTGCGCAGCGCCGCGGAGCGCGCCCGGGCCAAGCCGGCGGCGATCGCGGCCCAGGTCACCGACGCGGTGGGCACCCTGCGCGCCACCGTCGCCAGCACCGGCTCGTCGGTGAGCCAGCGGGTCCGGGCTCGGGTCCGCGCGCTGAGCGGCCGCGGCGACGAGTAGCTACGCGGTCGCGGTCGGCCCGCCGCCGTCGACGCGGCGCCAGCCGTGGGCGTGCATCCACGCGGTGGCGCCGTCGAGGCGCTCGCTGGAGACGCCGATCATCAGCTCGTCGCCGGCGCGCGGGGTCGGCGCCCGGGTGATGGGCTGGACCTCGCGGCCGCGGATCAGCGCGATCGGCAAGATCTCGCCGAGCGGGAAGTCGGCGAAGGCGCCGGTGCCCTCGGCGTCCTCGAGGCGCCAGCGCTGCGACTCGACCGCGCCGCGGCGCACGCCGTCGAGCCAGCCCAGCACGTTGGTCTCGCCGGCGAACAGCACCGAGACGTCGTGGGCGTCGGCCATCTGCGCGGTCACGCCGTGGTCGTGGCTCTCGAGCAGGATCGCCAGCTTCGGCCCGCGCAGCTCCTCGGCGACCAGCCGTGCGAACAGCAGGTTGACGTGCTCGTTGGGGGTCATGCCCAGGCCCCACGCGGTCGAGTCGATGCGCGCCTCGAGCAGCGCCTGCTGGGTGAGGCCGTCGCCGTGGACCACGTCGAAGCCGTCGGCGCGGGCGGCGTCGGCCAGCTCGCGGCGCGACTCGACGAGCACTACCCGCTCACCGAGCGACTTGAAGGCGCGGGCGACGAAGCGCGCGAGCACGTTGCCGCCGAGGACCAGCACCCCGCTGCGCTCCGGCAGGCGCACGCCGAGGCGATCGGCGACGAACCCAGCGCTGAGGCCCTGGATGGTCACGGTCGAGGCGATCACCACGAACACCATCGCGCGCAGCTCGGTGCCGCCGGGGATGCCGGCGTGGGTGAGCTCGGTGGCGAACAGCGAGGCGACCGCGGCGGCGACGATGCCGCGCGGCGCGATCCACGACAGGCACAGCTTCTCGTTGCGGGTCATCGTGCTGCCGCGGGTGCTGGCGAACACCGTCGCCGGGCGCACGACGAACATCAGCGCCGCGACCACCGCGGCGCCGCGCCAGCCCAGCGCGGCGACGTCGTCCAGGCGCACGTTGGCGGCCAGCAGCACGAACAGCGTCGCGACCAGGAGGTCGGTGAGCTGCTCCTTGAACTCGGCGATCTGGCTCAGCCGCCGGATCGGGACGTTGCCGACGATGAGCCCGGCGACGATCGCGGCGGTCAGGCCGCTCTCGCTCACGGTGGCGTCGCTGATCTGGTAGGAGGCGACCGCCATCGCCAGCGCGAGCACGTTCTCGAGGCCGTGCGGCACCAGCCGGCGCACCCGCAGCAGCCCCACCAGGATCAGCCCGGCGACGCCGCCGACGAGGGCGCCGGCGCCGAACCGCAGGAAGATCGTGAAGGCCTGGCCGGCCGCCGCGCTGTTGGTCTGCGCGACCACCACCTCGAGGGTGACCACCGCGACGGTGGCGCCCACGGCGTCGATGAAGATGCCCTCGGCGACCAGGATGTCGGCGAGGTGCGGCGCCAGCCGCAGGCGCCGCACCAGCGGGTTGACCACGGTCGGCCCGGTGACGATGACGAGGGTGCCGAACAGCGCGGCCAGCGGCCAGCTCCAGGGCATGAGCAGCCCGGCGAACAGGGTCGCCAGCGTGCCGGTCACCAGCGCGCCGACGGTGACCAGGCGCCGGATCGACACCGCCCGGTGGCGCAGCGCCGCGAACCGGATGTTGAGCGCGCCCTCGAACAGGATGATCGCGACCGCGAAGCCGACGAAGGCCGGCAGGCCGGCGCCGAGCACCTGCGGGCGGACCCAGTTGGCGCCGTCGGGGCCGAGCGCGACGCCGAGCACCAGCAGGATGACGATGCCGGGGATCCGCGCGTGGCGCGCCGCGGCCTGGGCGACGACGCCCGCGAGCATCGCGAGGGCAACGGCGAGCGGCGCGTGGTCGAAGTTCATGGCCGAGCCCGACGCATACCATCCCCGCCGGGTCGCCGCCGCTCCCGGCGGCCGGACCCCAACCTAGGGGCAGCTGGCGGTGAGCAGGTACAGGTCGAACGAGCCGTCGCGGTCCGACGAGAACACGAGGAACCGGCCCGAGCGCGCCCAGTAGGCGTCGATGTCGCGGCCGGTCAGCGTCGGCGCGACCGGCTCGAAGGCGCCCGGGGCGACGAACGTGCCGCCGGACCGGGTCGCCTGGGCCAGGTTGTTGGTGCTGGGGCCCACCGACGACGAGGTGTAGACCAGCATCTGGCCGTCGGGTGACAGGGTCGGGCAGCACTCGAAGCCGGGGCCGTTGAGCCCGGCGAGCTGGGTGGTGACCCCGAACGGCGCCGCGGTGGACGCGCGGGTCGCGAGGAAGAGGTCAGTGGTGCCGAGGCGGTCGGAGGTGGCGACCAGGATGAGCCCGTCGGCGCTGAGGTCGATCGCGTACTCGTCGCCGACCGTGGTCAGCCCGGCGACCGTCGGCGCGCCGAACGCGGCGTCGGGCGACGGGCGGGTCGCGGTCATCAGCGTGAGGTCGCGATCGAACCAGATCGTGAGGCCGTCGGCGGACACCAGCGGGTTGTCGTCGTTGCCGGCGGCGTTGAGCGCGGTCAGCGCGACCGGCGGATCGAAGATGACGTCGGTCGAGGCGCGCCGTGCCTGGTACAGGTCGGAGCCACCGGCGCCGCCGGCGCGATCGGAGCCGAACAGCAGCTCGAGGCCGTCGTCGGAGATCCACGCGCCCCACTCGACGCTGCCCGGCAGGTTGACCTCGGCGATGGGCGTCGGCCCCGCCAGCGGACCGAGCGTGCAGGTGGCGTCGACGGAGGCGCCGGCGTCGGCGCGGCCATCGGCGGTGCCGACCGGCGCGTCGTCGGTCGCGGTCGCGGTCGGCTCGAACCCGACGCGGCCGCAGCCGAGGACAACGCCGAGCACCAGCGCCGTGCGCATCGCCGGATGGTACGCGAGCGGGAGGCGCGCGCGCCGCCGGGCGACCGGGTTGGCGCCGATACGATCGATCACCCCAGCGTCGCCGCCAGGCACGCCGCCACCGCCTCGCGCAGGGCGTCGACGCCGAAAGGCTTGGGCAACCAGCGCGCCGGCGCCCGGGCGCGCAGCCCGACCGCGGTCGGCGATGGCTCGCCGCCGCTCATCAGCACGATGCGGGGCGACAGCTCCGGGCGGTGAGCCTCGATCCAGGTGACCACGTCATCGCCGGAGATCTCGGGCATCGCGAGATCGCACAGGATGACGTCGACCGCCGGCGTCGCCTGGGCCAGGCGCGCGAGCGCGGCGCCGCCCTCGGCGACCTCGACCTCGTAGTCGTCGGCGAGCAGCTGCGAGATGATCCGCCGCAGCGCGGCCTCGTCGTCGACGACCAGGATCCGCGGGCGCGGCGCGGCGATCACCGGCAAGGTCACCGAGAACGTGGTGCCACGGCCGGGCTCGCTGGCCACCTCGGTGCGGCCGCCGGCGGGGTGATGAGCGTGTGGCAGAATGCCGAGCCCGAGGCCGGCGCCGCCGCCGTCCTGCTTGGTCGAGAAGAACGGCTCGAACACGCGCGCCGCGATCTCGGGGCGATGCCGGCGCCGGTGTCGTGCACCGTCACCGTCGCCAGGCGCCGGCGACCCGCGCGCGCAGGGTGATCGTCAGCGGCGCGGCGTCGGCGGGCGCGGCCTGGGCGGCGTTGACCAGGAGGTTGACCAGCACCTGGGTGAGGCGCGCCTCGTCGATGGCGAGCTGCAGCGGCACCAGCTCTCGGACCACGTTCGCGCGTGGCCCCAGCGCGTGGCCGGCGAGGGCGAGCGCGGCGTCGACGGCGCGGCCGAGATCGGCCGGGCCGGCCTGGCCGTCATCGTCGCGCCCGAACCGTCGCAGCGACGCCACGATCTCGCGCATCCGCTCGGCGCCGTCGAGCGCGGCGGCGACGTGGCGGCGGCTCGCCGCGATCGCGGCACCGCCTTCGCCGGACGCGCCCTCGAGCCGTCGGGCGCCGCCTCGAGGTTGAGCATCACGTAGGTCAGGGGGTTGTTGATCTCGTGGCCGACGCCGGCCGCCAGCGTGCCGATCGCGGCCAGCCGATCGGCCTGGGCCAGGCGGGCCTGCAGCCGGTGGCGCTCGCTGACGTCGCGCCCGACCACGAGGATCGAGGTCGCACCCTGGAACTCGATCGTCTTGGCCGCGATCTCCATGGTCAGCGAGGAGCCGTCGCGGCGGACCAGGCGCTGCTCGATGCTCGGGGTCTCGGTCGCGCCGTGCGCGAACGCGGCGATCCGGCTGCGCACCAGCGGCAGGCTGTCGGGGTGGATGATCGAGATCACCGGCACCTCGAGCGCCTCCTCGAGGGACGGGTAGCCGAGCGCCTCGAGCATGGCCTGGTTGCAGTAGATGAAGCGGCCGCTGCGGTGCACGGCGATGGCGTCGGGCGAACGGTCGGCGAGGGCCCGGAAGCTGGCCTCCGACGCCGCCATGGTCGCCTCGGCGGCGGCGCGGGCGGTGACGTCGCGCAGGAGCCCGACGTAGCGGCCGTCGGGGAGCCGCGAGGTCAGGATGTCGCAGGTGAGCCACGCGCCGTCGGCGCGCCGGACCCGGCGCGTCGAGAGCACCTTGCCCTTGGCGGCCAGCTCGCTGGCGCGGAGCGGCACCGCGGCGAGCTCGACCGGGTCGAGGAAGTCGAGCAGCCGCTGTCCGACCAGGGCGGCGCGCGGGTGGCCGAAGACCCGCTCGGCGGCGGCGTTGAACCACTCGATGCGCAGGCGGGCGTCGGTGACGAGGACGGCCTCGGCGACGTGTTCGAGCACGAACAGCGCGTCCATGGGGATGCCCTGATCTACCGCGTCGCCGGCCGCGCCACGAGGGCGAAGCGCCGTCCCAAGCGTGGTGAATCGCCGCGATGCTCGACGCCGCGGCGGTGATCGTCCTGCGCCGCGGCCGGTCCCGCGGCTACCACGTGCTGCTGGTGCGCCGGCGCCGGGCGGCCTCGTTCATGGCATCGGCGTGCGTGTTCCCCGGCGGCGGCGTCGATCCCGGCGACGTCGTCGGCGATCTGCGCTCGACCGCGGCGCGCGAGCTGCTCGAGGAGGCCGGCGTCTTGCTGGCGTCGCCGCGGCTGCCGGCGACCGCGGTGGCGGCGGTGCGCGCGCGCCAGCGTGGCGGCGCGGCGCTCGCCGAGCTCCTCGCCGAGCACGGCGGCGCGCTCGACCTCGACGCGCTGGCGCCGTGGGCGCACTGGGTGACGCCGTCGGGTCCCATCGGCGACGATCGCGCCGGCCTGGGGGCGCCGCCGGCGAAGGCCCCGAAGCGGTTCTCGGCCCGGTTCTTCGTCGCCGAGTGCCCGCCGGAGCAGCTCGCGACCTGCGACGACGACGAGACCGTCGAGCACCTGTGGGTGACGCCGGCCGAGGGCGTGGTGCGGGCGCGCGAGCTGGCGCTGCCACCGCCGCAGCTGCGCACGCTGTGGGAGCTGATGGCGCTGCCGACCGTCGACGACGTGCTCGCGGCAGCGCGGGCGCGCGCGGGTGTGATCGCGCCGATCCTGCCGCGAGTCGCCGCCGCGATCGCCGCGCCGGCGGTCGCGCTGGCGTCCGCGCCGGTGGCGGTGCCGGCGGCCTGCCTTCTGTTGCCGTGGGATCCCGACTACCTGCAGGGCGGCCTCGGCGACGCCCTGCCGCTGCCCACCCCGCCGCCGCCCTGGGCGGTGGGCAAGAGCCGCTTCGTGCTCACCGACGGCGCCTGGCACCACGAGGTGGCGCCGCCGCCGGCCTGACGCTACTCCGGCGGGCGGAAGCCAGGGCCGGTGGGCTCGTCGTCGCCGAACGCGGGCGCGTCGTCGTCGGCGGGCGTCGGGGCCAGGGCCGGCGGCACCAGGGCGGCGACCGGGATGCGCGGCGACGAGGTGCGGGCGCCGCTGACGTGCAGGGCCGGCTGCGACGAGCTGCGGCGATCGCCGCCGGTGATGCGCGAGATCTCGCGGACCAGATCGGCGGGCTCGCACGGCATCGGCAAGAAGCCGGCGGCGCCGATGCGCGCCGACAGCTCCGGACCGTCGGGCCGCGCCGAGATGAGGATCATCGGCGGCGCGTCGGGCAGCCGATCGAGGGCGTCGATCATCGGCGCCAGCTCGGCGGCGCCGGTGGTGGCGTCGACGACCACCACGTCGACGCCGCCCTCGCGCAGGTGCTCGATCCCGGCGGCGAGCACCTGCGCCGACACCACGTCGTGCCCGGTCTCGCGCAGCGCGCCGGTCCAGAGGTCGATGAGATCGCGATCTGGCTCGACCAACAACGTCGTGCGCACCACCGCACTGTAGCAAGAACGATCGCGGGCGGGTTGCGTGGCGGCCCGCCGTCGCGCGGTGGTCAGGCGGTCTGGCTGCGAGCGGAGCGCGCCAGGGACAGGAGCTCGGCGGTCGAGCGCCGGTCACCGAGGCTCCGCATCTCGGTGACGGCCAGGCGACGGTAGTGCTCCGCCAGCGGGCGCTGGCCGCCGTGCTCGGCGAGCTGCACCAGCAGCGTGGCGGTGCGGGCGACCGCGACCCGGGCCTCGACCCGCTGCGCCTGGGCCAGCGCGGCCTCGCCGAGCGCCAGCGCCCGGGTGAAGTCGCCCAGGGCGGCCACGATCATCGCCTTGCGCTTGATGAGCTGCCACAGGTTGCTCGGGCCGCCGGCGGCCGTGGTGCCCTCGCCGAAGGTGACGATGTCGAGGCCCTCGGCGAGCTCGCGGCGGGCGCCTGCGCGATCGCCCTGATCGACGAGCACGTTGGCGAGGTCGACGTAGAGCTCGACCACCAGGTTGGTGGCGCCGCCGCTGATCGCCTTGCCGATCGCGCGACGCAACAGCGTGGCGGCGCCGGGGTGATCGTCCTCGGCGGCGGCGACCGCCGCCATCGCGCGATCGATGGCGGCCTCGGCGCGTGGCCCCTCGGCCCAGGTGCGGGCCTCGCCGAGCACGCCGCGGGCGAGGCCGAGGTCGCCGCGCGCGCGCAGGGCGTCGGCCAGCTTGGCGGAGACCTCGACGAAGTCGCCGGCGAGGTCGTCGCCGTCGTCGCCGCCGACCCGGAGCGCGTCGCGCACCGCCACCAGCGCGCGCTGGTAGATCTCGGCGGCGCCGAGCTCGTCGAGCTGGAGGATGGCGTGGTCGCCGGCGAGCACCAGGAGCCGCACCGCGCGCGCCGCGTGGCCGGCCAGCACGTGGTGGTGGCCGAGCACGTAGGCATCGGCGGCGCGCTCGCCGATGGCGGTCGCGGCGGTGGCGTGCAGGGCCCGGCGGACGTTGGCCGGGGTGGCGTCGTAGACGACGTCGCGCACGAGCACCGAGGCGAACCGCAGCACCTCGTCGTGCTCGACGAGCAGGCCGTGGTCGAGGGCGTCGGCCACCGCGGCGTCGATGTCGGCCACCAGCGTGGACGCGCGCACCACGTCGAGGTCGGCCTCGACGCCGAACACCGCCACGCTCTGGCACAGCTCGAGGGTGGCCTGCGGCAGCATCGACAGCCGGGCCGCGATGAGGTCGGCCAGCGGCATCGCCGCCTCGCCCTGCTGCCCGCCCTCGTTGAGGAACCGGATGAGCTGCTCGACGTGGCCGGGCAGGCCGCCGCTGTGGGCGAGCAGGGTCGCCGCCGACGCGACCTCGGCATCGAGCGCGAGGTGGCGCACGATCTGGGCGACGCCCTCCTCGTCGAGCGGCTCGACCACCAGGCGCGGCAGCTCCTCGGGCCAGGCCGCCGCCGGGGCGGGCTCGACGACGATCACCACCGCCGGCGCGCTCGGGCCGGCCTCGGCCAGGCGGCGCAGCACCTCGAGGCTGGGGCCGTCGTAGCGATCGACGTCGTCGAACACGATCGCCGTCGGCGCCTGCGCGGCGACCGCCTCGATCACCCGCAGGGTCGCGGCGATGGTCTCGCGCCGGCGCACCACCGGCTCGAGCTCGGCCAGCGGCGAGGCGTGGCCGAAGAGCTGGGCGATGCCGAACAGGTCGGCGTCGTCGAGCCCGAGCTGGCGCACCGCGGCCTTGAGGTCGGCCTCGGCGCACACCGCCGGGAGCCCGAGCAGCGCCGCGAGCAGCGCGCGCACCGGGTAGTAGGTGGCGGTGAGGCCGGTCGGGTCGGCGCCCACCTGGTACAGCGTGAGCGCGCCGGCAGCGGCGACCTCGACGCTGGCGTCGGCGATGAGCCGGGTCCGGCCGACCCCGGTGGGGCCGACCACCAGCAGCGCGCGCGGCCCGGTGATCGAGCGCAGGTGGGCGGCGACCTGGGCGTGGGCGGCGTCGCGCCCGACCAGCGGCAGCGGCATCACGCTGCGCAGATCGATCGTCGGCCGCGGCGCCGGCTCGGGCGTGGCGACCCGCGCCGTCGGCGAGCGCGGCATCGCGCACTGCGGACAGAACCGGAAGGTCGGCTGGCACTGGGCCCCGCACGACGCGCATTCGAGGTCGAGCGCGGGCGCACCACCGACGACCTTGGTGAGCAGGGCCTGCACCGCGGTGCGCATCGCCGGCGCCGACGAGAAGCGGTCGCCCGGTTGCTTGGCCAGCGCGCGCCGGGTCAGGGCGTCGAACTCGGCCGGCGCCGGCACGTCGGGCCGCGCCGCCGACAGCGACGGCACCTCGCCCTTGAGCTGGCGCGCGAGGATGTCGACGGTGGTGCCGCCGACGAAGGGCGTGTGGCCGACGAGGAGCTCGTAGAAGATGATGCCGACCGCGTACAGGTCGGCGGCGTAGCCCGGCGGCGAGCCGCCGATGACCTCGGGCGCCATGTACTCCGGGGTGCCGGTGACCCGCTCCTCGCCGGCGGCCGGCGCGTTCATCAGGCGGGCGATGCCGAAGTCGACGATCTTGACGACGTCGGCGCCCGCCCGGCGCTGGTCGACGATGATGTTGTCGCTCTTGAGATCGGCGTGGACGACGCCGGCGAGGTGCGCCTCTTCGATGCCGGCGAGGATCTGGCTGACGATGTCGAGCACCGTCGCCGGCGCCAGCGGTTGCTCGCGGGCGATGAGCTGGGTCAGGGTCGGGCCCTTGAGGTACTCCATCGCGAGGTACAGCAGCCCGTCGGGGGTCTGGCCGTAGTCGATGATCGAGACCGTGTTGGGGTGGTTGAGCCGCGACGCCGCCATCGCCTCGTCGCGGAACCGCAGCCCGAGCCGGGCGTCGGCGGCCATCTCCTCCTTGAGGATCTTCACCGCCACCGAGCGGCCGAGCGCGATCTGCTCGGCGCGGTAGACCGCGCCGGTGCCGCCGAGGCCGATGCACGCGGTCAGCCGGAACTTGTCGGCCAACACGCGGCCGACCTCGGCCTGCGCCTTCGCGATCTCTTCCTCGATGCTACCCACGACCGACCGAGCCCTACTTTCGCGGCAACGCCGGCCGATGGGAAGCGCTCACATCGCGGTTATGCCCGCTCCAGGGCCACCGCGATGCCCTGGCCGACCCCGATGCACATCGTGGCCAGGCCGCGGCTGGCGCCGCGCAGGCCGAGCTCGTGCACCAGCGTCAAGACCAGGCGCGCGCCGGAGGCACCCAGCGGGTGACCCAGGGCGATGGCGCCGCCGTTGACGTTGACGTTGGCTGGATCGAGGCCGAGCTGCGCGATGCACGGCAGCACCTGCGCGGCGAAGGCCTCGTTGAGCTCGGCGAGGTCGACCTGGTCGGCCTTCCAGCCGGCGCGGGCCAGGGCCTTCGTCGACGCCGGGATCGGCCCGAGGCCCATCGTCGACGGCTCGACCCCGGCGGCGGCGCCGGTCACGTAGCGCGCGCGCGGCGACAGCCCGAGCTCCTTCATCGCCGCCTCGCTGGCGAGCAACACCGCGGCGGCCCCGTCGTTGAGCCCCGAGGCGTTGCCGGCGGTCACCGAGCCGGCGGCGTCCTTGGTGAACGCGGGCCGCAGCTTGGCGAGCTGCGCCGCGGTGGTCTCGGGCCGCAGGTGCTCGTCGGCGGCGCACACGATGGCGGCGCCGGTCTTCTTGTCGGTGCCGGTGGTGATGGGCGTGATCTCGGCGGCCAGCCGACCCGAGGCCTGGGCGGCGCCGGCGCTGCTGCGAGGCCAGCGCGAAGGCGTCCTAGGCCTCGCGTCACGCCGCACTGCTGGGCGACCCGCTCCGCAGTCGCCCATCGCCAGGGTGCCGGCAGCCGGTCCATCTTCGCGTTGATGAAGCGCCGCCCAGCGTGGTGTCCTGCAGGGTCTGGTTGCCGCGGGCGAAGGCGCCATCCGGGCTTGCCCATCACCGCGCGCCCGGGCCATGCTCGACGCCGCCGGCGATGACCAGCTCGGCCTCGCCGCAGGCGATCTGGCGGGCGCCGTCGACGATGGCCTGCATGCCCGAGCCGCACAGCCGGTTGACCGTCACCCCGGGCACCGACACCGGCATGCCCGGCGAGCAAGAGGGCCATGCGGGCGACGTTGCGGTTGTCCTCGCCGGCGCCGTTGGCGCAGCCGAGGATGACCTCGTCGACCCGCGCCGCCGGCACCCCGGTGCGCTCGAGGAGCGCGGCGATCACGGCGGCGGCGAGGTCGTCGGCGCGGACGCCGGCGAGGCCGCCGCCGTAGCGGCCGAAGGGAGAGCGGATGCCGTCGACGATGTAGGCAGGGCGCGTCATCGCGCGCAGGCTACCGCGGAATCTCGGGCTCGTCCGGGGGCGGCGCCGCCGGCAACGCGCGCGGGCGATGCACCACCACGGCGAGGCGACCGTCGTCGGCGAGCGCGACCTCCCAGGTGCCCTCGTTGGCGAAGTCGCCGGCGGCGAGCTGGTAGCGCACGCGCCAGCGGGCGTCGTCGGCCGGGCGCGGCGGGTCGGGCAGCGCGAAGGTGACGTCGGGGTGGGTGCGGGCCAGCCACGCGGCGACCGCGGCGACGCCGACCATGCGCTCGGCGAGGGCGCCGGGTGTCTCGCCGGGGTGGGCCGGCGCGTGGCACTCGACGACGACGTCGGGGACCACGGCCGCCGCCAGCGCGGCCGGCGCGCCGCGCTGGTTGACCGCATCGCGCCAGCGGGCGATCGCGGCGGCGGCGCTCACAGCTCGTACTTCTGGCACATCCGGATCAGGTTGCGCCGCGACACCCGCAGCTCGTCGGCGGCCCGGGTCTTGTTGCCGCGATGGCGGCGCAAGGCCTCGCCGATCATGCGCCGCTCGAGCTGCTCGACGGCGGCCGGCAGCAGGCGCGGATCGATCGCCTCGGGATCGACCGCGGCGCCGCCGATCCGCGGCGACACCAGGTCGGCGTCGATCTCCTCGGCGGTGCCGCCGACACCAGCAGGCGCTCGATCTCGTTCTCGAGCTCGCGCACGTTGCCGGGCCAGGCGTGCGCCTCGAGCCGGGCCAGGCACGCCGCGCTGAGGCGCTTGCGGGGACCGCCGTGCGACAGGGTCGCCAGGAAGTGGGCGGCGAGCAGCGGCAGGTCGCCCGGACGATCGCGCAGCGGCGGCAGCGCCAGGTTGATGACGTTGACCCGGTAGTAGAGATCTTCGCGGAACTCGCCGCGTGCGATCATGCCGAGCAGGTCGCGGTTGGTCGCGGCGATGATGCGGACGTCGACCTGGCGCGGGGTCGGATCGCCGACCCGGGTGAACGTGCCCTCCTGCAGCACCCGCAGCACCTTCACCTGCAGGGCCGGCGACATGTCGCCGATCTCGTCGAGGAAGAACGTGCCACCGTCGGCGACCTCGAACAGGCCGGCCTTGTCGGCGAAGGCGCCGGTGAAGCTGCCGCGGGCGTGGCCGAACAGCTCGGAGTCGAGCAGGCTGTCGGTGAGGGCCGAGCAGTTGGTGGCCAGGAAGGCCCGGCCGTGGCGCGGCGAGGCGTCGTGCAGGGCGCGCGCGACCAGCTCCTTGCCGGTGCCGTTCTCGCCGGAGATGAGCACGGTCGCCTCGCTCGGGCCGATCCGATCGAGCAGGGCGAACAGCTCCCGCATGGCCGGCGAGGCGCCGATCAGGGCGGGGTAGGAGGCCGACACCGCCCCAGTGTGACAAGCCGTCACGCGGATGGGTAGGGCCGACGACGGCGCGCAGCGAGGCGCAACGCTGCGTGTGGTGCTGCGCCACGCGGCCGCCGTCGGCGTGCGCCTCTGGAGGCATCGCCCCTCGCAACGCCCACTAATCGGCCTATCACCGCGCGCGCCTGGCGCGCGTCGACGGTGATCCGGTCTATCCGCGGACCGCGGCCGCCGAGCGCGCGCTGTGCGACGCCCTCGCCACCGCGCCCGACTTCGCGTCGTTCAAGCAACGCGAGGCCGACGGCCAGCTCAGCCACCAGGTGGCGCTGGCGCGGGCCCGCGACGTCGAGGCCGCCCGCGTCGGCGGTGGGCGTCCGCCGCCGGAGCTCGTCGCCGCCACCGAGCGGCTCTACCCCAACCCGCGCCACCGCTCCGATCGCGGCCAGCTGCCGCCGTGGGGCACGCCGCTGTCGACCTTGCGCTGGAGCTAGCGCATCGACGGTCGCGCCGCCGCGCCGTCGACGTCGAGCAGCGCCGAGCATGCCGGCGGCGATCGCGTCGACGAGGGCGTCGAAGCCGCGACGGTGAAAGCGAGCCAGCTGGCGAGCCGGTCGCGGTACGGGTGGCGCCGACGGCCTCGGCCTGCGCCAGTCCGGAACGCTGCCCGAGCACGTCGAGGTGATCGGCGACGCCGGCCCAAGATCAGCCGGCCGTGCAGCTGCGATCGCAGCGGCACCACGCCGTCGTTGTCGTCGAGCGCGGGCGCGGCGCCGAGGGCCTCGAGGAGGGCCGCTTCGGTGGCGGCGCCGGCGAAGGGCCGGCCGTCGAGGTCGACCGCGGCGCACGGATAGCGCGGGTCGTGGCGCGCGGTGACCTCGTGCAGCGCCGCGAACACCGCGAGGGAGGCGGCGTGTGACGGGTGGCGCAAGCTCGCGAGGTAGCGCGGCGCCGTCGGCGTCGGCGCCCGCGACGCGGTCGACTGGTAGACCACGCCGGGGCGATCGGCGACCGAGGTCGCCATCAGCTCCATCGCCTCGGGTGACAGCTGCAGCACCGCGCCTTGATCGTCACGGATCGCGGCCAGGTAGCCGCGCACGGTCTCGCCGCGGGCCTCGTCGACCAGGCCGCGCATGGCGTCGACGGATCGATCGAGGGCGGCCATGCCCGGCAGGCCGTCGCCCTTGCCGATCAAGCCGAGCACGACGCTGGCGAGCCCGAGCGGTCGGCGCCCGACCGCGAGGCCGACGATGGTGAACGCCGACAGCAGTTGCAGCACGCGCTGGCCCTGGGAGGTGGCGAAGAAGCTGGCGAGCGGCGTGCCGAGGTGCGGCGTGTTCATCGTCGTTACCGAGCGCAGGTGCGGCAGCCAGCGCATCGACCACGGCGCGACCGGCAACGCCACCCCGGTCGCCGCCACCAGGCGCGCGTCGAGGCCGCCGGTGGAGTGGCCGAGCAGGTGGACGGGGTCGGTGCCGGTCGCCGCCAGCGAGATGTCGCCCGCCAGCTTGCTGGCGCGGCGCCGGATCGACGCGGTCGGCAAGACGTCGACGACGTGGACGAACAGCTGGTGGCCGGCGGCGTCGAAGCGCGAGATCAGGGCGCGCTCGACGTGGCCGAAGTAGTCGTAGGCGGCGAACCGCGCGAAGCCGAAGATGCCCGGCGACAGGAACACGTGGTGGCGCACCCAGGCAGTGTGCCCGGCCCGCTCGCGGCGGCGAGCCCGGCGCGCCCTCGGATCGCCTTCGCGCGCTCAGCCGTGGAAGACCCTCGACGCCACCACCTGGCCGCCCTCGACGTCGAACACCTCGGCGACCGGCAGCGGCGCCTCGCCCGGCGCGTGGCGGACGTACTCGAGCACGACCCGGGCGTCGTCGGCGGTGATCGCGGTGGCCTGGTAGCGCAGCCCCGGTAGCCGCGCGAGCGCCGCCCGCCACCACGCCTCGATCGCGGCGCGCCCGACGAGGCGGCCGCCGGTCTCGGGGTGCAGCGCGCGGATCTTGGGCGAGGTGTGGGTCGCGTGCTCGGCGTAGTCGGCGAGCAGGCCGGTGAGGTCGCCTCGATTGAAGGCGTCGAGCCAGCGCTGGGCGAGGGCGGCGTGCGGGTGCATGGCCCGCGATGCTACGGCGCCGCGCCGTCGGTGACCATGCCCGCGCCCAGGTCGAGATCGCCGTGCTATCCCGGGCGCACCATGACCACCGCCTTCGCCGCCTTCGCCCCCGACGCGCCGCTGCGTCCCCACACCATCACCCGCCGCACGCCCGGCCCCAAGGACGTCGCCATCGCGATCGACTACTGCGGCGTGTGCCACTCCGACCTCCACTTCGTGCGCGGCGAGTGGGGGCCGGTGCCGTACCCGGCGGTGCCGGGTCACGAGATCGTCGGGCGGGTCACCGCGGTCGGCGCCGAGGTCACCCGCTACAAGGTCGGCGACGCCGTCGGCGTCGGCTGCATGGTCGACTCGTGCCGCACCTGCGCGTCGTGCGGCGAGGGCCTCGAGAACTACTGCACCACCGGCATGGTCGCCACCTACGGCGGCACCGAGCCGGTGCTCGGCGGGCCGACCTACGGCGGCTACTCCGCGGCGATCGTCGTCGAGGAGGACTTCGTCCTGCGGATGCCCACGGGCCTCGACCCGGCGGGGGCGGCGCCGCTCTTGTGCGCGGGCATCACGACCTACTCGCCGCTGCGTCACTGGAAGGTCGGGCCCGGCAGCAAGGTCGGCATCGTCGGCCTCGGCGGGCTCGGCCACATGGCGGTCAAGCTCGCCGCCGCGATGGGCGCCGAGGTCGTGGTGTTCACCACCTCGCCGAGCAAGGTCGCCGCGGCCAAGGCGCTGGGCGCCACCGACGTGGTCATCAGCAAGGACGCCGCCGACCTCGCGCGCTACGCCGGCCGCCTCGACTTCGTGCTCGACACCGTCGCCGCCTCGCACGAGCTCGATCCGCTCATCGCGTGCCTGCGCCGCGACGGCACCCTGTGTCTGCTCGGGGCGCCGTCGACGCCGCACCCGTCGCCGCAGATCTTCCCGCTGGTGTTCGGCCGGCGCTCGATCGCCGGCTCGCTCATCGGCGGCATCCGCGAGACCCAGGAGATGCTCGACTTCTGCGGCAAGCACGGCATCACCGCCGACATCGAGCTGATCCCTGTCGAGGGCGTCAACGCCGCCTACGAGCGCATGATCAAGGGCGACGTGAAGTACCGCTTCGTCCTCGACCTGAAGACGCTGGGCTAGCTGAGGGCTAGCTGAGCCGCGCGCTCGCGGCGTCGTGGCGCTCGCTCGTCCCGCTAGCTCGGCAGGTCGACCACGTGGCGCAGCGCCGCGCGGGTCTCGACCCACGCCTGCTCGTCGACGTCGAGGTACGGCACCTCGAGGGTGATGACCTCGAGGCCGCGGTCGACGCCGTACTTGCTGCCGAAGGAGCCCGGGGTCGGGTAGCCGAGATCGCCGGCGGCGGGGTAGCCGCACAGGGCCGCCATCTCCTCGGCGAGCGCGCGGCCGCTGCCGTCCCAGTTCACGACCCGGAAGGTGGCGTGCACGGCGACGAGCCGGGTCGCCGCCGCGCGCTCGATGAGCGCCACCAGCGCCTGCACCTCGGGCTGATCCTCGGGCGCCGCGCCGGGGAAGTAGCCGGCCTCGTGCTCGGCGCGCCAGTTGCTCGCGGCGAACGCGCGGTTGAGGTCGACGTCGTTGGCGTTGTTCTTGGTGCCGGCGAGCACGCCGTCGGGGTTGAGGCACGGCACGATCCAGGTCTCGCGCCCGGCGGCCGCTCGACCAGCTCGTCGGCAAGGCGCTCGAGCATGAGCACGCTCACCGGCTCGTCGCCGTGGATGGCGCCGAAGAGCACCGCCGGCAGCCGGGCTGGGCGTAGCTCGGCGGCGTGAAGTGGACCGCCTCGATCGGCTGGCCGTTCACGCTGTGGCCGAGCACCAGCTCGCGCCGGCCGCTCACGCGCGCAGCCGGGAGCCGATGGCCACCGCGACGCCGTAGCCGATCATCAGGATCCACGCCGCCGCTGGCACCCACGCCGCCAGGGTCGGGTACGGCGCGGCCTTGGCCATCTCGCTGAAGTGGCCGGCCTCGAGGCGCACGAGGAAGTGGCCGATCACCGGCACCATGACCCAGGTCCACGCCAGCGGCTTGCCGAGCGCCGAGCTCGAGGCCGGCAGCCAGCACATGAGCGACAGCAGCGCGAGCAGCGCCGGCACCAGGATGAAGATCGCCGGCAGCGTGCGGTTGGTGCCGAGGGCCTCGAACGCGGCGATGAGCGGCACCTGATCGCCGCGGCCCGGCGCCAGGAACGCCGCGAGGATCGCGAGCGCGCCGAGGGTGACCATCATCCGCGCCGCCAGCGAGCCGCGGTGGACGTGGCGCAACAGCAGCCCCGGGATCATCGCGATCGAGCCCACCATCAGCGCGATCGACTGCCACGCCGGCGCGTCGCCCAGCGTCATCGGCATCAGCATCGCGGTCAGGCCGATGGCCACCGCCGCCACGCCGCGCGCGACGTCGGGCATCGGGATGAGCGCGATCGCCAGCGCCAGCGCGCCGCCGACGACGAGCAACAGCGACGACACCAGGATCAGCGTGGAAGGCGCCGACACCAGCGCGTCCCAGTGCAGCGTGGTCGGCGTCATCCGGATCGGCGTGAGGAACGCGCCGATGAGGAGCACGCCGAACACCACGAGCACCAGGCGCAGGCCGCCGGCGTACGGCACCACCGGGATCGGATCGTCGATCACGCGGCCGCGCACCGGCGGCTTGGCCATCGCCAGCGGCACCGGCGCCGCCGCGATCGCCGGATCGAGCGGCATGGTCGCGCCGGGTCCGGCGCCGCGCTCGTGCGCCGGGTGGTTCGCCGGCGCCATCGGGATCGCACCCGCCATCGGGCCGACCTGTGGCGCCGCCGGCTGCGGCATGCCGACGGCAGGCGGTCCACCCGCGGCCAAGGGCATCGTCGGCTGGGCCGGCGGCGGCAGGTGCTGCGGCAACACACCCGGCTGCGCCGGCGGCGCGAACCCGGGCAGGCCGTGGTGCTGCGCCGGTGGCGCGCCGCCGAGCCCCGAAGGCAGCGGCAGGCTCGCCGAGCTCAACCCGGAGTGTGGCTGCTGCGGCTGCAGCGGCGGCGCGGTGCGGGGGCGCTGCAGCGACGGCGACGGCGCGTTGGCGATCTCGCTCGGTACCTTCGTCGGCGCCTTGAGGGTCTCGGCCATGGCCGCGTTGGCCAGCGACGGCGGCGCGCCGACGGCTCCGGGCACGGCGCCGGGCGGGAGGTTGGCGATGAGGTCCGACGCCGAGTAACCCATCACGGTGCGGTCCATGGGCGGCGCCGCCGGCTGCGCCGGCTGCTTCCCTCCGCAGAACACGCAGTGGGCCGCCGCGTCGGGCAGGTCCTTCTGGCAGGCGACACACTTCTTCACGGCGGCTCCGAGTCTCCCCCAGGACCGCAAAACGGTCATCATTCCCGGGGGATCAATTGCCGGCGGGGTGCCGGCGGCGCGGCGGCGCCGGCCCCGGGCCAAATCGCCTGCGTTTTCGCTTCCGGGATCTATACTTAGGGCACCCATGGCCGATCCCACTGTGCGCAAGACGTCGCCGCTGAGCCGCTACCGCTGGGTGCTGGTGGCGCTCGCCCTGGTGCTGCTCTTCCTGTACCTGCGGCCCGACCGCGATCACGACGGCGTCAGCGCCGACGTCCTCGCCGCCGATCGCCTGAGCGCGCCGACCGATCCCGACGACATCCTGATCGATCTGCGCGACGACGTCAGCGACGCCACCGTGGCCCAGCTCGAGCGCGACCTCGGCCTGCACCTGGTGCTGGTGTCCGACGAGTCGCGCGACGAGCGCTTCTACCGCGCCCACGTCGATCCGGCGCTGCGCGACGCCCTGCTGGCGCGGCTGGCGGCGCGGCCCGAGGTCGAGATCGCCGAGCCCGACGCCACCGTGTCGCTCATCGGTCCGCTCGCCGAGGCCGGCCCGGCGCTGCCGCCGCCGACCGCGCAGCACGCGGGCTACCCCAACGACCCGCTCTACAAGTGGCAGTGGCACATGCGCCAGATCGACATGCCCGAGGCGTGGAAGCTCGCCGACGGCGGCGGCATCACCGTCGCGGTGCTCGACACCGGCGTCGGCTACGAGAACTTCGATCGCTTCCACGTCTTGCCCGACCTCGACGGCCTGGAGTTCGTCGACGGCTTCGACTTCGTCGACAACGATCGCCACGCCAACGACGACCACGGCCACGGCTCGCACGTCGCCGGCACCATCGCCCAGGTCACCAACAACGGCATCGGTGTCACCGGCATCGCCCGCGACGTCAAGATCATGCCGCTCAAGGTGCTGTCGGGCTCGGGCTCGGGCTCGGTGGCCGGCATCGCCGACGCCATCCGCTACGCCGCCGACAAGGGCGCCAAGGTCATCAACATGAGCCTCGGCGGCGCGTTCCCGTCGCGCATCCTCAAGAAGGCGGTCGCCTACGCCCACGGCAAGGGCGTGACCGTGGTGTGCGCCGCCGGCAACGACGGCCGCAACAAGGTCGGCTACCCGGCCGCGTACCCGGGCGCGATCGCGGTTGCCGCGACGCAGTTCGACGAGAGCACCACCTTCTACTCGAACTACGGCAAGGACGTCGACATCGCCGCCCCCGGCGGCAACACCCGGGTCGACCAGAACGGCGACGGCGTGCCCGACGGCGTCTACCAGAACACGATCAAGCCGGGCGACGTCACCGGCAACGACTACCTCGGCTACATGGGTACCTCGATGGCGTCGCCGCACGTCGCCGGCGTGGCCGCGCTGGTGGTGGGCGAGGGCGTGACCGACCCCGACGCGGTCGAGCGCATCCTCACCGAGAGCGCGCGCAAGCCGAACGGCAAGCCGTACGTGCGCGATCGCTACGGCGCCGGCATCGTCGACGCCCGCGCCGCGGTCCTCAAGGCGCGCAGCGAGAGCGGCGGCGCCAGCCTGTTGCTCGGCATGCTGCTCGCCGGCGTGGTCGCCGCGGCGGCGCGCGGGCGCGGCCTCGGCGTGCGCCTGGGCCCGAGCTACCTGCTCGGCGTGGTGGTCGGCGCCTCGGGGCTGTTCTTCCTCCCGTACGTCGCGCCGACGGTGTCGTCGTGGCCGGTGGTGGAGATGTTCACCCGCGGCCTGCCGTCGTGGGATCTCGCGGCGTTCGGCGCCGTCGGCCACGGCCATGCGCTGTTCTTCAGCGCGGCCCTGCCGGTGGGCCTGCTCGCGCTCGGCTACGGCGTGCCGCGCCTGCGCGGCGTGCTCGCCGGCGTCTCCCTCGGCGTCGCCGCCCACCTGCTGGTGCAGGCCATCGCGCCGCAGATGGACATCCGCTACGTGCCGAACCTGTTCGGCCTCGACACCCTGTGGCTGGCCGCCAACGCCGCGGTGTGCATCGGCCTGGCCAAGCTCGCGCTGCGCAAGTAGCGCGGGGCGCGGTCGCGGGTGGCGCCGCGGCCTGGCCGCGCCGTGGCCGCACGCCATGTCGATGAAATCGTGATTCATCGACATCTCTCCTTGACGTGTCGATGGCGTCGACACGATGCTGGGACGTGTCCACGAATTCGTGAAACGTCGACATGACGGTCTGGAACCACCTGATTCCATACGACGAGCTCCCGGACGTTCCGGAAGATCGGCTGGAGAGCCGCGAGGTCATGCGGGCCTGCGCCGACGCGCGTGCGGCGCTCGAGGGCCTGCGCCAGGTCACCAAGGTGCTGCCGAACCCGGGCGTGCTCATCAGCGCGCTGCCGCTGCTCGAGGCCCAGGCCAGCTCCGCGATCGAGAACGTGGTGACGACGCGCGACGCGCTGTTCCGCTCGGCCAACGACCTCGTCGGCGCCGACGCCGCGACCGGAGAGGCGCTCCGGTACCGCGACGCGCTGGCGCTCGGCGCGTCGGCGATCGCGTCCGGCCGGCCGATCGCGACGGTGCTCGCCGAGCAGCTCTGTAGCTGCATCCGTCGGGTCGAGACGCCGGTGCGGCGCGGGCCTGGCACCGTGCTGGCCAGCGGCGGCAAGGTCATCTACACGCCACCGGGCGGCGAGCGGCGCGTCCGTGCGCTGCTGACGCGCTGGGAGCGATTCGTCCACGGCCGCAGCGGCCTCGATCCCCTCCTGCGCATGGCCGCGGCGCACTACCAGTTCGAGGCGATCCACCCGTTCACCGACGGCAACGGCCGCACCGGGCGGATCCTGAACCTCTTGATCCTCGTCGAGCGTGGCCTGCTCGAGCAGCCGGTCTTGCACCTGTCGCGCTACATCCTGCGGCACCGCGCCGAGTACTACCGGCGCTTGCTGGCGGTGACCGCCGCCGGCGACTGGGACGGCTGGCTGCGCTACATGCTGGCCGCGGTCGGTGACACCGCGCGCTGGACGACCTCACGGGTCGACGCCATCGCGCGGTTGCACGACGCGACGGCGATCGAGGTGCGACGGGTCTTGCCCAAGATCTACAGCCGCGAGCTGATCGACGTGTTGTTCACGCAGCCGTACTGCCGGATCGGCGATCTCGTCGCGGCGGGCGTGGCCAAGCGACAGACAGCGTCGACGTACCTGCAGGCGCTGGCGACGGCGGGCCTCCTCGAGGTTCGCGTCGCGGGGCGCGAGAAGCTGTTCGTGAACACGCGGTTCATGGCGCTGCTCGCCGAGGGCGACGAACCCCGCGGGTAGTCGGGTAAGCTGCCCGACGATGCCGCCCGCCAAGCGCCACTGGATCACCGTCGCCCGCGACCAGTACAAGTTCTCGTGCGCCCACATGACCGTCTTCCCCGACGGCACCAAGGAGCGCCTGCACGGCCACAACTACCAGCTCGGCCTGGCGCTCGAGCTCGGCGGGGTGGCGGCCAGCGAGATGATCCCGTTCGCCGAGGTCAAGGCCGGCCTGGCGTGGGTGACCGCGGCGTGGAAGGAGCGGGTGCTCCTGGCGGCGCGCTCGCCGCACTACGTGGTGGTGCGCGCCGACGAGGTCGAGCACGAGTTCACGCTGTGCGGCCAGCGCTACGTGTTGCCGCGCGGCGACGTGCTCGAGCTGCCCATCGACAACGTCGCGGTCGAGCCGCTCGCCGCCCACCTCGTCGACGTGCTCGCCGAGCGCCTCGCCGACGTCCTCGCGCTGCCGGTGGTGCGCGGCTACGAGGTCACCGTCAGCGAGCACCCCGGCCAGGGCGCGCGCTGCGCGGTCACGCTTCGCTGAGATTCCCAGGAAGGCCAACCCCGGTCGGTGTCCTCGGCGGAGCTGCTCGCCGCTCGCCGCCGGGCCGCGCTACGACCCGCGCAGCCAGGCTTGCTTGTCCGGATCCTCGAAGCACACCGCGGCGAGGTCGGCCTGCTGGGCCTCGGGCAGCGCGGCGAACTCGGTGCGCGACCGCCGCTCGAAGCTCTCGGCCGAGTCCCAGAAGTTGTCGTAGTCGCCGACGCCGATCCTGCAATCCGGCGCGAGCACGGCGCCCTGTTCCGCCAGGCCCCGGGCGATGGCCTCGGCGCCACGGATCTGCTCGTGCAACAGCACGCACCAGGGGAGCTGGTACAGGTCGCCCCAGCTCGGCCCCTCGCCGTCGGCGAGGCCGTGCAGCTTGGCGAACGCCGGCAGCACGGTGTCCTCGTCGGCGAGGTCGACGTGCAGCGGCACCTTCGACGCGGGCACGTCGAGCTCGAGCTCGACTGGGTCGCCGACGCCTTCGATCAGCAGGACGTTGAGCTGCACCTCCTCGGGCATGCCGCCGAGCTTGACCTGCTCGATCGGCGACGGCAGTTGCGCGCCCTTGGCGGCGGCGAGCGCGGCGTCGACGATGGACGCCACGTAGCGCTCGAACCGGTAGCCTTGCTTGCCCGCGAACGCCTTCTTGGCCTTGGTCTTGGCCTTGGCCTTCGTCGTCTTCGAGGGTGTGCCGAGCACGGGGGCCAGGAGCTCGCGGATCTTCCTGTCGGTGTTCGTGGCGAATGCCGCGGCGATGCGCTCGCGGTAGGGCGCGAGGTCATAGGGCGCGAGCAGCGCGAGCATGCGCTGCACGTACTTGGCGTGGGTCAGGCCGCCGTACTCCACCTTCGGGTCCTTGGGATAGACCAGGCCGTCGAGCAAGAACGGCAGCGCCTCCGCGCTGGCCTGCGCCGCGATCGTCGCGAAGAAGGCTACGCGCAGCGCGTCGTTGTCCTCGTGGTAGGCCCGCCACACCTCGATCGCGTCGGCGCCCAGCGCGGGCCACGCCAGGCCGCACGCGAGCGCGCGGGTGTCGGTGACCTGGCCGTCGAAGACGAGCGTCGTGGCCTTGGCCTCGATCGCCACGCGCAACAGGCGCTTGACGTCGGCGCGATACCTGCCGGCGAAGTGCTTCTCGAGGTTGTGCGCCGACAGCACCGCGGGGATCGGCTCGACGAGCGCCTCCATGAGGGCGACCGCGTGCGCTTCGTAGCGCGCCGCGTCGGCCTCCAGGAGTTGCTCGGCCAAGAAGCTCTTGTCGGCGTCGCGCTCGAGGCGCAGCCCCGGCAACAGGCGCTCGAACAGCTCGCGGCGCTGCGCCAGGAGCAGCCGGTAGAGCGGCGCCATGCCGCGCTTGCCCTGGCGCGCCGTCGCGACGACGGCGTCGGGGTCGCGGTCGAGCTGCGCGAGGAGCCACCGGCCCGTCGAGGTCACCTCGCCGTCGCGGGTCAGGTGCCCCGACAGGTGGCCGAGCATCGAGCGGGTCACCGCCTGGTCGTCGGGCCACAGGCCGCGGGCGCGCAGCATCGCCAGCGCCTCGTCGAAGACGGGCTCGCCCGGCGACGCCACCACCCGGGCGTCCAGCCAGGCGTCGACCTCCCAGAACCAGTAGGCGGAACTCGCGCGCGCGAGCACGTCGAGGGCGCGCGCGTCCCAGTCGTCGAGGGCGCGCGTCGTCGAGAGGCCCTTGAGCAGCGCGCTCGCGCGATCTTTCAGGAAGTCGGCCGACAGCGCGTCCGGCAGGTCGCCGGCGCCACACACGTAGCGCACGACCGCCTCGACCTCGGCCGCCTCCGCCGCGTTCCAGTCCGGCGCCTCGTCGATGAGCGCCTTCGCGCGCGCGCGCATCGACGCGGGGACCTTCGCCGCCGCGAGCGCGTCGAGGATGATCTTGGCGGCCTTGCCCATGCGCCGACGGTACCGCGGCCCGCGCGCGGCGGGCTGGGCGCGGCCGGTCTCTCCCATGAGAACCACCGGTCTGGATCCGGGGCTGTTCGAGATCGCACGTCGGGGGTGCGGAAGCATCGACACCGCGCCGTCGAGGGCGGCCCCAGCGCGCCGCCGGGCCACGCTGGCCCGCGGCACGGCGCTTGAACCAGGGCAACGCATGCTCTGCCGCTCTGTCGTCGTCGCCGCGCTGCTGCTCACCGTGTCCGTCGTGGCCGGTGCCTGCGTCTCCGAGGAGCAGACAACCGTCGCCGCGGCAGCGCTCGGTGGCGAGGTCGTCGTGGCGCCGGCCCTCCCGCGGGTGGGCTGCGGCCTGTGCACCGACGATCACGTCGTGGGCGAGCCCGTCTGGGTCGCGGGCTCGTACGAGGGGCGCTGCGAGGATCCCTGGACGGGTGAATACGTCTGCCAGGAGCAGGACTTCGAGCTCGAGATCGAGTGCGTCGGCGCGCCCTGCCTCGTCGGGGCGCCCGGCGATGCGCCGCACCAGGTGCGGCCGCTGAGCGAGGACCCGTTGCAACTCGTGGTGCACATGCACGTGGCCACGGGCGACACGTTCTCGTTCGCGGTGCCGCCGTTCTCCTCGAAGATCCCCGACGGCATCGACGTGGAGTGCAGGTCTGACCTGCCGGCCAGCGGTGGCCCTGGGCGTGAGTGCGGCCTGAAGCTCGGGCCGCCGGTACAGCTCCGCGCGCGGCTCATGAAGGGCGACCTCCCCTTGGCGCGGGGCAGCGACTTCGAGATCGCATCGAGCCGACCGGGCTGGCTGTCGAGCTACCCCGAGGCTTGGGTGGTGGACGGCTATGGCCCGCTCCTCGTTCGCTTCACCTATGGCGAGCTGGCGAGCGAGGTGAGCCTGGATGTCCGCGAATCCCTCCTGGCGCGCCGACCCGAGTCGCTAAGCCTGGACTGAGGCGCGACAGCACCTGACCGCTGGACCCTGGGCCGTCTACCGCTCGTCAGCGACCGCGTTCGTCCCCGGACCGGACCGCCGAATCCCCAGGAGGGCCAACCTTGGTCCGGATCCCCTACGCCGATCTCGAAGGGCACGCCGTGACCCGTTTCGGAGCGTGTCGTTGACGTCGAGCGGTCCGGTTCCCTGACGCTACGGGCGAGCGCGGCGGCGGCCCCACGCGAGCGGGACTCCAGCGTCGGCCACCTTTCGCGGCGGCGACGCGGTCGCGACCAACATGCCCAGCAGCGAGGCGATGATCATCGGATACTCGCGGAAGCCCGCGCCGGCGCGGTCGTTGGTGATCGCCTCGATCGCGACGGCCGCCAGCGGCAAGCCAACCAGCGTCGCGCGGACCACGCGGGTGGCGCTGCGCTCCCGCGTCAGCAGCCCGAAGCAGAGTGCGGTCAACCCGCCGAGTACCAGCATCGCGACTGCCAGATCCGTCACCGACGGCCAGTGACCAAGCAGCGGCAACAGCGCCGCGAGCACGGCCGCGATCGCAACCCGGACGGTCACCAGCGGCCGCTCGCGCAAGCCAACCAGCACCAGCAGCAGGCCGACCACGAGCGCTGCATGCAGCGGCAGCGCCGCCGATCCGTGGTTGCACGTGCGAGGTGCGTGGGAGCGTGGGATCGGCAACTCCATCGCGATCGCCAACCACGTCGCTGCTGGCCAGCAGCAGCGCAGGCTCGAGCCAACGCTGGCGCCACGCGGCACGCCACGGACGACGGAGACGAGGGAGACTCTGGCGAGCGGTGGCCATGTGCCCCAGACGTGCTGACGGCAAATGTAGTCTGTAACAAATTGTAGAGCCCGCCGACCCTAGGGGCAGCGCGCGATCCATCGCCGCACCTGCTCGGCCTCGCTGATGACCACCGTACTCGGCCGGTGGTTCCGGCCCATTTCCTGCGATCGCTCGACAGGAGGCAACAGGCAGCACTCCGCCCCGGTTCCTTTCGCGCGGCCGAAGCTCGCAGGAACCCAACGCTGGTCCGGATCCGAGGACCCGGTCCGGATCGTCGCCACCGATTCGTCCTAGTACCGGACGGCCGAATTGCCCGGAGAATCAACCCCGGTCCGGAATCCTGAAGCAACCCCGGTCCGGAATCCTGACAGCGACAACGCCAGTGAACGAGGCATAATGATCGAGCCATGGGGCGTCGGTGGAATCTCTCTGTTTGCGCCGCGGTTTCGCTTCAGGTCGTCCTCACCGCGTGCTCGGAACCTGCCGACCTGCCGCCAGATGCTTCCACTCACGATGCTCCGCTCGACGCCCCCGTGCCGAGTCACGATGGGCCGCTGACCTGACCCCGTTTTCTAGGCCAGCGTTTGCGTCGTTGGGGTTGGTTGGTGCAGGCGTTCGTACTCGATCGGCGTGAGGCCGCCAAGGGAGCTGTGCGGACGATCGCTGTTATAGTCGAGGCGCCACGCCTCGATGAGTTCGCGGGCGTGGTCGAGCGAGTCGAACCAGTTGGCGTTCAGGCACTCGTTGCGGAAGCTGCCATTGAAGCTCTCGATGAAGGCGTTCTCCGTCGGCGTGCCGGGCTTGATGAAGTGGAGCTTCACGCCTCGCTCGTAGGCCCACCTGTCGAGGGCGTTGGAGATGAACTCCGGGCCGTTGTCGACCACGATGGTCTCGGGCAGGCCCGCTGCCGCGGCGAGCTCGTCGAGGAAGCGCGCGACACGCTCGCCGCTGATGGAGGTCTCGACGAGGATGCCGGGGCACCGGCGGCTGAAGACGTCGAGCACGGTGAGCGAGCGGAAGCGCCGGCCCGACACGAGGTGGTCGCTGACGAAGTCCATGGCCCACTGCTGACGTGGCGCGGTCGGACGCGGCACCTGCTCGCGAGGCGCCGCCGCCAGGCGCTTCACCTCCGCTTCGTCTTCACGGCGAGCCCGTGCTCGCGGTACAGGCGGTAGATGCGCTTGTGGTTGTAGTCGTGTCCCTTGCGCCGAAGCTTTCGGTGCAGGAACCGGTAGCCGTAGCGGGGATGCCTCTTCGCGAGCGCGAGCAACGCCGTCACGAGCTTGGGCGGGTCCACGCGCGTGCGCTCGTAGCGCGCTGTCGCGCGGCACACCCCGACGACGCGACACGCGCGCCGCTCGCTGAAGCCGAACGCCTGCTGGAGGTAGCCCACGGCCTTGCGTCCTGCCGTGGGCTTCACCATTTTTTCCGAGCACTGCTTTCAGCGC
Organism: Kofleriaceae bacterium; assembly: GCA_041389945.1. Lineage (GTDB taxonomy): Bacteria > Myxococcota_A > Polyangia > Haliangiales > Haliangiaceae > JAWKQW01. Next base: position 87,407 of record JAWKQW010000010.1, read on the forward strand.
GGCGTTGTCCGAGCATCTGGTCAGCCAGGAGCTTCTTGAGCTTGGCGTTCTCGTCCTCGAGGGCGCGCAGCCGCTTGGCCTCGTTGACCTCCATCCCGCCGAACCTGGATTTCCAGCGATGGAAGGTCGTGACGGTCACGCCGAGGCGGCGCGCGACGTCGGTCGCCTTCGCGCCGGCATCGACCTCTTTGAGGGCGCGGATGATCTGTTCGTCGGTGAACTGACTCTTGCGGGGCATGGCTCGTCTCCGAAGTGAAGAACGAACACATCCGGTGGTCTAGTTTTCGGGGGGCAGGTCATCCGTTTTCGGAATCGCCTCGGATCTTACACCTTCCAAGCTCCTTGCCGTGCGCCGAGATGCGGCGAGTCGCCGGGTGGTTCACTCGTCAGGTCTCAGATTCTGATATCGCAATTGAGCCTCCAGAGCGGGTTGTCATTGACCTGCCGTCGGTCGCAGGGGCCAGCGGAGCGGGGGCCTCTTTCCGTCCTGGCCTCGTCGACCACCAACGCCACCGCGCCCGCCTCGATGTCGTCGCCGAAGGACGGCCGCTCCGCGGCGGCAGTCGAGACGGCGACTGACTCCTACAACACCCGCCTTGGCGACACCGTCGCGTTCGCGAGCAGCAGCCCGCCGACGATGGCCATGGCGGTGACGAACATGGCGAACATGGTGTCGACGCCGGTGAGGGTGTGGCGGTCGAGGAGGGAGGTCATGCCGCGCAGGCCCATGCTGCCGGGGACGAGGAGGATGGTGGCGGGCACGAGGACGACCTGGGCGGGGCGATCGAGCCAGCGGGCGTAGGCGTTGGCGAGGACGCCGAGGGCGAAGGCGCCGACGGCGACGCCGAGCTGATCGCCGAGGGGGTCGCCGGTGCCGCCGAGCCACTCGGTGCCTGCGTGGGTGCCGACGTAGCCCAGCGCGCAGGCGGCGACGATCCAGCCGAGCGCGCGCGGCTGGGCCTGGACGACGACGGTCATGGCGACGGCGGAGGCGGCCAGCGCCACCCACGGGGCCCACGCTGGCAGCGGCGCCGGCACGGTGGCGTGCACGACGAAGACGGCCTGGGCCAGGCGCTGGCCGAGGGCGACGCCGACGACGAGCTGCAGCAGCACGATCACCGCCGACATCATCCGCGCGGTGCCGGCGATGAGGTTTCGGGTCGCGAGCTCGGTCATCGCGGTGGTCAAGGTCATGCCGGGTAACAGCACGAGCAGCGCGGCGACGGTGACCAGCGACGGGTTGACCGGCCAGCGCGCCGCCAGGGCGACGGCGGCGAAGGCGGCGAGGCCGGCGGCGCTGACCTCGTAGACGCGGGCCTGGTTCGAGGAGCGCTGCATCACCAGGCCGAGCAAGCCGACGACCAGGCCGATGACGGCGGCGGCGATGACGTCGGCGAGGGCGCCGCCGAAGAACACCGCGAAGGCGCCGGCCGACACGACGTTGGCGGCGATGGTCGTGATCCGGCCGTAGATGGCCGGGGCCGCCTCGATGGCGTCGATGCGGGCGAGGCCCTCGTCGGGCGAGATCCGGCGCGCGATGACGTCGCTGGCGAGGGCGTCGACGGCGGCCAGGCGACCGACGTCGAGGCCGGCGCCCTCGACCCGCAGCATGCGCGTGCGCAGCGCCGCCGGCTCGCCGAACGACAGGATCAGCGTGGTCGGCGTGGTGAACACCTCGGCGGTCACGCCGAGCTGACGCGCGACCACGGCGAGGGCGTCCTCGAGGCGGTGCGACGGCGTGCCGTAGCGATGCAGCGCGCGCGCGAGCCGCAGGATGAAGCGGATCGCGGCGCGATCGTCGTCGGCGAAGGTGGTGGCACGCAGGCGATGCGGCAGCGGCGCCTCGATCACGGCGCGGGGTGGCTCGTCGTCGGGCGGCGCGGTCACGGCGCGCTCACGCTAGCAGGGCGGACGCGGCCATGCCGGGGGCGTCGACCGCCCCGGTGAGCCCGGCGGTTCCTCTTGTGGCGCCGCGAGGTTGCGTGCTACCGACGTCGCCAACCAGTTCCCCCCGCGAGCGCGCCGAGGCGCGCCGCGACCACCCTTTTCGCAGGTACTCATGTCTTCCAACATCCTCGTGGTCAACTCCGAGGGGCCCGAGATCCGCGTCGCCGTCGTCGAGGACGGCGCCCTCGCCGAGTTCTTCGTCGAGCGCAAGCGCGACCGCGGCATCGTCGGCAACATCTATCGCGGCCGCGTGCACCGGGTGCTGCCCGGCATGCAGGCGGCGTTCGTCGATCTCGGCCCCAAGGTCGACAAGGCGGCGTTCCTCTACGTCGCCGACGTGCTCGGCGCCGGCGACGAGAAGAAGCTGTTCGAGGACGCCGACACCGGCCACGAGGACGGCGACGAGTCGCCCGAGGGCACCGCCGCCCGCCTCGCGCGCAGCAAGAAGGCGCTCGCCAACCGCAAGATCGAGGACCTGCTCAAGCCCGGCCAGATGGTGCTGGTGCAGGTGGTCAAGGACTCGATCGGCCAGAAGGGCGCGCGGGTCACTGGCCACCTGTCGCTGCCCGGTCGCTACGGCGTGTTCATGCCGTCGATCGATCAGGTCGGCGTGTCCAAGCGCATCGGCTCCGACGCCGAGCGCCGCCGCCTGCGCCAGCTCGTGGTCGACGCCAAGCCCAAGGGCTCGGGCTTCATCGTCCGCACCGCCGCCGAGGGCGCGCCCGACGAGGAGATCAAGGACGACGTCGAGTTCCTGTCGCGGCTGTGGAAGGAGATCGGCCGGCGCGAGGAGACCCAGGGCGGCCCCGGCCTGGTCTACGCCGACCTCGACCTCGCGCTGCGCACGGTGCGCGATCTGCTGCGCGAGAACACCCCCGAGCTGATCATCGACGACGAGGAGCAGTACGAGCGGGTCAAGAAGTTCACCGAGACCTTCCTGCCCAGGTTCGCGCCGCGCATCAAGCGCTACGACGGCCGCCGCCCGATCTTCGACGCGTACCACGTCGAGCCGGCGCTGCGCCTCGCGGTCTCGCGCAAGGTGCCGCTGCGCTCCGGCGGCTCGCTGGTCATCGATCAGGGCGAGGCGCTCACCGCGATCGACGTCAACACCGGCAGCTTCACCGGCAAGGGCAACGACCTCGAGGACACCGTCACCCGCAACAACCTCGAGGCCTGCGAGGAGGTCGCCCGCCAGCTCCGGCTGCGCAACATCGGCGGCATCATCGTGGTCGACTTCGTCGACATGGACAAAGAGGGCAACCGCAAGAAGGTGTGGGACGCCTTCCAGAAGGCGCTCAAGCGCGACCGCGCCCGCTGCAACGTCACCAAGATCAGCGAGCTCGGCCTGGTCGAGATGACCCGCAAGCGCACCCGCGAGTCGCTGATGCAGCTGCTCACCGAGCCGTGCCCGACCTGCGAGGGCTCGGGCATGGTGAAGTCGACGGTGACGGTGGCCTACGAGATCCTGCGCGAGGTGCGGCGCAACGGCGCGCTCGTCGACGAGGCCAAGATCGACATCGAGGCGGCGCCGCGGGTGGCCGAGCTGATCTCGCGCGAGGATCGCGACTACCTCGACGCCCTCGAGAAGCGCTTCCAGAAGCTGATCGCGGTGGTGCCGCAGAAGAGCTGGAAGCCGGATCAGTTCCGGGTCGCCGGCAAGATGAGCACCGACATCGCGGCCGAGGAGGTCGCGCTGCTGCCGCGCCCGGCGTCGTCGGGCGGCGGCGGCGCCAGCACCGGCGGCGGCGCCAGCGGTGGCGGCGGTGGTGGCGGCAGCCGGGGCGGCAAGCGCCGGCGCGGCGGTCGTGGTCGCGGTCGCGGCGAAGCCACGGCGTAGCGCGGTCGTCGGCGCGTCGCGCGTCAGCGCACGTCGTCGTAGCCGCCGCCGTTGATGACCTGGGTGTAGCCGGCGCGCTCGAGGAGCTGGCGCGCCTTGGCCGCGCGCGCGCCGACCGCGCAGTACACCACCACCGGCTGGCTCGGATCCGGCGCGCGGGCGGTGACCTCGGCGAGGCGCTCGCCGAGCTCGCCGAGCGGGAGGTTGGTCGCCGTCGGCAGGTGGCCCTCGGCGTACTCCTCGGGCTCGCGCACGTCGAACACCGGCGCGCCGGCGGCGATGAGCTGGCGGGCGAGGGCGGGGTCGATCGCGGCGTACGGCCGGCGCGCCGGCGGTGCCGCGGCGGGAGTGCGGGGCGCGGGCTGGCCGAGGTCCGACGGCGCGGGCGCGGGCGGGGTCGCGGCGCCCGGGGGCGGCGCCGGCGGCGTGGTCGGCGTGGTCGGCGGGATGGCGGCGGCAGGTCCGGCCGGCGCGGGGGTCGGCGTCGACTCCGTCGGCGAGGAGCCTCCACGGCAACCAGCCAGCGCGGAGGTGAGGAGCGTCGCGGCGAGGAGGCGGTGCATCTGGCGTGCGGGGTAGCAGCCCGGCGGCCGCGCCGCAACGCGCGTGCTACCGTCGAGGCCGCCCGTGAGCATCACCCGCCGCATCCTCGAGAGCGCCCAGTCGGGCTGGTCGAAGCTCAGCTCGATGGTGATCGTCGACGACGAGCCGCTGTCGCACGTGGATCCGGCGACCCTGCAGGCCGAGCTGGTGGCGCGCAAGGCCGCGCGCGAGCGCCTCGGCACGCCGGTGGGCGGCTCCAGCCTGGCGGCGATGGCGACCTCGTCGTCGTCGGCGAAGGCCGAGCGCGAGCGGCGCGCGGTGGCGCGCGGCAGCCAGGTGCGGCGCGAGCGCGCGCAGCGCGAGGCCGCCGAGCGGCGCGCCAGTGACGACGCGTTCCAGCGCATGAAGGCCGAGGCCGCGCGCGGCGGCGGCGGCGCGAGCAGCGCGCGGGCGAGCGCGTCGGCCGGCGCCAGCGGCAGCGCCCGAGCGCCGCGGCCGGGCTCGACCGAGGCCCAGGTGGCCGAGTGGTACAAGACCCTCGACCTGTCACCGGGCGCCGACCTCACCGCGATCAAGACCAGCTATCGCAAGCTGATGCGCAAGTACCACCCCGACGTGCACGCCGGCGACGCCAAGAAGCAGAAGGCGGCGACCGAGCTCTCGGTGCGGGTGACCATGGCCTACAACTCGCTCACCGCGCACCTCGCGAAGTAGCGGCGGCGCGGCCCGAACCAGCGGTCACGCCATCACGAAGCAGGCGGCGACCGAGCTCGTGGTGCGGGTGACCTGCCTGCGACTCGCGCACCTCGCGACGTAGCGTGCCGCGCTCAGTCGTCGCCGCCGCCGCCGACCGCGGCTGCCACCGCGAGGTCGGCGGCCTTGATCTTCGACGGATCGAACGCCTCGGCGGCCGCGATCATCTTGTCGAGGGTGCGCATCAGGTCCGGCGGAGGCGCGCCGGCGGCGGCCTTCACGAAGCGCAGCGGGTTGATGCGCGCGACCACGATCGGCTTGAGGTAGCCGCTCTGCCAGCCGGCCTCCTTGAGCTTCTCGACCGCGCCGGCGACCGCGCGATCGAGCGCCATCACCCGCTCGGCCACCTCGGCGCGCGCCTCGAGGGAGGCGTGCAGCGGGGCGTCGGCGAAGCGCTCGCACCGCACCAGCACCGGCTGGTAGGCGCCGCCGGAGAAGCGCCCGTTCTGCTCGTAGCAGATGCCGAGGGTGAGCAGCGACGGCAGCTCGAACTCGAAGGCGAAGTCGGCCTCGGGACGATCGCGGCTCGCCGGCGCCGCCGCCAGCGCGCGCGCCATGCGGATGACCTCGAGCGCCTTGTCGCGCAGGGTGTGGGCCTTCTCGGTGTTGAGCGCGAGGATGCGGAACGCGACCTCGGGCTCCGGCACCAGCAGCGCGGTGATCGCGCGGGCGCCGAGCGAGCGCATGGCGGTGAGACGGTGCATGCCGTTGGGGGTGATGAACGCCGGCGCCTCGCCCGTGGGCGGATCGTCGGTGGCCACCGCGATCACCGGATCGAGGAACCGGCCGACCTTGGGGATCACCAGCGCCAGCTTGTCGGCGTGGGTCTTCGACAGCTCGCGCTGGTACGGGGTCGGCGCGATCCGATCGATGGGCACCGACGCCAGCACCACCCAGTGTCCGCCGAGCGGCTCGCGGTAGCTGCCGAGCACGGCGCCGCCGGCGGCCGCGACCCGCGCCTCGAGGGCGCGCACCGTCGGCGGCGCGTCGCCGCTCGCGCACTCGCTGGCGGCGAGGCCGACCGAGGCGGCCTCGACCTTGGGCTTGCGGGCGCGGGTGGCGGGCTTCTTGGCGGCGGCGGGCTTGTCGGAGGCCTTGGCGCGGGGCATGCGCGCACTCTACTCCGCCGGGGCGCGCGCGATCGTCGCGCACCGCCGGCGTCGTCGAACCGCGCCGGCGCGCTGGTCTCGCCGACGGCAGCGCGCGTAGACTGCGCCCCCATGAAGTGGACCCGTGGGCAGGGACCGAGCGGCGACGTCATCGATCGGCGCGGCGCGCGCGTGGGCGGCACCGCGGCCAAGGTCGGCGGTGGCGGCGCCATCCTCGCCATCATCGTCGCCCTCATCGCCCAGGCCGCCGGGGTCGAGCTGCCGTTCCTCGGCGGCAGCAGCGGCACCACCGGCGCCGGCAGCCCGCTCGGCGACGGCGTCGGCGGCAACGAGCCGGCAGCGCCGATCGATCCGGCCGCCGATCCGGATCGCGAGCTGGTGGCCTTCATCGACTTCACGATGAAGGACATCCAGGACACCTTCACCAGCCTGCTGCCCAGCTACCGGCGAGCCAAGCTGGTGATCTTCACCAGCGCCATCGACACCGGGTGCGGACGCTCGTCGTCGGCGATCGGCCCGTTCTACTGCCCGCCCGACGAGCGCGCGTACATCGACCTGTCGTTCTACCGCGAGCTGCGCGAGCGGTTCGGCGCGCCCGGCGACTTCGCCCAGGCCTACGTGCTCGCCCACGAGGTCGGCCATCACCTGCAGAACCTGCTCGGCGCCGACGAGCGGGTGCGCCGCGAGACCGCGCGCGATCGCCGCCGCGAGAACGAGCTGTCGGTGCGGCTCGAGCTGCAGGCCGACTGCTACGCCGGCGTGTGGGGGCACCACGCCGGCCGCCGCGAGCTGCTCGAGGGCGGCGACGTCGACGAGGCCATCACCGCCGCCCAGGCCATCGGCGACGATCGCCTGCAGAAGCAGGCCGGCGCCCGGGTCAACCCCGAGACCTGGACCCACGGCAGCTCGGCCCAGCGCGCCAAGTGGTTCCGGGTCGGCATGCAGGCCGGCACCCTCGAGGCCTGCGACACCTTCGCGCCGGCGACGCCGTAGCAGCGGGCCGCGGCACGCGAGGCGTCGTCGAGCGTGGAGGTTTCCCGCGTGAACGTTGCTTCACGGCGAGGATCCTCCACACCGCGCGCCGCCAAGCTGGCGTACCCTCGATCGTCGTCGCTGGCCCCAGGCTTGCTGAAAGGATCGGCATGCGTAACTACCTGCCGCTCGCGTCGCTCCTGACCCTGCCGATGCTCATGGCCGCCAAGGGCGATGGCTGCGCCGCCGGCTCGCGCTCGCCGGCGCCCGACGTCGCCGGCGCCTGGGACATCACCTACGACGACGTGATCTCCGTCGAGGTCACCCTCGGCGGCGCCACCTACACCGCCGAGCTCGGGGCCCAGGGCGGCGCCTTCACCGTCGAGCACGAGGGCGAGCCGCTGACGTTCGACCTCGACTGCGATCGCCCCGAGGTGTTGTGCCCGAGCGAGTCGTGGCCGGACCAGGTGCTCATCGAGCAGCGCAACACCGCGCGCGAGCACCAGATGATCGTCAACCTGCCGCGCCAGGGCTGCGCCGGCACCCTGTCGCAGCCCGATCCGGCGACCTGCGGCGCCGGCACCGGCAACCCCGACTGTGAGCTGGTGTGCGACGGCGACGTCACCGTCGCCAGCACCGAGGCCTTCGGCGTCATCGGCGAGGCCGGCGAGAGCTTCCGCCTCTATCTCGGCGGCGGCCTGGCCACCAACGGCCTCAACTGCGCGCTCCTGGGCTGGTCGGTGGCCGACGCCGCCCTCACCACCACCGGCACCGCCGACGACGGCGACTGGTACGCGACCTCGATGGACGCGGGCCTGGTGACCGTGGGCTACGCGGGTGGGTGTTTGTGGGCGGGCGACCCCGACCTCGACGGCGAGCTCGAGGCGCTGCTCGTCGGTGCGCAGCTCCGCTTCACCACCGGCTTCACCGGCGCCCGACGCTGAGCTCGGCGAGGTCGCGCCCGGTCGACGGCCGCCACGGCGAGACCTGGCGCCTCCGGTAGCCGCCGCCGCCGTCGCGGCGCGGTATAAGCCTCGGGACATGGCGACGTCGTTCCCGAAGGCCGACATCAAGGTCCTCCTGCTCGAGAACATCCACCCGGTGGCGCGGGCAGCGTTCGAGACCGACGGCATGAGCGTGGAGGTCGAGTCGGCGGCCCTGCCCGAGGACGAGCTGGCGGCGCGCGTCCGCGACGTCCACGTGCTCGGCATCCGCAGCAAGACCCGGGTCACCCCGCGGGTGCTCGACGAGGCGCGCCGCCTGCTGGCGCTGGGCACGTTCTGCATCGGCACCAACCAGGTCGCCCTCGACGCCGCCCGCGGTCACGGCGTGCCGGTGTTCAACGCGCCGTTCTCGAACACTCGCTCGGTGGCGGAGCTGATCATCGCCGAGATCGTGGTGCTGGCCCGGCAGCTCGGCGATCGCTCGCGCGAGGTGCACGAGGGCAAGTGGCGCAAGGTCGCCGCCGGTTGCCACGAGGTCCGGGGCAAGACCCTCGGCATCATCGGCTACGGCCACATCGGCCGGCAGGTCGGCGTGCTCGCCGAAGGCTTCGGCCTGCGCGTGGTGTTCTTCGACGTCGCCGCGCGGCTGCCGATGGGCAACAACCGCGCCGCCGCGGCGATGCGCGAGGTGCTGGCCGAGTCCGACTTCGTCACCCTGCACGTGCCGGAGACGCCGCAGACCCACGGCATGATCGGCGCCGACGAGCTGGCGGCGATGAAGCCGGGCGCGTGCCTGCTCAACGCCAGCCGCGGCACCGTGGTCGATCTCGACGCGCTCGCGCAGGCGCTGCGCCGCGGGCACCTCGCCGGCGCCGCCCTCGACGTGTACCCCGAGGAGCCCGAGGGCAAGAGCGACGACTTCGTGTCGCCGGTGCGCGGGCTGGCCAACGTCCTGCTCACGCCGCACATCGGCGGCTCGACCGAGGAGGCCCAGGAGGCCATCGGCCGCGAGGTGTCGACCGCGCTGCTCAAGTTCGTGAACTCCGGCGCCACCACCGGCGCGGTCAACTTCCCGCAGGTCGAGGTGCCGACCACGCCGGGCGTGCACCGCATCCTCAACGTGCACCGCAACGTCCCCGGCGTGCTCCGCGACATCAACAAGATCGTCTCCGACACCGCCGCCAACATCCGCGCCCAGGTGCTCGCGACCGACGCCGAGGTCGGCTACCTGGTGATGGATCTCGACGACAACGTGTCCGAGGAGGTGCGCCGCGGCGTGGCCGCGCTCGACACCAACATCCGGACCCGGATCCTGTTCTGAGCGCCCGCGTGGGCGCGTGGTACCTTCACCGGATGCTGCCGGGGAGCGCGCGCTCGTGAGCGCCGGCGATGACGGACCCTCGCGGCCGCCGCCGCGGCCAGGTGCGGCGCCGCCGCCGCGGCCGGGTGCGCCGCCGCCGCGGCCGGGCCCGCCGTCGGTGGCGATGGGCGCGATGACGCCGGGGGCCGCGCCACCGGGACCGCCGCCGGTCCGGCCGGGGCCGCCATCGGTGGCGATGGGCGCGACGCCGCCGTCGGCGGAGGTGCCGCTGCCGCCGCCGAAGCCGCCGAGCAGCCCTTCGGGGATGCGGCGCGCCGCGCCGCGGCCGACCGCCGACTTCATCCCGCCGGCGGCGACCGGCGCGCCGCTCGAGCTCGCGGGCGAGGCCCCGGCGCCGCGCGGGCCGGTCGACGCGGCGCCGACGCGCGTCGCCATCGGGCCGCGGGCCCAGGCGCTGGCCGCGCTGCGAGAAGGCGCGACCGCGGCGGCGCCACGACGATCTGGCCGCGGCGTGCTGGTGGTCGCGCTCGTGCTCGGCGTCGGCGTGGTGGTGAGCGGCGTCCTGTGGTGGCGCGCCCGCGGCGGCGCGACGTCGGCGCCGGTCGTCGCGCCGGCGACCGTCGACGCGGCGCCGGCGCCGCCTCCGCCACGCAAGGCCATCGGCCCCACCGGCAGGCTCGTCCTCGAGATCGTGCCGCCGCGCTCCAAGATCCGGCTCGACGGCCACCCGTACTTCTTCGCCGACGGCAAGGCCAAGTTCGAGCTGTTCCCGGGGCGCCACACGCTCGAGATCGAGGGACCCGGCGGCGCGCGCACGACAGAGACGGTGGAGATCGTCGCCGGCGAGGTGCTCACCCACCGGCTCGAGGCCAAGCCGCGCGGCAAGTGATCGTATGGACATCAGCCTGTTCGACATCTTCAAGGTCGGCATCGGCCCGTCGAGCTCGCACACCGTCGGCCCAATGCGCGCGGCGCGCCGGTTCGCGGCGGCGCTGGCGGAGGCCGGCCTGCGCCCGGCGCGGGTGACCGTCGAGCTGTTCGGCAGCCTCGGCTTCACCGGCCGCGGCCACGGCAGCGATCGCGCGCTGATCCTCGGGCTCGCCGGCGAGGAGCCCGACACCGTCGAGGTCGATCGCATCGACGCCCGGATCGCCGACGTCACCGCGCGCACCCGGCTGGCCCTGCTCGGCGGCCACGAGCTCGAGTTCGATCCCAGGGCCGCGATCGTGTTCCACCGGCGCGAGAGCCTGCCGCTGCACCCCAACGGCATGCGGTTCACCGCCTACGACGCCAGCGGCGTGGTGCTGCGCTCGACCATCTACTACTCGGTCGGTGGCGGCTTCGTCGTCGACGAGACCGGCACCCCCACCGACGGCGCGGTCACCACCAGCGCCGGCCCGGTGCCGCACCCGTTCTCGTCGGGCGCGACGCTGTTGGCCCAGGCCGAGGCCAGCGGCCTGGCGATCTCGTCGCTCATGCTCGCCAACGAGGAGGCGCGCGCTCCCGGCGACGACGTGCGCGCGCGGCTGTTGGCGGTGGCCCAGGCGATGGAGGCGTGCGTGCGGCGCGGCTGCGAGCGCGAGGGCATCTTGCCCGGCGGGCTCAAGGTCAAGCGGCGCGCGGCGTCGCTGTATCGCAAGCTCAAGGGCGACGTGCGCGGCACCGATCCGCTGGTGGTGATGGACTGGGTCAACCTGTGGGCGCTGGCGGTCAACGAGGAGAACGCCGCCGGCGGCCGGGTGGTGACCGCGCCGACCAACGGCGCCGCCGGGATCATCCCGTCGGTGTTGATGTACTACCGGCGCTTCACGCCCAACGCCGACGACGACGGCGTGCTCCGCTTGCTCGCCACCGCCGGCGCGATCGGCACGCTGTACAAGGCCAACGCCTCGATCAGCGGCGCCGAGGTCGGTTGCCAGGGCGAGGTCGGCGTGGCGTGCTCGATGGCGGCGGCCGGGCTGGCCGAGGTCCTCGGCGGCACCCCGGCCCAGGTCGAGAACGCCGCCGAGATCGGGATGGAGCACAACCTGGGGTTGACCTGCGATCCGATCGGCGGTCTGGTCCAGGTCCCATGCATCGAGCGCAACGCGATGGGGGCGGTGAAGGCCATCAACGCGGCGCGCCTCGCCCTGCAGGGCGACGGCACCCACAAGGTCTCGCTCGACAAGGTCATCCGCACCATGCGGCAGACCGGCGCCGACATGAAGAAGAAGTACAAGGAGACGGCCCGCGGCGGGCTGGCCGTCAACATCATCGAATGCTGAGCGGGATGACGCGCTAGTGCAGCTGCACGGCCTCGAGGCGCGGACCTCGGATCTCGCGCGCGGCATCGTGGTGGTGCGCTCGCGGCGTCCGCTCGACGGCGCGCGCCAGCGCGCGCTCCTGGTGGCGCTGGCCGCCGGGGGCGTGACCGACGCGCCCGACGACGAGCGCGCCCACCGCGAGGCGCGCACGCTCCTGGCGGCGCCGTGGTCGCCGCCGGGGCCCGACGAGGTCGAGGCGCAGCGCGAGGCGGTGCTCGCCCTCGAGGAGGCGTTCGACGTCGACGCAGCGTGGTTCGTGAAGGTCGAGACCGCCATCGACGGCGTGGCCTGGCTGCACGAGCAGCGGCAGCGTGCGGTGGAGGGCGATGGTGACGACGACGACGACGACGAGGACGCCGCCGCCGAGCCCGCCACCGAGGAGATCCGGCCGCTGCGTGGCCACGGCGTGCCTGGCGAGGTGCTCTACAGCGCCGGCGATCGCGGCGGTGAGCTGGGCGACGCGCCGACGCCGAGCGGCTCGCTGGTCGGGCCGATGGTCGAGGCCAGCGGCGACGACGACGACGAGGACGACGACGACGACGACGACGACGACGACGACGACGACGACGACGACGACGACGAGCTGATGCTCGGCGCCGACGACGTGCTCGAGGTGGAGAGCATGTGGCGCGGGCCGCGACCGCCACAGGAGCAGGCCGTGTCGTTCCCGCTCGAGCGCTACCCCGAGATCCTCGAGGAGTACGACTGGGAGGATTTCGGCATCGCGCTCAAGCTCGGCGGGCCGCTGGCCCCGGGCGAGGACTCGGTCATCAACGCGTTCTTCGCGCTGTGGCTGTCGGTGTACCAGGACGAGCGCTCGACCGAGTTCGACGCCTTCCGCGAGGCCGACGTGCTCCACGACCGCGAGCACCGCTCGGCCCTGCTCTGGGTCGATCACTTCGACGTGCCGGCGACGCCGTCGGAGCAGGTCCACTTCCTCATCTGGGTGATCGCGCGTCTCGCCGAGATCGTGCCCATCGTGTGGGCCCGGTTCGACGAGGGCGACCTGTCGGCCAAGACCAGCTGGGACGATGGCGCCCCGCCGCTGGTGCTCGCCGGCAACCCGCTCGCGGATCGCTTCCGTCGCAGCGGCGAGGAGGCGGCGCTGGCGTGGGCGGCGGCGCAGAGCCTGTGGAGCCGGCGCGAGCAGGCGGCGATGCTCATCGAGGTCGCGCTCGGGCACGATCCCGACGAGGCCGGGCCGGCCGCGGTGGCGGAGCGCCTGCTGGCCCGCGCCAGCGAGCTCGACCCGGAGTCCGAGGCCAGCGGGCTGCGCTGCACGGTATGGATCCGCCAGGGCCGCGTCGCCGAGGCGCAGGCGCTGGCGGCCAGCCAGGATCGACCGGCGCTGCGGGTCCACGTGCTCACCGAGGTGCTGGCCCACGCCAGCGACCACGTCGACGCCGCGCTCACGCTGGTCGACGCCGCCACCCTCGCGCGCATCGAGGACTCCACCCTCGGCGAGCTCGCCGCGGCCTTCGCGACCCACGCGCCGACCCGGCTGCCGGCGTTCCTGGCCCGGCTGCCGGCGCGGCCGACGCTGGTGCCGCACCTGTACAACGCCAGCTTCGAGACCTCGCGGCTGGCGAGCCTGGCGATCCTGGGCCGGGTCATCGAGCTGCCGGAGCCGCGGCCGGCCGCCGACGGCGGAGGAGCAGCGGTGGTCGCGGTGGCGTCGGGGACCGACGACGAGGAGCTCGCCGGCGAGCGCATGATGGCGGCGCGCAAGGCCTACGTGATGGCGTGGAACAACGCCTGCATCCACGCCCACGCCCTCGGCGACTTCGCCCGCGCCGCCGAGCTCGCGGATGGCGCGCAGCGGTTCGCCGCCGAGAACCCGTACATCTACCACTCGGCCGCGTGCGCCTACGCCGCCGCCGGTCGTCGCGACGACGCGCTCGAGCAGGTGCGGCTCGCGATCGCCCACGGCTACGTGCACGCCGAGCGCATGGAGACCGACGCCGATCTCGGCCCGCTGCTCGACGCGCCCGAGTTCCGCGCGCTGTTCACCGACTGGCGCGCGGCCCGGGTCGATCTCAACTGAGCCCGGCGCGGGCTCAGCCGCGGGCGCGCTCGCTCGGCGGTCGCCCGTCGCTGGTGAGCTCGTCGTAGTGGACCCAGCACACCGGCACGTACTGCTCGTCGCCGAGCTGCACCTGGGGCCCGGCGGTGACCGCCTTGCCGCCGGCGAGGCGCAGGTTGCAGGTCGCCTTCGAGCGGCAGTACTGGCAGGTGACCTTGATCTCCTCGATGCGATCGGCGAGCTCGAACAGGCGCTGGCTGCCCGGGAACAGGCGGGTCTGGAAGTCGGTGCGCAGGCCGTAGCAGATCACCGGCACCCCGGGATCGATCGTGATGCGGCGCAGATCGACCACCAGCTCGGGGCTGAGGAACTGGGCCTCGTCGACGAGGATGCAGTCGTAGCTGGCGTAGTCGCCGGGTACCAGGACGGTGCTGGCGTCGACGAGCTGATCGGCCTCGGCCTCGAGGCCCGCGCGCGACGCGATCTTGGTCGAGCCGAAGCGATCGTCGAGGCGCGGCTTCATCAGGAAGACCCGCTTGCCCTGCTTGCGGTAGTTGTGGGCGACCGCGAGCAGGTTGAGGCTCTTGGCCGAATCCATCGTCCCGTAGCGAAAGTAGAGCTTGGCCACGGCGGGGAGGCTACGTCGCCCCGCGGCCGATGGGAACGCGCCCGCGCCGCTCGAAGGCTCAGGGCGGGCAATCACCCGGGCAGGTCGCGGCGTCCTCGCCCGGGTCGCAGAAGGTGTCGCCGCAGCGGGTCGGGCAGGTCGGGCCCCCGGTCGCGCAGTCGGCGGCGCAGCTCCGGCAATCCTCGGGACCCGCGCAGGTGCCGTCGCCGCAGCGGGGCGCGTCGACGGGACACGGCGTCGCCGCGTCGGGCGGGCAGGTCGGCTGGCACACCGTCCAGCACTCGGCGTCGTCGCAGCCGACGTCGCCATCGCCGTCGTAGTCGACCCCGCTGGCGCACGCCTCGATCGGCGCCAGCGCGCCGTAGCCCAGCGACCAGGTCTGGTGCGCGAGCTCGAGCTGGGCGGCGCCGAACATGAGCAGCCGCCCGCTCGGCGGCGAGTAGGCCAGGGCCGCCAGCGAGCGCGGCGTCGGGGACGCCGTCAGCTGGGCCTCGCGCCACGTGATGCCGTCGAACTCCCAGGCGTCGCCGCGGACGACCCCGTCACCCTCGCCACCGACCACCATCACCACCTCGCGCCCGGGATCGTAGGCCGCGCTGGCGCCCGACCGTGGCGGCGGGATCATCGCCGGGCTGCGTTCGTGCCAGGCGCCGTCGTACTCCCAGGTGTCCGACAGCGTGCCGCTGTCGTCCTCGCCGCCGAAGACCACCACCACGCCGCGCACCGGATCGCCGACCAGCGCATGGCGGAAGCGCGGCGGTGGCGCGTCCGCAAGGACGCGCTCGGTCCAGGTCGCGCCGTCCCATTCCCAGGTGTCGGCGCGATAGAGCAGCCCGTCGCCGTTGCCGTAGCTGGCGCCGGCGAAGAGCACGATCGCTTGGCGCGCCGCGCAGTACGCCAGGCCCTGCCCGAACCGCCCCGGCGGCGAGATCGCCGGCGTGCGCTCGACCCAGGCGTCGTCGACCAGCTCCCAGGTGTCGTCGAGCTCGGCCAGGGCCGGCCCCGAGCCCGCGAACATCACCAGGCGGCCGCGCACCGGATCGGCGGCCATCGCCGACTCCCACCGCGCCGGCGGCGGCGCGAGCAGCGGCTGCGCGGACCAGCCGACGCCGTCGAAGCGCCACTGATCGTCGAGCTGCGAGCCGGCGTCGCCGAGCCCGCCGAACATGACGACGTCGCCCGAGGCGGGATCGGTGGCGATGAGCGGGTAGGTCCGTGGCGACGGCTGCGACGCGCGTGGCTCCTCCTGCCAGCCGCTCGCGGTCAATCGCCAGGTCTCGTCGGTCACGCCGAACGCCAGCGACGCGCCGCCGAACTGCACCACGCCCTGCGGCGTCCCGGCGGTCCGGTGCAGGTAGCGAAACGGCGGCGGCGCGCCGGCGAGCTGGGTCCAGCCCGCGGGGCCCAGGGCCCAGGTGTCCTCGAGCAGCCCGAGGTCGGTGAAGCCGCCGGTGAGGATCACCCGCTGCGTGACCGCATCGAAGGCCATCGCCGGGTTCCAGCGCGCGCTCGGGCTGGTGACGTCGGCCCGCTGCGTCCACTGGGCGCCGGCGAGCTCCCAGGTGTCGCCGAGGTAGGTGTCGCCGGGGCCCTCGCCGCCGTGCACGACGACGCGATCGCGCGCGGGATCGTAGGCCAGGGTGATGCGGCGCCGCGGTGACGGCGCGATCGCCGTCGGCACTTCGGCCCAGCCCTCGGAGGTCAGCGCCCAGGTGTCGTCGAGCAGCGCGCCGCCGTTGCTCTCGCCGGCGAACACCACCACGCGGGCGCGGGCGGCGTCGTAGGCCATGCCGAAGTCGGCGCGCGCGCCCGGCGTCGCAGGCAGCTCGAGGCGCCGCCAGGTGATGCCGTCGTAGGTCCAGGTGTCGTCGAGGGCGCGCTGGGTGTTGCGGCCGCCGAAGAGCACGATCCGTCGGCGGGCGACGTCGTAGGCGAGCGCGCCGCGGCCGCGCGCCGGCGGCGAGTTGGTCGGCGTCTGCAGGCTCCAGCGCGCGCCGTCGTGCTCCCAGGTGTCACCGAACGGGCCGTCCTCGCCGTCGCCGCCGAAGAGGACCAGGCGGCCGCGGGCCGCGTCGTAGGCCAGCCCCGGCGAGAACCGCGGCGGCGGCTGGGTCGCGAGCTCGGCGCGCCAGCCCAGCGGCTCGACCCGGCAGGTGGGCGCGCAGCCATCGAGGCCACGCAGGCCACCGTCGTCGCACTGCTCGTCGGCGAAGAAGTCGAGCACGCCGTTGCCGCAGGTCTCGTCGGAGCCGCAGTCGGGCACGCAGCCATCGCCGGCGAGCTGGTTGCCGTCGTCGCACACCTCGCCGACGTCGAGCAGGCCGTTGCCGCACGCCACCGGGACGCACTCGGGGCGACAGCTGGCGGTCGCGGTCACGCCGTTGGCCTCGGGACATCCCGGCGGCAGCGGCCCCGTGCCGTCGCCGCAGTCGCACGCCTCGCCGAGATCGCGGACGCCGTTGCCGCAGGTCTCGTCGGAGCGACAGCTGCGATCGCAGCCGTCGCCATCGCGCGCGTTGCCGTCGTCGCAGGCCTCGAGGCCCTGGACCCGCCCGTCGCCGCACACCGCCACCACGCAGGCGCCGTCGACGCACAGGCCGGGCCCGTCGAAGGTGCAGGGGGCGTCGTCGGCCAGGCCCTGGCATGGCGCGAACGCCGCGGGGTCGACACAGGCACCGCCGGTGACGCACACGAGGTCGGCGGGGCAGACCGTGCCGTCGTCGCAGACCTGGGCCGCATCGGGCAGGCACCCGGCGGCGGCGAACATGGACGCAAGGAGGAGCAGGCCGCCCGGGCGCGTTGGACGCACGCGCCATCGTACGTCGGCGCGGCGCCGGGCGCGAGTTCGCGCCTGCGGGCTACGGCGCGACGAACAGGCCGTCGCCGAAGCTGGCGCCGGCGGGCACGCACCACACGCTGACGCCGTCGAAGTCGTCGAGGGTGACGCCGGCGGGCAGCGTGATCTCGAGCAGCTCGTCGGCGTAGCCGCCGGCGCGCCGGAGGTCGTCGGTGAGCGCGACGCCGCTGGCGTAGGCGCCGCCGACGCCGCCGTAGAGGCGGACGTCGAGGCCGGTGCCGTCGAAGGTGAAGCCGCGCAGCTCGAGGGTGCGATCGTCTGTCACCTCGACCTCGCCGCTGACCTGGTGGGCGTGGGTGGCGAGGGTCGCGATCGCGCCGACGAGCGGGTGGGCCGCGGTGCCGTCGACGGTGGGCGCGGCGTCGGGGTCGGCCCCGGGGTCCGGATCGGCGCGGTCGTCGCAGCCGGCGACCGCGGCGAGGGCGGCGAGGGCGACGAGGACGGCGCCCGCGGCCCGGGTCACAACGACACCACCGGGCAGTTCACGTTGGCGACGCCGTCGGCGAGCACGGTGACGCCGCCGATGGCGTCGAGGTCGTCGACCGCGTCGAAGTCGGCGTTGTCGTACACGCTCACCGCCCACAGCGGCGAGTAGCCGAGGTCGCCGGGCAGGCTGCCGAGCACGTTGTGGGTCTGCGCGGTGCCGGGCTCGACCACGAAGCCCGAGCCGGGGCCGCCGTCGGGCTGGTCGGGGTTGACGTTGAAGGTCACGAAGATCGGCGATACCGGGACCTCGTCGGAGGTCACGGTGAGCGCGGCCTCCTCGAACGTGAAGTAGGTGACCACCTGCTCGCGGTACCAGCCCTGGTGCAGCGCGGTGCCACCGCCGCCGACGCGCTGGGTGGCGGTCGAGCCCGGCGGCACGATCGGGCAGTTCACCAGGTTGGTGGTCACGGTCATCGCGTAGCCCGCGGCCTCGAGCTCGGCCAGGCTGGCGACGGTGTTGGCGACGTAGCCGGCGGGCACGTCGACCCGCACCACCTGCCAGAAGTCGCTGTAGCCGGCGTCGCCGGGCACCACGTCGACGATGTTGAGCTGGCCCGCGACCGGCTCGCTGGCGCCGGCCTCGAACAGCACGTAGATCGACGCCGGGTCGCGCGGCTGCACGTCGAAGTTGTAGTAGGCGACCTCCTCGCCGCCGGGGCCGAGGCCGTGGGTGATGAACGGGGCCTGGTCGAAGTCGACGGGCGCGCCGGCGGCGGGCAGGCCGTTGGCGGCGGTGCGGACCATCAGGGTGGCGCCGGCGCCGAAGCGATCGACGACGACCCGATCAGCGGTGGCCGGGTCGTGGGCCTCGGCGCCGTCGTCGGTGCAGCCGGCGGCCAGGAGGGGTGAGGCCGGCCAGGCCGGCGAGCAGGGAGGACACGGGAGCGAGCGAACGGGACATCGAGGACCTCGTGCAGGTGGTGGTTGGTGCGGCATGTACGGCATGGCGACCGACAAGTAACGCTGAAGTTTTTTCTCGATTCGTGTAACAAAGCGACATGAAGATCGAGCGGGTCCGCCGCCTGCGCGCGCTGTGGGACTACCTGCCCGCGTTCCGGGCGGTGGCGGAGGCCGAGCACCTGCCCACCGCGGCGGCGGCGCTGGCGGTCACGCCGCCGGCCCTGTCGCGGGCCATCCGCTTGCTCGAGGCCGACCTCGGCGAGCCGCTGTTCGAGCGGCGCGGCCGCCAGCTCGTGCTCAACCCGCGCGGTCAGGCGCTGCTCGCGGCGCTGCGGGTGGCGATGCGCACCCTCGACGAGGCGCTGCTCGCGGGCGCGGCGGGTGGCGGCGCGCCGCTGCGCGTCGCGCTCACCGCGGACACCGCGTGGCTGTTCCCGGGGTGGGTGGCCGCCCTCGGCCCCGACGGCGTGCGGCTGCAGGCGGCGCCCTATCCGTCGGACCCGGTCGCGGCCCTGAGCCGGGGCGATCTCGATCTGGTCGTGCACGGCAGCCACCGGGTGGTGGCCGGGGTGCAGCTCGACCGCGTCGGCGACGTGCGCTGGCGGCCGGTGCGAGGGAAGGTCGGCGTGCGCAGCGAGGGCCGTGGCGGCGGCGCGTGGCCGATGGTCACCGCGCCCGGCGATCCGTGGCCCGCGGCCAGCCGGCGCGAGGTCACCGCCGAGGTCGACTCGATCCTCACCGCCGCGAGCGTCGCCGCGCGCGGGCACCACGCCGCCCTGGTGCCGGCGCCGCTGGCCGCCGAGCTCGGCCTGCGCCCGGCGCCCGGGCCGACGCTGACCACGCCGGTGTTCGTGTCCTCGCGACCGCCGGTGGGTGAACACGCCGATCTGGCGCGCGTCCTCGAGGCCTTGCGCCGCATCGTCGGCGCGCCGCGACGGGCCGCGCGGGCATAGCGCCGCTCGCCGCGAGCGCGCCGCTGGCACCTCGAGAGATCACGGCGACGCCCGCGCTGTCACCTGCGCTTCCTCGTCGCTCTCCGCACCCCGCAGATCCATGCGCGAGCGGTGGACCGGCGATGGCCTCGGCGTTGCAGCGCGACGCGACCCATGAAGAGCGTTCCTGCTGTGTTCCTGTTCAGCCTCCTGGCGGTCGCGTGCGCGACGAACGGCCCCGACGACGACGGCGAGGCGACGAGCTGGGTGACCGCCGAGCTCGGCACCATCGGCCCCAACATCGGCTCGTCGGACTCGGAGGTCGTGTGTCTGTCGCCACCGCCGGCCGACGAGCTCTGGTACGAGTGCGTCTGCAACGACACCTCCCAGCAGGAGGTCCTCGACGCGACGCCCGGGGAGCAGCGCGCCGCGTGCGACGAGTTCTGTGATCCGAGCGGCCCCAAGAAGGTCGCCCCGGTGGGCGACGGCACCAGCACCTTCGACGCCGCGTGCCTGCAAGCCGACATCGACTTCCGCCTCGAGTTCTTCGGCAGCGAGTTCCAGCAAGATCTGCTCGGCATGTGCGCCGAGACCGATCTCTTGCTCACGTACCTCAGCCAGGTGGCCTACGGCGTCGGCTGCTGCGCGATCCACTACGAGTTCCACTGCTACTCGCCGTGAGCGCTCACGGCTGAGCCAGGCGCCGGCGAGCCCTCGAGGGCATCCGACGACGGCGGGGGACGCTGGTGCCCGGTGTAATCTCGATGGCGCTCGAGACCTCACCGGCTGCGCATGTCGTCCGCTGCTGCCTCCGTCACCTGTCGCTGCGAGGGCGGCGATTGCCAATGGATCGATCGCTGGCCCGCGCCCACGCCCGGCGGCTGTGTGGGGTGGCGCGGCGCGAGGGCTGTCGGCCGACGACGCCCTCGACGCGGTGCAGGACGGCCTGATGGCGCTGGTGCGGCGCCCGGACGCCCGTGCGCTGGCCCAACACCCCGACGACGCGGCCCGGCTGGCGACGACGATGGTGCGCAACGCCGCGCGCAACCTGCGCCGGCGCCACCATCGCGCGCGGCCGCACGTCGAGGCGTCGGCGGTCGCGCTGGTCGCCGCCGACGCCGATCCACGCGTCCGCGCACGCCGCCGAGGTGGCCAGCCAGCTCGCCGGCTGCGTGGCCCAGCTCGGCGCGACCCAGCAGCACATCGTCCGCCTGCGCCTGCTCGAGGAGCTCAGCGGCGACGAGGCGGCGCTTGCGCTCGGGTTGCGCCCGGGCCACGTCGCGGTGCTCCTGCACCGCGCGCGCGCCCAGCTCAGCCGGTGCCTGGCCGACGCCGTCGCGCCGTGATCGCGCGGGCTACGGCCCGGTGATGGCCAGCTCGCCGGCGTGCGCGCGCGCCACCATGCCGGCGAGGAAGCGCCGCGGTCGCGTGCCGACCACGCGCCCCACCTCGCGACCGCCGCGCCACAGCACCACGGTCGGCATCGAGCGCACGCCGAACCGGGTCGCCAGCGCGTGATCGTCGTCGACGTCGACCACGAGCACGCGGGTGCGGGCCGGGTCGTCGTCGACGATCGAGCTCACCACCGGCGCCAGCTCGCGGCACGGCCCGCACCAGGCGGCGGTGAACTCGATCAACGTGACGACGTCATCCACGGGCAGCGCCGCAGTGGGGGCGCCGGTGGGAGCAGAGGACGAGGGCGAGAGCTGCGCGATCGGCATGCCCGGTGAGGTCGTGACCGCGGCGGAGATTTCACGGCGCGGTGCGCACGCGGCGGTCGGGCCTCGCCTCGCGCTCAGGTGTCGCGCAAGATCCGGCGCACCGCCTGCAGCGCCGGGATGCCGGTGACGCCGCCGCCGCCGTGGGTCGCCGACGAGGCCTGGTAGAGGCCGCGCACCGGCGTGGTGAAGTCGGCGTAGCCGGCGGCGGGCCGCAGGTGGAACAGCTGGTTGGCCGACAGCTCGCCGTGGAAGATGTTGCCGCCGACGAGGCCGTAGGTGGTCTGCATCTGGTGCGGGCCGATGACCTGGCGGTGCAGGATGCTGGCGGTGAAGCCCGGCGCCAGCTCCTCGACCCGGGCGATGAGGCGATCGGCGTAGGCGTCGAGCTCGGCCTGGTGCGGCGCCTCGGCGAAGGCGTGCGGCACCCACTGGGTGAACATCGACACCACGTGGTGGCCCGGCGGCGCCAGGGTCGGATCGAACACCGACGGGATGCAGATGTCGGCGAAGGGCGCGGTGGCGGCGCGCCCGGCGACCGCGTCCTGGAACGCGCCCTCGAGCAGGTCGAGCGACTGCGCCATGACGATGGTGCCGCCATGGACCTCGGGGTCGAAGCCTGGGCGAGCGCGAAACTCCGGCAGCCGATCGATGGCGAGGTTGATCTTCACCGTGCCGCTGCGGCTCTTCCACCGCCGCAGATCCTCGACGAAGTCGGCCGGCAGCACGTCGGCGTCGAGGTGCCGCAGGAACGTGTGCTGCGGGTGGGTGGTGGCGACGATGACGTCGGCCGCGTACTCGTCGCCGCTGGCGAGGGCGACGCCGGTGGCGCGGCCGTCGGCGACCAGGATGCGGGCGACCTCGGCCTCGGTGACGATGGTGGCGCCGAACGCCTCGGCGGCGCGGCGCATCGCGGTGGTGACGCCGCCCATGCCGCCCTCGGGGAAGCCCCAGGCGCCGATCTGGCCGTCGCCGAGGTCGCCCATCTTGTGGTGCGCCATCACGTAGCCGGTGCCCGGCGAGCGCGGGCCGGCCCAGGTGCCGATGATGCCGCTCACCGACAGCACGCCGCGCACGGCGTCGCTCTCGAAGCGCTCCTCGAGCAGGTCGGCCACGCTCATGGTCATCAGCCGGGTCACGTCGGCGACGCCGCGCTCGTCGAGGTGGCGCAGCTTCCACGCCAGGCCCAGGGTCTTCATCAGGTCGCGCGGCCGCTTGGAGCCGACCCGCGGCGGCACCGCGGTGAGCAGCGGGCCGAGCACCGCGCCGAGCCGACCCAGCCACGCGTCCCAGCGCACCAGCTCGTCGGCGTCGGCCGCCGAGAACTTGGCGACCTCGGCGTGGCGACGGGCCGGGTCGTCGCACAGCATCAGCGAGCGCCCGTCGGGGTAGGCCACGAAGTACGGGTGCTGCGGGTAGACCTTGTAGCCGAACCGCTCGAGCTCGAGCTCGCGCAGGATCGTCGGCGGCATCAGCGACACCACGTACGACAGCGAGGTGATCTTGTAGGCCGGCCCGAACGGCGTCTCGGTGATGGCGGCGCCGCCGGTGCGATCACGGCGCTCGAGCACCACCACCCGCCGGCCGCGCTTGGCCAAGAGCGCCGCGGCGACCAGGCCGTTGTGGCCGCCGCCGATGACGATCACGTCGTAGCGATGCGCAGACATCGGCGGCATCTTCCGCCGGCCGCCGCGCCGAGGCAAACCGCGGCCGCGCGGCGCGCGCGATCGGCGTTCACCCCGGCGGGCGGTCGCCGCGCCCGAGGAAGGCGGCGGTCATCGCCTGGACCTCGGCGTCGTTCATGATCCAGGTGTGGGTGGCGTCGACCACCACCGGCGGCGGCAGCCCCGGCAGCCGGGTCTCGTCGACGGCGACGGTGCCGTCGTGGGCGACCTGGGCGCCGAACCGGCGGGCCACGGTCCACGAGGTCGGGTTGGTGAGCGCGCGGCCGCGTCGGCCGGCGATGATGAGGGCGTCGGCCGGCGGTGGTGGCCACGCCTCGGCGGCGCCGAGCTCGGCGCCCGCCGGGCCGTAGAACCAGCGGAACAGCGCCCGGCTCGACAGCGCGCGCGCGAGCTCGCTGCCGGCGTTGGGCGGCGCCAGCATCACGGCGCGTCGCCAGCGCAAGCGCGGGTCGTGCATGTGGCGCCAGACGATGCCGCCGAGGGAGTGGGTCACCGCCAAGAGCGGGCGCGCACCGGCGACGGCGACGATGGCCTCGGTCAGCGAGCGGGCGGCGTCGCCGATGGTCTGCCGGCGCGACGGGTAGGTCTGCGACCAGGTCTCGAACCCGGCGCGCCGCAGGGCCGCCGCCATGCCGGCGAGCGAGCCCTCGCGACGGGCCAGGCCGTGCAAGAGGACCACCAGCGGTCGCTCGGCGCGGCCATGCGGCGCGTCGTCGTCGGCGGCGCGGGGCGCGGTCACGTCGTCACCGTCGCCGGGCCCTGCGGGTAGCGCAGCTCGAGGCCCTCGGGCTTGACCTCGTCGACGACGCCGACGATGGCGGCGACGATCTCGGCGCGTTCGGCGCGCAGCGCGGCCAGCTCGGCGCGCAGCCGCAGGCGCCGGCGCAACACGCCCAGGCCGCGCCGCAAGAGGTGCACGCGATCGAGCACCCGCAGGGTCGCGATGCCCGACAGCGGCAACACCACCGCCGCGATCGCCGCCCACGCCGGCCCGACCCGCCACGCGAGCAGCGCGATCGCCGCGGCGTAGGCCACCAGCACCATCAGGATGCCGGTGACGACCTTGGTGGTGGCGACCACGTCCTTGCGCGGCGTGAGCTTCTTGCCGGCGAACCGCGCGAACACCACCGTCGGCAGGTGCAGCGGCAGGCCGGGCACGGTCAGCGGCAACCAGAACAGCACCAGCGCCAGGTAGTAGCCGAGCTTGCTGGCGAGCTCGCCGGTGGACAGGTCGCGCGCGAGCTCGCGATCGGTGAGGCCGGTGGCGTCGAGGTGGGCCTGGTAGGCGCGCGCGGCCGCCACCACCGCCTGCACCCGTGGGTGATCCGCCACCGCCGGGTAGTGCGTGTTGAAGCGGCGCGCCAGCTCGACCCGGTCCTCGATGGCCAGGCCCGCGGGCTGGTACAGCCGCCGGATCACGTCGAGGGTGCGCAGCGTGTCCCAGTCGTCGGCGTTGATGGTGAGCGCCCGCAGGCGCTGCTCGATGGCGACGGTGAGCGCGCGCGCCGCGGCCGGGCCGTCGGCGTCGGCCTGCGCCTGCCAGCCGGCGTCGACGGTGATCGGCGGCCCGTACTGCACCAGCACCCGGCTGCGGAAGCGCTTGGGGTTGATGAACGTCAGGCCGCACGGCACCACCTGCACCGGGCCGTGGCCGCGCGCGACCGCGCCCAGCGCGACCCGGGCGGCGCCGGTCTTGAGGCGCTGGAGCTGCGATTCGTCGTGGGAGATGCCCTCGGGGAAGATGCCGAGGGCGCCGCGGTCGCCGAGCACGCCGAACATCGCGGTGAACGCGGCGTCGTTGTCGACCGCGCCGGCGCCGCCGTGATCGACCCGGCGCGCGATCGGCACCGCGCCCAGGCCGCCGAGGACCGCCCGCATCAGCGCGTTCTTGAACAGCGTGTCCTTGGCCGCGAAGTGCACCTTGCGGCCGCAGCTCGTGATGATGAGGATCGGATCGAGCAGCGAGTTGGGGTGGTTGCCGACGAAGATGACGGGACCGTCGGCCGGCACGTGCTCGAGCCCCTCGACCTCGATCTGGCGGAAGAACACGCGCGTGACCAGCCGCAGGAACCACGCCAGGACCCGGTACGCCATCGCCGCCGTCGATGGTAGCCGAACCCGGCGGCGGTCGCGGCGCGGTCAGCGCGCCGGCAGGTAGCGGCCGTCGGCCCCGCGCAGGTAGCGCACCTGCTCGATCGTCGGGGTCGGCCGCGCGCCGCAGGTCTCGACCACGAACGGATCGTCGAGATCGATCGGGTCATCGGCGCACATCGGCGGCAGGCACGACAGCTCGACCTCGATGACCTCGCGGGCGCCGTCGCAGTCCTCGTCGCGCGCGGTCACCCGCGCGGTGCACTCCGGCCCGTGCGGCTCCGGGGCCTCGTGGCCGACGGCGAGCTCGGCGACGAGCCGATCGTCGGCATCGACCACCGCGGCGAAGTGCTCGCGCAGCGCCATCGTCTCGGCGTCGTCGACGTAGGCGATGGTGTCGAACCACACCACGCGTTCCTGGCGGCCGTCGCCGTCGACGTCGACCCAGGCGTTGGCCTCGGCTGCGCCGTCGACGCCGTCCCGGGTCAGCACCTCGACGCCGCGCACGTCGAGGGTGCAGCGATCCTCCTCGCAGTTGAGCCCGAGGTCCTCGCCCTCGAAGTCGTCGTCCGGCGCGATCGCGGCCATCCTGGGCTCGCAGGTCGGGGCCCCGCCGTGGTTCCCGGCGGTGGGGGAGGTGGCGGCCGCGCCGCCGCACGCGGCGAGGAGCGAGGCCGAAGCAACCAAGACCAGGCGGCGTGAGCGCGTCATGGCCCGAGCGTGACACGCCCGCGATCGGCGCGGGCGCCCTGCGGGCGTACACTGCACGCGATGTCCGAGCGGTCGCCATGGCACCCCGAGCGCATCGCCGCGGCGCTCGGGCCGCTGGCGCCGCCGCCGCCGGTGCAGGTTGGCCCCGACGGGCCGGTCCGCCAGGCGGCGGTCGCCGCGCTGCTGCGGCTCGGCGCCGAGGTGCCGTCGCTGCTGATGATGAAGCGCACCGAGCGCACCGGCGATCCGTGGTCGGGCCACGTGTCGTTGCCGGGTGGTCGCGCCGAGCTGGTCGATCCGGATCTGGTCGCCACCGCGGTGCGCGAGACCGACGAGGAGCTCGGGCTCGACCTGCGCGGCGGCGCCTCCTTGCTCGGCCAGCTCCCTCCGGTGCCGGTCACCGCGCGCGGTCAGATCTTGCCGATGACCGTGACCACGTTCGTGTTCGTCGAGCGAGTGCCGGCCCAGCCGCGCATGAGCGCCGAGGCCGAGGCGACCTTCTGGCTGCCGCTGGACGCCGCCGCCAGGGCGGCCTCGACGACGTCTTCATCTACCCGTACGCCGAGCCGCCGCTGCGTGCTGCCGTGCTGGCGCTACCAGGGCCAGACGGTGTGGGGCCTGACCTACCAGCTCGTGCGCACGCTGCTGGTGCAGATCGGCGCGCGCCCGGCGCCGTGACCCGGCGTATCGTCCGCGCATGAGCGGCTTTCGCCTCGAGCACACCCCGGTCCACCTCGGCCTCGGCGCGACCTGCGTGCCGCTGCCGCCGATGGACGGCCCCGCCTGGTACGAGCGCTACGGCGCGGCGCACGCCGCCGACGGCGTCGAGGGCCGGCTGGTGTCGATGTACACCTTCGAGCGCGACTGGGGCACCTGGGAGATGCACCCGTCGGGCAGCGAGCTGGTGCTGGTGGTGTCGGGCCGGATGACCTTGATCCAGCGGCGCGCTGGCGAGGACGTCCGCACCGTGCTCGGGCCAGGCGAGGCCGCGATCAACCCGCCGGGCGTGTGGCACACGGCGGCCGTCGGCGAGCCGACCACCGCGGTGTTCATCACCGCCGGCGCGGGCACCGAGAACGCGCCGACGCCGCCGCCGGCGTGAGCGCGCTCGTTCAGCGCAGCTCGAAGCGGACGCCGGCTCGATCCAGGCGCGCTCGCAGCGCCGGGCCCATCGCCGCCGCCGGGGTGGTGACGCCGCCGGGCGACGCCAGCTCGTCGAAGGCCAGGCACAAGGCGCTCTCGCCGAGCATGCGCGCGGTGGCGGCGTAGCCGGGGTCGGCGTCGTCGCAGCGCACCGTCGCGGTCACCGGGTCGGCATCGTCGAGCTCGGCGCGCAGGTCGACCACGAAGCGGCCCCGGGCCTGGGCCTCGGGCGACGGTCCGGTGCCGGGTGCGGGCGCGCGCGCCGCCAGCGCGCGCCGGCCGATCGAGGTCGCGGCGATCACCGGCAGCGCCGCGAGGCCCGCGGCGACCGCGACCGCGGCGACGGCGCCGCCGACGGAGCGCGGCAGCTGGAGCTGCTCGTCGTAGGCGAAGCGCGCGCGGTCGACGTCGTCGAGCAACAGCCGGCTGCGCCGGACCACCCGGCTGTTGATGCCCGCCATCACGAACGGCGCGGTGAAGGTGCCGGCGACGGCGTCCCAGCCGGGACGGTGGACGTCGCGATCGTCGCCGCGCCAGCCCGGGGTGAGGGCGTACGGATCGGCCATCACCCGGCGCACCGACCGATCGGCGACCGCGGCCTCGACCATCGCCAGCGCGCTGGCGACGGTGCCGCCGGAGACGCCGCCGCGCATCTTGCCGAACCGCGCGACCACCCGCCGGGGCGGCGCGCCGTGCCGCGCGTGCGCGGCGTCGATCACGAGCTGCGCGCCGAGATCCGACGGGATCGAGTCGAAGCCGCAGCAGTGGACGATGCGGGCGCCGCTGGCCAGCGCGGCCGCGTGGTGCGCCTCGATCATCTGCGCGACCCAGGTCACCTCGCCGGTGAGATCGGCGTAGTGGGTACCGGCGCCGACGCACGCGGCGACCAGCGGGCCGCCGAGTCGCGCGAACGGCCCGGCGGTGCTGGCGACCACCCGGGTCCGGCGCGCGAGCGCCGCGAGGGCGTCGGCGTCGTTGGCGTCGGCGGTGATGACCTGCGGCGTGGCGCCGGTGAGGCCGGCGGCGAGCTCGGCGAGGGCGTCGGCGCGGCGCCCGGCGACGGCCCAGCGCAGGTCGGCCCGGGCACCGGCGAGGTAGGCGGCGACCAGGCGCCCGGTGAACCCGGTCGCCCCGAACAGCACCACGTCGAATTCGCGCGTCGGCATCGGCCGCAGTATGGCGGCAGTGCTACTGCTGTCGACAGCGATGGCGACCCGGTGGTTCCTCGATGCCCAGCCCTGGCGCGCCGACGAGGTGCGCCAGGTGGTGCCCGGGCTCGCCTTCGAGCTGGCCAACCTGCCGGCGGGCTACGCCACCAGCGCGCCGGAGCCGGGCCAGCGCGCGCGCGACAAGGTGCTGGCGAGCGAGCTACCCGGCGAGGCCTTCGCCGAGGCCGCCGATCTGGTCAAGCTCGACGGCACCAGCCTGCGCCTCGAGCTCGACTCCGACAACTCGACGCGGTTCTGCCGGTGGTGGCGCGAGACCGAGGTCCGCCTGATCCTGTGCGTGGCGTATCGCCGCGAGGTCGGCGACGAGCCCCGGGTCTTCACCGCCGAGTGCGCCGGCGTCATCGCCGACCGCCCCGCCGGCGAGGCGAGCCGTGGCTGGGACCGCATCTTCTACCCCGCCGGTCACAAGCGCACGCTGGCCGAGCTGTCGGCGCGCGCCCCCGAGTTCGGCCACAACCAGGCCTTCGTGCAGCTCGCCGCGGTGCTCTGACCGCGCGGCGCGCGCTGCCCGACGACAACGTTGCGCACCCGCGCGCGCGCGTGGGACGATTTTTTTCGTGCAGCGGCGAGCGAGGGGGTATGCGGGCGCGGCGGTGGTGGCGCTGGCGCTGGGCGTGGGGGTGGGGGCTCCGGCGGTGGCCCGCCCGGCGGCGGGGACCGCGCTGTCGGTGGCCGACCTCGACTGGCCAGCCTCGACCCGGGCCGCGCTCACCCGCCGGCGCGCGACGGTCTACGCGGCGCCGCGCAGCGGACGCAAGCTCGGCGAGGTCGGTACTGGCGTGCGCCTGGGCTGGACCGAGATCGTCGCCGGCGCCGGCGGCTGCCGCGCGTACCTGGCGATCGCGCCGCGCGGCTACGTGTGCGCGAGCGAGCTGCGGCCCGTCGACGAACCGCCGGATCCGGTGACCCGCGGGGTCGGGGTGGCGCCGACGGTGCTCGGCGAGTACGCCGACGTCCGCCGCGGTGGCGCCGACGCGTTCCCGTCGGTGGAGGCCATCCGCGGCGGCGCGCCGTCGCACCAGCTCACCACCGACGTGTTCGTCGCCATCAAGGGCTCGATCACCGTCGACGGCGTCGCCTACCACAAGACCGATCAGGGCTACGTCGCCGCCGCCCGGCTGGCCCGCAAGACCCCGTCGGCGTTCGTCGGCGTCGACCTGATCGCGACGCCACCGCCGAGCTGGCCGATGGCGTGGGCGTCGGCGCACGCCGCCGGCGTCCGCCTGGTGGTGCGCGATCGGCCGGCCGCCGACGGCGCCGTGCTCGAGGAGCTGGCCCACCACGCGATCGTGCCGGTGCTCGCCGAGCAGGACGGCTTCGTCGAGGTCGGCGCCGGGCGTGAACGACGCCGCGACGCCCGCATCGCCCGCACCAGCGCGCCGCCGGCGGCGTGAGCCGAGCGAGCGCTGGATCGACGTCGACCTCGCGCAGCAGGTCCTGGTCGCCTACGAGGGCACGATCCCGGTGTACGCGACCCTGGTGTCGACGGCGGCGCGCAAGTACGTCACCCCGGCGGGCATCTGGCGCATCGGCGCCAAGGACGTCAAGCGCCGCATGCGCAACGCCGAGGAGTCGGCCACCTCGTGGAACGTCGCCGACGTGCCGTACGTGATGAGCTTCCGCAAGATGTACGCGCTGCACGGCGCCTACTGGCACGACGGCTTCGGCCGCCAGCGCAGCCACGGCTGCGTGAACCTGGCGCCGGCCGACGCCCAGCGCATGTTCGAGTGGAGCCTGCCCGAGGTGCCAGCCGGCTGGATCTCGGTGCGCGACGACGGCGCCGGCACCCCGCTGCGCATCCACGGCCCGGCGGTGACCGACCCGCCGTGGCGCGATCACGAGGGCCAGGTGGTGCCGCTGGCCGAGGTGCTGGCGCGGCCGTGACGGCGAGCTACCGTCGGCCCTTGTAGCCCATCATCGATCGCATGGCGGCCTCGCCGGCCTCGGCGATCTCGGCCTCCTCGCGCGCGCGGTCGGCGCAGTCGGCGCACATGCGCACGGCCTTGCCGGCGATCTTGATCGAGAGGAGCTTGTCGACCTCGTCCTGGCAGGTGCGGCAGGTGGGCATGGCCCGAGCGTGCCACGTGCGCCCCGCCGGCGTAACGGCGCGCGCGCCCGGTGCGTCCAACCAGCATGGCGTCGCCGGGCTCCATCGTCGTCGCCGGTGCCACCGGCTTCGTCGGCTCGGCGCTGGCGCCGCAGCTGGCCGCGGCCGGACACCACGTCGTCGGCCTCACCCGCGGGCCGAGCCGTGGCCCGACCGGCGCATGGGCCGAGCTGCGGAGCTGCGACCTGTTCTCGGCGCGCGATCTCGAGGCGGCGCTGGTCGGCGCGCGCACCGTGATCTACCTGGTGCACTCGATGATGCCGTCGGCGCGCCTGGTCCAGGGCTCGTTCGCTGACCTCGACCTGATCTGCGCCGACAACCTCGGTCGGGCCGCGCGCGCCGCCGGCGTCGAGCAGATCGTCTACCTCGGCGGGCTGGTCCCGGCGCACGGCGACGACGCGCCGCTGTCGCCGCACCTCGCGAGCCGGCTCGAGGTCGAGCGCGCCCTCGGCGCCGCCGGGGTGCCGGTGACGACCTTGCGCGCCGGCCTGGTGATCGGGCCGGGTGGCTCGTCGTGGCAGATGCTCGAGCGCCTGGTGCGGCGGCTGCCGTGGATGCTGTGCCCGCGCTGGACCAGCCACGCGTGCCAGCCGATCGATCTGGCGACGATGGTGGCGCTGCTCGCGCACGTCGTCGGCCGGCGCCCGACGTTCGGGCACACCTACGACGTCGGCGGTCCCGACGTCCTATCGTACCGCGAGATGATGCGGCGCACCGCCGCGCAGCTCGGCCTGCGTCGGCGGATGCAGCCGGTGCCGCTGCTCACGCCGGGCTTGTCGTCGGCGTGGGTGTCGCTGGTCACCGGCGCGCCGCGGGCGCTGGTGCGACCGCTCATCGAGAGCCTGCGCCACGACATGGTGTGCGGCGATCGGCGCCTGCAGGCGGAGGCCGGGCTGCCCGGGCGCGGCTTCGACGACGCGGTCGCCGCGTGCATCGCCGGTGCGGCGCGCTCGACGGCGGCCACCGCGCCGCGCGCGTACCAGGCGCCACCGCCGCCGCGCCGCACCGGGGTGCGCTCGGTGCAGCGAATCGAGCTGCCGCGCGGGCGCGACGCGATGTGGGCCGCGCACGCGTACATGGCGTGGCTACCCGCCGGCGTGTGGCCGTGGCTGCGGGTCGAGGTCGACGCCGCCCGGGTGTGCGCGTTCTACCTGCGCGGCTGGCGGCGGCCGC
Source organism: Kofleriaceae bacterium (assembly GCA_041389945.1). Lineage (GTDB taxonomy): Bacteria > Myxococcota_A > Polyangia > Haliangiales > Haliangiaceae > JAWKQW01. Next base: position 118,819 of record JAWKQW010000010.1, read on the forward strand.
TGCTGATCTTGCGGTTCGCCGCCGAGCGCAGCCGCGCCGAGCGCCAGCTGTTCTACATCGTCGGCGGCGTGCTGGCGCGGACCGCCGCCGCCGAGCCCCAGCCGGGCGCGCGCGATCGCCTGGAGTTCCGGGTCACCCCCGACGGCGCCCACCTGCTCACCGCGATCCACGACTACCACCCGCGGCTGCCGTGGTGGCTGTACCGCGCGTCGCAGGCGTGGGTGCACCGCCTGGTGATGGCGGCGTTCGGACGACATCTCCGTCGACAACCGCCGGCCGCGGCCGACGATGGCGACGGGACCGCCGAGGAACGCGTCGCCGCGCGCGGGTGACCGCGCCGCGTGGCTGCTAGGGTCGCCGGATGTCGTCACGCATCCTGTTCGCGCGCGGTGCCCTGGGGCTGGGGCTGGCCGCGCTCACCATCACCGCTTGCAAGAAGAAGGACGAGCCAGCGCCACCGGCGACGGGATCGGCCGCCGCCGGCAGCGCGGCCGGCTCGGCGGGGAGCGCGGCCGGCTCGGCGGGGAGCGCGGCCGGCTCGGCGAGCGCGACCGACGCCATCGCCACCGCCCAGGCCAAGCTCGCGACCGACATCGCCGCCGAAGTGGCGCGCTGGACGCCCGAGCTCGAGGCCGAGGCCGCCAAGCTCACCAGCCGGGAGTTCACCGACACCGCCGCGGCGATGGCGGCGATCCTGCCGAGCTCGCACCGCACGCCGGGCAACGCCGATCGCGATCGCTACCGTCACCCGGCGGAGACCCTGGCGTTCTTCGGGGTGCGGCCGGACTCGCACGTCGTCGAGTTCGGCGGCGGCGGCGGCTGGTACACCGAGCTGCTCGCGCCGCTGCTCGCGCGCACCGGCACGCTGGCGGTGACCGGCGCCGATCCCAAGGGGCCCGCCGATCAGATGTCGACGGTCTACGGCCAGCGCCTGGCCGCGTTCCTCGGCAAGTCGCCGTCGGCGTACGGCAAGGTCGTGCACGTGGTGCTCGATCCGGCGGCGCCCAAGCTCGGCCCCGACGGCAGCGCCGACGTGGTGCTCGCCATCCGCGAGATGCACAACTGGCTGCGGCGCGGTCAGCTCGACGCCAACCTGCAGGCGGCGCTCGCCGTGCTCAAGCCCGGCGGCACCTTCGGCGTGGTCCAGCACCGCGCCAAGGCCGACGCCGCCGGCGAGGTCACCGGCGAGCAGGGCTACCTGCCCGAGGCGTGGGTGATCGAGCGGGTGACCGCGGCGGGCTTCCAGCTCGCGGAGAAGTCGGAGCTCAACGCCAACCCGGCCGACACCGCCGACTACCCCAAGGGCGTGTGGACGCTGCCGCCCAACCTGCGCGAGGGCGACACCGATCGCGCGCGCTACGTGGCGATCGGCGAGAGCGATCGCATGACCCTGCGGTTCACCAAGCCGGCCGCGCCGTGAGCGCGTCGATCGCGGGGTGACCGCGGCACCCGCGCGATCGCCCCGGCGTATGCTCGGGCGTGCTCGAGCTGGGCCCCGCCGATCGCGTGTTCGTCTTGACCGGCGCCGGGGTGTCCGCCGAGAGCGGCATCGCCACCTTCCGCGACGCCAACGGCCTGTGGGAGCAGCACCGCATCGAGGACGTGGCGTCGCCGGAGGGCTTCGCGGCGTCGCCATCGACGGTGTGGCGGTTCTACGCCGCCCGGCGTGCGCAGGCGCAGACGGTGGCGCCCAACCCCGCGCACCACGCCCTCGCCGCGCTGGAGCGCCGGCTCGGCGAGCGCTACTTCCTGTGCACGCAGAACGTCGACGGGCTGCACGAGGCCGCGGGCTCGACCCGGCTGGTGCACATGCACGGCGAGCTGGCCCGGACCCGGTGCGCTGATCCGGCGTGCGCGCGGCCGCCCTTCGTCGACGATCGGGTCGAGTTCGCCGAGCTGCCGCGGTGCGCGTGCGGCGCCCTGCAGCGCCCGCACATCGTGTGGTTCGGCGAGGTGCCCTTCGAGCTCGAGCGCATCGGCCGCGAGATCGAGGCGAGCGACGTGTTCCTGGCGATCGGCACCTCCGGCGCGGTCTACCCGGCGGCCGGCCTGGTGAGGGTCATCGGTCGCCGTCGTCGCGCCGGCGCGCGCTGCCGTGCGATCTACGTCGGGCTCGAGCGCCCCGACAACGCCGCCGACTTCGACGAGGTGCACCTGGGCCCGGCGGGCACCGTGGTGCCGATGCTGCTGGCGTGAGCTCGGGCCACGCCCAGGCGTTGTAGGGTGCGCGCCGTGATCGAACCGGCCGAGCCATCGTCGTTGCGTCGCTGGGTGTTGCCGGCGACCGAGATCCTCACCGTCGGGCTCCCGTTCTGCGCGTTCAAGCTGCTCACCGGGCTGATCGCGCTGTCGTCGTCGGTCGCGGCGCCGGTCGGCTACGTGCTCTTGGGGTGGGGCGCGGTCGATCTCGTGCTCAACCTGGTCAACCTCGGCGCGCTGCTGCTGCGCCACCGCCGGGTCGGCGCGGTGTGCTTGACCGAGCTCGCGCTGCGTCGGCTCGGCCGCGCCACCGCCCACGCGGATCTCGGCCTCGCCGTCGACGTCTTCCTCGCGTTCGGCCTGGTGGCGCTGGTGGTGGGGCTCGGCTGGCTCCGTCGGCTCGGCGCCGAGGCCGTGATCGTGTGGAACCTCGCGGTCGTGCTCAACGTGCTGGGCGCCGGTGTCGGCCGCCTCGTCGGCGCCCTGCGCGACGTCACTCCTCGAGGCAGATCAGGCGCCAGCTCGACGCGCAGGTCGAGCTGAACGAGCCGCCGACGCAGTCCGCCTTGGTGTTCCAGGTCGCGGGGCACACCGCCATGAGCAGCGGGGTGCCGGCGCTGCCGTCGGTCCAGTCGGCGCACGGGCTGGCGGCGGCGGCCCCGGCCCCGGCGGCGCCGAGCACGATCCCACCCATGCCGAAGCCGCTGCCGGTCGCGCTCTGGCTCGGGGCCCGATCGAAGGCGCCGACGCCGTCGCCCACGCGCTGCGGTCGGCAGCATCGGCTCGCCGTCGGCTCGGACCCAGGGTGGCCCATCGAGGTCGAAGCGATCGAGCGGGGTCTGGGTGCCGACGCCGAGCAGGGCGAGGTAGCTGCCGGTGCGGCCGGCGCCGGCGGCGTCGGTGGCGCACAGGGCGTCGGCGCTCGCTCGCCCGCCGCCGGGCGCCCAGGTCGTCGACGAGGTGAACGCGCCGCGGCCGCGGGTCGGCACCGGATCGACCTCGACCACGCGCCCGATCTCGGCGCACTGCAGGTGGGCGGGCAGATCGCAGGTGCGGCTGGCGAAGCCGTTGCCGAGGGCGGCGCCGCGCTGCAGCTCGAGGACGCCGGCCGAGGCGGTGGCTTGCGCGCTGGTCCAGTCGTCACACAGCGTGCCAGGCAGCCCGTCGTGGATCACCCAGGCGACGCCGGCGTCGAGGGTGGCGCCGGTCTCGTCGACCCGCAGCGGCGCGCGCAGGGCCGACGACGCCAGCTCGCTCGGGAGATCGGCGACCGGCTCGTCGTCGACGCGGATCCATCCGCGCGAGCCGGCGAGCGCCCCGGCGTAGTCGCCCGCCGACGACGACAACAGCGCCACGAAGGTGCCGGGCAGCCCGGCGTCGGCGGCGGCCTGGCCGCACACGGCGTTGGCGCCGGCGATGCCGCCGAGCCCGCCGGCGACGGTCGCCTGGGTCACGAAGGTGCGGTTGGGGCGGGCGGTGAAGTCGGCCTCGACGGTGGTGTCCTCGGTGATGACGAAGGCGCACTCGGCGCGCCCGCTGCACGGCCCGGCCGGCCAGCCTCGGAACCAGGCGTCGTCGTCGGCGACCGCGGCCAGGGTGAGCGCGGTGCCGGCGGGGACCCGGGTGGTGCAGGTGGCGCCGCAGGCGAGGGCGGCCTCGGGCGAGGCCACGGTGCCGGTGCCGGCGCCGGTCTTGATGATGGTCAGGCGCACGCCGCCGGCATCGGCATCGGCGCCGTCGCTGACGTCGCCGCCATCGCCGGCGCCGCGGGCGTCGAGGCGCCCGACCGGGCCCCCGCCGTCGAACCCCAGTCGGCCGCACCCGATCGCCGTCACGAGCACGCTCCCGACCACGAGCGAGGTTGGCGCAGGCACGACCCGAAGGTGGTAGCACGGCGCGCCGCGCAGATGACTGCCGGGCTGCGAGCGGCCGTGCTACCACTGCTGCGGTGAGCCACCGCGTCCTAGTCGTCGATGATGAGCCGGAGCAGGGCGAGCTGCTGGGCGATCTCCTGCGCCGTCGCGGCCACCAGGCCGAGGTGGTCTCGAGCCCGACCGAGGCCCTGGCGGTGCTGGCGCAGCACGACATCGCGCTGGTCATCGCCGACGTCCACCTCGGGCAGGGCATGACCGGCCTCGAGCTGTGCGGCAAGGTCCGCGAGAGCTGGCCCGACGTGCCGGTGATCGTGGTGACCGGCGCCGGCAACCTCGAGACGGCGATCGGCGCGATCCGCGCCGGCGCCTACGACTTCGTGACCAAGCCGCTGTCGGCCGACGCGATCATGGTCGCGGTCGGGCGCGCGCTCGATCTGCGCGCGCTGCGCGCCGAGGTCGGCCGCCTGCGGCGCGAGGTCGACGCCCAGCGCCCGATCCACGGCATCCTCGGCGAGAGCGCGGCCTTGCGCGAGGTGGTCGAGCTCATCCGGCGGGTCGCCGACAGCGACGCGACCGTGCTGGTCACCGGCGAGAGCGGCACCGGCAAGGAGCTGGTCAGCCGCGCCTTGCACGATCTGTCGCCACGTCGCGAGCGCCCGTTCGTGGCGATCAACTGCGCGGCGGTGCCGGCCAACCTGCTCGAGAGCGAGCTGTTCGGGCACGTGCGCGGCGCCTTCACCGACGCCAAGCGCGATCGCGTCGGCCTCTTCGAGCAGGCCCCGGGCGGCACGGTGTTCCTCGACGAGATCGGCGAGATGCCGGCGGAGATGCAGGCCAAGCTGTTGCGGGTGCTGCAGGAGCGCCGGGTCCGCCCCATCGGCGGCGAGGAGGAGCGCGAGTTCGACGCGCGCGTGGTGTGCGCGACCAACCGCGACCTCGAGTCGGAGGTCGAGGCCGGACGGTTCCGCGAGGACCTCTTCTATCGGGTCAACGTGGTCAACATCCACGTACCGCCGCTGCGCGACCGCGGCGCCGACGTGCTGGCGCTGGCCCAGCACTTCCTCGGCAAGATCGCCACGCGCGGCGGCCGCAGCGTGCCCGGGCTGTCGCCGCCGGCGGCGCGGCTGCTGCTCGCCTACGACTGGCCGGGCAACGTGCGCGAGCTGGAGAACTGCGTCGAGCGCGCCCTGGCCCTGGCCCGGGGCGACGAGGTCGTCGTCGACGATCTGCCGGAGAAGATCCGCGGCTACCAGCCGACGCGGCTGGTGGTCGGCGGCGACGACGTCTCCGAGCTGATCACGCTCGAGGAGATGGAGCGGCGCTACGTCCGCAAGGTGCTGGCGACCGTCGGCGGCAACAAGTCGCAGGCCGCGCGCGTGCTCGGCATCGATCGCCGCTCGCTGTATCGCCGGCTCGAGACCTCGACCACCGACGGCGGCGCCGACTAGGCGTCGGACCGCGGCAGCCGCAGGACGAAGCGGGCGCCGGTCGCGCTCGCGCGCAGCTCGAGGTCGCCGCCGTGGGCGCGGGCGATGCCACGGGCGATGCCAAGGCCGAGCCCGGGGCCGCCGCCGCGGCCGCGCCGTCGCGGTCGACCCGGATCGAAGAGCTGCGCGGCCAGCTCGGGCGCGACCCCGGGGCCATCGTCCTCGACGACCAGCTCGATCCAGCCGGGCTCGTGGGCGACGTCGGCGACGGTCAGCCGGATCTCGCCGGCGCCGTGCGCGACGGCGTTGGCGACGAGCTTGTCGAGGGCCTCGAGCAGGCGACCGGGGTCGGCGCGCACCGGCGCCAGCTCGGCGGCGACCACCCGGAGCGCGCGGCGGCGGCGCGCGGCGGCCTCGGCGTGCTCGCGGGCGACCTGCTCGAGCAGCGGCCGCAGCACCGTCGGCGAGCGCTCGAGCGCGAGCTCGCCGGCGGCGAGGAGCGAAATCGTGCCCACGTCGTGGATCAGCCGATCGGCGCGCCGGACCGAGCGTTGCACCGCCTCGACGTAGCGGCCACGTTCGTCGGCGGGCACCGCCGGATCGGCGAGGGCATCGACGGCGACGTTGATCGCGCTCAGCGGGCCGCGCAGGTCGTGGGAGATCGCGGCGAGCAGCTCCTCGCGCGCGCGGGCGAGGTGTGCGTGCTCGCGCCCGCGCGCGGCCAGCCGCAGCGCGAGCTGGACCCGACGCGTCAGCGGCCGCGGCGCCAGGGTCGAGCGCGGCACCACGTCGGCGGCGCCGAGGGGATCGAGCTCGGCGTCGTCCTCGTCGACGATGCCCACCACCGGCGTGCCGTCGCCGGCCGCGCGCATCGCGCCGACCACCTCGCGCGCGCGCGCCGCCGGGCCGAGATCGAGCACGATCACGTCCGGCGCCAGCTCGGCCAGCGTGGCGACCGCCGCCGCCGGCTGCGTGCGCACGTGGACGTGAGCGTCGAGGCCGCCGTCGCGAAGGCTGCGCGCGGCGACGTCGGCGCGCGCCGCGGTGTCGCCGAGGACCAGGACCGTGGCCGCCGCGGCGGTCACACCTCGCCGCCTGCGCGCCGGGTCGCCAGCGCCGGCAGCGCTCGATACTCGAGGACCCGGGCCAACCACCCGAGGCGGGTCGACTCGGCCAGCGCGATCTTGACGATCATCGTCAGCGGCACCGCCAGCAACGCGCCGACCGGTCCGAGCACGAAGCCCCACAGGGTGATCGACAGCACCACGACGAGCGGCGACAGCCCGACCGCGCGGCCGAGGATGCGCGGCTCGAGCAACGAGCCAAACGCGACGTTGATGATCAGGAGGATGGCGGCGAGGACCAGCGCCGTGGTGCCGCCATGGGCGACCGCGGCGACCACCACCGGCGGCGTCGACGCCGCCAGCGGGCCGAGCACCGGCACGAAGCTCAGGCAGAACGCCAAGGTCGCCCACAGGAGCGGCTGATCGACGCCGAGCACGCCGCAGGCGCCGCCGACGAGGCTGGCCTTGATCACGGCCAGCACCAGCTTGACCCGCACGTAGCGCTGGATCTCGGCGAGCGCCGCGATGGTGCGCTCGATCGACTCGCGCGAGCGGCGCACGCTGCCGAGCACTCGACGCAGCCGGGCGGGGAACGTGCCGGCCTCGAGCTGGATGAAGACGGTGAGCAGCACCACCAGCGCGAGGGTCTGCAAGACGGCGCCGATGGTGGCGGCGCTGTCGGCGGCGATCGCCGAGACGTAGCGGCCGGGCTCGAGCTCGGCGACGCCGCCCGCGAGCGCGTCGAGCCGGTGCGCGACCAGCCAGCCCGCGGCCTGATCGCGCCACGCCAGCGCCGCCTCGCGGTAGCGCGGCAGCGACTCGGCGACGTCGGACACCGCGATGATGAGGATGGCGCCGGCGAGCGCGAGCACCGCGGACACCGCGGTGACGGTGACCAGGGCGGTGACGGCCGGCGGCAGCCCGCGCCGTGCCACCCGCTGGCCGATGGGCTGGAACACGATGGCGAGCACCGCCGCCAGGACCACCGGCACCAGCACCGGCGCGGCGAGCTTGGCGCCGACCAGGAGCAGCGCGGTGGCGGCGATCGCGACGAGTTGGTCCACGAACAGCGCCACTGCACGAGCGAGGCCAGCCGCGCGCCCGCGCAACGGCGTGGTTTTCGCCCTCGCCGGCGCACCGCCGCCTCAGCCGAGCGAACTCGCACAGGCCACGCCACCTCCCGGCGCGCCCAGGACGCCCGGCGCTGGCACGCCGGCTGCTCTATCCGCACGGGATGCGGCCCATCGCGATCGCGGCGAGCGTGACCTGCTTGCTCTTCGCCGCGCGCGCCGCGGCGCCGATCCTCGCGCCGCTCGCGCTCGCGGCGACCCTGGCCATCGCCTTCGAGCCGCTCACCGCGTACCTGCACGACCGCGGGGCGCCGCGCTGGCTCGCCGCGGCGGCGTCCGGCGTCTTGATCCTCGGCGTGGTGGTCGGCGTCGGGCTGCTCGGCGCGGTCGCCATCGACGATCTGGCCCAGCGGCTGCCCGCCCAGGGCGAGCAGGTCGCGGCGATGCGCGGCGAGTTGACGGGCTGGCTGCACGCCCACGGCCTCGACCCGGTGGTGACGTGGATCGACGAGCGGGTGGGGTCGGTCAGCGGCGAGCAGACCGGCCGCGAGCTGCTCGGAGGCGCCCTCGGCGGGATCCAGGCGCTGGTCCTCATCGTCATCACCGCGGTCTTCATCCAGCTCGACGCGCCGTCGCTGCGCGCCGGCTTCCAATCGCGCTACGGCAGCCCAACGTTGCCCACCGAGGAGCTCACCGAGGGCTTCGCCGAGATCCGCCGCTACGTGGTGGTGAAGGGCTACCTGTCGCTGGGCGGCGGCGTCCTGCTCGGCGTCTGGTGCGCCTTGTGGGGCGTCGAGGGCGCGCTCCTGTGGGGCGTGCTCGCCGCGGTGCTCAACTTCGTGCCGGTGATCGGCAGCCTGATCTCGGCGGTGCCGCCGGTGGCGCTGGCGCTGCTCACCGGCGGCGTGGCGCACGCGCTCGCGGTCGGTGCGATGTACGTCGCGGTCAACCTGGTGGTCGACAACATCGTCGAGCCGCGGGTGATGGGCCGCGCGATCGGCCTGTCGCCGCTGGTGGTGCTGCTGTCGATGCTGGCCTGGGCCTTCGTGCTCGGCCCGATCGGTGCGCTGCTCTCGGTGCCGCTCACCATCGGCCTGCGCCACGCGCTGCGGGCCGCCGCGGGCTCGCCGTGGGTCGACGCCGTGTTCTGCGACGGCGAGCCCGCGGCGGCGCGCGAGCCGTAGCGCTCACCGGACCTCGACGGCCGGTCGTGCGGTGGCGCTGGCGGCCGCACCCGACGGCGTCCTCGGCGCTGGCGTTGGCGCGCGCGCCGTGCCCGGCGTGCGGTGGCGCGGGGCGCGACCGCGGGTGCCGACCTCGGCGTCTGGCGTCGGGTGCGGCGCCGGCGTGACGGCGACCGCAGGTGCCGGCGGTCGTCGTCGGTGCGCGCCGAAAAGGCAAACGGGCCGCCGACTGTCGTCGGTGACCCGTTTGGGTGACTCAGGCTGACGTGCGTTCGTGGGGGGGGCGCGTCAGTTGTCGAGCCACTTGTTCAGGCGATCCTTGACCGAATCGCTGAGGTTCTCCCAGCCATCCTTGAGGTTGTCCTCGAGCTCGTCGAGCTTGGCCTTCACCTTGTCGCGGGCGTCGGCGGCGTCGCGACGGGTGTCGGCCTTGAGCTCGTCGAGCTTGGCCATGAGCTCGTGCTTGCGCACGTTGATGCGATCCTTGAGCTGGTCGGTGTTGCTGATCATGATGGCGGCTGTTGCACGGGCGGTGCCAGGCGCTGGGGCGCTGCCGGCGGCGGCGGCGCGGCCCAGGCGTCGCGTCGGCTGAGCGCCCGCGCCCACCGTGACGGGCTTGCCTGTGCGCGGGACCACCGGGTGCTCACCGCCCGGTCGATGCGGGCGCCGATGAGCAGGGCCAGGTTCGACAGCCACAGCCAGATCAAGAAGACGACGACGCCGGCGAGCGCGCCGTAGGTCGCCTCGAAGGAGCCCGCGATCCGCAGGCCGAAGGTGAGGCCCCAGCTCGCGGCGAACCACAGGAGTACGCCGATGATCGCGCCCGGCGTGATGAGGCGGAACGGCCCCGGCTGCGACGAGAGGAAGCGGTAGATCACCGCCCACACCAGCATCATCGTGGCGCCGGCGAGCAGCCAGCGACCCACCGTCCACACCACCGGGAACCAGGCGCCGACCTCGAGCCAGCGCGCCAGCGCGCGGCCCATCACCGGGCCGAACACCATCAGCAAGATCGCGGTGAGCAGCAGCGCGGCGACGCCGATGGTCACGGTGATGGCGCGCACCTGGCGTCGACACCACGCGCGCGAGGTCTCCACGCCGTCGATGCGGTCGAGGGTGACGCCGAGGGCGGAGGCGCCGCGCGACGCGCCCCACAGCGCGACCAGCGCGCTGCCGAACGCGAAGCCGGCGCCGGCCTGGCCCGCCAGGCGCGACACCTGATCGTGGAGGAGCGCGCGGATGCCGCCGGGCAGCGGCGCGCTGATCGCGGCGACGCCAGCCTGCAGGGTCTCGGTCGGCACCAGGAGCAGCGCGAGCGTGACCACGAAGACCAGCATCGGGAACAGCGCCAGCACCGCGTAGTACGTCATCATCGCGGCGAGATCGTCGAGGCCCTCGTCGACGATGATCCGGAACGCCGCGGTGACGCGATCGACCGCCGCGCGGGCGACGGTGCGCGCGCTCATCGGGCCGGCCAGGGGCGAGGGTGCGACGACGGCCGCGCCGCGCGCCGGTGGCGGAGCTGCCAGCTCGCCTGGCGCAGCACGTGGAGCACGAGGATGCCGGTCACCGCCAGCGCGGCGCCGGCCACCACCGGCTCGTCGCCCCGGCGGTCGACCCAGATGGCGATCGTCGACCACGCGACCACCGCCGGCACCAGGTAGTCGTGGTAGCGCTCGGCGAGCTCGCCGGCGATGAGGGTGGCGGCGACCAGGAGGATCACGGTCCACGCGATCGGGCTCACCGGGCCACCGGTGAAGCCCATGGCGACCAGCGCGGTGGCGATGTTGGCGATGGTGGCGACGCTGAGCCACGCGAGCAGGAGCGCCATGGGCACCGCCAGCCAGCGGCTGTAGAGGCCCGTGGCGACCGCGGCCTGGGCCCGGGTGAAGGCCACCGCCGACAGCGTGAGCATCACCGCGATCACCACGACCGACGCGGCGAAGTAGCAATGCTGGAATACCAGCGGCCACGCCGCGCTGAGCAGGTTGACGCCGATGAGCGGCGGCGCGAGGCGATCGTAGATCGGCGCGCGACGCTCGCTGGGCAACAGCTGCACCACCGCGTAGCTGAGCAGGGTCGCGAAGATGACGCCCCAGATCGCGAAGGCGTACGGCGCCGGCGTGAAGAGCGAGTCGTAGCGGGCGCTCAGCTCGGCGACGGTGCCGTCGCCGATGACGACGGTGGTGGCCAACAGCTCGTTGACGACCACGTTGGTGACGATCGCCGCGGCGACGCCCCAGCGGAGGCGGCGCGACGCGGCAGGGATGGGCGCGTTGGCGTGGGTGCTCATGCGCCCAGGGCTCGCAAGCGGCGTGCCGCGCGAACGCGCAGCGCGGGCGGGGTGCGTGTGCGATGCCGCCACAGCCGCGACGCGCGCGCCCACGATCACCACCACCGCGCACGCGATCAGGCGAGATGCGCGATGGCACGCGACGTGAACTACCCAGCGACAACGGAGGTTTTCACCATGTTTAGCTGGGCCATCGCATTCTTCATCCTCGCCATCGTCGCCGCCATCTTCGGTTTCGGTGGCATCGCCGCGAGCGCCGCGGGCGCCGCCAAGATCACGTTCGTCGTCGCCCTCATCCTCGCCGTGGTGTCGATGGTCGTCGGCCGCGGCCGCGGTCCGGGCTGATCGCTCGTGCCCGCGCCCGTTCCCGTCGCCGTCCACCCGCACTTCGAAAGGCACCCCCCATGCGTCCCCTTCCCCTGATCACCGCGGTGCTCACCACCGCCGCGCTCACCGCTCCCGTCCACGCCGAGGTCACCGAGCGCGGCGAGGGCCGCACCGGCGCGATGTTCTCGGTCGGCCTCGGCGGCGGCCACCTCGGCTGCGACAACGACGGCGAGGACTGCAGCGGCGACGGGCCGGTCCAGGCCGGCTCGTTCTTCGGCGAGGTCGGCGCGATGGTCGCGCCGGGCCTCGCGGTGCTCGGGCACCTCGCGGTCACCGCGCACCGCGACGACGACGTGACCGTCTCGCAGACGATGCTCGCCGGCGCGCTGCGCGCGTGGCTGGTGCCTCGGCTGTGGGTGGAGGGAGGCCTCGGCGTCGCCCGTGCGAAGGTCGACGTCGACGGCGAGGTGATCGATCTCATGTCCGAGAGCGATACCGTCCCGGCGGTGCTCGCCGGCGTCGGCGTCGAGCTGATCTCGACCGACGCCTTCGCCCTCGACGTCAACCTGCGGGCCGGCAGCGGCCTGTACCGCGACGACGTCCGCCTGTACCAGGCGTCGCTCGGCGTCGGCGCTAGCTTCTTCTGAGCCGCTTCCCCTCACTCTTCCGGAGCACCCATGTCTCGCACCCAGACCAACCACTCACGCAAGGGCCCCGATCCGATGATGCTGCTCAAGCAGGGCGCCCAGGTGTTCGCCAGCAGCGTCGCGTCGTCGGCGCGCGAGCGTTACGACGACACCAAGACGCAGCTCGCCGACGGCCTCGATCGCCTGTCGGCGCGCGCCGCCAACGCGACCACCGCCGCCGGTGAGCGTGCGGCGCTCGCCGCCAGCGCCGGTGGCAAGTCCTTGGCCGACCTCATCCGCCGCCACCCGCTGGCGGTGGCCGGGGGGATCGTGCTCGGCGGCTACGTGCTGATGCGCTGGATGCGGCGCTAGCGCGGCGGGCGACACGGGGCGGGCGCCCCACTTCGACGGCGGCGAGGCCGGCGACCGGGAGGTCGTCGGCGTCGTCGCATGTGCGCGTGTGCGGAGCTTCGCTGCCGCCCCACACCTGCGTGCGGCTCCCACTGTGCGGGCGCGCCCCACCGCGCCGGCCCGGCACGGCGCCGGCCCCCCCCCAGCCTCGACGTCCCGACGGGTTGGGCGTGGCACATCGCCTGCAAGTTCTGGAGACCATGTCTACATCGCACCCATCCGTTGCCACTCCCTCGGCGACCGCGGTCGTCGCGCAGCGGTCGCCGCTGGTCGTCGCGCCCCGAGGCAACGTCGTGGTTGGCATCGACCCAGCCGACGACCCCACGCGCCTGCTCGGCGTCGCCTGGGCGCGGGCGCAGCGCGACGGCGCGGGCCTCGTGGTGTGCGAGATCCTCGCCGATGACGATCCGCGCTCGATCGACGAGCAGGAGCACGTGCTGGCCCGGCAGATCAAGGAGCTGTGCCCGGAGGCCGGCGAGGTGCGCACCTGCCTGCGGCGCGGCGAGCCGGCCGAGCAGCTGCTCGCGTGCAGCGAGAGCTACGGCGCGACGCTGCTGGTGGTGAGCGAGGCCAGCCGGCGAGAGGGTTGGTTCGCGCGCACGTTCCGTCCCGGCGTGACCACCTCGGTGGTGCGGGGCGCGGCGTGCCCGGTGCTCATCGCGCGCCACAACTACGGCACCGGGCGCATCATCGTCGCCACCGATCTCGCCGATCCCGAGCTGCCGGCGCTGGCCGCCGCGGCCCTGCGCGATCGCGCGCCGTCGACGGTGACCGTCGTGCATTGCGTGCCGGCGATGCCGATGACCGCCATCCACGCCGGCATGGCCGACAACGCGATGGCCAGCGCCCACGCCGACCTCATCGTCGACGCCCGCGCGCGGCTGGTGGAGGCCGCGGTGACGGCGGGGTTGCTGGGCGCGAGCTGTCGGATCGAGGTCGGACCCCCAGGCGAGGTGATCGTCAGCCTGGCCACGGAGCTGTCGGCCGATCTGGTCATCGTGGGCAACCACCCGCGGTCGAGCGCGGATCGGGCGCTCGGTGGCAGCGTGTGTGAGCACGTGGTGCGCGAGGCGCCGGGGCACGTCCTGGTGGTGAGGCTCGCGGACGCAGCGTGAAGGCGCGCGAGCCGATGCCCGCCGCCGCGCCTCCTCCGCTCGCGCCGCGCGACGCCACCGATCCGCTCGGGGCGCTCACCCGCGCGCTGACGCGGGTGGTGTCCGCGGCCCACAGCGGCGACGAGGGCGTGGTGATCGCCGCCGCCGGCGCGGCCCTCGTCGAGTGGATCGGCGGGCGCAGCTCGTGCGTGGTGGTCGAGCCCGGCCTCGTCGGCGGCGCGTCGAGCGCGAGCGTGGTGTGGTCGAGCCATCGTGACCTCGACCGCCTGCCGATCTCGCTCGCGCGCTACCCGGAGATGCAGCTCGCGCTGGCGCACGGCGAGGTGATCCACGCGGCCGACGTCCACGTCGATCCGCGGCTGGCGTCGGTGCGCGAGCTGCTGCCACCTGCGCTCCGCTCGACCTGCGTGGTGCCCATGGCGCTCGGCGGCGCGCGGCGCGGCCTCCTGGTCGTGCAGTCCACCGAGGCGCAGACGCTGGCCCCGGAGGTGGTGCGCGCGCTGGCCGCCCTCGGCGAGGTCACCGGTGGCCTGCTCGACGGGGCGTGCGGGCGAACGTCGACGGCGCGGGCTCCGGCGGTGACGTCGGCGACCGGGGTGGTGCGGGTGCCGCCGGCGGGGTCCGACGTCGCAACCGATCGTCGTCGCGTCCTGGTGGTCGAGGACGATCCGGCGCTGCGCGAGACGCTGGCCGATTTGCTCGAGCGCCACGGCTACGCGGTCGACGTCGCCGTCGACGGCGAACACGCGCTGGAGGTCGCGTCGGCGCAACCACCAGAGCTGGTGCTGCTCGACGTCCACATGCCGGGGCTCGACGGCTTCGGGGTGTCGGCGCGGCTGGCCGACGATCCGCGCACGCGACGGGTGCCGATCGTGTTCCTGTCGGGCGCCGACGATCTGATGACCCGGGTGCGCACGGTGCGGCTGGCCGAGGTCGACTTCATGACCAAGCCGGTCAAACCGAGCGAGCTGCTCTCGCGCATCGAGCGCGTGCTCAGCCGCGGCGCCGAGCACGCGCGCCTGCGCGCCGCGGCGCACCTCGACGAGCTGACCGGCCTGGGCAACCTGCGCGCGCTCCAGGAGCGCGTGGGCTTCGAGACCCTGCGCCGCCGGCGCTACGGCACGCCGCTGGCGGTGGTGGTGCTCGACGTCGACAGGCTCAAGCAGCTCAACGACACCCACGGTCACCTCGAGGGCTCGCGGGCGCTCGCCGGCATCGGCGCGGTCCTGCGCGAGCTGGTGCGCGACACCGACCTGGCGGTCCGCTACGGCGGCGATGAGTTCGTGGTCCTGCTGGCGCACGCCGACGTCGACGACGCCCTGCGGCTCGCCGAGCGCGTGCTGGCCGGCATCGCCGAGCTGCGCATCTGCGGTGAGCCGGTGCACGTCAGCGTGGGCGTCGCCGCGCTCACCGACGGTGACCCGCGCAGCTTCGAGGAGGTCATGCGGGCCGCCGACGAGGCCGCATACCGGGCCAAGCGAGACGGCGGTGGTCGGCTCTGCGTGGCGCCGGCGGTGGCCGACGCCGGGTGACGCGGTCGGGCGCAACCGGCGGCGATGGCGTCGCCACCGATGGCCGAGGCGGGCCTCAGCGCGAGCGCGGCTGCGACGGGCGCGCCGCGAGGGCTCGCTGCGCGAGCTGCACCATGGCCTCGGCGAGGACGCGCCGGGCGACGGCGCTCGCCGCGGCCATCGCGAACGAGCGCAGCGCGCTGGGTGCTGCCGACGGCGCGGGCGCCTGCGCCCAGCGCGGACGCCTCGCCCGTGGCGCCGGCGCTCGCCCGCCTCGGCGTCGCCAGCCGAGCATCACGCCGACCCCGAGCCCGATCGCGACCGTCGCCAACGGGTGTCGTCGCAGCATGGCGCCGGCGTTGACCGCGCGCCGCACCTTGGCCGCGCGCCGCCCGAGCTCGTCGAGCCGCCCCTCGAGCGAACGTCGGGCCTCGTCGAGACGAGCCTGGATCTCCGCGGGAGTGGGCGCTGGGTCGGCGGGCGCGGCGGGCTCGTCGGCGGGCTCGCTCGTCGCGGGCGCCGCGCGCTCGGGGCCGACCTCGTCGTCGACGACCGTGCTCCGGGAAGGCGGGGCGGACATGCTCATGACGCCCACGATGAGCAAACCACGTGCCGTCGCGTCGGAGCCTCGAGTCGGCGCAGGCGTTGCAGTGCCTTCGAACATGCACCCCGGCAACCGCCACGCGCAGCCATCCTCGACGCCGTCCCACGATCGCGGCGACGACCTGTCCGAGGCGTCGACCGCGACGCTCCTGGCGGGCGTGGTCACCGATGCGCGCGAGCTCGCGCGCATCCACGTGGACCAGATGCGCGAGGAGATCAAGGGTGAGATCAGCGCGCTCGGCGACTACCTGCGCGCACGCGCGACCGTGCTCGCGGCGAGCATCGTCGGCCTGATCCTGCTCGGCCAGGCAGGGGCGCTCGGCCTCGCCGCTGCGCTCGTGTGGCCGCCCTGGGCCGGCTACGCGGCGATCGGCGTCGGCGTGATGATCGTCGCCGCCGTGCTGCGCCGCGCCAGCCGGGTGCGCTCCGAGGACGTCGACCTGATTCCGGAGCGGACGATGGGGCAGGCCGTGCGCGACGCGCAGGACGTCGCGGAGCAGGCCAGCGACGCCATCAGCGGGGAGGACGAGCGCGCCTCGCGTGCTAGCGACGCAGCGCCCGGGTGACCACGTAGCCCACGCCGACGGCGCCGGCGGCCGCGAGGTACGGATGCTCGCGCACGAAGCTCGAGATCACGCGCTCGGCGTGGCGAGCACCTCGCCGCGCCTGGTGACGCGCCTCGCCGGCGATCTCGCCGACCTGGTGCGCGACGTCGCGGGCGCCATGCGCGGCCGCGTCGCGGAGCTCGTCGGCGCCAGCGCGCACGCGCTCGGTGAACGAGGGTCCGGCGTCGACGTCGGCGTCCGTGGTCGGTCCACCGTGCGCGTGGTCGACGGGTTCGACGGGATCGGCGGGGATGGTGCCAGCGGGAGTGGTGGGCGGCTGCTGCGAGAACGTGGTCATCGTCGGATCCTCCTGTGCTCGACGGTGAGCAAGGCCGGGGCCAGCGCGTCGGCTCGCGGGCGTCGGTCGGCCCGACGTCGGCGAGCCGCCCGCGGCCGACGCGACGTACGACTCGGGCGTGTCGACACGCACTCGTGTCGACGGCGACGGCGCCAGATTCGCGCGTTTCGCGGGCGCCTCGCCGGCATCACCGGCCTGCGGCACGGTGAGCTTGATCGCGCTTCGACGGACGACAGCGGGCGCTGGCGCCCACCGCGCGCTGGCGCCACACCGCGCCGCGTGGACGTCCTGGGCGCTTCGATGGGTTGCGCCCTCGCTCGCTCGAGGCATGCCGCCTGCAACGTTTCCCCTCGAAAGGGGGGACCGTGGACGCAGTCGCGAAGACGACCGACGCCGGACACGATCTGGCGCTGCTGTCGGGGGATCATGCCGACGAGCGGCGCTGGCTCGAGGCGATCGGGGACGTGCGCCTCGATCGGGCGGTGCGACTGGAGGCGTTCGAGGCGGTCCGGCTGGCGCTGTGTGCCCACGGGCGTGCCCAGAGCGAGACCTTCATCGGCGTCATCGAGGACACCAACCTCCTGGTGGCGCTGGCCCTGTGCGCCCAGGTCCACGCCACCCTCGAGCGGCTGATGGCCGAGCTCGACGAGGTTGGTCCCGACCATCCGGAGTGGTTCTCTCGCGCGGCGGTGCTGGCGGCGATGTGGGAGGGGCACCGCGAGCTCGGCATGCGCAAGCTCGAGCGCGCGCTGTGCCGGGCCTGCGTGCCGCGGCAGCTACGAGGCTGGCCGCTCGCTACGTCGCGGCGCGGCTGGCCCAGCTCGGGCAGGTCGACGCCGAGCTGTCGCCGCAGCGGCGCGAGGTGCGTCGCCGTGCACCCATGCACCGCCGGACCCCGGCGCGCGGCGTCACCACCACGCGCATGCGGCGGATCCGCTTCGAGGAGCTGCAGTGAGCGCACCGCGCGCGACCGGGGAAGCGAAGGTGCCACCAGGCACGTCGTCGGCCGACGCGCGCACCCAGGAGCTCCGCACCCGTCCGCGGCCACCTGCGCGACGCGGCCCACGGGCCCGCCGCGATCCCGCCCTCGACGTGCGCTTCCCCCTGCGCACGCTCATCGGCAGCGGCGGCGCCGCCAACGTGTACAGCGCCACCGACCAGCTCACCCGGCGGCGGGTCGCGCTCAAGGTCCTGCGCCACGACGTCTGCGACGAGACCGCGCCGCTGCGGCTGCGCCGCGAGACCGAGATCCTGGCGCGGCTCACCGCGCTCGGTCACCCGGGGCTGCCGGCGCTGATCGCCCACGGCGTGGACCCGGCGTTCGCGCCGTGGATGGCGATGGAGCTGTGCCCAGGCGGCGCTCTCACCGAGCGCATCCTGCGCGGCTCGCCGACGGTGATCGAGACCGTGCGCTGGCTCGCCGAGATCGCCGAGACGGTGGCGGCCGCGCACGGCCAGGGCGTCGTCCATCGCGACCTCAAGCCCGGCAACGTGGTGCTCGGGCGCCGCGCCAAGGTGGTCGACTGGGGCATCGCCCTCGACGGACCGCGCCAGCCCGACGCCCGCGTCACCCAGGTCGGCATGGTGGCCGGCACGCCGCGGTACATGTCGCCGGAGCAAGCCCAGGATCACGAGGTCGGCCCGCCGAGCGACGTGTACTCGCTGGGCGTGATCGCCTACGAGCTGCTGTCGGGCGAGGTGCCCTTCGCGGGCGGCAGTTCGCTGTCGATCGCGGTGCGGCACGTGATCGAGGCGCCGCCGCTGCTGGCCCTGTCGCCGGGCCCCGGCACCGCGGAGCTGGAGCAGCTGACCATGCGCATGCTCCGCAAGGATCCGGCGCAGCGGCCGACCATGCGCGAGGTGGCGGACGAGCTGGCGTCGATCACCGCCCTGACCGCAGCGGCGACGTGAGCCGGCCGTGGTGGCGGGGCGCCGGTGCGCCGTCGACGACGACGGCCCGACCGCCGACGCGCTAGCCCGCCGCGGCCGGCGGATCGCGGCGCTCACGGTCGGCCTTGCGGCCGAGCGTGCGCACCAGCGCCGGGGTCGCCAGCACCAGCAGGATCACGCCGCCGACCAGCGCGACCGCGATGCCGGCGGCGAGGTAGAGCCCGCCGATGAGCATCGCGACGATGACGATCCAGAACGAGAGCAGCCCGACGACCTCGTGCGGGACCCCATCGGGGTCGCGCTCGGGGTGCTCGGTGGGACCCAGCTCCGACCGACCCGTCCCGTCGCGCGGGGGCGGGCCAGCGTCGAAGCGCTGTGAGGTGGGTTGAGTCAGGGCCATGGAACCTCCTTGCAGACCCATACATAGCAACGATCGTGCCTCCCCCACGCACATCGCAGCGCGCCTGGCGACGCGCGCTCACGCCGCGATCGTGCGCCCTCGCCACAGCTACCGCCGCGCGATGCCGGCGTCTCGACGCGGCGCGCCGTCGGAGACCGCGCGCTCGGGGCGGATGCGAGGGTGAGATGACGGCCCCCAGCGGTTGCGGAACCGCCGGCCCGCGGCCACCCTAGCTCCGAGCCGACTCGTGAGCACCGCGATCAAGCCCCCGGATCCCCCCGACGCCGAAACCGGGCCCGCCGCCAACGCCGACCAGTTCCGGATGCTGGTGGAGAACGTGCGCGACTACGCGATCTACCTGATGGATCCGAGCGGCCGCGTGGCCACCTGGAACGTCGGCGCCGAGCGCATCAAGGGCTACACCGCCGACGAGATCATCGGCAAGCACTGCTCGCTCTTCTACCCGGAGATCGCGGTCCGCGGCGGCATCTGCGAGCGCGAGTTCGCGGCGGCGCGCCGCGACGGCCGCTTCGAGGACGAGGGCTGGCGCGTGCGCAAGGACGGCACCCAGTTCTGGGCGCACGTCGTCATCGGCGCCATCCACGACGACGATGGCAACCTGGTCGGCTTCTCGAAGGTCACCCGCGACCTCACCGCGCGCCGCGCCGCCGAGCGCGAGCGCGCCGCTCGCCTGGCCGCCGAGGAGGCCAACCGCGACAAGGACGAGTTCCTCGCGTTGCTCGGCCACGAGCTGCGCAACCCGCTGGCGCCGATCGTGACCGCGCTCGCGCTGATGAAGCTGCAGCGCGGCGACGCGGTGCCGCGCGAGCTCGCGATCATCGAGCGCCAGGTCACCCACATGGGCCGCCTGGTCGACGATCTGCTCGACGTGTCGCGCCTCACCCGGGGCGACCTCAAGCTGAGCCGCGGCCGGGTCGATCTCGGCGAGGTGGTGCGGCAGTCCCTCGATGAGGTCGCGCCGCTCATCGAGGAGGCCCGCCACCACGTCGCGGTCGATCTTCCGACGACGCCGGTCATCGTCGACGGCGACCGCGCGCGCCTGGTGCAGATCGTGACCAACCTCGTGGTCAACGCCGCCAAGTACACCCGCCCCGAGGGCCACCTCGCGATCGCGGTGCGCGCGGCCGCCGACGTCGCCGTGATCGAGGTGCGCGACGACGGCGTCGGCATCGACCCGGTGCTGCTGCCGCGGATCTTCGATCGCTTCGTGCAGGGCCCGCAGGGCGTCGATCGCGCGGCTGGCGGCCTGGGCCTCGGCCTGACCCTGGTCCGCTCGCTGGCGACGCTCCACGGCGGCCGCGTGGTCGCGCGCAGCGCCGGGGTCGGCGCCGGGAGCTCGTTCGAGGTGTCGCTGCCGCTGCCCGCCGAGGAGGTCGCGGTGGCGCGCACGGCGACCCCGATCCGGCGCGTCGCGGCCGACGCGCGCGGGCGACGGATCCTCCTGGTCGACGACAACGAGGACGCCCTCGAGGTGATGGCGGCGGTGCTGACGACGATCGGCCACGAGGTGCAGAGCGCGCTCGATCCCGCCGAGGCGATCGCCATCGCGCGCACGTTCCGACCGGAGGTGGCGGTGCTCGACATCGGCCTGCCGGTGATGGACGGCTACGAGCTGGCGGCGCGGTTGCGCGAGGAGCTCGGCGAGGCCACGCCGCGCCTGATCGCGCTCACGGGCTACGGCCAGCCCAGCGACCGCGCCCGCAGCGAGGCCGCCGGCTTCGCGGTGCACCTGGTCAAGCCGATCGACATGAAGCGGCTCTTGGCCAGCCTCGAGCCGGGCTGACGACGCGCCCCGGTCAGGTCGACGCCCGCCGCGGCAGCCGGACCTCGGCGCAGGTGCCGGCCTCCTCCGACGAGGTGAGCGTGGCCTTGCCGCCGTGCGCCTCGGCGATCGCGCGGACGATGTACAGGCCGAGGCCCATGCCCCGTCGCGAGGCGCCGCCCTGGCGGAACGGCTCGAACAGCTCGGGCAACAGCGCCGGTGGCACCACGCCCGCGTTGCACACCCGCAGGATCACCTCGGCCGGCGCGGTGCCGTCGAGCTCGACCCGGATCGGCTGCGCGCGATCGCCATGCTCGACGGCGTTGCCGACGAGGTTCGCCGCCACCCGCGCCACCCGCGCCAGATCCCACTCGCCGCGCAGGTCGCCGCGGGTCTCGAGCTCGATCGCCACCGGCTGCTTGCTGGTCTTGCGCTCGTCGAGCACCGGCCGCACCAGCTCGTCGAGCGAGCCGGGCGATCGCGACAGCTCGAGGCCGCCGCCGAGGCGGAGCCGGGCCAGGTCGTTGAGCTGCTCGATGATCCCGGTCATGCGCCGGGTCGCCGAGGTGAGGCGCCGCACCATCTCGCGGTGGGGCGAGGTGGTGAGGTCCTCGGTGAGCATCTCCAGGCCGATGCTGATCGCCGACAGCGGCGAGCGCAGGTCGTGGCCGACCGCGGCGACGAAGGTCTCGTGCACGCGCAGCGCCTCGGCGAGCTGCGCCGAGAGCTGCTCGACCTGCACCAGCTGCGCCGACAATCGACGCTTGCTGTCGAACAGCTCGAGGAACGTGTCGACCTTCTGCCGCAGGATGCGCGGCTCGATCGGCTTGACCAGGAAGTCGACCGCGCCGGCGTCGTAGCCCTGGAACACCCGCTGCGGGGCGTCGTAGTTGGCGGTCACGAAGATGATCGGCACCTCGCGCGTGCGTCGGGCGCCGCGCATCAGCTCTGCGAGCTGCACGCCGTCCATCTCGGGCATCTGCACGTCGAGCAGCGCCAGCGCGAAGTCGTGGACCAGGCAGTGTTCGAGCGCCTCGGTGCCCGAGCGCGCGGTGATCAGGACCAGGCCGTCGCGTCGCAGCAGCGCCTCGAGGGCGACCAGGTTGTCCTCGAGGTCGTCGACGAGGAGGACGTGGATGGGCTCGGGCAGCGGTGGCGGGGTGGGGTGGTGGGTCATGGTGGCTCCTGGGCCGCGAGCTGGGTGAGCAGCCACGCGGCGAGCTGGTCGGGCAAGCCGACATACGCACCCGGCACCGCCGCGAGGGCGGCCCGGGGCAACTCGGCGGCGACGGCGTCGTTCGGCGCCTGGATCGCCACACCACCTCCGGCCTCGGCGATCGCGGCCAGGCCGAGGGCGCCGTCGTGCGACGCCCCCGAGACCGCCACGCCGATCGCGCGCGGGCCGAACGTCGCCGCCGCCGACTCGAAAAAGACGTCGATGGAGGGACGCGAGAACGACACCGGCGGATCACGCGACAGGGCCGCGCAGTCCGGCTCGCACAGGAGGTGGTAATCGGGTGGGCCGACCAGGACCTCGCCCGGTCGCAGCGGCGACTTGTCGTAGGCCTCTGAGATCGGCAGGCGGCAGCGCAGCGCGAACACCTCGGCGAGCAGGCTCGGCATGTCGGCGGGGATGTGGACCACCACCAGGAACGTGGCCACGCACGACCGCGGCATCGCCTCGAGGATCGTGGTGATCACGTCGAGCGAGCCGGCCGAGCCGCCGATGACGACCACCGGCTCCATCACCGATGATCCACGCGCTGGTGCCAGCGATCGGCGGCGGGCACCGGGGCGAACTCGCCGGCCACCGCCGAGAACGCCAGGGTCTCGCGCGGGCCGACGCCGAGGAAGCCGCGCCGGACCAGGGCGTCGCGGAACACGCCGAGGGCGCGATCCTGCAGCTCGCGGGTGAAGTAGATGAGGACGTTGCGGCACGACACCACGTGGACCTCGGCGAAGACGTGGTCGGTGGCGAGGCTGTGATCGGCGAACACGATGCGATCGCGCAGCCCGCGGTCGAACACGGCGCCGCCGCGCGGCCCGGTGGTGTAGTGGCTCGACAGCGAGCTGGTGGCGCCGCTCTTGCGGTGGCTCTCGGTGAAGGCCTGCAGCCGGTCGAGCTCGTAGATGCCGGCGGCCGCGATCCGCAGGCTCTCCGGATAGATGTCGGTCGCGTAGATCAGGCTGCGATCGAGCAGGCCCTCCTCGCGCAGGATGATCGCCAGCGAGTAGGCCTCCTCGCCGGTGGAGCAGCCGGCGACCCACAGCCGCCGCGACGGGTAGGTCCGCAGGACCGGGACGATCCGCTGGCGGAAGGCGAGGAAGTACGACGGATCGCGGAACAGGTCCGAGACCTGGATCGTGAAGTAGCCGAGCAGCGTGGTGAACGCGGTCGGCTCGGCGAGCACCCGGTCCACCAGCGCGTCGACGCTGTCGCAGCCGAGCTTGGTCTGCGCCAGCAGCAGCCGCCGTCGCAGCGACGCCCGCGCGTACTTGCGGAAGTCGTAGTGGTAGACGCGGTAGATCGAGTCGAGGAACGCCTCGAGCGCGGGCTCCGGCAAGGTCGGCGTCATCGCGGCATCCACACCCGCAACAGCGAGAGCAGGACGTCGACGTCGATCGGCTTGGTGAGGTAGTCGCTGGCGCCGGCCTCGAGGCAGCGCTCGCGATCGTCGGCCATGGCCTTGGCGGTGAGCGCGATGATGGGCAGCTTGGCCCACGCCGGGCGGGTGCGGATCTGGCGGGTGGCCTCGATGCCGTCCATCTCGGGCATCATCAGGTCCATCAGGACCAGGTCGATGCCGGGCTCGCGCTCCAGCGCGGTCAGCGCCTCGCGGCCGTTGCGGGCGACCACCAGGCGCAGGCCCTTGGGCTCGAGGATGCTCGACAGCGCGAACACGTTGCGGACGTCGTCCTCGACGATGAGCACGGTGCGCCCGACGAACCGGGCCTCCCGATCGCGGGCCTGGCGCAGGAGGCGCTGGCGCTCCGGCGGCTGCTCGGCCTCCACCTGGTGCAGGAACAGGGTGACGTCGTCGACGAGGCGCTCGGTCGAGTGCGCGCCCTTGACGATGATCGAGGAGGCGTAGCGGCGGAGCTGGTGCTCGTCGTCCTCGCTGAGCGACTGCCCGGTGTGGACGATGATCGGCGGGAACTGCGCGGTGGGGTCGGCCGCCAGCCGCTCGAGCAGCACCATGCCCGAGCCGTCCGCGAGCACCAGATCGACGATCATGCAGTCGAACGGCGCCGCCTCGACCGCGGCCAGCGCCGCGCTCACCGAGTCGACGGTGGTGATGTCGAGGTCGGCCGCGGCGAGCAGCTCGACGATGTTGCGGGCCTGATCGGCGTCGTCCTCGACGACGAGCAGCCGCTTGATCCGGCCGGCGGTGCGCTGCTCGATGTGCTGGATCGCGGTGGCGAGCTGGGCCCGGGACGCCGGCTTGGGCAGGTAGCCGATCGCGCCGAGCTCCATCGACCGCTGCACGTGATCGACCGCGCTCACGACATGCACCGGGATGTGGCGGGTCGCGGGGCTGCGCTTGAGCTGCTCGAGCACGGTGAGCCCGAGCTGGTCGGGGAGCTGGATGTCGAGCAGGATGCCGATCGGGACGTGATCGGACGCCAGCGCGATGCCGTCCTGGGCGGTGCTGGCGACCAGCACGCGGTAGCCGAGCTCGCGGCCGAGGTCGCGCAGGATCATCGCGAAGGCGGGATCGTCCTCGATCACCAGCAGCACGCGACGCTCGTCGTCGACCGCGCGGTCGTCCTCGATCATCGGCGGGCCGAGGCGACGCGCCGACGGCGTGGCCCGCACATCGCGGCGCCGCCGCGGCGACGGCTCCTCCGGCCGCACGTCCTCGATCGACGGCACCGGCGCGGGCGCCGTCGCCGGCACCTCGAGGGTGAAGGTCGAGCCGACCCCGAGCTCGCTGCGCAGGGTGAGCGTGCCGCCGAGCAGGGTCGCCAGCTCGCGCGAGATCGACAGGCCGAGGCCGGTGCCGCCGTGCTTGCGCGCGCTGCCGCCGTCGACCTGGTGGAATGCCTCGAACACGCGATCGGTCTCGTCGGCGGGGATGCCGATGCCGGTGTCGTTGACCGCGAAGGCGACGCCGCCGTCACCCGCCGGCGTGAGGGTGACCGTGACCTGGCCGGCGTCGGTGAACTTGCAGGCGTTCGAGGCCAGGTTGCGCAGCACCTGCAGCAGGCGCTGCTCGTCGGTGGTGATCGTCTCGGGCACCCCGGGCGCGCGCCGGATCTCGAAGCGCAGGTGCTTGGCCGCCGCCAGCGGCGTGAAGGTGCGCTGCAGCGCCTCCTCGACCCGCGCCAGCGGCACCGGGGCCAGGCGCAGGCTCAGCCGGCCGGCCTCGATCTTGGCGAGGTCGAGGATGTCGTTGATGAGCACGAGCAGGTCGTTGCCGGCGCCGTAGATGGTCTCGGCGAACTGCACCTGCTCGGCGACCAGGTTGCCGTCGGCGTTGTCGGCCAGCAGCCGGGCCAGGATGAGCAGGCTGTTGAGCGGCGTGCGCAGCTCGTGCGACATCTTGGCCAGGAACTCGGACTTGTAGCGGTTGGCCAGCGCCAGCTCGGCGGCGTGGCGCTCGAGGTCGCGCTGGGTCTGCAGGAGGCCGAGCTTCTGCTCCTCGAGCAGCGAGGTCTGTTGCTCGAGGCTGGCGTTGGCCTCCTCGAGCTCGACCTGCACCTGCTCCTGGTGCTGCTGGGCCCGCAGGAGCGCCTCGCTCTGCTGGGTGAGCTCCTCGTTGGCGACCCGCAGCTCCTCGTGCTGCGTCTGCAGCTCCTCGCCCTGGCGCTGGGTCTCCTCGTGGAGCGCGGCCAGCCGCGCCCGCTGCAGCGCGCTGCGCACCGCGACCGCGAGGGTCGGCGCCGCCTCGTGCAGGAGATCGTCGACGATCTCGTCGAGGTCGCCGAGGAAGCCGAGCTCGACCACCGCGAACAGCTCGTCGTCGACCACCGCCGGCGCCACCACGATGGTGGCCGGATCGGTGGCGCCCGGGGCCGACGCCACCCGCAGGTGCGCGGTCGGGACCCCGGTGATGCGGCGCGGCGCGCGATCGCGCGCGACCTGGCCGACGAGGCCCTCGCCCTCGGCGAACGCGGTCGGCGCGTCGGCCGGCAGCGCGTGCGCCGCGACCCGCCGGAGCCCGCCGTCGCGGTGCACGTAGGCGGCACCGATCGCGGCGCCGGTGTGCTCGATCAGCGCGGCCAGCGCGCGCGCCCCGACCTGCTCGACGGTGAGCTGCCCGAGCATCGCGGCGCCGATCGCGGCCTGGCCCGAGCGGACCCGCTCCTCGAAGATCGCCTTGCTCCGCGCCTCGCGCTCGGCCGCGACCAGCCGCTGGAACGACTCCGAGACGATCGCGAGCTGGCGCCGGCTGAACACCGCGATCGACAGCGCGGCGAGGCCCATCAGGACCACGAACGCGATCGTCGCGGTGCGCTCCGCCGACGCCGCGCTCTGCGTGCGCGCGGTGAGCAGCTCGGTCTCGACCGCGGAGAACTCTCGCATCTGGGCGCGGATCTGCTCCATCAACTGGGCGCGCGCCGATCGCGGCGCGACCTCGTCGCGGGCGAGCAGGCGCGGCTGCTCGAGCGCCTCGGCGGCCAGGCCGCGCCAGGCCTCGATGTCCGCCTGGATCTGCTCGAGGCGCTCGAGCTGGCTCGGGTTGTCGGCGACGACCCCGCGCAGCCCCTTCAACAGGTCGGTCTGGTTCGAGGTCTCGACGGAGCTGCGATCGGCGGGATCGCCGGTCAGCAGGTAGCCCCGCAGCGCACCCTCGTGCGCGGAGATCGCCACCATCGCCTCGTAGGCCTCGGCGATGACCGCGTTGGTGTGCGACACCATCTTGGCGGCGTCGCGCATGCGCACGATCTGCCAGGCGAGCACCAGCGCCATCGCCACCAGCACCGCGACCGGCACCAGCAGCGCGCGCGAGAAGTGCCGCGACAGCGGCACCTGTGCCGCGAGCTCGATCTCTTGCCGCGCTCGCCGGTGAGGCATCGTTCACGTATAGGGACAGGTGCGGGTCGGGGCAAGGGGAGACGACGCCAAGCGACGGCCCGGGCTCACGCGTCCACGGCGAGGGTGGCGCCGGTCTGCAGGTCCACCTGGTAGGTGTGGCTGCCGTCGAGCACCAGGGTGCCGGTGCCGTCGCCGTCGAAGGTCAGCGTGGCGTCGATCGAGAAGCTCGCCTCGACGTCGCGGTTGGTGCCGTCGACGGTGCGCTCGGCGTCCACCGCGTAGCTGATCGAACCACCGACCAGGGTGCCGTCGTCGGCGACGGCCACCGCGTCGTAGCTCGCCGCGTAGTCGAGCATGTAGGTGCGGGTCACCGGGCGGAACGTCGAGCGCAGCTCGAGGTCGTAGTTGAACGAGCTTTCGCCGTCGACGTGGGCGATCGCGCCGTCGAGATCGGTCAGGCGCCAGCTGCCGGTGCGCTCGACCGAGGCGTCGACGTTGGGCAGGTCGAGCTGGCCCGACCACGCCAGCTCGACGTCGGCCGCGGCGGTGTCGCTGCCGCATAGGGCCAGGGTGTCGCCGTCGGCGTCCTCGCAGGTCAGCTCGAACGAGTAGGTCACGCCGAGGTGGTCGCCGACGATCGAGCCGTCGGCGGCGAGAGTGAAGCCGAGCGGCATGTCGCCGGTCGACAGCTCGACCGCGGCGCGCAGCGAGCCCGCCTCGCCGCCACCGTCGCCGTCGGCGGCCGACGAGCCCAGCGCCTGGGCGACGTCGTCGTAGTCCTCGGTGGTGGGCTCGTCGCCGTCGTCACAGCCCGCGCCGGCCATCAACAGGGACAGCGGCAGGGCCAGGGCGTAGCGGGGCAGGGTCGACTTCTTGGTGAACGGGGTGGGGGTGCGGGTCAACATCGGTACGTGTCCTCCTGCGACCTTCGAAGAGCAAGCCTCGGGCCATCGGGTCCACCAGGGTTGGTTCGCGCACTTACCGATCGCGTGTGGCGCGAACGATGTGCGCGGCCATGGGCGCCGGGGCGCGAGCGCACAGGATCCGGTGATGCCCGGCGTGCCTCGATCTCGGCGGTGCGCGCGCGGGCGGGCCCAGGCGAGCGGACACGCACGATCGCGTGGCGCGTCCCCACCGGTGGCCGGGTAGAGAGGAACGAGCGTGATTCTCGGCATCCTCGACGCGCGCGAGCGCGCGCGCAGCGAGCCGGCGCGTGGTCGCGGGTGATGGTCTGCGCCTTGCAATTTCCCACGAGCACGAACCCTCGCGAAAGGATGCCCTGATGAAGCCCTCGATCCTGTCCCTCGTGTTCGTCGCGCTGGCGACGTCTGTCGGTACGCCGGCGCTCTCTCACGCGTCGCCGCCGGTGTCGCGGTCGCGCCCGCGGCCGCGCCGGTGGCGCCGCCGCCGCGGCAGGCGCCCGACGACGTCGCCGCCGACGCCGCGCGCTACGCCGAGCAGCAGGCCGCCGCACCCGAGGCCGGCGAGTTCCGCGGCGGCGACGGCGTCGTCGTCATTGGCGGCAGCACCCTCGGCATCGCCGCGCTCATCCTGCTGCTCGTGATCCTGCTGTGAGGCTGCCGGTCGCGTTCGCCGTCGGGCTGCTCGCGCTCGCGGCCGCCTGCGGCGGCTACCGCGGCGCGGCGCGGCCGATGGATCCATCGCGCCTGACCCAGGAGCCCGGGTGGATCGTCGCCGAGGGCACGCCGGCCTTGCGGCAGCGCGGCGCCCAGGACTGCGGCCCGGCCGCGCTCGCGATGGTCGCGCAGCGCTGGGGCACGCCGCTGTCGGTGCGCCAGGCCGCGGTCGACCTCGAGCCCGGCGGTGCGCGCCTCCTCGATCTGCAGCGGCGCGCCGAGGAGCTCGGCCTGCGCGCGTTCGTCATCGAGGGCGATCGCGGCACCCTGGTCCACGAGCTCGAACGCGGTCGCCCGGTGATCGTCGGGCTGCACCTGCCGATCGCCGACGACCGGGCCCAGCGCCACTACGAGGTGGTGGTCGCGGTGCGCGGTCGCGACGAGGCCCTCGAGCTGGTCACGATCGATCCCGCGCGCGGCTGGCGTCACCGCACCTGGGCCGATCTCGAGCGCGAGTGGCTCCCGGCGGGCCACCCGACCATGGTCGTGCTCGGCCCGGCGACCTCGGCGTCGGCGGCGGCGCAGCTCAGGGCGGAGCCACACACCGACCCGACGCACGCGCCGCCGAGGCAGGCCTCATCGAGCTCGCACGGCTCGCCGTCGCCGACGAGCGGCGCGCAGGTCGGCGCGCGGGCGGTGCCGACCTCCCAGCGGCAGTAGGCCGCGCCAGCGCAGCGCTGCTCGCACGGCTCGCCCAGCTCGGGCAGCCGGTCGCAGACGCCGGCGGTGCACGCGGCGCCGAGCTGGCACCGTGGTCCGTCGCCGTCATCGCAGGCCTCGCCGAGCCGAGCGGTTCGCTGGCAGATGGCGGGCTCGCCGACGCACGTCGCGTCGGCGTCGGCGCAGGCTCCGTCGCACGCCGCGCCGAGGGCGGCGCCGACTGCGCACTCGCCGAGCTCCGGCACGCACGTCAAGCCCGGCGCGCACTGGGACGAGGCTGCGCAGGCGGTCCCGGCGCCGAGCCATGGCCGACATCGCTGCGTCGCATCGCAGAAGCCATCCGCGTCGCATCGACGGTCCGCGCAGCTCTCGCCCAGCGCCGCCGGCGACGGCGCCCATCCGCAGGCGCCGAGCTCGCACCAGCCGGCGCCTTCGCACGCCCCGCTCTCGCACTCCCCGGGGAAGCGGCACGCGTCGCCGAGCTGGGTCGACGGCGTGAAGACGTCGGCGCACGCCCGCGCGCGTGCCTCGGCGGCATCGGCGCTGGGCGTGCACGCGAGGTCGCGGTCCCCGGCGAGACATCGCCCGGCGAGGTCGGCGTCGTATCCAAGCCGGCCCGCCCGCACGCCCTCGACGATGAGCTCGGAGGTCCAGGTCTCGCGGAGGCGCTGCACGCAGCTGTCGTGGTCGAGGGTGACGCCGCAGCGGAGCGCGCGAGCGCAGATCGCGTCGCGCCAGGTGTCCTCGTAGGCCTCGAGCGCGACCGCCGCAGGCTCCTCGGCACAGGCGACCAGTCCGAGGAGGAGCGACAGCGCGGCGGCCGGGCGGCAGTGCATGCGCCCTACGGTAGGGGCGCGCGGCGGGTTGGCGGAAGCAACCCTCGCTCACCGCATGTGGTGTGCGGTCGACGATGGGTGTCGCACCCGCACCCGCGCCCGCACCCGCGCGTGCGTCGCGCGCCGGCTACAGATCGACGGCGACGCCGACGCCGAGGTGGCCGACGAACCCGACCAACGGCACCTCGCCGGCGACGGTGGCGTGCACGCCGAGCTCGGGCACCAGGCGCCAGCGCGCGCCGAGCCGGCGCTCGGCGTTGGCGGTCGCGCCGAGCAACAGGCCGCTGGCCGCGCCACCGCCGTCGAACCAGTACCGCGACAGCGTGAGCGTCGGCGCCGCGCTGAAGGCCCACCGCGCCGAGGTGCGGCGTGTCGCGATCGTGGTGGCGCGCGCGTGCAGCAGGAGCCCGTCGGTGACCAGGGCGCGGTCGCGGTTGCGGATGCCGCCGACGGCGCCGGCCATCGCCCACTGCCAGCGGCCGGCGCGCAGCCGGTGGCGGCCGCTGACCTCGGCGCCGACGGTGTACAGCTTGAGGCCGACGTCGGTGTCCTCGGCCACGCCGCGGCGCACCTCGAGCTCGGCCTGCGCGAACGGCAGGCGCGAGGCCTGCTCGCGATCGGCGAAGCCGCCGCCGGTGAGCGCCGCGGCCACCCGCCAGCGCCCGGGCTCGACCGGCTCCGCGCTCTGGTAGCTCGTCAGCGTGCCGCATCCGGCCGCCGCGAGCGAGGCCAGTGCCACCGCGCTACGGCCGCGCATGGGCCTCGAAGAAGGCGAGCAGCGCCTCGCTGCCGAGATCGCGGGTGACCCGACCGATGGTGTCGACGCCGAAGTACTGGTGACCGCCGGGCCAGGTGTGGCCGCCACCGTCGACGGCGAGGTGGACGGTGGTGGCGTCGCAGCCGTCCCAGGTCCGCTGGACCACGCGGGTGCCGTCGTCGGGATCGACGTCGGGCAGCTCGACCTCGACGAAGGTCTCGGCGCAGCCGTTGCGTTGCCGCCAGCCCTCCATCGTCGTCGCCGCCGAGGTGTACACGCCCTGGTCGGGCACCACCTCGCTCACGCCGCCGGCGTAGGGCCAGATCGGATCGTCGACGCCGTGCACGTCGAGCACCGGCGTGTCCCCGGCGCAGGCGCCGCCGGCGTCGGCGTGCTGGTTCTGGCCGCCGACGGTGGCGATCGCCGCCAGCCGGCCCGGCCATTCGCAGGCGAGGCGATGGCTCATCGCGGCGCCGTTGGACAGCCCGGCGGCGTACAGCCGCGCGGGATCGATCGGCGCCGCCAGCTCGACCTCGGCGAGGACGTCGTCGAGGTAGGCGAGATCGTCGACGTCGAGGCGGCACGGGATCGGCGACAGGCAGGCCAGGCCGGCGTCGCCGCCGCCGGCGTTCCAGCTGCGCAGCCGGCGCACCGGCCGCTGCCCGGTGCCGTCGGGGACGATCACCAGGTAGCCGGCCGCGGTGGCGAGCGCCGCCAGGCACGCCGGCGAGGCGTCGTCGCCGTCGGGACAGGTCACGAGGTCCGCACCCTGGCGGCTCCCGCCGGCGCCATGCAACAGGACGATCGCGGGAGCCGGCGTCACCCCGTCCCAGTCGTCGGGCAGGTGCAGGTAGGTGCCGCGGTCGGTCCAGCCGGGCACCGTGCACTCGAGGCGCTCGCCGGCGCTTCGGGACTGGTCGACGCAGCGATCCGGTGACGGCACGCACCCGACGAGCCCGATCCCGACGACGACCACCATGGCACGGCTCGCGCGCACGTCGACATCTTCTCGCCGGTCGGGTGGCCGCACAAGCCAGCGCCGGCCGGGGAGCTGCTACGTTGCCGTCGCGTGCGTACGATCGTCACCCATCCCGGCGGAGCCCACAAAGACGACCTGCTCGCCGTCTGCGTGCTGGTGGCCCTGCACGATTGTCCCGTCGAGCGCCGCGATCCCACCGCGGCCGACCTCGCCGATCCCGAGGTCGCGGTGGTCGACGTCGGCGGCGATCACGATCCCGCGCGCGCCAACTTCGACCACCACCACTTCCCGCGCGAGCACCCGCCGACCTGCGCGCTCAGCCTGGTCCTCGCCCACCTCGGCCTGTACGACGACGCCCGGCGCTTCTGCGACTGGCTCGAGCCGGCCGAGTGGTTCGACTCGCGCGGCCCGGTGCGCACCGCCGCGTGGCTCGGAGTGCCGCGCAAGGCGATCTCGCAGCTCAACTCGCCGATCGACCTCACGCTCTTGCGGCGGTTCGCGCAGCGTCCGCGGCACGAGCCCGGCGAGCCGCTGCACGCGTACATGCGGATGGTCGGCGACGATCTGCTCACCTACCTGCGCGAGGCCCGCACCCGGCTCGACGCGGTCGCGGCGCGGGTCGAGCGCTGGTCGATCCCGCACGGCGACGAGGTGATCGAGACGCTGTTCCTGCCGCGCGCCGACGCCGACACCGAGGAGCCCAGCGCCGCGCTCGGCGGCTACGTGCGCGCCGTCGGCCTCGGCGAGGTGATCGCGGTGCTGGCGTACCCCGATCGCCGCGGCGGCGGCTACGCGCTGGGCCGCTACGAGGATCACCCGCGGCTCGACTTCGCCCGGGTCGCCGCCGAGCCCGACGTGCACTTCGCCCACGTCAGCGGCTTTCTGTGCAAGACCTCGGCGCGCGAGCCGGCGCGGCTGCGCGAGCTGATCGCGCAGGCCTGGCGTCCGGTGGCGTAGGCGTCACGCGACGTCGGAGGTGATCCCGTCGAGCAGGCGCTGGCGTTCGGCGACCGCCACGCCGCGGTCGACGCCCGGTTGCGGGCCGAGGGCGTGCCGGACCCGGCTGGCGGCGAGGTCGAGCTCGGCCTGGGCCGCGGCCGACGACGCGGTCGCGCGCACGGCCGCGAGCAGCTCGAGGATGCGCAGGTGCACCCGCGGCTGCCCGGCGGCGGCGAGCACGATCTCGTCGAAGGCCAGCGCCAGGTAGCCGGCGAGGTCGAGCACCTCGGTGAGGTACAGCGGTCGTTCGGGCGCGACGTGGCCGAGCCAGCGCCCGCGCGGGTGGTCCTGCTCGACGAGGGCGCGGGCGATGGCGCCGAGCTCGTTGACCACGATCACCGCGGTGGTCACGTCGTTGATGCCGGGCGAGAGCGCCTTGAGCGCCATGTCCACCAGCTGGCGCACGCCGTAGGCGAGGTCGTCCTCGTCGGTGCGCTCGCTGCCGAGCGTTACGCACGCGCGCACCTGGTCGGCGACGTCGTCGGCGAGCGCCTCGACGCCGTACGCGGTGAGCATCGGCATCCCGGGCACGACGAAGCCGCCCGGGGTGGCGTCGCGCCGGACCACCCGGGCGCCGGCGCGCGCGAGCACCGCGCAGGCCGTGGCGTCGTCGACGACCTGGACGTAGCCGGCGTGGGTCGCGCGCACCACGGCGGCCGGTCCGACGATCTGCGGCGGCGCCGCGGTCAGGCCCCCGAGGTCGACCTCCGCGACGCGGGCGATGGTCTCGCGGCCGATCGAGGCGACGATGTTCGACGCCTGCATCGAGCGCATGGTCCGGTGCAGGAACACCACGAGCAGCGCCAGGCACGCCAGGGTGAGCGCGACCGCGACCGACACCGCGATGGTCGGCACGAACGCGGCGCCCTCCGCCGGTGAGCGGATCGCGCGCAGCAGGACGAAGCTGTAGGCGATCGTCGCCAGGAACGCGCCGAGCACGTGCTGGGTGAAGCGATCGGCGAGGAACCGGCGCAGGAGCCGCGGCGTGTACTGCGACGACGCGAGCTGCACCGTCACCATCGTCATCGACAAGGCGATCGCCAGCGTGGTTGCCAGCGCGCCGGCGGCGACGGTGAGCAGCGCGCGCGCGCCCTCGGGGCTGGTGGCCTGCGCCGCGGCAAGGTCGCCGAGCGGCGCCAGCCACTCGTCGAGCTCGATCAGCGCGAGCCCGAGCCCGATGCCGGCCGCGAGCAGCGCCAGCGGTCGGAACCAGAAGCCGTGTCGCAGCTCGCGCAGGACGCGCCACAGGCGCCGGCCGACCCAGGGTCGGCGCGTGCGCGCGCGGCCTAGCGCCGCCGCTGCCACGCCAGCGCGCCGAGCACCGCGATGGTGCCGGCGCCGATGCCCACCGCCACGCGCGGGTGCCGCCGGACCGCGCCGACCACGGCGTCGAGGGCGCGGCGCCCCCGGGAGATCGCGGCGTCGGCGAGCTCCTCGGCCTGCTCGACCACGTCGATGATGACGTCCTCGCCGGCGGTGGTCGCCTCGGCGACGCGCTCGCGCGCGAGGTTGGCGAGGTCCTTGGCGACGCGCTTGGTGCGCGCCGAGGTGCTGAGCTGGCCCATGAAGGTCTCCTGTGTGGGGAAGGGGTGGATGTCCACGACGAGTAGCAAGGCGCGTACCGGCGGCGTCGGCGAGCCCCGCGGCGCCGGGCGCGCCCGGGGTGTGCGGCTCCGCGCGCTGCCGCGGCGCCCGTGCTCCCGCGCTCAGCGGCACGGCGCGGCACCCGCGACCGGATCGGCTACGGTGCGGGCGTGAGCGTCGCCACCGTCATCGGCTACCTGGCCTCGGTCGCGTCGATCACCAGCTTCCTGCCGCAGGCCTGGCGCATCATCAAGACGCGCAAGACCAAGGATCTGTCGGCCGCGATGTTCGCGGTGACCGCGGTCGGCTTCGCGCTGTGGACCACCTACGGGATCCTCCTCGGGGAGGCGCCCATCGTGCTCACCAACTCGGTGTGCTGCGCGCTGTCGTCGTTCATCCTCATGATGAAGCTGTTGCCGCGGCGCCGGCGCGACGCCATCGCCGACGCGCTCGATCCCAGCCACGAGGGGTGACGCCGGCCGGCACGCGCTCGTTGCCGGGCGCCCGCGGCGGGACGGCCGCGCCTGGCACACGCGCTGCAGTGCTCGGCGAGCATGTTGATCAAGACCACCCTCGCGTCCGCATGGTTCGGGGTCTTCGCGGCGATCGCCACCGGCGGCCTGACCGCGTGTGACGAGGCCGACTCCGCCGTGGACTGTGCGCAGATCTGCAACCGCTACGAGGACTGCTTCGACGACGGCTACGACGTCAGCGACTGCGTCGAGCGGTGCAGCGACGACGCCAACGACAACGAGACCTACGAGGCCAAGGCCGACGCCTGCGAGAACTGTATGGACGGTGCGTCGTGCACCGAGACCGCCTTCGCGTGCGCCGACGAGTGCCTCGGAATCGTGCCGTGAGCTCGACGAAGAGCCTGTTCGCGGTGATCCGCGAGAGCCACGTCCTGCAGCGGCGCTGGTGCGAGAAGCTCCTGCGTCACGACGGCGCCGAGTCGGTGCGCGAGCAGCTCTTCCTGCAGCTCAAGGTCGAGCTCGCGGCGCACGCCGCCGCCGAGGAGCGCTTCCTCTACGTGCCGCTGCTCATGACCGACCCCGGCCTCGACGTCTCGCGCCACGCGCTGTCGGAGCACCACGACATCGACGAGCTGTGCGAGGACCTCAGCGTTCGCAAGAAGGCCGGCGCGCGCTGGCTCAAGATCGCGCGCGACCTCAGCGAGAAGGTGCACCACCACCTCGAGGAAGAAGAGTCCAAGTTCTTCAAGGTCGGCGGCCGCATCCTGTCGGGCCGCAAGAAGGCGAGCCTGGCGCGGTCGTACCAGCGCGAGCTGGTGCGGATGCGCCGCGCCTACGCCGCCGAGTACGCGCTGGTCGGGGTCGACGCCGACGGCGACGTGCGCCGCGCCGGTCGCTCGGCGCGCTCGCGCGGCTCGTCCTGAGCCGCCGTCACGCCCGGCCTGCGGCTTGCACCATCGCGACCCATGACCTCACCCACACCTCGGACCTTCGCCGCCTCGCTCCTCGTGCTCGCCGCGCTCGTCGTCGACGCTCGCGCCGACGACCGCGGCGGTCGCTTCGGCCTCGGCCTCGTGGTCGGCTCGCCGACCGGCGTCAGCCTCGGCTATCGCGCCAGCGATCACACCGCGATCGCCGGCGCCATCGGGCTCGACCTCTTCGACGGCCGCCACGCCTACGTCCACGGCGACTTCCTGTTCGTGTTGCCGCCGCTGGTCACCGGTCCGTCGGTCGTGCTGGCGCCGTACCTCGGGCCGGGCGTGTACATCGCCGACCGCGGCAACCGCAACGACGACCGGGTGGGCCTCGGCCTGCGCTTCCCGTTCGGGCTCGCGCTCGACTTCCGACGGGCGCCGGTGCAGCTCTTCGCCGAGCTCGCGCTGCAGATGCCGCTGGTACCCGATCTCGATCTCGACGTCGGCGGCGCCGGCGGCTTTCGCTACTACTTCTAGCCACGGCGCGATCCCGGGGGCGCCGACGCGCAGGCCACTGCCGGCGCGATCGCCGGCCGCGTATGCTCGGCGCACCCCATGGCTCGAACGCCTATCTTCCGCGCCCTCCGCCGCGTCCTCGCCACCGCCCACCGACGAGGCCGCGCCGCGCCTGGCCCGGCCGACGTCTCGCGCCGCGAGTTCCTCGGCGCGACCGCCGCGGTCGCCGCGCTGGTGCCGCTCGCGAGCGCCTGCGGGGGCGACGACGAGGCGCGCCCGCTGATCGCGATCGTCGGCGGCGGCATCGCCGGGCTGCACTGCGCGCACCGGCTGGCCGAGGCCGGCGTCACCGCCACGGTGTACGAGGCGTCGGCGCGCGCCGGCGGGCGCATGAGCACCGCGCGCGGGCTGCTCGCCGACGGCCAGCTCGTCGAGCTCGGCGGCGAGCTCATCGACACCGGGCACGCGACGATGATGGCGCTGGCCGCCGAGTTCTCGCTGGCGCTCGACGATCTGGCGGTGCTCGACGCCGACGTCGCCGCCGACACCTTCCACTTCGACGGCGCGGTGGTGTCCGCCGAGGCGCTGGTGACGGCGTTCACGCCGGTGGCGGCGCTGATGGCGAGCACGGTCACCGCCGCCGAGGCCGACGACGCCGAGTTCGAGCGCGTCGACGCGCTGTCGATCCCGGCGTGGCTCGAGCAGGAGGCCGGCCTGGCGCCGACCGCGCTCATCCGGCGCGTGCTCGAGCTCGCCTACGAGGAGGAGTACGGGCTGCCGGCGGCCCAGCAGTCGGTGTTCAACCTGCTCTACCTCATCGACTACGACGACGCCGATCCGTTCCGCATCTTCGGCGACTCCGACGAGCGCTTCCACGTGCACGCCGGCAACGACGCCATCACCAACGCCCTGGCCCAGGTGCTCGGAGACCAGGTCGTGCTCGACCACGCGCTGATCCGGGTCGCGCGCGACGGCGCTCGCTACGCGCTCACCTTCGAGACTCCCGCCGGCGAGGTCGACGTGGTCGCCGATCACGTCGTCTTCGCGCTGCCGTTCTCGGTCCTGCGCGAGGTCGACCTCGACGACGCCGGTCTATCCGACGCCAAGCGCGAGGTCATCGCCGAGCTCGGCTACGGCACCAACGCGAAGCTGATGCTGCAGTTCGCGTCGCGGCCGTGGCGCGACCCCGGCGGCACCTCGGGTGGCTGCATCACCGACGTCGGCGCCTTGCAGACCACCTGGGAGACCTCGCGCGGGCAGGGCGGCGACCACGGCGTGCTCACCAACTTCGTCGGCGGCGAGCGCGGCGTCGCCCTCGGCGACGGCACCGCCGAGGAGCGCGCCGCCGAGGTGCTGCCGTGGATCGACACCGTCTTCCCCGGCACCGCGGCGACCTACGTCGCCGGCTCGGCGGTGCGCCAGCACTGGCCGACGCAGCCTTTCACCAAGGGCAGCTACGCCTGCTACCGCGTCGGCCAGTGGGCGTACTGGGGCACCGAGGGCCAGCGCGAGGGCAACCTGCACTTCTGCGGCGAGCACACCTCCCTCGACTTCCAGGGCTACATGGAGGGCGGCGCCGAGACCGGGGCGCTGGTCGCCGCCGAGATCCTCGACGACGTCGGCCTCGCGCCGTCGTCGCGTCACGCCGCGTTGCTCGACCACAAGCTGCGGCTGCCGCAGGCCTGCTACCACGGCGGCGGCGGGGCGCCGATGCCGCGGCGGAGCGCGCGCCGCCGGGCGTTGCGGGCGCTGGCGCGGCGCTGAGCCAGGGCGCTCGGAACGCCGCTCGGCGCCGATCTACAGCACGAACGTGCGCCGGCCCTCGACGACCACCCGGTTGTCGAGGTGAGCGCGCACCGCGCGCGCGAGCACCACGCGCTCGACGTCGCGCCCGAGCCGCACCAGCTCCTCGGGGCCGTGGGCGTGGCTCACGCGCGCCACGTCCTGCTCGATGATCGGCCCGTCGTCGAGCTCGGCGGTGGCGTAGTGCGCGGTCGCGCCGATGAGCTTCACGCCGCGCGCGTGCGCTTGGTGGTAGGGCCGCGCGCCCTGGAACGCCGGCAAGAACCCGTGGTGGATGTTGATCACCGGGGGCGCAGCGGCGATGAACTCCGGCGACAGCACCTGCATGTAGCGCGCGAGCACGACCAGCTCGATCTTGTGCTCGCGGAGCAGCTCGAGCACCGCGCGCTCCTGCGCCGGCTTGGTCGCGGCTGTCACCGGTAGCGATACGAACGGAATCTGGAACGACGCCGCGGCCTCGGCGAGCAGCTCATGGTTCGACAGGATCAGCGGCAGCTCGCAGCGCAGCTCGCCGGCGCGCTGCCGCAGCACCAGGTCGTACAGACAGCCCGGCTCCTTGGTCGCGAGGATCGCGACCCGGGGCCGCTCGTCGGACCACGCCGCTCGCACGGCGCCGCCGAGGTCGGCCACCAGCGCGTCGAAGCTCGCCACGAACGCGGCGCGTGCCGCCACGTCATCGAGGCCGACCGCATCGACCACCAGCCGCATGAAGAAGCGGGCGCCGGCGGCCGCGTGCTCCGTGTGGTTCGACGCGTCGACGATGTTGAGCCCGCGCGCGGCGAAGAACCCGGCGAGGCGCGCCACGAGTCCGGGCTGGTCCGGCGCGTTGACGAGGAACGTGGCGAGCGGCGCGATCATCTTGCCCGACGTTCGCACGTCGCCGCCGTGGAGGCGATGCGCCGAGCCGGGCGCGCCTCACCTCGGCGCGAACGCGCGCCGCGCCACCCGCGCCTCGACGAGGCCGAGCACCCCGACGAAGAGCCCCTCGAGCAGGTAGAACGTGGCGCCGAGCCAGCGGCCCGGCCCGGCGATGCGCACCACCAGCACCGCGCAAACCACCGCCCACGCCAGGTTGGCGACGATGAGCGCGCGCACGTAGCGCCGCGGCGGCGCCGCGCGCCGGGCCAGCGTCAGCGAACACAGCCCGTAGCCGACGTTCACCGCCGCCGTCGTCAGCAGCAGCTCGCGCGCCACCCCCATCGGCGCCGCCAGCACCCCGGCGAGCGCCAGCATCGCCACGCCCGCGATCAGCCCCGCGAGGCTGTCGAACCAGAGCATCGTGCGGAGCGGGGGCAGGCGGGCCATGACGGTGAGCCACTCGAAGGGGAGCACGGATCGCGGCCGCGCCGTTCGCGACACGTTGTCGCGCGCGCCACGACCGCGTTGGTCACGCGTCGGCGGCGCGCAGCAGCCGGTAGTCCTGCGCGGCCTGCCACGCCGTCGCGAACGAGCACGACGCCTGCCGCGCGAGGTCGGCGATGGACTGCTCGGGCGCGCGCTCGAGGGCGGTCCACACGTCGGCGCGAAACGACGGGCCCATCAGCACCCGGTTGCGGTAGCCCGCGTGCCGCTGCACCAGTCGCTCCGGCGTCAGCACGTCGCTGGAGCGGTCACGCAGGGTGCCCTTCGGCACGCGGAGCGGCGTTCCGACGAAGCGCTCGTCCTCGCCGCGGCGCCGGATCTGAAACGCGGTCCCCGTCGGCAACAGCTCGATCGGCGCGCGGGCGTAGGCGCTCGCGAGCCGCGCGAGCCGACGATCCTGCTTGAGCCACATCGCGACCGCCGCCCAGTACGCACGCACCCGCGCCGAGGGATGGGCGCCGACGAGGCGCACGAGCCGATCGGCGTTCACGCGCCCGTGATGCACGCCAAGCCACGTCGTCAAGACGGCGAGCACCCGCAGGTCGCCCGCATCCATGCCGTGCGCCGAGGCGTGCACGAGCGTGCCCTCGATGTCGGCGTCGTCCGCGGCCTTGGCCGCGAAGTTCATCCCGATGCCCACCATGCGCGCCGTCAGCTCTGCGGGCGAGGGCATCGGCTCCGGCGCGGTCGCACGGTTAAACCCCATGACCGAGCCTCCGCGCGAGATCGACGAGCGTCGCGTGCACGTGTTCGGGCCAGTGCTCGTTGGCGTCTTGCTGCGCGAGCCACGGCTCGCACTCCGCGAGCTCCGCCGCCGTCGGCGCCAGCGCGACGCAGTCGGGCAGATCGATGCCGCGGTCGCATGGCGCGAACAGCTTGCTCCTCAGCAGGTCGGATCGACCCAGCGTGCTCAGCACCAGCGCCTCGCCCTCGAAGATGCCCTCCACACGCTCGCGCCACCCGGCGGGCAGCACATCGCCGAGCTGGATCGGGCCGTTGTTGAACCACTCGTCCTCCAGGTCGACGCCGGCGTCGCGCTGGCCCTGGGCGAAGCCGCGCGCCGCCTCGGCGATGGGCGGCGGCAACTCCGGCACTAGGATGTCGACGTCGCGCGTGGGCCGCTCGATCACACCCATGAGCGCGAGCGCCGACCCACCAATGACCACCCCCTCGAAACGCAGCCCGAGCCCGCGCAAGTGGCGGTCGAAGGCTTCGATGGTCGGGCGGGGGAGCATGGTGTGTATCGGATTATCCGATACCTCGCCGGCGGTGGCCAGCCCAATCTGCGGTCGCCCCGCGGGCGCCGGCAGCGACCGCTCCGGGGCCACCTCGGCGCCGTCGCCCGCAAAGCGAAAGCGCCCGGAACCTTGCGATTCCGAGCGTTCCCCTGACGTATCGGGTGGAGCCATGGGGGATCGAACCCCAGACCTCTAGAGTGCGATTCTAGCGCTCTCCCAGCTGAGCTATGACCCCGGTTGTCAGCGTCGGCGGGACCGACGAGGCGCCTCAAGTATCAGGGCGGCCTCGGGGTGTCAAGCCGGCGGTGGCAGGGCCGCGCGGCCGGGTAGGATGCGGGGCATGGGGGAACCGACGCGGATCAAGCGGGCGACGATGCCCGAGAGCCAGGCGCTCGACGTGGTGCTGGCGAGCCTGCAGGCGATCGAGGCGGGCGCCACCGGCGAGGCGCTCGGGCGCTTCTACGCCGACGACGTGGTGCAGGAGGAGCTGCCGAACAAGCTCAACCCGGCCGGGGCGCGGCGCGACAAGGCGGGGATCCTGGCGGCGGCCGAGGCCGGCAAGCAGGCGGTCACCGGGCAGCGGTTCGAGGTGGTCGGCGCGCTGGCCGACGGCGATCGGGTGGCGCTCGAGGTGGTCTGGACGGCGACGCTGCGGGTCGCGGTGGCCGGTCACGCCGCCGGCTCGGTGATGCGGGCGCGGCTGGCGATCTTCGCCGAGGTCTCCGGCGGCAAGATCTACGCGCAGCGCAACTACGACTGCTTCGAGTCACCGGCGACACACGGCTGAGCGACGCACCCGGGTCA
Organism: Kofleriaceae bacterium; assembly: GCA_041389945.1. Classification (GTDB taxonomy): domain Bacteria; phylum Myxococcota_A; class Polyangia; order Haliangiales; family Haliangiaceae; genus JAWKQW01. The sequence continues at coordinate 160,041 of JAWKQW010000010.1, forward strand.
CCAGATACCCAGGGTCGCGCGCGGCGCCGTCGACGCGCACTCCCGTCGGGCGAGGACGCGGCGTGCGCGCAAGCTGCGCGGATCATCATGGTCTCGACGAGGCCCGCGCGCGCGCGCGGGCTGGATCGGCGGTTGCAAACGGCGGCGCGCATGGACCGCGAGTTGGCTGAGTGGCGTTCCCTCTACATGCCCGAGGTGGTCGGCGACTCCGAGGAGCTGGTCGCCGTCGTCGAGACGGTGCGCCGGGTCGCCGCGACCGACTGCAGCGTGCTCATCAACGGCGAGACCGGCACCGGCAAGGAGCTGTTCGCGCGCGCGGTGCACCGCGCCTCGCCGCGCCGCTCGGCGCCCTTCGTGGCGGTCAACTGCGCCGCGATCCCCGAGACGCTGCTCGAGACCGAGCTGTTCGGGCACGTCAAGGGCGCGTTCACCGGCGCGCTGGTGGCGCGCGCGGGGCGCTTCCTCGCGGCCGACGGCGGCACGATCTTCCTCGACGAGATCGGCGACCTGCCGCTGGCGGCGCAGGCCAAGTTGCTGCGGGTGCTCGAGGCGCGCACGATCTCGCCGCTGGGCGCCGACGCCGAGGTGCCGGTCGATCTGCGGGTCATCGCGGCGACGCACCGCGACCTCGAGGCGATGGTCCGTGAGGGCACGTTCCGCGCCGACCTCTACTTCCGGCTGGCGGTGGTGCCGCTGTGCCTCCCGCCGTTGCGCGAGCGCGGCGACGACCTCCGGCTCATCGCCGAGGCCTGCCTGCAGCGGGTCCAGGCCAAGCTCGGGCGCCCGGTCAGCCTCGACGACGGCGCGGTCGCGCGCATGCGCGGGTACCACTGGCCCGGCAACGTCCGCGAGCTCAGCCACGTGCTCGAGCGCGCGGTGATCCTGGCCCGTCGGCCGACCCTGGGCGCGCGCGATCTCAGCCTGCCCGAGCGGCCGCGGCCGGCCCGGCCGGTCGAGCTGTTCGACGACGGCCTGCCGGCGTCGACCTGCCAGGCGTCGCTCGATCTGCGCACGTCGATCGAACAGCTCGAGCGCAACCTCATCGACCGCGCGCTGCAGCGCTCGTCGGGCAACCGGACCGAGGCCGCCGCGCTGCTCGGCCTCAACCGGACGACGCTGGTCGAGAAGCTGCGCAAGTACGCGTAGGCGGCAGGCGACGCCGCGTGGAGCGCTCAGCCCGAGACGTGCGCGTGCAGGCCGTGGCGTCGCAGCAGCCGACGGAAGTTGGCGCGGTCGACGCCCGCGAGCTTGGCCGCCGCCGAGATCGAGCCGTGGGCGCGGGCGAGGACCTCGACGAGGTAGTCGCGCTCGAAGGCCGCCAGCGCCTCGCGCCGCGCGACGGCCAGCACGCCGAGCTCGGCGGGCATCGGCGGCGCGGCGATCACGCCGGAGCCCATGGCCAGGGCGCGCGGTGGAGCCGGGCCCGCCGGCGCAGGTCGGCGGGCAGGTCGGCCAGGGTCACCACGTCGCTCGACGCGGTCGCCATGGCGTTGCGGAGGGTGTTCTCCAGCTGGCGCACGTTGCCGGGCCAGGCGTGGTGCTCGAGCGCCTGCAGCGCCTCGAAGCTCAGCGACCACGCGCGCCCGCGGCCGTGCTTCTGGAAGAAGTGCGCGGCCAGCGGCGCGAGGTCGCCGATCCGGTCGCGGAGCGAGGCACGACCAGCGGCGCGACGTTGAGGCGATAGAAGAGGTCCTCGCGGAACCGGCCGGCGGCGACCGCGGCCGGCAGATCGACGTGGGTCGCCGCGATGACCCGCACGTCGACGGTCTGCGCGGTCCTGGCGCCGAGGGCGCGCACCTCGCCCTCCTGGAGGAAGCGCAGCAGCCGGGCCTGCATGGCCAGCGGCATGTCGCCGATCTCGTCGAGCAACAGGGTGCCCCCGTGCGCGCTGGCGATCACGCCCGGATGCTCCCCGACGGCGCCGGTGAACGCGCCGCGTCGGTAGCCGAACAGCTCGGAGTCGACGAGCGCCTCCGGGACCGCGGCGACGTTGAAGGCCACGAAGGGGGCACGGGCGCGCGCGCTGGCGTCGTGCAGCGCCCGCGCGACCAGCTCCTTGCCGGTGCCGCTCTCGCCGTGCAGGAGCACGGGCACGTCCTGGCGACCGATGCGATGGATGGCCGTCCGCAGCTGGGCGATCGCAGGCGAGTGGCCGACCAGCGGTTGCTCGATGACGGTCGGCACGAGGCCGAGGGCGTTGCGCCGGATCGTCGCGAGCCCGGCAGACCACCGGACGAGATCCACGAGGCGCTCGACCGAGACCGGCTTGGGCTGGTAGTGGACCGCGCCGGCCTGCATGCATCGCACCGCCGTGCCCGCGGAGGTGTCGTCGCTGATGATCAGCGTGGGGGCGACGCTGCCCGCCGCGCGCAGGCGCCGCTTGAGCTCAAGGCCGTCGAAGGACGGGGCCAGGTCGATGACCACGGCGTCCCAGGTGGAAGCCTGGACCTGGGGCAGGTGATCGAGGACGTTGGCCGACCCGGGCACCAGGTCGACCTGGAACCCGCAGGCGATCAGCGCCACGGTGTGCGCGCGCGCCTGGACCTCGTCGGCCTCGACCAGGAGCACGCGCGGGCGTGGCCCGTCGGCGACCTGATCGAACCACGAGAGCTGTGCTGTCGAAGACCGTTCCACCCGAGTTTGGCGACGATGAGCAAGCGCGGTGCCACTCGCGGCGGCGCCCCGATCACCGTCGATGCATCGGCTGAGGGCACGATCGACGCGCGGCTGTCGTCACCCGTGCACACGCTGGTTCGCCATGGCCTGGCCGCGCCACCATGGCGTCGTCGCCATAGCGCCGATCCGGAGTGACGTCAGAGTTGACGGCGTCGCCGGATCTCAACTGGCTGAAATCACCGACGGAGATGTGGAACGCATCGTGAATATCGCGGCGTCATGAGCGATGCCGGTAAGGAGGCGAAGCCACCCGCCCCGGCGGGGGCCCGGCCTTCGCCGATCATCTTGGGACTCGCGGTCCTCAACCTTGGCGCGTCGGGCTTCGCCGCGTTCAAGCTGGCGACCGCGAAGCCCGCCCACGCCGCAGCGGCGCACGCCGAGGCGCCGCCGCCGGCGCCGCCTGGCAACGAGATCGAGGGGCCGCTCCGGTCGCTCGACCCGTTCGTGGTCAACCTCAACGAGCCCGGCTCCGCCCGCTACCTCAAGGTGGTGATCGAGTTCGAGATGGCGGACGCCAAGGCCGCGAAGGCGGCCGACAAGAGCAAGCAGGTCATCCGCGACGAGATCCTGCGGTACCTCTCGGGGCTCAACCTGGCGGCGACCCTGGGGGCTGAGGCCAAGGACAAGATCCGCGACGACCTGCAGGCGCGCGTCGACGCCGCGCTCGGCGAGGGCCGGGTTCGCCGGATGTTCTTCCAGGAGTTCGTGGTCCAGTGAGCGCGACCTCGATGGTCATCGGGCGCGCGATCGGCCCCGATCAGCCGCCGTACGTCATCGCCGAGCTGTCGGCGAACCACCTCGGCAGCCTGCCGCGCGCGCTGGCGATCGTCGACGCGGCGGCCGACGCCGGCTGCGACGCGATCAAGCTGCAGACCTTCGAGCCGGGGTCGATGACCCTCGACGACGCCGATCCGAGGTTCCGGATCGACGAGGGTCCCTGGGCGGGGCGCCGGCTGTGGGAGCTCTACGACGAGGCCCAGACGCCGTGGGCGTGGCACGCCGCGCTCTTCGAGCGGGGGCGCGCGCGCGGGCTCGCGGTGTTCTCGACGCCGTTCGACGAGGTCGCGGTGGCCAGGCTCGACGCGCTCGGCGCCCCCGCGTTCAAGATCGCGTCGTTCGAGCTCGTCGACCTCGAGCTCATCGCCGCCGCGGCGCGGACCGGCAAGCCGCTGCTGATGTCGACGGGCATGGCCAGCGACGCCGAGGTCGACGAGGCGGTGGCGGTGGCGCGTCGCGCCGGCTCCGGGCCGATCGCGCTGTTGCACTGCGTGTCGGGCTACCCGACCCCGCCGGAGGCCAGCAACCTCCGCCGCCTCGACGCGCTGGCCCGCCACGGGCTCGTCGGCATCTCGGACCACTCGCCGGGCGCCATCGTCGCGATCGCCGCGGTGGCGCGAGGCGCGTGCGTGATCGAGAAGCACCTGACCCTGGCGCGCGCCGATGGTGGGCCAGACGCCGGGTTCTCCCTCGAGCCCGCCGAGATGGCCGAGGTCGTGCGCGGCGCGCGCACCGCGTGGGCCGCCCTCGGCGACGGCACGGCGGCGAGGCCGGCGGTCGAGGCCTCCAGCCGGGCGCTGCGGCGCTCGCTCTTCGCGGTCGAGGCCATCGCCGCCGGCGAGGCGCTGACCCGGACCAACGTGCGCGCGCTCCGGCCCGGCGTCGGCCTGCCGCCGCGCGAGCTCGATCGGGTGATCGGCCGCCGCGCCGCCCAGCCGATCGCGCGCGGCACCCCGCTGGCGTGGGAGCTGCTGGCGTGACCCAGCCCTCCGCGCCGCTCCCCCGAGAAAGGATCGTCCCCGTGTCTCATCCCGAGCCCGGCGCCGCCCCCGGCGCCACCGTCGTCCCGTCGACGACGCCCCAGCTGGCGCTGTGGACGTCCGGCTTCGGGCGTGCCTACACCGACCGCAACGACCAGTCGCTCCCGGCGCGGCAGCGCACCTGGGCGCGCATCCTCGCGGATCGTCCGGTCGCGCGCGCGCTCGAGGTCGGCTGCAACGTCGGCTGGAACCTGCGCTACCTCCAGGCGCTCGGCGTGCCGGAGCTCTACGGCATCGAGCCGCAAGCGGACGCGGTCGCGCGGGCCCGGCGCAGCGATCCGGCGCTGGGCGTCCTGCGCGGCACCGCCTTCGAGCTGCCGTTCCGCGACGCCTGGTTCGACCTGGTCTTCACCAGCGGCGTCTTGATCCACATCGCGCCCGCCGACCTCGGGCGCGCGCTCGACGAGATGTACCGCGTCGCGCGCCGCTACCTCGTCGCGATCGAGTACGACCACCCGACCGAGGTCGCGGTGCCCTACCGCGGCGAGCTCGGGGCGCTGTGGAAGCGCGATCACGGGGCGCTGTGGCGGGCCCGGTTCCCCAGCCTGCGGCCGCTGCTCACGCTCGAGGTCGGCGCCGACGACGGCTACGACGACTGCACCGTGCACCTCTTCGAGAAGCCGTGACCCGGCGGATCGCGATCGTCCAGGCCCGGGTCGGCTCGGGTCGGCTGCCGGCCAAGGTGCTGGCGGACCTCGGCGGGACGACCATGCTGGGGCACGTGCTGCGGCGGCTGCAGCAGGCGCGCTCGCTCGACGCCGTGGTGGTGGCCGCGCCCTGGGGGCCGGCCGACGACGTCCTCGGGCCGGTGTGCGCGCAGCACCAGGTCGAGCTCGTGCGCGGGCCTGGCGACGACGTGCTCGGGCGCTACCTGCTGGCGGCCCGGGCGGCGCACGCCGACGTGATCGTCCGGGTCACCGCGGACTGTCCCCTGCTCGACCCCGAGGTGGTGGAGCGGGTGGTCGCGGCGCTCACCGACGACGTCGACTACGCGTCCAACACCCACCGCCGGACGTTCCCGCGCGGCCTCGACGTCGAGGCCCTGCACCGCGACACCCTCGAGCGGGTGGGGCGGCTGGCGACCACGGCGGCCCACCGCGAGCACGTCACGGCGTTGCTGCTCGACGAGCCCGCGCTGTTTCGCATCGCCCAGGTGGTCGCGCCGATCTCCGCCGACGACCTGCGGTGGACGGTCGACACCCCCGAGGACCTCGCGGTGGTCCGGCGGCTGATCGCCGAGCTCGACCTCGGCCGCCGCGTCCCGCCGTACGCCGAGGTCGTCGGCCACGTCCGCGCCAACCCCGGCCTCGCCGCCGGCAACGCCGCGATCGTGCAGAAGCCGTGGAGCCAGGCCGATGTCGGCTGAGCAGCTGGCGGCGCCGGCCGCGGCCCTCGAGGAGCTCGGCGCCACCGGGCGCGCGCTCATCGCCGCGATCGAGGCCGACGACGTGGTCGCGGCGCTGGCGGCCAGCCACGCGGCCCGCGCGGCGCGCGCCCGGCTGGCCCGGCTCGAGCCGCCGGACGACGTCGAGCCCTCGCTCGAGGGGCTGCGCGCGCTGCAGGCGCTGGCCGGCCCGCGCGCCGACGCGCGGCTCGCCGAGCAGGCCTTCGATCGCTGGCTGGCGCGGCCGGTCGCGGGCGACCGCGAGCTGCTGCGGACCCCGCTCGGGGTCGCGACCATCGCGGACCGGCTGCTGCCGGCGGTGTGGGACGTCGCCACCGACCTGGTCGTCCTCGTCGGCGCCGAGCTCGGCGCGGTCGCCGGCATGCTCGGCGCCCTCGGCCAGCGGCGGGTGGTCGCGCTGGTGGCCGCCGACGCCGACGCCGGCGGGTACCCGCCGGAGGTCATCGTGTGCCGCGACCTGCGCGAGCTGGTGGCCGCGATCCGCACGATGGATCCGTGCGCGCCCGAGCGGCTGGCGGTGCGCGCCGGGCTCGACGTCGACGCGGCCACCGCCGAGGACGCGCTCGCGCGGGTCCGGGAGGCGCTCGCGGATCTGCGCATCCACCGCAACACCATCGAGGCGTTCTCGCCGACGTGGATCGCCCAGGGCGCGGCCAACCTGCCGGCCCTCGCGCGCCACCCGACGATCGACGCGATCGGCGACCGCCTGGCCGGGCGGCCGCTGGTGATCGTGGCGCCGGGTCCGTCGCTGGCGGCCAACGTCGCGCGGCTGCGCGAGCTCGACGGCGCCGCCGTGATCGTCGCGGTCAGCCACGCGCTGCGCCCGCTGCGGCAGGCCGGGGTCCGGCCCGACGTCGTGCTCACCGTCGACCCGCAGGACGTGCGCTACCACTTCGCCGACGTCGACCTGCGCGACGTCGGCGCGATCGTCAACGGCGTCACGGTGCATCCGTCGCTGTTCTCGCTCGACGCGCCGGTGACCATGGCGGTCGCCGCGAACTCGACGCTCGACGCGTGGCTGCTCGAGGGGCTCGGCGCCGACGCCGCCATCGCCAGCGGCGGCTCGGTGGCGACCAGCGCCTTCGGCCTGGCCCTGCGCTGGCGCTGCGATCCCATCGTGTGCGTCGGGCTCGACCTGTCCTTCTCCGGCACGCAGTACTACGTCGCCAGCTGCGCCGACGGCGACGCCCGCGCCGAGCTCGGCCCCGACGGCACGGTGCGGGTCGGCAACTGGAGCGCCGGGTTCCGCGCGATGAAGGCCGCCGGCGGGCCGGCGGCGCCCGCCGAGCGGCTCATCGAGCTGCCTGGCTGGCACGGCACGCCGGTGCGCTCGACGTTCATGTTCGGCATGTTCCACCGCTGGTTCGTCGAGGTCGCCGCGCGGCTGACCGACCCCGCGGCCGCGACGCCCGCGCCGCGGATGTACAACTGCACCGAGGGCGGCGCGTTCATCGCGGGCATGGCGCACCGGCCGCTGGCCGACGTGGTCGCGGAGCTCCGCGGCCGCCCGGCGCTCGACGCCCGCGCGATGTTCGCCGAGGTCGCGGCGAGCCACGACGCCGTCGGCGCGCGGCGCCGCCTGGCGGCCCACCTGCGGCGACAGCTCGGCCGCCTGGCGACCATCCGGCGGCTGGCGACCCGGTGCCTCGCCGAGGCCCGGCGCAGCGACCACGACCGTGGCGGCGAGGCCCGGCTGGCCCGCCACAGGCCGCGCTCGCGCGCGCTGCGGCGCGCTGCCCTTCGTGTCGATGGTGGCCCAGCGCGCGATCGAGCGGGCCCACGTCGCCGCGCTCCAGGAGACCTCCGCCGCCGGGCTGCTGGGCGCCGAGGCGCGGCTGCTCACCGCCTTGCTCGCGGCGGTGGACGCGCTCGAGGCGCCGCTGCGGGGGGCGCTCGCGGAGGTCGCGCGTGCGCCCCAGGGGCGGGGCGCGCCTCACCCCAGCAGCGTCTCGACGATGCGCGCGGCGCCGTAGCCGTCGACGCTGGCCAGCGCGGCCAGGCGCAGGCGCCCGCGACCGACGTCGTCCTCGAGGAACGCGGCGAGCTGATCGCGCAGGGGGTCGTCGCCGAGCGTCGCCAGGCGCTGGCCGCCGGCGATCAGCCCCGCGGCGGCCAGGGTCGCGCCGGCCGCGGCCTGCTCCGGGGCGATCGCGTAGGCGAGCGCCGGGCAGCCCAGGTAGGCCAGCTCGCCGAGGGAGGCGTCGGCGGCGGTGATCGCGAGGTCGGCGCGCAGCACGTCCACGCTCAGCGGGGACGGGCCGTGCACCACGTGCACGAGGTGGCCGTGGCGACGGGCGTGGCGCGCGCCGCGCACGAGGGAGACCTCGTCGCGGAAGCCGGCGTCGCAGCGCACGATCACCTCGAGCCGAGGCCGCGCGGGTAGCGCCGCCAGCACCCGCGCGGTCGCGCCGGTCGAGCCGCGGTCGTCGAGCGCGAGCAGGACCCGGTGCCGGGTGCGCGCCCGCGGCACGCGCACGCGCCCTGGCCGTGGCGCAGCACCTCGCGGCGCAGGATCTCGTAGCGGCGCCCGAGCAAGCGCCGCTGGGCGCCCGGGTACGTCGCCGCGAGGGCGTCGGCGCCGACCGCGGGGTTGACGATCGCCGCGACCGGCAGCTCGACGCCGCCGGCGTCGTCGAGGACGATCGTGTCGGGGTTGGCGTCGCCCAGGAGCGCGGAGCCGAGCTGGCGCACCAGGCGCGGCCCGTCGAGCACCACCGCGCTCGCGGCGGTGACCGCGGCGAGCGCGCGGACCTCGGAGGCGTCCCAGGCGCCGACCGTGGCGGCCACGTCGTGGCTGGCGCACCAGGCTCGCACCGTCGCCAGATCGCCCCCGAGCAGCAGCACCGGCTGGTGCCCGGCGGCGGTGAGCGCGTCGGCCAGGCCGGCGGTCCGCGCGAGGTGGCACACGCCGCGGATGGGGCCGCCGTCGGCGCGCAGCAGAACGGTGCGCTGGAGCCTCACGCCACGCGGTCGAGCAACGCGCGGGTCTGCGCCAGGCTCAGGCGTGGCTCCGCGTCGTGGCTCGAGTAGGCGAAGCCGTCGGGCAGGCCGCGCCCGGGGCGCGCGGTCGTGCCGGCGTGGAACGGGAACTCCGGCCAGATCACGAGCAGGTCGCCGAGGTCGCTGGTGCGCCGGGCCTCCTCGACGGAGATCAGCACCTCGTGCAGCTTCTCGCCGGGGCGGATGCCGATGGTGGTGCGGGGCACCCCGGGCGCCACCGCCTCGGCGAGCGTGCCGATGTCGCTGGTCGGCAGCTTGGGGACGAAGATCTCGCCGCCCGTCATCTGCCGCAGCCCGCGCAGGACCAGCCCGACGGCCTCCGACATCTCGATCCAGAACCGGGTCATGCGCTCGTCGGTGATCGTCAGCGCGCCGCGCCCGCGCTGGCTGCGGAACAACGGGATGACGCTGCCCGCCGAGCCCATCACGTTGCCGTACCGCACGATGGCGCACCGGGTGCTGCGATCGCCGGCGTAGGCGTTGGCCGCGATCAGCAGCTTCTCCATGCACAGCTTGGTGGCGCCGTACAGGTTGGCCGGCGCCACCGCCTTGTCGGTGGACAAGGCGATCAGGCGGTCGACGCCGTTGGCGAGCGACGCCTCGACCAGGTTGCGGGCGCCGACGACGTTGGTCTGCAGGGCCTCGAGCGGGTTGTACTCGCAGATCGGCACGTGCTTCATCGCGGCGGCGTGGACCACCACGTCGACGTCGCGCAGGGCGATCTGCAGCCGGTCCCGGTCGCGGATGTCGCCGACGAAGAACCGCAGGCGCGGGTCCGACAGCTCGCGCTCCATGGCGTAGTGCTTCTGCTCGTCGCGGGAGAACACGATGAGCTTGCGGGCGCGCGAGCGCAGCGCCGCGGTGACGAACGCCCGGCCGAACGAGCCGGTGCCGCCGGTGACGAGCACGGCGCGGTCGTCGAGCACGTCGAGGTCGTGATGGCTAGCCAGCGAGCGAGGCGGCGGGGTGACCATGGCGGAGCTCCTGCAAGGTGGCGGCGAGGGCGTCGACGACGTCGTCGACCTCCTCGTCGGTGAGCGCGGGGTAGAGGGGGAGGCTGAGGGTGCGGGCGTAGTAGCGGGCGGCGCCCGGGCGAGGGGTGGCGGCGTCGCGCTGGCATCGCCGCGCGTGGAGCGGGTGGCGATCGAGCGGGATGTAGTGGACCTGGCTGCCGATGCCACGGTCCGCGAGGCCGATCATCACGCCGGCGCGGGTCACGCCGAGGGTCGCGAAGTCGATCGCCACCGGGAACAGGTGGTACGCGCCGAGGTCGCCGGCAGCGTCGTCGGGCGGCGCCAGCACCGGCGCGCCGGGCCCGCGGCCGAACGTCGTCGCCAGCCGCGCGCGGTACCGCGCCGCCAGCGCCCGCCGCCGGTCGACGAACCCGCGCAGCTTGCGGAGCTGCGAGGTGCCGAGGGCGCACAGGAGGTCGGGCAGGCGATAGTTCCAGCCGGCGTCCTGGACCTCGTAGCTCCACGGCCCTTCGGCACCGTGCTGCAGGCGCGCGGGCTCGCGCTCGATGCCGTGGTTGCGGAGCCGATCGAGGGTGCGCTTGAGCTCGGCGTCGCGGGTCACGACGGCGCCGCCCTCGCCGGTGGTGACGTGCTTGACCGGGTGGAACGAGAAGACGACGGCGTCGGCCTCGCCCGCGTCGCTGCCTACCGGCGCGCCGGCGGCGCGCGCCCAGGGCGTGGCAGGCGTCCTCGATGAGCCGCAGCCCGTGGCGACGGGCGAGCGCGCCGAGCGCGGTGACGTCGGCGGGGCGGCCAGCGAGGTGGACCGCGGTGATCGCGCGGGTCCGCGGGCCGATCAGCGCCGCGACGGCGGCCGGGTCGAGGTTGCCCGTGGTCGGGTCCACGTCGGCGAGCCGGACCTCGACGCCCAGGGGGTAGGCGGCGGCCGCCGTCGCCGAGAACGTGATCGGGCTGGTGATGAGCTCGTCGCCGGGGCCGAGGCCGAGGCCGGCGTAGGCCAGGTGCAGCGCTGCGGTGCCGCTGGCGCAGGCGGTGGCGTGGCTGGCCTCGACGGTGCGGGCCAGGGCGTCCTCGAACCGCGGCACCTCGGGCCCGCCGGTGAGCGCGGGCGACCGCAACACCGCGACCACCGCGGCCACGTCGTCGTCGTCGATGAGCTGTCGGCCGTAGGGGAGCCAGCGCGGCATGGCGAGCCGGGGCGTTGCCAGGATCGCGCCAGCCCGCGGCGCTGCGAGATCGGGCGCTTACGCGGTGGGGGTCGCGCCGCCGTCGTCACCCTTGACGTCGCTGACGGCGTAGGCCCGCAGCTGGGCGACCGCCAGCCGGGGCGGCGGGAGCGCGTCGCGCGCGTGCTCGGCGAGGCGTCGCCAGCCCTCGTTGCGCCGGGTGAGCTCGGCGAGCAGGCCGCGGGACGCCGCGTCGCGCGCGCTCATCGGCGCCCGCACCTCGGCCAGGATCGCCGCGCGCGCGGCCAGCATGCGGGTGAAGGTCTCGAGCAGCACGCACGCGGGGAGGGCGCCCTGGGCCGGGGGCTCGGGCGTCGCCGCGAGCAGGGCGCGGAGCGAGGCGTCGGCGGTCATCGCGCGCCGCCCTGGTGGACCTGTGCGAACGCGTCGCCGAGCTCGGCCATCACGCACGTCGCGCGCTCGAGGGCGGCCGGATCGCGGCGCGCGCTCGCGTCGCCGAGCTGAGCCTGGACGAAGCCGTAGAGCGAGGCCAGGTTCGCGCACAGCTCGGGTGACGCCGTCGGGTCGAGCGCGGCGGTGAGCTCGGCGACGATCTGCAGGGCGTGGTCGATGGCCGCGGCCTTGCCGCGCACGTCGCCGGCCGCGAGGGCGGCGCGCGCCGCCGCGGCGTCATCGGCGAAGCGCCGGAACAGGCGGTCGACGATCTGGATCTTGGGCGCCGACTCCAGGTCGACGCGCTGATAGGTCTGTGCAGCGCGGGCGTGCATGGGTCCTCGTTCTCGGCGCGGCCTAGCCGAAGGCGTTGGTGATGTAGGTGGCCTGGCTCTGCCAGGCCGACAGGGTCTGCTCCATCGCGGCGAACTGCGCCTCGAGGCGCGCGCGCAGCGACTCCGCCGACGCCTCCATGCGATCGATCTGGCGCTGGTAGATCGCCTGCCGATCGGTGAGGGCCTTGGTCTTGCCGGCGAGCATGCCGTCGCCGGCGCGGAGGTAGTCGTCGCACGCCGCGATCATCGTCGCGGCGAGGCCGCCGTCGACGAACAGCGTCCCCACCGCGTCGGGATCGGCGTCGAGCGCCGCGGTGAGCTTGGCCTCGTCGAGGGACATCTTGCCCGCGCGGTCGAGGGAGACGCCGAGGGCGCCGAGGGTGTGATCCCCGTGCGCGCTGGTGATGGTCAGCGAGAGGGCCCCCTGGAGGCGGCGCAGCGTCGAGTCGCCGAACAGGGTGGCGCCGCTCTTGGTGGTGCCGTCGTAGCGCAGCTGGTTGCTCAGCAGCGCCGCGACGCCGTTGTAGGCGTCGACCAGCTCGGTCAGCTGGCCGACCGCGGCCTCGCGGTCGAGCTGGACGCCGACCGAGGCGTCGGGCTCGCCGGTGAGGTGGGGCGGCGCAGGGTCAGCGTGATCCCGGCCAGGGCGTCGGCGATCACGTTGCTGCTGCGGGTGACCTCGACCCCGTCGATGCTGACCCGCGCGTCCTGCGCGGCGATGCGCAGGTTCGCGGGGAGGCGCGAGGTCGAGGCCGTCGCCGCCGTCGACGAAGGTCGCCGCGCCCGCTGCCGGTCGCCGTCGAGGCGACCGTGAGCTGTCTCGGCGCCGTCGAACAGGACCGCGGCGACGGCGCCGGTGCCCGACGCGCTGAGCCGATCGGCGATCGTCTGCAGCGACTCCGAGCCGTCCCCAGGTCACCACCGTCGGGGTCCCGCCCGGCGGCGTGATCGTGACCTGGCCCGGGCCGAGGACGCCGGCGTCGGCGCTGGGGACGTCCGCGACGTCACCACTGCGCCTCGGCGAGCTGGTGGACGCGGACGTGGTGGGAGATGGGGGTCGTGCCCCCGGCGACCGCGACGTCGACGTGGGCGTCGCTGCTCGTCGCGGTGCGCGGCCGCACCTCCGAGGCGAGGTCCATCCCCTTGAAGACGTCCGCCAGCTTGCCCAGCTGGCTGGTGATCGAGGAGAGGATCGACTTCTGCGAGGACAGCTGGTCGCGCTGGGTCGCCAGCGGCGAGATCGCGGCGCGCTCGGCGCTGACCAGCGACGAGATGAGGCTCGCGGTGTCGAGCCCGCTGACGAGGCCCGTGAAGGTGACCATGGCCGTCCTTGCGATCGAGGAGGTGCGGAGGGGGACGAGGCCGGCGACGGATCAGCGCGATCACGTCGCCGGCGCGAGGCCCGTGGCGCTAGCCGCGGAGCAGCGACAGCGCCGACGACGGCAGCTGGTTGGCCTGCGACAGCACCGCGAGGCCGGCCTGGCTCAGCACCTGCGAGCGGGTCAGCGCCGAGGTCTCCGAGGCGACGTCGACGTCGCGGATGCGCGAGTTGGCGGCCGAGAGGTTCTCGTGGGCGACGCTGAGGTTGGAGATGGTCACCTGCATGCGGTTCTGGACCGCGCCCAGCTTGGAGCGCGCCGTCGACAGCTGGGTGATCGCCTGATCGAACACGCCCAGCGCGTTGCGCGCGCCGGTGACCGTCGACAGCGTCGCCGACGCGACGTGCAGCGAGGTCGAGCCGAGCGTCGACGTGGTGAGGCGGGTGACGCTCATCGAGAGGCGGTCGTTGGCCGAGTTGTGCATGCCGATCTGGAAGCTGAGGCCGGCCGAGGCGCTGCCGTCGATCAGCTTCTGGCCGTTGTACTCGGTGACCGCGGAGATGCGGTTGATCTCGGCGCGGAGCTGGTTGAACTCGGTCTGGATGTAGCTGCGCTCGGTCGAGCCGAGGGTCTGGTTGGCCGACTGCACGCCCAGCTCGCGCATGCGGGTGACGATGCCGGTCATCTCGTCCATCGCGCCCTCGGCGACCTGGGTCAGCGAGATGCCGTCGTTGGCGTTGCGCTGGGCCTGCGCGAGGCTGCGGATGTCGGCCTTGAGGTTCTCGCTGATGCCGAGGCCGGCGGCGTCGTCGGCCGCCAGGTTGATGCGCATGCCCGACGACAGCTTGCTGATCGAGCTGGCGAGGGCGGTCTGGGTCTTGGCCAGGTTGCGCTGGGCGTTGAGCGAGGTGACGTTGGTGAGGAGCGAAAGACTCATGAGCGGGTTCTCCAGGTTGTCGACCTCGATGGGCCGTGTGCCCGTTGGTTCGTCCGGCCGCCGGGGCCGTGAAGGGCCGCGGCGCGAGAACCTGCGGCGCTCAACCGCGGCCGGGAGCGGTCGATCCACCCGGGGTGCCTCCGCCCGTCGACGCGCCGCGGACCCGCCGCATCACCGCGGCGCCCGCCGTGCCGCCGGCGGCGGCCACCGCCCGCTGGACCGCCGCCTTCGCGGCCGTCCCGCCGCCGCCGCCGCGCATCCTCTGCGTCGACGATGACCTCGACGTCGTCGTCGGCATGGTCGGCCACCTGCGGCGACGCTGGGAGGTGGTGGTCGCCGGCAGCGGCCGCGAGGGCCTCGAGATCCTGGGCGGCCCCGAGGAGGTCGCCTGCGTGCTGTGCGACGTGCGCGCCGGCGACATGTCGGGCGCCGACTTTTTGGCCCAGGCCCGGTCGCTGCGGCCCGCGGCGACCCGGATCCTGCTGTCGAGCGAGACCGACCTGCGCGCGGCGATGGCCGCGATCAACGAGGGCCAGGTGTTTCGCTTCCTCACCAAGCCGTGCGCGGTGCCCCGCGTGCTGGCCGCCGTCGAGGACGGGATCGCCCACCACCGGCTCCTCGACTCGGAGCGTCAGCTGCTCACCGAGACCCTGTGCGGGAGCATCGAGGCGCTCATCGACGTCCTCGAGCTGACCTCGCCGCAGCTGTTCGGGCGCGCCAACCGCATCAAGCAGCTGGTCAGCGAGCTCGCGCTGCGGCAGCGCCTCCGCGACGTCTGGCAGTTCGAGGTCGCCGCGATGCTGTCGCAGCTGGGCGCGGTCGCGCTGCCGGCGGAGACCGTCGCCCGCCAGGTCGCCGGCCACGCGCTCACCGACGACGAGCAGCGCATGCTCGACCGGGTGCCGAGCACCACCGAGCGGCTGCTGGCGAACATCCCGCGCCTGGAGGTGGTGCGGGCCATCATCGCGCGCAGCGCGCAGCCGCCGTGTGGACGCATCACGACCCTCGACCACGTGCGGCAGGTCGTCGAGCAGGGGGCCCAGCTGCTCCAGCTCGCGGTGGCCTTCGATCACCTCATCGCCGATGGGGTCCCGGCCCGCGACGCGCTGGCCGCGCTGCGCGCCCGCGGCGACGCCTTCGCGCCGGCCCTGCTCGAGGCGCTGCGGGCGCTGCGCGCCGAGGACGACGACGCGCGCGAGACCCAGGCGCTGCCGATCTTCCGGCTCAGGGTCGGCATGGTGGTGGCGGCCGATCTCCGCCTCGCCTCCGGCGCGCTCCTGGTGATGCGGGGCTACGAGATCACCGAGAGCTTCCTGGCGCGGCTGCGCAACCTGGCCGACGGCGCCCTGCGCGGCCCGGTGCTGGTCTACGCGCGCTGAGGCGCCGCCGACGCCGCCGGTCAGCGGGCCGCGATGGCGCGCCCGCGCCCGGCCTGCTTGGCGGCGTACAGGCCGCGGTCGGCGCGCTCGAAGACGCGGGCCGGATCGTCGCCCTTGCCCCACGCCGCCACGCCGATGCTGACGGCGAAGCGCAGGGTCTGGGTGGTGTCGACCTGCCAGGCCCGGCGCGCCAGCGCCTTGATCATGTGGCGGGCCTTGGCGAGCGCGACCCGGCGGCTGGCCGAGGGCAACACGATCGCGAACTCCTCGCCGCCCCAGCGCGCCACCAGATCGCCGCGGCGCACGTGCTCGCGGCAGAACGTCACCATCGCGACCAGCACGCGATCTCCGACGGCGTGGCCGTGGGTGTCGTTGATCTGCTTGAAGTGATCGACGTCGAGCACCAGCAGCGCGAACGCCTCGCCGCCGGCGTCGGCGAGCTGGCAGCGCCGGGCCAGCTCCGCGTCGAAGGCGGCGCGGTTCGCCGCGCCGGTCAGCGGATCGGTGGCCGCCGCCGAGCGCGCCTGCTCGACGTCGGCCCGCAGGCCGTCGATCTCGCGCCGCAGGGCGCTCGCCCGGGCCGCGTCCTCGGCCTGCTTGTCGATGACGTCGCGGCGGAGCGCCTCCACCTCGCGGGCGATCGCCTGGCGGATGCGGACGAGGTCGCCGAGCTGGGACGCGGCCTCGAGGCGCTCGCCCCGGGCGCGCATGCGATCGTGGTGATCGCCGCCGCTGGCGGCGAGCTCGAGCAGGCCCTCCTGGAGCACGCCGATGATCCGGCGCAGCTCGGTGTCGCGATCGTCGAGATAGCGCCGCTCCCGCTCGGCGAAGTCGAGCACCTGCTCGGTGCAGGCCCGGACCTCGTCGGTGAGGACCGCCGGCGACACGTCGGCGACCAGCCGTCCGCGGACCTCGTCGAGCGCGCGCCGCACGACGTCGGGGCCCAGCTCGTCGAAGTCCAGCAGCAGCGCCTGCACGCAGGCCAGGAGCGAGCCGGAGGCGTCCTGGAGCGACAGGGCCCGGATCCGGGCGTGGTCGCGCTCGCTGGCGAGGACGCCCAGGGCGCGCCGCTCCCGCAGCCCGTGGACCAGCGCCCGCATCAGGCGCGGCTCGCGGCCTCGAGCTGCGCCACCGGGATCGCGGCCGCCGACAGGGTGATGCCGGTGGTGCCGAACATGGCGCCGACCCGGGCGCTCGCGCACTCCAGCTCCTTGGTGATGAGCCGGATCCACGCGCCGTCGAGGCGGAGCGTCTCGGCGTGCGTCCGCACGAGATCGGCGACGGTGACCCGGTGCGGCGCGCGCCGCAGCAGCGCGATGCCCTGGACCAGCTCGACCACCGCGCGCTCCTGCGCGCTCGCCGGCGACACCAGGTCGACCAGCGACGGCGGCAGCTCCCACGTCTGCATCGCCAGCTCGCGGATCTCGGCGTCGAGCTCGTCGAGCGCGGCGAGCACGGCCTGGGGCGCGGGGCGCGCGCGGAAGCGGCCGGACACGACCAGCCGCGCGAGCACGCGGAGCGCCAGCGGTCGGCCGCAGCTGCCGAGCAGCGCGCGCAAGAAGATCCGATCGTAGCGGGGCAGGTGGAGGCCCTGGCCCAGCCACGACGCGGTGAACGCGGTGACCAGGGCCTCGTGGTGCAGCGCGCCCCACAGCCGCGCGAACGTGTCGTGCTCGGCGCGGGCCTCCATGTCGAAGAGAGCGCGCGCCCCCACTGCGGACGCGATCGCGCCGACCTCGCCGAGGCCGAGCACGAGCACGGCGGCGCGCAGGTCGTCGACCTTGCCGCGCGAGAAGCCGGCGGCGTTGGCGACGCGCAGGATCTCGCTGGCGGCCGCCGGCTCCCAGTGGAGGACCCGGACCAGCTCGTTGAGGTCGAGGCGCTCGTGCTGGGTCAGCTCGAGGATCCGGGCCGACGTCGCCGGGAACGCGGGCATCGCCGAGATGAGCATCGGATCCTGGCGCACGAGCTCGACCAGCTCGGAGACCTGCGTCGGATCCGGCGCCGTCGACGACGCGCCGGCGATCATCCCGATGAGCTCGAGCGCGTCGGGCGGCGTCGGCGGCGTGGGGGCGGTGGGGACGGGCTTGGGCTGGCTGCCCTCGGCGAGGTCGGGCCGGGGGCCCGGCGCCCGCGCCACGATCGGGGCCGCGGCGGGGGTGGGGCGAAACAGCCGACGGATCCAGGTGAGCACGTGGGGTGAGTCGACCGATCGCGTCGGCGATGAAGGCCCGCGCTCAGCCCGGCCGCAGCAGGTTCGCGATCGAGGCGGCGATCGCCTGGGTGGTCTCGAGCGTCTGGCCGGCCTGGGCGAAGGCGGTCGCGGCCGTCACCGGGTCGGCCTCGACGGCGTCGGCCGCGATCCCGGCGAGGCGGTCCTCGAAGGCGCGCCGGGCGAGCTCGACGTCGCGCAGCACCGCCATCGCGCCGCCGGCGCGGGTCCGCGCGCTCGCGAGCTGCTCGACGGCCTGCTCGAGCTCGTCGAGGGAGAGCGCGATCTGGGCGACGTCGTTGCTCGCGAACGCCGTCGCCGCCCGATCGAGCGCCGGCAGCACGTCGACCCCGTCGACCGCGGTGAGCACCGTGCCCGGCACCGTCACCATCTGCAGCGCGCCCTCGCTGGCGAGGACCTCGCGGGCGCCGGCGTCGCCCAGGTAGGCCCCGGTCGGGTCGAACGGCGGCGTCTGCGAGGCGGCGCCGGCGAGCAGGTACTCGCCGTCGGGCGCGCGCGCGTTGGCGAACCCGATCGCGCTCTCGAAGAGCGCCCGCAGCTCGATCGCGATGCGCCCCCGATCGGTGGCGCTGAGGCTGTCGGTCGCGCCCTCGATCGTGAGCTCGCGGGCGCGGGCGAACACGTCGCCGAGCGAGGCGAGCGCGAGGTCGGTGGCCTCCAGGCGTTCGCTGCTGGTCGCGACGCCGGCCCGCGCGCCCTGGCTGAGGCTCGCGTGCGCCCGCGCGCGCGCGGCGATGGCCCACGCGGTGGGATCGTCGGAGGGCGCCTGCAGGCGCTCGCCCGAGCCGAGCTGCGCGGCCGCCTGGCCGACGCGCGCCTGCGCGCTGCGGGTGGAGGCCGAGGCCTGGGCGAGCAAGTGGTGACCGGTGACTCGCATGCGTCGACCTCGACCTAGAGTTCCTGGATCATCGAGCGCAGCAGATCGTCGACGGTCGCGACGAAGCGGGTCAGCGCGCGGGTGGTGTTCTCGAAGCGCGACAGCGAGGCCAGCTCCTCCTGCAGGTCGACGCCGGCGAGGGCGTCGCGCAGATCGCCGAGGTGGTCGGTCACCAGCTCGCCCTGCGCTGCGTCGGCCTGGGCCGCGCGGCTCGCGGTCGCGAGGGCGCCGATCATCGCGAGGTAGCCGTCGACGGGCGTCCGGGTCCCGCCGGCGACCACCGGCGAATCGGCGAGGCCCCGCAAGGCGAGCGCGGCCTGGTTGTCGCCGGGGCCGGCGCCGGCGGCGGCGGTCGCCAGCCAGGTGGCGTCGGCGGCGACGCCGGGATCGACGGCGAAGGCGGCGGCGGCGCCGGTCGCGGTCGCGGTCGGCACGAACAGGTCCCGCCCGGTGACGCCGTCGAGGCCGGCCCCGGCGCGGTGCACCCCGTTGAACGCCGTCGCCAGCTCGTAGGCGTACTGGTCGAGCTCGGTCCGCAGCGTCGCCAGCGGGCCGTCGCGGAAGGCGACGACGCCGCCGAGGGCGCCGCCCGCGAGGTCGCCGGTGACGTCGCGCGTCGCGGCCCCGGACCCGAGCTGCACCCGCAGCGAGCCGGTGGTGGCGTCGCGCTGGGTGGTGAAGGCGGCGGCGAGCTCGCCGTCGACGAGCACCGCGCCGCCGTCGAGCACGTACCGGAGCTGGCCGTCGCCGTCGATGCGGGCCTGGCCCCCGACGAGCGCGCTGAGCTGGCGCGCGAGGAGATCGCGACGGTCGGCCAGGGTGGGGTCGTCGGGGCTCCGCGCGACCGCGACGTTGGCGGCCGCCAGCTCGGTGGCGAGGCCCCCGGCCTCCCGCGCCAGATCGCCCAGCCGCGCGTCGGCCTCGACGCCGGCGTCGTCGAGATCGTGCGCGCGCCGGCGGATGGCGGCCGCGAGGTCGTGGGCGCCGTCGACGGTGGCGGCGCGCAGGGTCGGGTCGGTCGGCGCGGCGGCGAGCTCGCTGAAGCGGCCGAAGAGCGCGGTGAGGCGCGCGTCGACCGAGGGCCCGTCGCCGGTGAGGCGTTGCTCGAGCTCGCGCAGCGCCGACGCGCGCGCCGAGGCCTGGCCCAGGCCGCCGGTCGCGTCGCGCAGGCGATCGGCGAGCAGCTCGCTGGCGAGGCGCTCGGGGCCGAGGCTGCGGACGCCGCCGACGAGCGGCGCGGCGGGCAGGCTCGCGAGGTCGACCCGCTGGCGCGAGTACCCGAGGGTGTCGACGTTGGCGACGTTGTTGGTGGCGATCGCGATGCCGGTGTTGTGCGCGGTGATCCCCGACGAGCCGAGCGACAGGAGCGAGAGGAGATCCGACATGGTCACCCGGCGGCGCGCAGCAGCGGCTGGCCCATCGCGGCCTGGGGCCGGGCCCGGCGATCGTAGCTGGTGGGCTCGCCGCCCATGAGCCGGCGCACGCTCGCCGACGCGGCGGTGGCCAGGATCGCGGTGGACTGCGCCTCGAGGCGGATCGCCGCGAACAGCTCGCGGATCTCGGCAGGCGCGGTGGTGACGGTGCAGCCGTGGCGGGCCAGCAGCTCTCGCATGTGCGCGACGATCGAGACCTTGCTCGGCGCGAGCTCGTCGAGCCGGTGCGCGTCGAGCGTCACGATCGCGCGGCGCTCGAGCCGGAACGACTCCAGCAGCTCCTCGGCGGCCAGGCGGAGCTCCTCGATCGCGGCGACGGGCAACGCGGTCACGGCTCGTCCCCGGGCGGCGGCGCGGCGTGCAGCTCGGGCCGGCCGAGGCGGGCGGCGTCGTCGGCCAGCAGGCGATCGGCGAGGCGATCGAGGTCGATGGGATACTCGCCTCGGTGCAGCAGCGCCGAGATCTGTTCGAGCCGCGCCGCGATCGCGTGCTCGGTCGTGGGCCGCTGGGTCGACGCCGCAGCGTCGGACAGCACCACCACCGCGGCGACCGACGGCGTCGCCGCCTCGTCGGGTTCGGCGCACGAGTCGGTCCCGCGAGGGCGTGAACGGATGGGGTCGACAAGCGTTGGGTCGATGCGCATCGGGGCCTCGGGTTACCGGGTCGGCCGCGTGGCCGGGTCGTTGAGGGGGGGAAGTGACAATGTAGGGTCTTGTGGCACGCCCTCGCGGCGGACCTCGAAGTGGAGGTGCGGCCCGGTGGCCCGACCGGTGGCGCCCACCGCGCCCACGGTGTCGCCCGCGCGCACGTGCTGGCCGGTCGCGACCGCGATGGCCGACAGGTGCGCGTAGCGGGTCTCGAGCCCGTCGGGGTGACGCAGCACGACCAGGTTGCCGTAGGTGCCGGCGGACTCGGCGCGGACCACCACGCCGGCGGCGGCCGCCTCCACCGGCGTGCCGGTCGGCGCCGCGAGATCGAGGCCAGCGTGGTGCGAGCGCTCGCCGGTGACCGGGTGGATGCGGACGCCGTAGGCCGAGGAGGTCCGCCCCGACACCGGCAGGTGCAGCCGCAGCGCGGTGGCGTCGAGCGGCGCGAGGTCGCCGAGCCGCCGCCGTCCGGCGCCGGCCCCGTCGAGGTCCGGCGTGGTCGGGGCGGCCTCGTCGTCGAACTGGGCGCCGAAGGCGCGGGCCAGGCCGATGCCGCCGCACTCGGCCATCTTGTCGGCGATGGCCTCGTCGAGCATCCCGCGGAAGGTGTCGCCGGCCATGCCGCCGCCGGTCAGGGCGTCGCCCTGGGGGCGCGCCTCGGCGAGCAGCCGCCGGAGGAAGAACGCCTCCAGCTGGAGGGCCGCCTCGTCGCGCCCCTCGCCGCTCACCGGGCGCAGGCCGTCGTAGGTCTGGGCGTCGATCACTGGGTCACCAGGTCGGCGCGCAAGGCCCGCGCGGTCCGCAGCGCGCGCAGCACGGCGACGAGGTCGCGCGGCTTCGCGCCGAGGCTGGCGAGCGCCGCCGCCACGTCGGCCACGGTGGTCGCGCTCGGCACCACCCGGACCTCGCCGCCGGCCTCGGCGACCTGGATGTCGGTGCGCGCCACGATCGTCGTGTCGCCGGCCGCGAGCGGCCCCGGCTGCACCGCCTCCGGCGCCTCGCCGATCTCGACGGTGAGCGCGCCGAAGGTCACCACCGCGGGGTGGAGCACGACGTGCGCGCCGAGCACGACCACGCCGCTGCGCTCGTCGACCACGACCCGGGCGGTGGCGTCGGGGATCACCTCGAGCTGCTCGATGGTGGCGATCAAGGCGGCCACGCGGTCGCGGTAGGGCGCGCCGATGGTGACGACCACGGTGCCGGCGTCCCCGGTACGCCACCGGCGCAGCCGTCGCCAAGCGCGGCGGTTTCGCGATCGCCCGCGGAGCCGCCGCGTCGCGGTCGAAGTCGGGCGTGTCGAGCACCTGATGCCAGGTCGCCTCCTGGCATCGCCGTCGGCGCGAGGGGCCTTCGACCACGGCGCCGCCGGGGATCGCGCCGATGGTCGCGTGGTTGCGCGCCTTGGAGGAGCCGCTGCCTCCTCGACGAACTCGCCTCCAGCGACAGGCTGCCCTGGGCGAGGGCCCAGGTCCGCCCGTCGGGCCCCTTGAGCGGCGTGGCGCTGAGCTGGCCCTGGCGAGCTCTTGCCGACCCCATCGACGCCACCGGTGACGTCGAGCGCCGCGCCGGGCCGCGCGAAGGGCGGCAGCTCGGCGGTGACCACCACCGCGGCCGCGTTCTTGGCCTTGAGCTCGGCGGCGTCGACGGTGACGCCGAGCCGGGTCAGCAGCTTGGCGAGCGACCGGCGCACCACCGGCGAGCTGGCGTCGTCGCCGCTGCCGGCGAGGCCGACCACGATCCCGAAGCCGGTGAGGTGGTTGGATCGGACGCCGGCGACCCGCGCCAGCTCCTTGACGCGCTCGGCGGCGACCGGGCGCGCGAGCGCACCGAGGAGCGTCAGCGCGACGATGAAGGACGACCAAGGGCGCATGGCATGCCTCTGCAAGGGGGGCTCAGAACGGCCACAGGAACGCGATGATCCGCGACAGCCAGCCTCGCCGCTGGGTGTCGCTGACGTCGCCCCGGCCCGAGTACTCGATCTCGGCGTCGGCGATCTTCGACGACAGCACGGTGTTGTCGGGCGCGACGTCGACCCGGCGGACGACGCCGCTGATGTACAGGTGTTGCTCCTCGGCGCCGACCATCACGACCTTGGTGCCCTCGACGAACAGGTCGCCGTTGCCGAGCACGCGCGCGATGCGCACCGCGAGCGTGGCGCTGAC
The DNA here is from genome assembly GCA_041389945.1 of Kofleriaceae bacterium. Classification (GTDB taxonomy): domain Bacteria; phylum Myxococcota_A; class Polyangia; order Haliangiales; family Haliangiaceae; genus JAWKQW01. The sequence goes on from JAWKQW010000010.1 coordinate 182,854, forward strand.
GCGGCCGTTGCGCTCGGTGGAGCCGGCGCCGGCGAAGCGCGAGGACGACGAGGTCGTCAGCAGGTTGGCGGCGTCGACGTTGGGGAACCGCGAGCCCAGCGCGGCGACCAGGCCGAGCGCCGACGGCACCCCGTAGGTCGCGTCGTCCGCGGTGGAGAGGTCGGTCTGCGCGTTGCGGCTGGCGGCGTCACGCTCGTCGATGCGGATCACCAGGATCGTCGCCGACGTGGCGCGACGCTGTCCTCGAACCACCCGCTGGCCGTCGGGCAGGCTGCCGCGTGGCGCGCCTCGGAGGGCGCCTGGCTGAGCTCGTCGTCGTAGGCGCGGTGCCGCGGGCGGTAGGCGCCACGTGGCTGGCATCCGACGACACCAGGCCGATCATGATCGACGCGCGCGCGGCGTTCCATGGCGTCGCTCCAACACGACGAGGGCCGGGCCGACCAGGGTCCTACGGATCGGGGCCTCGGTCGCCGCCAGCCGCACCAGCGCCACCTCGCCCAGGGCGCGCGGCGGCGCTCGAGCGTGCCGCGCCCGCGCACGGTCTTACGGGCCGCGCCGTAGCTGAGCGCCACCGGCCCCGCGGGCCACCGGGGCGGACGGGGCTACGTCCTCCCCGACGACGTCGTCGACGGCGAGCGGGCGGCGACAGGGTCGCGCCGCGGAGAGCGCGCGCTGGTGCTCGGCGGCCGCGTCGCTCTTCACGACCGCAGCAGCACCCGGGGCAGCGGTCGACGCACCACGCCGAGGTCGGCGTCGTCGAGGGGCTCGCCGGCGCGGGCGCGGCGGGCGACGACCACCGGGCCGACCGCGGTGAGGACGATCGGCACCTGCGAGAAGGCAGCGGGGAGCCCCTGGTCACGCGGGCGCTGAGGCGACCGGGTCGAGACCCGCGGCAGCGTCACGCGGACGGAGCCCTCGGCCGCGGTCACGTCGACGAGCGCCGCCGGTGGCTCACGCTCACCAGCGCGAGCTCGTCCGGCAGCTGTCCCTCGATCAGGCGACGCACCAGCGGCTCGAGCGGCGTCGCCAGGCCGGTGGCTGCGCCGGGCTCGGCCGCGCCCGGCCGCGCGCTCGCCGCGAGCGCCACCGCCATGATCGCTCCGACGAGGAGCCGGGCCGGCCTCATCGCAGCTGCCCCGTCTGGCCGAGCATCTCGTCGGCGGCGCGATGACGCGGGCGTTGATCTCGCAGGCGCGCCAGCCGGACGATGAAGATCGATCATCTCCCTTGACGGTGGGCACGTTGCTGGCCTCGAGAGCCCCGCAGCAGGCGCCGGCGCCGCCCTCGCCGGGATCCCGAGCTGCGCGGCGTTCGATCCCGTGGTCTCCGCGAACAGGTTCTTGCCGAGCGGCTCGAGCCCTGCGGTTGGTGAACGTGGCCACGTGCAGCTGGCCGAAGGTCGCCGGCGCGACGTCGCCGGGCATCATGCCGGCACGCGACGCCGCCGGGCGCGACCGCGATGCCCGACGCCTGGCCGGGATGGTGATGCTGCCGGCGATGGAAGCCGTCGGCGGTGAGCAGGCGTCCCTCGCCGTCCACCTGGAGCGCGCCCGCGCGGGTGTACGCCGGCTCGCCGGTGGGCAGCTCGACCGGGAAGAACCCGCGGCCCTCGATCGCGAGATCGAGCGGGTTGCCGGTCTGCTGCATCTCGCCCTGGGTGAACTCGCGCGGCGCAGGCCTTCCAGGACCGCACGCCGAGGCCGACCTCGAGCCGATGGGCGAGCGGCCGCGGCGCCGGCGGACGCGCCTCGCGCGCGCAGCTGCCGCGCATGAGGGTCGGCGAACGCTGACGCGGCTGCGCTAGCCGGTATCGAGCTGTTGGCGATGTTGTTGGCGGTGACGCCGAGCCGGGTCTGCTCGGCGGCCGCGCGCCGGTATGGCGGTGGCGAGGGCACGAAACACGTGGTAGACCCTGATCGCGAGGCAGGGTCATGGACCGCCGAGGTCACGCGCGGCGCGGCTCGACGTCAGTCGACGACGCGACGAGGACCTGGTAGGTGCGGAGCACCTTCCTCACCAGGTCGACGACCCGGCGGACGATGTTCACGTTGCTGCCTTCGAGCGCGCCGCTGCGCACCGTCGGCGGCGCGTCGGCGTCGCCGGCAGCGGCGTGCCGAGGCCGCCGCGCGCCGCGCCCTCGTGCTGGATCCCGCCCTGGCGGGAACCGCGAGCTGTGCCGAGCGGCGCCGACCTCGACGCCGTCGGCGACGACCGCGCCGGTGGCCAGCGATCTCGAGCTGCAGCGCCAGCGGATCACGATCGTACGCGCGCCGCCGCGTGCCGTGACCGCGAGGTCGCAGTCGAGCGTGACCAGCCGGCCCGTGGCGAGCGAACGCACGCTGCGCGTGTAGCGGCACGCCACCGTCAGGTAATAAGCCGAGAAGCCGTCGCCCCCTGAGCGCGAGGTCGAGCGGGTTGCCGGTCTCGGTGAAGGTGCCGGGCAGCGTCGACGGCGCGAGCGCCCGCCCTGACCATCACCAGGTCAGCGACTGCGCCGAGGCAGCGAGTGGCCTGGCGGAACGCGCGATGATCGCCCCGGAACGCGGTGGTCGAGGCGTTGGCGATGCTGTTGGCGGCGTCGCGAGGGCGCTGCTCTACGACCGCGCCGGCGGCCTGCGACGAGACGTTGCTCATGGCTGCCCGTGCAGGTCGAGGATCGCGCGCGGCCGCAGCTCCGGCGGCGGCGCCGGCGCGGGCCCCAGCCCGCCCGGCAAACTCCGATGGCGCGGCCGTGCAGCTGGCACACCCGCGACGACGGTGACGCTCAGGACCTGGGCCGATCCTCGCGCGCAGGCGAGCCTCGGCGCAGTACAGGTTGAGATCGAGACGCCGCGCGAGGGTAGGCGCGCCGAGCGCCGGCGGCGGACGCGCGAGCGCGGTGCGTGATCGGGCGGTGGGTCGGCGAGGTTTCGCCGAGCAGGCCCTCGAGCACGTGATCCAGAAGCGCCGACGACGTGCACGAGCCGCTCGAGCCGGCGCCGGTGCCACCTCGATGCACGCCGAGCGCCGCGGCCACCGCCACGTCGTCGGGCGGCTCGCCGCTGGCGCTCGAGCGCCTGGATGGTCGCGCTGATCTTGCGGGCGAGCGGAGCGCACGCGCTGGCATGATGTCGCCGCGGCGCGCAGCTTGTCGAGCAAAGGCCCTGCAGATCCGCCGGCGAAGGAGATGAACGGTTCCTGCGGGCCTTCGTCGTAGCGCGCCCGCGGCCTCGGTTCAGTTCCAGCATCCCCGCGGCTGTTGTGAGATCCTCGCGCGAGATCCAGTCGGGGCAGCGGGCGGGCTGAGGCGCAGGTGATCCGGGCGGGCCACCTCGAGGTGGGTCGGCGATGAGCCGGTCGCGCCGCCGTTGGGACGAGGCACTTGGCGGCGCGCCTTCATCGCGCGGTTCGCGCGGGCGCGGCACGTCGCGGGCGCGTCGGCGGACATGCGGACGCAGTGCGCGTCGAGCATGCGATCGATCTGGCGCAGGGCGCGCGCGCCAGAGCCGCTGGCGCAACAACGGCACGCCGACCGCCGCCGCGTCGCGGAACGCGTCCGCTGGATCGCAGGCAGGTACCGAAGCTCGAGCTCGAGGAAGCGCGCGACCAGCGCCTGGTGCGAGCCGGCGTCAGCCTGCCCGGGCCTGCGCGCGCGAGGTGACCTGGTTGGGACTGGCGGCGAACGCCGGCGGACGCCGTATCGAGGTTGAGCACCTGCGAGCGTCGTAGGTGTCGGCGACCGAGAGCGGCCCTCGAAGCCGGGCGACGACGAGGTGGCCGTCGATACCGCGCCGGCGAAGCGGCCACAGGATGGCGCCGATGCCGGCGGCGACGTCGATGAAGACGGTGTCGTATCGGCGCGAGGTCGTCGACGAGCCTCGAGCAGCAGCAGGTACGGCTGGCCGAGAGTCGGCCAGGCGTGCTGCCGCTGAGGCCGGGCAGCAGGTCGAGCCCGGGGCGGCGACCAGGACGTCGCGCACGGGCAATGCCGCCGAGGGCGTCGCGCCGACGCCAGGTGCGGCGGCGCGACCCCGGCGAGAGGCCGAGGATCCGCCATGCCGGGATCGCCGTCGATGATCAGCGTAGCGGGCGCCGCGCCGACGCGGCCAGCGCCAGGTTGAGGGCGACGCTGCCTTTGCCGACGCCTCTGCCGCCGGTGACTGCGATCGAGGAAAGCGTCGGCGACGGACGGAGGGTGCCGTCGCGGCCACCCTGCAGCACACGCAATCGGAAGCTTGGTCGGTCGAAGGCCTGAGACCCGATCGGGTTCAGGCGGCGGTGGAAGGTGATCGCGGGACGGCTCGCCGGCGAGGCCGGCGGCGGCGAGCTCGAGCGCCTCGCGAGGGTCGGCCTTCGGATCTCCGGGCACGGCCTGGCCCGTGGTCACCCACGTCAGCGGTGCGTCGAGGCGATGCGGCGCGTGGCGAGCAGCTCGGGTGCCTCGTGCACCTCGTCGAGCTTGGTCAGCAGCAGGCGGGTCGGGTGGGTCGCGTGGGCGTAGCGCCGGGCCAGCTCGTCGAGCCTCGCTGCCGAGCAGTCGGCGCTGGCCACACAGAGGCAGACCCTCGACGCCGGCAGTTCGTCGATCGCCTCGCCGAGCTCGGCCAGCGCAGCGTCGAGGCCGCGCGGCCGGCTGCCCGGCGGTGTCGATGACGAGGTCGATGGTCAGTCGAGCGATGCGAGCACCTGGGTACGCGCCGGCCGATCGATGACGCAGCGGCACCCCGATGAGGTCGGCGAAGGTTCCATCTGCTCCACGCCGCCCACCCGGTAGCTGTCGAGCGTGATCAGCGCGACCCGGCGCCTCGATGAGCTGGCGCGCGCCGCTTGGCGAGGTGGTCGTCTTGCCGACCCTTGTGGCCCGACGAGCATGACCACCGACGCCTCGGCGCGGGCGTAGAGCAGCGGACCGCCGGCGGCGCCGCGGCGTGGTCCGCTCGCGCGCGGTCGGCGGCGGCGCAAGGGCCGTCGAGGGCGGGGTCGAGCTTCGTCGCGGGGCGCGCCGGCTGGGCTGGCGCCGCAGCCTCGACGACATGGTCCGCAGCGCGCCGAGCTCCTCGCGCCACGCCGCGGTGCCGCGCGGCTCGCCGGCGGCGCGCACCATCGCGCGCAGGGTCCGGAGCTCGCTGCGCAGCGGCGCCATCACCGCCTCGAGATCGGGCGCCGGCGCGGTCGGCGCGGCCGGTGGAGGCGCCGCGGCGGCGGCGTAGCCGCGCGCGGCGCGCGGCGGCGGCGCGTCGTCGTCGTCGCCGTCGATCGCGACGGCGACCTCGTAGGCCGTCCCGAGCAACCCGCGCGGCAGCTGTCGCGTCGACACCACGACGGCCTGGTCGCCGAGGTCGGCCTTCACCTTGGCCAGCGCGTCGCGCATCGTCGAGGCCTCGTACTTGATGATCTTCATGTGGCGGGCTCCATCGCGGCGATCACGCCGCGGGTGATGAACGGCACGGTCGGGTCGACCTCGCGGAAGCTCATGACGGCCAGGCCCGGCGCGTGCCGCGCGGCGATGCCGGCGACGGCGCGGCGCACGTCGGGCGCGACCACCACGAGGGGCGGCTCGTCGAGGACGGCCAGCTCGCGGGTGCGGGTGGCGAGGTCCTCGGTGAGCCGGGTCAGCAGGCGGGCGTGACGGCTCGTGCCCTCGCGCAGCGCCGCCTCGGCGCGCGGGTCCAGCACCAGCGGGCGCAGGCTGCCGTCGGCGCCCAGCTGAGCGCGGGTCAGGCGTCGGGCCAGGCGCTGGCGGACCAGCTCGACCAGCTCGTCGGGGTGCTTCACCGACGGGGCGTGGTCGGCGAGGGCCTCGAGGATGGTCCGCAGGTCGCGGATCGAGACGCCCTCGCTCAGAAGCCCGCGCAGCACGCGCAGCACGTCGGCCACGCCGAGGTGGTGCGGGATCAGCTCCTCGACGAGCTTGGCGTCGGTGCGGGCGACCACGTCGAGCAGCTGCTGCAGCTCGCGGCGACCGAGCAGCTCCGCGGCATGCCGCCGCAGCAGCTCGGTGAGGTGCGTCGCGATGACGGCGCTGGCGTCGACCACCGTGCACCCGGCGGCCTCGGCGCGGCCGCGCTCGCTCGGCAGCAGCCACTTGGCCGGCAGGCCGAAGGTCGGCTCGGTCGTCGCCTCGCCGGGCAGGCCGGCGGTGGCGGTGCCGCTCGGATCGATCGCGAGCACCCGGTGCGGCTGCACGGCGGCGTCGGCCACGGGCACGCCGGCGAGCAGCACCCGGTAGCCGCCCAGGCGCAGCCGCAGGTCGTCGCGGATCGCCAGCGGCGGCATGATGATCCCAGGTCCGTCGCGAGCTGCTTGCGCAGGGCCGCGATCCGGCAGACGGATCGCCCCCGCGAGGCGGCGTCGACGAGGGGCGGCAGCTCGAGGCCGACCTCGAGCCCGAGGCGATCGACGGGCAGCAGCGCCTCGAGCTCGTGGCGCTGGGCGGTCTCGTCGGTCGGCGTCGCCGGGTCGGCGCCGGCGCCGGCCCCGGCCCCGGTGGTCTCGGCGGGCGCGTCGTGCTCGGCGCCGATGCGCGAGAGCGCCCCACAGCACGACGCCGCCGAGGCCGGCGAAGGCACGTGCGGCATCCCCGGGATCAGCCCGATGACCACCACCACCACGCCGACCACCATCAGCGGACGCCGCCGGCCCAGCAGCTGCTCGGTGAGCGTGCCGCCGAGGTCGCGCTGGTCGCCGCGCGTGGTCAGCAGCGCGGCGCCGGTCGACACCAGCAACGCCGGGATCTGCGCCACCAGGCCATCGCCGATCGAGAGGACCACGAAGGTCTCGGCGGCCTGACCGAACGACATGTCGCGCTGGGTCACGCCGATGACGATCCCGCCGACGACGTTGATCCCGAGGATCAGGAGCCCGGCGATGGCGTCGCCCCGGACGAACTTGGAGGAGCCGTCCATGGCGCCGTGGAAGTCGGCGTCGCGCTGGACCGCCGCGCGCCGCGCCCGCGCGACCTCTTCCGTGATGAGCCCCGCCCCCAGATCGGCGTCGATCGCCATCTGCTTGCCGGGCATCGAGTCGAGCGTGAACCGCGCCGACACCTCGGAGATGCGCTCGGCGCCCTTCGTGATGACGATGAAGTTGACGATCACGAGGATCAGGAAGACGACCGCGCCGACGACGAAGTTCCCGCGGATGACGAAGTGGCCGAACGCGGCGATGACGTCGCCGGCGGCGTGCGCGTCGCTGCCGGTGAGGATGAGCCGCGTGGACGCGATGTTCAGCGCGAGCCGGAACAGCGTCACGAACAGCAGCAGCGACGGAAACGAGGTGAACTCGCTGGCGCTGCCCACGTAGAACGCCACCAGGAAGGTCAGCGCGGCGAGGCACAGGTTGAGGCCCAGGAGCAGGTCGAACATGGCCGGCGGCAACGGCGCCATCGCGACCGCGAGGACGCCGACGAGGCCGACGACCATCAGCAGCTGGCCGCGCCGCGTGCTGCCGGCGCCGCTCACGCGACCCTCCGGCGCAGGCGGTAGACGTAGGCGAGGACCTCGGCGACCGCCTGGTAGAGCGCCGGCGGGATCTCGCGGCCCTCCGGCACCGCCGCGTGCAGCGCGCGCGCGAGCGGCGGCCGGCTCAGGATCGGCACGCCGGCCTGGCGCGCGCGCTCGCGGATCCGCGCGGCCACGCCGTCGACGCCCTTGGCGACGACCAGCGGCGGGCGGGCCCCGGCCTCGTCGTAGCGCAGCGCCACCGCGTAGTGCGTCGGGTTGACCAGCACCACGTCGGCGCGCGCGACCGCCACGTCGAGGCGGCGCCGCGACAGCTCGCGCATGCGCGCGCGCCGGCGGCCGCGCTGCAAGGGGCTGCCCTCGCTCTCCTTGTGCTCGCGCTTGATCTCGTCGGTCGACATGCGCAGCGACGCCGCGTGCCGGCGCCGCGCGAGCAGGTAGGAGCCGAGGCCCACGGTCAGCAGCACCACCGTCACCGCGATCAACGCCTCGGTCGACAGGCGCGCGGCCACCCGCTGCAGGTCGTCGATCGAGGCGATCTGCATCGCCTGCGGTCGCCACACCACCATGATCACGATGGCGCTGATGCCGACGAGCTTGGTCAGCGCGCCGGCGGTGCGGCGCAGCATCGCGCCTCCGCCGAGCACCCGGCCGAGGTTCTTGCGCGGCGACAGCCGGCCGAGGTCGAACCCGGGGCGCTTCCACGTCGGCGGCACGCCGAGCTGGAGCGCGATCGTCACGGCGGCGACCACCGCCGCGGTGACGAGCACCGGCGCCGCGCAGGCGGCGAAGGTGGCGAGGCCGGCCCGCGCGAGCCCGGGCATCGGCGCGCCGGTGGCGCCCTCGGCGACATGGTGGGTCAAGGCGAGCAGCCGGCCGATGGCGGCCTGGCCACCGGCGAGCAACGCGACCACGGCGGCCGCCATCGTCGCGGCGCCGAGCAGGTCCTGGTCGAGCGCGACGTCGCCGCGCTTGCGCGCGTCGGCGAGGCGCTTGGGCGTCGGCTTGTGGGTGCGCTCGCTCGCGTCGCTCACGGCGTGCCTCCGCGCAGGAGCGGCTCGGTCGCGGTGCGCGCCGACGCCAGCGCGCCCGCGACGAACTGCGGGCCGACCGCCGCGACCACGAGGCCGCCGATGAGCAGGACCGCGATCAGGTTGATCGAGAACACGTTGATCGCCGGCGCGGCGCGGTTCATCAGCGCCAGGCCGACGTTGGCGACCAGCGCGGCGGCGACCACCGGCCCGGCGAGGACGAGCCCGGCGCGCAGGGCGTCGGCGCCGACCGCGCGCAGGTCCGGCCGGAGCAGGACGTCGTCGGGCCGGCTCGGCGTCGGGCCGGCCGCGGCGACGACGACGGCCTCGAGGCCGCCGGCGGCGAGGAACGCCAGCCCGCCGAGGGTGTTCGCGAGGATGCCGGTCGTGCTCGCGGAGGCGCCGCTGCTGGGCTGGTACTGCGCCGCGAAGCCCAGGCCGAGGCTGAGGCCGATGAGGTGGCCGGCGGTCTCCACCCGCGCCATCACGAACCGGGCGCAGGTGCCGGCGATGAGGCCGGCCGCGAGCTCCAGCGCCAGGGCGGGCGGCAGCGCCGGCGACAGCGCGGCGCCGAGCCGCAGCGGCGCCAGCATCGCCGCGATCGCGACGACGAACACCAGCCGCACGCGCCGGCTCGTCGAGGCATCACCGAGCAGCGGCGCGGTGAACGCGAGGCCGGCCACGCGCGCGAGCGCGAGCGCGAACGCGGGCACCAGCGCCTCCATCACGGCGCGACGCTCCCGGCCGGCGGGGTCGCGGCGCCGGCGGCGGTGATCGGCCCCGCGATCGGATCGGGATCGGGCCGCGGCGGCGCGGCGGCGACCTCGAACGAGCTGGTGGCAAACCGCGTCAGCCGATCGACGATCCAGTGCCCCCCCAGCGCCACCACCAGCAGGGTGGCCGCCAGCTTGGGCGCGAAGGTGAGCAGGTTCTCCTGCAGCTGGGTCGCGGTCTGCAGCGTCGCCACGGCGAGGCCGACGGCGAGCGCGACGACGAGGAACGGCGCGGCGACGGCGGCCATCACCGTGAGCGCCTCGCGCCACTGGTCGACGAGGGCGTCGCCGTTCACGTCGTCCCTCGGAGCAGCGCCTCGACGATGAGGCGCCAGCCGTCGATGAGCACGAAGACCAGGAGCTTGAGCGGCAGCGCGACGACCTGGGGCGGCACCATGACCATGCCCATCGCGGTCAACACGGTCGCGGCGAGCAGGTCGATGACCAGGAACGGCAGCAGGATCGTGAGGCCGATCTGGAACCCGGTCCGGAGCTCGCCGAGGATGAACGCCGGCATCGCGATGCGCAGCGGGACCTCGTCGACGGTGGCCGGGCGCGGCGCGTCGGCGACCTGGTAGAACAGCTCGAGGTCGGGTTCGGCCGTGTGGCTGACCAGGAACCGGCGCAGCGGCACGCTCGCGGCGTCGAAGGCGGCGCCCTCGGTCAGCTCGCCGGCCAGGTAGGCCCGCCCGCCGGCGTCGTAGATCGACCGCGCGAGCGGGGCCGACACGAACAGCGTCATGAACAGGGCCAGGCCGACCAGCACCTGGTTGGGCGGCGCCGACATCGTGCCCAGCCCGGTGCGCACGAAGCCGAGCACGATCACGTAGCGGACGAAGTGGGTGCACGAGAGCACCAGCGCCGGCAGCAACGACACGCTGGTGAGCAGGACCACCATCCCGACGGCGCTGGCCGCCCCGGGCTGGCTGGTGGCGCTGGTCACCGCGGCGGTGACCGGGCCCGGCGACGCCGGCGCGGCGGCGAGGCCGAGCAGGAGCGGCGTCATGATCAGCGACTCCTCGGGGGCAGCTCGCGCGGAGGCCGGGTCGCCGCCAGCAGCTCGCGGGCCCAGATCGCGTCGTCGGCCTCGCCCTCATCGTCGGGCCCGATCGCGTCGGTCGACGGCGGCGCGACCTGGGCGCTGGAGCCGCGCGCGCGCAGGCGCAGGATGCCGTTGACCGCCGGGCTCGGCGCGGGCGGAGGCGGCGCCGCGGGGGCGGCGGTGGCGGCCCCGAGCAGGGCCGCGAAGGGCGACGGCGCGGTGGTCGTGGCGCCGCCGGTCGCGGGCCGCCGCCACTGGCTCAGGATCCGGACCTGCTGCGCAGCGACCCCGACCACCATCTCGCGCTCGCCGGCGGCGAGCCAGACGATCTGGACCTTGCCGAGCACGCGCTGCGCGATGACCTCGATCGCGGCGCCGACCGGCGGGTGGCGTCGACGACGCCGGATCAGCCACGCGATCGCGGCGACCCCGACCAGGCCGATCATCGCCACGGCCTGGATCGGGAGGCCCCCGGGGTCGCTGGCGAGCGCGCCGATCGGCGTCGGCGTGGGCGCCGGCGCGTCGGCATGGGCCGCTGCGGCGACCGGGTCGGGCGCGTCGGCGCCGGTCCCGCCAGCGACGGTCGCCGCGGCCAGCTCGGGCGTGGCCACGTCGGCCGCGGTCGGCGTCGGCGCGTCGGCGCCGGCGTCGACGGCAGGCTCGGCGTCGGCGGCAGGCTCGGCGTCGGGCTCGATCGTGGCGGTGGTCCAGGCCGGCAGCGCCGACGCGTCGGCGTCGGCGTCGGCGTCGGCGCCGGTGGCGCGCGGGATCATCAGGTGGAGGTCGTCGCCGAGCTGGGCGACCCGGCTGCGCGCGGCGTGCGCGCGCGTGCGCGCGCTGTCGAGGTGCAGCTTGACCGACAGGCGGCGGGGGCTGCCCGCGACGATCTCGACCGCGACCAGCGTGGCGTCGCCGGACGCGAGCAGGCGCGTCTTGCGCGCGGGCTCCGCCAGCGACACCTCGAGGCGCTGCCGCCGCGGCGTGATCGTCGCGTCCCTGGCGGTGACGCCGTGGGCGATGACCTCGACCGCGGCGCCGCGATCGATGACCTCGAGGCGCGGGGCGGCGGCGGCGACCGACGCCGTGGCCGCCACGACCAGGCCGACGATGAGCCCCCGGTGGCAGGCCCAGCTCGGGCGGCGCGCGCGCGCGGTCGCCGGCGCCGTCACGTGCCGCTCCCGACCAGCTCGAGGATCCGGACCCCGCAGCGCTCGCCGATGGCGATGGCCTCGGCGCGCGCGACCAGACGGCCGTTGATGCGCAGGTCCAGCGGCGCACCGGCGGCCTTGTCGAGCGGGATGATCGAGCCGGGTCCGAGCCGAGCCGCGAGGTCGCCCAGCGCGAGGCGCGTGCGGCCGAGCTCGACGCTGACGTCGACCGGGACGTCGGCGAGCAGCGCGTCGAGCGCCGCGACCTCGCCGCTGGCGCCGGTGGTCGGCAGCGTGGGCTGCGGGGGGGCGGAAGGCGGCACGGGATCACTCATGGGGAACTCCGGGATCGGAAACGGCGCGCTCGATCTCGATGGCCATGACGCCGCGCGCGAGGACCGGGCGGCCCCAGGCCTTGAGCGCCCCGCCGCACCGGACCGGCAGGCTCGCGTCGACGAACGTCGACAGCTCGAAGGTGGCGCCCTGGCGCAGCCCGCCGAGGTGATGAAGCGGCATGGTGAAGCGCCCGAGCTCGACGACGAGCTCGACCGGCACGCCGGCGAGCACCTCGCTGATCGCGCGGGCGTCGGCGCGGTGGGCCTCGAGCGCGAGCTCGCGCTGCGCGAGCATCGCGGGAGGCGCGAACACGGTGACCTGCCCGACGACGTCGCCGGTCAGCTCCAGGGTGAGCCGGGTCAGCGCCGGCGCCGCGGCCAGCTCGTCGAGGAGCTCCGCGCCGTCCTCGACGAGGACGAGGCCGCGATCGTCGACCGCGCGCCACGCCGTGATCCAGCTGGCGGCGACGGCGCGGCCGGTGGGTTCGAACAACCGGATGGCGGTGATGCTCACCGGGGTCGCGGCGCGCTCGACGGCGGCGACCCGATCGCCCTCGCCGCAGCGGCGCGCGGCCGCCCGCTGGATGACGTCGCCCTCGACCGCGATCGCGAGGGCTGGGCCGGCGCCGGCGAGGCGGCACGGCTTGATCCACGCGCGTCGCTGCAGCTCGCGCAGGGCGGCGCCGGCGACCGTCTCGCAACCGAGCGGCGCGGCGCGCCACTGTCCGGGCAGATGCGCGGCGAGGGTGCGCGGTGCTTCGCCGGCCCAGCGGGTGCCGAGGCGCAAGAGCGCGGGCGTCGCACGCTCGGCGAGGCGCTCGCTGGCGAGCAGCGTCATCCGCGCGGTGTCGCGCGCGTCGATCGCGGTCGCTGCGCCCGCGGCCGGCCGCCCGGCGCGGATCGCGGCCTGGATGGCCTCGCGCTCGGCTGGGTCGAGGACGGCGTCACTCACGGCCGGGCGGTTTGCAACCGCCACGCCATCGCCAAGCGATGGGAATGACTCGGGTGGCCCCCGGCGCGCCGGCGCGATGTCGTCGGGGCTGACGCGGGCGTTGGCGGTCCGGGCCGCGGCGGTCGCGGCGCGCGGCCGCCGCGGGCCGGGCGCCGCCGTGCGCGATCAGCGCTTGAGGTTGGCCACCTCGGCGAGCATCTCGTCGGCGGTGCTGATGATCTTGGAGTTGGCCTGGAAGGCGCGCTGGTAGGCGATGAGCGTCACCAGCTCGGTCCCCAGATCGACGTTCGATCCCTCGAGCGCGCCGCCCGAGATCGCGCCACGCCCGCCGGTGCCCGCGGCGTCGAGGAGCGCCTGGCCCGACCGGGTGGTCGCGGCCAGCAGCGTCGAGCCGGCCCGGACCAGGCCATCCTCGGCGTTGAACTCGGCGAGCGCGATGCGCGCCAGGGCGCGGGCGTCGCCGTTATCGAACACGCCCTCGATGGTGCCGTCGGAGGTCACGTTGACGCTCGACAGGTTGCCCGAGGCGCGGCCGTCGATCGCCAGCGCGTTCACCGTCGACGGGGCGCTGAACTGGGTCGAGCCGTTGAGGCCGGTCCCGCCGTCGGTGGTGATGGCGTCGCCGAAGTCGATCGCGATGGCCTGGCCCGGCGTGGCGCCGATGAAGTCGGCGCTGAACGCGCCGGGCGCCTCGACGTCGAGGGCGCCGGTGGTGGTGAACGCCAGGGTGCCCTGGCCGATCTCCGTCAGCACGCCCGGGGTGCCGCCGGCGAGTTCGCCCCCGTCGACCATCGCGTGCCACTCCCACGCCCCGCCGCCCTGGGCCCGGGCGTAGAGCTGGACCTGGTGCGGCGTCCCTAGCGAGTCGAACACGGTCATCGAGGTCGCATAGTTCGAGGTCGTGACGGGGTCGGCGGGATCGAAGGCCGCGGGCGGGACCGCGGTGGCGTCGAAGTTGAACACCAGGTCGGCGGTGGTGGTCGGCACCGGCGCGCTCTGGCGCGCGCCGAGCGGCAGGTCGCTGATGGTGGTGGCCTGCACGCCGGCGCCGTCGATCAGGTAGCCCTGCAGCTTGAGCCCGCGCAGATCGACGACGTTGCCGTCGACGTCGAGCGTGAAGCGGCCGTCACGCGTGTAGAAGTTGCCGTCGACCCCGTCGTAGCGCCCGCGCAGCGCGAAGAAGCCGTTGCCGCGGATGCCGAGGTCGAGGTCGTTGCCGGTCTGGAGCAGCGCGCCCTGATCGTAGAGGGTCTGCGCCGAGCCCAGCCGCACGCCGCCGCCGAGACGCTGGGCGCCGAGGTTGCCGCCGAGGACGTCGGCGAAGGCCGCGCGCTGGCGCTTGAACCCGATCGTCGAGGTGTTGGCGATGTTGTCGCCGACGATGCTGATCGCCTCGCCGTGGGCGGTGATCGCGCTGGTGCCGATGTAGAGGCTGCTGTTGATGCTCATGGGGTGCTCCGGTTCGTGGGTGGAGAGAAGGGCGTGGGTGTGGCGCGGGCGTCGGGCGCGGCGGGCGGGTCAGGCCTCGGCGAGCGGGCCGATCTGGAAGACGTCGGCGGGCGAGACCAGCATCGAGCCGAAGCGGAGCTTGGTCCCCGCCGCGGTGAGCTCGAGCGCGTCGCACCGGCCCACCCAGCGGGCCTCGACGCGGCTGGCGCTCGCGCCCTCGACGGCGATCTGGTAGGTGCCCGCGGGGACCAGGCGTCCGCCGGCGTCCCGGCCGTCCCAGGCGAGCTCGAGCGGCGAGGCGCCGCTTCCAACGTCGAGGCGCCGCAGCTCGGCGCCGCTGGCGTCGCGGATCACCACCTGGTGACCCGCGAGGGAGCCCGACGACGACAGCTCCAGCGCCGGGGGAGCGCCGGTGCCGTCGAGCTCGAAGCTCGCGGCGGTCGCCGCGCAGGTCCGCCCGACCAGGGCGGCCATCCCCGCCGTCGAGGCGGACGCGAGCGAGGCGCCCAGCGCCTGCAGCTGATCGTTGGTGGCCGCGGCCTGCTCGACCTGCGAGAACTGCGCGAGCTGCGCCACCAGATCGGAGCCGGACTGCGGATCGAGGGGATCCTGGTGCTGGAGCTGCGCGAGGAAGAGTCGCAGGAACTCGTCGCGGTTGCCCTCGAGGCCGGTGCCCGAGGCCGCCGGGGTCGACGAGGAGGAGGTGGTGGGATCGATCTGCATCAGGGCTCCGGTTGGGGGGACGTCACCGCGTCGAGGGTCGCGCCGAAGGAGGTCGAGGCGCTGGCGGCGGCCGGCGGCGCGGCCTCGCGTCGCGGGCGGCGGCGGTCGCCGTCCTGCGAGGGCGGCGCGTGGCCGCTGGTGAGCTGCGTGAGGTCGAGCCCGCGGTCTCGCATCGAGGCGGCGAGCAGCTCCGCGTTGCGATGCAACGACGCCGCGACCTCCTCGCCGGGGGTGCGAAAGGCGACCCGCACCGCGTCGCCGCGCACGGCGACGTCCACCACCACGCGCTCGCTGGCCTCGCCCACCACCAGCCGCATCCGGCCTGGCGTCTCGGCGCGCGGGGCCGATCCCTCGACGTCGTCGGCGCGCGAGGTGGCCGCGGTCGGGGCGCGCTCGGCGGGTGGGGGCGCCGGCGCCGCTGGCGATCGCGGCGTGACGGGGACGGCCTCGACGCGCGCCGCCGGGGCGGCGAGCTGGTCGAGCCCGTCGCGCGGGTCGGCCGCGAGCGCCTCGGGGTGGTCGCCGAGGCGGTCGTCGCGCCGGGGCTCGGCCTCGGCGAGCAGGCCGCGTGGCGGCTCCGCCGAGGGTGGCGTCGGCGCGACCTCGACGCCATCGGCGAGGTCGGCGAACTCGACGATCTCGGCGAGCTCGTCGAGCTCGGCGCGGAGGGCGGTGACCGTCGGCGCCGCCGTCGGCGCGGTGATCGCTCGCCCCCGCAGGTCGCGCGCGGGCGCCGCGGTCGCGGCCGCCGTCGGCGCGGGCGCGGGCGCGGGGGCCTGGGGGTGGTCGCCGGCGAGGCCACGGCCGCCGTCGGCGCGGTCGTCGTCGGCGGCGGCCGCGCGCCGGCGGTGGCGTCGGGCACCGCCGTGGCCCGGGCGGCGTCCGGCGGGGCGTCGGCCGCGCCGCGGCTGCTGGTGCCCCCGGCGACCGGCGTCGCCGCGGCGCCGACCTCGACGGGCCTCGGCGCTGGGCTCGTCGGCGCCGCCGCCGGCAGGTCGAGGTCCAGGTACGGCGAGGTCGCCGGCGCGCTCGCCGCGGCGTCGGTGCGGCCAGCGGCGATCGTGGCGCGCTCGTCGGTGCCGCGGGCGCTCGCCGCCGCGAGGGACGCGGTGGGCGTGGGCGCGGCGATCGCCGGCGGCGCCGCGACCGGGCCGGGCCCGACCGCCCGCTCGACCATCCCGTACGCGCGCCAGACGCTCGAGGTCGCGGCCGGCGCGCCGCTCGTGGGGTCGCGCGGCGCCGGCGCCGGTGTATCGACGATGGGCGTCGTCGCCGTCGGGCTCGGCGGCGCGGCGATCGGCACCGACGCCTCGAGCCCGGCGACGGCGGCGTGGCGCTGGGCCAGCTCGAGCCATGCCTCGGCCGACGCAGCCTCGCGCGGGCGCGCCGTCTCCACCTCGGGCGCGGCGCCATCGACCCGTGGCCGGGGCGCGCCCTCGTCAACGCGACGGCCGTCGTCGGCCTCGGACACGGCCGAGGCGTCGTCGGCCGTCGGGTCGCCGTCGTCGGCCTCGGTCGGCGCCGCGGCGGCATCGAGCTCCACGACCCAGCTGGCGTGATCCGGTGCCGGCCGGAGCACCCAGGCTCCGCCGGCGGTGAGCTCGGCCGGATCCAGCTCGGGGCTCGCCGGGGACGCGCCGCGCTGGGCCTCATCGCCGAGCAGCCGCGCGAACCCACCGGCGCGGCCGACGGGCGCGCCCGCGATCGGGGCCGCGCCGTCGAGGCCGTGGGTGGCGCCGGGGGTGATCGTCGAGATGAAGGGGAGGAGGGTCATGGCGTCGGGGTGCGGCGCCGTCCGGCGCGATCGTCGGCGGTGCGTTGCTCGAGGCGTTGCTCGCTGCTGGCGCGGGCCTCGTCGAGGCGCTCCACCAGGGCCTCGGTGGCGCGGACCTGCTGGGCGCGCAGGCGGACGGCCGCGGCGCTGATCTCGGCGGCCTGGGTCGCGCACGCGAGCTCGTGCTCGGCGGCGCGCAGCTCGGCCGCGCTGGCGTCGAGCTGGAGCGCGGCCTGGTCGAAGGCGCGCACCGAGGTGGCGTGGGCCAGCGTCGCCGCGGCGTCGTCGAACGTGACCTCGGCCCGGGCGTCGAGCTCGGCGCGGGTCAGCGCCGCGCGCTCGACGGTGGCGACCCGACGCGCGTGGGCGGCGGCGGCCACGTCGCGGAGCCGGGACCGCGCGCGTTGCAGCGCGCGCGCGGTCCTGAGCGAGATCGTCATCGTGCGGGAGCCTCTCCGACCGCGGTCGCCAGGCCCCGCATGGTCTCGTCGTGGTTGCTGCTCTCGGTCGCGGCCTGCCGCGCCCAGCCGTCGAGCTGGTCGCCCAGCTCGAGCGCGCGATCGAGCGCGGGCGCCGCGCCCGGGACGTAGGCGCCCAGCGCCTGGAGCTCCTGCGCCTGGCGTCGGCGGCCGAGCAGCTCGCGGCACCGGATGGCCAGCGGCGCGTGGTCCCGCGCGACCCGATCGGCGACCCGGGAGGCGCTGGCGAGGACGTCGACCGCCGGAAAGTGGCCGCGCCCGGCCAGCTCGCGCGAGAGCACGATGTGGGCGTCGAGCAGCGAGCGCGCGGCGTCGGCGATGGGATCGCTGAGATCGTCGCCCTCGACGAGCACGGTGAAGAACCCGGCGATCGAGCCGCCGGCCGCGCGGGGCGCCACCCGCTCGAGCAGGCGCGGCAGCGCGGCGAACACGCTCGGTGGGTAGCCCTTGGTCGCGGCCGGCTCGTCGAGCGCCAGCCCGATCTCGCGCAGCGCCATCGCGTAGCGCGTCAGGGAATCGACCACCAGGAGGACGTTGTCGCCACGATCGCGGAAGTGCTCCGCGATCGCGGTCGCCGCCTGGGCGCCACGGATCCGCTCGAGGGGCGAGCGATCGGCGGTGGCGGCGACGATGACCATCGGGCGCTCGCGCACCGCGCTCATCAGCTCCCGGACCTCGCGCCCGCGCTCGCCGACGAGGCCGAGCACGACGACGTCGGCCTCGCTCTGGCGCGCGATCTGGTCGATGAGCACGCTCTTGCCGCAGCCCGCCCCGGCGAAGATGCCCACGCGCTGGCCTCGACCACAGGTGAGCAGGCCGTCGATGACGCGGACCCCGGTGTCGAACCGGCGCTCGACCTGGCCGCGCAGGGCGATGGGCAGGGCGTCGCCGGAGAGCCGCGCGCGCTGGCGCGCCGCCGGCGGCGGGCCGTCGTCGAGCGGGACCCCGAACGGATCGACGACGCGCCCGATCAGGGCGTCGCCGACGGGCACCGTGGCCATCGCCGGCCGACGTCGCGCCAGCGCGCCCGGCACCAGGCGGCGCGGCGGTGCCAGCGGCACCGCGAGCAACGTCGCGCCGCGAAAGCCGACCACCTCGCAGGGCACGACCTCGTCGCCGGCATCGAGCTCGAGCACGTCGCCCAGGCCAGCGCCGGGGAGCGCCACCTCGACGAGGGCGCCCGCGAGGCCGAGCACGCGCCCGAGCGGGGCGAGCTCGGGCCAGCCGCGCGCGAGCTCCTGGAGGCGAGCCGCCGGCGTCACGCGCCGCCCTCGCCGATCGGGGGCAGGCCGGCCTCGAGCAGCTCGAGGACGAGCGGGCGCAGCGCCGCCAGCGCGTCGCGCCAGCGGTGCTCGGCGGCGCCGTGGGCGCCCCGCACCGCGAGGTCGCCCGGCGTGATCGTCGGGTCGGCCTCGAGCGTGAGCTCGAGCTCGGGCAACAGCTCGCGGAGCTTGGCGAGCTCGCTGGGGTGCACGGCGACCGTCACCGGGCCCGGCTCGCCGGTCCGGGTGAGCCACGCGTGCAGCGCTGGCCGGAGCCGATCGCGCCAGGCCTCGGAGGTCGCGGGCATCCACGCCGCGAGCACCGTCATCACCGCCTCGAGGAGCAGCTCGAGCTGACGCTGCCGCAACGCCTGGCTCCAGCTCGAGGTCGCCCGCACCATCGCCTCGAGCTGGTGCGTCACCGGCGCGAGCTGCGCGAGCACCTCGGCGCGGGCCGCCTCGACGGCCGCGCGGCGCCGCTCGTCGAGCTCGGCCTGAAACGCCGCGGCCGCGAGCGCCGCGTCGTCGGCGGGCGACCGCGCGGGCGTCGACGGCGGGGCCACGTCCGGCACCGACGGCGGCAGCGTCCACGGCGATCGCGGCGGCGGGCTCGCGACGATCGGGAGGGCGGCCGCCAGGGCCCGGCTCGCCGACGTCGGCCGCGGCGCATGGAGCCACGCGTCGCGGTGGCTCATGCGTCGGCCCCCCGCGCCGGCTTGGTGAGCTTGCCCTCGGCGATGAGCCGGGTGGCGACCTCGATGATCTCGCGCCGGCCCGCCTCGATGTCGGCCAGGCGGCGCGGCGGCGCGGCGGCGAGGTCGTCGCGCAGCGTCTGGGCCACGCGCTGGGACATCGCGCGCAGGAAGTGATCGCGCAGCTCGGGGGTCGCGCCCTGCAGCGCGATGAGCAGCGTGTCGTTGGAGATCGCCCGGAGCAGCCCGCCGATCTCGCGCGGATCGATCTGCTGGAGGTCCTCGAACGTGAACATCGCCTCGCGGATCCGGGTGGCGGCGAGCTCGTCGAGGGTCGCGATGGTGCCGAGCAGCTCGTCGCCCTGCTCGGTGGGGAGCTCGTTGAGCACCGCGGCGCTGAACGCCAGGCCGTCGAAGGAGCGGCGGACGTCGGACGTGGCCAGGCCGCCGGCCGCCTCCAGCGCGCGCACGATGGCGTCCGAGGCGTCGGCGACGGCGTGCTCGGGCAGCTCGTCGAGGCCGGCCAGCCGCTCGATGAGATCGGCGGCCAAGGTCGGCGCCATCGCGGCGAGCACCTTGGCGGCGAGGGCGCTCGGCAGCTGGGTGAGGACCACCGCGGCGATCTGCGGGTGCTCCTCGGCGAGCAACGACGCCATCGTCTGGACGCGGGCGCTGCGGAGCAGGTGCAGCGACGACGTCGCCTCGGGCTGCGGCCCGAGCAGGCGGTGGGCGCGCTCGTCGCCCAGCGCGCGGTGCGCGAGCCGCCGCACGTACGCGGTGCCGATCGAGCCCGCCATCGCGAGCGGATCGGTGAGGCCGCGCTCCAGCTCCGAGAGCGCGTCGACGATCTGCGCGTGGGTCACGGGGCCCAGGTGCTCGACCGTTGCGCACAGCTGGCGGATCTGCGCCTCGGGCAGCCGGGTGAGGATGTCCGCGGCCACCGCCTCGTCGAGCGACAGCAGCGCGATGGCGGCCTTGCGCGCGCCGTTCGGGGTGGTCGTCATGCGGCGTGGCTCCGGACCTGGGACGCGGGTTCCTCGAGCCACGCCGAGAGGATCGCGGCGGCGCGATCGACGTCGCTCCGGACGACGTCGTTGATCCGCGCCTCGACCGGCTGGCCCGGGGGCAGCGCGCCGGCGTCGGCCCCGCCGAGCGCGGCGCTGGTGGCGAGGGTGGGCTGTGCCTCGAGCGCGCGCTCGAGCTCGACGACCTGCGCCGGCAGGCTCACCGGCGCCGGCAGCGCGGTGGTGACCGTGGCCTCGGCGGCCCGGCGACGACGGCGACGGCGCAGCAGCGCGACCACCGCCACCGCGAGGGCCAGGAGCCCGGCGCCGCCGCCGGCGGCCACCGGCACCAGCGGGAAGACCGCCGGGACCGGCGCGGCGGCGGCCTCGTCGAGCTCGGCCGCGAACGGCAGGGCGCGCAGCTCGAGGCTGTCGCCGCGCGACGGGTCGAGCCCGGCGGCCTGGGTCGCGAGCGCGGTCCACGCGCCGAGCTCCTCGGCCGACGGCGCCACCGGGGCGTCGTCGGCGTCGCGCTTGTAGTCGACGATCACCGCGACGTGCAGCTTCTGCAGCCGGGCCTCGGGCGTCTGCGTCTGCCGCAGCGTCCGGGTGACCTCGAAGTTGCGGGTCTCCGCGAGGTTGGTCTCGCCGCCGGGCGTCGGCGCGGCCGCCGGCGGGGAGGCGCCGGTGCCCTGCAGGTTGCCCTGCACGCCGGCGATGCCCGAGGTGACCGCGGGCGCGGCGGCGCCGGCCAGCGATCGGACCTCGGAGCGCAGGGCGGTCCGGTCCTTGTCGTAGACCTCCTCGGTCTCGGCGATCGTGCGCGGATCGACCTCGGCCGAGGTGACGACCGCGACCTTGCCGACGCCGACGACGCGCTCGAGCATGGTGCGCACGCGCTGGGTGATGCCGCTCTCGATCTCGGCCTGGCGCCCGCCCGCGGTCGGGGCGCCGCCCTCGAGGAGGTTGCCGTGCGCGTCGACGACCACGACCGCCGTGGGCTCGAGCTGCTCGACGCTGGCGGCGACCAGCTGCTGCACGCCGCGCACCTGGTCCTGCGTCAGGGGTTGGCCCGGGAACAGCCGGAGCGCCACCGAGGCCGACGGCGGCGCCTCGCGGTCCTTGAACACCGAGCGCTTGCCCAGGGTGAGCTGGACCCGCGCCGACTCGACCTGGGGCATCGCGGTCAGCGTGCGCTCGAGCTCGCCCTGGAGCGCGCGGCGGAAGTTGACCTGCTCGACGAAGCTCGACTGGCCGAGGCTGCTCTTGTCGAACAGCTCGTAGCCGGTGCCGCCGCGCGGCAAGCCGGCCGCCGCCGCCGCCGCGCGGGCGGTGGCGAGCTGCGCCGCGGGCACCTCGACGCGGCGTCCGACCAGGCGGGTCGACAGGCCGCGGCCCTGCAGCGTCGCGAGCAGCTCGTCGGCGGCCGCCGCGGTCGGCGGTTCGCCGACGACGCTCCAGCTCGACGGCTCGCGCAGCACGCGCGGGAGCGCGACCGCGGCGGCGACGGCGAGGAGCACCGCGATCGCGCCGAGGCGGCGCCCGCGCGGCTGCCGCGCGTACAGCTCGCGCAGCTGGCGGGCGACCTCGGCGGGACCGCCGCGGGTGGGAGGAGGCGTCGACATCGACTAGACCGGCGTGTTCATCAGCTCGCGGTACGCCTCGAGCGCCTTGTTCTTGAGCGTGGTCGCGTAGCGCAGCTCGATCGAGGCGCGCTCGCTGGCGATGACGACCTCGTGGATGCCGACGCTCGGGTCACCACCGGCGAAGCGCGCGGCGGCGTCACGCGCGGTGGCCTCGCCGGCGCGCGCGTGCTCGAAGGCGTCGCGGAAGGCGGCTCCGAGATCGAGGCCGCCGCCCGTCGGCGCCGCGAGGGTGCCCCCGCGGACGCCCTCGTGGTCGACCCGAGGCAGCGCGGCGATCGGCGTCATCCGCGCCCGATCCCGAGCGCGCGCTCGGCCATGTTGACCGCGGTCGTCAACGTCGTCACGCCGGCCTCGTAGGCCCGCGACGCCGTGATCATGTCGACCATCTCCTCGACCGGGTTGACGTTGGGGTAGGCGACGTAGCCGTCGGCGTCGGCGTTGGGGTGGCCCGGGTCGTACTCCCAGCGGGGCTCGCCGGCGTCGGGCACGATCTGCGCGACCGCGACGCCCTGGACCACGCCACCTGGCGCGCCGGGCCCGAGGCGCTGGCCCGGCAGGTTGGCCATCGGCACCGAGGTCAGCACGACGTCCCGACGCTGGTACGGCCCGCCGCCCGCAGCCTGGGTGGTCGAGACGTTGGCCAGGTTCGAGGCCGACACGTTCATGCGGACCCGCTGCGCCGCGAGGCCGGACGCCGAGACCTCCATCGCCGAGAAGAAGTCGAGGGGCATCGTCAGGCTCCATCGCCGGCGGCGTAGCGGAGCAAGGCCAGCCGCCGCGAGGTCAGCTCGGCGGTGGTCGCGTACCGCGTGCGGTTGGCGTCGATCTTCGCGAGCTCCCGCTCGAGCGAGACCGCGTTGCCGTCGGGGTTGCTCAGCGCGCCGCCGTCGTCGAAGGACACCGCGTAGGCTGCCTCCGCGGGGCCAGCGACGTGGGCGGCGTGGGTGACCGCGGCGGGCACCGTGGTCGGCCCCACCGCGCGCTCCAGGTCCATGGGGCGGAACCCCGGCGTGTCGAGGTTGGCCACGTTCCCCGCCAGCACGGTGTGGCGCTCGCGGTGGAACGACATCGCGGCCTCGAGGCGATCGACGTCGCTGAACATGACGGACACGCAGCCCCCCTCAGCAAGCCGCGCGCCAAGCCGGGGCCGAGTCGATGCGCGGGGTTGCGCCCGCGGCCGCGAGGGCCGTCGGCGTGTTTGACGCGCGCGGGGCGTCAAGGTCGGCCGAGATCGGTCGACTCGTCAGGGTGCATGGGAGGTGCCGAGGTCGCGCGGTCCGTCTTCGGGCTCTTGTTCGAGCTGGGCGCCGACGCCGCGTTCGTGATCGACCCGACCACGCGCGAGGTGGTGGCCGCCAACCAGCGGCTCGACGAGCTGCTCGCGGTGGCGCCGGGGAGCCTGATCGGGGTCGGCGCCGACGAGGTGCTGGTGGCCCCGCACGTCGACGAGCCCCGGCCGGTGCTGGAGGTCGAGGGCACCTACGAGGACGTGGCGCTGCGTCGCCACGACGGCGACGCGGTCGCCGTGACCCTCACGGTCACCCACGTGCACCTGCCCACGCACGGTCGGCTGATCGCCTGCTCGGCGCGTGACACCACCGCGCGCCTGCACCTCGAGCGCGAGCTGCTCGCCAAGCACACCGCGTTGTTCGCCGCCCACGCCGACCTCGAGCGCGTGGTCGCCCAGCTCCGCGCGGCGACCCGCCTGCTCGAGGAGCGCAACCACGAGATCACCGCGCTCGCCGGGCAGGTGTCGCGGTTCGGCCACCGCGCCGCCGTCGGCGAGCTGGTGGCCGGCATCGCGCACCACCTCAACAACCCGGTGGGGGCGCTGGCGAGCACGCTGCGACGCCTGCACGCGGCGGCGGCGTCGGTCGCCGACCCCGCGACCCGGTCGGAGCTCGACGTGCTGGTGCGGCAGTGCCGCGAGATCTCCGGCCGCATCGAGCACAACGTCGCGGCGATCGTGCGGGCGCGCCAGGCCGGCGACGCCGACGATCGGGCGTCGTGGCTGCGCCTCGACCAGGCGCTCGACACCGCGGTGGCCATGTTCGCCCACCGGCTCGGCGCGGTCGAGGTCACGCGCAGCTACCGCGTCGACGCGCCGGTGCTGGTGCCTCACGACTCGCTCCACCACGTCGTGTCCAACCTCATCGACAACAGCCTGCTGGCGATGGGCGACGGTGGCCGCCTCGAGATCGCCGCGGTGACGACGCCCAGCCACGTCGCGGTCCTCGTCAGCGACACCGGCGGCGGGGTGCCGGCGGAGCTGCGGCCGCGCCTGTTCGAGCCGCTGCTCGGCGCCCGGCCCGGCGGCGCCGGCCTCGGGCTGTCGACGGCGCGCCGCCTGGCGCGCGCGTGGGGCGGTGATCTTCTCTACTCGCCGACGCCGGCGGGCGCCTGCTTCGAGATCCGCATCCCGATCGACGCCGAGCCTGGGGTGGCCGCGTCGTGAGGATCCTGGTCGTGGACGACGACGATCTGGTGCGGCGCGCGCTGCTGGCGGAGCTCTCGCCGCAGCACGAGGTCCACGCGGCCGCCAGCGGCGGGGAGGCGTTCGTCGCGCTGGCCCGGCAGCCGTTCGACGTCGTGGTCTCGGATCTCAGCATGCCCGACCACGACGGCCTCGAGGTGCTCGCCGTCGCGCAGCAGCTGCAGGCCGACGCGGTGCGCGTCCTGCTCACCGGCTACCTCGACGATCACGCCCGGCGCGCGCTGGCGGTGCCGGGCGCGCCGCTGCACGTGAGCAAGCCCTGGCACGGCGAGCTCGAGGCGACCATCGCGCGCGGCCTCGCGGCGCGCGCCGAGGGCACCGCCGGGCCGGCCCCGGCCCCGGCCCCGACCCCGGCCCCGGCGCGCCTAAGCGCCCTCACCGCGCGGATCGATCGACGTGACCGAAGGAGCGCGACGGCGGCGCAGCCCGGCCCGGGCGCCGGCGCGCGGCGCGGCGAGCTGCTCCGCGCGGCGACGGTCGGCACGATGACCTCGTCGCTGCTGCACGACCTCGCCGCCCTCGTCCAGGTCATCGACTCGGCCCTGGGGGAGGTCGCGCCGGCGATCGCCGCCCTGGGGGATTCGGGGCTGACGACCACCGTCGACGACGCCCGCCTGGCCGGGACCGAGGCGGTGGCGCTGTTCACGACGATGCGGCGCTTCATCCGCGACGGGGAGCTGACCCACGGTCGGGTGTCGGTGCGCGTGCTCGTCGAGCGCGCGATCCGCGTCGTCGGCAGCTACGTCCGGGCGCGCGCCCGGCTGCGGGTCGCGCCGGTGCCCGACCTCGAGGTCGAGGTCTGCGAGCCGATGGTCCTGCAGGTGATCGCGAACCTGCTGCGCAACGCCGCCAACGCCTCCCCGCCGGACGGCACCGTCGACCTCGTCGTCAGCGAGGCCGGCGACGCGCTCGTCCTCGAGGTGATCGACGACGGGCCCGGGGTCTCGCCGGAGGTGGCCGAGGTGATGTTCGAGCCGCTGGCGACGACGACCGCCGAGGGCACCGGCCTGGGGTTGATGATCTCGGGCTTCGTCGCCGAACTCCACGGTGGCGACATCCGCTACGCCCGCGCGCACCCGCGCGGCGCCTGCTTCCGGGTGACCTTGCCGCGTCGAGCGGCGTCGGCCCCGGCGCCGAGCTAACCTCGTTCAGCCACCGTCGACGAGGGTCAGGAACACCTTCGAGACCTCGAGCTGGCGCATCGTCTTGGCGTGCAGCTCGCGCTGGCGCGCCGCGGAGAACCCGACCCGCTCGAACAGATCGCCGGCGGCGCGATCGAGCGGCGGGTCGAGCAGGGACGCGTCGGTGCTCAGCGCGCACCGGTGCGCCACCAGGTCCGCCGCGGCGACGACCTCGGTCAGGGCGCGGAGCGGTGGGCTCACCCGCGCGCGGAACCCCGGCTGGTGCACGTGGTGGTGCTGCTCGATGGGCGCGGCGAGCTCGGGCGGGAATCGCCACTGGCGCGCGAGGCGCGCGCCGACGACGTCGTGCGACGGCAGGCCGACCCGCCGCTCGGCCTCGTCCATGCTGACCCCGTCGGCACGAGCGCAGGCGTAGGCCCGGGCGAGCTGCTCGGGCGCGAGCTTCGCCAGCGCGATCTTGCCGACGTCGTGCAAGAGCCCCGCGGTGAAGCAGGTGCCTGCGTTCGTCATGCCGAGATCCTCGGCCAGGACCCGGGCGCAGGTGCCGACGGTGATCGCGTGGAGCCACAGCGCGCGCGGGTCGAACCCGCTGGCGCGCTCCAGCTCGAGGGTCTCGAACACCGACACGCTGAGCACCAGCTGGTGCAGCGTCGAGAAGCCGATGAACGGGATGGCGCGGCTGACGTCGCTGACGCCGCCGGGGATGCCGAAGTACGCGGAGTTCACCAGCCGCAGCAGCTTGGCCGACAGGGTGGGATCGCCGCGCAGGATCTCGGCGATCTGGGTGATCGTCGCGCGCGGCGACTGCAGCACCTCGGCCGCCGCGACCGCCACCAGCGGCAGGGTCGGCAGGGTGTCGAGCGAGCGGGTCGCGGCGACGACGTCGTCGGCCGGCGCCGGGTCCGGCGGCCTCGCCGTCACCCCGCCTCCGTCGACGCGTCGGGCGCGGCGTCGAGCGCCGGCGCGGCGTCGGCGGCCGGCGTGGCGTCGGCCGCGGGCGCCGCGTCGGGTGGGGCCGGGGCGTCGGCCGCCGCGTCGACGCCGCCGTCGGGGGGCGCGCCGCAGGTCGCGGCCGCGCCGCACACCAGGCCAGGCGCGCAGTCGCTGTGCCGGCTGCACTCGGCGGGGTCGCACCCGAGGCCGCCGGCGGCGGTCGCGAGGCCCAGCAGGAGCGCCCTGCCGCGCGCGCCGCGGCTAGCGCGCATCGAGCTCCACCCCGACGAGCAGCAGGAGCTGGCTCGAGACCTGGCCCGGCGCGAGATCCGAGCCCTCGACGAAGGACGTGAGCCCGACCTCGGGGCACATCCTCATCCCGGGGCTCAGCGCGACGCAGCGACCGGCGCGCAGCGCGAGCCCCACGAGCGTGTACGGCGCCATCATCGCGATCGCATCGACGCCGAGCCGCAGCCCGCCCGCGAGCCGTGGCAGGCGGACGCCCGCCATCGCGCCGACGGCGCCGCGGTCGAGCGTCTCCAGCACGAGCGCGCCGTGCGCGGCCACCGCGGGCTCGGCGCGGATCGCGGCGGCGCCGCCGAGCGTGAGCACCAGGGGCGAGGGCCGCACCGCCAGCGCCCCGGCGCCACCGCCGATGGCGGCGCCGTAGCCGACGCTGACCTCCGCGCTCCACGGCGCGTCGAGCTCCGGCGCGGGCCGGGCGCGCGCGCCCCGCGGGCAGGCCAGCAGGCCGAGCAAGAGCACGCACGCGCGCCGATCCACGGCCCAGCGCTCAGCAAGGCGCGTGCCGGTCGCGGGCGGCCCGCGCGCCACGTCCGCGGGTCGCGGCCGCGGCCCCGGCGTCAAGGTTGACGGCGTCGGTCACCGGCCGATGAGGAACGTCGACCCGCGCGGCCACGTGGTCGCGGCGTCGGCGTCAGCGTCGGCGTCGGCGTCGGCGTCGCGGCCGGGCCGGGGGGACGGGGACGGCGCGTCAGTCGGCCGACGTGCCGCGCGACCGGCGCCGACGAGCAGCAGCGACAGCCGCCGGTTGCTGGCGGCGAACGGATGCGCCGGGTCGTGCAGCTCCGAGGCGCCGCGTCCCACCACGCCGGCGATCCGGTCGGGGCGCAGGCCGCTCTCCTCGAGCATCCGCCGGGCGTGGTTGGCGCGCTCGAACGACAGCGCCCAGTTCGAGGTGATCGCGCCGGCCGCGAACGGGCGGGCGTCGGTGTGGCCGTTGATCTCGATCGGATAGCGCTCGCGGTCGAGCACGGGGCCCAGGAGCGCGAGGAAGCGCTGCAGCGCCGGCTTGAGCCGGCTCGACGACGCGTCGAAGAGCAGGTCGCGGTCGCCGCCGTCGGCGATGTCGATCAGGACGCCCGCGGGCGTCTCGCGGACCGTGACGTTGGTCAGCAGCGACGCGAGGTCCTTGTCGATCGCGGCGATCTCGTGCAGCGAGCGCGACACCGCCTCGGCCTCGCCGTCGAGCGAGGCCTCGTTGGGCGGGGGCGGCGCCGGCGCGGCCTCCATCAACGAGGGTGCGACCTGCGCCGCGTGCTCCATCGCCAGGTTGCCCGACGGCAGGATGCCGGTGCGGAAGTACTGCGCGATCTCCTTGCGGCTCTGCTGGTCGGTCGAGGCCAGCAACCACATCACCATGAACAGCGCCATCATCGCGGTGACGAAGTCGGCGTAGGCGACCTTCCACGCGCCACCGTGGTGGCCGTGGCCTCCGGCCACCTTCTTGACGATCTTGCGGCGCGGCTGCGGGTCGGCCATCTCAGGTCCCCTTGAGGCCTTCGAGCGCCTTGTTGACGTCGGCGGCGCTCGGGCGCTCGTCGCTGAAGATCTCCTTGCGTCCGAACTCGATCGCCGTCGGCGGCGCCACGCCGCGCGCCGACGCCAGCACGGAGGACCGGATCACCAGGAGGTATCGCACCTGGTGCAGCTCCTGGCACTCGGCGTTGTTCGCCAGCGGCGCGAAGACGCCGTAGCACAGCAGGATGCCGATGAAGGTGCCGACCAGGGCGGCGGCCACGTGCAGGCCGATGACCGCCGGCGGCGCGTCGAGGTGGCCCATCGTCACGATGATGCCGAGCACCGCGGCCACGATCCCGATCCCGGGCAGGGCGTCGCCGACGGTCTTCACCGAGGTGGTGCCCAGGTGGCCCTCGACCTTGGCGGTCTCGAGCTCGGCGTCGAGCAACCCCTCGAGGTCGTCGGGCGAGGTGCCGTTGACCAGCTGCTGGAGGGCGTCGGCGAGGAAGGTCCGGGCGTGCGCGTTGCGCGCGACCGCGCCATAGCGGCTGATGATGTCCGACGTGGTCGGGTCGTTGAGGTGCGGCTCGAGGGCGAGGATCCCCTTGCGCCGCGCCAGCATGAACAGCTCGTACTGGCACAGCAGCAGCTCGAGGTAGTCGGCCTGCTTGGGGATCCGATCCTTGAGCGCGGCGCTGAACACGTGCTTGACCCGCTGCTTCATGAGCCCCGGGGACGCGATGAGGAGGCTCCCGATCGCGGCGCCGAAGATGACGACGAACTCCGAGGGCTGCACGAGGACGCCGACCTTGCCCCCGGCCATGATGAAGCCGCCGAGCACGGCGCCGAGCAGGAGCAAGAGGCCAGGAACTACCATCGGTCACCTCGCGGAGGCAGGAGGGCGGGCGCGGTCGGGGCGGGCGGGCGCGGCGTCGAGCTAGGCATCGGCCAGCACGTCCTCGTCGACGTCGTCGTGGTCGAGCTCGAAGCGGCGCATCTTGGCCGTCAGCGTCTTGAAGTCGATCTGCAGGAGGCGCGCGGCCAGCGACTTGTTGCCGCGCGCGCGCCGCAGCGCGTCCGCGATCGCGACGCGCTCGGCGCGGCCGACCGCGCGGCCGGCGATCTCCCGGAGCGACTCGCCCGGCGCGCCCGGGGCGCGGCCGTCCTTCGACGGGAGCAGGACGCCCGAGCCGCGCGCGAGGAACCCGCCGTCGTCGTCGGGCTCGGGCCGCGCCGGCGCGATGGGCGAGCGGAGCAGGCCGTCGAGCTCGTCGAGCCCGATCAGCTCGCCGGCGCAGCGCAGCAGGGCCTGGCGCGCGACGTTGCGCAGCTCGCGCACGTTGCCCGGCCAGCGGTAGCCGGCGAGGGCCGCGAGCGCCTCGGCGGAGATCGCGGGCGGCGTGCGCCCGAAGGAGACGCTCGCCTCCGCCACGAAGCGGCGCGCCAGCGAGGCTACGTCGCCGGGCCGGTCGCGCAGCGGGGGCAGATGCAGGACGTACTCGGAGAGCCGGTAGTACAGGTCGGCGCGGAACCGATCGGCGGCGACCCGCGCCAGGATGTCCTCGTTGGTCGCCGCGATCACGCGGCAATGGATCGGCACCGGGAGGCCGCCGCCGAGGTGCTGCACGCACCGCTCCTGCAGCACCCGCAGCAGCTTGGCCTGGGTGAGCGTGCTCAGGTTGCCGATCTCGTCGAGGAACAAGGTCCCGTCGCCGGCCAGCTCGAACCAGCCCTCCTTGCGTCGGTCGGCGCCGCTGAACGCGCCGCGCTCGTAGCCGAACATCTCCGACTCGAGGAGGTTCTCCGGGATCGCGCCACAGTCGATGGCGACGAACGGCCGCGTCGCCCGGGCGCTGTGGCCGTGCACCGCGCGCGCCACCAGCTCCTTGCCGGCGCCGGTCTCGCCGAGGATCAGCACGGTGAGGCCGGTGTTGGCGACGGTGTCCACGTGGTGCGCGAGCTGCTCGATGGCGGCGCTGGGGCCCATGAGCTCGCGCAGCGGGGGCTCGGTCGGGCTCGGGCCGGGCGCGTCGTTGGCGCCGAGCACCACCGAGCGCGAGATCGCCCGACGGACGGTCGCCACCAGCTGGTCGCCGTCGATGGGCCGGGTGAGGAAGTCGGTGGCGCCGGCGCGGATCGCCTCGACCGCGAGCGGGATCTCGCCGTGGCCCGTGAGCATGAGCACGGGGACCGACGGCGTCGCCTGGCGGATCACGCGGAGGGCCTCGATGCCGCCGAGCCCGGGCATCTGCACGTCGAGGAGCACCGCCGCGGGCGGCTGGGCCTGGACCGCGGCGACCGCCGCGGCGCCGTCGGCTGCCTCCACCGGGTCGAACCCGGCGGCCGCGAACGTCCGCGCCAGGCCGCGCCGCAGCGCCGGGTTGTCGTCGGCGATGACGACTCGCTGGGGCTTGCTCATCACCGAGGTGAATCGGCCAGGGGCGCGGAAGCTTGAGCGCTGGCGACCGGGTTCCACCGACGACCTCAGGGCAGCGTCGTGCGGATCACCACCGGGCGGCCGAGCGCGTCGGTGACCACGGGCGTCGCGCCGACCGCGTCGAAGACGACCGAGGTCGCCCCGCTGCGGTAGGGCGACAGGACCCCGGGCGCGAGGGCGTCGGCCGGCGCGACCAGGGTGAGATCACTGGCGGGCAGCGCCGCCGTCGACGAGATCGCCAGCAGGCCGGCGCCGGCGAGGATCGCGTGGGTCGAGCCGGCCTCGCCCTCCACCCCGATGACGACCCCGCCGCCCTCGACGAACGCGGTGAGCGTCGGCGCCCAGGCGACCCCGAGCGCGAAGTCGGCCGCGGGATCGCCGTGTTGCGCGTGGATCAGCACGACCCGGACCTGGGGCAGCTGGGACAGGCCGACGTCGAGCTCGACGCGCGTCCAGGTGCGGCCCTGGGCCGCCAGGCCGGCGGTGGCCGCCGTGATCGTCGCCGCGCGGGCCGCGTCGCTGGCGGTGCCACGCCACTCGCCGACCAGGCTGGGCTCGGTGCCGCCGAGCGTGAGGGCGTTGCCGAGCAGCCGGGCCGCCGCGGCGCTGTGCTCCACGAAGTCGTGGCCGATCGCGACGACGTGGCCGCTGGTGGCGCCGACGCACGCGCCGGCGGCGCAGATGCCGCTGGGGCAGATCACGCCGCAGCCGCCGCAGTTCGCCGGGTCCGCGCTGGTGTCGATACAGACGCCGTCGCAGGCCTCGGTCGGCGGCGCGCAGGTCAGCGCGTCGGGAGTGGTGGTCGCGTCGGGCGTCGGCTCGGCGTCGACGTCCCAGCCGGCGTCGGCCATCGGCTCGGCATCGACCATCGGGGTGGCATCGGCGCTCGGGCCGGCATCGGCGCTCGGGTGTGCGTCGGGCGCGGCCCCGGCGTCGGGCCTGGCGTCGACGCCGGTCGCGCCGTCGGGGCCCGGCGTCGCGGCGTCGGGTCCGCCGCCGAGGCGGGCGCAGACGCCGTCGGTCTTGGTCCAGCCGCCGGCACACTCGCCGGTGACCAGGGAGTCGCAGGCGCTCGTGGTGACGCCGGCCAGCGCCAGCGCCAGCGCCCAGGTGATCCATCGCATCTTCACGGGACCTCCGCGGCCGGCGCGGCGGCCAGCGTCTCGAGCAACACGAACTCCACGCGGCGATTGCGCGCGTGCGCGGCGTCGTCGTCGCCGGTCGCGCGCGGCTGCGTGGCGCCGAGCCCGATCGCGTCGATCTGGTGCGGGGCGACGCCCGCCGCGATCAGGGCGTGGGCGACGCGGTCCGCGCGCTCCTGGCTCAGCCACAGGTTGTAGGCCGCGTCGCCGCGGACGTCCGCGTGGCCCTCGACCCGCACCCGCAGCGCTCACCGCGCTCGCGCAGCAGCGCGGCGAGCTGGGCGAGGGCCGGGCGCGCGCGGGATCGCACCCGCGCGCGGTTGGTGTCGAACAGCACCGTCGCCGAGAAGATCACCCGGTTGCCGACGGCGGTGACCTCGGCGTCCTCACACGCCGCGGTGGGACCCACGCAGCCCCCGAGCGCTTCGACGACCTCGGCCGCGTCGGTCGGGCGCTCGGTCGGCTCGCTGGGGGACGCGGGCTCCTCGACCCGGGCCGGCGTCACCGGCGGCGCGGGCTCCTCGACGCGAGCCGGCGTCACCGGCGGCGCCGTCGCGATCCGGGCCGCCCGTGGACGGGTGGCGGGTCGCAGCCGGAGCTCGAGCCCGAGCAGCGCCAGATCGGCGGTGCCTGGATCGACCATCGTGGGCGCTCCACCGACGACCCGCATCGCGCGCAGCGCCGGGCCGAACTGGATCCGATCGCCGAAGGTCAGCCCGACGCCGATCTCGAAGACGGGCACCAGATCGCCGCCGGTGAGCCCGGGGCCACCCACCACCTCGACCCACGCCGTCGCGCGCTGGAGGCGCACCGCCAGCGACGGGGCGAGCAGGCCGGCCGAGGTCGGCGTCAGCATGCCGGGGCCCAGGTCGCGCGCGTCCGCCGCGATGGCGCCGGCCCGCAGCCGCAGGCCGCCGGCGAGGCTCGGCCCGAGCCGCCAGTACGCGCCGAGCGCGGGGAACGCGCCGAACGCGAGGCGCTCGCGGTGGGCCTCCGAGACCGGGACCGCGGCGGGCACCTCGGCCACGAGCACGGGCTCCGCGTGCGCGCTGGTGCCGACGGCAAGCAGGGCCAGGGAGGCGACGACCGATCGGCGGTGGAGTGGCGGCATGCCTTCGTGGACATCGACCGGGCCGCGCCTCCGTCAAGCCTCGCCTGGCCGGCGCCGGGCCCCGCCACGGGATCCGCGGGGAGGCGTACACGAACGGCGCGCGCGGTCGATGTCTCTCAGGTCGAGCCGGAGCGGACGGTCGCTCGGCCCGGCGCTTCGTCACCGTCGATCGAGTTCGCAGGCACCGCCAGGGAGGCTGCTGATGCGCGTCGGCCCGCTGATCCTCTACGTCGACTCCGACGACGCCAACCGGGCGCGCTTCGCCCAGGCCGCGGGCAGCGAGTTCGACGTGCGTGTGGTCGAAGACCGCGTCGCGGCGACGGCGGTCCTCGAGGTCGACGACGTCGCGCTGGTGGTCGTCCACGCGGGGATGACCGACATGTCGGCCCACGACCTGCTCGCCGAGCTCGCCGCGAGGGCGCCCCTGACGATCCGCGCGCTGATCTCCGCGCCGGCGCACGCGGCGGCGAGCCAGGCCGCGGTCGACGACGGGCTCGCCGACCGCTGCCTCCTCGAGCCGTGGGACGCCGACCTGCTGCGCGCGTTGTTGCGGTGGGGCCTCGCGACGTCCCACACGGGACGCGCCGCGGCCGCGCGTCCGCATCGACTGCTCGAGGTCGAACGCCTCGCCACGCTGGGCTGCATCTCCGCCACCATCCTGCACGACCTCCGCGCCCCGCTGGGACGGGTGTTGCTCGACGGCCGGCACCTCGCGACGTACTTCGAGCCGGGCGCGGTGATCGCGCGCGCGCTCGGGGGTGGGCCGCTGTCGCCGGCCGACGCCGTCGAGCTGGCCCGAGGTCGCGACGAGGTCGGCGAGTTGCTCGTCGATCTGGTCCAGGCCGCGGTGGAGGTCAACGCGATCACCGACAAGCTGCTCGAGCTGTTCGGCCGCGCGGCGCCGGGGGCGCCCGGCGATGCCGCCTCGCCGCTCGTCGCGATCCTCCACGCGACGACGCTGTGTGGCCGCGCGGTCGCCGCGGCCCAGGCGCGGGTCCGCTACGTGGGCCCCGCGAGCCTGCCGATGGTCGCGCTGTCGGAGGCCGAGCTCACCCAGGTGCTGGCCAACCTCATCACCAACGCGGCCCAGGCGCTGCGCGACGCCGACCAACCGCGTGGGACGATCGTGCTCGACGCCACCGCCGCGGCCGACCGTCTCCGGATCACCGTCGCCGACGATGGCCCCGGCATGTCGGCGGAGACCCTCGCGCGGGTCGGTCGACGCTTCTACTCGACCCGGTCCGGGCGGGCCGGCCTGGGCCTCGCGCAGTGCTACCAGCTCGTGGACCCCCGTGGTGGCGTCGTCGAGGTGGCGAGCTCGCCCGGCGAGGGCACCACGGTGACGGTCTCGCTGCCGTGGGCGTAGCGCCGCGGGCGCGCACCCGCGGCGGCCCGCGCCGCCCCGGTCGGCTACCCGCGCAGCGTCCGGATGAACGCGAGCAGACGCTCGAGGTCCGCGGCCTTGTCGAGGGCAAGCGTCGCGCCGGCCTCGCGCGCGGCCCGCTCGATCTCCGAGGTCATCATCGCGCTGACCACCACGATGGCGCAGGCCTCGGTGGCCGGGGCCTGCCGCAGCGCGCGGCAGTAGGCGATCCCATCGAGGTCGGGCATGTACACGTCGAGCACGATCAGCTCCAGGCCCCCGGCCTCGACGTGACGCCGGGCGCGCTCGCCGTCGCTGGCGGTCGCCAGCGCCACCTGGCCCGGCCGCAGCAACCGCTGGATCGCGCGCAGGTAGCCGACGTCGTCGTCGACGAACAGCACCTTCAGCGGGCGCGGGGGGCGGGCGGGGTCCACGGGCGGAGGCGGCTCGAACGACAAGCTCCCGATCGTATCGACCACATGCGGCGATCGTGGAGTGAGGCGTCGCCGGGAGCGCGATCCCGGCGTGGGCAAGGTACGATGATCGCGTCGTGGAGTCCCGTGAGGAAGCCCTCGCCGAGGCGGCGCCGGCACGTCCGGTGATCGTGATCGCCGACGACGTCGCCGCCAACCGCCGGCTGATGGCCGCGGTGTTCGGGGCCAACGCCTTCGATCCGATCGTGGTCGACTCGGGCGTCGCGGCCCTCGAGGCGGTCCGGACCCGGCGTCCCGACGTGATCC
The DNA here is from genome assembly GCA_041389945.1 of Kofleriaceae bacterium. Taxonomy (GTDB): domain Bacteria; phylum Myxococcota_A; class Polyangia; order Haliangiales; family Haliangiaceae; genus JAWKQW01. The sequence goes on from JAWKQW010000010.1 coordinate 217,726, forward strand.
TGGTCGATCTGCAGATGCCCGGCATGGACGGCATCGAGACGCTCGCCGAGCTGCGGCTGCTCGCGCCGACGGTGCCGGTGCTGATCCTCACCGCGTTCGGGGACATCTCCGTCGCGGTGGAGGCGATCCGGCTCGGGGCAGACGACTTCCTCACGCGTCCGATCAGCAACGATGCCCTGGTCCGGGCGGTCCGGCGCGCGATCGCGCGCGGCCCGCGTCCCCCGGGCGGGCTCGAGCCCGAGCGCCTCGGCGAGGGCGAGTCGCTGGGCGCGGTGATGGGCCCGAGCGAGGCCGTCGCGGCCCTGGCGCGTCAGGTGCGGCAGGTCGCGAGCACCGACGTCACGGTGCTGGTCACCGGCGAGACCGGCGTGGGCAAGGACGTCATCGCGCGCGCGTTGCACGACGACGGGCGTCGTCGACCGCAGCCGATGGTGATGGTCGACTGCGGTGCGATCCCCGATCATCTTCTCGAGTCGGAGCTGTTCGGCTACGAGTGTGGCGCCTTCAGCGGCGCCGAGCGCCGCAAGGAGGGGCGGTTCGAGCTCGCGGGCGAGGGCACGATCTTCCTCGACGAGATCGGCAACATGTCGCCGTTCACGCAGGCCAAGCTCTTGCGGGTCCTCCAGGACCGCTGCGTCTACCACCTGGGCGGCACCCGGCCGACGCCGATCACGTGCCGGGTGGTGGCGGCGACCAACGAGCACCTGATGGCGCGCGTGGAGCGCGGTGCGTTCCGCGCCGACCTCTACTACCGGCTGGCCGAGTACGTCGTCAACGTGCCCAGCCTGCGCGAGCGCATGGAGGACCTGCCCCACCTGGTGGCGCGGTTTGCCCGCCAGGCGAGCGCGGAGTTTCGGTTGACGGTGCCCACGTTCACGCCGAGCTCGATGGCGATGTTGCATGCCTATCGCTGGCCCGGGAACGTGCGCGAGCTGCGCAACCTCGTCCGCCAGGCGGTGCTCCGCGGCGAGGCGGTGATCGATGCGCCCGAGGTCGCGATCCTGCTCCGCCACGCCAGCGCGGCCGCCGTGACCCCGCCGGCCCCGGCGCCGCGGCCGATGGGGTCGGGCGTGCTCCCGATTGCCGGGACCTCGCTCCGCGAGGTCGCCAGGCGCGCGGTGACCGAGGCCGAGCGCGCGGCCATCCTCGACGCCCTGCGCAAATGCCGCGGCAACAAGACCCACGCCGCCCGGCTGCTCCAGGTGGACTACAAGACGCTCCACACCAAGATGAAGCGCCTGCAGCTCACCGCCGTCGAGCTCGAGCAGGACGGCGCCGACGACGACGGGCCCGCCGACGGGCCGGCCTGACGCGCCGGAGCCGCGGCCGACGGCGCGGGTGGCCCGCGCATCCGTCAGCGCGGCTGCAGGCGACCGCCGGCGTCGACGTCGAACTCGCCGGAGAACTCGACGAGGTCGAGGACCTGGTCCACCGGCTGGCCCAGCGCGGCGGCGGCGACCTCGACGGGCAGGCCCGCGCGCGCGCCGCGCAGCAGGGCGCGGATGCGGGCGAGGTCGGTGAACCGCGCCAGCTGGCGTCTGGTCGAGGCCAGCTGGTTGGCGGTGTCGCCGTAGCGACGCGCGAGGGCCTGCACGATCGCGGCCGCCCACGCCTTCGAGGCGACCTCGCGCTCGATCGTCGCGCGGGTCACGCGCAGCGCGCGGACCGTCGTCACCGCCTCGACCGTGGTGGCCCGCGCGCGCCCCGTGAACAGCGACGTCTCGCCGACCACGTCGCCGGGGCCGAGCGTGCCGAGCACGACCCGCGCGCCGCCGTCGCTCCGGTAGGCCACGGCCTCGCCGCTCTCGAGCAGGTACGCGACCTCGCCGGGCTCGGTCTCGGCGCACAAGAGCTCTCCCGGCGCGAAGGTGGCCGCCTCCACCCCGCCGGTGCGGCGCAGCCCCACCAGCGCCTCGCGGAGGTCGCCGATCGACGCGAACCGACGCCCGGGGTCGGCCTCGAGCGCGCGCATCGCGATCGCGATGAGGCCGTCGGGGAGATCGGAGGTGGGGCGGAGCGTGCGCGGGTGGACCACCTCTCCGAGCTGGGCCGCGGCGATCGCCGCGAGCGGATCCCGGTGAGGGTGCGGCGGCTGCCGCGTCAGGGCGACGTAGATGATCGCGCCGAGGCCGTAGACGTCGGTGCGCCCGTCCATCCTGGCGAGCTCGCCGCGGGCCTGCTCGGGCGCCATGAACGCGGCGGTGCCGAGGACGATGCCGGGTCGATCGAGCTGCTCCATCACCGGATCGATCACCACCGGCTCGACGCCGTCGCGCGAGATCATCGAGGCGACGAGGCCGGCGCAGCCCCAGTCCATCACGTACACCTCGCCGTGGGCCCCGAGCATGATGTTGTCGGGCTTGAGGTCCCGGTGGATCACGCCACGGGCGTGGGCGTAGCCGAGGCCGTCGCACACCCGCACCATCAACTCGATGAACTCGTCGACGTTCGCCGGCGTGGTCAGCGCGTGGTCGCGCAGCCACGCGGACAGGGTGATGCCGCGGATGAGGCGCATCGTCATCGACACGGCGCCGTTGGTGGTGCCGGCGTCGTAGACCGGGACGATGTTGGGGTGCTCGAGCTGGGCGAGGATCTGGAACTCGCGGAGGAAGCGCAGCTCGGCGGCCTGATCGGCCGGCCCGTCGATCATCACCTTCACCGCGACCTGGCGACGCAGGGCCCGATCGCGCACGTCCCGCACCGCGCCCATGCCGCCGCGGCCGAGCTCGCCGTCGACGCGAAAGCGGGTCGCGCTCGCCGAGGTCGGCGACAGCGCCAGCATCGCCCCGGTCCGCGGCGCCGGCGGCGTGGCCCCGGCCGCGGGCGCGCCGCCGGCCGAGCCGCGGGCCGGCACCGTCGGCGCCAGCGCGGCCCGGCTCGGCGCGTCGGCGCGGCGCAGGGCGAGCGGCTGCCCGTCGGCGCGCGCCTCGTCGAGCGGAGGCTCGAGCTCGTCGAAGGACAGGCCGGCGCCGGACTGGACGTCGAGCCAGCGCGGCCCTCCCTGCACGAGCTGAGGTCGCGGGTGCGCCACTATCGCTCCGCGAGCGCCTCGATGAACCAGCGGTCGTCGTCGACGTCCATCTCGATCTCGTCGAGCAGGGCGGCGGTCCGGCGATCGCCGGCCCGGACCGCGGCGTCGCGCCCCGCCCGCAGCCGGGCGCCGTACTCGGCCAGCCGCCTGGCCATCTCCCCGGTCAGGGTCGGCACGCCCCGGCTCCCGACGTCCGGCAGGCTCGGCTGATGGCGCGGCTCCGACACGCCGAGCTCGGCGGCCCGCGCGGCCAGCTCGGCGCGCCAGGCGTCGCCGTGCGTCGCGAGGTCGCCGTAGAGGCGATCGATCGCGGCCTGGCGCGCGCTCGCGGCGCGGGCCTGGACCTGCCGGGCCGCGGCGCGCACCTCGGCGGCGTCGTCGAGACAGCTCGACACCAACGTGACGACCTCGCGTACGCTCGTGGACCGCTGGCGGCTCATGCATCACCCCCCTCCCCGGTATCGGCCGCGCGCGCCGAACGTGTAGGGCGCCGCCGCGACCCGGTGGCCCGGCCTATCGCGCGACGCCGACGGCGAGGCCGGCGGCGAGGGCGAGGCGGGTGGCGTCGACGCCGTCCACCACGAGGTGGGCGCCGAGGTCGCCGACGACGGCGAGCGGCCCGATGAGGATCGCGGTGAGGCGCACGCCGGCCCCGGCGGCGGGCGCGGGATCGGCGACGGTGAGGCCGAGGTCGGCGTGCAGCGACAGGGCCAGGCGTGGGCGCGCGGCGGCGGCCTGGTAGGCGAGGCCGACGGTGAGGAGCGCGTCGCGCGGGCCGTCGTCGAGGGTGAGGTGGCGGGCGGCGAGCACGACGCCGAGGCGACGCCAGCGGCCCCCGGGCAGGAGCTCGAGGCTGGCGCCGCCGCGCACGCGCGATCGTGCGCCGCGGCCGGTGGCCAGGAGGGCGCCGCCGACGGTGAGGCTGCCGTGCCAGCCGGGCGCGCGCGCGGGATCGTCGTCGGCGCGCGCGGCGGGCGCGGCGACGCCCAGCGCGACCAGCAGCGCGAGCGGCGCGCGCGGGCTCACGCCTCGATCCGGCCGGCGGTGCGGACCACCACGCCGGGCGACAGCTCGTGGGCGGCGAGGACGGCGACGTCGGGCAGCTCGCCCTCGAGGAGCGCGCGCAGGTGCGAGCGGACGTCGCCGCTGGCGAGGACGACCGCCCGGCCGGCGCCGACGCCGCGGCGGACGGCACCGACGATGTCGCGGGCGAGGTCGGGCGCCAGCGCGAGGACGGCCACGCCGGCGCGGCGATCGACGGCGTCGCGCACGGCGTCCTCGATCATGGCGTCGACGGTGAAGACCTCGAGCTGGCCGCGCGGGGCCCAGCGGCCGCTGATGTGGCGGCGCAGGCTGGTGCGCACGTGCTCGAGCAGGCGCTCGCGATCGTCGCCAGCGCCGGCGGGCGCGGTCGCCACCGCCTCGAGCACCGCGGCGAGATCGCGCACCGGCACGCCCTCGCGTACGAGCGCGCGCACCAGCTCGGCGAGCGCCGCAACCGTCATCCGGCGCGGCACCACCACGCGCACCAGCACCGGCTGGGTCGCGGCCACCGCGGCGAGCTGGGCGTCGACGACGTCGATGCCGAGCAACTCGAACGCCGCCGGGGCCAGCGCCGCGCGCACGGCCGCCGCGAGCGCCGCCGCCGAGGCGTCGTCGGGCACCGGTGCCCAGCCCAGCGGCGCGCCGCGCAGGTCGACCTGCAGCTCGCGCGCGGTGAGCGCGTCGTCGACGACGACCCCGAGCGCGGGCACCGGCACGCCGAGCTCGGCGATGGCGCCCAGCCCGGCGACGATCTCCGGCAGCGCCGCCTCGGCGCGGGCGGCCACCGCCGGCGCCACCGCCACCGTCAGCGGGGTGCGCGCCGCGGCGGGGCCGCCTCGGCGCGCGCGACGTCGGTGCGCGCCGCGAGCACCGCGGCCCCGGCGAGCACCACCGCGAGCACCAGGAACGGCGCCAGCGGCAGGCCCGGCACCAGCGCGAGCAGCAGCATCGCCGCCGCTGCCGCCGCCAGCGCCCGCGGCTGGCCGAGCAGGGCGCCGCCGGCGCGCTCGCCGAGGTCGCCGCCGCTGGCCGCGACCCGGGTGACCAGCAGGCCCGACGCCACCGCCAGCAAGAGCGACGGGATCTGCGCGACGAGGCCCTCGCCGATCGACAGCATGGAGTAGGTGCGCACCGCCTCGGCCGCCGACATGCCGCGGTAGCCGACGCCGACGACGAGGCCGCCGACCAGGGCGATCGCGACGATGACGATCGCGGCGATGGCGTCGCCCTTGATGAAGCGCATGGCGCCGTCCATCGCGCCGTAGAGCTGCGACTCGCGGGTGAGCGCGGCGCGGCTGGCGCGGGCGGCGGCGGCGTCGAGCACGCCGGCGCGGACGTCGGCGTCGATGGCGAGCTGGCGGCCGGGCAGGGCGTCGAGGGCGAACCGCGCCGCGACCTCGGCGACTCGCTCGGCGCCGCGCGCGACCACCAGGAGCTGGACCACGGTGATGAGCGCGAACACCACCACGCCGACGACCAGGCTGTCGGCGACGACCGCCGAGCCGAACGCCTCGATCACGCGGCCGCCGTCGGCGTCGGCGAGGATGAGCCGGGTGGTCGACACCGCCAGGCCGACCCGGACCAACGTGGTCACCACCAGGATGGTCGGGAACGCCGCCAGCCGCCGGGCGTCGGTGACGAACACCGCCGCCATCAAGAGCGCCACGGTGAGCGCCAGGTTGCCGGCGAGCAGCACGTCGAGCAGCGGCCGCGGCAGCGGCACGATCATCATCGCGACCACCGCGATGAGCAGCGCCGCGACCGCGAGGTCGCCCAGGCCGCGCCTCACTCGGCGAGCTCCTCGAGCTCGGCCGGGTCGAGCTCCTCGGCGCCGTCGTCGTCGCCGGCGGCGGCGCGCACGTCGTTGGCGCCGCCGAGGTGGCGCACCAGCGACAGGTGCACCTGGCTGCGGATCATCCGCAACACGCTCTGCAGCTCGGGGCCCGACAGCTTGAGCCGGCCGCGCAGGACCTCGAGGGTGGCCGCCACCAGCTGCTCGCGCGCCTTCTCGAGCCAGCGGAACGCGGTGACCCGGTGGATGCGGTAGATCGCGCCGATCTCATCGATGTTGAGGCCGTCGACGTGGTGGTAGCGCAGGAGCGTCTGCTCGCGCGCCGGCAGCGCCGCCAGCGCCTCCCCGAAGGCGGCGCGGAACTCGGCGGCGTAGGTGCGCTTCATGTACGCGACCTCGGGATCGTCGCCGGGCATCGCCTGCTGGGCGATGAGCTGGTCGTCGCCGGCGACCACCTCGTGCTTGCCGCGGCGCAGATCGTTGAGGCAGGTCCGCACCGCCACCGCGCGCACCCAGCGCCGCAGATCGCCACGCCCGGCGTACTCGACGATCTTGCCTGGCGCCGCCGCCTTGTCGCCCACCGCCGGGGTCGCGACGAACAGGCGCTGGCGCACCAGCTGCTGGACGTCGTGCAGGCGCGGCGGGCCGATGCGCATCTTGGCCAGCGCGATGTCGACCTCGCGCATGTACTGCCGCTCGAAGACCTCGAGGGCCGCGGGCAGCCCGGCCGCGCACGCCGCCGCCAGGTGCAGGTCGCCGCCGCGCAGCCCGTCGAGGGCCTCGCCGAGCTCGCCGACGTCGGCCTGGTCGTCGAGGTGGCGGCCGATCTGCGCCACCAGCAGCGCCGGCGTCAGCGCGAGCTGTGGCCACGCCTCGGCGCCGGCGGCGACCAGCGCCGCGAGCCGGGCCTCGAGCGCCGGCACCTCGGCCAGGCGCGCGCGGAGCTCGGGCGCGGCGGCGGCGACGAGCGCGGAGGCGAGGTCGGCGGGCACGCGCGGTCGAGTAGGCCACCGGCGGTGGCGCTGGCGCAAGGGCCGGCGCGGTGTCGGCGGCGACGCGCCCGCTCCCCGTGCCGGGGCGGCGGCGGCCGGCCGCTGCGGGCGCGCGAGATCCGCCTGGCGGCGGAATGTCGCGCCGCCCCCGGGCGCTTCCCCTCGAGAGCGTGCTACCCGGGGAGGACCGCGCATGGACAAGATCGTCGTAGAGGGCGGCCGCCGCCTCCAGGGTGAGATCAAGATCAGCGGCGCCAAGAACGCGGCGCTGCCGCTGCTCTGCTCGGCGCTGTTGCCGAGCGGGCCGAGCACGTTCAAGAACGTGCCGCAGCTCCAGGACGTCGCCACCCTGAGCAAGCTCCTGCGCCACCTGCGCTGCGAGGTCACCGGCACCCGCGCGCTGACCATCACGCCGCCGTCGCCGCGGGCCGGCGATCGCCGCAAGTACGAGGCGCCCTACGAGCTGGTGAAGACCATGCGGGCGAGCATCCTCGTGCTCGGGCCGCTGGTCGCGCGGTTCGGCCGCGGCCGGGTGTCGATGCCCGGCGGCTGCGCCATCGGCGCTCGCCCGATCGATCAGCACCTCAAGGGGCTCGAGGCCCTCGGCGCCAAGATCGCCCTCGAGCACGGCTACGTCGAGGCCACGTGCAAGCGGCTGCGCGGCGCCAAGATCGTGTTCGACATGCCGACGGTGACCGGCTGCGAGAACCTGATGATGGCGGCGGCGCTGGCCAAGGGCACCACCGTGCTCGAGAACGCCGCGCGCGAGCCGGAGATCGAGGAGCTGGCGGCGGCGCTCACCCAGATGGGCGCCAAGATCGACGGCGCCGGCACCGCGGTCATCACCATCGAGGGCGTCGACGAGCTGGCGCCGATCACCCACACGATCGTCGCTGACCGCATCGAGGCGGGCACCTTCGCGGTCGCGGCCGCGCTCACCCGCGGCGATCTCGAGCTCATCGGCGCTCGCGCCGATCACCTCGACGCGGTGATCGCCAAGCTGCGCGCCGCCGGCTGCACCGTCACCAGCACCGAGCGCGGCCTGCGGGTGAAGGGCCCGGCCGAGCTGGCGCCCGTCGACGTCACCACCCAGCCGCACCCGGGCTTCCCGACCGACATGCAGGCGCAGTTCATGGTGCTCGCGACCCAGGCCGAGGGCCAGAGCGTGATCAAGGAGATGATCTTCGAGAACCGCTACATGCACGTGCCGGAGCTCGGCCGCATGGGCGCCGAGATCCAGGTCGACGGCCGCACCGCCATCGTCGTCGGGCCGCGCAAGCTCAGCGGCGCCCAGGTGATGGCCACCGATCTGCGCGCGTCGGCGTCGCTGGTGCTCGCGGGCCTGGTCGCCAGCGGCAAGACCGAGGTCCTGCGCGTCTACCACCTCGACCGCGGCTACGAGACCATCGAGAAGAAGCTGCGCGCCGTCGGGGCGCGCATCAAGCGGGTGAAGGCCTGACGGTGGCGCGGCCGCTGGTGCTCGCGCTGCCCAAGGGCCGCATCCTCACCGCGGCGGCGTCGCTGTTCGCCGGCGCCGGCTACGACCTCGCCGAGGTGCTCGCGCCCTCGCGCAAGCTCATCTTCGACTGCGGCGAGCTGCGGGTGCTGGTCCTGCGCAACAGCGACATCCCGACCTACGTCGCCGCCGGCGCCGCCGCGATCGGCCTGGCCGGCAGCGACGTCCTCGACGAGGAGGGCCGCGACCTGTACGAGCCGCTCGATCTCGGCATCGGCCGCTGCCGGCTGGTGGTGGCGGAGCGCGCCGAGGCGCCCGTCGACGAGCGCGCCCATCTGCACCTGCGGGTGGCGACCAAGTACCCGCGCACCACCCGGCGCTACCTCGCCGCCCGCGGCGTCACCGCCGAGCTGATCCCGCTGTCGGGCGCCATCGAGCTGGCGCCGCTCACCGGCCTGTGCGATCGCATCGTCGATCTCACCGAGACCGGCGAGACCCTGCGCCAGAACGGGCTGCGCGAGGTGGCCACCGTCGCCGAGGTGTCGACCCGGCTGGTCGTGAACCCGGCGGCCCTGCGCCTCGACGGCCCGCGCCTGGCCACGCTGATCGGGCGACTTGAGGCCGCCGCGCAGACCACCGCCGCCGCGGCTTCCTGATACTGTCGCCGCGTGAGTACCGACCTGCGGGCGTTCATCGCCGAGCAAGTCCGCGTGCACCCCCGGGTGGCGTACCAGGGGCTGATGGGCGGCGCCGACGTGGCCGCGCGGCTGGCCGCGGCGATGCCGGCCTTGCCGTCGTTCCGCCAGCCGTACGCCGGCGCGATCACCATCGTCGACTGGGATCACCGCCTGCCGTCGACCCAGCTCGTCGTGCGCGTGCTCGGCTATTACTCCGAGGAGACCCTCGAGGCCGGGCACGAGGCCTACGACGATCGCCTCGAGCAGATCGCCGAGCGCGACCGGTTCCCCGAGTTCGACGTGCCCGACTTCGACGGGCTCGCCGCCGACGAGGCCTACGAGGTGGAGCTGGCGCCCGACGGCACCGTCGGCAAGGCCCGGCTGACCTCGGCCTGGCGCCGCACCATCGGCCCCAGCGACGCCGCCGCCGCGGTGGCGCTGGCGACCGCGTCCGACGAGTACAAGAACCTGGTCGCGGCGTCGCCGCAGCGGCCGGCCTACCTCGGCGATCTCGAGGCGGTGTCGTGGACGCCGCCGTGCGAGTCGGATCACGACGGCTGGACCCTCGACGTCTGGTACCTGCTCGCCTTCGACGGCCGGGTCGGCTCGGGCCGCAGCTTCCTGGTCGACCTCGAGGCCTCGGTGGTGGTGGCGATCCGCGACTTCTCGGTGCGCACCGGCTGAACCGCTCGACGGCGGCTCGGGCAGGTTTGTGGTTGACCTCGGCGCGACCCTGGTCGTAGCTATTCGCCACCCTTCGGCGGGCCGGCCCCGGGCCGCCACCGAGGGGGAACCCCTGGAGCCGCCGCATGATCCGCATCGTCTTGTCCCTGGCCCTCGTGCTCACCGCCACCGCCGCGTGCGGTCCGTCGGCGCGCAACGAGTGCAACGCCAACACCGACACCCAGTCGGATCCCGACAACTGCGGCGCCTGTGGCGTGCAGTGCAACGACGGCGACGTCTGCGAGTTCGGCCTCTGTGAGCCCGGGCCGTGTACGCCCGGCGACACCCGCAGCTGCTACAGCGGCCCGGGCGGCACCGAGGGCGTCGGCGAGTGCCGGGCCGGCATCCAGACCTGCGATCCTGGCGGCGACTGGGCGGCGTGTACCGGCGAGGTCACCCCGCGCGCCGAGGACTGCAGCAACGGCCTCGACGACAACTGCACCGGCGAGGCCGACGAGGACACCGACGCCGACGGCGACGGCTTCACCACCTGCGGCGGCGACTGCTGCGACACCATCGAGTGCTCGCGGCCGGAGCTGGTCAACCCCAACGCCTTCGAGGACGACGACAACGGCGTCGACGACAACTGCGACGGCGTGGTCGACGAGGTCGAGGCCCTGTGCGACACCGGCCTGTCGTCGGCGAGCAGCGACCCGCTCGACTACGCCAGGGCGATCGACCTGTGCCGGGTCGCCACCGAGGACGGCGTGACCTGGGGCGTGATCAGCGCGACCCTGACCCTGCCCGACGGCACCGGCCTGCCCGCGGAGGACTCGCGCTCCATCCGCGACGCGTTCGGCCCCAACGTCACCCCGCAGGCCGGCGCCCGCCTCATCGAGCTGTCGAGCGGCGTCGCCGCCGACGCCAACGACTCCAACCCGGCGTCGGGCGACTTCAGCGGCGACATCATGAACACCGAGTCGGACTTCCCGGCCGACTTCCTCGCCGCCAACGGCGGCTCGCTGCCCAACGCGCCGGGCTGCCCGGGGCCGAACGGCTCGACGGCGTTCGACGCGGTGATGCTGACCCTGCGCATCCGCACGCCGAGCAACGCGCGCTCGTTCTCGCTGTCGACCAACTTCTTCTCGGCCGAGTACCCCGAGTGGGTGTGCAGCCCGTACAACGACTTCTTCCTCGTCCTGCTCGACTCGGCCTACGCCGGCGATCCGGCCAACCCCGCCGACAAGAACCTCGCGACGTACACCGCCGCGGACGGCGCGGTGTACCCGGTGGGCGTCAACCTCGCCTACGGCAACACCGGCCTGTTCCGCGAGTGCCAGAACGGCGCCACCGGCTGCGAGTTCGGCGCCACCCCCGGCAACCAGACCACGTGCACCAGCAGCTCGCAGCTGCTCGGCACGGGCTTCGACGAGCCGTCGCCGGGGGCCTGCGCCGCCGGCAGCGTGCTCGGCGGTGGCACCGGCTGGCTGACCACCTCGGGCAACGTGCTGCCCGGCGAGGTCATCACCGTGCGCATCGCGGTGTGGGACACCAGCGATCCGGTGCTCGACTCGCTCGCGGTGATCGACAACTTCCGGTGGTCGATCGAGTCGACCGATCCGGGCACGATCCTCGAGTAGGCGTTGGCGGCCAAGGCGCGCCTCGACAAGGCGCTGGTCGAGCTCGGGCTCGCGCCCAGCCGGGAGCGGGCCCAGGCGTTGATCCTGGCCGGCCAGGTCACCCTCGACGGCGAGGTCGAGCGCCGAGCCAGCCAGCCGGTGCCGCCCGGGGCCCAGGTGGCGCTGCGGGTGCCCGATCACCCGTACGTGTCGCGCGGCGCGCTCAAGCTCGCCAAGGGGCTCGACGCGTTCGCGATCGATCCGACCGGCTGGGTGTGCGCGGACATCGGCGCGTCGACCGGCGGCTTCACCGACGTGCTCCTGCGGCGCGGCGCGGCCCGGGTGTTCGCCATCGACGTCGGCTACGGCCAGCTCGCGTACGCGCTGCGCCAGGATCCGCGGGTGGTGGTGCTCGAGCGCACCAACGTGCGCGAGCTCGATCTCGCGCTGGTGCCGACGCCGTGCGACCTCGCGGTCATCGACGTGTCGTTCATCTCGCTGACCCTGGTGCTGCCCCGGGTGGTCGAGCTGGTGCGGCCGGGCGCGCCGATCGTCGCGCTCATCAAGCCGCAGTTCGAGGCCGGCCGCGAGGGCGTCGGCAAGGGCGGGGTGGTGCGCGATCCGGCGGTGCGCCAGGGCACCATCGACAAGGTCCTCGGCTGGGCCGCCGCCCACGGGCTGCGCGCCGGCGAGGTCGTCGAGTCGCCGATCACCGGGCCGGCCGGCAACGTCGAGTTCCTGGCGCTGCTCCACGCGCCAGCCGCGGCGTGACCGCCGCCGTGGCTCACCGCGCGCTGTCGGGCAGCGGCCCGGGGCGCGCCATCAGGTAGCCCTGCATCAGGTCGCAGCCCAGCGCGAGCAAGGTCGCGCGCTCGGCCTGGGTCTCGATGCCCTCGGCGACGACCCGGATGCCGAGCTCACCGCACAGGGTCTGCACGCTCTGGATGATCTTGCGCTTGGTCGGGTTGGTGTCGCAGTCGCGGACCAGGAACATGTCGAGCTTGACCACCTCCGGCGTGAGCTGCACGAAGGAGGTGAGCCCGGCGTAGCCCGCGCCGAGGTCGTCGAGGGCGAGCTGGTAGCCCATCGCGCGCAGGGCGGCGAGCCGGGACGGCAGGTCGGCGATCTCGTCGAGCGGCGCGCGCTCGGTGATCTCGAGGACGACGCGCTCGGCGAAGGCCGACAGCGGCGCGGCGGGATCGAGCAGGTCCTCGTCGAGGAGATCCGACGGGTGCAGGTTCACGAACACGCGCAGGCTCGGCCGCGTCGTCAGCGTGGTCGCGACCGCGGCGCGGATGGCGCGACCGAGCTCGGGCAGGCGGTTGGTGTCGACGGCGGCGGCGAAGAGCTGATCCGGGCGCGCCATCGCCGGCACCGTCGAGCGCACCAGCGCCTCGTAGGCGAAGACCTCGCCGGTGCGCGCCACGGTGATGGGCTGGTAGGCCATCTCGATGGCCGCGAGCGCGGCGTCGAGCTGCGCGCTGGCCTGCCGGCGGTGGGCGGCGAGCCGGGTCTCGCGGCTGGCCGAGACCGCGGCGTGGCCGCGCTCGACGAGCGCCCGGTAGCGCGCGCGGGCGTTGTCGGGCTCGGGCCGCGGCTCCGGCGGCGGCGTCGCCGCCATCGGCTGGGTGCCGGTCGCCAGGCAACGCTTGAGCGCGCCGAGGGCCACGTCGAAGTTGGGCGTCCGCGCGACCAGGGCGCTCGCGCCGAGCGCGGTCGCCACCGCCGAGTCCTCGGCGCCCTCGACGTGGGCGCTCAGGAGCACCACCGGGATGGCCGCGGTCGCCGGGTCGTGGCGGATGCGGCGCGCCAGCTCGAAGCCGTCGCCCTGGTCCATCATGACGTCGCTGAGGATCGCGTCGGGCGGCTCGGCCATCGCGTACCGCATCGCCTCGTCGGCGCCGCGGGCGGTCATGACGTCGAAGCCCTCGGCTCGCAGCCAGCGCTCGGCCAGCGAGCTGCACCGCGTCGTCATCCACCGCCAGGATCTTGCGAGTCGCGAGCGTCGGCATGCCTCTCCGCAGTAGCGAGATCGATGCCAGCGTCGACTGGGGTCCAACTCACCGGATCTCGAGACCACCTGCCCCGCGTTCGTCGGCCGCGAAACAGGAACGGCCACCCGAGATCGGGGAGCGGCCGGCGAAGCTCGGCGCGCGGCGCCGTGTCGTCGGCGACACGCGCGGCCCGAGCGCACACCCTGCGCGTGATCGCCGCGGCGCGACCGTCGGAGCCGCACCTACATCGTCGACGCGTGCCGGCGCGATCAGGGATCGGCGTCGTACGCGCCGGTCGCGCACGGATCGTCGTCGGGATCGTGGCCGCAGGCGAGCACCCCGGGCGCGGCCGCTCCGGGTCGCCGTCGTGGCCGTCGTCGTCGTCGGGCGCGGGCTCGGGCACGTCGTGGCCGGCCGCCGCCAGCGCCGCGCAGCGCTCGGGATCGGCGCCGGGCACGAGCTGGTGCCGCGCGAGGTAGCTCACGTAGTAGCCGTCCTCGCGGCGCGCCTCGAGGGCACCGTCGGTGATGGCCTGCTCGAGCAGCCGCTTGAGATCGCCGATCAAGCGCGACGGCGCGATCGCGAACGCCTCCATGATCGCGTTGCCGACGCCACCGGGCAGCGGCGGCAGCTTGGCGTCGGCCTCGGCGAGGCGCTCGGCGCGCTCGGCGAGGGCGCTGATCTGCTCGAGGAGCTGCTTGCGACGACCGGGGCGCTTCGAGGTGATGTCGGCGCGCGACAGATCGAGCAGGTCGCGCAGGTGCGGGCCGAGGTCGCGGTGGAACCGGCGCACCGCGCTGTCGGTCCACGCGTCGCTGTACTGGTTGGTGCGCAGGTGGTTGCGGACGAGGAACTTCACGGTCTGGCGCTCGTCGCGCGCGAACGCGAAGCGCGGGTGGATGCGATCGAACATGCGCGCGCCGACCTCGGCGTGGCCGTGGAAGTGGACGCCACCCTCGGTGTACGTGCGCGTCGGCACCTTGCCGATGTCGTGCAGCAGCGCCGCCCACCGCACCAGCGGCCGCCGCACCGTCTGCCGCACCACCTGCTTGGTGTGGGCCCACACGTCCTTGTGCTGGCGCCCCGGCTCCTGCACCAGGTCGACGGTGGCCGCCAGCTCGGGGAACAGGACGCCGATGGCGCCGACCTCGCGCAGCCACTCGAGGGCGACGTCGACGTCGTGGCCCATCAGCGCCACCTGCATGCTGTCGCGCAGGCGCGCGAGCGGCGCCTCGGCCAGGCGCGGCGCGACCTCGTAGGCGCTCTCGCCGACCGCCGGCGCCGGCCACTCACCGCGCTCGCTGATCTCGCCGGCGAGGTCGAGGATGGCCACCGGATCGGCGGCGAAGTAGTCGGCGGTCCGAGACCGCGTCGCGGCCCCATCGGGGAGGCGCAGGAGCCCGGACGACGCCATCTGGCGCCTACCTACCGGCCGCGCGGCAGGGCGTCAAGCCGGCCCACGCGCGTCGTCGGAGGGCCGCAAGGACGGCCCGGGCGCCGCCCCTCGACCGCCGTGGTCGTGACCCGCCCGCGCCGCCGGGTCGACTGGTACGGGATGTGCTCGAAGGCTGGGCTCCATGCAAGGACGCCTCACCGAGAGGCACCTGCCGATGGCAGAGCAATGCTTCCCCGGGATCCGTCGCTTCTACCAGGGCATGCAGGCCAAGCCTGCGACTTTCTTGCAGCTTCTGTGGGCCTTCGAGGCCGACCGGGCGAGCAAGCGGGCGCCGGCGCGGCCGGCGGCCCGGCGTCGCCGCAGCTAGCTGGCCGGCCCGCCAGGGCGCGATCCGGGGCAGCTCGATCAGCCGATCGCGCCAACATGGCGCAATCCGGAACTGCGACCGTCCCGATTTTCCACTGCGGATGAACGAAACCCATCCCGGCAATCATGGCCGCCGCGATGTGACAAGCGGTCGACCACCGAGCTCGGTTCGGGCTCGACTCACGCCTCGCTCGACAGTGCTCGGCCCGACGTGGATCGCTCGCGCGAGCTTGTCCGGACGGAGGTTCGATGTGAGCATCAGTGCTGGATGACCATCATCGAGATCGTCGACCAGCTAGAGCGGCTGGCTGTGGAGGCTGGCGAGCCCGAGGCGGTGGGGAGTCAGGCGGGCGCGACCGCGGCGTCGCTCCGGCGTCTCGTCGAGACCGGCGCCGGCTGGCCCCAAGACCTGCTCGAGCTCCTTGCCCACCGCGACGGCGGCGAGTTCGGCAGCCTCCGCGTCTTTTCGACGGCGGACCATCTCGAGGAGGTCGAGCAGGTCCAAGCAGCACGAGATGCGTTTCGTGACAATGGCCGCGACGACGACGTGCTGCCAGTGGCGGAGTGGCTCGCCAACCCGGGCTACTACTACTTCGACACGACGGGTGCGGCGCTGGGCGATGATGAGGGGCCGGGGTACTGTCTCGACGACGCCGGCGAGCTCACGCGCTTCGCCTCGCTCGCCGAAATCCTCACCGCGGAGATCGATCAGCTCCGGGTGCGCGGCGTGATGAAGAGCGCCGATCGCGTCGCGGCGTTCGAGCGCTTCGCGATGACTCAGTCGGTCGAGCAGACCTTGTCGCTGGCCCTGATCCTCGCGACCAGGCCGCGCGACGCGCGCGAGCTCGACGCGTTGCGGACCGCGGTGGTCGCGCGCTGGGCGAGCTTGCCGTCCGAGCATGCCGGCGCGTCCGAGCGCCTCGCGAAGGCGCTCGGCATCCCACTCGGCGCCTAGCCTAGCCCCACGCGTCACCGCGCGCGACGGCTGGCGCTCACGCCGCGGCGCCGTGGCACTTCTTCCACTTCTTGCCGGAGCCGCAGGTGCACGGATCGTTGCGGCCGATCTTGTCGCCCTCGTGGACCACGGTGCCCTGGCGCAGGCCGGGCCGGCGGCCGCTGACGGCGGCGTCGAACGCCTCGAGCACGACCTGGGTCGGGGTGACGATGGTCGCGCAGGTCTCCGCGGTCATCGCCTCCTCGCGGACGTCCTCCTCGAGCAGCTCGCGCAGCTTGGCGACGACGTGGGGCTGGCGCTCGGCGAGCGCGGCCGCGGTGCGCTGGTAGGGCGGGCGCTCGGCGACGCCGTCCTCGGCGGCGATCGCCTTGGCGACGACCTCGGCGGCGGCGGCGATGTTCTCGTCGGTGATCCGCGGCAGGGTGTCGGCCTGGTTGCGATCGAACATCGACCACACCAGGGTCGCGTAGAACACCGCGGCCTCGCCGACGGTGTCGCCGTGCTCGGCGCGGGCGCTGGCGGCGTACTGCAACAGGAACGGCTGCTCCTTCTGCAGCCGACCAGCCAGCTTGTTCATCGCCTTGCGATCGCCGCGCTGGTCGAGGCGGGTGAAGGCGGTGATGGTCTGTTCGACGGTCTCGGCGGGGATCACGACGTCGGCCATGGCGGCGCATGGTGGACGGCCGCCGCCGGGGCCGTCAAGGCGTGGCCGCCGGGGACGCGCGCGCGCGGCTCAGAACCCGAACTTGATGCCGAAGCTGAGCTGGCCGGAGTCGTCGATGCCGAAGCCCTGGTCGGCGCCGCCGTAGCGGTCGTCGAGCATGCCGCCGCCGTTGCCGTACTGGACGAACAACCCGATGATCGCGTCCTTGCGGTGCGAGGTCAGCGAGTCGAGGCCGCGGATCTTGCTCTTGAAGATGTCGAGCTCGAGGCGGGTGTCGAAGGCGCCGCGCTCGTCGACGATGCCGACCAGGGTCAGCGCGGCCCGCTCGTGCGGGGTGAACGTGATGCTGGCG
The DNA here is from genome assembly GCA_041389945.1 of Kofleriaceae bacterium. Taxonomy (GTDB): domain Bacteria; phylum Myxococcota_A; class Polyangia; order Haliangiales; family Haliangiaceae; genus JAWKQW01. The sequence goes on from JAWKQW010000010.1 coordinate 234,727, forward strand.
CCGAGCGACGCCGTCGGCGAGATGCCCTCGCCGGCCTGCCAGTTGCCCCAGGCGCCGGCGTAGAAGCCGCTGCCGAGGTCGGCGTCGAAGCCGGCCCGGGCGTTGATCTGATCGTGGCCCTCGGCGAGGCGGCCGGTGAGGCTGAAGTCCTGCTGGAAGCGATCGCTGCGGTAGCGCTCGGTGAACCCGAGGTCGAACTGGGCCGGGCCGTCCCACGCGCCCGACACCTTGCCGCTGCCGTCGAGCTGCAGGCCGCCCTGCTTGTACTGGGTCGACGCGCCGAAGGCGTAGCGCTCGGTGCTGAGGTCGCCGCTGGCGCTCGAGCTCCACTGCGGGTTCCACCGGTGATCGGCGGACAGCCCCATGCCGTAGGTGTCGCCCTCGACGGAGAACCGCGACCTGAGCTGCGTGGCGTCGTCGAGCTTGTGCTGGGTGTTGAGCCCGGCGGTGAAGTCGCCGGTCGAGCTGTTGAGCCCGGCGAAGCTCTGCAGCGAGTTGTCCTTGCCGGCGTAGTCGAAGGTGGCGACGTCGCGGCCGACGCCGCCGTCGACCTTGTGGCGCAGGCCGGCGGTGCCGAGGCCCTCGCCGAGGGCGAACGGGCGCTGGATGCCGATCTGGTAGTCGTCGGAGCCCTTGTAGCCGCCGGCGATCTCCACGCCCTGCAGCTCGCCGGCGCGGTAGTAGCCGAGGGTGCCGAAGCCGGCCTTGGTGCCGTAGTGCAGGCGCAGCGAGTCGGTGTCGGTGAGCGCGTACGCGGAGTCGAGCTTGCCGCCGGAGAACGTGCCGGTGAAGTCACCGAGGTGCCAGCTGCCGCCGTCCTCCTTCTTGGAGGCCGAGATGTAGTTGCCGCCGCCGAAGTCCTGCCGGATGTCGTAGCCGACCTTGCCGCCGACCTCGCCGGTGAAGGTGCCGCCGAACAGCGGCGTGCGCCAGGCGGCGCCCTTGCGGGTCCTGCTGGCCTCGAAGAACGAGCCGCCCTCGGCGAGCGGATCGCCGGCGACGAGGTGGAGCGCGCCCCAGTGCATGCGCAGGTCGGGCATGCGCTCGCGGCACTTGATGAGGAACTCGTCACCCAGGTAGGTGCCGATGGTGTCGACCAGCATCTCGCGCTCGCCGGGGTGGAGGTCGAGGATCTTCACGACCTCGTCGACGCTCGGGGTGCCCTTGGCGATGAGCTCGGCGAGCTGGGTCACGCCCGGCCCCAGCGGCTTGGGCGTCGGCACCTCGGGGCCACCGCCGTCGGCGGGCAGCGAGGCGGCGGCGGCGAGCACGCCCTTGCCGCTGGCGTCGGCGGCGATCACCTGCTGCACGAAGGCGTTGCCGAGGGTGCCGTGCAGCTGGCCGAGCAAGGCCTGGTGCTCGGCCGGGTGCGCGTAGAGCACCTCGAGCACCGCCTGCGGGGTCGGGTTGCCGGCGGCGAGGAGCTTCGCCAGGGCGGCGGCGCCGGGGCCCTCGGTGGCCTGATCCGGCCCGGGCTTGGCGACGACATCGGCGTCGGCGTCGGCGGAGACCTTGTCCTGGCTAGCGACCGTCATGACGAGCTGAACCATCCTACGCCGGCCGGCGGCAGAAATCCCCCGTCCGTGTCATCCGCGCGCACCGACGGCGGATGTGGACGCGGGGTACACAGGTGCGGCGTCAGCCCCGGGCGCCGGCGGCGGCGATGCGGACCGCGGCGAGGGCGCGCTCGACGGCGGCCTCCTCGGCGCGGGTCAGGAGCACCGGGAGCGCGGCGAGGGCGGGCGTGGCCCGGGGCCGCGCCGGCGCCGCGGCCAGCCCGCGCGCGAGCTCGGTCGACGACAGCCGGGGCAGGGGCACGCCGTCGTCGACGGCGCGGTCGATCAGCAGGCGGCACGCGAGCTCGAGCCCGGCGGCCAGGGCGTCGCCGTCGCCGCGGCCGAGCTCGTCCTCGAGCAGGCGGACCACGCCGGGCTGGTGGATCGCCAGGTAGCTCAGCTCGTCGACGGCCCCGCGCTCGGCGTCCATGGCTCGACGGTGCCGCCGCGGTCGGAGCCGGGCCAGTTTTTGCGCGCGGTCACAGCGCGAATCGGCGCGCGTCGAGGGTCTCGACCAGCGCCGGATCGTGGGTGGCGACCAGGGTGGCGCCGCCGCCGGCGGCGTGGTCGCCGAGCAGCCCGACCAGGGCGGCGAGGGCGGCGGCGTCGAGGCCGTTGTCGGGCTCGTCGAGCACCAGCAGGCGCGGCGGGCCGAGCAGGGCGGCGGCCAGGCACGCGCGCCGCCGCTGGCCGAGGGACATCTCGCCGAGGCGCTTGCCGGCGAGCTCGGGCAGGCGCAGCGCGGCGGCCAGGCTCTCGCTCGGCGGCGCGGCGCCGCGGGCGGCCGCGACCAGGGCCCACAGCTCGCCGCCGGTGAGGTGCGGCGGTGGATCGGCGGCCTCCGGCGCGTAGCCCAGGCGTCGACGGGCGGCGGCGCCGCGCGCGCCCCACACCTGGTCGCCGTCGATGGCGATGGTCCCGGCCCGGGGCGACAGGGCGCCGGCGACCGCGGCCAGGAGCGTCGACTTGCCGCGACCGTTGGCGCCGAGCACGGCGACGATCTCGCCGGGGTGCACGGTCAGCGACGCGCCGTCGAGCACCACCCGGCCGCCGCGGCGGACCTGCAGCCCGGTCACCACCAGCACCGCCGGGACGCTCATGGCACCCCGACGGTGGCGGTGAGGGTGGCGACCCGGTGGCTCGCGCCGGCGCCGGCGGCGGCGGCGATGAGCACCAGCGCCACCGCGCCGAGGGCCGCGATCGCCGCCACGCTGCCGACCGCGACCACCGCGAGCACGATCACCGCCTGCGGCCCGGCCAGGCCGAGCACGACCGGGCCGGCCGCCGCCGCCATGATCGGCCCGAGCAGGAGGCTGGTACCGAGCCCGGCGACGAGGGCGCCCGGCACCGCCAGCGCCGCCGCCGCCATCGCCGCCGACACCGCGACGCCGACGCCGATCGCGACCACCGCGGCGGCGGCGACCGCGCCGGCGCCGACACCGGCGTCGTCCAGGCGATCGGCGCCAGCGCGCTGTCGCTGCCGGCGATGGCGCCGAGCGGCCCGGCGAGGGCCAGCGCGACCAGCACTGCGGCCAGCCCGGCGACCATCGCCGGCGGCGCCTCGCCGACGACCAGCGCGCCGCCAGGCAGCCCGGCCAGGGCGCCCAGCCCCAGGGCCGCACGCCGGCGCCGGCGGCGGTGCCGGAGAGCGCGCAGGTGCATCCCCGCCATCGCCGCGACCGCCGAGCGATAGCGCGCGACGCGGGCGCGGCGCGGGCGCGGCATCGCCGCGACGCCGAGGCCGATCGCCGCGATCGCCACCGTGGCCACCACCGCGGCCAGCGCGCCCTCGCCGGCCAGCCACAGGATCGTCCACGGCAGCTGCAGCGCCACGGCGCCGGCGAGCGCGATCGCCGTCGACGATCCGCGCGGCGCCGGCAGGCTCCGCAGGTAGGCCAGGCCGGGCGCGCGCACCAGCGCGACCACCGCCGGGCCGATGAGCAGGAGCCAGGTCACGGCGAGGATCGCGGCCACCGCCGGCTGGAGCCGCGCCGGTGAGCTGGCTCGGCGGCACGCGTTGCCGCCGAGGACGACGCTGCCGACCAGGGTGACGCCGAGCCAGGCCGGCACCGCGGCGGCGAGCGCCGGCCCGAGGGCGCTCGTCAGGTGCGCGCGCGCCACCGCCCAGCTTGACCCGGGCGCGTCAGGGGCCATATGTCTGCGCCGCCATGCAGTTCATCGACGAGGCCACGATACATGTGAAGGCCGGCGATGGCGGCAACGGCTCGGCCGCCATGCGGCGCGAGGACGGCGTGCCCCGGGGCGGCCCGTCCGGTGGCGACGGCGGCAACGGCGGCTCGGTCATCGTCGTCGCCGACGTCCAGCTCTCGACCCTGCTCGACTTCAAGTACCGTCGACACTACAAGGCGCCGCGCGGCGAGGACGGCCGCAACAAGGACCAGTACGGCGCCGCCGGTGACGACCTCATCCTGCGGGTGCCGGTGGGCACCGTGATCTACGACGCCGACACCGGCGGCGTGCTCGCCGATCTCGCCAGCGAAGGGGCGCGCGCCGTCGTGGCCCACGGCGGGCAGGGCGGCGCAGCAGCATCCACTTCAAGACGCCGTGGAACCAGGCGCCGCGCACCGCCGAGCCCGGCACCCTCGGGCAGGAGCTGACGCTGCGCCTCGAGCTCAAGCTGCTCGCCGACGTCGGCCTGCTCGGGTTCCCCAACGTCGGCAAGTCGACCTTCATCAGCGCGGTGTCGCGGGCCCGGCCCAAGGTCGCCGACTACCCGTTCACCACGCTGGTGCCCAACCTCGGCATGGTGCGGCTGTCCGACGAGCGCAGCTTCGTCATCGCCGACATCCCGGGGCTCATCGAGGGCGCCGCCGACGGCGCCGGCCTCGGCCACCAGTTCCTGCGCCACGTCGAGCGGTGCCGGGTGCTGTTGCACATCGTCGACGACGGCCTGCTGCTGCCGCCGGAGCGGACGCCGCTGGGCGACCACGACGTCATCAACCGCGAGCTGGCGCGCTACGCGCCGGAGCTGGCGGCGCGGCCGCAGCTGGTGGTGCTCGGCAAGTGCGATGGCGATCACCGGACCCCGCCCGAGGAGACCGTCGCCGCCTTCGCCGCCCGCGGCATCGAGCTGCACACGATGTCGGCGATCACTCGCGACGGGGTCGAGCCGATCCTGCAGAAGCTGTGGGCCCAGCTCGGGCGCAGCTGAGCGCGCCGGTTTTCCGCGCGCCGGTTTTCCGCGCGCCGGTTTTCCGCGCCCCGGTTTTCCGCGCCCCGGCCGAGGTCACGTACCCTGCCGCGCATGGCTTCCTTGCATGCTCGTCTGCGTCCGTGGTGGCTCGCGCTGCCGCTCGTCTGTGCTTGTGGTGACAACGCCGCGCCGCAGGGCTCGGCCGACGCGGCGCCCCGTCCCGACGGCGCGCCCGGCGTCGACGCCCCCGCCGTCGTCGCCGACGCCGCGCCGCCCGACGCGGTCGAGCGCGGCCCGGTGACCATCACCGTCATCGGCAACGACGGCCTGCCCGACGCCGACGCCCACGTGCTGTTCTACGACGACGCCGACACGCTGGTGGAGGACGTCGCCGTCGACGGCGCCGGCGGGGCCAGCGTCGACCTGCTGCGCGGCGGCTTCGCCGTCATCCTCGGCGTCATCAACAACCGCGCCACCGTGCTCGCCGATCTCGACCCCGGCGACGAGATCACCTACCGGGCGCCGCGGTTCTACCCGACCATCGACGTGAACTGGACGGTGCCGACCTACCTCGGCGCCACCGCCTATCGCATCCACGACATCAGCGGCCAGGTCGAGGGCCCGGGGCCGGTGGTGGTCAAGCCGACCTGGAGCGTGCCCACCACCAACGTCGCCGCGGTGGCGACCGCGGGCGGCCTGCCGCTGGCCTCGCTGCCCGCGCAGGACGTGGCGATCTTCGACGGCGCGACCCCGACCCTCACCGGCGACTGGGTGGAGGCGTCGACGACCACCGTGACCCTCGCCGGGGTGCCGGCGGGCTGGACCAGCAACGGCTCGGTGTCGTCGGTGTCGACCGGCGTGACCTCCGTCGACGGCCCGGCCTTCGTCGCCGGCGTGGCCACCGGCCCGGTGCTCGATCTCGGCGACGATCGCGCGATGGCGCGGGTCTCGCTCGCCGAGCCCGGGGCGTTCGGCCAGCAGATCGTGCTGCGCTACCTCGCCCGCGGCGGCGCCCACACCGTCGACGTCGCCGACCACGTGCTGCCCTGGTTCACGTCGGCCACCTGGGACATGAGCGCCCGCACCTTCACGGTCGTCTTCCCCGACGCCGTCCCGCAGGTCGACATGCTGTACGTGACCCTGTTCGCCAACGACGGCAGCGGCCGGAGCTGGGAGATCTACGGCCGGCGCGCCGACGGCTTCGCCCTGCCGGACCTGCCCGCCGCCTACGACGCCATGGACCTGGGCATGGCCAGCGTGTTCATCTCCGGGCCGTCGCTGTACCGCACCGACGACGCGACCCTGGCGGCCGCGGTCCGCGCGGCGCCGGTGAACGCCTGGTTCTCGTCGGTGCACGCGGTCGGGACCACGGTCACGCTCCTGTCCCCGGGCTCCTGAGCCTGGCCACCGGCGACCCCCGCTCGCGGCCCCGATGCCGCGGTCTGGCCGGATGACGAGCCCGCCGGAGCCCCTCGCGCGGCGAGATCTCGTGGGGCGCGCTCGGCCGTGGCCACGCGCCGGCGCCGGCCGTGGTCGCGCGCGCGTGCCGGTGTCAGCGGTGTCACTCCCGCGCCGTCGGGAGATTGGGTCCGCGTCCTTGATGGCCCCCGGGGCCGGTGTTACAACCGCCCCATTCCAAAGGAGTTTGTGGCCAACGCCACAAGCTCGTTTGCCTACGAGCGAGGGAGACAGTCATGCGAGCACGGACGATGGGTACGACCTTGCGCCACACGCTGGCGCCGATGGCGCTGGCGGTCACGCTGATCCTCGCCGGACTCGCGTCGACCAGCGTCGCGCAACCCGACACGGGCGCGCCGGCGACGGGCGCGCCCGATCCGACCGCGGCGCCCGCCGATCCGGCGGCGCCGACGGCGATGCCGGCGCCGACGCCCGTCGTCGAGGACAGCCCGGTCGCGGTGCGCCTGCGCGCCCTCGAGCAGCGGGTGCAGGCGCTCAAGGAGCGGGCCTGGCGTCAGAAGGCGCGGGTCGGGATGCTGCGCGAGAGCGCGCTCGGCGGCGGCACCGGCGCCATGGCGACCATCGCGCACACCAACAAGATGGGCAGCTCGTTCCGCCTCATCAAGCTGGTCTACACGCTCGACGGCACGCAGGTGTTCGCCCGCAGCGACGACACCGCGGCGAGCCTGTACAAGACCAAGTCGCTCGACATCTTCAACGGTCCCATCGGCCCGGGCAGCCACACCCTCGCGGTGGTCGCCACCTACCGTGGCCACGGCTACGGCGTGTTCAAGTACCTGTCGAAGTACACCTACCAGGCCAAGGAGTCCTACTCGTTCAGCATCGAGGAGGGCAAGGCGACCCGGGTCGAGGTCATCGGCTACGAGAAGGGCGGCTCGACCACGCCGATGGAGAAGCGCCCCTCGATCGAGTTCAAGGTGACCTCGAGCGAGGTCAAGGACGGCGCCACCCCGATGGCGAAGACCGCGCCGGCGGCGAGCGCGTCGGCGAAGCCGGCGACGCCCTGACCGCCGTCGGGCGGCGATCCACGACTGGACCTGGCGACGACTCGTAAGGAGCGCGGCATGACTTCCGAGCACGATACTTCCCGGCGCAGCCGGCGCTGGCCCCGGCTGCGGGCGCTCGCGCGCGGCCTGGCCGCGGTCCCGGCGATGGGCGCCCTGGCCCTGGTCACCGCGTCGTCGACGACGGTCCGCGCCGACACCTGGTCGGACGCCGCCACCGAGCTCGGTCGCTACGAGGCCGAGCTGGGCGCCCTCTCGCAGATCACCGCGCCCACCCCGGCCACCCTCGACCACACGCCGCCGACCACCCGCCTCATCGAGGCCCAGGTCGCCTTCGGCGTCGGCGACTACGACACCGCGTCGGTGCTGCTGTACGACGTCGTGTCGCAGGGCGGCGGCGCCGCCGTCGACGCCGGCCTGTACTACCTGGCCGAGGCGCTCTACCAGAAGAACGATCTCGGCGGCGCGCGCACCTACTTCGCGCGGGTGGTCGACGAGTCCGGCAGCGCCAGCCGTTACTACCAGGCCTCCCTCGAGCGCCTGGTCGAGATCGCGATCGCGCTCGACGACACCTCCACCGTCGCGCCGCGGCTGACCGCGCTGGCCCAGCTCGCCGGCGGCGTCGGCCGCCCGTCGGCGACCTACGTGCGCGCCAAGTACGCCTTCGCGCAGCAGGACTACCCCGGCGCGCTGGCGCTGTTCGCCGAGGTCCCGCGGGGCTCGGCCTACGAGTTCCAGAGCGCCTACTACGCCGCCACCGTGCGCGTGGCCAAGGGCGAGCTGGCCGAGGCCACCACCGCCTTCGCCGAGCTCATCCAGCGGACCCCGACCCGGGTCGCCGATCGCCGGGTCATCGAGCTGGCCCAGCTCGCGCTCGGGCGCCTGCACTACGAGCAGGATCAGCCCGGCCGCGCCATCAGCAGCTACCTGATGATCGACCGCAAGAGCGACCTGTTCGACGACGCGCTCTACGAGGTCGCCTGGGTCTACGTGAAGAGCAAGCAGTTCGATCGCGCGCTGCGCATGCTCGAGCTGCTGTCGCTGGTCGACCCGAGCTCCGAGAAGCTGCCGATGGTGCAGATCCTCGAGGGCAACCTGCGCATCCGCAAGGCGCAGCTCCTGCGCGCGCGCATGGTCGAGGGCGTGCCCAGCAAGGACGGCACCCCGGCCGAGGAGTACGCCAAGGCCGCGGCGGTGTTCGCCCGCGCCCACGATACCTACGCCGAGCCGCACGACGCCCTCGACGCGGTGCTCGCCGGCAAGCCGTGGCCGCCGGCCGCGGCGGCGCCGACGCCGGTGGTCGACGGCGACGCCCCGGCCGATGCCGCCGTGGCGCCGGCCGCGGTCGCGCCGGCCCTGGTGTACGAGCCGTCGGACTACCTCGACGTGATCACCGGCCGCGAGTCGAAGACCTTCGCGGTCGACGCCGAGCTGCCGACGGTCGCGGTGGCCTGGCTGCGCGAGGATCCCGAGGTCGCGCGGGTGATGCGCGTCGAGGAGGATCTCGGCGACGTGCAGGACTCGGTGTTCGAGGCCCTCGACACCATCGAGCGCCTCGAGGTGTCGATGTCGATCACCAACAAGGTCGGTCGGTTCCCGGCGCTGGCCAAGACCCGCGATCGCGTGGTCGCGATGCAGGCGGCGCTGCTCGGCCTCGAGCTGCGCATCGTCGACGAGGAGGCCCGGGCCTACGCCGCCAGCGGCGCCCCCGATCCCGCGATCGATGCGCTCATCGCCGAGCGCCGCGCGGCCTCGGCCGCCGTCGCCGCCCTGCCCGACGAGGAGCGCGCGTTCTCGGCGCGCATCGCCACCGCCAAGAACGACTACGACCAGCTCGAGCGCACCGCGTCGCAGGTGCAGGTCGCGCTCGACGCGATGGCGGCGCAGCGGGCCGCGCTCCTGACCTACTCGATGCAGGCCGATCCGCCGCTCGACGAGTTCCGCCAGGCCCAGCTCGATCAGGGCCTGGCCGCGCTCGACGCCGAGATGGGGCCGATGCGCGCCGAGCTCGAGGCGGTCCGCCGCGAGATCGAGCTGGGGCGCGACGAGGCCGCCGCCCGCGACGAGTTCACCCGCCACCAGCGCGAGGTCCGGGCCCGGGCCCGGGCCGCGATCGGCGCCGAGCACCAGGCGCTGCGCGCGCGCGCCGGCCTGGCGCTGCCGGCCAGCCTCGACGCGTTGATGGCCCGCAGCAACGTCCTCGAGGATCGCCTGGCGGCGCTCACCGCCGAGCTCGAGCGCACCGCCGACGCCGCGCTGGCCAACGTCCGCGCCGAGGTGGCCGCCAACAAGACCGACCTGCTGGCGCTGCGCCGCGAGTTCATCGAGCTCGAGGCCGAGTCGCGGGCGCTCGGCGGCGAGGTGGTCGAGGGCGCGATGGTCGCGACCCGAGCCCGCCTATACGACGTGGTCGTGCGCGCCGACGTCGGCTCGGTCGACGTCGCCTGGTCGCAGAAGGAAGACGTCGACGCCGACCTCAAGTCGCTCAACGTCGGCAAGCAGCGTGAGCTGCGCCAGCTGCGCGACGAGTTCAAGGAGCTCATCGAGGAGGACAAGGCGATCAAGGCCGCCGCGGCCGCGGCCGCGGCCGCCACGCCGCCGCCACCTCCGCCCTCGACCGATCCCGCCGCCGCCGGCGCCGGAGGCACGCCATGACTCGACTCACTGGTCCGATGCGCTGGAGCGCTGCCTCCGTGACGGCTTCGATGCGCCGCGGCGTGTCCGGAGTCGCGCTCGCCCTCGGCCTCGTCGCCGGCGGCGTCGCCCACGCGCAGCCCAGCGGCGAGCCGATCCCCGGCGCCGACGATCCGGTCAGCGCGCCCGGGCTGGGCGCGGCCCGGCCGGCGAAGGCGCCGCCGGTGCCGCTGACCGCCGAGGAGCTCGAGGTCCTGCGCGACATCGAGAGCGAGTACGCCCGCTTCGTCGAGCTCGCCGATCGCCACGACGCGCGCCTGCGCGAGACCATCCTGCGCGCGTACAACGAGCGCACCCGCGAGCTCGAGAAGAAGTACGCGGCCAAGATCGCGAAGGCGATCGCCGAGCGCACCCAGCGCCAGGGCGAGACCCTGGCCCTGCTCGAGAAGTTCCTCGCCGAGCACCCCGACCAGCCGCAGTTCACGCCGGACGCCATGTTCCGGCTCGCGACCCTGTACCTCGACCTGGCCGAGGTCGAGGTCGAGGCCAAGATCGCCGACGACCCCAACGCGCTCGCCGACTACAGCAAGGCGATGGCGATGTGGCAGGGCATCCTCGATCGCTTCCCGCAGTACCGGCAGCTGCCGGCGACGCTCTACCTGCTCGGTTACTACGGCAAGGTCAACGACGAGCGCCGCTCGCTGCAGCTCTTCCTGTCGCTGTCGTGCGCCAACAAGTACACGTTCACCGGCGAGCCGCCGCCGCTGCCGACCCGCGAGGAGGCCATCGCCCGCACCGAGCGGCGTGACCGCCGCGATCCGTACGCCGACTGCCAGGCGCTGCCCGACGCCGACGTCGAGCTGGTCCGCCACGCCTGGGTCCGCGGCATCGCCGACTACCAGTTCTCGGTGCCCGGCGAGCTCGACGACGCCATCGCCGCGTACCTCAAGGTCGTCGACGGCGGCCAGGCCTCGTCGCTGTACGCCGAGGCGCTCTACAAGCTGGCGTGGTCGTACTACAAGCGCGACTTCCTGCTCGACGCGATCACGCGCTTCGACGAGTCGGTCAAGCTCTACGACGCGATCGTCGACGCCGGTGGCAGCCCGACCCTCGAGCTGCGCGAGGAGTCGATCCAGTACATCGCGGTCGCGTTCACCGATCCGTGGGACGGCGCGGTCGACTCCAACCCGGTCGAGGCCTTCGAGCGGGTCAGCAAGTTCTACGAGGGCCGCGGCGACGAGCGCCACGTGCGCGACGTGTGGGTGGCCATGGGCTACGCCTTCGTCGAGCTCCAGGCCTGGGATCAGGCCATCGACTCGTTCCGCAAGGCGATCGGCGCGCCGTGGGAGCTCAACCCGCAGAACCCCGTCGTCCACCAGGAGATCGTCAACACCTACGAGCTCAAGGGCGACAAGTTCGCGGCCGACAACGCCGCCGCCGAGCTGGCGACGCGCTACTCGCCGGGCACCGCCTGGTACGCCGCCAACGAGAAGGACCGCGAGGCGATGGAGGCCCAGCGCCGCATCGCCGAGCGCGCGCTGTACGCGGCCGCGCGCAACACCCACGTCGCCGCCACCAACCTGCGCAAGGAATACGACGAGGACGGCCAGCAGAACCCCGACCTCAAGACCGACTACGTCGAGCTCTACACGCGCGCGATCGACCTGTACGCGACGTTCATCACCCAGTACCCGGACTCGGACTACGTCTACGAGTTCACGTACTTCATGGGCGAGGCGCTCTACTACAGCGAGCGCTACCTGGAGGCCGCCGACCAGTACAAGTGGGTGCGCGGCCACCGCGACCTGTCGGAGACCTACTTCCTCGACGCCGCCAAGAACGTGATCGAGAGCTACCAGCAGGAGGCCGCGCGCCAGGTCGCCGCCGGCGTGATCCAGCCGCTGGTGGTGCCGACCTCGGCCGAGCTGGCGGCGCTGCCGCAGCCGCTGCAGGCCAGGCCGATCCCCGAGATCTACCGCCTGCTGCAGGGCGAGTACGACGCCTACCAGACGCTGGTCAACGATCCCAAGAGCGCGCCGCAGCAGGGCATCAACGCCGCGCTGGTGTCCTTGGCGTACCTGCACGTCGACGACGCCATCGCCCGGTTGAAGAAGGTGATGGCGAGCTTCTGCGGCGTGGAGCAGGCCATCAAGGCCAAGGACGCGCTGCTCGCGGTGTACGAGGCCACCGGCCAGCTCGACGCCTTCGAGGCGACCAACAAGGAGTTCATCGCCAGCAAGTGCGGCGACGCCAAGGCCATCGAGCTGGCGCAGTCGCAGAACCGCTCGCTCGAGTTCAAGCGCGCGGCCCAGCTCTTCGCCGAGAAGCAGTACCTCGACGCCGCGGTGGCGTTCTACCGGTTCTACAAGACCGCGCCGGCCGACGACGCCGACCTGCCCATCGCGCTGTACAACTCGGCGGTCAACTACAAGCTCGGCGAGCGGCCCAAGACGGCGATCTCCCTGTTCAAGGAGTTCACCGACAACAAGGACAAGCTGTTCCGCGAGAGCCCGTACTACCTCGAGGCCAAGCGGCTCCTGGCGCTGTCGTACCAGGGCGCCTTCGCCTACGGCGACGCGCTGACCGCGTACCTCGACCTCTACGAGACCGCGAAGTCGGCCAAGAAGCGCGGCATCAACCCGCCGCCGCCGCTGCCCGGCGAGGCGCCCCGCACCCTCGAGCAGATCTCGCTCGACGCGCTCTACAACGCGGCGGTGGTCGCCGAGCTCGATCGCAACTTCAAGAAGGCGGTCGAGCTCTACGGCAAGTACCAGGCCGAAGAGCCCAACCGCCGCAACAAGGATCGGGCGCTGTGGGCCGTGGCCCGCATCTACCGCTCCTCGGGCGACGTGACCTCGCTGGTGGCGACGCTCGACAAGTGGCGCAAGACCTACGGCGGCGACGCCGGCAACGAGGACGACGTCATCCAGAGCTACTACGACACCGCCAAGCTCTGGCAGAAGAAGGGCAGGACCTCGAACGCGGACGCCGCCGGTAAGGAGGCGATCGCGGCCTGGAAGAAGAAGCCGATCAAGAACTCGCGCGGCGCCAAGATGGCCGGCGAGTTCGCGCTGCTCTTCGCCGAGCGCGAGTTCGCCAAGTTCGAGGCGTTCCGCATCACCCGCTCGGCCAGGAAGCCCGAGGAGGCGGCCGCCGACAAGAAGACCCTCGAGGACAAGACCAAGGCGATCCAGAACCTCTACGTCGACCTCGAGGTCTACGGGGTGCTCGAGTACAACATGGCGTCGAAGGTCCGCTTCGGCGACGCCGCGGCGCTGTTCGGCGAGAAGCTGCTCGGCACGCCGATCCCGAAGTACATCACCGACCTCAACGACAAGAACCCCGACGCCGGCGTGCAGGCCGCCTACGAGGCCAAGCTCGGCGAGGTGCTCGCGCTCTACGTGAGCGCCGCGCGCAAGTACTGGGAGGAGGTCGTGTCGGCGGCCAAGGCCGGCGGCATCTCCAACGAGTGGAGCCAGCGCGCGCTCGAGAGCCTCAACCGCGAGTTCCCCGACCAGTTCCCCGTGCTCCACCAGGAGCTGTTCACCGGGACGGAGGCGCCGTGATGATCCGCTCGAAGTCGATCGCGTTCGCGCTGGCGCTGGCCCTGGCGGCCTGCGGCGGCAAGGACAAGGGCGGCACCACCACGCCGACCCCGCCGGGTGATCCCGGCACGCCCGGCGAGCCTGGTGGCATGGCCGGCGGAGATCCGCTCGATCCCGGCGGCGGCCTCGGCGGCGGCACCGATCCGTTCGATCCCGGCGTCGGCGGCGGTGGCGATCCCGGCGGTGGCGATCCCGCTGGTGGCGATCCCGGCGGCGAGCCGGCGGCGCCGCAGATCACGCCGCCCAACCTCGACCCCGATCCCAAGGCCGCGCGGGCCCAGGTCCAGCAGCAGCTCGAGGTCGGGCGCGCCGCCCTGCGCGCGACCCCGCCCGACGGCGACGGCGCCCTGCGCGCGGCCAAGCTGGCCCTCGCGGTCGACGCCACCAGCGTCGACGCGGCGGTGATGGTGGCCCACGCCTACTACGCCAAGAAGCTGTTCGACACCGCCGAGACCATCCTCGACGAGCTGCTCAAGCGCGAGGTCGCCAAGCAGAACGCCGGGCTCTACTACGTCTACGGCCTGGTCTACGACCAGCAGGGCAAGGCGCCCGAGGCGATGCTGGCCTACCAGACGGCGGTCGGGCTCGACGGCAACCACGCCAGCGCGCTGACCAACCTCGGGGTGCACCAGCTGCGCAACAAGCAGTACGCCAAGGCGATCACCACCTACGAGCGCCTCACCAAGTCGCTCAACGTCAGCACCGCGGCGGTGTTCACCGGGCTCGGCAGCGCCTACCGCGGCCGCACCGCCGACTACCCGCCGGGCTCCGGCGAGCGCAACAACCTGCTGCGCCAGGCCGAGACCGCCTACAAGCAGGCGACCACCGTCGACCGCAACTACGGGCCGGCCTACTACGACCTCGGGCTCCTCTACCTCGACGCCGACCAGTTCCCCGGCGAGGGCGGTCCCAGCGGCACGATGGACGCCCTGGTCCGGCTGCAGCGGGCCAAGACCTACTTCGACGAGTACAAGAACATGCCCGGGGCCGACCAGACCCTCTACGAGGCCCGCAACAAGGACGTCAGCAAGCTCATCAAGCGCGAGGAGAAGGCGCGCAAGGCCAAGGCCTCCGAGGGCTAGGGCTCGCCCAGCTCGCGTCCTGCGCCCCGTCTCGCCGCCGCCTCCGCCGTCTCAGATCGAAAGGCCCCCCTCATGCGTGCAACCGGTATGACCCGCCGCCACCCGTCTCCTGCCGTGAGCTCCCGCGGTCGCCGGGGCCCGCTGGCGGCCCTCGCGCTGGCCGCCGCGCTGGTGCTCGGAGGCCAGGCCGCGACCGCGCGCGCCGAGGGCTGCGACGACGGCGCCGGCGGCACCAGCGACTCGGGTCAGAACTTCCACATCGAGTACATCAACGGCCAGAAGGTCACCGTCATCGACAAGGTCGTGCAGGTGTGCGGCAAGGTGCCGCGACCGAGCGTCGTGTACGTGCTCCAGGCCAAGACCATCAACTACGAGTGGGAGACCCTCAAGCAGGACTTCCTGCCCCTGGTGATGGCGTCGGTCCGCCGCCCCCCGTTCTGACCCGCGATCCTCCCCGTCCCTCATCGAAGGTGCGTCATGGCAAGCGTCCAACCCCGTAGCCGCAACAGCGATCAGCCGAGCCGCGCCCCGCGGCGCCGCATCCTGCGCGTCGGCATCTTGCTCAACCGGACGCTCGTCGAGGAGCGCCAGATGAACGAGCTGACCGACATCACGATCGGTCAGTCGGCCAAGAACACGTTCTCGATCCCGCTCGAGAACATGCCCCGGCAGTTCCCGATCTTCTCGGTCGAGAAGACGCCCGAGGGCCCCAAGTACCGCCTCAACTTCATGAAGGGCATGGACGGCCGCATCTCCGACGGCGGCCAGCCCCTGCGCCTCGACGATCTCAAGAGCCGCGCCGAGAACAAGGGCGATCACTGGTCGTGGCCGCTGCCCGAGACCACCCGCGGCAAGATCGAGATGGGTGACTTCACCCTCCTGTTCCAGTTCGTCACCGAGCCGCCGAAGGCGCCCAAGCCGATGCTGCCGGCGTCGGTGCGCGGCACCTTCGCCGACCGCATCGATCCGCGGCTGTCGGCCATCGTCGCGATGTCGATCCTCTTGCACTTCTCGGTGGCGATCTACGCGCGCATCTTCCACGACCCCGAGGTCGACGGCGGCATGATCGGCCTGGCCACCAAGCAGGTGTTCCGGCCCGAGGAGACCACCATCGAGCTGCTCGAGCCGCCCACCCCCGAGGACAGCGGCTCGGCCGCGGGCTCGGCGGCCGCCGACGCGCCCAAGGCGCCGGACAAGACGCCGGACAAGCCCAAGAACGGCGGCGACGACAAGCCCGACAAGCCGTCGACCTCGCCGGACACCGGCGGCGGTCGCGACGTGACCGACGCGGTCGCCCTCAACGAGGAGGCCATGCGCTACGTCGACATGCTCGCGGGCGAGGATCTCGCCGGCGGCGGCGTGCTCGGCGACATGGACAAGCGCAAGCCGGGCTCCGACCTCGGCAAGCAGGTCTCCGACGTCCGCAGCAGCGGCGCCAACGTGCAGGTCGGCGGCGGCTCGACGAGCGGGACCCGCGGCAACGGGGACCCGCGCGTGGGCACCGGCAAGGGCACCGGCGTGGGCACCGGCACCGTCGACACCGGCACCGGCAAGACCGACAAGGAGCCGGCCGGCCGCATCTCCGTCGGCTCGAAGTCCGGCGGCGACGACTCGACCCTGACCCCCGACGCCGTGCTCAAGCGGATCATGGACATCTACATGTCCGGCCTCAAGCGCTGCTACAAGGACTACCTCAAGGTCGACCCGACCGCGCGCGGCAAGGTGAGCCTGTCGTTCACCGTCAACGAGAAGGGTCGCTCGGTGAGCAACAAGGCCGCCGGCTTCGCCGGCGAGGTCGACAGCTGCATCGAGGCGCGCATGGGCGGCTGGACCTTCCCGGTGCCCAAGGATGGTGACGGCGACCCCACCGACGCGCAGTTCAAGATCGCGCTGCAGCTGGTGCCGGACTAGCCTGGCCGGGCTGCCTGCCGATTGGCCGAACCAATCACGAGGGCCGAATGGCCCTCGCGGCATTTTTGGGTGAGCGTGGTCACGCGATCGCTTCGGGTCGCGTGAACGTTTGCAGGTGCACCGGCGACACACGCATCATGAGTCGCGACGCGTAGTTGACGCGCGTCCGCCGGTCCCAGTAGATTGCCCTTCCACGCTGTCGCCGACTCTGGCGGCGGACCTCAGGTCCCATGTCCCACCTTCGCTCCTACGCGCTCCGCACCGGCCTCGTGGTCGCACTCCTCGCGACGCCGCGCCTGGCGACGGCGCAAGAGGTCGCGCCGGGCAGCGCCGAGGGCGACGGCATCAAGGTCGGCGAGGGCACGGTCATCCACCCGACCATCGGTCTCGAGACCGGCGTGGTGAGCAACGTCTTCTACGAGGACAGCAACGCCAATTTCGCCGGCCTGGCCCGGGTGATCGCCGAGTTCAGCACCGGCTCGCTCAGCGGCCGGCGGCTGTCCGGCCCGCAGCTCGTCTCCGACGACGATCCCGGCGCCGAGCAGGGCTCGACGACCGGCGCCCGCAGCGCCGCGGGTGGCGATCTGTCGTACCGCGCGTCGCTGCGCCTGGCCTACGAGGAGTGGCTCAGCGGCAACGACAACGTGCGCGCGCAGCGCGACCTCGCCATCGGCGCCAACGTGCGCGGCGTGGTGTACCCGCGCCGGACCTGGTCGTTCGGCTTCGAGGAAGACTTCGTCCGCGCGATCCGCCCGACCAACTTCGAGGGCCCGGGCGACCTCAACCGCGACATCAACCACGTCAAGCTCCAGCTCAACTACCAGCCCATCGGGCGGACGCTGTCGGGCTTCGCGCGCTACCAGAACACGATCGACGTCTTCGAGGGCGACAACAAGGACTTCGCCAACCGCATGCAGCACACCATCGGCGTGCGCAGCGAGTGGCGGCCGTTCCCGTACACGATGTTCTACGCCGACGCCTCGCTCGGCTTCTACGGCGGCCTCGGCGGCGACAGCACCAAGGTGTCGTCGCTGCCGCTGCGCACCGTCATCGGCGCGCAGTCGTCGATCACCGTCGACACCACGGTCAGCACCCGGGTCGGCTTCGCCAAGGGCTTCTACTCGGCGGGCCCCGACTACACGATGGCGATCTTCGGGGCCCAGGTCGGCCACCGGTTCAGCCCGCAGGCGCGCGCGACCCTGCTGTACGACTACGACTTCCAGGACTCGGTGAACGCGAACTTCTATCGCGACCACGCGCTGCGCCTGCGCCACGACCAGCAGATCGGCGAGGTGGTCGGCACCGCCGACGTCGGCCTCATCTTCCGCACCTACCGCGGCGTGCTCGCCGAGGTCATGGGCTCGTCGCCGGATCGCAGCGACCTGATGTTCACCGCGCACCTCGGCCTGGCGCGCACGCTCCGCACCTGGCTGGTCGGCACCATCGACTACAACTTCGTCACCGATCAGACCGACTACATGCAGCTCGGCGACGATCCGAGCTACACGCGCCACGAGCTGCTGGTCGGCCTGCGCGCGGCGCTGTAGGCACGGTCAGGCTCGGCGGCACCGCGATGGCCACGCCTGCCGGCGGTCGACGGTCCGGAGGCGACCTCCGCGACGGGCCGGTGGCGGTGGCGGTGATCGGCGCCGGCTACTGGGGCATCAACCACGTGCGCGTGCTCGCCGAGCTGCCCGGGGTGGCCCTGGCGGCGGTGTGCGATCTCGACGAGGCGGCCCGCGCGCGCGCGGCCGAGGTGGCGCCCGGGGTGGCGCTGGTCGCCGAAGTCGAGCGCGTGCTGGCCGATCCCGCCGTCGAGGCGGTGGTGCTGGCCACGCCGGCGGTGACCCACGCCGATCTCGCGTGCGCGGCGCTCGCCGCCGGCAAGCACGTGCTGGTGGAGAAGCCGCTGGCGCTGTCGGTCGTCGACGCCGAGCGCGTGGTCGCCGCGGCCACCGCCGCCGGGCGGGTGCTTCTGGTCGGGCACCTCATGGTCTATCACCCGGCGCTGGCGCGGCTGCAGGCGCTGCTCGCCGCCGGCGAGCTCGGCGAGCTGCACTACCTGCACAGCGCCCGGGTCAACCTCGGGCGGCTGCGCACCGACGAGAACGCGCTGTGGAGCTTCGGCCCGCACGACCTGTCGATGATCGACGTGCTGCTCGACGGTGCCGAGCCCGAGCTGGTCGCGGCCCAGGGCGGCGCGTTCTTGCAGCCCGGGGTCGAGGACGTGGTGTTCGTGACCCTGCGCTACCCCGGCGGGGTGATGGCCCACGTGCACCTGTCGTGGCTGCACCCGCACAAGGAGCGTCGGCTGACCCTGGTCGGCTCGCGCAAGATGGTCGAGTTCGACGACGTCGCCGCCGACAAGCTGCGGGTGTACGACCGCGGCTACGATCGGCCGCCGGCGTTCACCCGCTGGGGCCAGTACCTCACCCTGCGCCACGGCGACGTCAGCCTGCCGCGGCTCGAGATGGTGGAGCCGCTGCGGGCGATGCTCGAGCACTTCGCGGCGTGCTGCCGCGGCCAGGCGACGCCGCGCACCGATGGCGACAGCGGCCTGCGGGTGGTGGCCACCCTCGAGCGCGCCCAGGCGGCCCTCGACCAGGTCCGGCGACCAGGCTGAATTCCTCGTTGTTTTCGGGGGTTGCCTGTGGCAGATCCGGTCGGCCGCGGTGAACCCGCCGGCCCCGCCGCGCAACTAAGCGTGGACGACAAAGGCTGCCCCGTGACCCGCCAACGAACCTCCACCAGCCAGGGCCTCCTGTCGCCAACGCCGCCCGCTGGCGGCGACGACGGCGACGAGGCGGTCTTCGACGTCGACTTCGGGCGCTACCTGCGCGCGCTGCGCAAGTACGCGTGGCTCATCGTCGCGCTGGTCGCGATCGCCGCGACCGCGTCGGTGCTGTACACGCGCCAGCTCACCAAGATCTACCAGGCCACCGCCTCGGTGCAGATCGAGCCGCGGGTGCAGGACCTCATCAGCCAGGCCGGCATCGTCGGCGTCAACGCCACCGCGGGCGCCCTCGACTACTACAAGCAGCAGCGCGAGATCCTGCGCTCCGACGCGCTGGTGCGGCGCACCGTCGAGGCCAAGGACCTGCAGCTCCAGCTGCTCACCGAGGCCGAGCGCGCCTCGCGCACGCTGCCCGAGCAGCTCGACCTGGCCACCCGCCGGCTGTCGATGGACCTGACGATCTCGTACCCCGAGCAGAACCGCATCATGTACGTGCGGGTCAAGAGCACCAAGCCCGACCTCGCCGCCGAGATCGCCAACGCCCACGTCGACACCTACGAGGCGTACTCGCGCGGGCAGCTGTCGATGGGCACCGAGCAGGCGTCCGAGGCGCTGGCCGCCGAGTTCGCCGACGCGGAGCGCAAGCTCGACGCCGCCGACGCCGCGCTGCAGCAGTTCCTGCGCGACAAGAACCTGCTGGCCGAGTCGGTCGAGGTCCGCCAGAACAGCGTCACCGGCAACATCGCCAACTACGGCCAGCGGGTGGCCGACGCCCGCGCCAAGCGCATCGAGCTCGGCGCGCGCCTCGACCGCATGAAGAAGGCGGCCGAGGTCGACGTGCTCGAGTCGCCGATCCTGGCGATGACCGGCTCGGCCTCGTTCGACACCTTGCGGGCGCGCTACTACGCCGAGCGCAACACCTTCCTCGAGCTCGAGAAGGAGGTCGGCCCCAAGACCGTCGAGTACGCCAAGGCCAAGGCCAAGGTCGACGACCTCTACGCGGCGCTGTCGGCCGAGGCCAAGCGCGCGGTGGGCGCGGTCAACGAGGAGTACCAGGCGGCGGTCGCCACCGAGCGGGCCCTGTCGGCGGAGCTCGAGCGGTTCAAGACCGAGGCGGTCGAGCTGTCGCCGGCGATCGTCGAGTACAACAAGCTCGCCCGCGAGAAGCGCAAGGCCGAGGACGGCTACAACACCGCCCGCGCCGGCCTGCAGAACAGCCAGATGACCGACCGCATGAGCCGCAAGCTCGACGGCAACGTCCGGCCGCTCGACCGCGCCCGGGTGCCGACGGTGGCGGTGTGGCCCAAGCTGCGGGTCAACGTCGCGATCGCGGTGGTGCTGTCGCTCTTGCTCGGCGTGGGCCTGGCGTTCCTGCTGGTGTTCCTCGACCGCTCGATCAAGACCGCCGAGGACGCCCAGCAGATCGCCGGGGCGCCGGTGCTCGGCATCATCCCGGTGCTCGCCGAGAGCGACCTGCCGCGCGACGACGACAAGGCGCGCGACCTCTACGTCCACGAGCACCCGACCTCGCACGTCGCCGAGTGCTGCCGGTCGTTGCGCACCAACATCATGTTCTCGGGCGCCGAGCGCTCGCTCAAGACGCTGGTGGTGTCGAGCGCCAACCCGCGCGAGGGCAAGACCACCTCGGTCATCTACCTCGGCACCACCCTGGCCCAGAGCGGGCAGCGGGTGCTGCTCATCGACACCGACATGCGGCGACCACGCCTGCACGCCTCGACCGGCGTGCCGCGCGGCAAGGGCCTGTCGAACCTCATCCTCGGCGAGGACGCCTACGACGAGGCGATCAAGACCACCGACATCCCCAACCTGTTCGTGTTGCCGTGCGGGCCGCTGCCGCCCAACCCGGCCGAGCTCCTGATGACCAAGCGCTTCGGGGTCGTGCTCGAGGAGCTGGCCAAGCGCTTCGATCGGGTGATCCTCGACTCGCCGCCGCTCGAGCCGGTGACCGACGCGGTGGTCTTGTCCAAGCAGACCGACGGCGTGCTCTTGGTGGTGCGCGCCGGCAAGACCCAGCGCGAGGAGGCCAAGCGCTCGGCCCGCAAGATCCGCGACGTCGACGGCGACATCGTCGGCATCATCTTGAACGAGTTCGACGAGACCGACCGCCGCGGCTACTACTACAAGTACTACGGCTACGACGCCTTGCCCGAGAAGCCCGAGGCCGCGACCTCGACCTGAGCGCCCGCGTCGCGTCGCACCGGGCCGGCCGCGCGGCTACCGGCATTCCGGGCGCCGCCATCGCGGCGTCCCCCTATCGCCCGGGCCGCTACCGCCGCTCCGGGCGCCGCCATCGCGGCGTCCCCCTATCGCCCGGGCCGCTACCGCGCTCCGGGCGCCGCCATCACGGCGTCCCCCTATCGCCCGGGCCGCTACCGCGCTCCGGGCGCCGCCATCGCGGCGTCCCCCTATCGCCCGGGCCGCTACCGCCGCTCCGGGCGCTTACCCACGTCGCGGCAGCGACTAGGTAAACGGCGTGACGTGGACGCCGGGCTCGATGTCGTCGCCACCCTCGCCGTCGCCGTCGAAGGGCGTCTCGTCGGTGACGTCGTCGGTGATGTCGGGCCCGTCGACGATGATGTTGCCCTCGCCGTCGATCGACAGCTCGTCGCCGACGCAGCCGAGCGCGGTCTCCTTGTGGCCGCGGATCTCGGCGGCGTACGTCTGCGCGTCTGCGAACTGCGAGCGCGCGAACCCCTCGTCTCCGTCCTGGATCCGGGCGGGGATCTCGGAGGCGAGCAGGTCGAGCACGTTCTGCTTGCCCTTGATCTCGAACAGCTCGTTGTCGACGCACTGGACCTTGAGCGGGTCCTTGGTCTGCTCGGCGAGGATCTTCACCCGCGCGACGATCTTGGCGTCGGCCTCGGCCTGGCTCGTGAAGCCGGGCAGGGCGGCGAGCATCTCGTCGACGGTCTTCTCGGGCTCGGGCGGCGCGCCGTCGTCCGAGCTCACGGGATCGACCGGGGAGCTGCTATCGCCGGGGGCTGCGTACAGCCCACCGCCCAAAGCCACCACGACGGCCGAGGCCATGAACATCTTGCTCATTGATTTCATGGGGTTCCCTGACTTCAAGAGAAGGTAGCCGGGGCCGCCTTCGCTGTCAATTCGCTCCCGTTGGTTGCCTCGCACCGCCCCGGCGTTCAGCTCCCCTGGGGGCCCCCTGGCTGGCTCCGGGGCCCTGGTCGGCGTGAACCTCCGACCCGGTTGCGGCAACCTAGGCCCAGGTCCCACACTGCGCCCCGCCATGCGTCCGCTGCTGCTCCTGCTCTCCCTCGTCCTCGCCTGCGGCTCGGTGCCGCCGGCGGACTACCCGACCGTGGCGCCGCCCGACGAGATCAGCCCGGCCCTGGGTGCCGGCGACGTGCTCGACGTGACGATCTTCAACGGCACCAAGGAGAGCAAGGCGACCTACCGCCTCGACAACAGCGGGATCATCTCGGTGCAGTACATCGGCGAGGTCGAGACCCTCGGCCGCACCTCCGATCAGCTCCGCGACGAGATCCGCACTCGGCTGGCCGACGGCTACCTCCGCGATCCGATCGTGTCGATCACGGTGACCGAGGTGAACTCGCGCAAGATCTCGGTGTCGGGCCAGGTCAACAAGGCCGGCACCCTGCGCTACACGCCGGGCATGACCATCATCGACGCCATCGCCCAGAGCGGCGACTTCACCCCGATGGCCAAGAAGAACGCGGTGCAGGTCATCCGCGTCGTCGACGGCGTCGAGCAGGCCTACACGATCCCGGTCGAGGCCATCCGCGAGGGCAAGCGCCCCAACTTCCCGATGGCGACCGGCGATCGCCTGTTCGTCCCCGAGCGCATCTTCTAGGCGCGGCCCACGCCCCGGATGCGAGCGCGCGAGATCACCACGGCGTCGGCCGGCGCCGTGGCGCTCGCCATCTCGGTCCTGGCGATCGGCGGCGTGCCGCGGTGGGCGATGGCGCTGGTCGCGGTCGCGGTCGCGGTCGCGCTGGCCGCTCAGCTCACCTCGCGGCGTCGGCTCGAGCGGCGAAGCCCGCTGGTGATCGTGCTCCTGGTGGCCACCGGGCTCACCGCGCTGCAGGCGGTGCCGCTGCCGCCGGCGGTGGGCATGGCGCTGGCCCCGGTGCCGCACGATCTGGTCAACGACACCTACGCGCTCACCGGCGACGCCGACGCCTGGCGGCCGCTGTCGGTCGACCCGCCGGGCACCTACCGCGCGCTGCTGCTCTTGACGATCCTCGTCGGGGTGGCGCTGGTGGCGCTGCGGCTGGCGGCGTCGGAGGCCGGGCGCTACCGGCTGCTGGCGGCGGTGGCCGCGCTGTGCGGCGCCTCGGCGGCGATCGTCGGGGTGCACCAGCTCCTCGGGCTCGACGCGCTCTACGGCGTGTACGCGCCGCGCGAGGCCAGCACCCGGCTGCTCGGCCCGCTGCTCAACCCCAACCACCTCGGCTCGCTGATGAGCGTCGGCGTGTTGCTCGGGCTGGGCCTGGCCGCGCACGCGCGCCAGCCGACCTGGCGACGGGTGGCCTGGGCCGGCTCGGCCCTGGCGTGCCTCGCGGTCTTGCTCGCGACCTACTCGCGCGGCGCCACCATCGCGGTCGGCCTCGGCGCGGTGGTGCTCGTCGCCACGCTGGTCTTGCAGCGCGCGACCGCGAGCCACCGCGATCGACGCACGTCGCTGCTCACCTCGGTGCCGGTCGCGCTCATCGTGGCGTGCGCGGTCGCGCTGGTGATCCACCTCGCCGGCGGCGGCGTCGGCGGCGAGCTCGATCGCACCTCCGTCGACGAGATCGCGCGGCCGGCGACCAAGTACGACGCCTGGCGGGCGTCGGCGCAGCTGGTGCGCGAGGCGCCGTGGACCGGGGTCGGCCGTGGCGGCTTCGAGAGCGCGTTCACGCGGGTGTACCCGCCGAGCGCCACCGGCATCTTCTCGCACCTCGAGAACGAGTACCTGCAGGCGGTGGTCGACTGGGGCATCCCCGGCGCGGCGGCGCTCGCGCTCGCGCTCGGCTACCTCGGCGTGGTCATGCTGCGGCGCTGGCGGGGGGGCGCCCTGGCCGCGGCGGCGCTGGCGGCGCTGGTCGCCGTCGGCGTGCAGAGCCTGGTCGACTTCGGCGCCGAGCTGCCGGGGCTGGCGGTGCCGCTGGTGATCATCGCGGCGACCTTGAGCTACGTGCCGCTGGTGCGCGCGCCGCGCGAGGCGCCGCTGCGCCGGCTGGCGCCGCGGGTGGCGCCGCTGGTGGCGCTGGCGCTGGCGGCGGCGCTGGCGCTGCCGCCGTGGGGGCGCACCGTCACCGAGGATCACCGGCACCTGCTCGACGCTGGCTCGCCGCTGCCGATGGCGCTCGCGACCTCGCGGCGGCACCCGCTCGACTACGTCGCCGCCGGCAACGCGGCGGTGGCGGCCATGCGCGCGCGCGATCCGCGGGCGGTGCGCCTGCTCAACCACGCGCTGATGCTGCACCCGACCCACCCGGGGCTGCATCGCCAGGGCGCGCGCCTCTTGCTCCGCAACCGGCGCGTCGAGCAGGCCGCCCTCGAGTACGCGATCGCGGTGCGCGGCTCGACCGAGCCGGCGGCGCTCGTCGAGGAGCTGGTGCGGGCGCTGCCCACCGACGCCGCGCGGCTGCGGGCGCTCCCACTCGATCGCCGCGACGTGACGCCGGTGGTGGCCGCGCTCGAGGAGGAGGGGCGGGTGGACCTGGCGATCGCGTACCTCGAGCGCCTGACCGCGCGACGACCGCGCGAGCTCCGGCTCGCCGAGCGCCTGTTCGCGCTGGCGGTCCGCGAGGAGCGCCTCGACGTGGCGGTGGCCGCCGCGCGCGACCTGGCGACCCGCGAGCCGATCATGGCGCGGCGGCTGGCGCTGGCGCGGCTGCTGATGAAGACCGGCGGCGAGGCCGAGGTGCTCACGCTGCTCGCCGACGTGGCCACCTCCACCGGTGGCCAGCAGGAGCGGGCGACGGCGTGGCTCCTGCGGTGCGAGGCCGCCCGCGCGCTGCGCCAGTTCGCGCTCGCGCGCGCCTGCCTCGACGAGCTGGCGGCGTCGCCGGTGATGACCACCAAGCTCGGCGCGCAGGTCACCGCGGCGCGGGCGCGCGTCGCGCGCGAGGAGCAGGCGCCGCCGCCTCCCGTCGAGGGCGCGGCGTTCGCACCGTCGGCGCCGGTCGCGCCGTGAGCCGGCGTTACGCGTCGCCCTGCGCCTGGGCCCAGGCCCAGAACGCGGCCACGCCGTCGGCCAGCGCCGTGCGCGGCGCGTAGCCGAGGTCGCGCTGGGCCCGGGTGATGTCGGCGCAGGTCACCGGCACGTCGCCGGGTTGATCGGGTTGCCACTCGACGACCGCGGTGCGGCCGACCGTGGCCTCGATGGTGGCCACCAGCTCGAGCAGCGACACCGTGCCGCTGCCGCCGAGGTTGTACAGCTCGAGCTGGCCCGGGCGCACGCCCTCGATCGAGGCGCACACGCCGGCGACGATGTCGTCGACGAAGGTGTAGTCGCGGCGAGTGGAGCCGTCGCCGAAGAGCGTGATGGGGCGGCCGGCGCCGATCGCCACCGCGAACTTGTGGATGGCCATGTCGGGGCGCTGGCGCGGCCCGTACACGGTGAAGAAGCGCAGCCCGTGCACGCCGACGCCGTACAGGTCGCGGTAGGTGCTGCACAGCAGCTCGCCCATGCGCTTGCTGGCGGCGTAGGGCGACGCCGGGGTCAGGCACGGCTCGTCCTCGCGGAACGCCGCCACCGCGCGCAGGTCGGCGCCGGGGCGCGCGCCGTAGACCGAGCTCGACGACGCGAACACCAGGCGGGCGCAGCCGGCCCCGCGCATCGCCTCGAGCACGTTGGCGGTGCCCTCGACGTTGGTGCGCATGTAGCGGGCCGGCTCCGCCAGCGACGGCCGCACCCCGGCGAGCGCCGCCAGGTGGCACACCACGTCGACGCCCTCGACGGCGGCGCGCACCGCGGCGACGTCGAGCAGGTCGGCCTCGACCAGGCGGAATCGATCGGCGGGCAGGGCCTGGCGCAGGTGCGCCGCGGTCGCGCGCTTGGCCGCCGCCGGGTACAGGTAGCCGTCGAAGGCGTCGAACCCGACCACCTCGTGGCCGCGCGCGACCAGGGCCTCGGCGGTGTGCGAGCCGATGAAGCCGGCGGCGCCGGTGAGGAGGATGCGCATGACGGTCGCGGTGTTTGTCGCCGATCGAGGCGGGCAGGTTCAAGCGGGCCGCGACCATCGTCGTCGAGGCCGCGCGAAATTGTCGGCGAGTTTCGCGCGACCTCGCGCGAGCGGCCTGCTAGCGTCCGCGCATGCAGCTCGCCATCATCGGCACGGGCTACGTCGGGCTGGTCACCGGCGCGGGCTTCGCGGACTTCGGCAACCAGGTCGCGTGCGTCGACCGCGAGCCGGCGCGCATCGCCGGCCTGCTCGCCGGCGAGATGCCGTTCCACGAGCCGGGCCTGCCCGAGCTGGTGCGCCGCAACGCCGCCGCCGGGCGGCTCACCTTCACCACCGACACCGCCGCCGCGGTGGCCGGCGCCGACATCGTCTTCCTCGCCGTCGGCACGCCGTCGCGCCCCGACGGCTCGGCCGACCTGCAGTACGTGCTCGCCGCCGCCGAGGAGGTCGGCCGCGCGCTGACCGGCCCGACGGTGATCGTCACCAAGAGCACCGTGCCCGTCGGCACCGCCGATCGCGTGCGCGAGGCCGCGGGCCGCGGCGCCCGCCACCCGTTCGACGTCGCGTCGAACCCGGAGTTCCTCAAGGAGGGCGACGCCGTCAACGACTTCATGAAGCCGGCGCGGGTGGTGCTCGGTGCCGACACCCCGACCGCCGTCGAGGCGCTGCGCAGCCTCTACACCGGCATCCTGCGCACCGGCGATCGCATCCAGGTGATGGACGTGCGCTCCGCCGAGCTCACCAAGTACGCCGCCAACGCCATGCTCGCGACCCGCATCTCGTTCATGAACGAGCTGGCGCTGCTCGCCGAGGAGGTCGGCGCCGACATCGAGCACGTCCGCCGCGGCATCGGCGCGGACCCGCGCATCGGCAACAAGTTCCTGTTCCCCGGCGTCGGCTTCGGTGGCTCGTGCTTCCCCAAGGACCTGCGCGCCCTGGGCGACATGGGCCGGGCTGCCGGTCGGCCCCAGGGCGTCGTCGACGCCGTCATCGCCGCCAACGAGCGCCAGAAGCGCCTGCTCGGCGAGCGCATCATCGCCCACGCCGGCGGCAGCCTCGCCGGCAAGCGCGTCGCCGTGTGGGGCCTCGCCTTCAAGCCCGAGACCGACGACATCCGCGAGGCCCCCGCGCTCACCCTCATCGAGGCCGTGCGCGCCGCCGGCGCCACCGTCTGCGCCTACGACCCCGCGGCCATGCCCAACGTCCGCGCGCTGCTCGGCGACGACATCACCTACGCCGCCGACGCCTACGCCGCCGCCGAGGGCGCCGACGCCCTGGCCCTGGTCACCGAGTGGCACGAGCTGCGCCACCCCGACTTCGCTCGCCTGCGCGCCACCATGCGCACCCCGGCCCTCTTCGACGGCCGCAACGTCTGGGTCCCGAGCGAGGCCCGCGCCGCCGGCTTCCACTACGTGGGCCTGGGCCGGCCGTAGGGGCGGGGCGCCCGGCGCCGAAACGTCGACGGGCTCCCGGCAGGGAGCCCGCGGCGAGCGCTGTGGCGGCGGCGATATCTAGAGCGTGGTCGCGCAGGCCGGCGGCGCCGAGTCGGGCGACACGGTGAAGCCCGAGTCCTCGGCGCGGACCACGTAGCAGTGGTTGGTGCCGCTCGCGAGCCCGGTGGCCCCGAGCGTCACCGTCGGGCTCACGACGGAGCCCTTGAGCGCGTACGCTCCACCGTTGATCGACTGGTACACGTAATACTTCGCCGCGCCCGACACCGCGTTCCACGCGACGTTGATCCGGCTGGTCGAGACCGCCATGGCGGTCACCCCGGTCGGCGCGCTCGGGCCAGCGAAGGTCGTCGCCACCGCCTCGGGAGACGGATCCGAGATGAGCCCGTTGGCCACCGTGCGGATCGTCCACGAGTAGAGCGTCGACGGCATCAGGTGCCCGTTGGCGTAGGTCGTGAAACCCGCGCCGATGCTGGTGAGGAAGCTCTGGCTGCCCGGCGCGGTGCCTCGGTAGATGAGGTACTTGCTCGCACCCGCCACCGCGCTCCACGCGATGTCCTGGCGCGTGGACGAGACCGCCATCGCGCTCAGGGTCGCCGGCGCGGGCGGCAGCGTCCCGAAGGTGGCGACCTCCGCCGGGCTGAGGATGCGGCTGAAGACGCGCAGCTCGTCGACCAGCACGTCGCCGCCGGCGCAGCCGCCGGCGTGGCCGACGGTCAGCGGCAGCGCGAGGTTATTGCCGACGACCAGCGAGTGCGACGCGGTCAGCACCCCGTCGACGTACATCTGGATCGCGGTCGGCGTGTTGTAGGTGAAGGCGACGTGGGTCCACTCACCGACCGGCAGGCTCACGCCGAAGCTCCGGGTGCCGCCGCTGCTCGCGAAGTAGAGCCCGTTGGCGCCGTCCTGGCCGAGCTCCCACCCGAGCGAGCCGCAGCCGGCGTTCCGCATGCCCAGGATGCGGTAGTTGGTGTCGGCGGTCGCGAGCTTGACCCACAGCGCGATCGACGTCGGAGAGGTCAGCCGGAACGGCACGGCCGCGGGGAGGGTGACGCCGGAGGTGGTGCCTGCCGGCAGCGACATCGTGGAGGGGTTGT
The DNA here is from genome assembly GCA_041389945.1 of Kofleriaceae bacterium. Taxonomy (GTDB): domain Bacteria; phylum Myxococcota_A; class Polyangia; order Haliangiales; family Haliangiaceae; genus JAWKQW01. Next base: position 263,603 of record JAWKQW010000010.1, read on the forward strand.
CGATGACCGGTGACTTGTCGTTGGAGAAGGCGGCACCGCCGACCAGGGTGCCGTGGCGGTTGAACCCGGACGAGTCGTTCGTGGTCGCGCCGGCGTCCTCATCGAACTTGTAGTAGGCCTCGAGGCCGTTCGCGAAGGTGGTCGCGAACGCCGGCGGCGTCGACTGCGGCGAGGTCCCGCTCGGGGTGACGGCGGCCACGGTGAACGAGTACGTGGTGCCGGCCGCGAGGCCCGCGGACGTGAAGGAGGTGGTGGGGGCGAGCACCGAGCCGACGATCGACGGCACGCCCGCGCCCAGCGCGCGATAGATGTAGTACTTGGTCGCCGTCGGCACGGCGTCCCACGTCACGACGATCCGCGACGACGAGATCGCCGTCGCCACGACGTTCGCCGGCGCGACGGCTCCGTCCGGATCCGTGGTGGCGCAGACCTCGTTGGAGGGCGCCGACACCTCGTTGGTCGCGTTGACGTTGCGGACCTGCCAGCAGTACTGGGTGTTCGGCGTGAGGTGGCCCGCCGCGAACGAGCTCGGGTTGAGCGGGGTCGTCGTGTACGACGTCTCGGTGCCCGGCGAGAAGCCTCGCATCACGACGTACTTGGTCGCGCCGGGAGAGTCGTCCCAGTCCAGATCCATCCGGACCGAGGAGATGACCGTCACCGTGAGGTTGGTCGGCGGCGGCAGCGCCACCTCCTGCGAGTCCCAGATCAGATCGTCGAACTCATCGCCCTCATCGACGCAGGCCGTCAGCCCCAACGTCGCCACCAAGAGCGCCCCGATCGACCGGCGTAGGATTGTCGTTGACATAAGCCGTTCGACGATCGGCCGGCTGGGCAGGGATGTCAACCCAGTTCCGGTCCAGGCAGGGCCCTTCCGCCCGCCGATTCTCGACGAAGACCGCCGTCGTGGTGGGCGTCACGGCCGAGGCCGACTATGGTCGGCTCGCCGTGAACGCCAGCGAGCCTCGAAGCAACCAAGCGGCCGTGGTCACGCCTCGGCCGGCCCGGACCCGGTTTCTCCCGTTCGCGCTCCCGGACACGGGCGAGGACGAGGTGTCCGCGGTCGCCGACGTCGTGCGCTCGGGCTGGCTCACGACCGGCGCGCGGACGCGTGAGTTCGAGGCTGCGTTCGCCGCCAAGGTCGGCGCCAAGCACGCGATCGCCGTGAACTCGTGCACCGCGGCGATGCACCTCGTGCTGGAGGCCCTCGGCGTTGGTCCCGGCGATCGGGTGTTGACGACGCCGTACACCTTCGCCGCCACGGCCGAGGTCATCCGGTACCTCGGCGCCGACCCGGTCTTCGTCGACGTCGATCCGACGACGCTCAACCTGGATCTCGACCAGGTCGCCGCGACGCTCGCCCGCGCCACGATCAAGGCCATCATCCCCGTGCACATCGCGGGGGCCGCCTGCGACGTCGATCGGCTCCGGGCGCTCGCGGGGGACGTGCCGATCGTCGAGGACGCCGCGCATGCGCTGCCCACGCGCTTGCGCGGACGGATGGTGGGCACGCTGTCGCGCTACACGTGCTTCTCCTTCTATGCCACCAAGACCCTGGCCACCGGGGAGGGCGGCATGATCACCACCGACGACGACGCCGTCGCCGAGCGGTGCCGGATCATGAGCCTGCACGGGATCAGCCGGGACGCGTGGAAGCGGTACACCGCCGAGGGTTCGTGGGCGTACGAGATCGTCGCGCCTGGCTACAAGTACAACCTCACCGACGTCGCGGCGGCGATCGGGCTGGTGCAACTCGGCAAGCTCGATCAGATGTGGGCCCGGCGCGTCGAGATCTCGCGGCGCTACGACGAGGCCTTCGCCGACGAGCCGACGCTGCAGCGCCCCACGCACGAGCGCCGCGAGGACCACGCCTGGCACCTCTACATGCTCCGCGTCGACGGCGACGCGCTCCGCGGCGGCCGCGACGCGTTCGTCGAGGCCATGAAGGCGCGCCAGATCGGCGTGAGCGTGCACTTCATCCCGCTGCACCTGCACCCGTATTATCGCGAGACCTACGGGTACGAGGCCGACGCGTTTCCGGTGGCGACGCGCGAGTTCCGGCGGGAGGTCTCGCTGCCGATCTACAGCCGGATGACCGACGAAGACGTCGACGACGTGATCGACGCCGTGCGGGCGTCTGTCGCGCAGCTGCGGGCATGACCGTGGTGCGTCCCACCACGGTCGAGCCGAGCCCATTCGACAGCGGCCACTACGGCCGGCGGGTCGGACGGCTCGACCTCGGGACCGACGCGCCCGACCGCGCGATCCTGGCGGCGCGCGAGGCCGGCTACGAGGTGCTGTTCGCGCGCGCGGCTGCCGAGGATCCGGCGCGCCGCTACCTGGAGCAGCGTGGGCTCCCCGTGCTCGATACCCTGGTGACGTCGACGCTCTCGCCGACGGCCCCGGCCGCCGAGGCGGGCCTCGACGTCGAGGTCCGCGCTTCGGCCGTCATCACCGACGCCGCGCTGCTCGAGGCGATCGAGGCGCTCACCGCGCGGAGCATCACCCGATCGCACCTGCACGCCGATCCTCGGTTACCCTCGGCGCAGACCCAGGCGCTGTTCTCCGCGTGGGCACGCAACGACGCCTCGGGGCGGGCGGCGAGGACCTTCACCGCGTGGCTCGGAGGCGAGTTCGTGGGCTACCTCGCCGCGCTGGCGACGCCAGACGCCAGCGTCGTCGATCTGGTCGCGGTGGAGGCGGCGGCGCGTGGGCGCGGCGTGGGCACGGCGTTGCTCGACGCGTTCGTCGGTTGGGCTCGCACCCGACCGCCGCCGGCCACCGTCGGCACCCAGGCCGACAACCCGGCGCTGCGGCTGTACGCCCGGCGGGGGTTCGTGCCGACGCGGACCGACCTCACGTATCATCTCTGGCTGGTCGACCCATGACGCCCGCACGGTTGGTAAAGCGCGCCCTCGACGTCGGCCTGGCGGCTGGCGGGCTCGTCGTCGGGGCGCCGCTGCTGGCGACGATCGCCGTGGCGATCAAGCTCGATAGCCCGGGTGGGGTCTTCTACGCCCAGGAGCGCCTCGGCCGCGGGGGCCGGACATTTCGGCTGCTCAAGTTCCGCACGATGCGCGATGCGCCGATCCGGTACAACGCTGATGGGTCGACCCGGGTCGACGCCAACGACGATCGCGTGACCCGCGTGGGCCGACACCTCCGCGGCGCGCTCGACGAGCTGCCCCAGCTCGTCAACGTCCTGCGAGGCGACATGAGCCTGGTCGGGCCGCGGCCCGACATGGCGTCGCAACGGGTGCTCTACACCGCCGCCGACGAGCGCAAGCTCGAGGTCCGACCCGGGTTGACCAGCCTCGCGGTGGTGCACGGTCGCAACGAGCTACCCTGGAAGCAACGGATCATGCTCGACGTTCGCTACATCGATCGCTGGAGCCTCGCGCTCGACGCGCGGATCATGGTCGCGACCGTGCTCATGGCCCTCGGTCGACGCACGCTCGACTTCAGCGACGTCATCGAGCGCGCGGCGCCGTCGTCAGCCGAGGGCTAGCGCGTCGAGCATCTGCTGGTTGACGGCGGTGAGGCCGAAGCGTGCCTCCGCGCGTGCGCGACCCGCGCGACCGTGGCGGGCGGCCATCGCAGGATCGCGCAGGTAGCGCGCCATGCGGTCTGCGAGCGCGGTGGGGGCCCGAAGCGGCACGAGGAAGCCGGTCTCGCCATCGACGACCGTGTCACGGCAGCCGACGGTGTCGGTGGTGATGACCGGGAGCGCCGCGGCCATGGCCTCGAGCGACGTCCGCGGCAGGCCCTCGCGGTGGGACGGCAGGACGAAGGCCAGGGTGTCCGCGAGGACCGTGCGGATGTCCTCGACCACCCCGGCGTAGGTGACGTCGCCCGCGGCACGCCAGGCGTCGAGCTCGGCCCGCGTGATGGCGTCCGGATGGCTCGGCGCCTCGAGCGGCCCGACGAGCCGGCAGCGCGCGTGGGGTTGCTCGCGCCGCAGGAGACGCGCGGCCTCGACGAACTCGCGCACGCCCTTGGCTCCGAGCAACCGGCCGATGAACGTGAAGGTCGTGGCCTGGGCGCGTGGCCCATGCGGCGCGAAGGCGGCGAGGTCGACGCCCGAGCCCGGGACATGGCGCCAGCGCTGGGTCGGCGCGAGCAAGCCGAGCCCGGTGAGCAGGGCGGGGTCGTCGGTGTTCTGGAAGACGATCTCGTGCGCGTGGCGAAGGGCGAGGCCGTAGGCCTGACGGCCAAGCCGCGCGGCGCGCCCGCCGGCGAGGGCTGGGTCGAACAGGGTGCCCAGGCCGTTGACCAGCACGACGACGCGCGGGACGCGCAGCCAGCGCGCGAGCGGGACCCCGAGCAGCACGGCCTTGAGCTGATAGGCGAGCACGACGTCGGGCCTGAGCTCGCGGACGATGCCGGCGAGCGCGACCAGGGACCGCAGGTCCGCCCGGGGGGCGATCGTCGTGCGCTCCACCGGCCAGTGGCGGTAGGTGGCGCCGAGCTCGGCGAGCGGTCCTGCGATCTCCCGCGGTGGCGTCGGCGCCGCCACCGTGACCTGATGCCCGCGCGCCACGGCTGCCGCCAGCAGCGGACCGCGGACGTTGCGGGCCGTCGCATAGGGCGTGATCATCAGCAGCCTCATCGTCGGCGCTCCAGCCGTCTCGCCACCCACCGCTGGCCCGGCAGCTCCACGTGCAGGTACGTGAGGCGGGCCAACCCGACGACGACGAGCAGGTAGGTCGCCAGCAGCACCGTGGTGAACCAGGCCGGACCGACGATCATGGCGACGCCCTCCACCCGCGCGAAGATGGGCACGCCCAGGCGGGTCGCGAGGGTCGCGCCGATCAAGAGCACGAGCACGAGCGTGGCGTGGACCATATAGATCGAGTACGACCACGCGCCGAGCGCCTGCGGGACGCGGCGCCCGAGCAGCCGTGACACCGCGCCGTCCTCGCCCGCGAACACCCACACCGCGAGGGCGAACAGCGGCGTGACCAGCAGCGCGGGGGCGCCCGTCGGCAGCATCGCGACGCCGCCGACCACGGCGACCACCGTCCCGAGCTCGAGCGCGGTGCCTCCTCGCACCGGCCACCGCCCCCATGCCGCGCGGACGATGACGCCGACCATGAAGCCGAACACGCACCGAGGCAGGCCGAAGTCGAACGTCGAGCCCATGCCCTCGGGCGCCCACCTCCAGACGATCGCCGCGCCAGCCGCGCCGAGGACCGCGGCGACCACGAGCCGAGTGCGCAGCGCGACGACCGAGATCAGCGCGAACAGGCCGTAGGCCGCGAACTCGGTGCTGATCGACCAGCTGGGGCCGTTCCAGGTCAGGCCCGGCAAGACGCCCCAGCCCTGCACCAGGAGCAGGTGCAGCGGGATCGACGCGAGGGTGGCGCGCTCGCCGAAGGGCTCGCGCCCCACCGACACGCCGGCGGCCGACGCCACCGCCAGCCCGACCTCGAGCAGGACGAGGACGCCGAGCACGAAGGCGTGAAGGGGCCACAGGCGGCCGAGCCGGCGCGCCAGGAACCTCCCCCGCGCAGCCCCGTCGAAGAGGCGCGCGCCGTAGGCGTGGGCGATGACGAACCCCGACAGCACGAAGAAGAAGTCGACGAAGCGATAGCCGCGATGGACGAACGCGTTGGTGACCAGCGGGTTGGCGATCTGGACGTGCTCGATCGCCACGACGAGCGCGCACAGCCCGCGCCAGGCGTCGAGGGCGACGAAACGCTGGCCCCCTGCCGCCGGCGTGCTCACGGGACCTCCGCGCCGGCGGGCCGCCGGCGACGCGTCAACCGTCCCAGCTCCTGCAGCAGCCAGCCGAAGTCGCCCGTCCCGCGCCGCAGCCACCAGCCGGCGACGATCACGCACGGCCCGACGGCGGCCGCGGTGGTGATGACGAACGTGGTGACGACGGAGCCTTCGCCACCGCGCAGCAGGCGCGCCAATGGCCACGTCACCGCGAGCACCACGGCGGAAAGGGCGAGCCCGTGCCCGTGGGCGGCCAGCAGCTCACGGCTGGACATCCCCGAGGCGCGCAGCGCCAGCGCGCTGCACAGCGCGCTCACCACCGCGATGGCCAGCGCCGTCGACGACGCCACCCCGGCGATGCCCCAGCGCACGCTGAGGGCGGCGCCCCCGACCACCAGCACGAGGTACACCAGGTAGGCCTTGGCGACGCCGTTCACCAGGCCGGCGGCCTGCGCGACGATCGCCCCGGCCTTCTGGCTGGTGCGCAGGAGCATCGTCAACGCGAGGATCTGAAACGGCAGCACCGCATCGTCCCACCCGTGCCCGACCAGCACGACGATGGCCTCGGGGGCGAGCACGGCGAGCAGGGTCGAGGCCGGCAACAGCACCAGCGCGTTGGCGAAGGTGACCCGCCGAAACGCGGTGGCCAGCGCGCGCCGGTCGTCCTGCAAGCGCGACAACGCCGGAAACAAGACGCTGCCGACGATGGAGGCGAAGACCGTCGAGGGAAACTTGATGAGGTCGTAGGCCCGCGTGTAGAGCCCGAGGGAGCGCTCGCCCAGCGCGCCCCCGACGACGAAGTTGTCGCCGTAGGTCGCGAGGATCCCGGCCAGCTGCGCGACGGTCTGGCCGGCCCCGAAGGACATCAGCTCGCGCAGGCTGCGCCCGTCGATGCGCCACGCCCAGGGCGGCGGACAGACCCACATGTACATCACGGTCGCGAGGACCTCCTCGACCAGGTACCCCAGCACCAGCGCCCACGGCCCGAGGTCGGCGAGCGCCCCGGCGATCGCGGCGATCGAGCCGATCGCGAAGGAGCTGGCGTCGATGATGGCGATCGCGCGAAACGCCATCTCGCGCTGGGCGAGCATCCTCGAGGTCTGGGCGACGCCGCGGAGGGCGAAGAGGACGGCGAGCGCGCGGATCACGTCGACCGACGCCGGCATGCGATAGAGCGCTCCGATCGTCGGCGCACCCAGCACCAGGACCGCCGCGAGGATGAGCCCGAGGTAGGTCGACACGGCGAACGCCGTCGTGGCGTGGCCGCGCGCGAGCTCGCGACGCTGGATCAGGGCCTGCCCCAGCCCCACGTCGCGCAGGCCGTGCAGGATCACGGCGACCGAGACCGCGGCGGCGACGACGCCAAAGTCGTCGGCGTCGAGCAGGCGTCCCAGCACGACGATCACGACGACGCGCATGGCGTTGGTCACCACCGCGCCCGCGAGGTTCCATGAGATGCCGCGGCGGGTCTGCGCGGCGACGACCCGCGTGGGATCGTCCGTGCCACTGGGCGTCGACAGGGTGTTCCTCTCGGGGCTCCGGTCGCGCGCCAGACTCCCGCGCCTGGGGTGGTACAGGCTGCGAGGAGGCAACTCAAGCTCCAGCACGCGGGAGCACCATCGGGGCGTGCCCGAGGCTGCCGGCCCGGCGCATGATAGACCATGAACGATTTCAGCTGCTTGCGGTCGCGCCGCCGTGCACCAGCGGAGATCGCAGGCCGGGTCGAACGTGGTACAGGGGGCGAGCGACAAACCCCACGCGACCGTGCAGTCCCTGGCTCGACATAGCGGCGAAGCGCGCCCGTGGGTGACCCCCGCGATGCTCGCCTGGATCACGTACCTGCTCCTGGTGCCGCTCTACGTGTTCAAGAGCGGGCTGCCCCAGCCGGGCGACCTGTTCATCATGATCATGGTCCCCGCCGTGCTGTGGCGATGGAACGGTCGCTTGCCGCGCGCCGCGCGTGAGGCGCTGCAGCCGCTCCTGTGGTTCACCGGCTGGGTCTTCGTCGTGAACTACAGCTGGGCGATGATCCTCGGCAAGTTCGGCCTGTTCGGACCGGACACCTTCGTCCTGTACCCGCTGTACTACCTGTACAACGCGCTGGTCTTCCTCGCCGCGCTGGTCCTGTTTCGGCGCCACGGCGAGGCCTTCCTGCGGGTCACGCTCTACGTGACCTACGGGATCGTCGGCGCGCTCGTGCTGTCATCGTTCGTCACGCGCGGGGACGGGCTGCGGGGCTCGTTGTTCTTCAACAACCCCAACCAGCTCGGCTACTACGCGCTGCTCTCGGCCTGCATCATCGAGTTGCTGCACCGGCGCCTCAAGCAGCGCCGACTGACGTCGGGCCTGGCGTTGTGTGCGTGCGGGTACCTGTCGCTGATCTCGGCGTCCCGCGCCGCCGCCATCGGCATCTCGCTGCTGCTGATCTTCATGATCTTCTCCAACCCGCGCACGTTGGTCGTCGCCAGCATCGCCGCCATCGCCCTGCTCGCCGGAGGAGGGCCCATCTCCAACGCGATCGACGCATCCCAGCAGCGGGTCCTCGCGGCCCAGCAGAACCCGGTCGGGTTCCTGGAAGAGCGCGGGTACGACCGGCTGCTCGCGCACAAGGAGTATCTGTTGCTCGGCGCCGGCGAGGGCGGCTTCTCGCGGTTCAACGAGTCGTCGCGGGTGAAGAACATGGAGATCCACTCCTCGGCAGGTACCGTCTTGTTCAGCTATGGCGTCGTGGGCGCGATCTTGTTCCTCGCGTTCCTCGGGCGGGTCGTCTGGGGCGCGGCCGCGCGAGATGCGCTCGTGCTCTTGCCCGCGCTCATCTACACGGTGGCGCATCAAGGCCTTCGGTTCACGATGCTCTGGGTCTTGCTCGCGGTGTTCTTGATGGTGAAGGACCACGGCGCCCAGCGCGTCAGGTTGCGTCGACGTCGGTGGTTCGCCAGTTCCGGCGGAGCGAGGGCATGAGCATCGCGCGGTCCGAGGTCGTGCTCATCACGCGGCGGCGCACGGCCAACAAGGGCAACCAGGCGCTGTCGGCGGCGTGGCTGGCGATGGCGCGGCGGGCGTTCCCCGACGATGCGATCCGGGTGCTCGAGCGACGCCCGCGGCACCTGGTGCAGTTCACCTTGGCCCGCGTCGCGGCAGCGCGCGATCCGCGGCGGGCCTTCGACGCGATCGTCGACCAAGCGGCGCGCCTCGCGCCCGGCGCCGCCGGCGTCGGGGCGCCCCCGGCGGAGGTGAAGATCGAGCTCGACGAAGGGATGCCGCCGCCCGATCGCTTCGGGGCGATCCGCAAGCGGCTCAACCTGCGCGGGTGGGCCGCGCGCGCACGCCTCTACGAGGCCGAGTATCGCGCGCGCCTCGCGGCGTGCCAGCGCGCGCGGCTCGTCGTGCTGAACCCGGCGGGCGAGTTCTTTCCGCGCGAGCCCGAGCCCGCCTTCTACCACCTGCTCGACGCCGCGGTGGCCGAGCGGCTGGGATGCCCCACGGCGATGGTCAACCACACGATGGACATCGCCGATCCCACGCTGCGCCAGATCATCCCGCCGCTGTACCGCCGCCTCGCGCTCGTGGGATTTCGCGACGACAAGAGCGTCCGCGCGTTCCGTGAGATGGGCGGCGACCTCGGCAACGTGGTGGTCACGCCGGACCTGGCGCTCACCACGCCGGTCGGCGAGGCCGCGCCGCGGCGACCGGGGACGGTCGCGATCGCGATCAACGTGCCGGAGGCCACCGCCTACGGCTACGTCGAGGGTTGGCTCGACGTGCTCGCGGGCTTGCGTCGCGCGGGCCTGCAGATCGTCTTGGTCTCCAACGAGGTGCCGACGGATCGCGCCTTCTACGCGCGTGCGCGCGCCGAGTTGGGGGTCGCGATCGAGGGCGAAGGGCTCGATCACGATCGCTACGCCGAGCTGCTTGGCGGCTACGAGCTGGTCGTCTCGAGTCGCATGCACACGGCGATCCTCGCGATGGTCGCGGGCACCCCGGTGCTGCCTGTGGAGGGGTCGTCGTTCAAGATCACGGGCCTCATCGAGCAACTCGGGCTTTCGACCGCCGTGGTCCAACCGAACCGGGACGGATGGACGACAGAGGTCGTCACGCAGGCGGTCGCGCTCCACGCCCGGCGTGCGTCCGTCGCCGACGAGGTGCGCCGCCGCGTGCTCACGGTGCAGGCCGAGATCGACGGTGCGCTCGTCCCGCGGTTGCGCGCGGTTGCCCGCGCGAGGAAGGCAGCATGACGTCGATGCCATCGAGTGCGCCCGCCCTGTCGGTGCTCATCCCCAACTTCAACTACGCTCGCTACATCGGCGAGACGATCGCCAGCGTGCTGGGGCAAGCCGAGGCCGGCGGTGACCTCGAGATCGCCGTGTGCGACAACGCCAGCAGCGACGATTCGGTCGAGGTGGTGAAGCGGATCGGAGATCCGCGCATCCGCGTCGAGGTCAACCCGTGCAACGTCGGCTTCGCCGCGAACCTCGAGCGAGTTGCGGCGATGGCGCGCGGGCGACGGATGCTCTTGCTGTCGTCGGACGATCGGATGGGCGTGGGCGCCTTCGCCGCCTATGCGCGGCTCGAACGCGCCCTTGGGCCGCGGGCGCACAAGGCTGTCTGGGGTTCGGCGACGGCGATCATCGACGGCGATGGCCAGCGCACCGGCGAGGTCGCGCCCGATCCAAAGCTCTGGCGCGATGCGCCCGTCGATCCGGAGCTCTCGGCCGCGGTCGGCCACCCCGTCCGGAGCGTCCCGGCCGACGTCATGTTGCGCCGCTCGCTCCAGTTGTTGCGGGTGCCGCTGCCGTTCGCGACGACGTGCTACCCACGCGCCTTGCACGACGCGGTGGGTGGCTACAGCGGAGGGCGACTGATCAATCCCGACAAGTGGTTCCTGTGGAAGCTGTTGGCGGTCGCCGACACGATCTACGCGATCGATGCGCCGCTCTTCGACTACCGGGTTCACGACGCTGGGCAGGGGCCGCAGGAGCAGCGCTCGGGCGCGCTCAAGCACCTCACCGACGAATACGTCACGACCTTCAACCTGCCCGGCGACGTCCTGGCGCGCGCCGGCCTCGACCGGGGCGAGGTCGCGGAGGCGTTCATCGAGCAAGACGTGGCGCTCCGGGGCCTCCTCGCGCTGGCCAAGGGGCAGCGCGCCACGGCGCGTCGGGGCGTCCTGTTTGGTCGCGCGACGTACCCGCAGCTGGTCCGCGCCAACCCCAAGGTGTGGCTGTTGCGGGCGCTGCTCGCGATGGGCCCGCTCGGGACCCACGTCGCGCGGACGGCGCGCTCACGCGCTGAGCGTCGCTGGCAGGCAGACCTCGTCGGGCGGCGCCGCGACTAGCGTGAGCGAGACATGCCGGTCGCGCCGATCTCGATCCTGTTCGCGATCCCGTCGATGGACCGGGACGGGCCGGATCGCGTGATGTTCGAGCTCCTCTCGGGCCTCGACCGCGCTCGCTTCGTCCCGACCGTGGTCGTGACGCGGCCGACTGGGCACTACCTGAGCCGGTTGCCTCGCGACGTCGCCGTGGAGGTCATCTCGGAGGCCGCGGCGTGGGCGCCGAGGTATCCCGTCGCGGGCGCGCTGCGGGTGGTCCGGCGCCTCGCCCCGGACGTGGTGTTCGCGACGCAGCGCATGAACCTGACGATGGGGATGGCGTCGCCCGGGTTTCCGCCGCGCACGAGGCTCGTGCTTCGCCAGGCCAACGACGTCGGGGCCGACGCGTCGATGCTGCGGCGCCAGGCGCCCCTCAAGCAACGCCTCGCGCATCTCGCGTTGATGGCCGCCATGCGTCGGGCCGACGCGGTGGTGTGCCAGAGCGAGGCGATGCGCGCGGACCTGCGGCGGCGGCTCGGCGCGCGCGCGGTGCTCCACGCCATCGACAACCCGGTGGACGTCGACGCCGCACTGCGCGAGGCCGGGACGGAGGAGGTGACGTTGCCAGGGGCGCCAGCGTTGATCAGCGTCGGCCGCCTCTCGGCGCAGAAGGGCTTCGACCTGCTCCTGCCGGCGTTCGCCGAGGTGCGGACCGCCCACCCAGGCGCGCACCTCACGGTGCTGGGTGATGGCCCAGATCGTGCGGCGCTCGAGGCGCAAGCGGCGGCCCTCGGGCTCGCGTCGAGCGTGACCTTCGCCGGCTTCTCGACGCGCGTGCTGCCGAGCGTGCGCGCCGCAGCCCTGTTCGTCCTGGCCTCGCGGTACGAGGGCTTCCCGAACGCGGCCCTCGAGGCGCTCGCGTGTGGTACGCCGGTCGTGCTCACGGACTGCCCCGGTGCGAACGCGACGATCGTTCGCCCCGGGCTCAACGGGCGACTCGCTGCGCAGGCGTCGAGCGCTGCGATGGCCGCCGCGCTGGGCGAGGCGTTGGCCGAGTTGCCGCGCTACCACCGCGACGTCATCACCGCGGATACGCGGGCGCGCTACGATGCCGCGCAGATCGTCGCGCGGTACCAGGCGGTCTTCGTGGCCGCGACCCAGCGGGGCGCTCGATGACGAGCTCGACCAGCGCCGGTCCGACCGCCCGGCTCGCGCTCCCGGACGCGTTCCGCGGGATCGCGGCGATGGCGGTCGTCGTCTATCACCTCTATCACCAGAACCTGGCCCCGGCGGCGGTCACGCCGCTACCAGAGCCGTTCCACTCGCTCTTCACCCACGGATACCTCGGCGTCTACGTCTTCTTCGTGCTGTCGGGCTTCGTCATCGCCCTCAGCATCCGGGGCGCCTGGATCACGCCGGCCTTCATCGGAAGGTTCGCGCTGCGCCGCTCGTTGCGGCTCGATCCTCCGTACTGGGCGGTCATCGCGATCGCGGTCGTGATCAGCGTGGTCGCGCACCGGGAGCAAGCCCCCCCGCCCTCGGCGGGCAGCGTCGTGGCCCACGTGTTCTACGCGCAGACCTTCGCGGGGTACCCGCAGATCATCGGCGTCCTGTGGACCCTGTGCTTGGAGATCCAGTTCTACCTGGTCTTCGTCGTCGTGTTGATGCTGGCGCAGCGCCTGGTCCCCCGCCAGGCGTGGCTCGCCTTCTTGCCGCTGGCCGTGGTCTCGGTGATCGCGAGCGCCGGGTGGATCGACCTCGGGATCGCGCTGTTCGTCTGGGCCTGGCCGTTCTTCTTCCTCGGCGTGATCACCGCGTGGCACCTCGATGGCCGGATGCCCACCGCGGGGTGGGCGTGCGTGGCGCTGGGCTCGTGCGTCATCGCCGTGGGTCATCCGGATCGCATCGCCGCCGCGATGGTGACGACGTTCGTCTTGTTCGTGGCGGGGCGGCGGACCCCGGCGGGCAGGTTGCCCTTGCAGGAGGTCACGCTCGGCCGCGCGCTTCAGTACCTCGGCAAGATCTCCTACAGCCTCTACCTGACGCACCTGCTCATCGCGACGAAGGCCTGTCGCGTGGCCATCCGCGCGCTCGGCGGAGGGCCCCTGTCCTGGCCCAAGCTGCTGGTCATCCTGGTCGGCTGTGTCGGGCTCAGCGTCGTCGTCGCGCACGTCTTCTACCTGTGCGTCGAGCGGCCGGCGCAACGGCTGAGCAAGCGCATCACCCTCGCGGCGCGGAGGTCGACGTGAGCGCCGATCTGACGACGGCGTTCGACGGCGTGGTGTTCGACTTCGACGGCACGCTCGTCGATACGATGCCGTTGCACTACGAGGCCTACCGGCGGACCTTCGCGGAGGCGCACCTGGAGCTCACGCCCGAGGACTTCTACGGCAACATCGGCGGCTCGGCGCGCGAGACGATCCCACGGTTCCTGCGAGGTCGGTCCTGCGCGCGGAGCGTGCAGGAACTGCACGCCCGCAAGAAGGAGATCGTCGCCGAACTGTTCGCCACCGCGGAGGTGCCTCGGTTGGCGACGGCCATGCTGCTGCCGCTGCTGCACCGGCGCATCAAGCTCGCCCTGGCCTCGTCGGGGTCGCGACCTGGCATCGAGTTGCTGCTCACCCGGCTCGACTGGGTTCGCTACTTCGACGTCGTCGTCACGGGCGAAGACGCCGCCCGCGGCAAGCCCGCGCCCGATCTGTTCCTGCTCGCCGCGCGCGGCCTCGACCTCGATCCGGCGCGGTGCCTCGCGTTCGAGGACACCGACGACGGGGTCGCTGCGGCGGAGGCCGCCGGCATGACCGTCTTCGATGTCCGGCGCGCCGTAGCGCCGGGCGGGAGCACCCCCCGATGACGGCGACGACCGTGCGCACGCTGGCGGGCCTGTCCGGGGCGAAGGTGCTGCTGATGGCCCGGGACGATCGCCACTGGTTCGTCCGCAAGCTCGCCCGGGATCCGGGCTTCAACGCCCGCCTGCGACGGCAGATGGACAAGCAGGTCGCGTTCACCGAGGCCGGCCTCGAGGAGGTGGGGGCGCCCGGCGTACTCGATCACGGGCTCCACGACGGATGCTTCTACTTCGACATGGAGTACATCCGAGGCGTCGACGGGGTGAGCTTCTTGCGACGCGCGAGCTACGCGGAGGTCATCGCCTTCGCCGATCGGCTGAGCGCCTACGTCCAGACGATCGCGGCGCGTCCACCGCTGCTGGCAAGCCGCGCGACGCCCTTCGAGGCGCTCTACGGCAAGATCTGCGACGTCCAGCGCCGGACGAACGCGCTCGACGGCGAGACCCTGGCGCGGCTGTTCCTGGCGCTCGAGGCGCTACGGCGAGTCGGTGCGAGCGTGCGACCGACCCTGTGTCACGGGGACTTCACGCTGGAGAACTGCGTCATCGACGACGAGGGCCGCCTCTGGTTGCTCGATCTGCTGGACGCTCCGTTCGAGCACTACTGGCAAGACCTCACGAAGCTGCACCAGGATCTCGAGGGTGGTTGGTACCAGCTCGACGGCGAGCCCGTGGCCCACAGCGTGCTCGCGTACGTCAGCCAGCGGCTGATCGCCGCGGCGACGAAGCTCGACGCTGGCTACCTCGGGGTGCACGCCGTGCTGTTGGCGTGTACGTTCGTGCGGATCTTGCCGTACGTACGCACCGACGCGGAACGTCGGTTCGTGACGCACCGGATCGATCACTTCGCCCGCCTCGCGAGCGAGTCCGAAGGAGCCCCATGAAGGTCATCGTCCCGTGTTGCGGTCGGTCGAGTCGCTACCCCAACCAGCCACCGAAGTGGATGTTGCCGACGCACGACGGGCGCCCGATGTTGACGCTGGCGCTCTCGCAGCTGCGCGTCGAGCCCGACGACCTCGTCGTGACGATCTTGCGTGAGCACGAGGACGCGTTCGACGTCTCCGCGGGGCTGGCCGCGGCCTTCGGGCACCCCCTCGAGGTCGTCGTGCTGGAGCAGCCGACCCGCAACCAGCCGGAGACGGTCGCCCGCACCATCGAGGCGCTCGGCCTGACCGAGTCGTTCCTGGTGAAGGACTCCGACAACACGTTCGCGCTGGACGAGCTCGGTTGCGAGACCAACTACGTGTGCGCGGACTCGCTCAACAACTACGACGCGATCAACCCTCGCAACAAGAGCTACCTGCAGGTCGACCATCGCGACGTCGTCACGAACATCCGCGAGAAGGTCGTGATCTCCGACCTGTTCAGCGTCGGCGGCTACGGGTTCCTGCACGCCGCGCAGTTCCTCGAGTACTACCGTCGGCTGTCGTCGAACTCGGCCGACTGGCAGCGTGAGCTGTACACCTCCGACATCATCGGAGCGATGATCCTCGATGGCCTGCCGTTTCGTGCCCGGCGCATCACGGGCTATCAGGACTGGGGCACGGTGACCGAGTGGCGGCGCGCGCTGCTCACGCGTCAGGCCTACTTCGTGTCACTCGACGGCTTCCTGTTCGAGCGGGGCTCCGCCCACTTCAGCCCGCGGTTCGCCGACGTGACGCCGAACGCGGAGGCGGTCGCCGCGGTGGCGGAGCTCGTCCGCCGCGGCCACACGGTCATCGGCTTGTCGATCCGACCCCGCGATCATGCGGACCTGACGACCTCGCAGCTCGCGGCGGTGGGGCTTGGTTCGCTGCAGGTCGTCTACGAGTGCCCGATCGCGAGCTGGACCCTGGTGACGGCGCCGCACGCGACCCTGCCGTTCCAGACCTCGCACGCGCTCGAGCACGGGCCCAACGACGCGAACCTCGTGGAGAAGATCCTCCACGGCGTCACCGGCTGACTCACCCGTGGCTCGGCGCCGTCGGCGCGCGGCCGTGCTTCTTGGGCACGGCGAGCAGCGACAGCTCGACGGAGATGCACAGGTCCATCACGACGGCGAGGCCGGCGGCGCGGGCGGCGGCGGCGGCGGCCTCGTTGACGATGCCCGACTGCAGCCACAGGGCGCGGCCGCCGGCGGCGATGGCGTCGGCGGCGACGGTGGGGGTGTCCTCGGCGCGGCGGAACACGTCGACGATGTCGAAGGGCCCGGCGTTGGCGGCGGTGGCGGCGGCCAGCGACGGGAACGACGGCAGGCCCAGGACCTCGGTCTCGTTGGGGTTGACCGGCACGACCCGGTAGCCGTGGGCGAGCAGGCGCGAGACGATCTCGCGCGACGGTTTGGCCGGGTTGTTCGAGGCGCCGACGACGGCGATCGAGCTGGCGCTCGCCAGGAGGGTCCGGATGGCGTCGTCCGGGGGGTTGGCGTGTGCCATAGGTCACCATACGCCAGGGCCGGTCGGCTGGCTCGTGGAGAACGTCGTCCGCCGGCCGAGATCGACGGGGGCCCCGGGCGGCTCGTGCCCCGCGGCAGGGCCTGGCGCGAACGCCACGGGGCGTGCGCGCCCGGTCGCCGCCGGCGGCTGGCTCAGCCGGCCGGGGCAGGGTCGGCGGTCACGGACCGGGGGGCGACGCCGGCGCGGCCGAGGGACTCCTCGACCTCGACCCGCGGGATCCGGGTGGTCTGCGCGTCGTCGGGCGCGGCGGCGGCGCGCTCGGCGCCGACCGGCGCGGGCGCGTACTCCGGCACCAGCTGCGCGAGCGCCGCCCGCAGCGCGGCGGCGTCGCTGCCGTCGGCGGCCTCGAGCAGGCGCTCGACCTCGTGCTCGAGGGCGGCGGCCTCGGCGGGCGCCCGCACCCGGCCGATGAAGATCTTGGGGTGCTTGGTCTTGTCGGCGCGCTCGGCGTCGGTGGCCAGCTCCTCGAACAGCTTCTCGCCGGGGCGCACGCCCGAGAAGGTGACGTCGACGTCGACGCCGGGCTCGAGGCCCGAGAGCCGGATGAGGTCGTTGGCGAGGTCGACGATCTTCACCGGCTTGCCCATGTCGAGGATGAAGACCTCGCCGCCGGCGCCCATCGCGCCCGCCTGCAGCACCAGCTGCGCCGCCTCGGGGATGGTCATGAAGTACCGGCACATCTCCGGGTGGGTCACGGTGACCGGCCCGCCGCGGGCGATCTGCTCCTTGAAGATCGGGATGACGCTGCCGTTGGAGCCGAGCACGTTGCCGAACCGCACGGTGACGAAGCGGGTCCGGCCGCGGGCCCGGCTCTGGGTGTACAGCTCGGCGACCCGCTTGGTCGCGCCCATCACCGAGCTCGGGTTGACCGCCTTGTCGGTCGAGATCATCACGAACTGCGAGGCGCCGAAGCGCTCGGCGAGGTCGGCGACGGTGCGGGTGCCGCCGACGTTGTTCTTGATGGCCTCGCCGGGGTTGGCCTCCATCATCGGCACGTGCTTGTGGGCCGCGGCGTGGAACACCACGTCGGGCCGGAACCGCGCGAACACCCGCTCCATGCGCACGGCGTCGCCGACGTCGCCGACGCACGGCTCGATCAGCACCTCGGGGAAGCTGGCGGCCAGCTCGCGGTGGATCTCGAAGAGCGCGTTCTCGAAGCGCTCGACAAGCACCAGCCGCGACGGCGTGAACCGCGCGACCTGGCGCGACAGCTCGCTGCCGATGGAGCCGCCGGCGCCGGTGACGACCACCACCCGGGCCCGGATCGAGCCGCCGACCTCGGCCTCGTCGAGCTCGACCTGCTCGCGCCCGAGGAGGTCCTCGATGGCGACGTCGCGGATGCGCGAGAGGTTCACCCGGTCGCCGACGATCTCGTAGACGCCAGGGATGATCTTGGTGTCGAGCCCGGCCTCGCGGCACTGCAGGGTGATCCGGCGGAGCTCCGGGCCCGGGGCGCTGGCGATCGTGATGAGCACCCGCCGCACCCGCTTGCGCGCGGCGATCTCCTCGACGTCGGCGGTGGCGCCGAGCACGGTCAGGCCGGCGATCTGGGTGCCGTGCTTCTGGCGATCGTCGTCGACGAAGCCGACCGCGTCGAGGCCGAGGTCGGGGCGCGAGGCCAGCTCGCGGGCGACCAGCACGCCGGCCTCGCCGGCGCCGACCAGCAACACCCGGGTCCGGACCCCGCCGGCGGCGCGGCGGCGGCGCTCCTGGGCCTCGCCCTGGAGCCGGCGCAGCGCGCGCGCGGCGACCAGGCCGACGAAGGCCATCACCGCGTTCATCGCCAGGACCCCCAGCGGGATCGCGAAGCTCCCGGCCAGGCCCTGGGAGCCGCCGAGGCCCAGGCGCAGGCCCACCAGCACCGCGGTCGCCACCACGATGGCGGCGGCGATGCGCTGCATCTCGCGCAGGCTCACGTAGCGCCACGAGAAGCGCGGCACCCCGAGCGCGGTGAGCACCGCGTACTCGAGCGCGATGACGTACGGCCAGCTCAGCAGCGCCATGTGACCGGCGACGCCCGGCAGCCGGAACTCGAACCGGAACAGGAACGCCAGCCAGTACGCGATCGACAGCGTCAGCAGGTCGCCGATGACTTGCAGGCCGCGGGTGAGGTAGCGAGACATGGCGGGGTGCGAGTTGGTCGCCCGGGCGCCGGGCGACGTTCATCGCCGGCAGGGAGGGGAGCCATACCACGGGGGCGGGCCCGGGCCCCAGCCGGGAATCGCCGCCGGGGGGGGCGGCGCAGCCTCGGGCGGCCCCGGGTGGTGGCGGCGGTCACCCCGGGCGCGGGGCCCGGCGTGGGCAGGCGGCGCCGCTCAGCGCTGGCAGACGCCCAGCAACACGTTGGAGCAGCTGTCGACGCCCCACACCCCGCCGGCGGACTGCTTCCCGAGCGTCACGCAATCGCGCGACTCCTCGTTGTCCGGCGGCACGGTGTTCCAGCGCTGGAACGACACCAGCGCGCCGTTGGACCACCGGAACACGCCCTCCTCCGCCACGTCGGTCAGCCCGATCCAGACCTCGGTCTCGCCGATCTGATCCTTGACGAACTCGGTGACGACGGTATGCAGCGCGAGCGTGCTTAGGACCGCCGGCTTGCCGCCGTCGTGGTCGCAGTCTCGCTCGTAGTCACCGTAGGTCGCGGCGTCGCGGGTCAGGAAGTACGTCAGCGCCCCCTCGACCTCGCACTTCTTGTTGCAACCGTCGCCGTCGACCTCGTTGCCGTCGTCGCACTGCTCCTTCTCCAAGAACAGGAAGCCGTCGCCGCACTTGTTGGCCTGGCAGGTGTTCAGGCACGCGTCGTCGTTGTTCGAGTTGCCGTCGTCGCAAGCCTCGACGCCCTCCCGGGTGAAGCCGTCGCCGCAACGGGCGACCTGGCAGAACCCGACGCAGCCGTCGGTGTTGCTGGTGTTGCCGTCGTCGCGCCTCGACCCCAGCGCGCAGGTAGCCGTCGCCGCAGGCAGCGTTGCGGCAGGTCGACAGGCAGTTGTCGGTGTTGCTGCCGTTGCCGTCGTCGCACTCCTCGACGCCGGCCTGGACGATGCTGTCGCCGCAGCGCGCGGCCTGGCAGGTGTTGAGGCAGGCGTCGGTGTTGATCGTGTTGCCGTCGTCGCACTGCTCGACCCCGGCCTGGACGTGGCGGTCGCCGCAGCGAGCGTTGACGCAGCCGACGCAGGCGTCGGTGTCGCTGGTGTTGCCGTCGTCGCACTGCTCGACCCCGACGTAGAGCAGGCCGTCGCCGCAGGTCGCCAGCTCGCAGGTCGACAGGCAGCCGTCGAAGCTGCTGAGGTTGCCGTCGTCGCACGCCTCGCCAGGGTCGACGAAGCCGTCGCCGCAGCGTTGGATCGTGCAGTTGCTCTGGCAGCCGTCGTGGTCGAGGGTGTTGCCGTCGTCGCACTGCTCGCCGAGCACGTAGTCGATGACGCCGTTGCCGCACACCTCGAGCGACTGGCAGTTGCCGGCGCAGCCGTCGCCGGCCAGCGTGTTGCCGTCGTCGCACAGCTCGCCGGGGTCGACGATGTGGTCGCCGCACGCCGGCAGCATGCAGTTGCTCTGGCAGCCGTCGCCGCTGATCAGGTTGCCGTCGTCGCACAGCTCGCCGGCGTCCCGGAAGCCGTTGCCGCAGGTCTCGTTGGAGCGGCAGTCGCGGGCGCAGCCGTCGCCGTCGGCGGTGTTGCCGTCGTCGCACACCTCGCCCGAGGCGAGGTCGGTCACGCCGTCGCCGCAGCGCGGGATCCGGCAGGTGGCCTGGCAGCTATCGCCGCTGACCAGGTTGCCGTCGTCGCACTGCTCGGTCGGGTCGACGACGCCGTTGCCGCAGGTCTCGTCGGAGGTGCAGGTCGCGTTGCAGCCGTCGCCGGCGGCGGTGTTGCCGTCGTCGCAGCGCTCGCCGTAGTGGGCGTCGAGCACGCCGTCGCCGCAGCGCGGGACCGTGCAGTCGGCGTGGCAGGCGTCGCCGTCGGCGGTGTTGCCGTCGTCGCACTCCTCGCCGGCGTCGCGCACGCCGTTGCCGCACGCCTCGAGCCGGCAGGTGCGGTCGCAGCCGTCGCCGTCGGTGGTGTTGCCGTCGTCGCAGGCCTCGGAGGCATCCACGGTGCCGTCGCCGCACAGCGGCAGCCGGCAGGTGGCCTGGCAGCCGTCGCCGCTGGTGAGGTTGCCGTCGTCGCACTCCTCGCCGAGGTCGCGCACGCCGTTGCCGCACACCTCGGTCGAGGCGCAGTCGCGGGCGCAGCCGTCGCCGTCGGCGTTGTTGCCGTCGTCGCACACCTCGCCGGCGGCGAGGTCGCGCACGCCGTCGCCGCAGCGGGGCAGCCGGCAGTCGGCCTGGCAGGCGTCGCCGCTGACCAGGTTGCCGTCGTCGCACTGCTCGCCGAGGTCGAGGATGGCGTTGCCGCAGGCCTCGTTGGACGAGCAGGTCGCGTTGCAGCCGTCGCCGGCGAGGCGGTTGCCGTCGTCGCACACCTCGCCCTCGGCGGCGTCGAGCACGTGGTCGCCGCAGGTCGGCAGCCGGCAGTTGGCCTGGCAGCCGTCGGCGTTCTCCAGGTTGCCGTCGTCGCACTGCTCGCCGGCGTCGCGGATGCCGTTGCCGCAGGTCTCGCTGGAGCGACAGTCGCGGGCGCAGCCGTCGCCGTCGTCGTTGTTGCCGTCGTCGCACACCTCGAGGTCGTCGAGGTCGGTCACGCCGTCGCCACAGCGCGGCAGCTGGCAGCCGGCCTGGCAGCCGTCGCCGGAGGCGTTGTTGCCGTCGTCGCACTGCTCGCCGGGATCGAACACGCCGTTGCCGCAGGTCTCGTCGGACGAGCAGGTCGCGTTGCAGCCGTCGCCCGACGTGTTGTTGCCGTCGTCGCACACCTCGCCGGTGTCGAGGGCTCCGTTGCCGCAGCGGGGCAGGGTGCAGTCGGCGCGGCACACGGTGCCGTCGTTGGTGGCGCCGCCGCACGCCGCCGAGCCGGCGCCGCCGAACGCGCCGCAGTCGCACTGCTCGGCCAGCTCGACGATGCCGTTGCCGCAGCTCTCGGTCGAGCGGCAGGTGCCGCTGCAGCCGTCGCCGGGCGTGGTGTTGCCGTCGTCGCACACCTCGCCGAGGTCGACGTCGAGCACGCCGTCGCCACACCGCGGCAGGCGGCAGTCGTGCTGGCAGTCGTCGCCGTCGAGCACGTTGCCGTCGTCGCACTGCTCGCCGAGGTCGAGCACCGCGTTGCCGCAGATCTCGGTCGAGCTGCAGCTGCGGTTGCAGCCGTCGCCGTCGGCGTTGTTGCCGTCGTCGCACAGCTCGCCGGCGTCGCGGATGGCGTCGCCGCACCGGGGCAGCTGGCAGTTGGCCTGGCAGCCGTCGCCGGAGACGTTGTTGTGGTCGTCGCACTGCTCGCCGGCGTCGCGGAAGCCGTTGCCGCAGCTCTCGTTGGAGCGGCAGTCGCGGGCGCAGCCGTCGCCGTCGACGTTGTTGCCGTCGTCGCACACCTCGCCGGCGGCGAGGTCGGTCACGGCGTCGCCGCAGCGCGGGACCTGGCAGTTGGCCTGGCAGCCGTCACCGTTGGCGTCGTTGCCGTCGTCGCACTGCTCGCCGGCGTCGAGCGCGCCGTTGCCGCAGGTCTCGTTGGACGAGCAGGTCGCGTTGCAGCCGTCGCCGGAGACGTTGTTGCCGTCGTCGCAGGCCTCGCCGAGCTGGACCCGGCCGTCGCCGCAGTTGGGCAGGGCGCAGGCGTCGGTGCAGATGTCGCCGCCGTTGATCATGCCGCCGCAGCGCAGCGGATCGGCCTCGGTGCCGCAGTCGCAGCCCTCGCCGGCGTCGCGCACGCCGTTGCCGCAGGTCTCGTCGGAGCGGCAGTCACGGGCGCAGCCGTCGCCGTCCTCGGCGTTGCCGTCGTCGCACACCTCGCCCGGCTCGACCACCGAGTTGCCGCACTGGATGATCCGGCACACCTCGGAGATGCACACGCCGAGCACGCCGCCCAGATCGCAGGTGAGCAGATCGGCCCGGTCCGCGCAGGCGTCGAGCTGCTCGGCCTGGGCGCAGCCGCCGCCGGGCGCGCACTCGAGCCCGCTCGGGCACACCGAGCCGTCGTCGCACGTGACGATGCCCGGCGTCGTGCACGCCGCGGTCGCGACGCCGAGCGCCAGCGCCAGCGCAACCGAACCCCGTTGGATCGAACAGAGCTTCATCGAGCCATCCCCCGGCACGAAGCGTAGCGGGATCTGAGGAGCCTTCGCCACGATCGCGATGGAGGTCCTGGGCCTACATCGGGGTGGGCCGGCGCCAGCGGGCTACCGGGCGTGGACGATGAGGCGGTCGAGGTGCGGGACGTCGTCGCCGGGCGCGAGCAGCCCGACCTCGACCTGGGCGAACCGCGCCGGGGGCAGCGGCGTGGTCAGCTCGGCGACGTCGACGAACGGCTCGTCGCACGCCTCGCTGGCGCAGCCGCGCACCCGCACCACGAGCTCGTCGGTGGCGCCGAGGCGCGCGACCCAGGTGACGTCGTCGATCGCCACCGGCCGGCCGAAGTCGTGCACCGCCGAGCGCCAGCTGCCGCGGCCGGCGTGGGCGGCAGGGCCACCGGCGAAGCGCGCGGTGACCGCGAAGCCGTAGAAGGTGGTGTCGTCGCCGCCGGAGGTGTCCTCGAGCCCGAGGCCCCAGCTGCCGTCGACGAGGGCCGGCGTGCCCGGGAGCTCGGCCGGCGTCAGGAGGTGGGTCGGCAACAAGGTGCCGGTGCCGGCGACGCCGTCGCGCAGCACGATCGGCACCGCCGACCACGGCGCCTCCGCGGTCACCCTGAGCTGGCTCCAGGCCGGGTGGGTGGCCAGGTAGCCGATCGCGGCCTCGACGAGGGTGGCGTCGGCGGGCGCGTCGAGCCCGACCTTGTAGTCGCCCTCGCCGGCGTTGGCGGGCGCGATGTACTCGGCGGCGGCCAGGCGCTCGCGTCGCGACGACACCGGCCGCAGCCGCGCGAGCGGAAGCGGCTGCCCGACCAGCTCGGCCTCGGGCGCGCTCGCCACGCGCAGCTCGAGCCGGGCCAGCCCCGCGGCCTCCTGGTGCTCGAGCACCAGGTCGTGCCAGCCGCGGTCGAGGGTGACCGGCGCGCTGGTGTCGACGTGGGCGAGGAAGTCCCACGCCGCCGCCACCTCGACGCCGTCGAGGCGGAGCCGGTAGCCGTCGTCGGTGCTGAGCGCGAAGGTGTAGTCGCCGGCGAACTCGATCCACACCTGGCCGGCGAGGCGCTCGGTCCAGTAGTCGTCGTCGAACAGGCCGAGGTCCGCCGGTCGACCGCCGCCGCTGTCGTCGAGGATCAGCGGCGCCTGCCACAGCGTGGTGCCGCGACGGGCCACGTAGTTCTCCGCGTCGAACGCGGTGCGCACGACCCCGGCGGTGTCGCCGACGGGCGCGCGCAGCTGCCACGGCGACAGCGGGCGGGCCTGGCCGGTGCCGAGCGCGTGGGTCACGAGGTAGCGCGCCGAGCCGGCCTGCTCGGCCAGCGCGGTGCGGATCCGGCGCCAGCCAGCGGTGGGGATCGTGAGCTGGCCCGTGACCACCGCGCCGCCGCCACCGCCGGTGGCGCGCAGCTCGAAGAAGGCGCCGTCGCCGTCGGCGATGGCGAGGTAGCCGGCGTGGTTCGCGCGCAGGTTGAACGTGTGCGCGCCGGCCTCGAGGTAGACCTCGCCGTCGGCCCACATCGTCCAGTCGTCGCCGTCGGTGATGCCGAGGCCGGTCGGGGCGCCAGCGCCGAAGTTGATCGCGGTCAGCGCGGCGATGGCGCGGCCCGATGGCGTCGCCGCGGTGACCGCGGCCCACACGTCGTCGGTGGCCTCGGTGAACAGCCGCTCGTCGGAGCCGCGGGTGTCGAGGCCGCCGACCGCCCACGCGATCGGCTCGAGCACGCCGTGCACGCCGACCCGGAGGTTCTCGAGGCTCGAGGTGGTGCCGCCGGCGCCGGTCGCCGCGAAGGCCGAGCGGCCGTCGATGAGCCAGGTCAGGGCCGGGCCGGCGTCGGCGGGCATCCCGTCGATCCCGGCGCCACCGTCGACGGTGCCGCCGTCGCCGCCGCCGCCGACCCCGCCGCTGTCGGGGACCGAGCACGCGCCGAGCGCCAGGGCGACGAGGTGGCCGGGCCGCACGCGGTCAGTATCGCACCGCCGCGACCGCGACGGGACCCGACGCGGAGCGCCCGCCGATCCGGTCCTGATCCTGCTACGTTGCAGCCCACGATGCGCGTCGTCCTGGCCCTTGCCCTGGTCGCCGCCGCGGCCTGCGCCGAGCCGCGCAGCCCGCGCTGCAAGCAGCTGTGCGCGCACGAGGCGGCGTGCGTCGAGGACTCGTCGGCCGGCGCCGAGACCGCCTTCGACGAGGGCGACTGCATCGCGGCGTGCGCGGCGCTGGAGCGCGACGCCGAGGGCCGCGGCGCGGTCGAGCGCCACGCCGATTGCCTGGCCAAGGCCGGCGCCGATTGCGCCGCCGTGCTGGCCTGCCCGTAGCCTGCCTGGCGGCGAACGCGTCGTCGTCGCGTCAGTCCTTGCGCGAGCGCGGATCGAGCGCGTCGCGCAGGCCGTCGCCGAGGAAGTTGAGCGCGAGCACGGTGATGCTCATGACCAGGCCGGGGCCGACGAGCAGCCACGAGTACACCAGGATCTGGGTGCTGCCCTCGGTGACCAGCGTGCCCCACGACGCCAGCGGCGCCTGCACGCCGAGCCCGAGGAACGACAGGAACGCCTCGGTGAGCATCACGCCCGGCATGAGCAGGGTCGCGTACACGACCACCACGCCGAGGGTGTTGGGCACGATGTGCCGGAACAGGATCGTCGCCGGCCGCACCCCGAGGGCGCGCGCCGCCTCGACGAACTCGCGGTGGCGCAGGCCCACCACCTGGGCCCGGACGATGCGGGCCATGGTCAGCCACGAGATCGCGCCGATGAGCCCGAAGAGCACCACCAGGCTCTTGAGCTCGAACACCGCCATCACGACGATCACGAACACCACGGTCGGGAACCCGTAGAGCGTGTCGACCAGGCGCATCATCAGGTCGTCGGTGCGGCCGCCGACGTAGCCGGCGATGGCGCCGTAGGCGACGCCGATGATCACCGCGATCGCGGTGGCGGTGATCGCGACCAGGATCGCCCACTTGCCGCCCTCGAGCACGCGCATCAGCATGTCGCGCCCGAGGGTGTCGGTGCCCATCGGGTGCGCCCACGACGGCCCGACCGCGCCCAGCGGGATGTTGGTGCGGGTGCCGTCGAGGCCGGTGACCAGCCCGAGGATCGGCGCGCCGATGAAGCACATGAAGGTGATGAACGCGACGGTGATGCCGCTCGCCACCGCGGCCCGGTTGCGGCGCAGGCGGCGCCAGGCGTCGGCGCCCAGCGAGCGGCCGCGCGCGCTCGGCGGCGGCGCCGCGGGCGGCGCGCCGAGCTCGGCGACGGGGCGCACGCTCGGGTTCATCGCTGCTCCCGCACCCGCGGATCGAGCGCGCCGTGGGCGAGATCCGACACCAGGTTGAGCGCCACCAGGATCACCACGTAGAACACCAGCATGCCGGTGAGCACCGGGTAGTCGCGGTCGCTCACCGACGACACGAAGTAGAAGCCGAGGCCGGGGATCTGGAAGATCTGCTCGATGACGAAGGAGCCGGCGATCATCGAGGCCATCGCCGGCCCGAGGTAGGTCGCCACCGGCACCACCCCGAGGCGCACCGCGTGGCGCCACACCACCGCGCGCTCCGAGAGGCCCTTGGCCCGGGCGGTGCGCACGAAGTCCTGGCCGAGCACCTCGAGCATGCCGGCCCGGGTCAGGCGCGCGATCGTGCCGGTGTAGATGAGGCCCATCGTGAACGCCGGCAGCAGGTACGAGCTGAGGCCCTCGGCGCGCGCCGGCGGCAACCACCCCAGGTGCAGCGCGAACGCGGCGATGCCCAGCGGCGCCAGCACGATCGACGGGATCGACACCCCGAGCAAGGCGAAGCTCATCAGCGAGTGATCGACCCAGGTGTTGCGGCGCGCCGCCGCCGCCACCCCCATCGTGAGCCCCAGCGACAGCGCGATCGCGATCGCCATCAGCCCGAGGGTGAGCGAGTAGCCGTAGTGGCCGGCGATGAGCTCGTTGACCGTCTGCGGCCGCTTGAGCGACTGCCCGAAGTCGAGCTTCGCCAGGCCGCCGATGTAGTCGGCGTACTGCGAGATGAGCGGATCGTTGAGGTGGTAGCGCTCCTCGATGTTGCGCTGGACCTCGGGCAGGAGGCTGCGCTCCTCGTCGAACGGGCCGCCCGGCGCGCACCGCATCAGGAAGAACGCGATCGTCGCCACCGCGAAGATCACGAGCACGCTCGAGCCGAGCCGCGACAGGATCAGGCGCAGCACTAGCGATCGGCTCCGCCGGCCTGCCAGGCCGGGTCGAGGTAGGCCTCGTACAGCGGCACCTGGTCGGGCAGGTTGATGTACAGGTCGCGCACGTACGGCCGCTGCAGGTGGTGCTGCGTGTAGATGTACAGCGGGATCACCGGCGCGGCCTGCAGCATGATCCCTTCCGCCTCGCGGATCTTGGCCAGGCGGGCGGCGCGGTCGCGCAGCGGCTTGGCGTCCTCCATCGCCTGCTCGAAGGCGGGGTCGCACCACTGGGCCCGGTTGTCGGGCGACGCGCACCGGAAGTTGATGAGGAACTCGGCCTCGGTGTCGGGGAAGTTGCCGATGCTGCCGAACCGCGCCAGCTCGTAGTTGCCGGCGCGGGTGTCGGCGACGAAGGTCTTCCACTCCTGCGACTCGAGGCCGACGTCGAGGCCGAGCTCGCGCTTCCAGGCGTCCTGCAGGTACTCGGCGATGAGCTTGTGGCCCTCGACGCCGGTGTTGTAGCGGTACGTCATCGACGGCAGCGTGCCGCCCAGCTCGGTGCGCGCGAGCGCGAGCTCGGCCTTGGCCTTGGCGGGGTCGTAGTCGAGGCCCGGCGGCGGCACGTAGCACAGGACGCCGGTCTGCATGATCATCGCCACCCCGGGGGTGTCGCGCGACACCCCGCACAGCGCGAGGTCCTCGTCGGACAGCTTCGCGATCGGCGTGCCCGGCGAGAACTGCGCGGTCGGGATCTGGCCGCCGTGCAGGATCTTGGGCAGCACCGTGCGGTCGATGGCGTGGGCCAGGGCCCGGCGCAGGTGGACGTTGTCGACCTTCTTGGTGTTGACGTACGCGAAGTAGATGCCGAGGTACGGCGCCGGCGTGTAGTCCCGGTAGGCGGTGCCGGTGCGCTCGCCGTTGATCATCGGGAAGTACGACGACGGGATGTTGTTGCCCGTGACCGCGTCGCAGCCGCCGGCGAAGTAGTAGTTCGCGCTGGCCGACTGGTCGTTCATCGAGAACGCGGTGAGGCGCTCGAGCTTGGCGACGGCCTGGTTCCAGTAGCTGGGCGAGCGGGCCAGCTCGACGTAGTCGCGCTCCTTCCAGGCGACCAGGGTCATCGGGCCGGAGGTGACGGTCTGGCCCGGGACGATCCACCGGCGCGGCGCCCGCGACACCGCCTCGCGCGGGGTCGGTCGCAGGGTGCGGCCGGGCGTGAGCGAGATGAGGAACGGCGTCGGGTCCGAGGTCTCGAGCACGAAGGTGTGGGCGTCGGGGACCCGCACGCCGACGCTCTCGAGCAGCGACAGCGCGTCGCCGGCGTCGATCTCGATCACCGGCGCCTCGACGACGGCCGGCGGCGGGCTCGGCAGGTCGAGGCCGGGCACCCGCTTGGGCTCGACCGCGCGCACGCCGAGGGTGGCGGCCGGCGGCGGGCCGAGCTCGTCGGCGAGCACCCAGCCGTAGAGTCCGTCGCCGCGGTTGAGGTGGACGTAGGCCCAGGCCTGGCCGTCGGGGCTCGGTGGCGACGACGGCCGGCCGGTCAGCTCGAGGATCTCGACGGTGCCGCCGACGTCGACGTGGGCGTAGGCCGCGCTCGCCGGCGCGCCGAGGTCGCGCAGCGCCAGCGGGGCCCGGGCCGGGCGCTTGTTCGAGCTCGGGATCGGGCGATCGGCGGGCAGCTCGGCGACCGGGGTGCCGCCGACGGTGGCGACCTCGACGATGGTGCCGGCGCGCAGCGGCCCGACGTCGCGCTGCATCACCCGCATGCGGCCGCCGACGAAGGCCAGCGCGTTCTTCACCGGCTCGATGCCGTCGCCGTTGGGCGACGCGAAGCTCGGGTGCAGCACCCGCAGCACCTGGAACGCGACGTCGTAGGCGTCGATGGCGCGGCCGTTGGACCAGCGGGCGTCGTCCCGGAGGTGGAACGTGAACCGCCGCAGGTCGTCGCTGATGTCCCACGAGGTGGCCAGCGACGGCTGCGGCAGGCCGTTCTTGTCGTGGGTGGTCAGCCCGTCGAAGAGCGCGTAGACCAGCTTGAGCGAGGTGGTGGTGGTCGCCAGCGCCGGGTCGAGGCTCTCGGGCTCGCCGGAGTTGCACCAGCGCAGGTGACGTGGATCGCCGACCGCGGGCACCTCCCGAAGTACGGCGTCTCCGGCAGGCCGCAGCCGGTCATCGCCGCGAGCGCGGCGACCGGCCAGGCGTGAGCGCGCGGGCACCCATGGCCGTCGTGTGTAACACGAGGGCGCCGCCGCGCCGCTCACCCCTCCGGGACGATCAGGGCGCAGCCGCCGCCGTCGGCGCAGGGCCGCGGGAACGGGCTCACGTCGCGCACCGTCCAGCGCAGGCCGTCGGCGGCGACGCCGTCGGGGAGGTCGACCACGAACGCGACCTCGTCGACCCCGACCGGCAGGCTCACCGCGTAGCGCGGCAGGGCGGCGCGGGCGCCGCTGCCGTCGACCGCCTCGATGAGCGCCTCGAGCGGCAGCCGCGGGGGCCGGGGGGGCCCGGTCCCGCGGGGGGCGCCGGCGGCGCGGCGACGATCATGCCGGGGGCGCCGGCGCCCGGGGCCGGCTCGGCGGGCGCGTCGGCGTCGACCATCGGCGTCGGCGCCACCGCGGTCGCCTCGCCGGCGATGCTCACGCACCCAGGGTGCGCGCACGCCGCCAGCTCCGGCGAGTTCCAGCGCGCGAGCCGCTCGGTGAGCAGGTCCTCGGTCGGGCGCGGCGTCAGGTACACGACGTGCTTGTCGAGGTTGGCCCACACCACCTGGTCGCGCATCGCGTTCAGGCCGAGGGTGCCGTCGACGTCCTCCTCCTCCCACCGACGATCGCCGTAGGGCAGGAACATCAGCTGCGGCACCACGATCGGGCCGAGCGCGACGTTGCTGGCGAGGCCGGCCTGGTTGACCGTGCGGCGGGTGCCGACCTCGTCGACCAGCGTCGCCGACGCCGGCACCGCGGCCAGCCCGGCCTTGGCCCACAGCGCCTGCCGGAGCTGGCTGTGCGGCTCGCCGAGGTCGAGGTGCAGGTTGAGGCGGGTGCCGCCGATCGACGCGGTGGTGACCCGCCGTCCCGCCGGCGGGATGTCGACGGCGAGCACCGACGACACGATGTCGTAGCCGATCTGCACCGCGCCCGTCGGCGGGGTGAAGCCCTGCTGGGTCGCGAGGTAGGCCAGGCCGCGATCGCGGTCGAAGCCGAACACCAGCGAGTCGGCGAGGACGTCCTTGCCGAGCACGCCGCGCAGGATCCGCCCCGAGGTCGAGAAGGTGCCGACCGGCGTGACCTGCACCAGGGGCTTGCGCACCGTGAGGGTGCCGACCCGCAGCGCCCGCAGCTTGGCGAACCGGGTCGGCCGGGTGGTGTCGCTCTCGTCGAGCATGCGCCCGCCCCAGCCGCTGAGCAGCGCCAGCTCGCTGGCCAGCGCCTCGTCGATGATCGACTGGTTGGCGTCGGGATCGATCCGCATCAGGTACGGGCCCTGATCGTCGATGAACACCGGCACGATGAGCACGCCGCTCTCGAGCGGCCCGACCAGCGGCGCCGACCAGCTGTCGCCGTCGGAGAAGCCGGGAGGCGCGCCGATGGAGCAGCCCGCGGCCAGGGCCAGGGCGAGGAGCGACGTGCGGCGAGCTAGCATGTGGGCAGATGTACCACCCGGGTCGGCGCTGGCCGCCGCTCGGCTGCCGTCGCTCGCTGACCGCCTGCGGCGCGGGGTTCGCGGCGCGCCGGTCGCACCGTCGTGCGGACGAACGATCCCAGCGATTCGGGTACCCTGGCGCCGTGCTCTTCGATTCAACGCCCCCGCCCCGGGGCCTGGCGCCGCCGCCGGCGTCGCGCGAGCGGCCGCTGTCGGTGCCGGATCTGCTGCGCCGGGCCGACGCGAGCCTGGCCCGCGGCGTCGGCGTGGTGTGGGTCGAGGGCGAGCTCACCGAGTGGAAGCGCCCGGCCAGCGGGCACGCCTACTTCACGCTGCGCGATCGCGACGCCGCGGCGTCGATGGTGATGTGGCGCAGCGACCTGGCGCGCGCGCGTGCGGTGCCCGAGGTCGGGCAGCGGGTGCGGGTGCGCGGCAAGCTCGGCGTGTACCCGCGCGACGGCCGCATGCAGTTCTACGCCGACGCCATCGAGCTGGCTGGCGCCGGCGACGCGGCGGCCGCGCTCGAGGCGCTGCGCCAGAAGCTCCTCGCCGAGGGCCTGTTCGCCGCCGCCCGCAAGCGGCCGCTGCCGCGGCTGCCGCGCCGCATCGGCGTGTGCACCTCCGTCCACGGCGCCGCGGTGCGCGACGTGATCCGCACCATCGCCCGGCGCTACCCGGTGCCGATCCTGGTGGTCGACTGCGCGGTGCAGGGGCCGTCGGCGCCGGCCCAGCTGGTCGCCGCCCTCGGCCGCGTGGTCGCGCACGACGTCGACGTCGTCATCATCGGCCGCGGCGGCTCCGCCGGCGACCTCGCCGCGTTCAACCACGAGCATGTCGTGCGCGCGCGGTGGTGGAGTGCCCGGTGCCGGTGATCTCCGCGGTCGGGCACGAGGTCGATCTGTCGCTGTGCGATCTCGCCGCGGATCTGCGGGCGTCGACGCCGACCGCCGCGGCCGAGGCCTGCGTGCCGGTGCGCGCCGAGCTGGCGGCGGCGCTCGACGTGGCGCTGCGGCGGCTGCACCGCGACGCCCACGCGGCTCGGGCGCGCCCGCCAGGCCCTCGATCTCGAGGCGCTGGCGGCGCAGCGCCAGCTCGCGCGCCGGCTCGCGGTGGCGCGCGCGGAGCTGCGGCGCACCGAGCAACGGCTCGACGGGCAGGCGCCGCGGGCCAAGCTGGCGGCGCGGCGGCGCGCGCTCGGCGCCCTCGACGCCCGGCTGGCGGCGCAGCGGCCGACGGCGCGCCTGGCCCGGGCCGCGCCGAGCTGCGCGACCTGGCGCGGCGCGCCGCCGCAGCCGAGCAGCGCGGCCGCGCGGCGCGAGGCCACGCCCTCGGCGAGCTCGCCAGCCGGTTGCACGCGCTGTCGCCGCTGGCGGTGCTCGAGCGCGGCTACGCGGTGGTGCGGCGCGACGGCGGCGCGGTGGTGCGCGCCGCCGACGAGGTCTGCCGCAGGCGACGCGGTCGAGGTCACGCCGCTGGCGCGCGGCGAGATCGTGGCGCGGGTCGAGGCGGTGCGGCCGACCGGAACCGACGATGACCGCGCGCGCACGGCCAAGCCGGCGCGACCGACGCCGCGGCCCGGCACCCGCGCGGGCACCCGCGGCGGCGCGTCGAGCGGCGGCCCGCGCCGGCCCAGCAGCCGCGCCGGCAGCCGCGCCGACAGCGCGATCCCCATCGACGACGATCAGCTCGTCGCCGAGGATCTCGTCGGCGGTCCCATCGCCCTCGGTGGCGATCGCGGCGCCCGACGACGCGGCGCTGGGCGCCATCGAGGCGGCGGCAACCGCGCTCGGGCAGCGCCTCACCGTGCGCGGCGCGGGCGCCGACGCCATCGATCGCGTGCGCGCCGCGATCCGCGCGCCGGGCCCGCCGCAGGTGGTGGTGCTCGCCGCCGCCGGCGCCGAGGCGGTGGTCGGGGTGGCCTCGACGGTGTCGCCGCGGCCGGTGCTGGTGCTCGTCGGGGGCGGCGCGACGTCGGCGCTGGCGGCGCGGGCGGCGGCGCTCGACGTCGAGCTGTTCGCGGTGGCGCCCTACGATCTCGATCGGCTGGCGCCGGTCTTGGCCGCGGCGGCCCAGCTCGCCCACACCCGGGCCGAGCTCAACCTCGCGCGCGGCAGCGAGCTGCTCTTGCGGCGCCGGCTCGATCAGCTCACCGCCGCCGACGAGCACAGCGGCCTGCACGGCTTCGAGCTGGTGCGCCGGGTGCTCGAGCTCGAGCTGCGGCGGGCCCGTCGCTACGGCTACCCGCTGGCGGTCGCGCTGGTCGAGCTCACCCTCGGGCGCGGCGGCACCGCCGGCGCCGCCGGGGTCCAGCGCATCCTGCGGGTGCGGGCGTCGGCGGCGCTCACCGGCGCCATCCGCGACATCGATCTCGCGTGCGAGCTCGACGACGGCCGCTACTTCGTGCTGCTGCCGTACACCGATCGCAAGGCCGCCGGGCAGGTCGCGCATCGCATCATCCGGTCGATCGCCGCGTTGCCGGCGGTGACCTCCGCCGGCCACAGCCACCGCGCCGAGGCGCGCGCCGGGGTCGCCGCCGGGCACCCCGACGGCGGCAGCTTCGCGCGGCTGATGAAGGACGCCACCGCGGCGCTCGCCGAGGCCCACCGCGAGGGCGCCGACCTGGTGGTGCTCGTGATCCTGCGCGGCACCACCGTGGTCACCGCGGTGCTCGGCGATCCCATCGCGCACAGCCGCAGCCCGGCGATCATCGGCGCCGCGTTCGCCGCCGCCGGCCTCGACGGCGTGATGGTGCCGCTGCGGGTGCCGGCGGCCGCGGTCGCGCAGGTGGTGCCGGCCCTCGCCGCCGGGCGTGCGCGGCGCCAGCGTGACGGTGCCGCTCAAGCAGGCGGTGATCGCGTGCTGCGCCGAGCTCACGCCGCGTGCGCGCCGGGCCGGCGCGGTCAACTGCCTCGACCTCGACGGCGGCCGCGTCGTCGGCGACAGCACCGACGGCGCCGGCCTCCTGGCCGACCTCGCCGTCCACGGGTGGGAGGTCGAAGGTCGCGCGGTGGTGGTGCTCGGCGCCGGCGGCGCGGCGCGCTCCGTCGAGACCAGCCTGGCCGACGCCGGCGCGCGCACCCGGGTGATCGCGCGACGCCCGGCGGCGGTCGACTGGTTGCCGGCGGCCCAGGTCGGCGGCTGGGACGACGCGACGCTTGGGGCCGCGCTGGCCGACGCCGACCTGCTGGTCGACGCGACCTCCATCGCCCTCGACCCGGCGACCGAGGCGGCGGCGGTGGCCGCGCTGCCCCTCGACGCCTTGCCGGCCCACGCCGGCGTGGTGTCGCTGGTGTACCACCGTGAGCCACAGCTCCTGACTCGCGCGCGCGCCCGCGGGCTGCGCCTCCTCGACGGCGGCGGCATGTTGGTGCAGCAGGGCGCGCTGGCGTTCTCGCGCTGGACCGGCCGGGCCGCGCCGCTGGCGGCGATGCAGGCGGCGCTGCGCGCGTCGTGAGCCGCGTCACCGGCGCCCGCTGAGCTGGGCTCGCGGGGCACGGTGC
Organism: Kofleriaceae bacterium; assembly: GCA_041389945.1. GTDB lineage: Bacteria > Myxococcota_A > Polyangia > Haliangiales > Haliangiaceae > JAWKQW01. The sequence continues at coordinate 297,365 of JAWKQW010000010.1, forward strand.
GTGCACGAGCTCCCGGCAGGACTGCCAGGAGGCGACATGCAGGCGTTCAAATGGCCCACCCGGCGGGGGGCGCTGGTGGGGGTGTGCCTGGGATTCACGGCGGCGGCGCCGGCGTGGGCCGAGGACACCACACGGGCGCCGGTGCCGGACCCCGAGGAGGTCGTCGGGGGTGCGCTGTCGGGGCGGGCGCCGAGCGCGCAGGCGCGCGACGACGCCGGCGTGATCGCGGCGCTCGACGCGGTGGCGCCGACCCGGTTCGGCGGCGGCCCGGGCGGGTCGGCGATCGATCTCGGCGTGCCGCCGATCCGGCCGCTGGCGCCGGCGCGCGCGATCGGGCCGTCGCTGCGCCTGGGCACCACCGTGGGCTACGTCGAGGACGCGCCGCTCGACGTGCTCGCCCTCGGCGGCACCGTCGGCGCCGGCTACCGCTTCGATCGGCTGGCGTTCGAGGCCGAGTACGCCTACCTGCAGTTCCAGTCGCACGGCGCGGCGCCGGTCGCCGTCGGCCACGGCCATCGCCTCGGCGTGTTCGCGCGGCTCGACGTGGCGCGCACCGGGCACGGCACCCTCGGCAAGAACACCCGGCTGGTGGCCTACGGCGAGGTCGGCGTGGCGCGCCAGGCCAACCGCTGGGACCGGCCGGCGTTCACCGAGCGCGAGCGGCTGGTGCCGGTCGCGAGCAGCCACGCCGAGGGTTCGGTCGGCGTCGGCCTGCGCATCGATCACGGCGTGCGCTACCCGGTGGGGTTCCCGCACCGGCTCGGCTGGATGATCGGGTGGCGCGCGGTGGCCGCGCCGCACGAGGCGGTGCCGATGACCCTGTGTCGCGGCGGCTCGTCGTGTTCGCCGGCGCCGCAGATGCCGTCGCCGACGACCGGTCGCATCTACGGCACCGCGCTCCTGTTCACGACCGGCTTCGAGGCCACCTGGTAGCCACCGGTCTCGCCGGCGCCGCCCGGCGCGCGCCGCGCACGCGCATCGTCGCGCCACCCGCCCGCGCGTGCTCGCGCAGACAACTCAGGCGCCCTTGGCGTCCTTTTCCTTCTTGTCGAGCGCCTTCTCGAACTCCGACAGATCGAGATCCTCGAGCTCCTTGAGATCCTCGGCCGACAGGCCGCCGAGGTCGGCGAGGTCGTCCTTGGCGACCGGGCCGGTGGCGCTGTCGTTGGTGGTGACCGGCACGCCGGCCTCGAGGTTCTTGGTGCCGCCCTTGGCCTCGCCGCTGCCGAGCAGGCCCATCTTGGCCTTGAGGTCGGCCAGCGCGTCGTCGTCGCCGGCGCCGCCGCCGGCCTCGAGCGCCATGAACTTCGACTCGAGGTTGTCGCCGGTGAGCTCGCCGGCGAGCTCGGCGCCGGCCTCGGCCTCGGCCTCCATCAGCGTGATGCGCTCGGCCATGCGATCGAAGGTGTCGAAGGCGCTGGTGTTGCCCAGGCCCTGCATGGTGCTGGCGATCTGCTGCTGCGCCTCCGCCCGCTTCTTGCGTGCGATGAGGATGTTCTTCTTGCGCTTGGCCTCCTCGATCTTGTTGGTGAGGAGGCGGAGCGCGTCCTTGAGCTTCTCGACGGCCTGCTTCTGCGCGGCCCACTGCTGCTGGTACTGGGCGGCGATGGTCTCGTGCTCTTGCTTGCGGCCGAGCGCCTGCCGGGCCAGGCCGTCGTCGCCGGCGCGCACGGCCACCATCGCCTTGCGCTCCCACTCCTTGGCCTTGTCGGTCTCGACGGTGAGCTGCTTCTGCAGCTTCTTCTCGTCGGCGATGGCCATCGCCACCGCCTTCTTGGCGTCGACCAGCTGCTGCTGCATCTCCAGCAGCACCTGGTTGAGCATCTTCTCCGGGTCTTCGGCCTTGGAGATGAGGTCGTTGAGGTTGGACTTGATGAGAGTCCCGAGTCTGGAAAAGATGCCCATGTCTAGGTTGGCCTCGCCGTCGAGCGTACGGGATCAACCCCTGGGTTGCAACGCGCGCCCCGGACGTGCGAAACGTGGCGGACCGTGGAGCCGGCGACACCCACGCCCCACCTGCCGCGCCACGTCGGCATCATCATGGACGGCAACGGCCGCTGGGCCGCCGCCCGCGGCCTGCCGCGCATCGAGGGGCACCGGGTCGGCGCCGACAGCGTGCGCGACGTGGTGCGCGCCGCGCGCGAGCTCGGGTTGTCGGCCCTCACGCTGTACGCGTTCTCGTCGCAGAACTGGGGCCGCCCCGCCGACGAGGTCGGCGCGTTGATGGAGCTGCTCCGCGAGTTCCTCCTCGGCGAGCGCGCCGAGATCCTCGACAACCAGATCCGGCTGTGCGCCATCGGCGACGCCGAGCGGCTGCCGCCACACGTCAAGGCGCCCCTCGACGAGCTGCGCGCGGCATCGGCGGCGCACACCGGCATGACGCTGACCCTCGCCCTGTCGTACGGCGGGCGGGAGTCGATCGCGCGGGCGGTGCGCGCGGTGGCCGCCGACGTCGCCGCCGGTCGGCTCACGCCGTCCGAGGTCGACGTCGAGCGCTTTGGCGGCTACCTGCCCACCGCCGGCACGCCGCCGCTCGACCTGCTCATCCGCACCTCCGGCGAGCAGCGGGTGTCGAACTTCATGCTGTGGGAGATCGCCTACGCCGAGCTGGTCTTCTGCGACGAGCTGTGGCCCGACTTCCGCCGCCCCGAGCTCTTGCGCTGCCTCGAGATCTACGCCGGGCGCGAGCGCCGCTTCG
>JAWKQW010000011.1:0-271836 GCA_041389945.1 Kofleriaceae bacterium
CGGCAACGTGTACAGCGCCGCGACCTGGGAGTGGGACGGCGCCGCCTGGTGGCTGCGCGAGCCCGTGAGCTCGCCGAGCGGACGCTACAACCACGCGATGGCCTACGACGGGGAGCGCGGCGAGGTGGTCCTCTTCGGTGGCCGCGCCGCCAGCGGCCTGCGCAACGACACCTGGGCGTGGGACGGGGAGGCCTGGAGCCAGCGGGCGCCGGCCGTAGCGCCGCGCACGCGCGAAGATCACGCGATGGCCTTCGACGAGGCCCGCGGCGAGACGCTCCTCTTCGGCGGCGAAGGCTCCAGCGGCCTGCTCGCCGACACCTGGCGCTGGGACGGCGCCGCGTGGACCGTCGTCGTCGGCGCTGGGCCCTCGCCGCGCTACGCGCCGGCGCTGGCCTACGATCCGATCGGCGCGCGGCTGGTGCTCTTCGGCGGCGGCGGCGCGAGCCTGCAGGGCGACACCTGGGCCTGGGACGGCGTCGGCTGGCAGCTGCTGGCGACCCCGGTGCGTCCGGTGCCGCGGGCGTCGAGCGCGCTGGCCTTCGAGCCGAGCCGCGGCCGCCTGGTGCTCTTCGGCGGCTTCGACGGCGACGGCTTGCTGGCCGACCTGTGGGAGCTCGACGGGCTGGCGTGGTCGCCGCTGTCGCCGCAGGTGTCACCGCCGGCGCGCGGCGGTCACGCGCTGGTGCGGCACGACGCCAGCGAGGCCTTGCTGCTGGTCGGCGCCGACGGTGGCGCCCTGGCCGACACCTGGAGCTTCCGCTTCGACCTCGATCGCACGCGGCCGGCGCCGCCGGCCGAGGCGTGCGCGGCCGGGCTCGATCTCGACGGCGACGGCGCCGTCGGCTGCGACGACGGCGATTGCTGGGGCCGGTGCACGCCGGCGTGCGAGCCGGCGACCGCCGCCGCTGGCGTGTGCGATCCCGCCGAGCCCACGTCGCCCCGCTGCGGCGACGACACGTGCGCGCTCATCGAGACCTGCGCGGTGTGCCCTCACGACTGCGGGCCGTGCCCGGCGGTGTGCGGCGATCTCGCGTGCGCGGCGTCGGAGAACGCGGCGACCTGCCCGGTCGACTGCCCGGCGTGAGCGGTCAACCCTCGACCGGCGTGTCGTCGAACAGCTTGGCGAGCTGCTCCTCGCGCGCGGCGGCGTCCTGGCGGCCGAGCTCGATCAGCTCGGCGGCGTAGTCGCCGTCGAAGAGCAGGTACGACAGGAGGTCGCTCTCGTGGCGGCCCTCGCCGGCGGCCAGCCGCTGGATCAGGCGACGGGCCACGGTGCCGTGCAGGTTGACCCGGCCGCGCGACACGAAGTCGGCGGCGACCGCGCCGATGTCGACCGACGGCCGCACGTGCACCGCCTCGATCTTGCGCAGCGGCGCGCCGCGCAGCCGCACCAGCTCGTGGTTCATCACGTAGGCGAAGGTGTTGCCGAACGCGGCCTCGCCGGCCTCGAGGATGTGGTTGATGCGGTGCAGGCGATCGAGGTCGTACTCGGTGTGGTCGAGCAACAGCGCGTTGAGCGCCTTGCCGGCCATGAACAGCGGCCGCGGGAACGCCTCGACCCGCTCCTGCTCGAGGGCCGCGTCGGGCGCGCCGACGTAGCGCAGCGACACCACCAGCAGGCGATCGGCGCCCATGCGGATGGCCGGCGACATCGGCGTGTTCTGCCGGAGGCCGCCGTCGGTGAAGTACTCCTCGCCGATCTTCACCGACGGGAACAGGATCGGGATCGCGGCCGAGGCCAGCACGTGGCGCGGGCCGATGGCGGCGGCGCGGTGGCGCACGAACGGGTCGCGGCTCCACTCGCGCGGCACCGGCTCGCCGCTGGAGAGGAACACCACGGTGTGGCCGGTGCCGATGTGGGTCGCCGACACCGTCAGCGCGTGCAGGTGGCCGGCGCGCAGGTTGCGCTCGATGCCGCGCCACGGGACCATCCGCACCACGAAGCGCTCGAGGCCGCCGGTGTCGAGCAGCCCGCCGTAGCGGAAGCTGCCCGGGTCCGGCGTGGTCGGCTCGGCGCCGAGCAAGAGCCGGCCGGCGCGCAGCATGTCGCGCGCGCCGAGGCCGATGAGCTGCTCGACCTGGAGCGCGCGCCAGGCGTTGCAGATGCGCTCGGCCTGGCTGGCCGGATCGTCGTTGGTGGCGGCCAAGAACGCGGCGTTGATGGCGCCGACGCTGGTGCCGCTGATCACGTCGATGGGGACCTGGCGGCCCATCCGCCGCGCCAGATCGGTGCGCAGGTAGTGGATGATGCCGGCCTCGTACGCGCCGCGCGAGCCGCCGCCCGAGAGGACGAAGCCGATGCGCGGTCGACGCGGCGTCGCGGACACCCGGGGATTGTCCCGGCACTCGCCACGGCGTGTCCACTTCTGGTGCTATGCAAACCCGCATGCGCCAGACCCTGCTGCTCCTTCCGATCCTCGCCGCGGCCTGCGGCAGCACGCCGGCCGCGCCCCAGCAGCCGGCCTCGCCGCCGGCGGTCGTCGACGCCGCGCCGCCGGCCGACCTGCCGCCGCTCGCGGTCGGCCATCCGTCGCAAGACCTCATCCCGCGCGCGCTCCTGTTCGGCAACCCGGCGCGCTCGGGCGTGCAGCTCTCCCCCGACGGCGCGCACCTGTCGTACCTGGCCGCGAAGGACGGCGTGATGAACATCTACGTCGCGCCAGTGGGCGACCTGGCGGCGGCGCGCGCGATCACCAGCGACACCAAGCGCCCGGTGCGGATGTACTTCTGGGCCTTCACCAACCAGCACGTCGTCTACCTGCAGGACGCTGGCGGCGACGAGAACTTCCACGCGATCGCGGTCGAGGTCGCCACCGGCAAGACCACCGACCTCACCCCGTACCCGGGCGTGCGGGCCCAGATCACCGGGCTGTCCCACCGCAAGCCGACGACGATCCTCATCGGCATGAACGATCGCGATCCGTCGTACCACGACGTCTACGCGGTCGACCTCACCACCGGCGTGCGCACGCTGGTGCACGAGAACCAGGAGGGCTTCTCGGGCTGGGTGGTCGACGACGACCTCAACCTGCGGCTGGCGATCTCGCACACCGAGACCGGCGGCGTCGACTACCTCACCAAGCTCAAGGGCGCGTGGACGCCGGTGTTGTCGGTGCCCGCCGAGGACGCCGAGACCACCTCGGTGCTCGGCTTCAACGCCAAGGCCGACGCCTACTACCTGAGCGACAGCCGCGGGCGCGACACCGCGGCGCTCTACACCGTGCCGTTCAAGAACGGCAAGAGCGGCAAGCCCAAGCTCGTGCTCGAGGACCCGCGGGTCGACGTCGCCGACATCCTGACCCACCCGACCAAGAACACGATCGAGGCGGTGAGCCTCGAGTACGACCGCGCCCGCTGGCAGGTGCTCGACAAGGCGGTGGCCGGCGACTTCGCCGCGATCGACGCCGCCATCGACGGCGACTTCGTCATCGGCTCGCGCACCCTCGACGATCGCACCTGGATCGTCATCGCCTACGGCGATCGCCAGCCGGCGAGCTGGCACCTGTGGGATCGCAAGGCCAAGCGGGCGACGCTCCTGTTCACCAGCCGGCCCGAGCTGGCGACCCAGCCGCTGGTGCCGATGCACCCGCAGATCATCCGCGCCCGCGACGGCCTGTCGCTGGTGAGCTACTTGTCGCTGCCGGCGGCGGTCGATCCCGACGGCGACGGCACCGCCGATCGGCCGGCGCCGCTGGTGCTGGTGGTCCACGGCGGACCGTGGGCGCGCGACAGCTGGGGCTCGAACCCGCTGCACCAGCTCCTGGCCAACCGCGGCTACGCGGCGCTGTCGGTCAACTTCCGCGGCTCGACCGGGTTCGGCAAGAAGTTCATGAACGCCGGCAACGGGCAGTGGGGCAAGGCGATGCACGACGATCTCGCTCGACGCCGTCGAGTGGGCGATCGCGGCGGGCATCACCACCCGCGAGCAGGTCGGCATCCTCGGCGGGAGCTACGGCGGCTACGCGACCCTGGCCGGCCTGACGTTGACCCCGGAGGTCTTCGCGTGCGGCGTCGACATCGTCGGCCCATCGAGCATCATCACGCTGCTCGAGTCGATCCCGCCGTACTGGGCGCCGGCGGTGGCGATGTTCAAGACGCGGGTCGGCGACTGGACCACGCCCGAGGGCAAGGCCGCCCTCGAGGCGGTGTCGCCGCTCAACCTCGCCGCGCAGATCCGTCGGCCGCTGCTCATCGGCCAGGGCGCCAACGATCCGCGGGTGAAGCAGGCGGAGTCGGATCGCATCGTCGCCGCGATGCAGGCCGCGAAGATCCCGGTGAGCTACGTGCTGTTCCCCGACGAGGGCCACGGCTTCGCCCGGCCCGAGAACAGCCTGGCGTTCTGGGGCGTGACCGAGGCGTTCCTGTCGGCCCACCTCGGCGGCAGCTACGAGCCACTCACCGCCGCCGAGATCACCGCGTCGACCATCACGGTCCCGGCGGGCAAGCGCGGCATCCCCGGCTACCCCGGGGTCGAGTAGCCGACCTCGACGGCGGCGCGCGCCGATGCGAGGGTAGGGCGATGCCTTGGTGGTCGCTGCTGCTCGGCGCGCTGGCCGTGGCCGGCTGTGGCGAGGCGCCGGCGCCGGCCGACGCCAGCGGCGCCTGGCGCGACGGCGTGCCGCTGCCGGAGCCGCGCCTGGAGGCGGCGGTGGTCGACGTCGACGGCGCCCTCGTCGTGATCGGTGGCTACGACGGCGCCCTCGCGATCAGCCGCGCGGTGTGGATCCTCGACGCCGGCGCGAGCGCCTGGCGCGCCGGGCCGCCGGCGCCGCTGGCCTGGACCCACGCCAACCTGGCGGCGGTCGACGGCGAGGTGGTCGTGCTCGGCGGCCTGGTCGGGCTGGAGCTGGCCGCCTCCGGCGAGGCCTGGGCCCTCGACCTCGAGGCCGGCGCGTGGGCGCCGCGAGCGCCCGCGCCGCCGGGCCAGGCCCGCGGCGCCGCCGCGGTGATCGTCGACGGGGCGCGGGTGATCCTCGCCGGCGGCATCGCCGACGATCGGCCGATCGCGTCGGTCGTCGCCTACGACACCGGCGCCGACGCCTGGAGCGCGCTGCCGCCGCTGCCGGCGGCGCGCTCGCATCCGGTGGGAGCGCGCGGCCCGGCGGGCGAGGCGATCGTCGTCGGCGGGCTGGCCTCGATCGACGCCAGCGCGCCGCGCGCCGAGGCGTGGGCGCTCGCCGCGGACGGCGATGCCTGGCAGCCGCGCGCGTCGATGCCGACGGCGCGCGGCGGCTGCGCGGCGGCGGTCGTCGCCGGCGCGCTGGTGTGCGCCGGCGGCGAGGCCGGCACCTCGGCGCTGCGGGTGGTGGAGGCCTACGATCTCGGCGCCGACGCCTGGCAGGCGTGGCCGCCCTTGCCGCGGGGGCGCGCCGGTGCCCACGCGGCGGTGCACGACGGCGCGTTCACGATCGTCGGCGGCGCCCACGCGCTGAGGTTCGAGCCCCTCGCCGAGGTCACCGTCGCGGCGCCGTGACCGGCGGCGCGTCGGCGAACCCGACCACCACCGGCACCCCGAGGTCGTGCAGGCGCGGCACCAGCTGGGTGGTGACGCCGCGCTCGAAGATCGGCAGCAGCGCCGCCGGCGCCAGGAGCCCGAGCCGCTCGAGGGCGGCGAGCTCGTCGGCGGGCGCGTCGGCGGCGCCGCGCCCGGCCAGGCGCTGGCCGAAGCGCGCGACCTCGGCCTCGACCCGACGCGCGAGCTGCTCGCGCCGCGCCTCGTCGTAGCCGGGCACGAAGTGGCGCGCGGCCTCGAAGCCGAACGCGCCGTGGAACGCCTCGTCGCGGTAGATCTCGCCGACCGCCCACTGTGCCAGGGGGGTCTGCGCCCGGGCCAGCGCGTCGTGGAACACCAGCCCCGAGAGGAACTCGAACACGCAGAAGAAGCCGAGCAGGCTGGCCACCATCTCGAACTCGCCGGCCGAGTCGCGGGCGAGCTCGTTCGGCAGCGGTGGCAGCGGGCCGCGCACGATGGTGGGACGACCGCCGAGCTGATCGACGACCTGCGCGCACACGTCGACGTGGCGCAGCTCGTCCTCGACGATCTTGCCGAATGCACCGAGCAGATCGAGGGGCGCGCCGAGCCGGGTCAGCGCCGCCGTCATCCAGCTCGCGATCACCACCGACTCGTACTCGGTGTCGAGCAGGGCCTGCCAGCCGGCGGCCGCGGCGGCCTGGGTCGGCGCTGGCAGCACGAGCGGCTCGGCCGGCGCCGGATCGGCCTCGCCGTCACGGCGCACCCGCTGGCGGTGCACCACCGCCAGGCGGGTCTGATCGCGGAGCAGCGGCGTCCGGCTCATGACGCCACGCTAGCCGACGAGCAGCACGCCGAGGAAGCGATCGGCGGGCATCAGCGCCGCGAGCTGGCGCAGCCGAGCGACCCGGGTCTGGTGGACGCGCCCGACGATCGCGACGGCGTCCATACACGCCGCGGCGGTGGCGTGCTCGCCGAGCAGGTCGAAGCCGGTGAGGTCGCACAGGACGTGGCCAAACAGCCCGGCGCCGGCGTCGAGCGCACGCGCGAGCCGTACCACCTCGCCGGCGGAGGTCGCGCGCGGCGGCGTCATCAGCGCCAGCGAGTCACGCAGCCAGCGGGTGGCGAAGCGCGAGCTGCCGGCGTCGGCGTCGCGGCCGCGGGCCAGCTCCATCAGGCCGGGGTAGCGCACGTTGGCGTCGACCACCGCGACGGTGCCGCCGGTGAGCTCGCACAGCGCGAGGCCGAGGTGGATGGCCACCGCCGGCACCGCGACCCGATCGTCGGCCGGGACCAGCCCGACGATGCGGTGGCCACCGGCGTGCAGCCGACGGGCGACCCGGGCCCCGGCGGCGCGCAGCTCGCCGGCGCGGGCGGCGCCGACCTGGATCCCGATCGAGGCCAGGAGCGCCAGCTCGTCGGTCGCGGCCGCCGCGGTCACGGCCTCGACCGTACCACCTCCCTTGCGGCGCGCGCCCCGGGCGCGGTACCCCGTAGGTAGTGGCCGCGATCGTCCAGGTGCTCTCGTCGTTCGGCGTCGGTGGGCAGGAGCGGGTCGCGCTCGATCTCGCGGTCGGGCTGGCGGCGCGCGGCCACGCGGTCACCGCGATCGCCCTCGACGGCGCCGCCCCGGGTGCGCTGGCCGAGCAGTTCGCCGACGCCGGGATCGCGACCGAGTCGCTCGGTCGCCGCGACGGCCTCGATCCCACGCTGGCGCCGCGGCTGGCGCTGCGCCTGCGCCGGCTCGGCGCCGACGTGGTGCACTCCCACAACCCGCTGCCGCTCATCTACGGGGCGCCGGCGGCGCGCGTCGTCGGCGCCGCCGCCATCCACACCAAGCACGGGCGCAACCCCGGCGGCCGCGGCCACCTGGCGCTGCGTCGCCAGGCGGCCCGGCTGGTGCACGCCTTCGTCGCAGTGTCCGAGGTCACCGCGTCGCAGGCGCGCAGCCAGCGCGACTGCGCGCCGAGCAAGCTGCACGTCATCACCAACGGCATCCGGCTCGAGCGGTTCGCGCCGGACCCGCGCGCGCGGGCGGCGATCCGCGGCGAGCTCGGCATCCCCGACGACGCCTGGGTGGTCGGCACCGTCGGCCGCCTCGACGAGTACAAGAACCAGGCGCTCCTGGTGCGCGCGCTGGGGCCCAGCCTCACCCGGCGGCGGCGGCTGGTCCTCGTCGGCGACGGCGAGGCGCGGCCGCAGGTGGAGGCCGCGATCGCCGCCTTGCCCGAGCCCGGCTACGTCCACCTGCTGGGGCGCCGGCTCGACGTCGACCGGCTGATGCCGGCCTTCGACGTGTTCGCGTTGCCGTCGAAGAGCGAGGGCCTGCCGCTGGTGTTGCCCGAGGCGATGGCGTGCGGCCTGCCGGTGGTGGCGACCGAGGTCGGCGGCGTGCCGGCGGTGGTCGACGAGGGCGACACCGGGCTGCTGGTGCCCGTCGACGAGGCCGCGCTGGCCGACGCGCTCGGTCAGCTCGCCGCCGATCCCGCGCGGGCCCGGGCCATGGGCAAGCGCGCGCGCGCCGCGGCGCTGGGCCGGTTCTCCGCCGACGCGATGGTCGAGGCGTACCTCCGGGCTTGCACACGCGGTTCGCGCCGCGGGCCTTCCCCGCCGCCGCCGGGTAGGTGCCTGTACGTGCACGCGGATCGACGTCGACGCCGCGCGGCATTTCGTTGACAGCGCCCCCCTGGATCTGGCTCGCTGGTAATGATGTCCACCACCGGTCTCGATGCGTCCGACGCGACCGGCTCCGACGCCGCGGTCGATGGTTCCGCCACAGCCGGCCCACGGCGTCGATCGCGGTGGCCCCCGCCGATGGCCTCGGCTCGACCGCGCCCGGGCCCCTGCGGGTCGCCGTCGTCGACGACGATCCGTCGTTCCTGCGCAGCCTCACCCGGTCGCTGGCCCGCGACGGCATCCTGGTCCACGGCTTCGACGACGGCCCCGCGCTCCTGGCCTACCTCGCCGAGCAGGATCCCGAGGCGGCCCACTTCGACGCCATCCTGGTCGACCTCAACCTGCCGTCGATGCGCGGCGACGAGGTGATCGCGGCCCTGGGGGCGCGCGGCATCCCGGTGGTGGCCGCCACCATCTCGGCGTGGGTCGACGGCGATGGCGAGGCGCGCTCGCGTCAGGCCGGCGCGCTGCACGTCGTCGGCAAGACCCAGGCGCAGATGCTGATCGACACCGCGCGGGTCACCGCCGCGGTCACCCGGGAGCGGCGGGCCGCGGCCCAGCGGCGGACCCGCCACGCGCGCGCACGGGTGTCGCTCACCGAGGTCCGCGACTTCGCCGCCAGCGAGGCGGAGCGCGAGCGCATCGTGTGGGCGCTGGCGCAGTGCTGGGGCTCGGTCAACGACGCCGCGCGCATGCTGTCGCACGATCGCAGCAACCTGTACCGGCGCATGTCGCGGCTCGGGCTGCGCGCGGCCGCGTTCGCGCGCCCGGGCCGCGACTCCGACGAGCCGGCGCACTGACGCCGGCGGCGCTCAGCGCACGACGCGGTTGCGCGCGCGGTAGGCCAGCGGCGGGACCGCGACCTGGGCCAGGAACATCGCGTCCGACAGGTCGCGATCGGTGGCGACCCGGCGCAGGTCGAAGCGATCGACCGGGCGCCGCGACGACAGCAGGTTCACGCCGGTGGCGTTGGTGAAGCCGAGCGTGTACCCGGCCGCCGCCACCGCCGCCGGTAGCCGCGGCTCGTCGTGGATCGGCCGCCCCACCGGGTAGGCGATCGCGCGGATCGGCTCGCCGAGCTCCGCCTCGAGCACCTCGCGCGAGCCGGCGAGCTCGTGCGCGAGCTCGGCGTCCGGAACGGTCTGCAGCACCCGGTGGCTGCGCGTGTGCGAGCCGAGCTCCATGCCGAGGTCCCGCAGCGCGCGGACATCGTCCCAGGTCATGATCAGGCGATCGCACAGCGTGCGCTCGAGCTCGCGCGTCCACGGCAGCTCGGCGGCGAAGGCCAGCTCGTCGACGAAGCGCTCGATGTCGAGGGCCCGGGTGTCCTTGACGATCTTGGTCAGCTTGGAGACGGCGGCGTCGTCGAGCCACAGCGGCATGCGGGCCGGGTAGTGCAGCTCGATCTGGCGGCTGGGCGCGTGCTTGACGATGTACGCGATGGCCTCCCACCAGTAGAGGCGCCGGTCGGTGATGAAGTCGGTGGCGAGGAAGAACACCGCGGGGATCCCGAGCTCGGCCAGGATCGGCGCGGCGTGGGTCAGGTTCGAGCGGTAGCCGTCGTCGAAGGTGACCAGGACGGCGTTGGGCGGCAGCGCCGCGCCGTCCATCGCCGCCTCCACCTGGTCGAGGCCGACCGGCGTGCAGGTCCGGCGCAAGAGCTCGAGCTGGCGCCGGAACTGGGCGGGGCCGGCGTCGGCGACGCCGTCGTCGAACGGGTAGTCGGCGGCGCCGTCGGTGACGTGGTGGTAGGTGAGCACCGAGAGCACCGGCAGGCGCACCGCGGCGCGCGCGCGCAGGGCGAGCTCGAGCGCGCCCCCGCGGTGCAGCGTGGTGGCGAGGCGATCCCGGAGCCCCATCAGCGCAGCCTACCAGCCAGGGCCGGGCGCGCGCCGCCGTGGGCGCGGTCTTCCGCCACGCCGGCGCGCGTCGATCGCCGCCGTCGCTCGCGGCCGCGGTGTATGGTCGCCGACGGTGTTCGCCCTCCCCGGCATCTGCGGGCTCGTGATCTTCATCCTGATCCGACCGCAGGAGTCGATCGGGGCGCTGGCCGGGTTGCCGCTGTTGCACGCGTGCGCCGGCCTGGCGCTGCTGGGGTTCATCGTCGACCTGCGGCTGCGCCGGCTCGAGCCGCGGGGGGTGCCCAGCCTGCCGTGGGTCGCGGCGTTCGCGGTGTGGGTGCTCCTGTGCAACGCGGTCCGGATCCCCGATCAGTTCACCACCCGGGCCACCGAGCTGGCGATCCTGCTGGTGATCTACGGGACCATCGCCCACGCCTGCCAGCGGTTCCGCGCGCTCCAGCTGGTGACCGGGGTGGTGATGTCCGCGTGCCTGATGCTGGCCGCCATCGGCATCCACCAGCACCTGCAGCCGCGGCAGTGCATCGTCCTGTCCAACGCCGAGGGCACCGAGGGCGACGCCGACGGGCGCCTGTGCGACGACACCCCGCGCTGCTACGACGACCTCGACGGCGATCCCGCGGCGAACTACCGGTGCGAGCGCGCCGGCGTGCTCGGCACCCACTCGATCCAGGATCGCATCCGCTATCGCGGCGAGCTGCACGACCCCAACGAGCTCGCCCTCACGCTGGGCATCGGCGGCCTGTCGTTCGTGATCGCGAGCTTCCTGCGTCGACGCGGCGGGCTCGGGGCGATCACGTACCTGGCCGCGGCCGCGATGGTGGCGTGGGCGGTGCTGCTGACCCAGTCGCGCGGCGGGCTGGTGGTCGCGGCCGCGGTGCCGGGCGTGTACTTCGTGCGCCGCTTCGGCGTCGCCGGCCTCTTCGCCGGGCTGCTGGCGGCGGCGCCGGTCATGATGCTCGGCGGCGGTGGCCGCGACGCCGCCTCGGCGGAGACCTCGACCTTGATGCGCTACGAGGCCTGGGCCAGCGGCCTCGACATGTTCCATTCGAGCCCGCTGTTCGGCGTCGGCCAGCGGCAGTTCACCGAGCACCACTTCCTCACCGCGCACAATACCTACGTCCTGACCCTCGCCGAGCTCGGCCTGGTGGGCATGGTGCTGTTCGTGATGATCCTGTGGGCGTCGATCAAGGCGCTCTACGTGGGCGTGCGCCAGCTCGACGACGTGCCCGGCGCCCGGGTCGCGCGGGTGTGGGGCATGGCGATGCTGGCGTCGATGCTTGGCCTGGCGTTCCAGATCCAGACCCTGTCGTTCGCCTACCACTCGGTCCTGTGGATCTTCGTCGGCCTGGCCGGCGCCTGGGTGTCGGCGGTGCGGCGCCACCTGCCGCGCTTCGAGGTGCAGATCGGCCTGCCCGACGTCGCGGTGGTGGCGAGCCTGTGCACGCTCTACGCGTTGGTCATCCTGCCGGTGTTCCTGCGCATCAAGGGCGCGATGTAGCGTGCGCCGCGCGACCCGGCGTGCCTCGGTCGCGTCGGTGGCGTAGATTGCCGACATGGCATCGCGTGGCTCCTCTCCTGCGGTCGGCGCGCGCTGCGCCGTGGTCACCGGCGCCGGGCGCGGCATCGGCCTCGAGCTGGTCCGCCAGCTCGCGGCGCGCGGCGACCGCGTGTTCGCGGTGGCGCGACGGCCGGCGGCCGCGACCGCGCTGACCGAGCTGGCCGCGACCACGGGCGATCGGGTGACCGTGATCGGCGCCGACGTCACCTCCGACGAGGAGGTCGCCGCGCTGGCCACGACCATCGGCGATCAGGCCGTCGACGTCTTGATCAACAACGCCGGCGTCTACGGCGGCCCCAACCAGAGCCTGGCCAACCTCGACCTCGCCGACTGCGCGCGGATCTTCGAGGTCAACGCGCTGGGGCCGCTGCGGGTGACCCGGGCGCTGTTGCCGCAGCTTCGACGTCGGGCCGGCGCCAAGCTGCTGCACGTCACCTCGGGCATGGGCTCCATCGGCGACAACACCAGCGGCGGCGACTACGGCTACCGGATGTCGAAGGCCGCCCTCAACATGGCGAGCAAGAGCCTCGCGGTCGATCTGCGCCGGGTCGGCATCTGCTCGGCGGTGATCAACCCTGGCTGGGTCCAGACCGACATGGGTGGCCCCAACGCGACCACCACCGTCGAGGCGTCGGTCGCCGGCATCCTCCGGCAGCTCGACCTGCTGTCGCTGTCGACCTCGGGCACGTTCCTCGACTGGTCGGGCGCCAGCTACCCCTGGTAGCGCGCGCTCGTCGCCGCGGCGCGCCGCCGGCTACTTCTTCTTCGCGGGCGGCTTCTTGGCCGGCGCGGGTTTCTTGGCCGGCGCCGGCTTCTTGGCCGGGGCCGGCTTCTTGGCCGGGGCTGGCTTCTTGGCCGGCGTGGGCGCGGGCTTCTTGGCGGGGGCGGGGGCGGGGGCCGGCTTGGTCGCCGGGGACGGCTTGGTCGGTGCCTTGGGCGCCGGCGGCGTCGCCGGACGGGCGGGGCGCGA
The DNA here is from genome assembly GCA_041389945.1 of Kofleriaceae bacterium. Taxonomy (GTDB): domain Bacteria; phylum Myxococcota_A; class Polyangia; order Haliangiales; family Haliangiaceae; genus JAWKQW01. The sequence goes on from JAWKQW010000011.1 coordinate 12,537, forward strand.
CGGCGCGACCGGGCGACGCGGACGAGCATCGTCGTCGTCCTCGTCGTCCTCGTCGTCCTCGTCGTCCTCGTCGTCCTCGTCGTCTTCGTCGTCCTCGTCGTCGTCGTCCTCGTCCTCGTCCTCGTCCTCGTCGGCGCCCCACGGATCGTCGGGCCCACCCTTGCCCCAGGTGCCCTCGGTCTCGTCCTCGTCCTCGTCCTTGTCCTTGTCGAGCTCGTCGGTGCTCACCCAGTCGTCGTCGTCGCCCTTGGCGTCGTCGTCATCGTCGTCATCGTCGTCATCGTCATCGTCGTCGTCGTCACCGCCGAACGGATCGTCGTCGTCGAGGTCGTCGTCGTCCTCCTCGTCCTCCTCGTCCTCGTCCTCGTCGGACCGGGCCGCCGCCAGCGGCGACGGGGTGGCCTCCGGGGCCACGAAGAGCTGGAACAAGATCGACGAGAGCTGGGGCTCGGAGCCGCGGACGACCTCGGTGGGGCGCATGCCCGGAATTCTAAGCACGCGTTTCGTCGCGACTTCAAGTTGGTCGTGACGTGTTAGAACGGCGTTGCATGGGACGACGAGCCTGCCGTGCGCTGGCGTTGGTCGGGACGACCGGCGGCGTGCTCGCGGCCTCGCCGGCCGCGGCCGGGTCGTGGAGCATGCAGGCGGCCATCGACGGCTACCTCGCGGTGACCGACAACGTGTTCTCCGCACCCAGCGAGCCGGTGGTGGAGGGCGGGGGCAGCGCCGAGGCCGACGGCTACGCGCAGCTCCGTCCGGGCCTGGTGTACAGCTACGCGGCGCCGCGCATGGTGCACGAGCTCGCCGCCGGGCTCGAGGCCAACGCCTACTTCACCCACCGCGACGGCTGGGGGCTCTCGGGCCGGGTCGGCTGGCGCGCGTTCTTCCAGGCCTCCGCGCAGACCGAGGTCGAGACCGGCGTCGGGGCGTCGTACGGATCGCTCAGCGCGCTCACCGCCCGGGCGCCGGCGGGCACCGGCGAGGTGCAGCTCCTGCCCGGCGGCTCGGTGCAGCTCACCACCCTCGACGCCACCGAGGCGGTCCGCCACACCGTCTCCGAGGAGCTCACGCTCAGCCACGGCGGCCGCGCGCAGCTCGTCGACACCCAGCCCGATCCCGTCGGCGACGCGCCGGCGCAGCCCGGCACCCGCGGCGCCGAGGCGCGCGCCACCCTGGGCCTCGAGCGAACCTGGCGGGCGACCGGGCTCGGCGCCGAGGCCGGCGTCGGCTACGCGTCGCTGCGCTCGGATCCCGGCACCGGGCCCATCACCCAGGACCAGCTCGAGCTGCGCGCGACCGCGCGGCTGCGCCGCGACCTCAGCCGCGACTGGAGCGGCGCGATCTACGGCGGCGCCGCCACCCTGGTGTCGGCCGACGCCGGCGGGGACTACCTGCTGCGGCCGGTGGCCGGCGCCGAGCTCACGTACACCGATCTGTGGGGCAGCGCGAGCCTGTCGGCGCGGCGCACGGTGGCGCCCAACCTCTTCATCGCGCAGAACACCGTCTCCGATGCGGTGGTGCTGAGCGCGCAGCTCCCGCTGCCGCAGCTCAGCCGCGATCGCCGTCAGCCCGAGGTCGCGCTGGCCGGCTCCGTCGGCTACGAGCGCAGCGCGCTGCTCGACCTCGCCACCGACGACATCACCACCTCCTTCGATCTGCTGTCGGCGGACGTCGCCGTGGCCTGGCAGGTCCAGCCGGGGCTGTCGCTGGCGCTGCGCTACCAGCTCGCCTACCAGCAGGCGCGCGAGGGCTCCGACACCATGGGCCTGGCCGCCCTCGACTTCACCCGCAACACGGTGCTGCTCGCGTTCGCGGCCCAGTTCCCCGAGCGGCCCGCCGGCGAGATTCCGCGCCGCACCGGGCGCGTCGATCGGCGCGACGTCACCCCGGTCGGCGACGAGCCCGGCGCCCGTCGCTAGGCCGGCACCTCCGCGCTGGCGGCGCGCGCGCGGGTCGCCGACAGCGGTGATAGCGTCGCGCCATGAACGAGCACGGCTTCACCAGTGAACCCGCGACCCCACCCGCTGCGCCGCCCACCGGTAACGGCCTCGCCATCGCCGGGCTGGTGCTCGGCATCGTCGCGGTGCTGCTGTGCTGGGTGCCCCTCGTCAACTGGGTGCTGGCGATCCTCGCGATCGTGTTCGGCGCTGTCGGCATGGGCCGGGCGCGCAAGGTCGGCGGGCGCGGGCGCGGCATGGCCATCGTCGGGCTGGTGCTCGGCATCCTGTCCGGCGTCGCCGGCACGGTCGTGGTCTTCGTCCTGGCCAAGCGCAGCCAGGAGGCGTTCGGCGAGTACATGGAGCGCTCGCGCCAGATCGAGGCCAAGCTCGGCCTCAACCGCATCGGCCGCGGCGCCAAGGCCTTCTACATCGAGACCGCAGCGTTTCCCGAGGGCAGCGCGCCCCTGACCCCGGCCCAGTCGTGCTGCGAGCAGCCCCAGGGCCAGTGCGCCGAGACGCCCGCGGGCTGGGACGTCGCGCCGTGGAACCAGCTCGACTTCGATCCGGGCCGCTCGCGGTTCCGTTACAGCTACGAGGGCACCGCCACCCACTTCGTGGCGCGCGCCGTCGGCGACCTCGACTGCGACGGCAACACCATCGAGTGGCGCGTCGAGGGCACGATCGTCGACGGCAACCCGCTGGTCGAGGAGTCCGGACCCTTCGGGGTCGACTGAGTCAGCCGCGCAGCCGCGCGACGATCGCGGTCGCGGCGCGCTCGCCGAGGATCGCCGAGGTGGTCGCGCCGTGGCTGCCGAGCCCGGCGGTCCAGCACAGCCACGGGACGCCGGCGTCGAGGCCGATGACCGGCAGGTCGCTGGGCCCGAAGGTGCGGTGGCAGGCCCAGCGCGCCCGCGGGGGCGCCGACGTCAGCCCCGGCGCGAAGGCCGCGAGGTGGGCGGTGCGCGCCGGATCCTCGTCGACGGCAACGTCGTCGGCCGGCGCGACCCGGCCGTCGCACGGCGACAGCAACACGCCGTCGGCGTGCGCGCGCGCGTAGGCCTGACGCGGCCCCAGGTGCCACACGAACGGTCGCCCGGCGGCGTCGCCGGCGGCGACCTCGACGTGGCGCTTGATCGGCGTGAGGCTCGGCGGCCGCGCGCCGAGCGCCGCGCCGACCGCGTCGGCCCAGGCCCCGGCGGCGATCACCACCAGGCGCGCGCGGTAGGTCCCGGCGTCGGTGTGCAGCCGCACGCCGTCGCCGCTCGCCTCGGCGGCGCGCACCGTGGCGCCGCACACCACCGCAACCTCGCGCAGGTACCACGCCACCAGCTCGCCCGGGGTGAAGGTGCCGTCGCCGGGCACCGCCAGGGCGGCCGTGGCCGAGGGCACCGCCAGCTCGGGCCAGGCGGCGCGGACCTCGTCGACGGCGCACGGCGTGGCGGCGACGCCGAGGCGGCGGGCCCGGGCCGCGAAGGCGTCGCGGCTGGCGACGTCGTCAAAGGTCAGCCACGAGCCGGTGCGCACGAAGCGCGCGGCGTCGGCGTGCGCGGCCAGCCAGGCCACGCCGGCGGCGGTCACCCGGCTGGCGGCGTCGTCGTCGACGAGCTGCCGGGCCAGGCCGGCGCCGCGGCCGCTGGCGTGGGCCGCGATCCGGTCGTCGCGCTCGAGCACCACCACGTCGGTCACGCCGCGCTCGCGCAGCGCCCACGCGGTGGCGGCCCCGGCGACGCCGGCGCCGATGATCGCGACCTCGACGGCGGTGGGCGGAGGCGACACCGCGCCCTTGTAGCGCGGACCGACGTGTCGGGAAAGCTGCGACCACGGCCCGCCGCGCCGTGCCGAGGCGATCACGGCGTCACCCGAATGCGAGATCCGCGACACGAGATCGCCCGCCATTGCGGCTACATTCGCGGGCATGCCGTGCGGATTCCCAGCCCGCGTGGTCGCGGCGCTCGCAGCGATCGGCCCGACCCTGGTGGGGGCGTGTGAGCGCGCCGCCGATCCGGACCTGGCGCCGGAGCTGGCGCCGGGTGACCTCGTCATCACCGAGGTCCGCGGGGCGCAGGCGGGCGCCGACGACAGCGGCCAGTTCATCGAGCTGTACAACGCCAGCGGCGTCGAGGTCGATCTGCGCGGCCTGGCGCTGCGCCTGTTGCGTCTCGACGGCAGCTCCCAGGTGCGGGTGCTGGTGCGGGGCTCGGTGCCGGTGGCCGCCGGTGGCTACGCCACCCTCGAGCCAGACCTGCTCGAGGCGCAGCCGGCCTACGTCGACTACGCCGCAGCCACCGACTACGACCTCGATGTACGCCTCCCGGCACGATCGAGGTGGTGGCGCGCGACGTCTCCGTCGATCGCGTGATCTACGGCGGGCTGCCCGCGGCCTTCTCGCTGGGGCTGTCCCCGCCGACGGCCGAGGGCAACGACGACGACGGCGCCTGGTGCACCGACACCACGACGGCGCCGGCAGCGCGATCGGCGGCCCCGGGCAGGAGAACGCGCCGTGCACCTGAGGGCGCGCGCCGTCGGCCGGCTCGGGTTGCTCGCGGCCGTCGCGGCGGCAGCGATCGGCTGCGCCGGCCCCGGCGCGTCGCGCTACGAGCGCAAGCATGCCCAGGCCAGCCTGGCCCGGCTCGAGGCCCCGGGCCTCGTGCTCGGCGAGTTCACCCTGACCAAGGTCGTCGACGGCGACACCATCAAGGTCGACGGCCTCGACAGCTCGCTGCGCCTGCTCGGCATGGACACCGAGGAGACGTTCAAGACCGAGGCGGATCGTCGCGGCGCCGAGGCCGGCTGGGAGAGCTACCTGCGGGCCAAGCGCGGCACCCACCGCCACCCGGTGAAGATCGCGTCGCCGCTGGGCGAGCAGGCCAAGCACTGGGGCCAGGCGTTCTTCGAGGGCGTGCGGGTGGTGCGGCTCGAGCGCGACGACGCCACCGAGATCCGCGATCGCTACGATCGCTACCTCGCGTACGTCTTCGCCGAGAAGGACGGCGTGTGGCTCAACTACAACGTCGAGGCGGTGCGCGCGGGGATGTCGCCGTACTTCCCCAAGTACGGTCGCTCCAAGCGGTTCCACGACGAGTTCGTCGCCGCCGAGCGCGAGGCCCGGGCGGCCCAGCGGGGCATCTGGGATCCGACCCAGCTCCACGCCGACGACTACGACGAGCGAAAGGCGTGGTGGGACGCGCGCGGAGACTTCGTCGCCGCCTTCGAGCGCGCGGCCGAGGGCCGCAGCGACCACCTGGTGGTCACCCGCTGGGACCTCGCTCGCCAGCTCGAGGCCCGGCTCGGGCAGCAGGTGACGCTGCTGGGCACCGTCGGCGACGTCATCCTCGGCGATCGCGGCCCGACCCGGGTCATGCTCAGCCGCCGCCCGGGCTCCGACGTGCCGCTCATCTTCTTCGACAAGGACGTCTTCGCCGCCACCGGGCTGGCCCAGTGGACGGGCGAGTTCGTGACCGCGACCGGCGTCGTGACCGAGTACGTGAACAAGTTCAACCAACGTCGGCAGCTACAGCTCGTCATTGATTCCCCCAGCCAGATCACCCTCTCGCCGGTGCCGGGCCTCGAGCCGCCGGCGCCGGTGGTCGTCCCGGTCGTCGACGCCGACGGCTGACGCTCGTGTCCGCGCCAGGAGCCCTCACCATGCGACGCACTTCCTCGATCCTCGCGCTCCTGCTCGCCGGTGGCGCCGCCGCCTGCGGCCCCGACGACACCGGCCCCGGCGGCGCGTGCGTCGAGACGCTGCTGCCCGGCGATCTCGTCATCACCGAGATCTTCGCCGACGCCGCCGCCCCGCCCGGTGGCAGCGGCGCCGACGAGGGCAAGGAGTGGTTCGAGGTGTACAACGCGTCGGGGCGGGCGCTGGATCTGGGGGGCCTGACCCTGACGCTGAGCCGGCCCGACGGCAGCCGGGCCAAGAGCCACGTCATGCGCACGCTGGTGGTGCAGCCCGGGGACTACGTCGTGCTCGGCAACGTCCTCGAGGAGCTGCGGCCCAGCTACATGGACTACGGCTACGCCGCCGACCTCGGCGACATGTTCAACACCGACGGCGGCCAGCTCGCGCTCGGCTGCGGCTCGACCGCGATCGACGTCGCCGGCTACGACGAGGTCGTGGTCGGCGCCTCGCAACAGTTCGACGGCGGCGCCGCGCCGGACTACACCGCCAACGACGACCTCGCCAACTGGTGCCCGGCCAGCGCCGGCGGCTCGGTGGAGTTCACCGAGGCCAACCTCGGCACCCCCGGCGACGCCAACGAGGACTGCGCGGTGGTGATCGCCGGCATGTGCGACGACGGCGGCACCCTGCGGCCGACGGTGCCGCCGGTGGTCGGCGATCTCGTCATCACCGAGATCATGCCGAGCCCCGACGCCGTCGCCGACGAGCAGGGCGAGTGGTTCGAGGTGCTGGCGCTGGCCGACGTCGACCTCAACGGCCTCGGCCTCGAGCGCGCCGGCGATTCGCGGGCGCCGGACGTGGTCACCAACGAGAGCTGCCTGCGGGTGACAGCGGGCACCTACGTGGTGTTCGCGCGCTCCAGCAACGTCGACACCAACGGCGGCCTGGCCGACGTCGCCGGCACCTTCGGCTTCACGATGGTCGGCGGCTCGGCGGGCAGCCCCGGCGACGTCCAGCTCGAGTACGCGGGGCAAGTGCTCGACACCTTCCAGTGGACCGGCGGCACCGCCAACGGCAAGAGCCTGCAGCTCGACCCCGACTTCGCGACCCCGGAGGCCAACGACATGGAACGCTACTGGTGCCAGGGCAGCACCACCTACGGCGTCGGCGACCTCGGCACCCCGGGCGCGGCCAACGCCGAGTGCGCGATCTTGCCGGCGGCGGGCATGTGCGTCGACGCCGGCGTCGAGCGGGCCATCGTCACCCCCGGCGTGGGTGAGCTCATCCTCACCGAGTACATGGCCAGCCCCGACGCGCCACAGGACAAGAAGGAATGGGTCGAGCTGGCCAATGTCAGCGCGGCGGCGTTCGACCTCAACGGCCTCACCTTCGATCGCACCGACGACAGCGCCAACGGCGCGCTGGTGACCTCGGCGGACTGCCTGCCGGTGGCGCCGGGCGGCTTCGCGCTGCTGGCGCGCTCGGCGGATCCGACGCTCAACGGCGAGCTGCCGGCGGTCGACGCCACCTTCGCGTTCTCGCTGGTCAACGGGTCGGTGGCGACGCCGTGCGCCGTCGAGCTCCGGGCCGGCGCCACCGTGATCGACGCCGCCAGCTGGATCGGCGCGCCGTCGCAGAAGTCGCGCCAGCTCGACCCGGACTTCTTCGACGCCACCGCCAACGACCTCGACGATCGCCCGGCCGATCCGCCGACGAGCAACTACTGCGACGGCGTCGGCACCTACGGCCCCACCCCCAACACCGGCACGCCCAAGGCCGCCAACGCGGAGTGCCCGTGACGCGACGCGGCTGGCTCGGCGGGCTGGCGGCGCTGGCGACGGCGGCGTCGGCCTGCGGGTTCGAGGACGGCGGCGGCACCTCCTGCAAGGAGTCGCTGCTGCCCGGCGACCTGGTGATCACCGAGATCTTCGCCGACGCCGACGCGCCGAGCGGCAGCAGCGGCACCGACGAGGGCCGCGAGTGGTTCGAGATCTACAACGCCACCGATCGCACCCTCGATCTGGCTGGCGTGACGCTGCGCCTGAGCCGCCCCGACGGCACCAAGGCCAAGGTCGCGACCCTGTCGACGCTCATCGTCGCCCCCGGCGACTACGTCGTGGTCGGCAACGTCTTGCCCGAGCTCAAGCCGGCGTGGGTCGACTACGGCTACGCCGCCGCCCTGGGCGACCTGTACAACACCGACGGCGGCCTGCTCGCGGTCGGCTGCGGCGGCGTCGACCTCGACGTCGCCACCTACGACGCGGTCGTGGTCGGCAGCTCGCAGCAGTTCGACGGCAGCGCCGCGCCCGACTACACCGCCAACGACGACCTCGCCAACTGGTGCCCGGCGACGCCGGAGCTGTCGACCGAGTTCGAGCCGGCCAACTACGGCACCCCGGGCGAGCCCAACCAGGACTGCGAGGTGGTGGTGCCGGGCATGTGCCTCGACGGCGACACGCTGCGCCCCACGGTGGCGCCGACCGCCGGCGACCTCGTGATCACCGAGATCATGGCCAACCCCGACGGCGTCGACGACGCCTTCGGCGAGTGGTTCGAGCTGCTCGCGACCGCCGACGTCGACCTCAACGGCGTCGGCCTCGATCGCGCCGGCGACGCCCGGGAGCCCGACCTGCTCGGCGGCGAGCGCTGCCTGCACGTCGCCGCTGGCGAGCGCGTGGTGGTGGCGCGCTCGGCCGACCCCACGGTCAACGGCGGCTTGCCCGCGGTCGCGGGCACCTTCCGCTTCACGATGACCAGCGGCAGCCCGGCCGCCCCCGGCGACGTGCGGGTGCTCGTCGGCGACACCGTGATCGACGCCTTCGTGTGGGCCGCGCCGGTCGGCGCCGGCCGCAGCCTGCAGCTCGACCCCGACTTCGAGACCGCGGCCGCCAACGACGAGGAGCGGGTGTGGTGCGACGGCGACGCGCCGTACGGCACCGGCGAGCCGCCGGATCGCGGGACCCCGGGCGCGGCCAACGCCGAGTGCGAGATCTTGCCGGCGGCGGGCATGTGCGCCGACGTCGGCGGTGATCGCGCGATCGTCGCGCCGACCCCGGGGCAGCTCGTGATCACCGAGATCATGCCGAGCCCCGACGCGGTCAGCGACAGCACCGGCGAGTGGTTCGAGGTGCAGGCGCTGGCCGACGTCGACCTCAACGACCTCGGCCTCGATCGCGCGGGCGACACCCGCAACCCCGATCTCATCACCGCGGCCGCGTGCCTGCCGGTGACCGCCGGCGACCGCCTGGTGTTCGCGCGCTCCGCCGACGCCGGTGCCAACGGCGGCCTGGCGGCGGTGGCCGCCACCTTCGGCTTCACCATGGTCACCGGCTCGCCGGCGAGCCCCGGCGACGTCCGCGTGCTCGCCGGGGACACGGTTATCGACGCCTTCGCGTGGACCGGCGGCACCGCCAACGGCGCCAGCCTCCAGCTCGATCCCGACTACGCCGATGCCGGCAGCAACGACACCGAGCGGTTCTGGTGCCTGGGCGGCGCGCCCTACGGCGACGGCGACCTCGGCACCCCGGGCGCGGCCAACGGCGAGTGCGTGATCCCGCCGCCGCCGGGGTTCTGCGTCGACCCCGGCACCGGAGCCGAGCGCGCGATCGTGGCGCCCGCGGTCGGGCAGCTCATCTTCACCGAGTTCATGGCCAGCCCCGACGCGCCCCAGGCCGACAAGGAGTGGATCGAGCTGGTCAACCTCGGGCCGACCGCGATCGACCTCAACGACCTCACCTTCGATCGCGTCGACGTCACCAGCACCGACGCCACCATCCGCGCCGACGCCTGCCTGCCGGTGGCGCCGGGCGGCTTCGTCCTGTGGGCGCGCTCGGCGGATCCGCTGGTCAACGGCGACCTGCCGGTGGTCGACGGCACCTTCGGGTTCTCGCTGGTGGCCGGCACCGACATGACTCCGTGCGCCGTCGAGGTCCGCGCCGGCGCCACCGTGATCGACGCCGCGAGCTGGATCGGCGCGCCCAACCAGACGTCGCGCCAGCTCGATCCCGACTTCTTCGACGCGACCTCCAACGACCTCGACGATCGCCCGGCGATGCCGGCGACCAGCCACTACTGCGACGGCGTCGGCACCTACGGCCCGACCCCCAACACCGGCACGCCCAAGGCGAGCAACGCCCAGTGTCCGTAGCGCGGCTCGTCCTGTTCGGCGTCGCCGCGGGCGCGGCGCTGGTGGCCAGCGGCTGCGGCGGCGAGCGCTGTGGCCCCAGCGAGGGCGTGGTGGCCAACGTCGTCGACGGCGACACCATCGATCTCGCCAGCGGCGAGCGGATCCGCTACCTGATGGTCGACACCCCGGAGACCACCGGCGGCAAGAACGACTGCTTCGGCGACAACGCGGTGCAGTTCAACACCGACCTGGTGCTCGGCAAGGAGGTCAGCCTGACCTACGACACCGAGTGCACCGATCGCTTCGGCCGGCTGCTGGCGTACGTCAGCGTCGACGGCCAGGAGGTCAACAGCCTGCTGGTGCAGCGCGGCTACGCCTGCGTCCTGCACATCCCGCCCAACGGCGACGATCGGGTCGCGGAGTTCGAGGCCCTCGAGGCCGCGGCTCGCGCCGCCGATCGCGGCCTGTGGGGCAACTGTGAGCCCGAGGAGATCCTATGCGACTGAGCGTGGCCCTGGCCCTGGCCGCGGGGCTCGTGGGCGCCGCCGCCGAGCGAGCGACGGCGGCCCCCTACGAGGCCTTCATCGACGTCGAGACCGAGGAGGACCTCATCGACCTCCTGGTCGCCGGGCAGATCAGCGACGAGACCTACGAGGCGCTGTCGACCCTGCTCGCCCGCGGCGTCAACCTCGAGCTGGCCGACCGCGCCGAGCTCTACAGCCTGCCCAACCTCACCTACGCCGACGTCGACGCGATCCTGGCCTACCGCAAGGAGCAGGGCTTCATCGCCGATCCGGCCGAGCTGGTCTCCGCCGGGGTGCTCACCGAGGACAAGCTCCTGTCGGTGGCGGCGTTCCTCATCGTCGGCCAGCGCGACACCGGCGGCACCCCGATCCACGGCTGGGTCCGCGCCATCACCCGCTCCTCGCCGAGCGATTTCGGGGTGGACACCCCGGTCGACGGCGACGCCGGGGTGCCGCCGCTGGGCCTGCGCGCGCGGGTCAAGGTCGGCAGCGAGCTCACCGTCGGCGTGGTCGGCGTGTCGACCCGGTTGCGGCTGGGCGAGGTCGTCGCCGATCCCAACCGCGACGCGCTCATCGCCGATCCGCCGGGGCTGCAGGTCGTGGTGCCCAAGGCCTACGCGCGCTGGGAGACCGACGACGTCGACGCCATCGTCGGCAGCTTCCGGGCCGGCTTCGGCCAGCGCCTGACCTTCGACAACTCCACCGACTACACCCCCAACGGGTTCTACTTCGACGATCAGCTCACCTACGACAGCACGCTCGGCGCCGCCTGCAAGCGCTCGCAAGGCGAGCTGCCGAGCTCGCCGTGCACCGGCGCCGCCGGCGACGCCTACGTCACGCCGGACTTCCACTGGCGCGACGGCCTGTTCGGCGTCGGCGTCGGCGCCCGCAAGATCACGGTCGGCGAGGGCACGCTGCAGGCGTACGGCTTTGGCTCGTACTCGCGGCGCTCGATCTACCAGTACGAGCTGGTCGATCGCGGCCGCTGCGCCGATCCGCGCGACGACTCCGACCCCGCGTGCTCGGCGCCCGACGTCTACGCGCGGCCCGACGGCGATCCGCTCACGCCGACGGGCCGCTACAAGTTCATGACCTTGCCCGACGTGTTCGGCCAGGCCCTCGGCGGCGGCAACGTCACCTACTTCGCCGACCGGCGGAACTACGTCGGCGTCACCGGCTACGCCGCCAAGCTCACCTCGCTGGTCGAAGGCGTCGACCTCGATCTCCAGGAGTGGTCGGCCCTGCCCGGGGGCGGCACCTTCGGCGCCGCCGGCGTGAACTTCGCGTTCGGCCAGCAGTGGCTCGACGTCGCCGGCGAGGTCGCGCACTCCTTCGACCAGCAGCCCGACGCGGCCGGGCCGGCCTCGGGCGGCGGCGGTCCGGCGGCGATCCTGCGCGCCACCGCCACCGGCAAGAAGCGCGAGCTCGAGGCCAGCCTGCGCTACTTCAGCGTCGACCACGCCAACCCGTTCTCGCGGCCGATCGCCGCCGCCGACGAGTTCGAGGGCAACCGAGCCCGTGACGAGGTCGGCGCCCGGCTCCGCTACACCGGCCGGCACGGCAACCTCGGCGTCCGCGGCGGCGTCGACGTGTGGACCAACCCGTCGACCGACGCGGTCAAGGCCGAGGTGTTCGGGCGGGTCGACGTCCAGGCCACCGATCGGCTCGGCTGGGGCCTGACCGAGGAGTACACCGACAAGGGCGTGCGCGCCGCCGACGGCATCGCCGCCGACTGCTTCGAGGTGTCGATCGAGTTCGACGAGCGCGGCGAGCCGATCCCGTGCAGCGGCAGCAAGCTCAAGTCGATCGCCCGTGGTCGCTACCAGGTGAGCCGGGGCCTGCGCCTGACCGCCCAGCTCCAGCACGCGCTGCTCGACGACGGCAACCACCCCGACGGCAAGCGCCACGATCTGTCGGCGTGGCTGGCCGCGCTGTACAAGCCCAGCCCCGACCTGCGCGTGACCGGCCGCGTGCGCTACCTGTCGGAGGACGTGGCCGACGCCGCGGCCCTCGAGGAGTCGCTGTGGTTCACCGGCGACGTCACCCTGCGCCTGCGCAAGAAGGATCGGCTGCGCGTGCGCGGCGACGTGTTCACGTACCTCGACGATCGCGCGAGCACTATGGACCGCAGCCCGAACCCCGAGCTGTGGCTGTGGTTGCAGTACGAGGCGAAGTTCTAGCCGCGCGCGGATTCATGGGCGCGCTGCGCCGTGCCCGTGCAGCGCGCTGCCTCGCGCCCGTGCCCGTGCCCGTTCCGCGCTTCGCGCTGCCCCGTGCCCGTGCCCGTTCCGCGCGCTTCGCGCTGCCCGTGCCCGTGCCCGTGCCCGTGCCCGACTCCGTCCCGCCTTCCGCTCCCGCCGCTCCTCATCAGAACTCTGAGTCCTCCCCGACTCCTTTCGCGGGCTTGCAGGCGGCTCACCCGTTGCTACCTGTCCCTTCTGTGCGCGTCTTCCGGCTCTCGTCGCTTCGCACCGCGGTCACCGTCGCCGCGGTCGTCGCCACCGCCTGCGACAGCGCGTCGTCACCTCCCGACGCCGCGCCGCCCACCGTCGACGCCGCGCCGCGAGGGCAGGGCAGCGAGGCCCGCGGCGACCTCGTCGTCAACGAGCTGGCCCCGCGCGGCGCCGGCGCCGACTGGGTCGAGCTGCACAACCGCGGCGCCCAGGCGATCGACCTGTGCGGGTACTTCCTGACCGACGCGCCGGATCGCCTCGATCACTACCTGCCGCTGGGCGGCGTCGCGCCGCCGGCGCCGTGCCCCGCGCGCCTGCTCGACGCCGGCGCCTACCTGGTGATCGCGGCCGACGACGTCGCGCCGGTCGAGGACGCGCAGGTCGACCCCGAGCACGCGCCGTTCGCCCTCGGGGTGGCCGACGCCGCCTACCTCGTCACCGTCGACGGCGTCGTCGCCGACGGCGTGACGTACCTGTACCCGGCCGGTCCGTACGGCTCGCCGACCGGCACCCTGGCCCGGGTCCCCGATGGCAGCGGCCCGTTCTTCGTGCGCGCGCCGAGCCCCGGCGACGCCAACCCGGAGCTGGCGCCGTGAGCGCGCAGCCCACGCCGCAGCTCGTGCTCCTGGCGGCGCTCGTCGCCGGGCTGGGCGCGTGCGCCGACGACGCCTGCGAGCTCGGCGCCGACGTGCCGGCCTACGCCCACCGCCTCGGCTGTCCCGCCGATCGCAAGGCGCTCGGCGCCGAGGAGGACGACAACGTCTTCGCCCACACCACCACGATCAACGTGCTCGTCGATCGCGAGGATCCGGCCGCCGACGGCGGCGTCGTCTACTTCTTCGATCCCGACGTCTACTTCCTGCACTACGACTTCGCGCGGGAGTTCCTCGAGCATCCAGATCGCACGCCGGTCGGTTCGCTGACCGAGTTCAACCTGCTCAACTACCGCCGCGAGGAGCGCCGGTTCTTCCTCGGCAAGCTGGTGCACTACCGCGACTCGGACCTGGTGACCTTCGAGCTCGCGGCTGGCGATCGGCCGTCGGCGGCGCTGCTCGTCGAGGGCTTCCGGCGGATCGCGGCCGCCACCGATCTCGGCGCGCGGCTTTCGTACCGACCGACCTCCAACAGCCAGGTCGCGCTCGTCGCCGAGGTCGAGGCGCTGATCCCGACCGTCGACGCCGAGGCGGTGTACTCGGGCCAGCAGTACCAGGCGCTCAACCGCGGCGTCGGCTTCGGCACGCTGCGCTTCGTCCGCACCGACGCGCTCGCCGCCGCCGCGCTGTCGCCCACCGATCTGGTCGTGCTCGACCGGGTGCCCAACGACGTGGCGATGGTCTCGGGCATCGTGACCGCCGAGTTCCAGACCCCGCTGGCCCACGTCGGCATCCTGGCGCGGACCCGCGGCACGCCCAACATGGCGCTGCGCGACGCCTGGGACGATCCGCGCCTGCGCGCGCTCGAGGGCGAGCTGGTGCGCCTCGAGGTCGGCCCGCAGGACTTCACCGTCGAGGTCGGCGATCCGGTGGCGGCCCAGGCCTACTGGGATGGCCTGCGGCCGGCGGCGCCGCAGGTGCCCGTGCACGACTCGACGCCACGGGTGCTCTTCGACGTCGGGCAGCTCGGCGTCGACGCCTCGATCCGCATCGGCGCCAAGGCCGCGCACCTCGGCGAGCTGACCCGGGTGGCGGCGCCGGGCCTGGGGCCGCTGCCGACCCCGGCGGCGCCGCTGGCGATCCCGTTCGGCTACTACGTCGATCACCTGGCGAGCTCCGGCGCCGGCGCGATGATCGAGGCGCTCTTGACCGAGCTGGCCGCGACCCCGCTGCCGCCGGCCGCGCTCGCCCAGCGGCTCTTCGCGATCCGCTGGGCGATCTACCGGGCCCCGGTGGCGCCGGCCTTGCTCGACGAGCTGCTCGCGCTGGCCGCCACCCGCTGGGGCGACGCCACGCCGCTGCGGTTTCGCTCGTCCACCAACGTCGAGGACGTCGCCGAGTTCACCGGGGCCGGCCTGTACACCTCGGCCGGCGCCACGCCCGCCGACGGCGCCGCCGCGCTCGGGCGCGCCCTCAAGGTGGTGTGGGCCAGCGTGTGGAACCACCAGGGCTTCGTCGAGCGCGAGTTCTACCGGATCGATCACCGCGAGGTGCGGATGGCGGTGCTGGTGCACCCGGCCCAGGTCGACGAGCTCGCCAACGGCGTCGCGCTCACGATCAACGAATTCAGCGCGCTGCGCCCGGCCTACTACGTCAACGCCCAGCTCGGCGAGGTGTCGGTCACCAACCCCACCGGCGACGCCGTGCCCGAGCAGCTCCTGTACTACCCGTACTACGAGACGCCGGAGTACGAGGTCATCACGCGGTCGTCGCTGATGGCGCACCGGAGCGACTGGACCGAGGCCTGGCCGACCACCGACGCCGTGCTCACCGACGCCGAGGCCGCGACCCTGGGCGGCTACCTCACGGCGATCGCCGGCCGCTTCCGCACGCTGTACGGCAGCGCCTACGCCGTCGACGTCGAGTGGAAGCTGATGCCGGGGCGCACGCTGCTCATCAAGCAGGCGCGACCGCTGCGCGTCGAGTAGCGCCCCGAAACGCCCGAGGCCCATCTCCCGGGTGGAAGATGGGCCTCATGCTGGCGTTGTCGCCAGCGGAGATCACGGCGGGTCGGGCGCCGCCCGACAGCGTCGGCGCCTCCCCTTCCGCGCGTGCCGCGCTCGCTGTCCCCTGAACTTCTAGTGCCTCATCCCCGGATCGGGCTCAACTTTTTTTCCTACATCCGATCGCGCGTGGCGCGATGTCGGCGTCACACCTACCTCGTCTCCGACGAGAAATCGCACGTGATGGCACCACGCGCGGCGCGCGCCGCGTACGCTGGTGGTGGATGCGAACGCGGGTCGCGGCGGTGGTGATGGGCGTGCTCGGGCCGCTGGTCGGCCCCGCCGCCGCCGATCCGGGCGAGGCGCGGCAGGCGCGCGCGGTCCACGGCGCGCGCGACGTCGGCGCCGCGCGCGAGCCGGGCCACGTGGTCGCGCGGCCGCCGCGGGCCGAGCTCCAGGCGGCGACCCTCGCGGTGGGCGCGCGCGCCGCGAGCGCCGACGTCGCGCCGGGGCCGCGTCGACGCACCATGTCCCAGCAGATCGCCGACGGCTTCACCGCGCTCGGCGACGAGCTCGACGCCCACCTCGCCGCGCTGCGCCTCGACCTCCTCGGCCTGCGCGTCGACGGGCGCGCCCGCGCCGCGCAGCTCCGGGTCGGTCGCCTCACCGACACCGTCGGCGCCCAGCTCGACGGGCAGATCAAGTTCGGGCACGGCCGCGCGCGGGTGGCCGCGCGCCTCGCGGTGGAGCTCGGCGGTCACCGCATGACGCTGGCGTTGCCGGCCTTCGAGGTCGTGCCGCGCAGCGAGTTTGGCGATCGCTACCTCGAGCTGCGGCTGCCGCTGCTCGAGGGCGCGTTCTAGGTCGGTTCGAACCAGGAGCGGACACGATGAGGCTCACGCACGCAGTGGCGGTGGTGGTGGTGTTCGGGGTGCTGGCGCTCGCGCGCGGCACCGCCCACGCCAAGATCCCGGTGATCTATCAATCCGGCGAGGACGTGTTCGTCGCCGGCGACGGCTCGCTGCCCGACGAGTTCGCCGACGAGCCCAAGCTCGCCGGGTTCCAGAGCGGCTACAAGTGCGACATCCTCGGCTTGTTCTGGGCGTACCTGACGATCAACGACTGCACCGCGGTCGCGTTCAAGGGCGACACGTACATCGACGCCAAGGAGCTGTCTGACGCGATCCGGGCCAAGCACCCCGAGAGCTCGATGCAGGTCGGCTTCTGGAACAAGCACGGCCGCTGGATCTTCCTCGCGGTGATCGTGCTCGGCATCGCCGCCGCCATCTTCAGCCGCTCCAAGGACGCCGCCGGATCTGCCGAGGCCTGACCGCCGCGTCGCCGGTGATCAGGGCCGCGGGCCGACCGAGGCCCCGTAGGGGATCTCGGCGTCGGCGGCCCACAGCGACGGCGTGGTGCCGACGTCGACCACCACGCCGAGCGCGTCGAGCTCGACCTCGCGCTGGATCGTGACCGGCGTCGACGCGTGGTCGCGCACCAGCCAGAACAGGCGGACGATGTCGGCGGCGGCCATGCGCACGCAGCCGTGGGAGACGTAGCCGCGGATCAGCTCGTCGGTGATCGGGCCGTGCAGGCCGTAGGTGTTCTGGCCGGCGCTGTTGCGCGCGGTCAGGCGCAGGAACGGCAGCCCGGCGAAGTAGGCCGGGGCCCAGCGGTAGGCCGTGTACCACCAGGCGTCGCTGGTCGACGGGCCGGTCGCGAAGTGCCCGACCGGCGTGATGCTGACGCCGCTGGCGCCGAGCGCGCCGGGGCCCGCCGGGTACACCTCGGAGAAGCCGGTGACGCGATCGAAGAGGTGCACCGACAGCCCGCCGAGCGACACGATGATCTCGGGCGCCACCAGCGTCGGCAGATCGGTCGGCACCGGGTAGTTGGCGTGATCGGCCTTGCCCTCCTCGAGGTCGGCGCCGGGTTGCTCGCCGTCGAAGTCGACGCCCTCGTAGCCGGTGTCGTCCTCGGGATCGATCCGGTCGCTGTCGTCGACGGCGCAGGCGGTGGCGAGGCAGGCGAGCAGGGCGGCGGTGCGGCGGAGCGAGGGGGCCATGGTGACCGCAGCCAAGAGCAGCCGGCGTGCCACCGCGTGGTCGGCCGGGTCCGCGGGGTTGCACGCGACGCAAGCGCGAGTAGCCAGGGACGGCGCACCCCCGACGAGGGTCGACGCCCCTCGCCGGCGTCGGCGCGCGCGTTCACCCGCGGGCGCGCAGCTGCACGTGGTAGCGCCAGGTCAACCACGCCAGCGCCGCGCCCATCCCCAGCCAGCCGAGCTGGGTGACGCGGGCGCCGATGAGGACGTCGGCGTCGAGCACGTCCCAGCGGGTGAAGATGTTGGTGAAGTCGTGCTGGCCGCCGCCGGCCAGCGGCAGCTCCTGGGCGCGGGCGTCGGCCATGTAGCGGCCGATGTTGGGCAGGTTCTCGAAGCACCACATCCAGCCGACGGCGACCCCGGTCGCCTGCCGGCGCCAGTAGAAGACGCCGACGACGACGAGCGGCAGGGTGAGCTGGCCGAGCACGCCGCCGTAGAGGCCGGCGGTGTCGCCGAAGATGCCGTAGACGAGGTGGCCGGCCTCGTGGAAGGCGAGGTTGGCGTCGTCGAGCAGGCCGGTCCAGTCGGGCAGGCCGGCGACGTGCAGCACCACCACCAGCCCGAAAAACAGGAACGCTCCGGCCACCTGGTGTGGCTGGAGCGGTTCCCAGTCCTCGACCGTGATCCCCACGGTCCCGAGCCTACCCCGGGCGCGCCGCGCGCTGGGCGCGGGCGCCGTCGTCGGGGCTCACTGCATCGCGCCGGTGATGGTCACGTAGCCGTTCTTGCCCTCGATGCCGAGGTCGACCACCGACACGCCGCCGATGGACGGCACCGGGATGGCCTCGATGAGCGGGGTCAGCACGTGCAGCTCGTGGTCGACGACCAGCGGGATGATGGCCTCGAGGTCGGCGTCGGTGAAGCCGGTCTGGTTGGCGACGCCGTCGACCACGTCGACGTGGATCTCGGGCTCGCCGAGGCTGAGCTCGAGGAACTTCTCGCCGGGCTCGACGGTCACGTCCATCACCAGGTTGAGCGCGACCTCGGCCTGGGTGGCGCCGCCCTGGTTGAAGCGCAGGCCGAGGTCACCCACGATGAGGCGCAGCGCGCCGCTGTCGGGGTCGGCCGACAGCATCGGCGGCAGCATCGCGTTGACCGCGGTCTCGTCGAAGGCGCCGCCGTCGACCGGCATCGAGATCGCGAGGGCGCCCGCGGCCCAGAAGCCCGACAGCAGCTGGTTGGCGGCGTCGTCGGCCATCGCCATCTCGAAGCCCGAGGCGGTGCTCATCGTCGGCAGGCTGTTCTCGGTGAAGATGAAGCCGGGGCTGCTCTCGGTGCCCTGCACGAAGAAGCGGGTGTCGAGCCGCACCTGGGCGCCCGACGGGTCGAAGTCGATCTGGCCGGGGACCACCGACAGGTCGAGGGTGTGGCCCATCAGGTCCATCTCGAGGTCGACGCCGCCGATGCCGGCCATCAGGTCGTTGACCATCGGCTCCATGAAGCGCTCGACGCCGAGCTCGAACACCCACTCGACGAGGCTCTCGATCTGGAACAGGTTGATGACCGCGCCCGGCACGCCGGTGGCGTCGAGGTCGAGGCCGTCGAGGTCGATGTCGGCGTTGGTGAGGTCGACCTTGAGGCCGCCGTTCTGCGCGGAGATGGCGAGGTCGCCGGCGATCGACACCCGGTTGGCGCGGATGTTGAGGTGGTCGCGGGCGTCGACGCAGGCGAAGGCGTAGCGGGCGTCGACCGGGACGTAGACGTCGAAGAAGTCGGCCTCGAGGCGCAGGCCGCCGGAGAACGGGATGAGGTTGATGCGCGGCTGGTTGACCTCGAAGCCCTCGACGTCGCCCTTGATCCACAGGCAGTCCTCGCCCTCCTCGGCGCCGGCGTTGAGCACCGGGTTCATCGGGGCGAGCAGCGCCGCGACGTCGGTGGCGGCGATCATGTTGCCGGCCATCACGCCCATCTTGTCGAAGGTGTCGGCCGAGATGCCGGCGGTGATGGCGTCGGCGATCAGCGCGTCGGGGGTGATGAGGGTGCCCGCCAGCATGGTGCGGGTGTCGGTGGCCACCGTGCCGCTGGTGTCGGTGGCGACGGTCTCGATCAGGGTGGCGCCCGGGCGGGCGGCGATGGTCGCGGTGAAGGAGCCGTCGGCGGCCAGCGCGGCCGGCACGCCGTTTACCATCACCGACTCGACCGCGGCGCCGCCGGCCTCACCGGGGGCGACCTGGCCGCGGACCTCGATGGTGCCGAGGTGGTCGCGGACGGTGCCGCGCTCGGGCGAGGTGACCTGGAGCGTCGGCGCCGGGCCAGACGGCCCGTCATCCGACGCACACGCGATGGCGAGGGCGACAGGCCGGCAGCGGTCAGCAGGTTGCGCATGGAGCCGGTTTCAGCAAGAAGGAGGCCACCGCCGAGGGGCTCCACAGCGACCTCCGGCGGAGGCTCCTCGCCTCGACCAAACACAAACGGTTACGAATGCTTGCTGGCAAGATCGCGAGATCGCCACGTGATCGACCCTGGTCGGTCGATCACGGCGACTGGGGTCACCGATCGGATGGATCCGCCGGCTACTCGAGTCGCCAGCCGCCGGCGACCGGCCGGCTGGCGCTGGCCCGCCGCCCCGTGGCAAGGTGCGCCGCTTTGCAAACTTCCACGATCTCCCCGCCCCTGTCCCAGCGCTTCGAAGACCTCGGCCTCATCGAGGCCCTCACCAACGCCGTGCGCGCCGAGGGCTACGAGCGGCCGACGCCGATCCAGGCCAAGGCCATCCCCTACGTCCTGCTCGGCCGCGACCTGCTCGGCCTGGCCCAGACCGGCACCGGCAAGACCGCCGCGTTCGCGCTGCCCATCCTCCAGCGCCTGCACAAGCTCGGCTACCAGGGCGGCGCCCGCGGTCCGATCCGGGTGCTCATCCTCACCCCGACCCGCGAGCTGGCCTCGCAGATCGGCGAGTCGTTCGCGGTCTACGGCCGCCACCTCGGCTACCGCCACACCGTGATCTTCGGCGGCGTCGGCCACCAGCCACAGCGCGATCGCTTGAAGAGCGGCGTCGACATCCTCATCGCGACCCCGGGCCGCCTGCTCGACCTCGCCGGCGAGCGCATCGTCGATCTGTCCAAGCTCGACATCTTCGTGCTCGACGAGGCCGATCGCATGCTCGACATGGGCTTCATCCCCGACGTGCGCCGGGTGATGACGATGCTGCCGCCCAAGCGGCAGACCCTGTTCTTCTCGGCGACCATGCCGCCGGAGGCCCAGCGCCTCGCCGATCAGCTGCTGGTGTCGCCGGAGCGGGTCGCGGTGACCCCGCCGTCGTCGACCGTCGACAAGATCGCGCAGACGCTCTACTTCGTCGACAAGGGCGCCAAGCGGGCGCTGCTCGAGGAGCTGCTCCGCGACGACAAGACCCTGCGCCGGGTGCTGGTGTTCGCGGCCACCAAGCACGGCGCCAACCGCGTCGTCGAGGGGCTCGAGAAGGCCGGCATCGGCGCCGCCGCCATCCACGGCAACAAGTCGCAGGGCGCCCGCGAGCGCGCGCTGGCGCAGTTCAAGTCGGGCGAGCTGCGGGTGCTGGTCGCGACCGACATCGCCGCCCGCGGCATCGACATCGACGACATCACCCACGTCATCAACTACGACCTGCCCGAGGTGCCCGAGACCTACGTGCACCGCATCGGCCGCACCGCGCGCGCCGGCGCCACCGGCAGCGCCATCGCGTTCTGCGAGTACGAGGACCTCGAGTACCTCGAGCAGATCGAGGACCTGGCCCGCAAGAACACGCCGCTGGCCGACGGCCACGAGCCGCCGGACTGGGCGCATCCGTACCTGCGCGGCGAACGCGCGCCCAAGGCGCTGTCGCGCCAGCAGCGGGCCAAGCGCGACATGCGCGAGGAGGGCCGCGGGGGTGGTGGTGGTCGCGGGCGCGGCGGCGGCGGACGCGGCGGCGGCGGCGGTCGTCCCGGTGGCGGCGGTGGCGGTCGTCCCGGCGGCGGCGGCGGTGGTGGTCGTCCCGGCGGCGGCGGCGGTGGTGGTCGTCCCGGCGGCGGTGGCGGCGGCGGTGGTCGCTCCGGCGGCGGCGGCTTCGGCGGCTTCGGCGGCGGCTCGCGGTACTGAGCCCCTCGGCCGCGGTGCCGCGTCGCTGGTCAGCGCGCGTCGGCTCGCCGTCGCAGGGCCACCGGGCCGCGCTACGGCACGTTGGTCGACGAGATCGCGAAGGCGCCGCCGGCGGTGGGCAAGACGCCGCCGCACTCGAAGTCGTCGTCGCCGCTCTCGCCCATGCCGTAGGTCTGCCCGTCGTAGAAGTGCAAGACCGCGGCGCCGTAGCGGTAGTTGACGACCTGCTTGCCGGCGAAGTCGGCCACCGTGAGGATCGGCACCTCGTTGCCGAACCACAGGACGTCGGAGGCGGCGACCGGATCGAGCAGGCGGCTGTCGCGCAGGGTCTTGCTCACGGTGAAGGTGCCGGAGCCGTCGCCGTCGAGGAAGTCGACCCGGCGATCGCCGCGCGAGACCACCGCGAAGGAGCGCTTGTCGCGCAGGAGGTAGGCGATGTCGGTCGGGTTGCGCCCGACCGCGGTGGTGCCGGTGGCGACGATGGCCTCGGCGTCGGCGGCGCGCTCGTCGGCCAGGCCGGCGACGTCGAAGGCGTGCAGGGTGCCGTCCTCGGTGGCCACCAGCGCGCGCCCGAGGTTGACCGGCGGCGTCGGCTCGCCGGGCTTGCGCAGATCGAGGCTGGCCCGCACCGCCGTCGGGCACTCGTCGAACACCAGCGTGCGCACCACCTGCGGCCGGGCCTCGGGCGCGACCTCGAAGGTGTACGGCCAGGCGGTGGGCGCGTCGCCGTAGGCAATGGTCTCGGCGAAGGCGTCGGCGCTGCCGAAGTACTGGTCGGCGAAATACGCGAGCAGCGGCTGCAGGTCGACCAGCGTCACCCGCTTCTCCGAGCGCGACAGCACCATCGCGAAGCCGGCGCGCGGCACCCGCCCGGCGAGGTCGCCGTCGATGAAGCGCTGCCGGGTGGCCTCGTCCTGCAGGTCGTACTCGACGGTGTCGTCGGTGTTGAACATGTTGAACTGGACGTCGGTGACCGCCGACACCGCGATCGGCGCGACCATGTCGGGCAGGTCGACGTAGCCCAGCACCTTCATGAACGAGATCTGGCCCTCGTTGAACAGGCCCGGGTAGACCCGGGTCCAGTCGCCCCAGAACCCCGGCGTCTTCGGGCCGGCCATCGCCACCACCGCGAGCTGGCCGCGCAGCGCCTCGGTGTCCCAGATCGTGAGCAGCGCGAACTCGCTGCTGGTGGTCACGTCGATGGAGGTCGGCACCTTGCCCGCGGGCAGCTCGACGAAGACGTGGCTGTTGCCGCCGGAGCCGAAGGTGCCGGTGGTGCCGATCTGGCCGCCGGCGAAGGCCACCACCGCGTCCATCGACCAGATGTCGTTGCCGCGGCTGCGCGCCAGCGCCACCGGCTGCCGCAGCGGGCCGTGCCCGAGCGCCAGCGCCTCCTCGGAGGTCACCACCGGATCGGGGTGGCCGCCGCCGCCGAGCACCCACGGCAGGGTCGGCTTGGTGATGATCACGGCGTAGGCGACCTCGAGCACCGACAGCGAGTCGAGGCCGGCGTCGGCGGGATCGTCGGGCACGTACAGGAGCTGGCCCTCCGCGGAGTTGTAGCCGCCGGGGTCGGGGGTCTGCTCGCCGCCGACCTGGTACGCGAGGTCGACGTTGCCCATGTCCTGGTGAAGCACCCGATCCGGCGGCAGGTAGTGGGTCGGGAACTCCTCGGGCGTCGGGTGGTAGTGGGCGTAACGCTGCCCGAAGCGGTAGTCGATGCCGGCCTCGGTGGCGAGCTGCCCGGCGAGGGCGCGGTAGCCAGCGGCGTCGAACTGACCGTCGGCGTCCCACAGATCGAGCTCGGACGCCGAGCGACAGATCTCGGCGGGAGCCTGGGGGCCCGGGGCGTCGTCGCCGCCGCAGCCGGGCGACGCGCCGAGCACGAGGGCGAGGGCGAGGGCGAGCGGTGACGTGCGCACGCGCGACGGTACCGAACGGGCGCGGCACGCGCCAGCGTGACGGTCGCCCGATCATGGGCCGCCTCTGCAGCCAGGGGCCTCATCGGCGCGCGAAGGCGGTCGATGATCCCCCGCATGAAGGCGTGGCCGGTCGCGTGGGCGCGCGAACAGGGGTGGACCATCGCCGAGGAGGCGCGGGGCGACGCGTCGGTCGTGTTCTTGTTCGCCGACGCCCAGATCGACGTCGGCCGCGCCATCGCCGCGCTTCGCCCGATGATCCCGCGCGCCATCCTGTTTGGGTGCTCGACCTCGGGAGAGATCCACCAGGGGCGCGTCGTGGAGGGAACCATCGCTGGCGCGGTGGTGCGGTTCGACCAGACCCGGGTGCGCGCCGCCACGGCGCCCCTCGTCGACGCGGGCGATGCCCGCGGCGCGGGACGCGCGATCGGCGCCGCCCTCGCGGGGCCCGAGCTGGCCGCAGTGCTGGTGCTGTCCGAGGGCATCGAGGTCAACGGCAGCGACCTCGTCGAGGGCCTGGCCGAGGTCGTCGGGCCGAACGTGCCCATCAGCGGCGGCCTCGCAGGCGACGGGTCGAGGTTCGAGGCGACCTGGGTGCTCGACGGAGATCTCCCCCGTCGGCGCGCCGTGGCCGCCCTGGGTCTCTACGGCGATCGCCTTCGGGTCCGTCACGGTTCGCAGGGCGGGTGGGAACGCTTCGGGCCCGAGCGGCGAATCACGCGTGCGGAAGGCAACGTGCTCTACGAGCTCGACGGTCGGCCTGCGTTGGCGCTGTACGAGGAGTACCTGGGCGACCTCGCCGCCGGGCTCCCCGCGACCGCGCTCTTGTTCCCGCTCGCGATCCGGCTGCCGGAGGAGCCCGCGAGCAGCACGGTCCGGACCATCCTGGCGGTCGATCGGGCGCGACAGTCGATGCGCTTCGCGGGCGACATCCCCCAGGGGGCGTTTGCGCAGCTGATGACCGCGAGCCTCGGGCGGCTCGTGACGGGCGCGTCCGACGCGGCGTGCGCCGCCAGCCCCCCCGACCCGACCAGCGACGTCCTGGCGCTCGCGATCAGCTGCATCGGACGTCGCCTGGTCATGAAGAGCCGGATCGAGGAGGAGACCGAGGCGGCCTTGTTCGCGATGCCATCCGGCACCTGCCAGGTCGGCTTCTACGCCTACGGTGAGTTTGCACCCGCGGCGCGGGGGGGCTGCGCGCTGCAGAACCAGACGATGACGATCACGACCCTGACTGAAGTGTGACCGTGCGGCACCGCCTGCTCGCACGCCAGCTCAGGCGGGTCGGCATCGATCCAGGGGGCGACCTCGGCGAGCCGCTGGTCCGGCTGCTCGAGCAGGTCGGCGAGACCTACGTCGAGCACGACCATGCGCGCGAGTTGCTCGACCGCTCGTTGATGATCTCGTCGCGCGAGATGCGACAGTTGCACGACGAGCTGGCTCGGGCTGCCGCGAGCGAGCTAGCGCGCGAACGCGACAAGCTCGCGGCGGTCAGCGCGGTCCAGGCCGGCGTGCTCGAGGCGTCGCGTGACGGCCTGCTCGTGCTCGGCCGCCGCGGTGACGTCGTCATCCACAACCGTCGCTTCGCGGAGATCTGGGCGATCCCGCCCGAGGTGATCGGCACCGGGGATGGCCAGACGTTCCTCGCGCACGCGACGTCGCGGGTCGTCGCACCTCAGGCGTTTGCGGCCGCCTTCGCCACCGTCGACGGAGATGCCACCCGCGAGACCGAGGACGAGGTGGCCCTCGTCGATGGCTCGATCCTCGAGCGCTATTCGTATCCGATCACCGACGCGCAGGGCGGCTGCCGGGGCCGGCTCTGGATCTTCCGGGACGTCACCTCGCGGCGGCACGACGTCGAGCAGCTCCGGGAGTTGCACGCGGTCGTCAGCGCCCAGCGCCAGGACGCGGTGCAAGAGGCGCGGCGGTGGCGGCTGGTCTCCGAGATCGCCGCCGCCGTCTCGACCTGCCACGATCACGCATCGCTGCTCGCGCGCATCAGCGGCGCCCTCCATCGCCACGTGACGTTCGAGTGTGCTGGCGTGTTCACGACCCGCGGGACCGAGCTGGTCCTGCGTGCCATGTGCGGGCACGACGTGGCCGAGGGCCAACGCTTCGCATGGGATGTCGCGACCTGGCAACGGCGGGCCCGCCAAGGCCCGCTGATCTCGGTGACGCCCGACGACGTCGCCGCGGCCCCGGTCCACACCATGGTCGGGGCGATGGGCCTCGACGAGGCGATCGCGATCCCGGTGCTCGGGGCGGGCGAGCTGCACGGCCTGTTCGTGCTCGGACGGCGCGGCCGGTTCGACGCCGACGAGCGCGCGCTGCTCGAAGCGCTGGCGCCCCACGTCGGCAACGTCGTGGCCAACGTCCGCCTTCACCTCAAGGCCTCGCAGCTCCTCGCGGCACGTAGGAGCTCACCCAGCTCCTCGTGCACGACCTGCGAAATCCCTTGAACGTCGTCAGGCTGAACCTCGTCGTCGCCCGCGAGGTCGCCGATGACGCCGAGCGCGTCGAGGTGATCGACGACGCTCAGGCGGCGGCGGAACGTGCCTTCGGGCTCGTCACCGATCTGCTCGACGTGAGCGCCGCCGAGGATGGGTTGCTTCGCGTGGAGCGGGGCGCGATCGACGTCGGGGCGCTCATCGCCCGTGCCGCCGCCGCGTGGAGCGGCGCCGCGGGGTTCGCCCGCCTCGACGTCGAGACGGCGTCGATCGTCGCCGCGCTCGACGCGAAGCTCATCCAGCGCGTGCTGGACAACCTGCTGGGCAACGCCCGTCGACACCTCGCGCCCAGGGGGCGCATCGGCGTGACGGTCGCGCGTGCCTACGACGAGGTGGTCATCACGATCAGCAACGACGGCCCGACGCTCCCCGATGCGGTGCGGCGGACGTTGTTCCAGAAGTACGCCGGCGAGTCGACCTCGGGGCGAACGCGTGGGCTGGGGCTCTACTTCTGCCGCCTCGTCGTCGAGGCCCACGAAGGGACGATCCGCGAGACCGCGCCGGCCGAAGGCGTGTGCTTCGAGATCCGGCTCCCGATCAAGCCGCGTGGCCAGACGATCACCGACGCTGCGGTACGGCCGCCGGCATGAGCGGTGCGGCGCCAGGCCTCGTCTCCGGCGCCGGTCCATGCCAGCGCGCCGGCGACGGCTCGAAGGCACACCACGGGCGGCCTTGACCCCGGGGGACCGGTGTGGGACGACCGACGCCTCATGCAGATCGATCGAGCCCGCTTTCTGACCCTGGCGTTGACCATGGCCGCTGGCACCGGCGCTGGCTGCGTCGTCACCCAGGCGCCGCCGCCGGTCGCGCCGGCGCCCAGGGGCGCGCCGACGGTGGGCAACGACGGCTGCGTCGAGCGCGATCCCAGCGGCGAGTGCGTGCGCTGGAACCAGGTGGCGCCGGCCGACGAGTGCACCTCGTGGGATCCGAGCGGCGAGTGCGTGGGCTGGGCCGGCATGGGCCCCGCCGACGAGTGCGTCGGCTGGGATCCGAGCGGCGAGTGCGTGGAGTGGGCCGACTACCACATGCCCGCCGACGAGTGCGTCGGCTGGGATCCGAGCGGCGAGTGCGTGAGCTGGGCCGGCTACCCGGCGCCCGCCGACGAGTGCGTCGGCTGGAGCCCGACCGGCGAGTGCACCTCGTGGGCACCGGCCTACGAGTGCATCAACTGGGATCCCAGCGGCGAGTGCATCGGCTGGTCGTGATCGCGTCGTGAGCTCGCCGGCGGAGCTCGACCGGCGGTTCGCCGCGGCCCACGCGCGGCTGCGCACCGCCGCGGTCACGGGCACCAACGGCAAGACCACCACCACCTCGATGATCGCGGCGATCGTGGCCGCGGCCGGAGAGGTCGCCGCCCGGCTGACCACGCTCGGCGCCTGGGTCGGCGACCGCCAGATCGAGGCGGCGTCGCCGCCGGAGGAGTTCCTCGCCACCGTCGAGGCGGCCGTCGCCGCCGGGGTGCGCACGCTGGCGCTCGAGACCACCTCGAAGGCGCTCGCCGGCGGCCACGCCCGACACTGGCCGCCGACGGTGGCGGTGTTCACCAACCTCACCCGCGATCACCTCGACTACCACGGCAGCCCCGAGGCGTACCTGGCGGCCAAGGCCCAGCTCTTCTTGCACCTGGTGCCCGACGGCACCGCGGTGCTCAACGCCGACGATCCCTCGGCGGATCTGATCGAGGCGGCGATGGGGGCGCGGACGCAACCGGCGGTGGTGCGGCGCTATTCGGTCGGCGCCGCGACCGGCGAGCTGGCGCTGGCGGCGCGCGCGGTGCATCCGACCCTCGACGGCACCGTGGTGGAGCTCGCCCCGTCGCCGCTGGGCACCGCCCTCGGCGGCGAGCTGCGGCTGCGCGCGGTCGGCGAGGTCCACGCCGCCAACGCGCTGGGCGCGGCGCTCGCGGCGGACGCGCTGGGCTATCCGGCGGCGGCGATCGTGGCGGGCCTCGCCGGGTTCACCGGCGTCGCCGGGCGCTTCGAGGTGGTCGCGCGTCGGCCCGACGTCGTCGTCGACTACGCGCACACGCCCGACGGGCTCGACGGCACCTTGCGCACCGCGCGCCGGCTGGTGCGCCCCGGCGGCCGGGTGGTGTGTGTGTTCGGCTGCGGCGGCGGTCGCGATCGCGGCAAGCGCCCGCAGATGGGTGCCATCGCCGATGAGCTCGCCGACGTCGTCGTGCTCACCAGCGACAACCCGCGCCACGAGGCGCCCGACGCCATCGCCGCGGCGGTCTCCGCCGGGGTGCCGTCGCCGCGTGCGCGCTGGACCGTCGAGCTCGATCGCGGGCGCGCGATCGCGCGCGCCATCGCCGAGGCCGGGCCGGACGACCTGGTGATCGTCGCCGGCAAGGGCCACGAGCGAGTCCAGGAGGTCGCCGGTCGCGAGCTGCCCTTCGACGACGTCGAGGTGTCGCGCCGCGCTGCGGCCGCGCGCCGATAGGTTCGCGGCGCTCAGGTCGCGGCAGCCGCAGCTCGCGCCGCGGCGTTCTCGGCCCGGCGCGCGCGCTTGGCCTCGTCGGCGGCCGCGCGCTCGGTGCCGAGGTACCGCTTGCGGGTACCGAGCAGGTCGTCGAACCACGGCCGGGTCACGCACCAGTTGGCGTCCTGATCGGGACCGAGGTGGTGGTCGACGTGCCACGGCAGGTGCTCGCGCGCCCACGCCGGGTCGAGGTGCGCGCGCTTGTGCACGCGGTAGTAGTTGAGCGCCGAGTACCACACCGTGCCGACGAACCACGGCGCCACCGGCAACAGCGGCGAGATCGCGACGGCGGACGCCGCCAGGGCCGCGACCTCCTTGGCCTGGGCGTCGCGCGCGCGAAAGCTCTCGCGCAGCGACTTGCGATACGCCGGATCCTCGAGGTCGTCGCGCCGCGCCGCCTTGTGGTGCTCGTGCCAGTGAAAGCTCCAGAACGAGCCCGGCTTCTTGCCGAGGCCGTGCAGGACGTACTTGTGGATGACCCACTCCGACAGGTTCGCGTAGGCCAGACCGATTGGAATCCCGAGCATTTACAGCCTCCTGGGAAGGGACATCGACTCTGGATCTATAATGGTCCGACCATTGCCGGGCGTCAACCACTGGTTTGGGGTCGACCGGCGCGGAGGCGCGCGCGACGACCGTGCGCGCGGGTCGGCAGGTGCGGTACCTAGCGGCGTGGCCATCCGCGAGGTCGTCCTGCCCGCCGGCGCCGCCGCGCACCTCGCGCGCGGGGGCCTCGATCTCGAGCTCGGGCGGCTGGCGCTGACGCCGGCGGCCGCGCCGGGCACGCACCTGCGCCTCGTCGACGACGCCGGCGACGAGCTCGGCATCGCCATCGCCGACGTCGACAACGATCTGGCCCGGGTGTGGGCGACGCCGGCGGATGGGCTGCCCACCATCGGCGGCGCGCTGGTCGGGCTGCGGGTCGAGCGCGCGCTGCGGCTGCGGCGCGCCCTCGGGCTGGTCGAGCCCGACGCCACCTACCGCGCGTTCCACGGCGCCGGCGACGGCATGCCGGGGCTCGCCTGCGACGTGCTCGGCGCCTGGGCGGTGCTCTATGCCTACGCGCCGGCGCTGGTGCCGGTGGCGCGGCTGGCGGCCGAGGCGATCCGCGGGTTCGCCTCGCTGCGCGGCGTGGTGATCAAGGTGCGCAAGCGCGGCGGCGCCGACGACGTGACGCAGGAGATCGTCGGCGAGACGCCGCCCGACGTGGTGGTCGCGCACGAGCACGGCGTGGCGATGGAGCTGCACCTCACCGCCGGGCTCAACCACGGCCTGTTCACCGACATGCGCGAGCACCGGCGCGGGCTGCCGCGGTGGGCGCCCGGGCGGCGTGTGCTCAACCTGTTCTCGTACACCGGCGCGCTGTCGTTGGCGTGCGCGCGCGCCGGCGCCGCCTCGGTGGTGAGCGTCGACACCTCCGACGGCGTGCAGGCCTGGGCGCAGAGCAACTTCGCGCGCGCCGGCCTCGGCGCCGATCCGCGCTGGCGCTTCGAGGTCGGCGACGCCGGCCGGTTCCTGGTGCGCGCGGCCAAGGAGCGCGAGCAGTACGACCCGGTGATGATCGATCCGCCGACCTTCTCGCCGGCGCGCGGCCGGCCGTGGGTGCTCGGGCGTGACTATCCAGAGCTCATCGCCCAGGCCGCGGCGGTGATCCCCGACGGGGGCCTCCTGTGGCTGGCCGCCAACTCGCCGGACCTGGGGCCGCTGCCGACTCTGGCCAGCAAGGGCCTGGCGGCGGCCGGGCGGACCGGGGCGGTGCTCGAGCTCGGCGGGCTGCCGCCCGACTACCCGACGGTGCCGGCCCAGCCCAAGGATCGCTACCTGCAGGTGTGCCTGCTGCGGGTGTGAGCGCGGCGCCGGCCGTCTATGCTCGGCCCATGTGCGCTGCTCGCCGGCTGGCTCTGACGCTCGTGATCGCCTGTGCGTGTGGCGGCGCCCCGGCCGCGCCGCCGGCGGCGCCGATCGCCAACGACGGCGGTCGGGCGATGACGCCGACGCTCACCCACGACGAGCTCGAGGCGCGGCTGGCGTCGCGCGAGCTCATCGAGCTGTCGCCCACGGTGATCGCCGACGAGGATCCGCCGGTCGGCTGGCTGCGCGGGGATCCGCCGCGGGTCGGTGCCCGGTCCCGACGGCTGCTCGAGATCGTGGCCTGTCACGACGACGTCGACTGGCGCCTGGCGCTCGATCGCGCCGACAACGTGTACGTGGTGCTGCCGCGTGCGCCCGAGCCCGAGGCCCGCTCCGAGGGCGCGCCGTCGACGCTCGGCTACCTCGAGCTGCCGCGCGTGCGCTGCACCCTGCGCCGGATCGAGCTGGCGTCGCCGCGGGTGTTCGCCGGCGTCCTCTACCTCGCCGACTGACGACGGTCAGCGCTGCGTCGGCGGCGCGGTCGGCATGCCGAAGGCCGCGCGCACCGCGCGGAAGGCCTCGGTCCAGGCGCCGTCGCGATCGCGCACCACCAGCTCCGACGAGCTCGGGCTGCCGGCGCCGGCGACGCCGTCGAAGACGTCGACCATCACCAGCGGCGGCTTGCCGGCGCGCGGCACCACGTCGGTGTGGGTGCGGTGGCCGAGGCCCGCGGCGGCGCCGCCGGCGATCACGCGCTCGCGCTCGAGGGCCGAGGTGCACACCACGACGTGGCCGCCGGGCGCGAGCCGCGCCGCGGCCGCGCGCAGGTAGTCCTCGACGCCGCCTCGCAGCTCGAACCGGCACGGCGCGGCGTGGGGCGCCGCCGACTCGGTGCCGGTGCCGCGCGGGAAGTAGGGCGGGGTGCCGGTGACGAGCTCGAACGCCCCGAGCGTGGCGTGGTCGTCGCGCAGATCGCCGTCGAGGATGCGGCAGCGATCGGCGACGCCGTCGTAGGCGATGGAGCGGCGGCCGAGCGCGGCGCGATCGGCCTGGGCCTCGATGCCGATGACCTCGGCGCCGGGGTGCCGCCAGGCCACGAGCAAGAGCACGCTGCCGAGGCCGCACCCAAGATCGAGCGCGCGCCGCGGCGCGGGCGTCAGCTCACAGGCGACGTACGCGGTGACCAGGTCGTCGAGGCTCCAGCGGTGACCGCGGATCTTCTGGAAGATCCGCCAGTCGCCGGCGAGCAGGCCGAGATCTTCGTCGGCGGCGGGCTCGAGCTCGGGGCGGCCCTGGGCCCCGGCGGGCGCCGGGCCGGGCGCGACCCAGCCCTCGGGTCGTCGCGGGGTGCGCACGATGCCGCCGGAGCTCACCGCCCGAGCGTACCGCACCCGGCGCGATCGATTCGGTGACGGATCCGCGCGCGCGCGGCCATCCCCCTCGTAGACCGCGCGCCGCGGACCTGGCCCACGCCGGGGGGCGGTCGTGCGTCCAAAGGAGCAGCCATGCGTGCGTCTGGTGTCGTCTTCGTTTCGTGCATCCTCGGCGGCGCGCTCGGCTGCGTCGATCGCCCGATCTCGCAGCTCCCGCCCGGGCAGGACCTGGTCGACGTGAAGGTGTTGCCGGTCAACCTCAACCGCAAGCTCGACCTGCTCTTCGTCATCGACAACTCGGGCTCGATGGGCGAGGCAGGCGGCGCTGCAGCGCAACTTCGACGAGTTCA
Organism: Kofleriaceae bacterium; assembly: GCA_041389945.1. Taxonomy (GTDB): domain Bacteria; phylum Myxococcota_A; class Polyangia; order Haliangiales; family Haliangiaceae; genus JAWKQW01. The sequence goes on from JAWKQW010000011.1 coordinate 44,442, forward strand.
TCAACGTGCTCGAGCGGATCGAGGGCGGGCTGCCGGACCTGCACATCGGGGTGGTGACGACCGACACCGGGTGTGCGCGTGCCGACGCCGGTGACGATGGCCTGCTGTCGATCACGCGCCACGTGGAGACCGGGCCGAACCGGCTCGGTCGCTACGCACCGGCCGGCACCGAGGCCTGCAGCACGGCGCCGGGGACGCGCTACCTGACGGCGAACGCCGGCGCCGACGTGACGAGCTTGCGCGACGACTTCGCGTGCATCGCGTCGGTGGGCACCCAGGGCTGCGGGCTCGAGGCGCCGCTCGAGGCGATGCGGCGCGCGCTGGAGAACCCGGCCAACGGCGACTTCGTACGCGACGACGCGCTGCTCGCGGTGGTGTTCATCGGCGACGAGGACGACTGCTCGGCGGCGAGCGACGACCTGTTCGAGCAGGCGGCCACGCCGTACGGGCTGTACAGCTCGTTTCGGTGCTTCGAGTACGGGGTCACCTGCGAGGGGCCGAGCGATCCGCGGACGCCGGGCAGCTACACCGACTGCGTGCCCGCGGAGGGCTCGCCGCTGGTGGCGTCGGTGGCGGAGTACCAGGCGTTCCTGCGCGGGGTGAAGGCGGACCCGCGGGACGTGATCGTGGCGCGGATCGCGGCGCCGCCGACGCCGGTGCGGGTGGTGCCGACGCCTGCGATGGGGACGACGCCGGCGTGGGTCGAGGTCGACGACTCGTGCGGCTACACCATCGACGGGTTCGAGGACGCCGCGGGGACGTTCTCGCTCGAGCAGCGCGCGTTCCCGGCGATCCGGCTCGACGCGTTCATGACGGCGTTCCCGCAGCGCGAGTTCGCGACGACGATCTGCGACGAGGATCTGTCGGACGGGCTGGTCGCGATCGGTGAGTTCTTCCGCGACCAGTTCGGCTACCCGTGCCTCGACGTGCCGCTGTACGACGCCAACCCGGCGCTGCCCGGGCTGCAGGCGGAGTGCTCGGTGGTGCAGGTGGTGGCGCCGGACCGGCCCGAGGAGACCCGGACGACGATCCCGACGTGCGCGGACGCGGGTGCCGAGCGGCCGTGCTGGGAGTTCGGGTCGTTGCCGGACCAGTGCGAGCCCGGCGTCGAGGCGTTCGTCATCCAGCGCGCGCCGGGCGAGATGCAGCCGCGCGGCACGGTGGTCGAGATCGCGTGCGCGGTGGCGCCGCCGGAGGCGTAGCGGTGCGACGCGCGTCGTGGCGAGGCGTTGTGGCGTCGTGGCGTCGTGATCGGTGGACGGTGATCGGTGGTCGCGGAGGGAGGGTGAGGCGGACGGCGCCGGGTGCGTCGGGTGGGGCTCCCCCCGTGCTCAGACAGTCCTCGCGCGAGGAGAGCGCGAGCTGCGTGCTCGCGCGAGAGGTTGCGTTGACCGTGCAGGCTCGACGGCGCTGCGGAACTGCGCGCGGGGGGACCCCACCCTCCACCCCGTCGCCTGCGCCGAGGCCGCCGGGCGCACCGTGTGAAGGGTGAGGCGAGGGCGATCTCCTCGTCGAGGAGCCGACCTGGTGGCGTGGTCGCGCTCGCTGTCGAGGGAGTGGTCGAGGTGTCGGTGGTCGAGGTGGGATGGGGGAGCGGACGGCGCCGGGTGCGTCGGGTGGGGCTCCCCCCGTGCTCAGACAGTCCTCGCGCGGCGAGAGCGCGAGCTGCGTGCTTGCGCGGCAGGTGTGTTGACCGTGCAGGCTCGACGGCGCTGCGGAACTGCGCGCGGGGGGACCCCACCCTCCACCCCGTCGCCTGCGCCGAGGCCGCCGGGCGCACCGCGTGAAGGGTGAGGCGAAGGCGATCTCCTCGTCGAGGCCGACCTGGTGGTGGCCGTGCTCGCGGTCGAGTGAGTGGTCGAGGTGTCGGTGGTCGAGGTGGGATGGGGGAGCGGACGGCGCCGGGTGCGTCGGGTGGGGGCTCCCCGTGCTCGAACAGTCCTCGCGCGGCAGGCGCGAGCTGCGTGCTTGCGCGGCAGGGGTGTTGACCGTGCAGGCTCGACGGCGCTGCGGAACTGCGCGCGGGGGGACCCACCCTCCCACCCCGTCGCCTGCGCCGAGGCCGCCGGGCGCACCGTGTGAAGGGTGAGGCGAGGAACCGATCTCCTCGTCGAGGAGCTCCGACCTGGTGTGGTGGCTTCGCTGTCGAGGAGTGGTCGAGGTGTCGGTGGTCGAGGTGGGATGGGGGAGCCGGACGGCGCCGGGGCCGTCGGCGGTGGGGCTCCCCCGTGCTCGAACAGTCCTCGCGCGGCGAGAGCGCGAGCTGCGTGCTTGCGCGGCGGGTGTGTTGACTGCAGGCTCGACGGCGCTGCGGAACTGCGCGCGGGGGACCCCACCCGCACCCCGTCGCCTGCGCCGAGGCCGCCGGGCGCACCGTGTGAAGGGCAGGCGAGGGCGATCTCCTCGTCGAGGCCGACCTGGTGGTGTGGCCGTGCTCGCGGTCGAGTGAGTGGTCGAGGTGTCGGTGGACGCGGCGGGAGGTGGAGCGGACGGCGCCGGAGTGCGTCGGGTGGGGCTCCCCGTGCTCAGACAGTCCTCGCGCGGCGAGAGCGCGAGCTGCGTGCTTTGCGCGGCGGGTGTGACCGTGCCGGGGGCTCGACGGCGCTGCGGAACTGCGCGCGGGGGGACCCCACCCTCCCGCAGTCGCCGCCAGCGGAGCCGCCGGGCGCACCGTGTGAAGGGTGAGGCGATGGGCAGTCGAGGCGGAGTTCGGTCGGACTGTGGCGGCTGACGCTCGGCAAGCGACGTGATCTCAGGCTCCTGCTGAACGAAGTTTACCGAGGCGGAGACGGAGCGAAGGTTGGGCCCCCACCGCGCGCAGTTTCCGCAGCGCCGACGAGCCGCACGGTCAACACACCTCTCGAGCGAGCACGAAGTGGTGGGATCACGCCGCGCGAGGACCTGTTTGAGCACGGTGGGGCGCCCAACCGCGCGCCGGCGACGCCGGGCCGGGCGGCGATCGCGGACGAGGAGCGACATCGGCGAGCCACGAGCCGTAGAGCCGAGGCGGCGACGAGCGAGGTTGGGCCCCCACCGCGCGCAGTTTCCGCAGCGCCGACGAGCCCGCACGGTCAACACACCTCTCGAGCGAGCACGAAGTGGTGGGATCACGCCGCGCGAGGACCTGTTTGAGCACGGTGGGGCGCCCAACCGCGCGCCGGCGACGCCGGGCCGGGCGGCGATTCGGCGAGCACGAGACGCAGAGCCGAGGCGGCGACGAGCGAGTTGGGCCCCGCCGCGTAGGTTCACGCGCGCCGACGAGCCCGCACGGTCAACACCTCTCCGGCGGGCTTTGAAGTGGTGGGATCACGCCGCGCGAGGACCTGTTTGAGCACGGTGGGGCGCCCAACCGCGCGCCGGCGACGCCGGGCCGGGCGGCGATTCGGCGAGCCACGAGACGCAGAGCCGAGGCGGCGACGAGCGAGGTTGGGCCCCCACCGCGCGTAGTTTCCGCAGCGCCGACGAGCCCGCACGGTCAACACACCTCTCGAGCGAGCACGAAGTGGTGGGATCACGCCGCGCGAGGACCTGTTTGAGCACGGTGGGGCGCCCAACCGCGCGACGGCGACGCCGGGCCGCGCGGCGATCCGACGCGAGCAGCGCCGGGCCGCGCGGCGATCCGACGTGAGCAGCGACGAAGCGCGCAGCGATCGCGGACGCGTAGCGACGTGCGGGCGACGAGCTGGGCGCGCGTCAGCGGCGGGCCCAGGTGGTCAGGCGCTCGAGGGCGGCGTCGATGGTGGCGTCGTGCTTGCAGAAGCAGAAGCGCACCAGCGAGCGTGGCGCGTCGGCGGCGTAGAAGGCGCTCATGGGGATGACGACGACGCCGGCGTCGACCACCAGGCGGCGCGCGAAGGCGACGTCGTCCTCGTCGGGGCGCATCCAGGCGGCGACGTCGGCGACCTGGAAGTACGTGCCGTCGACGGGGAGCAGGGGCAGCCCGAGGGCGGTGAGGCCGGCGGCGAGGCGGTCGCGGCTGCGCGCCAGGCGATCGGCGAGGCCGGCGGTGTGCTGCTCGACCTCGTCGAGGCCGAGGGCGACGGCGTGCTGCAAGGACGGCGGCGTGGTGAAGGTGGTGAGCTGGTGCGCCTTGGCGATCGGGTGCAGGAGCGCCGGCGCCGCGCTGACGTAGCCGACCTTCCAGCCGGTGAGCGAGAACGTCTTGCCCGCCGAGCCGATGCGCACGGCGCGCTCGCGCAGGCCGGGCAGCGACAGCGCGGAGCGGTGGCGGCGGCCCGCGAACACCAGGTGTTCGTAGACCTCGTCGGCGATGAGGTAGGCGTCGTGCGCGACGACCAGCGCCGCGAGGCGCTCGAGCTCGGCGTCGGTGAACACCTTGCCGGTCGGGTTCATCGGGTTGTTGAGCACCAGGGCCTTGGTCCGCGGCGAGCACGCCGCGGCGAGCTCGTCGACGGGCAGCTCCCAGGTCGGTGGCGTGAGGCGCACGGCGACCGGCACCGCGCCGAGGCGGCGGATCACCGGCGCGTAGGTGTCGTAGGCCGGCTCGAGCACGACGACCTCGTCGCCCGGCGCGAGCAGCCCGAGGAAGGTCACCAGCAACGCCTCGGTGGCGCCGGAGGTGACCAGCACCTCGGTCTGCCAGTCGAGCGCGGTGCCGTGCCGACGAAGATCGTGGGCGGCGACCGCCTGGCGCAGGGCCGGCGTGCCCATCATCGGCGGGTACTGGTGCGGTCCGTCGAGGGTGGCGGTGGCCGCCGCCTGGCGCAGCGCCAGCGGCCCGGGCTCGTCGGGGAAGCCCTGCCCGAGGTTGACCGCGGCGTGGGCGCGCGCGAGCTCCGACATCGCCTCGAAGATGGTGGTGCCGGCGGCGGCGAGCAGAGGGTTGGGCGGCTTCACCGCCGCAGTCTACCTACAGCGCGTCGGGTGGCAGCGCGGCGCCGCGCGCGATGAACACCGCGCCGCGGGCCCGGGTGGCTGGCGCGTCGAGGGCGGCGGGCGCGGTGCCGCCGAGCGCGGTGACCGCCATGGCCAGGTCGCCCTCGGTGATCGCGTCGGTGGGGCACAGCCGCGCCGGCGAGGTCGCGCAGGGCGCCAGCGCGCCGCGCGTGGTGAGCTCGAGCACCGCGCCGAGGGCGGGATCGTCGTCGGCGAGGTCGGCGAACGGCGAGGCGCCGGCGCCGTCGGGCAGGGTGAAGGCGCGGGCCAGGAGCACCGCGGCGTCGATGCGCCGCAGCGGCTCGTCGGGGCAGAACCTGGCCGGCGCGCTGGCGCAGCCGGTGGTGATGCCGGCGGCGCGCAGCGCCTGGATCTCGGGGTAGCCAGCATCGGCCTGCGCCACGTCCCAGAACCACGGCGCGAACACGCCGTCGAGCTGGACGTCGCTCGGCGGCAACGCCGCGATGGCCGCGCCCCACGCGTCCCAGCCCGGCGCCGACGGTGGGATGCGCCAGTCCGCGCTCTGAAAGTAGATGACGCCGGCGAAGCGGTCGTCGTCGGCGAGGGTGGTGTGCAGCGCGGTGACCCACGCGCCGCGATCGTCCCCGGCGACCGCGCGGGTGCCGGTCTGCAACACCACGAAGCGATCGCGGCGCCAGGCCGACGCCACGCCGACGGCGTCGAGCAGGGCGGCCGCCGGCGCGACCACCGTGTCGGCGACGGTGGCGGTGCCGGAGCGGTAGCTGCTCATGCCGAGCAGGTCGACCCAGGCGTGGCCCGGGTAATAGCCGGCGGCCGAGCCGCAGGCCGCGCTCGAGGTGTTGTTGGGACCGTACACCCACCGCACCCGGCGCCGGTCGATCGCGGCGGCGGCGAGGGCGTCGTCGACGGCGACGTGGGCCGCGCGCCACAGCGCGATCAGGTCGGCGGCGGCCATGCAGCCCCACGGCGTCCAGTCGCCGTTCATCTCGGCGACGAAGGTGAGCAGCACGCGGCCACGCGGATGGGCGGCGAGGCGCCCGGCGACGGTCTGCGCCATCGCCGCGAGATCGGTGGCGACCGGCGCCGCCGTCGGCGCCGCCAGCTCGGCCGGCGCGTAGCCGAGGGGCTCGACGTTGACGTGGGCGACCCGGCCGGCGCCGAAGATGGCGTCGAGATCCTCGCCGAGCCGGGTCAGGCCGAGCGCGCTCATCGAGCGGTAGGTCTGGATCACGGTGAGCGCGCGCCCGGCGGCGGCCTCCAGCGCGATCACGTCGGCGTCGGCGACCAGCTCGGGCGCGTACGCCCCGGCGAACAGGCTCGGCGGACAGTCCTCGTCGACGAGGCCGTCGCCGTCGTCGTCGCGGCCGTCGCCGCAGCGCTCGCCCCAGCCGGCGTCGCGGGGCCCGCCATCGACGGCGGGGGCGGCGTCGTCGGCGCCGGGCGGGGCATCGACGTCGGCGGGGGCGCCGCCGCACGCGGCGACGAGGACGAACGCGATCGCGCGGGCACGCAGCACGGCGCGACCATACGCGCGCGGGCGCGCCTGCGGGACGCGTTCGCGCGCGGGCGGATGGAGCGCTGCGTCAGAAGTCGGTGCCGACCCCGAACGAGATGATGAGCGGGTTGATCCACACGTCGAGCTTCGCGGTGCCGACCTCGACGGTGTCGAGCACCGGCAGCGCTGGCGTGCGCACCTGTACGTGGCGCACCTCGGCACGCGCCAGCATGAGCGCGATGAACTTCACGTCGAGCCGCGCGTACACCGAGCGCCACACCGTGGCCTCGACGCCGCCCTGCGCGACCAGCCCCGGCGCCGGCGCGATCGACATCTCCGGCTGGCTGACCTCGGTGAGCACCGGGTTGGTGACCTCGGCGCCGTAGGCGAGGAGCAGGCTGAGCCCGCCGCCGTAGTACGGGCGCACCCGCGCGTCGGGCCGCGGCTGGTACACCGCGGTGATCACCGGCGGCGCCGCGGTGGCGTGGCCGAGCTCGGTGCCGAGCGGCGGCACGCCGGTCGGCAGGCCCAGCGCCATCGGCGCCAGCGACTCGTCGGCCAGGGTGCCGGTGGCCCGGAAGCGCACCGTGAACGGCGGCGCGAGCACCGCCTCGACGGCGAGCTTCGGGGTGAGCCGGTAGCCGAGCATCACGGCTGGCAAGGTCGCGCCGTTGACCGCGGCGCCCGAGCCGGCGACCGGCCCGTCGCGCAAGGCGAGGCTGGCAGCGCCGTCGACGTCGGCCAGGCGCAGCTCGCGCGACACCGCGAGCGGCGACAGCTGGGCCAGGCCGGCGCGCACGTAGAAGCGCCGCGGGCGCGCGGGCCGGGGGCGCGGCGACACGGGCGCCTCGACCTCGACGGACGGCGGCGGCGCATCGTCGTCGTCGTCGTCGTCAGGAGGCGGCGGGTCGGCGAGGTCCGGCTCGACCAGCGCCGGCGGCGGCGCCTTCGGCGTCGCCTTCTTCTTCTTCTTCTTCTTCGCGGCGGCGACGCGAGGCTGGTCCGCCCGCGCCTCGGGCACCGCCGTTGTCCACGCCAGCGCCAGGCCGAGGGCGACCCACGCGGCCCTCATCGCTCGCCTCCCCGCAGCGGCGCCGAGCGCAGGGTCAGGTGCATCTGCTCGGCGGGCAGCTCGAGGATGATCTTGCCGCCGAAGCCGAGCGGCGCGTCGATGTCGACCGCCAGCGTCGCCGCCTCGAGGTTGGTGAGCGCGATCTCGAAGCGACCGTCGGCGAGGAAGCGCACCGGGCCCGACAGCAGCAGCGCCATCGGCTTGCTGTAGAGGTCGTGGTCCGACAGCGTGACCTCCATGTCCGGCGCGTCCATGTACACGTCGAGGGCCACCACCATGCGCGGCTGGCCGCCGTCGTCGACGATGTAGCCGGTTGGCGGGCCGGCCTCGGGCTCGCGCACCCGCATCACCAGGGTCTCGGTGTCCGTGGTCACGCTGATGCCGAGGCTGGCGCGCAGGCGCATCGAGGTGCCGAGCATGGTCTGCGGCCCGAGCAGCGCCGGCACGCAGGCGGCGGCGGTCGTGCCGTCGGGCAGCGGGCACGCCGTGGTGGCGCCGCCCAGGCGCACCGGCATCGCCCCGAGCAGGTACATGCAGCCGTCGGTCTCCGGCGTCTGGGGCACGCAGTCGTCCATGTCGAAGCGGGCGTCGTCGACGTCGCCGGTGGAGTCGAGCACCCGCAGGGCGGCGCGGTTGGCGTCGGTGCGCAGCTCGGCGCCGTCGACCCGGCCGTTGCCGTTGGTGTCGGTGGCCGGGCGGGTGAGCGAGGTGACCCGGATCTCGCCGGTGGCCGGCGTGCCGGTGAAGTCGATCACCAGCGCCGGACCACCGGCGTCGCCGCCACCGCTGGCGCCGCGCAGCGGATCGAAGCTGGCGGCGGCGTCGCTGACCCGGCCGCACAGCTCGCCGGCGTCGCAGTCCTCGTCGCCGCCGGAGACGAGCGTCAGGCGGTAGCGGCCGTCGACCTGCCATGGCTGGTCGGGCACGAAGCCCAGGCCGCGCTCGCGCACCAGCAGCGTACCCGGCACCGGCTCGACGCACCCGCCGCCGTCGTCGACGCGCTCGACCCGGACGCTGCCGGCGCCGCAGCTCGCCCCGAGGGTGGCGCTGGCGTCGTCGAGGGGCTGGCTGGTCACGACCTCGATGGGGAGGTCGGCGGCGAGGGTGAACGGCTGGTAGCGGTCGTCGTCGCCGTCGCCGCCGGCGCAGCGGCCGGGCGTGGTCGCGGTGGCGGCGGTCAGCGCGCACGGCGCGCCCGGCGAGATCGCGAGCACGGTCAGCGGCACCCCGGTCGCCGCCACCGTCGGCGTCGCGAAGGCGAGGGTGGGCCCGTCGGCGAGCGAGTTGCCGGCGAGATCGGCGACGTCGGCCAGGGTCACCCGCACGGTGGTGGCGTCGGCCAGGCGCTGGCGTGGTCGCACCACCACGGTGGCGCCGTGGCTCTCGACCGCCACCGGGATCGCCGCGCCCGCCGCGGTCTCGACGGTGAGCCCGGCGCGCAGGCGATCGAGCTCGACCGGCTCGGAGAACCGCAGCTCGATGCCGTCGGTCGGCCCGAGCTCGTCGCCGTCGGCCGGCAGCGTGCCGACCAGCCGCGGCGCGACGTCGTCGACGGGCGCCGCGCCGCCGTCGTCGCTGATGAGCTCGAGCACCAGGTCGGTGGGCGCCGTGGCGACCCCGAGCAGGCCGAACTCCATCGCGCTCACCGTCTCCAGCGCGAGCACGCCGTCGGTGGCGATCGCGGTGCCGGTGGCCTGCACGCCGAGCATGGTCTGGGAGATGACGGCGTCACCGGCGGCGTCGTCGGTGAAGATCGCCAGGTCCATCGTCAGCTCGACCTGCAGCGGCGCGCGCAGGTTCTCCGGCCGCTGGTCCGGATCCTGGTGCGGGCTGCGGAACAGCCGGCCGTCGGCGTCGGTCAGGAACTCGATGATCATGTCGCCGGTGGCCAGGCCGGTCGGCACCACGCCACCGAGCGCGAGCGGCAGCGCGCCCAGCCGCAGGCGCTGGCCGCGCCGGATCGAGAACGCGATGGGGTAGCCGAGGTCGGGCAAGGCGGCCGGATCGCCGAGCTCGCTCTGCAACGTCGCCGGCAACACCTCGCTGCGCTGGGCGCCGATGAGCGGGTGGCTCACGACGGCGACGTTGACCTCGGCGCCGGAGCGCGACGAGGTCGGCCCCGGATCACCGGGCTCGCGGGTGCGCAGCGACTGCACCACCGGGCGAGCGGCGCCGCTGCTTCGCGGCGTCAGCGTCGCCACCGCCGCGACCACCGGGGTGCCGCCGAGGTCGGTCAGCGCCGGCCCGATCCGCAGCTCGTAGCTGGCGTCGGGCACCAGATCCTCCACCGGATCGATCGAGGCGTGGATGCCCTGCGCCACCAGCGTCGCCGGCACCGGCTGGCCGCTGGCGACGTCGACGAGCTCGAGCGCGCCGGGCCCGAGCGCGACCGTGCGCGGATCGAGCGGCTCGGAGAACACCAGGCGCACCGTCGAGCGCTCGAGCAGCGGGCGGTATGCCTCGGGCGTGCCGACGGCCGCGCCGTTGACCGCCACCAGCGTCGGCGCCGCCGCGCGCGGGCGCGTGGTGCGGGTGGTGAAGCGCACCAGCGGCCCGGCGGGCAGGTTGGTCGCGCTCGGCGCCAGCGCGGCGCCGACGACGAGCTCGTAGGTGGTGCCCGGCGCCAGGTGCGGCGCGCGCACCTCGACGCTGCGGCCGTCGCCGGTGACCTCCGGCTCGACCGCGACCGCGCCGTCGGGGCCGAGCAGGCAGAACCCGCCGCCGCCCGTCGAGCACGCGCCGAGCGCCCCGGCCTCGACCGGATCGGAGAACGTCACCACCAGGCGCGCGTCGACGGGCACGTCGAGCTGGCCGTCGGCGGGGTAGGTGAAGACGACGCCAGAGCGGGCGGTGGCCAGCGGCGTGGTCGCGCCGTCACACCCGGGCGCGAGCGACAGCCCCAGGAGCGCCAAGGACCTCAGCGCGGCTCGCGACGACACGCCTCGATGGTAGCCGTGGCGCGCGCGCGAACACCACTGGGACGATCGACCCCAGGTCGCCGGTCACCACGCCGTGCGGCGCAGCTCGATGAGCCAGCGATCGAGCTCGGCGACGGCCGCGGGCACCGGCACCGCCGGCAGCGGCGAGGTCGGCAGCGCCTCCTCGAGGCGGCGCCGCGCCGAGTCGAGGTCGCGGTGCCAGCGCTCGACCTCGGCGGCGGCCAGCGGCGCGGCGTCGTCGGCGCGGGCGCGCGCCGCCAGGTCGTCGACGCCGTCGAGGGGCGTCGCCTCGACCAGGGCGGCGACATCGACCACCAGCTCGCCGGTGGCCAGCAGGTGAGCGCCGGTCAGCGCCGGGCGGAGGGCGTCGAGCACCGCCTCGGCGGTCGGCGTCGGCGCGAGCAGGCGGCGCTGGGCGACGGCGACGCCGGCGTAGTGCCGCGCCAACAGGCGCGAGGTCACCGCGTCGAGCAGCGGGCGCACGCCGCCGAGGCGCGCGTCCTCGACGAGCGTCCGCGCCGCGAGCATCGCCTCGAGGTAGCCGCCGTGGCCGCGCAAGATCCCACGCAGCGCCGTGCCCACGTCGTGGCTCTGGTAGCGCAGCGTGAGGCCGTCGTCGTCGACGGCGTGCTCGCAGGCGCCGTCGTCGGGCGCCAGCGCGAGCAGCGCCGCGGTCGGCGCCACGTGGATGGCGTCGAGCACGATCGGCGATCGCGCGCCGGCGTAGCCGCCGCCGTGGGCGCCGGCGAGCTGGACCACCAGGTGACGTCGCTCGGCGCTGCGCCGCGCGAGCTCGGCGGTGGCGACGGCGCGCGGCCGCGGCTCGAGCTCGGCCCAGCCCGGCGTCACGCGGCCTCGACGCGCGGAGGTTCGCAGGCGCGATGCACCCGCGAAGCGTAGCCCGAGCCACGCGGGCGCGCGGCGCTCGCGGTAACGTCGGCGGATGTCCGCCATCATCCGCGCCGGTGCCCTCGTGGTCGGGGTCGTCGTCGCCTGCGGGGGCGCGCCGACGCCGGCACCGGCCGTCGGCACCCCCACGCCGCCCATCACCGAGGAGCCGCCCGTGGCCGCCGACGACACCGAGGCGCCGCGCCTCATCGAGCTGTGGTTCCGCGACGCCTCGGTGCCGCCGCCGGACCACCGCAGCTACTACATCTCGGTCACCGCGGCCTCGATCCGTCGGGTGGTCGACAGCTACGGCGACCTGGTCAGCGACGAGACGGTGCCGCTGACCGCGGCACAGTACGCCGGCGTGGTCGCCGCGCTCGCCCGCCACGGCCTGCGCGAGCAGCCGGCCACCGAGCCGGAGCCGGGGTGCACCGGTGGCACCAGCCACGCCCTCGCGCTCACCTACGCCGCGCGCGAGACGCCGCGCCTCGAGGTGGCTCACTGCGGCGGCGCCGACACCGGCACCCTGGCCGGCGACGTCCGCGGGTTCGCCGCCGAGCTGGCGGCGCTGCTGCCGCCGCCGCGATGACGCTCACATCAAGCCGGCGACCAGCGCGCCGTAGATGAGCAAGAGCCGGGTGAGATCGGCGTCGGTGAAGCGCAGCATCACCCCGGCGAACACGTCGCGCCCGGTGGGCACCTGCTGGAAGTACACGGGCACGTCGACGTCGTCGGGCCAGGCCGCCACCGGCAGCTCGCTCGGCGCGTTGAGCGCGTCGTCGATGCCGCCCAGCACGTAGATCGAGCGGAACAGCTCGAAGGCGGCGCCCAGCTTGACCCGCGGCGCGTCGCCGAAGGTGGCGTCGAGCACGTCGCCCTCGAGGCGCAGCCGGCCGTCGAGCAGGTTGAGGTCGGCGCCGACGCCGAAGGTCGACTCCTTGAGGCCGAGCCGCACCGCCACCGGGCCCAGCCGCTTGCCCCACTGCGCGGTGAACCGCAGCCCCTCCTGGATGAACCCGCGCTGGGTGAAGCTGCCGGTGCCGGGCCCGTCGGTGAGGGTCAGCTCCGGGGTGCCGCCGAGGCCGTCCTTCGACAGCTCGATGCGGTAGAAGGTGTCGCGCCGCGCGGCCAGCTCGGCGATCACGTAGAACCGCGGCTCGGCGCGCAGGTTGAACTCGGTGCGGAAGCCGATGAAGCTCCGCAGCCGATCGAGGCCGGCGCTGGCGTCGGCGCCGTCGGCGGCGAGGTCGTCGAGGGTGTCGGCCAGGTCGTCGTCGTGGATGAGCCGGGCGACGGTGTCGCGCTCGGCCGGCGGCGCGCGGTCGCCGAGCGCCGCCATCGTCGAGCTCGCGCGCGCGAGGATCGGATCGACCTCGTCGAGGTTGGCGCGGACGTCGCCGAGGGCCTGGGCCAGCTCGCCGCGAGCGTCGCGCATGCCGTCGCGCATCCGCACCAGGTCGCGGTTCCAGGCGTCGAGCTTGCCGAACAGCAGGCGATCGAGCCCCTCGGTGGCCTCGGCGGCGCGCTCGGTGAAGCGCTCGAGGCCGGCGGCGCCGCGATCCGCGGTGGCCAGCGCCGACTCGATCGAGCCGGCGGCCAGGTAGGCCTCGCCGTCGGCGACCCACTCGGTGAGGCGGCCAGCCGACCACGCGCGGGCGCCGGCCACCATCTCGCGCGCCGACGCCAGCCCGCGATCGACCCGCGGCAGGTTCGAGTCGATCGCGCGCAGCGTGCGATCGGCCGACGCGCCCTCGACGACGAACCCGATCGGATCGCCGCTCGCCAGCCGACGCACCGTCGGCGCCTGCCCGACGTCGGGGCCGCCGGGCGACAGCTCGATGTAGTTGTCGCCGAGCAGCGAGCTGGCCTTCTTCATCGCCGAGGCGTCGGCCCACAACACCACGTCGTCGCGCAGGCGCATCGACACCCGGGCCAGGTCGCCCTCGATGGTCAGCGCGTCGATCTCACCGACGCGGACGCCGGCGATGACGACCTGCGAGCCGAGCGGCAGCCGCGAGGCGTCGCGCATGAGCACCGACGTGCGGTAGGCCTGCCCGACGGTGGGTCGCTTGGCCTTGTGGCCGATGAAGAGCGCCAGGCCGAGGCCGACGAGCGCGAGCACCAGCGCGGAGACCAGCCGCCGCACGCGCTAGTCCAGGTCCCACTCGATGTCCGACAGGCTGCTGGCGGCGGGGTCGCGCTTGGCGGCGGGCTCGCCCGGCCGCGGCAGGTTGCGCGGATCGGTCATCTGGGTGGCCTCGCCGTCGTCGAAGGCGTTGGCCACGGTGTCGGCGCCTTCGCCGCCCTCGGCGGCCGGGAACCCGGGCGGGAACCCGTCGATCGGCGCCAGCGGCGCGGCGGTGCCGGTCGGGGCCGCCGCCGGTGAGCGCAGGCGCGCCAGCATGTCGGCGTCGACCTGGCGGGTCTCCTCGTTGCGGAACGGCGGCGGCACCGGCCGACGCGCGCCGCCCGGCGGCGGCGGCGCGCCCGGACGACGACCGCGGGCCTCCTCGAGGCCGACCACCACCGCCGGCTTGGCCTCCTGCGCGGCGCTCGCCATCGCCCGCTGCGCGCGCAGCTCGGGCACCGGCGAGTCGTCGTCGAAGGCGATGCCGAGGGTGCCCGGCCGCGGCGGCTCGCGCGACGGCGCCGGGCCGATGAACACCTGCGAGTCCTCGTCGGCACGGCGGCCGCCCTCGTCGCGCAGCATGCGCAGGATGCGGGTGCGCTCGCTCGACGACAGCTGATCGCGCGGCACCCCGGCCTGGGTCGACGCGCGGCGCACGCCCTCGGCGCGCGATGGCGCCCTCCCGCGCGGCGGCGCCACCGCCGGGCCCTGGGTCGAGGCGCGCCGCGCCGGGATGCCCGGGTTGCTGTCGCCGCGGCGACCGGAGCCGGCCAGCATGTTGGTGGCGGCGCGCAGCCACTTGCGCGCGACCGACACCTCGGTGCGCTTGGGCGCGCCCGCCGGCGGCGGGGCCAGCGCCGGGCCGACGTCGACGGCGCCGCCGAGCACCTGGGCGGCGGCGCGGGCCGCGTCCTCGGGGCACGGCATCGCCGACGCCACCATCGCGCGCACCAGCTCGTCGCTGCGCCCGAGCTGGTACTGGTGCTCGCGCTCGATGAACGACACCCCGAGCTTCTCGAGCCACGCCACCGGCGGATCGGCGCCGATGAGCACGAACGCCGCGGCGTTGGCGTACTGCTTCTGCGAGCCGTCGGCGAACTGCAGGATCACCGCGTCCTCGCTGATCGACACCACCGTCGACTGCAGCTTGGTCTTGAGCCGCCCCTCGGCGGCGTACGCCTCGATCGCCTGCTTGTTCTTGGGGGCCGCGCGGGCGAACGCGTTGCCGCGGTACGAGATGATCACCTTGGCGCCGGCGTCGGCGAGCGCCAGCGCCGCCTCGACCGCGCTGTCGCCGCCGCCGACCACCAGCACCGGCTGGCCGCGCCAGTCGTCGGGATCGTCGAGCAGGCTGCTGACCTTGGGCAGGTTCTCGCCGGGCACGCCGAGTGTGCGCGGCTTGCCGCGGGTGCCGATCGCGAGCACCACCCGCTGCGCCCGGTACTTCGCCACCGTGGTCTTGACCGCGAAGCCGTCGCCCTCGGGCACCACGCTCTCGACCGACTCGCCGAGGCTGACCTTCACGCCGAGGCGCGAGAGCAGCTCGGTCCAGATCGGCAGGAGCTGCTCCTTCGACGAGTCGAACACCGGCAACAGCGACAGGTTCTCGGTGTCGTAGGGCTCGGCCATCACCAGCTTGCCCTTGGGGTAGCGGGCGATCGTCGAGGCGATGAGCTGCTCCTTCTCGAGCACCACGTACGACAGCCCGCGCTGCACGCAGGTGAGCGCGGCCGACAGCCCGGCGGGGCCCGAGCCGACGATGGCGACGTCGACGCTGGCGGCGCCGGTGGTGGCGCTGATGCCGCCGCGGCTGGGCCGCAGGCCGCCACGGAGCATGTGCTCGACCACCATGCGACCGAGGTTGGCGGCGTTCTTCACCAGCGGCTTGCCGGCGACCTCGCCGATGAGGTACTGGCCCGGCGCCCGGGTCTGGAAGAACTCGTCCATCTCCGGCAGCCGGAGCGGCGGCGGGGTCTGGCCCTCGGGGAACATCACCAGCGCCTCGGTCGGGCACGCGAACATGCACGCCTCGCACTGGATGCAGTCCTCGAACCGCAGCACCCGGCTCTTGTTGTCGACCAGCTCGAGCACGTTGGTCGGGCACACCGCGACGCAGGCGTCGCAGCCGGTGCAGCGATCGTCGTTGATGTCGTGCAGCAGCACGCTCGGCCCGACCAGGGTCGCCGGGGCCTGCGCCGTCGCCACGTGCCGCCGACGCGCGGCGAGCGTGGTGAACACCGCCATGACCGTGATGGCCAGGCCGGCGAGCCCAAGCGGTACGACCCAGCTCACCGGCGGATCATAGTGGGTGGGGGCCGCCGCGGCGAGGCCCGCCGTGAGAATTCAAGGCGTTGGGCCCGGTGGGTCCGCTCCGAACGTGCCCCGCGTACAATCACCGCGTGCTGGGCCGGACCATCCTCGCCGGCATCGCGCTGGCGGGCTGCCTCGCTGGCGAGGGCGCGGCGATCATCTGCGCCGACGGCACCGTGTGCCCCGAGGGGCGGGTGTGCGCGCCGGCCGGCGGCACCTGCGTGGACCCGAGCCAGGTGCAAGCGTGCGTCGGGCCCGGCGAGGGCGACCCGTGCGAGCTCGTCGGCGTCGGCGCTGGCGTGTGCCGCGCCGGGCTGTGCGTCGTCGGCGGCTGCGGCGACGGCATCGTCGACGCGGGCGAGGCGTGCGACGACGGCAACCAGATCGACGCCGACGGCTGCACCAACGCGTGCGCCCTGCCGTCGTGCGGCGACGGCGTGCGCCAGGACGACGAGGCCTGCGACGACGGCGCCGCCAACGGCGACGATCGAGCGTGCACCTCGCGGTGCCTGCTCGCGACCTGTGGCGACGGGTTCGTGCACGCCGGCGTGGAGGCCTGCGACGCCGGCGCCGGCAACGACGACGCGTCGAGCTGCACCACGACCTGCGCCCAGGCGAGGTGCGGGGACGGCCTCGTGTGGGCCGGCGTCGAGGCCTGCGACGACGGCAACGCGGCGAGCGGCGACGGGTGCCGCGCCGATTGTCGCAAGGTCGAGGCCTGCGGCGACGGGGTGGTGGACGTCGGCGAGGCGTGCGACGACGCCAACGCCAACCCCGCCGATGGCTGTGACGCGTGCGCGGTCACGACGTGGTCCGCCGAGGTCGTCATCGGCGGCGACCTGGCCGCCACCGATCGATCGTTCCGCAACCCCATCCCGCTCGCGGTCGATCGCGCCGGCAACGTGTTCGTCGCCGAGACCTACGGCCATCGCGTCACCCGCATCGACGCCGTCACCGGCGCCGCCACCACGGTGGCCGGCAGCGGCCTGTCCGGGTACGGCGGCGACGGCGGGCCGGCGACCGCGGCCGGGTTCCAGGGGCTCCAGGGCATCGCGGTCGATGGCGCCGGCAACCTCTACCTCGGCGACTCGGGCAGCGAGCGGGTGCGCAAGGTCGACGCCGCCTCGGGCACGATCTCGACGATCGCCGGCAACGGCTCGGTCAACGGGGTCGTGTGTGGCGGGCAGCCGGCGACCGAATCGCCGCTGTACTTCCCCGGCGGGGTCGCGGTCGACGGGCTCGGCAACGTGTTCCTGCTCTCGCGCAACCACTACCGGATCTGTCGCGTCGACGCCGAGACCGGCGCGATCACCCGGATCGTCGGCGCGGGCTCGGGATACGCCGGCGATGGCGGCCCGGCGGTCGCCGCCCGGTTCAGCCAGTCGTACGGGATCGCGGTCGCGGCCGACGGCACCCTGTACCTCGCCGACGCCCAGAACTACCGGATCCGCAAGGTCGATCCACAGACCGGCATCATCTCCACCTTCGCCGGCACCGGCACCAACGGCTACGCCGGCGACGGCGGCCCGGCCACCGCGGCCGAGATCGGCCGGGCCTGGGGCGTCGCCGTCGACGGCGACGGCGACGTGTACTTCGCCGACGGCACCAACCACGTGGTGCGGCGGGTCGACCTCGCGACCGGCACCATCACCACGGTCGCCGGCACCGGCGAGGATGGCTTCGCGGGCGACGGGGGCCCGGCCACCGCCGCGCGGCTGCGACAGCCGTCGAGCGTGGGCCTCGACGGCGCCGGCAACCTGTTCATCCTCGACTACGCCGACGGCCGGGTGCGACGCGTCGACGCCGCCACCGGCATCATCACGACCATCGGCGGCGACGGGGCGTGGGGCGCGTCGGGGGACGGGGGCTTCGCGACCAGCGCGCCCGCCACCTGGTCGGCGGGCGTGGTGCCCCGCCCGGACGGCATCTACATCGCCGAGACCGCGGCCCACCGGATCCGCCGGGTCGATCGCGCGACCGGGCTCATCGAGACCGTCGCCGGCACCGGCAACCAGGGATTCGAGGGCGACGGCGGCCCGGCGCGGGAGGCGCGCCTGTCGATGCCCTACGCGCTCGCCTTCGACGCCGCCGGCCGCATGTACATCAGCGACACCGGCAACCACCGGGTCCGGCGGGTCGACGCCGACGGCACGATCGCGACGATCGCCGGCACCGGCGCGGCCGGATTCGGCGGCGACGGCGGGGTGGCGAGCGCCGCCGCGCTCGACGAGCCCCACGGCCTGGCCTTCGACGGCGCCGGCACCCTGTTCGTGGCCGACCACGGCAACCACCGCGTCCGTCGCATCGACGCCACGACCGGCGTCATCACCACCCACGTGGGCACCGGGGTCCTGGGCAGCAGCGGGGATGGTGGTCCCGCGACCAGCGCCCGGCTGGCGGGTCCGTGGGGGCTCGCCGTCAACGCCGCGGGCGATCTGTGGATCTCGGAGTACCTCGGCTACCGGGTGCGACGGGTCCGTGCGGCGACCGGGACCATCGAACTCGTCGCCGGCGGTGGCGCGACCGGCAACACGGGCGATGGCGGGCCTGCGACCAGCGCCTGGCTGTATCGGCCCTCGGGGCTCGCCGTCGATGCCGACGACAACCTGTACATCGCCGCCTACTTCAACGACCGCCTCCGGCGGGTCGACGCCGCGACCGGGACGATCACGACGGTGCTCGGTGGATCGGCCTACGGCAGCGCCGGCGACGGCGGGCCGGTGAGCGCGGCGACGCTGTACAAGCCCTACGACGTCGCGCTCGATGCCGACGGCGCCCTCTACGTCGCCGACGGCAACGGCAACATCCGACGCATCGACCCCGCGACGGCGCAGATCATCACCGTCGCGGGGAGCCGCTACCCGCTCGGCATGGGCCCGGTCGCGCAGGCGCGCTGGTTCGCCCCCGAGCAGCTCGCGTTCGGGCCCGAGCTGGTGCTGGTCGCCGGCGGGGTCAGCGGCACGGTGCAGGCGCTGCGGACCGACGTCGGCGTCGTCGAGGTGGTCGCCGGTCGCTACACCCACGAGGCGGCGACCGGCGCGATCGCCCGCCTGCGCGCGAGCGACTTCGGCGCGGTGGGCGGGGTCGCCTGGGACGCGACCGCCGGCGTGCTCTACCTGACCGAGACCAGCCACCACCGGCTCCACGTGGTGACGCCGGTCGATCCCGGGGACGCCGACACCTGGACCATCGCGGTGCTGGCCAACGTCGACGGCACGCAGGGGCACGCGGACGGAGCGGCGGCGACGGCCCGGTTCTCGTCGCCGAGCGGCCTGTACTTCGACGACGCCTCCCGACAGCTCTACGTGGCCGACGCCGACAACCACGTCGTGCGCGCCATCGACGTCGACGCCGGCACGGTCTCCACCGTCGCGGGCGTGCCCGCCACCCGTGGCTTCTTCGGCGACGGCGGTGCCGCGACGGACGCGCTGCTGTTCGCGCCGCGCGCGGTCACGCGCTGCCCCGGCGGCGACCTGTTCGTCGCCGACAACGGCAACCATCGGGTCCGACGGATCGAGGCCGGCTCGGGCGTGATCACGACCGTCCTCGGCGACGGCGTCGCCGCTTCGTCGGGCGAGGGCGCGCCTGCCTACACCTTCCCGGTCGACGCGCCGGCCGGGCTCGCGTGCGATCGCTTCGGCAACCTGCTGGTGACCTCGACCGACCGGGTCCGCCTGCTGCCGGCCCGGGTCGACCTCGGCGCCGTGCAAGGCGTGGTCGACGGCACCGGCGCGGTGCAGACGATCTACGCGCCGAGCCAGGGCTTCCCGGCGACCGCGACGTCGTGCCTCAGCGGCCTGGCGGTGGTCGACGATGCGACCACCTGGGTCACCGACACCTGCACCGGGCTCCTGGTGGAGCTGTGGCGCCAGCCGGAGCTCAGCTCTTCCTGAGCGAGGCGCAGGCCTTGGCCACGCAGGCCTGGCCCTCGGCGGAGCGGGTCTTGCGCGCGCAGCCGTAGGCGGTGCCGTCGATCATGACGCGGTAGTCGACGCCGTACACGGTGCCGCCGGTCAGGCCCTTGGCGGTCCACTCGATCTTCCAGCCGCCACCCTCGACCTGCTCCTCCTTGGAGACCGCCTCGAGGGCGCCGTTGCCCATCTTGCCCTCCTTGATGTTGGCGAGGGTCTTCTCGTAGCTGTCGGCGAGGTCGGGGTTCTCCTTGCCGAGCATGATCGTGCAGTCGCTCATCGTCGCCGACGAGATCAGCAGCGAGTCGCCGGCGCCGGCGTTGGCGGTGGCATCGCCGGGCGCGTCGAGGGTGAGGCCCAGGGTCGGCAGCGCCAGCGGCGCGATGGCGGCGGGCGCCGTCGAGGGCTTGCCCGCGGGCCCGGCGGCCGAGCCGGGGGTCGGCTTGCCCGCGGACGCGCCGGAGGCGTCGTCCTTCTTGGAGCACGCGGCCAGGGCGACCGCGACGAGGGACGAGACGAGCATGAGGTTGGAGCGCTTCATGCCCCCTGGCTACCACAGGTGCGCGGCGCGCGCCGACCGGGTGTGGGCGCGGGTGCGCAGCCGCGCGCGCGCGCGATGAATCGCGCGCCCGCCGCCGACGTCGCTCTCGACGTGATCCGGCGTGTTACCGTCGAGGCGATGGGCCAGCGGTGGGCGATGGTGGTCGCGGCCAGCCTGGCGCTGCTCGTCGCGACGCCGCCCGCCGCCGCCGATCTCGTCGACGATCAGGTCGCGGCGCTGGCCAAGGGCGGCTCGTACAAGCGGCGCCTGGGCGCGGTGCTCGGCCTCGCCAGCTCGCGCGACGCCCGCGGGGTGCCCGCGCTCGCCGGCGTGCTCGCCAAGGAGCGCGACGCGACCCTGCGCCGGGTCATCGCGCTGTCGCTGGGCAAGCTGCTCGGCACGGTGTCGGCGCCGCGCGCGCGAGAGATCGGCCAGGAGGCGCTGCGCGCCGCCGCCGCAAACGATCGCAACGCCAAGGTCCGCACCGCCGCCGCCTCGGCGCTGGCCGCGAGCGCCGGCCCAGCGATCCTCATCCACGTCGCCGACGCCACCGACTCGACCCGCCGCGCGCGCGACGCCCTCGGCGACCTCACCGCGGCGGTCCGCACCGAGATCGGCCGTGCTGGCTACGCCACCGCGTGGCCGACCGGGTTGCCGACGAGCCGCGAGCTGGCCACTCGCGGCGGCAAGGCGTTCGTGGTGGCGGCGACCGTGACCGTCCTGAGCGTGCGCGCCAGGGGCACCAGCCGCGAGATCGCGTGCACCGTCGGGCTGCGGGTGGCGCCGTGGCTCGGCCGCGACGCCACCGGCGACGAGCGCTGGGTCGCCGATCAGTCGGCCCAGGCCAGCGGCTCGGCCAAGGTCGTGGTCGGCGCCAGCGCGCGCGCGGTGGCGCGCGGCGTCGAGGACTGCGCGGTGGCGGTCGCCGAGGAGCTCGCCGCGCGCAAGGTGGTGCCGTTCCTGCGCCGGATCGCGGGCGATCCGTGAGGCCGTCGACGCGGCGGCGATCGGCGGCTCAGTCGTCCGCGCACAGCGGCGCGCACTCGGGCCCGGCGGCGCAGTCCGGCACCGCCAGGCACGTGAGGTACGCCGACAACGCGGCGATCTCGTGCTCGGCGAGCTGGCCGCGGTAGTCCGGCATCACCGGCGGGTAGCCGTCGACGAGCAGCGCGTTGGGGTCGTAGAGCGAGCGCTCGACGTAGGCGGCCACGGTGTCGACGGTGAGGGTCCGCGCGCTGCCGTCGCTGAAGCGCACCGTGGTGCCGGCGAGGCGATCGAGCGACGGCCCGACCTTGGGCGTGCCGCCGACGGCGTGGCACGGCCGGCAGCCGAGATCGTCGTAGAGGCGGGCGCCGTTGGTCGGCGTCGGCGCCTGGGCGTCGGCGGCGCCGGCCGCGGCGATCGCGGCGGCCTCGGCGAACGCGGCCGCCGGCACCACCTCGATGGGCAGGACGAACCCGGCCCGACCGTCGTCGCCGATGCCGCCGCAGTCGCCGACGCAGCGGCCCTCGAGGGTGCCCACCGTGCGCGCGATCAGCGCGACCTCGAGCGGGTGATCGCCGTCGACGTCGAGCGCGAGCTCGGTGCCGTCGACCACCAGCCGGTAGCTGGCGTCGGCGCTGGTGAGGCGGACCTTGACCGGGATGCCGTCGGGGAGCCGCAGCACCGGTTCGGTCGGGCCGCCGCCGGCGGGGGTCACCTCCCACGCCCACCGGCGCACCACGATCTCGAGCTCGTACTCGGTCGCGCTCACCGCGGCCTCGCGCAGCGAGGGGCGGGCGTCGTCGTCGCGCGCGCGACGTTCGCCGCGGCCACGGTCGGACGAGGACGACGGCGCGGTGGCCGAGCAGGCGCCGAGCGCGAGGAGGACGAGCCAGCCGAGGGGACGCATCGCCGGCGAGCCTCGCACGGCTACCCCCGCGGCGGGAGCCGGGTCATGTGCGGCAGATCGAACCCGATGATCGCCATCGGCAAGAACGCGGTGAGGATGGGCACCCACAGCGGCTGCTGCAGCACGCCGACCACCATCAGCAGCGACACCAGCAGCAGCAGCGCCAGGCGACCGAGCGCGTACAGCCGCCGGCGGCGCTCGCCGAGCAGCGGGATGACGACGTCGATCGGCATGAGCACCAGCACCGCCTCGTTCCAGCGCAGCGCCGGGATCGACGAGATCAGCACGGTGCCCCAGATGAGCAGGCCCCACACCAGCAGCGGCACCATCGCCCACGCCAGCGCCACCCGCTGCAGGCGCCGGCGCCAGCGCGCGACCAGGAGCGGCAGCGCGAACACGATCGCCGCCAGCGCGGTGGCCCAGCGCCCGAACGACACCGGCGGCGCCGCGTCGGTCGGCCACGGCCGCTTGCTCGCCGCGCGCTGGTAGACGACCTCGGGCGCCGCGCCGAAGGTGACCTCGACCTGGTGGCGCAGGACGTCGGGCAGGAACATCGCCTCCCAGCCCGACGGCGTCTTCGACAGCGCGCGGCCGACCAGGAAGTCGCCGATGGCCAGCACCGCGGGGAACGGACCCAGGCCGCGGCCGCCGGCCTCGCGGAACGTCATCGGGTAGCGCAGCCCGGTGGTGCCCTCCCGCAGCGCGCCGCCGGTGGCCTCGTCGAGGATGTCGCGCAGCCGGGTGCTGCAGTTGTCGTAGAAGTGGTCGTAGTAGTAGTAGCGGTGCTCGGGCTGCACGTCGTGCCACAGCCGGGCCTCGACGGCGCGGGCCTGCGCGGCGGTCAGCGGCAGGCGCTGACGCCAGATCGTGCGGTCCTCGGCCTGGTACGGCCGCAGCATCGTGGCCAGGCGCTCGACCGCGACCCAGAACTGCTGCTTGCCGCGGAGGAAGCCCCACACCAGGCCGCCGCCGTCGTCGTAGTTGGTGATGCCGTAGTTGAAGCAGGCCGCGGCGCCGGGGCGGGTGGCGTCGTACTCCAGGCACAGCGCGGCGTGGCCGAACACCTGGAAGATCAGCGAGCCGACCTCGAAGGTGTAGAGGATCACCGCCGGCGGCTCGGCCGAGGTCGGCATCTGCGGGCGCGGCGCCGCGCGCCCGGGCTGGGCGACGGACGGACCGGCCGCGCCCGCCACCAGGACGAGGGCGACCACGGCGACGACGAGGCGCCTCACTTCGGCCTGGCGAAGGTGGACGGCTCGACGGTGGTGTTGAACAACACGCCGCCGATCGAGAACGTCGTGACCCGTCCGGCGCCGCGCTGCACCCGCGTGCGCGCGACCTGGATGCCGGCCTCGGGCCGGTAGTCGCGGAAGTCGTCGACCGCGGCGGCGCCGCTCTCGTCGTCGTAGGTCAGCCGCGACAACAGGTGGCTCTGGTCGTCGAGCCACAGGACCACCCAGCGGCCGTCGGCGCCGTTGATGCGGACCTTGGTGTGGGTGCGGCCGTCGATCTTCTCGCTCGGCAACAGCGCCAGGCTCGCGCCCGGGTCGCGGCCGCGCAGGAGCACCAGCTCCGGCTCGCGCCAGCGCTCGAGATCGAGCAGGGCGATCTCGCTGGCCGGGATGTCGACGATGCCCTTGGGCGTCTGCTGCCAGCCGACCCGGCCGTCGATGCCGATCGAGATCGGCACCTTGCCACCGAGGACGATGTCGACCCGGTTCTTGTCGGGCAGCACCACGGTGCGGGTCATCGTCACCGGGATGATCTGGCCGGCCTCGTCGATGGTGCCGGTGGCCGACAGCGTGATCGAGGTGATGCCGGTGAGCGCCGCCAGGCCGCCCTTGGCGGCGATCGCGGCGTCGACGGCGCGCTGCGCGGTGGCCACCGAGGCGGCGTCGCGCTTGCCCTCGGGCTCGCCGGAGCCGACCGCGGCCGGCGCCGGCCGCGCGCCGATGGGCGCGGCGAACGACACCTTCTGGTAGCGCCAGCCGGCGGCGGACAGCTGCGGCTCGAGCGCGCGGGCGTCGCCGACGAGCACGATCACCTGATCGCGCGGCCGCAGCAGCTCGGCGGCGGCGGCCGCGGCCGACGCCGCGTCGACCATCGCCAGCCGGACCCCGAAGTTCTCGAGGTACTCGATGCCGAAGTCGTGCAGCTCGGCGAGCAGCAGCGCGTTGGCGACGTCGCGCGCCGACTCGAACCGCATCGCGTGGCTGCCGGCGAGGTTGGCGATGGCGTCGGCGACCTCGGTGGCGGTCGGGCCGGTCGCGGCCATCTTGGTGATCTCGGCGCTCACCAGCTTGGTGGTGGCCACCGCCTCGGCGTTGCGGGTGAAGGTGGCGGCCACGAACGCGCCGCGCTCGGCGTTGCGATCGAACGACGAGCTGGCGCCGTAGGTCTTGCCGCCCTCGGCGCGCACCACCTCCATCAGCCGCGACGAGAACGCGCCGCCGCCGAGGACGTAGTTCCACACCAGCGCGTCGAAGAAGCGCGGATCGTCGTGGCGCAGGCCGAGCTGGCCGATGCGGATCTGGGTCTGGGTCTGGCCGGGCATGTCGACCAGCCGCACCTTGATGCCCGACACCGCGGGGTCGGCGTAGCGCGGCGCCGGCGCGACGTCGCGCTGCTTCCAGCCGCCGAAGGCCTTGGTGAGGCTGGCCTTGAGCGCCTTCACGTCGACCGCGCCGGCCACCGTGAGCAGCGCGTTGTTGGGCGCGTAGTACGCCTTGTGCCAGGCGACCAGATCGTCGCGGGTGCGGGCGGCGACGTCGCTCTCGTCGAGGATCCACCCGCGCACGTGATCGTCGCCCCACAGCAGGTGCTGGACGTGATCGGCGGCGAGGGCGCCGGCGTTGTCGAACCGGGCGCGCAGGCCGGCGATCTCCTGGCGCTGGGCCCGGCGCAGCTCGACCTCGGGGAAGGTCGGGCGCATGACCACGTCGGGCAGGAGCGTGAGGCAGGTCGACAGGTCCTTGGCGAGGACGCTGCACGCGACCATCGTGGCCTCGAAGGTGGCGTCGGCGCTCAGGGTCGCGCCGACGAAGTCGACCGCCTCGGCGATCTGCAAGGCCGAGCGCTTGCTCGTGCCCTTCACCAGGAGGTCGGCGGTGAGCTCGGCGACCCCGAGCCGGGCCAGCGGCTCGCGATCGCGGCCGGCGCGGATCGCGAGCTGCATCGTCACCGTCGGCAGCTCGGCGCTGGCGACGACCAGCACCTCGAGGCCGTTGGGCAGCGTGAAGCGCTCGACCGGCGGCAGCTCGAGCTTGCTCGGCGGCGGCGGCGCCGGCGCCACCAGCAGATCGGTGCGGCCGGCCCACGGATCCGGCGGCCCCACCGGCGGCGGCGGATCGACCGGCGGCGCGACGTGGGCGGTGCCGTCGCCGGGCAAGGTCGGGGTGAGGGCGGGCGCGGCCTTGGGGCCACACGCCGCCGCCAGCGCGGCGAGGCAGATCAGGCCGACGCGGCTCACGGCGTGCCCCCGGGGGTGGTGGTGGCGGGCGCGCCGGGCGTCGGCGCGGTCGGCGGCGGCGCCGGCGGGATGACCACCGTGGTCGCCTGCTCGGGCCGCAGGTACGCGCGCACCACGCGCTGCACGTCCTTGCCGGTGAGCTTCTCGAACTCGGCGAGGTCGGCCACCCACTGCCGCGGATCTCCGGTGAGGATCCACGAGCGGCCGATCTGCGCGGCCAGGCCGGCCGCGTCCTCGAGGCCGAACACGAAGAACGACTGGATCTGGTTCTTGGCCTTGCGCAGCTCGCTGGCGGTCGGGCCCTTTGCGCCGAGCTTGCCGATCTCGTCGGTGATCGCCGCCTCGATGGCCGGCGCCGCGGTGGGATCGAGGAACACCCCGAGGGCGATCATGATGCCCGGGTGCTCGAGCACTCGCGCCTCGACGCCAGCCTGCAGCGCCAGCGGCTCCTTGGTCTTGGGATCGATGCGCTGGGCGCGCTGCTGCAGCCGGGCCGACTCGCCGCCGCCGAGGATGATCGACGCCACCTGCAGCGCGTAGGTGTCGGGGTGGCGCGCCGGCGGCAGCTTGAAGCCCGACAGCACCAGGCCGATCTGGCTGGGCTCGACCACCTCGTGGCGAGCCTCGGTCTGGGCCGGCTCGGGCGCGGCGTCGGCCGGGCGCGGCGGCGGCGGGGCCGCCGCGATCGGCCCGAACCAGGTCTCGGCGGAGGCCTTCACCTCGTCGGCGGTGACCGCGCCGACCACCACCAGGAGCGCGTTGCCGGGCTGGTAGTAGGTGTCGTAGAAGGCCTGGAGATCGGCCGGGGTGGTGGCGTCGAGGTCGGCGATGGCGCCGCCGGGGGTCCACGCGTACGGGTGACGCTGGTAGGCGATCTCGAGGAAGCGCTCGAACCCGCGCGCGATCGGCGCGTTGTCGGCCTGCCGGATCTCCTCCTTCACCACCTCGCGCTCGACGTCGATCATCTCGGGCCGGAACAGGAGGCCGCGCATGCGCTCGGCCTCGAGGCGGATCGTGAAGTCGAGGTACGCTGCCGGCACCACGTTGATGTAGTGGGTGGCGTCCTCCTCGGTCTGCGCGTTGACGTAGCCGCCGACGCGGTTGAGTTGGCGGGCGTGGGCCTCGGCGCGGACGTTGCGCGAGCCCTTGAACATCATGTGCTCGAACATGTGGGCCGAGCCGCGGCGCGAGCGGGGCTCGTCCTTGCTGCCCACGTGGTACCAGACCTGGACCGACACCGTCGGCGAGGTCGGCTGCGGCAGCACCGCGACCGAGAGCCCGTTGGCGAGGGAGAAGGTCTCGATGGCGGGGAGGGTGAGCGCCGGTGGCTTGGGCGCCGCGTGGGCAGGGGCGGCGGGCGGACCGAGCAGGCTGGCTGCGACGATCGCCGCCAGCGCCGGCAGCGCGCGGCCGCGGGAGGAGCGGATGGAGGGCATGGCGGGCGGCAACCTAAACCAAGACCGACGGGCACGCACGCGGGTTGGCTGGCCTGCGTCGAAAAGACAACCACTTGAAATCAAACGATTTGTGACTTGGCGCACGTTATCGGATCAAGCGTTCGTCAACTGGTTGGATTCAAATGAACGACAATTAATTATGAATGGAATTGTCCTTCTTGACTGGAATGCGAACGTCCGTCAGTCTGTGCCGGAGCGGAGCCGGTGTGCCCGCCAGATTGCGAGGTAGGACGTGGCCCGTACTCAGACCAGCTCGACCAGCGGTACCGACGACAACCGCATCGTCGACGTGACCGGTGTGAAGGTGTTCTCGGCGACGAAGGCCAAGGAGCGCGAGCTCCTGGGCGAGCTGATCACCGACTGGATCCGCTCGAACCCGAGCTGCGAGCTGGTCGACAAGATCGTGACCCAGTCGTCAGATTCCGAGTTCCACTGCCTCACGATCACGCTGTTCTACAAGCAGAAGGCGTCGGCGTAGCCCAGCTCGGGGCGCCGATGCTTGATCTTGGTCGCCAGATCGGATACCCACCGAGTCCCCATGGAGAACGCGTTCGGTCGTCCGGTCGAAGTCGAGGTTCGTGACAGCCTCGAGAAGGCCATGAAGATCCTCAAGCAGAAGATGTCCAAGGAGGGCATCCTGCAGGAGCTCAAGCGCCGCCGCTTCTACGAGAAGCCCAGCGTCAAGAAGAAGCGGAAGACCCGCGAGGCGCGCAAGCGGCTGCGTCGTGAGATGAAGCGTCGGACCATGGGTCCGATGGACCGCAAGTAGCGCGTCCACGAGCGCGGATCGCGACCGCACCGGGCGAGCACGGCGTGCTCGCCCGGCGGCGTTTTCGGCGGGCGCGTGGGTCCAGGTGACTCGTCGGCGCGCGCCTCAACGCAAACGGGCGAGCACGTCGTGCTCGCCCGCCTGGTGGTTCGACGACGCGGGCCCGGGGCTCGCGTCCGCGCGGCTAGAGGTCGCCGGCGTAGTAGGTCGCGCCCGCGAGGAACGCGAGGGTGTCGCCCACGCCCAGCGGGTCGGCCGGGGTGAGGTCCATCGACAGCCCGACGTAGACGTCGAGGGCCGGCATCGCGTTGTAGGTCGCGGTGATGGCTAGCGGGGTGGTGTCCGCGAAGATGATCGCGGTGTCGCCCGCGTCCTTGATCGCGATGTTCGCCAGCTGGGTGTCGAGCTGGGCGTAGAACTCCGGCGTGATCTGGTAGCCGACGCCGACCGGCAACCCGAAGGTGATCGAGTTGGGCTCCTCGAGACCGATCGACAGGTGGTTGCCCGGCATCACCACCGCGAGCTTGTCGCTGATGTTGTACTGGGCCTGCAGGCCCGCGGTGAGCGGGTTGAGGCCCTCGGTGAGGAAGTTGTAGCCGACCGAGCCGCGGCCGATGACCTCGAGCTTGCCGCCGGCGGCGCCGCGCGCGAGCGCGTAGCCGACGTTGGCGTTGAGGCTGCCCTTGGCCTCGAACTCCTTGAGCGCGAACCCGTAGGCGATGCCGGCCTCGAGCTTGTCGTCGATGCCGTACTGCGCGCGGATATTGCCGAGGACGACGTCGAAGCTCTTGTCGGCGGCGAGATCGAGCCCGATCGCGGCGAGGCTCTTGGGCAGGGTCAGCGGGCGGGCGATGACCGCGCGCGGCCAGCGGCTGCCGGCCATCGCGTCGGCGCTGGCCTCCATCGACGTCGACGCCGCCATCGTGTCGTCACCGCCGGTGTCGCCGCCCATGTCGTCGCCCATGTCGCCGCCCATGTCGCCGCCCATGTCGTCGCCCATCTCATCGTCGGCGAGGGCCGTCTGGCCCGCCAGCAACAAGGCACCAAGCGCAAGGGTCGTGCTCAACGTCGATCGAGTTCGCATAAGTTTTCGTGTCTCCCAGGAAGTTACGAAATGAATCGGAACGCATCGGCCACCGAAACTCAAATTCTCGGCGATCGAATTCCAGCGCCAGCGCCGGCAAGGGCACGGCTCGTCGACGTGGCCGTGGCGCCACGAACCCAGCGAGTGCGCCATGTTACCGTCTTGTTCGCCACCCTGGTCGCCCAGGGTTGACGCCGGGCGATCATGGGCGCTCGCGGCTCGGGCAGCGCGTGCGCGGGCGCGACCGCGCACGCCTCCACGACGCCGTCGGGCAAGGGGCGTCGGATCGCGGATCGCTGGTCGGCGCGACTCGCCGAGCGCGCTGGCCTCGATCGCCCGCCCGGTGA
The DNA here is from genome assembly GCA_041389945.1 of Kofleriaceae bacterium. Lineage (GTDB taxonomy): Bacteria > Myxococcota_A > Polyangia > Haliangiales > Haliangiaceae > JAWKQW01. The sequence continues at coordinate 73,621 of JAWKQW010000011.1, forward strand.
AGCCGGCAGGCGCGTGCGCACGGGGACGGCCTCGACGGGCCGGCGCCGGACGTTGCGCCGTCACCCACGCCGCGCGCATCATGCCGACATGGCCGCAGCCGACGTGCCCGTGACCGACTGGATCGAGGTGGTGGTGCCCGCGACCGCGGCGAGCGTCGACGAGCTGTCGGCGCTGCTGGTGGCAGAGGTGGCGGCGGCGGCGGCCGGCACCGAGGTCCGCGGCGACGAGATCGTGTTCTGGGCGCCGCAGCCGGCGCAGGAGGCCGCCGTCGCCGAGGCGCGGGCCGCGGTCGCGCGCTGGGCCGAGGCCGGCGCCGAGCTCGATCCGGCCCGGGTCCGCAGCCAGCCGGCGGTGCCCGAGGCCGAGTGGCGCGACGCCTGGAAGCGCTACTTCCACGTCAGCCGGCTGACCCGGCAGCTGGTGGTGGTGCCGAGCTGGGAGGCTTTCACCCCGGGCGACGACGACCGGGTGATCGCGCTCGATCCCGGCATGGCGTTCGGCACCGGCACCCACGCCTCGACCCGGCTGGTGCTCGCGGAGCTGCAGCGGCTCGCCGACGACGGCGTCCGCCCCGACCGGGTGCTCGACGTCGGCGCCGGCTCCGGCATCCTCGCGATCGCCGCGGCGCTGCTCTGGCCGACGGCGACGGTGGTCGCCACCGACAACGATCCCATCGCGGTCGCGGCGTGCGCCGAGAACACCGCCGCCAACGGCGTCGGCGATCGCATCACCAGCGTGGCGACGCCGCTGGCCGAGGTCGGCGGCACCTGGCCGCTGGTGCTCGCCAACATCCAGGCCCACGTGCTGCGCGCGCTCAAGGCCGAGCTGGTCGCGGCGTGCGCGCCCGGCGCGACCCTGGTGCTGTCGGGCCTGCTCACGCCGCAGGCCCAGCCCCTCGCCGACGAGTTCGTCGCCGCCGGGCTGGTGCAGGTGGCGGTGCGGCCCAGCCCCGACGATCCGCAGTGGAGCTCGGTCGTGCTCGGGCGCGCGCCGTGATCCGGCTGCGGGTGGCGCCGGCGGTGCTCGGGGCGGCCCCGACCCTCGTCGTCGGCGGCGCCGAGCACGCCTACCTGTCCCGGGTCCGACGCGCCGCGGTCGGCGACCAGGTCGAGGTGTTCGACGGCGCCGGGCGCGCGGCCCCGGCGACGATCGCCGCGATCGAGGCGAACCGCGCGGTGCTCGCCCTCGGCGAGGTCGTCGCCGAGGCGGCGCCGGGCCCGCACCTGACCGCGCTGGTGCCGCTCATCAAGGGCGATCGCCTCGAGCAGTGCCTCGAGAAGCTGGTCGAGGTCGGCGTCGGCGAGATCGTCACCTACGTCGCCGCGCGGGCGGTGGTGCGCCTCGACGGTCCGCGCGCGCGCGAGCGGGCCCGGCGCTGGCAAGCGATCGTCGACGCCGCCGCCCGCCAGGCCGGGCGGGCGCGCGCGCCGTCGGTGAGCCCGCCGGTGGCGCTCGAGGTCGCGCTGGCCGGCTTGCCGGTCGACGCGGCCCGGTGGGTCGGCACGCCGACCGCGAGCGCGCCGCCGCGCTGGCCGCCAGGCGCGGTCGCCGGCGCGGTGCTGACCGGCCCGAGGGCGGCCTCGACGACGCCGAGCTGGCGCTCGCGGCGTCGGCCGGGTTCGTGCCGGTGCGGCTGGGCCCCTACGTCCTGCGCGCCGAGACCGCCCCGGTGGTCGCGATCGCGGCGCTGCGCCTGCCCGGGTGACCCCGAGTCGCGAGATTGCGCCGGCAGACGACGCGGCCGTATAACCCCGGGCGGGATGCGCGACGACGACGCTCGGGGAGCGGGCACGAGCGAAGGCTCGGGGCCGACGGTCGCGGCCGCCGCCGACGGCGCCGACACCGAGCGCACGCCCGCCGTCGACGACGAGCCGCCGGTCGTCGCCGAGGCGCCGCCGCGGGACGTCGTCGCCGACGCGCTGCCGCGAGCCAAGGCCGACTCGATGTCGGCCATCCCGAAGTCGCCGCGCGCGACCCGGCCGTGGCAGAAGCCGGCGCCGACGGTGTACGTCGTCGGCTTCTGGCGTCGCCTCGGCGCCGGCCTCATCGATCTCGCGGTGATCGCGCCGGCGGCGCTGGCGGTGGTGTGGCTGGCCAGCCGGCTCACCGGCGTCCACCTGCCCCGTGGCCTCGACTTCTGGCTCGATCTCATCCTCGCCAGCGATCCGGCCCTGGTCATGGCGACCGGCCTCACCATCGCGGTCGCCGCGGTCTACGCCCTGGTGTTCCAGGTGCTGCAGGCGCGCACACTGGGCATGCGCGTGCTCAAGATGCGCGTCATCGACGTCCACGGCGATCCGCCGTCGCCGGCGCGCTGCCTGGCGCGCACCCTCGGCTACGTCGGCGGCGTCGCCACCCTGTTCCTCGGGTTCCTGTGGATCGGCTTCGATCGCGAGAAGCGCGGCCTGCAGGACTGGATCGCTGGCACCTACGTCATCCGCGGATAGCCACCCATGTCGCGACTCAGCTCCTTGCTCGTGCGCGACGGCCTGGTCGGCGTCAAGCGCATGGAGAAGGCGTTCCAGCGGCAGGTCATCTACGGCGGCGCCCTCGACACCATCCTGCTCGAGCTCGGGCTGGTCACCGAGGAGCGCCTCACGCAGTACCTGGCGCTGGCCTCGGGCGTGCCGCCCGCGACCCGGGCCGAGCTCGCCGGCGCGCAGCCGCAGGCGCTGGCGCGGGTGCCGCGGGAGGTGGCCGCGCAGGCCGGGGTGGTGCCGAGCGTGCTCGTCGCCGAGGGGCTGCGGGTGATCGTGTGCGAGCCGCTGGAGCTGGCGCGCCTCGAGGAGCTCGCCGACGCGCTCGACCTCGGCGTGCAGCCGGTGATCGCGCCGGAGTTCCGCTGGCAGGTCGCGTTCGCCGAGGCCTACGGCGACACCCCGCCGGCGCGGTTCGCCACGCTGGCGCGCCAGGTCGACGTCGCCAGCGGCGCCATCCCGGTCGGGCGCGCGCGCTCGGTGGTGATCGAGGCGCAGGTCCCTGCGGTCGAGGTGCCGGCGCCGGTCCTGGCGGCGGTGCCGGCCGACGCCGTCACCCAGCAGCTCACCGCGGCAGCGCCGCCGTCGGAGGAGCCGGCCCGTCGCATCGCCGAGTGGGACGACGCGCCGCGCACCGATCCCGGCGCGCGTGCCGGCACCCTGGCGATCGTCGAGGCCCGGGCCCAGCTCGCCGCCGCCAGCGCCCGCGACGACGTGTGGCGCGCGCTGCTCGGCGGCCTGCGCGTGCACACCCGGTGGGCCGGCCTGTTCACCGTCGCCGGCGGCGTCGCCACGGGTCGGATGGCGGTGGCCGAGCCCGGCCTCGACGTCGACGGCATGGTCGGGCTCGCGCTCACCATCGACGCCGTGCCGACGGTGCGCACCGCGATCACCCGTCGTCACCCGCACGTCGCGCCGCTGGCCACCGGCGACGCCGCCGTCGACGCCCAGCTCGCGCGGCTCGGCGTCGCCGCGCCGCCGACGGCGCTGGTGCTGCCGCTGGTCCTGCGCGATCGGGTGGTGGCGATCGCGGTGGCCCATCGCGGCGAGGACGCCCTCGGCCTGGCCGACGTCGCCGAGCTGCTGCCCCTCGCCGGCGCCGCGGTCGATGCGCTGGCCGCGATCATCGCGCGCACCAAGGCGCAGGCCGCGCCGCCGCCCGAGGCCGCTGCGTCCGCGCCGTCGTCGACGGAGCCGGCGCCACCGCCCGCGGCCGACGCAGCGCCCAGCGCCGCGTCGTCGGCGCCCATCGACGAGCTCATCCGCGCCGCCGAGGCCGGCGACCCCGACGCCCTCGACGACGCCCTGGCCCGCGCCGACGAGCTGTGGCCGCGCCTGGCCGCGCGCTTCCCCGGCGAGCTCACGGTCACCCGCTACCAGGTCGCCGGCCGACCGCTGCGGGCGTCGCAGCACGGCCCGCTGCTCGAGCTGCTCGTGCAGATCGGCCCGCCGTCGCTGCCGCTCTTGCTCGGCAAGCTCGACGCCGACGATCGCGACGTCCGCTACTACGCCACCGCGGTGGTCGCCGAGCTGCGCCCCGACGCCGCCATCGACGCCCTCGTCGATCGCCTGTTCGACGACGACTTCGGCGTGCGCACCTGCGCGCTGGAGGCGCTCGCCGGCTACCCACAGCGCGAGCTCGAGCCGTCGCTGCGGCGGGTCCGCGGGCAGCTGCACGACGGCGACGATCGGCGCGCCGAGGCCGCCGCGCTGGCGATCGCCGAGCTCGGCGATCGCGGCGCCATCGACGATCTCATCGACGCCGTCGACCTCGGCGGCGTGCGTGGCACCGCGGCCCGGCGCGCGCTGGTGCAGCTCACCCGCGCCGATCACTCGACCGCCAAGCGCTGGCGCCGCTGGTGGCAGGACCACGCCGAGCAGCACCGCATCGAGTGGCTCATCGAGGCGCTCGAGCACAAGGAGGAGGCGCTGCGCCAGGCCGCGGTCGACGACCTGCGGCGCGCCACCGGCGAGGACTTCGGCTACCGACCGGAGCAAGCCCGGCGCGAGCGCGAGCCGGTGATCGAGCGCCGGCGCCGCTGGTGGTCCGAGGTCGGGCGCGCGCGCTTCGGCGACGCCTGACTCAGCGCGCGACGCGCAGCACCAGCGCCAGGGTCCGGCGCGCGGGATCGGCGGTCACCGTCGCGGTGACCTCGGCGGCGCGATCGCCCTGGCGCGCCAGCACCTCGTCGAGCAGGGCGGTGTTGCGCGCGACGGTGGCGGCGGTGAGCAGGTCGCCGACGGCGACGGTGAGGCTCGCGCGCAGCAGCTCGGCGCGCGGCGCGCGCACGCCCTCGATCGTGATCTCGCCGACCCGGTAGCCGTCGCCCGGGCGGATCGCGAAGGCGACGTGGGCGCCGTGGAGGCCGACCTCGACCGGGGCCGGCGTCACCTCGGCGGCCCAGTGGCCGCGCTCGACCAGGAGCAGGCGCACTGCCTCGGCGTCGCGCGCGAGCTGCGCGGGATCGACGCGATCGCCGGGGCGGGTAGCGACGGCCTCGCGCAACGTCTGCACCGGCAGGTCGTCGCCGGCGAAGGTGACGCTGGCGACGATCGTGGGATCGGCCGCAGGCACCGCGGCGGCGGCCTCGGGCTGGCTCGGCAGGTGTCGCCAGGCCACGGCGCCGGCGCCGGCGAGGATCGCCACCACCATCGTCTTGGCCAGGAGCGCGCGCATCGGGCTCCGCACGTAGCAACCGCGAGGCCACCGATGCGCCGCGTCCAACGCGGCAGAACTGCTGGCGCCCGTCGACGTCGCGCCGTGACCGCGCGGCTACACCCGGCGGCGGCGGCGCCCGCGGGTCACGGTCACCTCGGCGCCGATGTAGGCGCCGCGCCGCCAGGTCGGCGGCGCGTCAGCGACGAGCCGAGGGGCGGGTGCGCGCGGCGCGGGGCGCGGCGGCGGCCACCGCTGCCAGCGGCACCGTGGTGACGTTGCCGAACCGGTCCTCGACCTCGAGCGAGGTCACGGCGGCGAGCGGCACGCCGCCGTCGGCGACGATGCTGCCCTGGGCGTCGGTGGCGCCGGTCGCGGTGCCGACCACGGCGACCCCGCTCAGCATGCGCACCGTCACCGGCTGCGACCGCACCGGCACCGGCCGGTTCGACGGCAGCGACAGATCGAGCGTGCGCCAGCCCTTGGGCGCCGACCAGCGGATCGTCACCGTCGCGGTGGTGGTGGTGGTCGCGGTGACCTGCGCCTCGAGGCCGCCGGGCACCACCGCGAAGGCGTCGCTGTCGAGGGTCCAGCCGTCGCCCTCGACGTGGAACCGGTAGTTGCCGAGCGGCACGCCGCCGCGCGCGTCGAGGCCGTCGACGTCGACGGCGCCCTGCCACGGCACCGCCTGCCACTCGAGCGCCCACACGTGGGTGAGCGGATCGGTGCCGACCCGGCGCAGCGGCTGCGGCGTGTAGCTGAGCACCAGCTCCTGGTCGATGACCTGGCGGCCGCTGCGACGGACCACCGGCGCCCACACGCCGGGCGCGCTCTCGACCTCGAGGCGCACCGACGGCGTCTTCACCAGCGGGTCGTCGCCGTACCACACGAAGGTGGCGAGCCCGGCCACCCGCGGCACCGTGGTCGCCGGCTGCGCCGTCGCCGGCGTGCCCGAGCGGACCCAGGTCTCCGCCGGCACCGTCGCCGGCACCGTGCCGGCCATCGGCGCCGGGTCGTCGATCTGCAGGCCGTCGTCGGCGATGCGGGTCGCGACCCGCGCCAGCCCGCCGGCGGCGCCGTCCTCGCGGGTGTCGGTGGTGGCCAGCGGCATCAGGGTCGCCGCTTGCTCGACGATGTGTTCGGCCTCGAGCGGGCCCCAGAACGTGATCGACGGCTCGTAGCCGCCGCGGACCCAGTCCTCGGGGGTGAGCAGGTAGCCGACGTGGCCCTGGGCGTAGCCGACGACGATGGTCTTGTCGGCGGCCACCGGCGACTGCGCCCGGACCTGGTCCTTGATCATCACGGTCACCTCGCCGGGCATGGTCTCGAGCACGTACTCGCCCAGCCGCAGCGCGGTGATGGTGGTGCGGGTCGACTCGCACAGGGGCGCGGTCGGGGTGATGCCGAAGTCGATGTCGAAGATCGGCCCCATGATCTCGCCGGCGACGTCGAGGCGCAGGCACGATCCATACGGCGTGAGGCCCTCGGTCGCCGGGATCGCCGCGCCGGGGAACAGGGGCTCGCCGTCCTCGCACAGGGCGGCGCCAACCGGCGCGTTGAACTCGTCGATGGGCGAGACCAGGGCGCCGCTGCCGTCGACGATGACGCCGTCGGGCTCGGTCACCGCGTCGAACGGCGCATAGGTCAGCGCGCCGTCGCGGATCGAGAAGGTCTCGGGATACGGCCCGAGCTCGATCGAGCGGGTCAGCATCTCGAGCGGCAGCGAGGTCTGCATGCCGGCGCCGGCGGCCTGCCAGGCGGCGTACAGCGTGGGCATCGCGGCGCGGCCGTGGCCCTCCTCCTTGGTCCACTCCAGGCACGGATCGGTCGCGCGCCCCGGCTGCAGGTCGCAGTCGACGCCGCCGTGGCCGACCGGCGACACGTCGCCGCCGGCGCTGTTGAGGTGCATCACCACGACCTCGTCGTCGAACTGCTCCTCGAGGGTGCGCTCGACCGCGCCCGGCGCGTCGCTCGAGGCCATCGGGTTGTCCTCGCTGTTGAGGGTGCCGTGGACGCCGTAGATCGGCACGATCGCGATGGGCGCGTCGTCGACACCGTCGATCCGGATCATCACGAGCTGGTCGTCCTTGCGCGATCCGCCCATGAGGTCGTCGTTGTCGTCGCGACGATCGCGGGTGATGACGTCATCGGGATCGAACGTGGTGTCGACGTGGACGCCGAGCTTGGCCGGGCGGCGCGCGGCCAGCGCCGCCTGCGCGGTGCTCTCGAGCTGGTCGAGGAAGCGCTGGTACACCACGTCGCGCAGCTCGCCGGCGCCGAGCTTGAGCGCGGCGTGGCCGGTGAACTGGGCCCAGCCCGAGTGGCTGTGCGACGACGCGATGATGACCTTGCCGTGGTACGCGGCGCCGAGCCGCTCCTCGAGGTCGAACAGCAAGCCCTCGTAGACGAACACCACGTCGAGCTTGAGGATGACGACGGTCTCGTCGCCGGCGGTGAGCGCCACCGCCTTGACCCGCGGCGCGTTGGTCACGCCGACCGAGGCGTTGAAGGCGCCGGTCAGCTTGACCCGGCGATCGTCGACGGTGCCGGCGTCGCCGCCGAAGCCGGCGCGGGCGGTGTAGCCACCGAGCGCGGTGCCCACCGGCACCTCGAGGATGGCCTCGGCGGCGCCGGCGGTGAGCGTGCCGGCGCTGACGGTGCCACCGGCGCCGGCGGTGGGCGCGACGTCGACGTAGTCGCAGTGGTCGGTCGACACCATCGGCGTCGGCGGCGCGTCGGGCACCGGCGGCGCGTCGTCGCCGCCACCACAGGCGGCCAGGGTCAGGAGCGCGGAGGCGAACGCGGAGGCGGGGCGACGCATGGCGCGGGGTATATCAGAGCGCGCCGCCACAGCGCCGCCGTGAACGTCCTCCGGGACCACGGCGCGACTCGCCGCGTCAGCCGCCGACGGCGGCCCGGCTGATCAGCCGCCGACGGCGGCCCAGCAACTCCGCCGCCAACGGCGGCCCAGCCGATCAGCCGCCAACGGCGTCGAGCCCGGCCAGCGTGGCCTCGCGCACGTCGGCGTAGCGCGCCGGCAGCTCGATGGGCACGTTGCGGTGGCGCGGGCTGGGCACCTCGGCCAGCCGTCCCTCGTGGTAGCCGACCTTGAACTCGGTGAACTTGAGCGCGCTCGCTGTCGAGATCACCGCCACCCGGTGATCGCGGGTGATCTCGCCGCGGGCCGCGAGCTGGGCCAGCGCGCCCAGCGCCACGCCGGTGTGCGGGCAGGTCGACAGGCCCGATCGGACGGCGAGGCGGCGGCGTCGGCCAGGGCCGCCTCGGTCACCGCTCGGCGACGCCGCCTACCGCGCGCAGCGCCCGCACCGGGCTGGCGAAGCTCACCGGCGCGCCGATCTGGATCGCCGTGGAGGCCAGGGTCGGCCGCGCGGTCACCGGCGAAAGCGGCGCCCAGCCCCTGGAAGCTGGTCACCAGCGGCTGGCGTGGCGGCCTGGGCCACGCAGATAGCGTGGCAGCCGATCGGTGAGGCCGAGATCCATCAGCATCGCGAAGCCGGCGCCGAGCGACACGTTGCCGAGGTTGCCGCCGGGGATGATGACCCAGGTCGGGCACGGTCCAGCCCAGCCGCTGGGCGACCTCGGAGGGCGACGGTCTTCTGGCCCTCGACCCGCAGCGAGTTCATCGAGTTGGCGAGGTACACGCCGTCGCGCTCGGCGAGCTGCTGCACGATCGCCATGCAGCCGTCGAAGTCGGTGTCGAGCGCGCAGACCACGGCGCCGCTGGCCAGCGGCTGCACCAGCTGCGCGTCGCAGATCTTGCCGCGCGGCAGGATGACGACCGCGTGGATGCCGGCCGCGGCGCCGTAGGCCGCCAGCGCCGCCGAGGTGTCGCCGGTCGAGGCGCACGCGATCGCGCGGATCGAGCGCCGCTCGACGATCAGCTGCTGCACGCTCGACACCAGCACGGTCATGCCGAGGTCCTTGAACGAGCCGGTGTGCGAGGTGCCGCACTGCTTGATGTACACCTGCCCAGGCCGAGCGTGTCGGCGTAGCGCCGCGCTGGCACCAGCGGGGTGGCGCCCTCGCCGAGCGACACGATCGCGCTCTCGCCGGCAGGCTGGGTGGACCTCACTCCTGCTTGCCCCACACGCCTGACGCCGCGTCACCTTAGCTGGCGCCAGCGGCCGTCGAACAGCGCGCGCCAGCCGGCGGCGTCGTGGGCGGCGCAGCGCGGCGACGTCGTGCACGACCTCGGAGCAGTATGCCGCAGGCGGGCAGCGGTAGCGATCCCGTCGAGGGCGTAGGCTCCCTCGCAACCGGCGATGCAGCGGAAGCGGGCGGGTCAGTATGCTCACGGCTTGGGCTTGGCCTTGAGGATGACCTGCTTGTCTCATCACGACGCCGAACTCGACGCCCTGCGACTTGTACTGCTGCATGATCTTCGGCGCCTGCTGCGAGATGGTCTTCATCAGCTGGCGTAGGTGCCCTCGTCGTTCTTCTCGCCGACGAGCCTCGCGGGCCTTGGCGTACTTGGCGAGCGCGCGCACGTCGGCGTCGCTCATGCCCGGCGGTGCAGGGGTCGGCGCGGCCACCGGCGGCGGGGCCGGCGGCGGTGCCGGCGGTCGGCTGGCCACCGTCGGCATCGCCTGGCCGCCCGCGCGGCGGCGGCGGCGGGCGCCCAAGTCGGCGGCGGCCGCACCGCGCCGAGCCGGTACGGCGGCAGCCGGCGGCGCTACCGGCGGTCGAGGCGGCGGCGCGCCCGGCCGCGGGCGGCGGGGTCCCTGGCCGCGGTGGCGGCAAGCGGACCCTCCATGGTCGCCAGGGCGCGGCGGCAGGTCGCGCCCGGGCGTGGCTTCGGCGGCGGCGCGCCGCCTGGCGCGCGTGCCGGTGGCGCTGCGTCCTTGGGCGCCGGCACCGCCGCTTCGCGATCCGGGTCGCCCGCGGCGACCCTGTCGGCACGGCCTCGATCGCCGCGAACATGGCGTCGACGTCGAAGTCGCCGAGGTCCTCGCCTGAGGCGGTGCACGTTGGTGCGCGCTTCGGGCCGGCGGGCGCCGGCGCGTGGATCTCGGCGACGTCGCCAGCGTCGTCATCGGCGCCGCATCCGCGCGAAGGCGTCGTCGAGGTCGGCCTCGAGGCTGTCGCCGCCAGCGTCGTCGCCCAGGCCCCGGCGCTCGCCGATCTTGAGCGCGGCCTCGCGATCGCGGCGGTGGATCCGATCGCGCATGCGCTTGGGCATCGCGGCGAGGATCTCGGCGGGGATGTCGCCGCCGGCGGCCTCGGCCTGGCGCTGACCTCGACAGGTTGCGGACGTAGCGGCCCTGTCGATCTCGCAGGGTGCGCGCTTCCAGTACGTGGTTGTACGAGCAACTGCGATCGTGGCGAACCGGTAGCGCAGCGCGGCAGTTGCGGATGTTGAGCTGGGGTGACGTCGCGCATCTTGCGCTCGAGATCGGTGTGCAGGTGCGCGACGGCGCGGTCTTTGGCCATGCCGAGGAAGTACCTGCTCGGGAGAGCACCTTGACCTGCTCGAGGGTCTTCCAGCTCGCCAGCAGCTCCCGGATCCCGCGCCGCGCCTGGCCGCGAGATATTGCGATCAGCTCACTTGGGCCCAGCCTACAGACGTGCTAGCACCTCGTGACGTTCTCGTCGGGCGCCCATGGCCGTCGTCTATCTGCTCCTCCTGGTCGGCCTGCTCGTGCGCCCGTCCACGAGCTGGGCCACTACGCCGCCGCCAAGGGGCCCTCGATGTCCGTCCTGCGCTTCTCGATCGGCTACGGCCGTCCTGGTGCGGTGTCTCAGCAAGGAGATCGAGTACCAGCTCGGGGTGTTCCCGCTCGGCGGCTGGCTGCCCGCATCCTCGGCGTCGAGCGCGAGGCCGATATCCGCGCGACGTCGGCCGCAGCTTCACCGGCGCTGGGCCGCTGTGGCAGCGCCTGATCATCGTGTTCGCCGGGCCGGCCGTTACCCTGCTCGCCGGCGTCATCTACTTCGCGTTCTTCGCCGGCCACACCGAGCTGCCGGCGGCGGTGATCGGCGACGTTCAGTCTGGACGGGCTGGAGGGTCTGGCCGGGCTCGCCGAGCCCGATCGTATCCTCGCCATCGACGGCGAGTCGATGCGCTACTGGAGTGACGTCGAGCGCGCGGTGCAGCGCGCCGCCGGGCAGGAGCGGACCTATGGCTCGAGCACAAACGGCAAGGTCGTCGAGCGCTACGTGGTGCCGAACGAGGAGGTCGTGCGCAAGCGCGATGGCGGCTGCCGGGCCCAGGGCCGGGGTCGGCATCGCCACGCGCTGTTCAGCCCATCGTCGGCGTGCTCGATCCAGGCTCGCCGGCAAGGCCGGCATGCGGGCACCGGCGACCTGGCGGTCTCCGCCGACGGCCAGCAGGTCGGCAACTGGACCGACGTCGGCCAGCGCCTGGGCCGCTCGGCGCGCCGGACCAACCTGGTCTACCTGCGCGGCACGGAGCTGCCGGGCATCCCGCAGGTGCGCCTGCTCGACGCCCGCTTCGCCGACCTGGTGCCGAGGACGATCGTCGACGACACCCTGCGCCGCACCGCCTACACCGGGCTCGAGCGCGCGGAGATGTTCGTGGCCCGGGTCGATCCGGGCTCGCCGGCCGACCTCGCCGGCGTGCGCGCCGGCGACCTGGTCACCACCCTCGACGGCCAGAAGGTCGATCACTGGCTCGAGCTCGAGCAGCGCCTGCTGTCGGATCCGACCCGGCCGTGGACCCTCGGCTGGAAGCGCAACGTCGATGGCGAGGTCGTCGAGCAGACCGCCCAGGTCACCCAGGTCTGGCGCAAGCAGCTCGACGAGTACGGCCACACCGTGACCCGGCTGGTGTTCGGCGCCCGCAACGACGTCGATCGCGGCCGCGGGGTGACCGTGCCGATCGACGGCCGGTTCGGCTACGCGTTGTCGAAGGCCGTCGATCGCACCGGCGAGACCATCTCGCTGATGGTGTCGGGGTTCGCCTCGATCCTCGTCGGCGACTCGCCGGCGGACGCCTTCGGCGGGCCGCTGATGATGTACCAGCTGGCGTCGGTGTCGAGCGCGCGCGGCTGGGACAGCTTCTGGCTGATGCTCGCGCTCATCAGCGTCAACCTCGGCCTGCTCAACCTGTTGCCGGTGCCGATGCTCGACGGCGGCCACCTGGTGGTGTTCGGCATCGAGGCGGCGTCGCGCCGGCCGCTGTCGGAGCGCACCCGCGAGAGGGTGCAGCTGGTGGGGCTGGTGATCGTCATCGCGATCATCGTGCTCGCGGTGCGCAACGACGTGATGCGGTTCTTCTTCTGATGCGGAGCCAGGCGTGATCGTGCTCGGGCTCGACACCGCGACCCGGGAGTCGTCGGTGGCGCTGGTCGAGCTCGACGGCGACGGCGGGCCTCGGGTGCTGGCCGCGCGGTCGCAGGGCAGCGACGCCCACGGCGACGTCCTGGTCGCGCTCATCGACGAGCTGGTGGCCGAGGCCGGGCTGACGCCGGCGGCGGTGGGCGCGATCGCGGTCGGCGCCGGGCCGGGCTCCTTCACCGGGCTGCGCATCGGCCTGGCCACCGGCAAGGGCCTGGCGTTCGCGCTGGGCACGCCGCTGTGGCTGGCGTCGTCGCTGGCGGCGCTGGCGGTGGGCGCCGGCGTCGACGGCCTGGTAGCGCAGCTCTCCTCGACGTACGTCGCGGCGAGTCGCGGATGCCGGCCTCTACCAGGTCGACGAGGCCGCGCGCGCGGCCGAGGCGGGTGATGCCGCCGAGGCGCTGGCTGGCGATCTGAGGAAAGGGCAGCGGTGGCGCGTCAGCAGGATCGTCGTCGGCGACGCGCCCTGGCTGCGCCTTCGCGGAGCTGGCCCAGCTCGGCCCTGGCGTGAGCACCGCGCCCGAGGTCGGGATACATCTCGACCGGCGCCGCGGTCGCCCGGCCGCGGCGGCGGGCGATCGCACGAGCCACCTCGACGGCGGCGCCCCGACCTACATCCGCCGTCGGAGGCCGAGGTGGAAGTACCTCGACGGCGTGCCCGGCGCGCTGGCCTGGCGCTGGACGCCGCGCATGCTGGCGTCAGGTAGCCGTCGGCGGTGAGCAGCTCGGTGAAGAGCACCGGCGCTGCCGGCGGCGCCGCGCACGGCTGGGTGCGACAGCCTGATGAAGCGCCAGCCGCCGCGATCCGTCGGCGGCGGCCGAGGCTGATGGCCTGGCCGTCGCCGGCGTCGCGATCGAGCCGGCCTGCGGCCGATCCGGCTCGTCGTGGTGGCGGAGCAACGGGTCGGCGCGCTCGGCAGGCCGAGCTCTTGCGGCTGCCCGCGGTACCCGCGCCAGGCGTCGAGGATCTGTCAGGCAGCACGCCAGCCGTGGGGCGCGAACTCCACGAACACCGCGGCGAGGTGGCCGTCGGCCACCGGCACCTGCACGCACCGCGCGCCGATGCGCGCCCGGCGGCGACGATGCGATCGCCGTCGACGACGCCCGATCTTGGCTCCTCGCTCGCTCTTCTCTCGCCGTCGATGTACGGGATGACGTTGTCGACCGTCTCCGCCACGACGCGAAGGCCTGCTACTCGAGATCGCCTGGTACGTACACCGACAATTCGACCGAGGCCGCAGCCGCGCAGCGGGTGCGCGCCGGCACGGCCTGGATGGAGCAGTTGGCCGGCGGTGATGAAGCTGGCGGCGGTGCTGAGCTGGCGCCGCTGGCGCTCGATGATCGGCGCCTGGCTGAGCTCGGGGATCATCATCGGCACGTCCGCGTCCACCGGTGCGGCCGAGCTGTTCGACACCACCGGCACCTCGGCGCGGGCGTAGGCTCTTCGAGCGCGATCTGCGCCCATCGGGCAGGTCGACCGCGCCGAGCACGAAGTCGCAGGCGCCGCCGACGGCGGCGACGTCGCTGGCGTCGGCCACGACCAGCGCTGCGGTCGCCTCGGGCACCGGCGTCGGCATCGCCCAGCGGCCCGACACCGCCTCGGCGTAGGTCTTGCCGGCCGAGCTCGGGCTGGCCGCGACCACGGTGATGTGGAACCACGGGTGCTGGGCGAGGAGGGCGACGAAGCGCTGGCCGACCATGCCGGTGGCGCCGAGCACGCCGACGCGAAGCTGCTTGGACATGGCGGGTACGCTAGCAGACGCGCGCCGGAGCCCCCACCCGGGCGCGCACGTGCGCGGCCCGCGCGCGTCCGCTACGGTGCCGGCATGGACGCGCCCACGCTGACGCCGGCGCAGCTCGAGCGCATGCGCGAGATCGGGCTGCGCCTCGATCGCGCCGGTCGGCTGTGGCAGGGCGACGAGCCGGTCACCCACCCGCGGCTGCACGCCGCGATCCTCGGCTGGCTCGACGTGTTGCCCGACGGCCGCGACGTGGTCCGCCTCGACGCCCGCCGCTACGCCTACGTCACCGTCGAGGACGCCCACCTGCGCGCGCGCGGCGCCCGCTGGGACGGCGATCGCGCGTTCGTGGTGTGGGACGACGGCGCCGAGGAGGAGCTGGCCTATGGCGCGCTGGTGGTCGGCCCCGACGGCGCGCTGCAGGCGCCGGCGCGCGGCGGCCGGCTGCGTGGGCGCATCGCCGGCGCCGCCTACCAGACCGTCACCGAGCGCCTCGCCGAGGAGGCCGGCGGCTTCGTCCTGCGCGCCGCCGGGCGGAGCTGGCCGCTCGCCTCTGCGTAGCTACTGCGCGAGGGCGTGGATCTCGGCGTCGGTGAGCACCCGGTTGCCGGCCTTGGCCGCCGCCAGGATCGCCGCGACCCGCTCGGCGGTGGGCTCGAGGCCGCGCTTGCGCAGCCAGTACACGACGTTGCTCTCGCCGGAGTAGTGGCCGACCTCGATCTCCTGCTCCTTGCCGAACATGCCGGCGGGCACGCCGGAGTAGATGCGGTCGGCGAGCCAGGCGTGGCCCTTCTTCTCGGCCTTGATGATCGCCGCGGCGTGGACGCCGGTGGCGGTGCGGAAGGCGTCGCTGCCGGCCAGCGGGTACTGCGGGTGGATCGGCACCCCGGTGGCGCGGGCCGCGGTCTGGCACCACGCGAGCAGGTTGGTGAGGTCGCGATCCTCGAGCTCGCCGAGCAGCTTGAGGTTGAGCAGGATCTGATCGAGCGCGGCGTTGCCGACCCGCTCGCCGACGCCGAGCGCGGTGCCGTGCACGCGATCGGCGCCGTACTCGAGCGCGAAGATCGAGTTGACCACGCCGAACCCGCGATCGTTGTGGCCGTGCCAGTCGATGCCGACGTCGGCCCGGCCCATGCCGTCGAGCAGGTTGCGGGTGAAGCGCAGCAGGTTCTTGATGCCGTCGGGGGTGGCGTGGCCGACGGTGTCGCACACCACCAGCCGGCCGGCGCCGTGCTCGACGGCGTTGACGAACAGCTTGTGCAGCACCTCCGGCCGCGACCGGGTCGTGTCCTCGGTGACGTAGCCCACCGGCAGGTTGTGCGTGCGCGCCAGGTCGATGGCGTCGGCCGACAGCTGCAGCATCTTGGCGAGGTCCCAGGCCTCGGCGTACTGCCGGATCGGCGAGCTGCCGATGAAGCACAGGACCTCGATCTCGACGCCGACGGCCTGGGAGATGTCGACGATGGCGCCGACGTCGGCGGTGTGGGTGCGGGCCGCGCACGCGATCTTCACCGGCAGCTTGCGATCGCGGATGTGGCGCGCGATCACGGTGCAGTCGTCGACCGCGCGCTTGCCGGCGCCGGGCAGGCCGATGTCCATCACGTCGATGCCGAGCGACGCCGCCAGGTCGACCAGCGCCAGCTTGTCGTCGATGGACGGATCGGTCACCGACGGCGACTGGATGCCGTCGCGCAGGGTCTCGTCGAGGAACTGGATCGCGCGCTTGGGCGACAGCGGCGCCACCTTCTCGACCGAGTTCCAGTCGTAGATGAGCTCGGTCTCGGGCAGGTCGGAGGGGGCGGGGGTGTCGGGCATGGGACCTCGTCGGCGGGCGGAAGGATGGAGCGGGCGCGGCGCGAGCGAGCGTTACATCACGGCGCTCAGCACCAGGATGATGAGGGCGGTCACGCCGACGACGATGCCCATCACCAGGAACCAGCCCAGCACCACCGCAGACGCCGCCAGGCCGACGCCGAGCAGCGGCAGCGCGATGGTCTTCTCGCGGCGGACGAAGGACACCGCGGCGGCGGCCACGGTCGCCACCAGCACCGGCACCGTCAGCCGCCAGTCGGGCATCTCCCAGAACTCGCCCTGGGTGAGGGCGACCACCAGGAACCCGACGACGCCGAGCGCGAGCGCGATCAGGCCGGCGGCGTGGGCCGCGAGCCACGGCGCGCCGGGGCTCGCCTCGGGCCGCATCTCGGGCCGCATCGTCGGCGCCGGCTGACCGTCATCCATGCCCGGACTATAGCGGGCTGGCCGGGGAGGTGTCGTCTGGACCGCCGGCGTCGGCGGCCGGGGCGGCGGTCACCGCCAGGCCCAGCTCGGCGCGCAGCGCGTGGTGGTCGCGGCTGGTCGCGAACTCGAGGAGGGCGTCGCCGTCGCCGCCGAGCTCGCGGGCCACCGCCAGCGCCGCCGGCACGTCGCCGGCGAGCAGCAGCCCGACCCGGTCGGCGGTGCGGGCCAGCCCGCGCGCCCACCGCGACAGGTTGAGCTCGGGCTCGCGCGCGACGAGGCGCAGCACCGCGCCGCGCGCGGTGGCGCGGGCGTCGTCGGCGAGCACGGCCAGCGCGGCCTCGGCGGCGGTGGCGCCGGGATCGCCGGCCCCGAGGTCGGCGCCGGAGGCGTCGCGGAAGGTTGCGAGCACCAGCTGGCGCAGCACCCGGCCCGGGCGCGACGCCCCGACCGCGCGCCCCGGCCACAGGAAGGTCATGGCCCGGGCCAGGGCGAAGGCCAGGGCCGGGCGCGCCGGCGCGGTCAGCGCGTCGTCGCCGGCGAGCAGGATCGGCGTCGCCACCGCGCCCACGTGGATCTGCGCGCCGAGCTCGCTGCGCACGTAGACCGGCGCCGGGCTCACCCCGAGCACGGTCGCCAGCTCGCCGCGCAGGCGCGCGAACGCCGGCGGCAGCTCGGCGTCGGGCAGGTGCTGGCTGTCGTCGACGTCGAGGTCGGCCAGGGTCATCGGCGCGAGCTGGTGCAGCGCCGGCGCGAGCAGCTCCATGAGCGCGCCGAGCTCGGCGCTGTCGTCGGGGTGGCGCAGCCGGGCCCAGTGCGCGGGCGACAGCGGCGCGTGCGGGCGCCGCGCGGTGGCGCTGCGCAGGCGCTGGAACAGCGCGCGGCTGCGCTCGTCGGCGACGTCGAGGGCGACCACCGCCGACGCCGCCAGGAACGCGGTGTCGAGATCGCCGCTGGCCTCGGCGGCGTCGAGCAGCTCGAGGCCGGCGCTGCCGGAGCGCGCGTGCTGCCAGCGATCGCGGGCGGCGTCGACGGCGGCCCCACCCGCGGCGGCGGGCGCCGCGCCGAGCTCCGGCAGCTCGCGCAGATCCGGCAGCGTCACCGTCGGGCCGGCCAGGTGCTGGGCCTGGGCCAGCGCGGTCCGGGCCGCGCGCGGGTCGTCGAGGTGGCGGCCGTAGAGGGTCGCCAGCCGCATCCACAGCGCGACCTCGCTCTCGGCGCCCTGGCCGCTCACCCGGTACAAGAGGCGCTTGTAGAGGCGCTCGAGGCGGCGCAGCTCGCCGCGTCGCACCATGCCGTGCTCGAGAACTGCCAGCGCCTCGCCGCGGGTCGGCTCCAGCTCGAGCGCGCGCTCGAGGTGGAACGACGCCTCGCTGGGATCGACGCCCAGCGCCGCGCACACCCGACCCTTGTAGTCGTGGGCGGCCGCGTGGTCGGGGTCGAGCGCGAGGGCAGCCCCGAGGTGGGCGCGGGCGGCGTCGCCGGCGGAGGCGTCGCGCGCCGACGCGTTCCACACCGCCCAGCCCAGCAGCGCGAGGTAGGTCGCCGTCGACGGCGACGCCCGGGTCGCGGCCTCGAGCACCGGCACCGCCTGGGCCCAGCGGCCGCGGGCGATGAGATACTCGCCGCGGCGGAAGGTCAGCTCGGCGTCGAGCGACGGCGTCTCGGCGAGCTCGCCGCCGGCCAGCTCGCGGTCGTAGCTGCGCCGGCGCTCGTCGTCGAGCAGCACGTCCCGGGCCCGCATGTAGATCGCGTGGATGGCGTCGAGCTTGGCGGCGTCGGCGCCGAGATCGAAGCGGGCGTAGTAGGCCGGCGCGAACATGCTCTGGCGCTCGGTGAGCGCGGCCGCGATGGTCGCCGCCGAGGCCCGCGGCTCGACCACCAGCGCGCCGTAGTGATCGGCGCCCTGCAAGCGGATGTACTCGGTGAGCAGCGCGCGCCGGGCGTTGGTGGCCTCGTCGGCGGCGCGCGCCGCGGTGAGCGGCTCGGCGCCGCGGACCGCGCCGGAGTCCTGATCGGATCTCCACCGGCGCGGCGCCGTCGGCGAGCAGGCCACCGACGGCGTCGGCGTCGCCGTCGGCCTCGTCGAAGAGCATCGCGAACAGCCCGCCGGTGGCGCGTCG
Source organism: Kofleriaceae bacterium (assembly GCA_041389945.1). Lineage (GTDB taxonomy): Bacteria > Myxococcota_A > Polyangia > Haliangiales > Haliangiaceae > JAWKQW01. The sequence continues at coordinate 92,169 of JAWKQW010000011.1, forward strand.
CTCGCCGCGCGCCGGCGCGACGCTCGGCGGCGCCGCGCCCAGGCCGAGCTGGCGGCGCGCGGCTCGGCGGCGCCGCAGGCGAGCAGGGCGTCGGCGACCTGGCGGCCGCGCAGGAGTCACCGGCGGCGCGCTCGAGCTCGCCGATGGCGGCGCCGGCGGCGACCGCGTCGATGACCCGCTCGCCGAACACCCGGCGCAGGTCGGCGCGCAGGGCGTGGCCGCGCGGGGTCAGCTCGAAGGCCTGGCCGTCGAGGCGCCGCAGCGCCTCGAGCTCCTCGGGCGAGGTGCCGGCGGTCGAGCGCAGGCCGACCAGCACCACGTCGATCAGGCGCAGGCGGAGGCCGTCGGCGAGCGCCTCGGGCGCCACCGGATCGAAGCGCCACGCGCCCTGCGGCCAGCGCAGCGCCAGCACCAGCTTGTGCCGGGTCTGGTTGGTGAGCTGCTCGAGCAGCTTGTCGGGCGTCAGCGCGCCCATCCCCACCAGCGCCGCGCCGACCCGGATCTTGCGCTCGGTCGCGATCGCCACCGCCTCGCGGTGCTGGAGCGCGCTGATGACGCCGGTGCCGACGAGGAAGTGGCCCAGGGTCTCGTCGCGGTTGGTCGAGGTCGCGCTGACCACGTCGCCCTCGGCGAGGTCGATCGACTTGCTGATGCGCCCGCGCCGGAGCAGCAGCCGGCCGCTGGCGGTCGCCTCGTGGAGGTCGAGCAGCACCGCCGGCAGCCGCCGCAGCGCCAGCTCGCCGGTGCTCACCGCCTGGCCCACCCGCCGACGGTAGCGCGCGGTGCGCCGTGTGGTCTACCCGCCGGCCGCGCTACGGCGCACAGGTCGTGGTCGCCAGCGCCTGGCGTTGCTCGGCGAGGTAGGCCTCGGCCTTGGCCGTCCACGCCTCGGTCATGGCCGCGCGCGACACCCGGGCGATCTCGACGAGCTTGAAGTCGGCCGCGGTCGAGCCGGTGAAGGCGAGCTCGTAGGTCGGGCTCACGTCGTTGCCGCCGAAGGCGCACGACGGCGTCGGCGTCAGGGCGCAGGCGTTCGCGCCGTCGCCCTGGCGCGCGGCGGCGATCCGGGTGAGCAGCGCGGCCAGCGCCGAGGCGTCGCAGCTGCGACGCGCCGTGGCGACCACGCCGTCGACGGCGCCGGCCGCGCGCGCCGCGGCCTCGTCGGTCTCGTTGACGTAGTCGAGCTCGACCACGCCGCCGGCGGGATCGATCCGGGTCGCGACGTCGATCTTGCCGGCGAGCAGATCATCGACGAAGGCCGTCAACGCGGCGCTGCCGGTGGTGGGCGCGGCGCTGCCGGTGGTGGGCGCGGCGCTGCCAGTGGTGGGCGCGGCGCTGCCGGTTGCGGGCTTGCCCGCGGGCGCCTCGGCCGGCTTCTTGTCGCAGCCGACGAGCGCGAGCGTGACGAGCAGGAACATGAGCGAAGGTGCGTGGATCATCACCGGCAGACGTACACCGTCTCGCCCTTATTCTTCGCGCGCGCCCGCGCTCGCCTACTCGGCGACGTGGCAGGCCACGCGGCTACCGTTGGCCAGCGTCCGCAACACCGGCAGCTCGGTGGTGCACGCCGCCGGCTTGTCCTTGACCGGGCAGCGCGGGTGGAACGCGCAGCCGCTCGGCGGGCGCAGCGGGCTCGGCACGTCGCCCTGCAGGATCACGCGGCGCTTGGCCCGGCTCGCCACCGGATCCGGGACCGGCACCGCCGAGAGCAGCGCCTGGGTGTACGGGTGCTTCGGCGCCTTGTACAGCGTGGTCGCCGGCGCCTGCTCGACGATCCGGCCGAGGTACATCACCGCGACCTGGTCGCACAGGTGCTGCACGATCTTGAGGTCGTGCGAGATGAACAGGTAGGTCAGGCCCTCGGCGCGCTGCAGGTCCTGCAGCAGGTTGACGATCTGCGCCTGGATCGACACGTCGAGCGCGCTGATCGGCTCGTCGCACACCACGAAGCGCGGCTGCACCGCGAGCGCGCGGGCGATGCCGACCCGCTGGCGCTGGCCGCCGGAGAACTCGTGCGGGTAGCGGTGGGCGGCGTCGGGGCGCAGGCCGACCTTGGTCAACAGCTCCTCGACCCGCGTGGCCCGGGTGCCGGCGGTGGTGGCCAGCTTGAACACCTCGAGCGGCTCGGCGATGACAGCGCCCACGGTCATGCGCGGGTTGAGCGAGGCGTACGGGTCCTGGAAGATGATCTGCATGTGGCGCCGCAGCGCCCGCATGCCCTCGCCGTCGAGCTGGGTGATGTCCTGCCCGTCGAAGCGGATGGTCCCGGCGGTGGGCTCGAGCAGGCGCAACACGGTGCGGCCGAGGGTCGACTTGCCGCAGCCCGACTCGCCGACGAGGCCGACGGTCTGGCCGGCGGCGATGTCGAGATCGACCTCGGTCACGGCGCGCACCAGCGCGCGCTCGCGGGTGAGGCCGCGCAGCAGGCGCTGCGGCAGCGACTGCCCCGGCACCGGGCGCCGCGCGATCTTGGTCGGGAAGTGCTTCGAGACGCCGCGCAGCTCGAGCAGCGGCGGGGCGTCGACGGGCGCGGTCACGCCTCACCTCCGGCGCCGACGGTCGCCGCCGGCGCCGCCACCGGGTGGTGGCAGCGGACCCAGCGGCCGTCGCTCGGCACCAGCTGGGGCTCGGTGGTGCGGCACACGTCGGTGGCGGCGCCGCAGCGGTCGACGAACTTGCAGCCCACGGGCAGCTCGTGCAGCGCCGGCACCAGGCCGCGGATCTCGCGCAGCCGCGGGCGCTCGCCGGCGGCGACGGTCTCGGTGCCGGCGCCGGTGTAGCTCGGCACCGAGCGCAAGAGGCCCGCGGTGTAGTGGTGGCGCGGCGCCGCGAACAGGGCCTCGGTCGGCGCCCGCTCGACCACGCGGCCGGCGTACATCACGACCACCTCGTCGCAGGTCTCGGCGACCACGCCGAGGTCGTGGGTGATGAGGAGGATGCTCATGCCGAGCTCGGCCTGCAGCGAGCGCAACAGGTCGAGGATCTGGGCCTGGATGGTGACGTCGAGGGCGGTGGTCGGCTCGTCGGCGATGAGCAGGTCGGGCTTGCACGCCAGCGCCATCGCGATCATCACCCGCTGGCGCATGCCGCCGGAGAGCTGGTGTGGGTAGGCGTGGGCGCGCTCCTCCGGCGACGGGATGCCGACGAGGCGCAGCATCTCGACGGCGACCTGGTGGGCGGCGGCGCGGCTCTTGCCCTGGTGCAGGCGGACCGCCTCGGCGACCTGCTCGCCGGCGGTGAACACCGGGTTGAGCGAGGTCATCGGCTCCTGGAAGATCATCGCGATGCGGTTGCCGCGGATCGCGCGCATCGCCGGATCGGGCAGGCCGAGCAGGTCGCGGCCGTCGTAGAGGATCTGGCCGGCGGCGATCCGCCCCGGCGGCGACGCCACCAGGCGCATCACCGACAGCGCGGTGACCGACTTGCCGCAGCCCGACTCGCCGACGACGCCGAGGGTGCCGCGCCGCGGGATCTCGAAGGACACGCCATCGACCGCGCGCACGGTGCCGTGCTCGGTGCGGAACTCCGTCACCAGGTCCCTGACCTCGAGCAGCGCGTCGGACATCGGCGACGGTGACCATATCGAGGCGCTCGCCGCGGGGCAATCTCGCGCGGACCTCGGCGCGCGCGGCGCCTCGGCGGTAGGGTCGGCGGCGTGCGCTCCCCGCGCGGCCTGTCGTGCCTCGTCTGCCTCGGCCTGCTCGGCGCCTGCGCGGCGCCGCCGGCCGCGCCGCCGCGCCGGCTCGAGCTCGCGACGGTCGTCGGCCCCGACGGCCGGTCGCCGCCCTTGTCGGCGATGGTCCCGTCGGGCACCCGCGGCATCTCGATCGTCGTCGACGGCGCGCCGGACACGACCTACCAGCTCGCGCACGCCACCCTCGGCGCGCAGGCGCTGGCGTCGCCGCAGGCGTGGCCGCGCCTGGGCCGGTTCGCGATCACCTTGCCGGGGGGGCGCGGGCCGGTGCCGCCGGGCCCGCTGCGCTGGGTCGTCGCCGGCGACCGCCCGGGGCCGGTCACGGTCACGCTGCGGCTGCCGCCGACCGTCGACGCGGCCCGGCTGCGCCTCGACGTGGTGCGGGTGAGCGCCGTCGACGGTCCGGCCCTGGGGCCGTGGTGGGACGAGGCCGCGCGCATCCTCGCCGACGCCGGCATCACCCTCGAGGCGGTGGCGCAGCGCACCGTGGTCGCGCCGACCCTGGCGCGCCTGGTCGAGCAGGTCGAGCCCCAGGAGACGCCGACGAGCGCCGCCGGTCGCCTGGCCGGGGCGATCGCGGCGCTGCCGGGTGGCGAGGTCGCCGCCGACGACGTGCTCGATCTGTTCGTGGTCGACGCGCTACCGGCTGGCGTCGGCGGGCTCGCGCTCGGCGTGCCGTGCGCGCCGCCGCCGGGGCTCTACGCCGGCGTGGTGGCGCTCGGCGACGGCCCGCCGGCGGCGCGCGGCCGGGTCATCGCCCACGAGCTGGCGCACTGCCTGGGCCTGGCCCACGTCGTCGACGGCGCCGCCCGTGACGATGGGCTGGCCAGCACGCGGCCGGGCATGCCCAACCTGATGGGCACCGCCGGCACCGAGCTCACCGCCGAGCAGCTCGCGGTGCTGCGGCGGAGCCCGCTGCTCGAGCCGCGATGACGCGTCGTCAGGTTTGCCGACGGCGCGCGCGTGTGTACGAGCGCGCGATGAACGCGCGCGCGTGGGTGCTGGCGACGGGGTGCTTCGTCGGCTGCGGCTCGGTCAACGATGGGACGCCCGACGCCGCGGTCGACGCGCCGCCGGGCACGGTCGACGCCGCCGTGGTGTCGCGCAGCCTGCGCTACGAGCGCGTCTCGATCGGGGCCACCGTGGTGAGCGAGCCCCTGGACCTCACCGGCACCTCGGCGACGTACCTGATGGAGGACGCGACCGCGCCGTCGGGGCTGCGCGAGATCGACGCGTCGGTGGTCGACGGCGCCTGGGCCGCGACCCTGCCGCCGGGGCGCGCGCAGGTCGAGTTCACGCTGCCCGATCGGCCGACGCCGCTGGCGCGCATCTTCTCCTTCGACGCGGCGGTCGTGACCGACGTGTTCGCACAGCTCGCGCACCCGGCGCCGACCGCGGCGCCGGTGCCGGCCAGCCTCGACGTGGTCGGGCCGGTGACCTTCCCGACGGCCTACGCCAACACGACCCTGCGGCTGGCGGTGATCGGGACCTGGACGCAATACGACTTCAGCGGCGGCGAGCGCCCGGCGATGGGCGCGCTCACCTGGGATCCACCGGCGGTCGACTACGCGGCGATGGCGGCCCAGGCCGGCGTGCGCGACGCGATGACGCCAGCCGACGTCGCGCTCTTGCTCCGCTACAGCGGCGGTCGCCTCGACGCCTGGGCCGAGGCGATGCCGATCACCATGGGCGGCGGCGTCAACGCGCTCACCCCGGTGGCGGCGACGATGAGCGAGGTCACCACCGACGTCACCGTCGACGCCCGGGTCGACGCCCTGTCGGGCTTCACCCGCATCGGCGCGCTGGCGCCGGCCTTCGACGTCGCCAGCAGCTTCGGTCAGTACGTGGTGCGAGCCGCGCCCGGCGGCGCGCTCGGGGTGTACCAGGGGCCGGTGCTCGCCAACGGCAACCTGGCGTCGCTGGTCACCGACGACGTCGTCGTCGACGCCAGCTCCGGCAACCCGTTCGATGTGGTCGGCGGCCGCCAGTGGCCGGCGACCGCGCTGGTCGAGCTGCGCCGCAGCCGGACCTACACGGCGGCGCCGCGCTCGCTGCTCCTCTACGCCGGCGTGTTCGCGCTGGAGGTGCCGCGGACCGACGGCGGCGACGTCCTGTTCGCCGCGCCGCTGCCGACCACGGTCGTCGTCGGCGGCACCACGCTGACCGCCGACAACCGGGTGGTGCCGCTCGACGTCGCCGACGCCGTCGAGGTACGGTTTGCGCTCGACGGCGCCGCCTGCACCCGCTACCAGGCGACGCTCAACGCCGTCGACGACGACGCCGGCAACCCGGCATCGTTCGCGCGGCGGATCGTGGTCGGCCTCAGCGGCGACGTCGGCCGCTGGCTGGTGCCGCGGCGCTACTTCGTCGACGGCCAGCGCTACCTGGTCCGGACCGAGTGCACGCTCGGCGGTTACCGCAACCTCGCCGGTGGCGATCTCACCGATCGCGAGCTGCCGCTGTCGGTCGGCTACCTCGACAGCCCGGTGTTCACCGTCACGACCACGCCGTAGATCCCGTGCGGGGGGCCGGCGGCGGTCACGCCAAGGGCGGCGGCGCCTCGTCGGCGGCCGTCGGCGCGCCGCGGGCGTCGGCGTCGACCCGCAGCGACTCGTTGTCCCAGGCGCCGTCGCGGTGGGCGAACACCACCGGATCCTCGTCGCGCATGAGGCGCTCGGCCTCGTCGAGGGCGCGCCGGGTCCGATCCCAGTAGGCCTCCTCGTCGCCGCTGGCGCGCAGCGCCGCGAGCTCGGCCAGCTCGCGCTCCTCGTGGCGCCGCCAGCGGGCGGCGCGCCGCTCGGCGGTGTACGCGCGGGCGCCGAGGCTGCGCAGCGCCGCGATGCCGGTCTCGTAGGCCGACACGAAGGTCTCGCGCATCGCGAAGTGGGCGCCGGCGTGCAGCAGCTCGTAGTAGGTCGGGCGATCCTTGGCCCGGGCCAGCACCTGCAGGTGCGGGAAGGGCTCGCGGGCGGCGTGCACGATCGCCAGCGCCTGGGCGTGATCGTCGACGGCGACCACCAGCACCTTGGCGCGGGCGCAGCCGGCGGCGTGCAGGAGCTCGACCCGCGACGCGTCGCCGTAGTGGACCTTGATGTCGAGGCGCACCACGAACTCGACGATCTCCGGATCGAGATCGAGGATGGTCATCGGCACCCGGTTGGCGCGCAGGATGCGACCGACGACCTGGCCGAAGCGGCCGTAGCCGGCGATCACCACCGGCACGTCGGCGTGGGCGATCTCGTCGGCGGGGCGGGCCGGCGCGCCGTCCTTGGTCGCCCACGGCAGGACCACGCGCTCGAGCACGATGAACGCCACCGGGGTCAGGCCCATCGACAGCGCCACCACCGCCACCAGCGGCGCCGCGAAGCCGGCGTCGAAGATCCCGCCGCTGGTCGCCACCGACAGCAGCACGAACGCGAACTCGCCGACCTGGCACAACCCCAGCGCGATGAGCCAGCGCGCCGGACGATCGAAGCCGAACAACCGGGCCAGGGCGTAGAGCACGCCGAGCTTGACCGCCATCGTGCCCAGGGTGAGGCCGGCGATCGTGACCGGATCGTCGGCGATGAGGCCGAAGTCGATCTGGGCGCCGACGGAGATGAAGAACAGGCCGAGGAGCAGGCCCTTGAACGGCTCGATGTCGCCCTCGAGCTCGTGCCGGTACTCGCTGTCGGCGAGCATCACCCCGGCGAGGAAGGTGCCGAGCGCCGGCGACAGATCGACCAGCGTCATCAGGAGCGCGATGCCGACCACCAGCAGCAGCGCGAACGCGGTGAAGGTCTCGCGCAGGCCGGTGCGCGACAGCACCCGGAACACCGGGCGCACCAGGTAGCGGCCGACGCCGACCACGGCGATCACCGCGCCGAGCACCAGGAGGCCCTGCAGCCAGCCGGGGCGACCGGCGTCGGCGCTCGCCGCCGGCGCGGCGACGGCCAGCACCGGGAACAGCGCGAGGATGGGGATGACCGCGATGTCCTGAAACAGCAGCACCGAGAACGAGCCCTGGCCGCCGCTGCTCGCGAGCAGCTTCTTCTCGGCCAGGGTCGACAGGACGATCGCCGTCGACGACATCGCCAGGATGAGCCCGGTGGCCAGGGCCGGCTTGGCCGCCACCCCGAGTGCCAGCGCGACGCCAGCGAGCACCGCGGCGCTGGCCACGACCTGGAGCCCGCCGAGCCCGAAGATCCGGCGCCGCATCTGCCACAGGAGCGCTGGCCGCAGCTCGAGCCCGACCAGGAACAGCATCATCACCACGCCGAACTCGGCGAAGTGCATGACGTGGTGGCCCTCGCCGCCGACGAGGCCGAGCACGAACGGGCCGATGACCACGCCGGCGATGAGGTAGCCGAGCACCGCGCCGAGGCCGGCGCGCTTGGCCAGCGGCACGCCGATCACCGCCGCCGCCAGGTAGATGACGGCCTGGACCAGGACGCTGTCGGTCATGCCGCGGCTCCGCGCAGGTGGGTGAGGTCGAGGTACTCGGCCCCGGCGGCGGCGTCGAGGTCGACCTCGTCGTCGCGCAGCGCCGCCAGCAGCCGCTGGTAGCGCGCGAGGTGCGGCGCCAGATCCTCGGCGCCGGCCAGGCGCAGGCTGCCGTGCACGACGAACGGCGCGAGGTACCGCAGGCCGCACAGGTGCGCGGTCTGATCCCATGGCGACAGCAGCTGCCGCATGGTGAAGCGGTTGTAGCCGCCGGGCTGGTACGCCGACGCCGGGCCACCGGTGGTCACGCACGACAGCGCCAGCTTGCCCTGGTCGCGCAGGGCGTCGCCGCCGTCGCCGTAGGCCCAGCCGTGCTCGAGCACGAGGTCGGCCCACTCCTTGAGCAGCGCCGGCACCGAGTACCAGTAGAACGGGTGCTGCCACACGATCACGTCGTGCGAGGTGAGCAGCGCCTGCTCGCGCGGCACGTCGAGATCGAACCGCGGGTAGCGCTCGTAGAGATCGTGGACAGTGACGCCCTCGACCTCGGCGGCGGCCTCGGCGAGGCGCCAGCCGACCCGGGACCGCTCGGCCACCGGGTGCGCGAACAGGATCAGGATGCGGCGAGCCATCGGCGGCGCACGCTAGCACGCGGGCCGGTCGGCGAGCCCGCCCGCTCGGGCAGGCGCGCGCTCACGGCGCGCAGTCCTCGGGGCACGAGGCCACCGTCTCGCGCCACTCGGCGCACGCGCCGTCGCCGCAGGTCGGCGCCGCGGCGGCGCACGACGTCAGCGGCGGACACCCGGGCGCGCACACCGCCCAGCAGTCGGGGTCGGCGCACCCGGCGAGGCCGTCGCCGTCGGTGTCGGCCTCGCCGTCGGCGCACGCCTCCGGCGGGTAGGCGTCGCTGGCGAAGGCGAACCGCGCCAGGGTCCGCTCGCCGATGACGCCGGCGTCGCCGCCGAAGGTCGCGAGCTGCCGGGTCCAGCCGTCGTAGGCCACGGCGTTGCCGGTGACCACCGGCGGCGCGGCGCTGGCGTTGATCGGCTGCCAGGTCGTCGCCAGCTCCCACAGCGCGCTGCCCTCGAAGGCGAGCACCCGCCCGCGCGCGGGATCGAAGGCGAGGGCCGCGCGACCGGCGGGCGGGTGCGCGGCGAGGGCGGCGTCGGTCCACGTGGTGCCGTCGAAGAACCAGGTGTCGGCGAGGGCGCCGGCGGCGCCGACGCCACCGAAGAGCACCAGACGATCGGTGGCGGCGTCGAAGGCGAAGCCGGCGAGCGCGCGCGCGGGCGGCCGCGTGCCGACGGCGAGCTCGGCCCAGGCCGCGCCATCCCAGCGCCAGGTGTCGTCGCGCGGGCCGCTGGCGTCTTCGCCGCCGAAGAGCACGACGGCGCCGGCGGTGGCGTCGTAGGTCATCGTGGCGCCGCGGCGGGGGCTCGGCGCCACCCCGCCGCTGGCGTCGGTCCAGTGGTCGCCGTCGTAGCGCCAGGTGTCGCCGCGCAGGCCGTCGTCGGCGATCCCCCCGAAGAGCACCGCGTCGCCGCGGGCGGCGTCGAAGGCGAGCCCGTGCTCGGCGCGGCCGGCCAGCGTCGGCGGCACCGGCCGCAGCTCCCACCAGTCACCGTTGAACTCCCAGCTATCGGCGAAGTAGGTCCCGGTGCCGAGCGCGGGATCGAGATCGCGGCCGCCGACGAGGAGCAGGCGCCCGCGCCAGGCGTCGTAGGCCAGCGCGGCGCCGTCGCGGCGACCCGGCTCGAGGCCGGCCGAGGCGTTGGTCCACACCGGCGGCGCGTCGGCGGGGCTATCGATGCGCCACGTGGTGTCGGCGCCGCTGGCCTCGGTCGGGCCAGGTGTCACCGCGACCCACGAGCCCCACGCCGCCGTAGCTGATCACCCCGGCGCTGGTCGGCGCCATCGCGTGGCGCTGGCGCCGGCCGCCGGGCGCGCTGGCGGCGAGCAGCGTCCAGTCGCCGACGCCGCTGTCGGCGTCGAGTCGCAGCTCGCGCAGGTCGCGTTGCAGCGCGGTCGACGTGCCGCCGTACGCCAGCACGGTCCTGCGCGACGGATCGAAGCTCATGGCGAGCGCGGCGCGCGCGCTGGGCGGTGCGCCGGTCTGCGTGACGGCGCGCCAGGTCGTGCCGTCGAAGGTCCAGGCGTCGCCAAGGTAGCTCGGGGTGGTGGCCGGCGTCGCCGCCGAAGATCACCACCTGATCGGCGCCGGGATCGTAGGCGGCGCCGTGCCGGGCGCGCGCCGACGGCGACGTCGCGGCAGCCGCTGGCTCCAGGCCCCGGCGGCGTCGCGCACCCAGGTGTCGCCCAGCGGCCCGACGCCGTCGTGGCCGCCGAAGAGCACGAGCGAGCTGGCGCTGGCGTCGTAGGTCATCGTGTGGTGTCGGCGTGCAGCCGGGCCGGGGCCCGCCGCTTCGCTCCACGTCGCGCCGTCGAACTCCCAGGTGTCGGCCAGGAGCTCCCCGGCCGCGCCGACGCCGCCGAAGACGACCGTGCGGTCGCGGGTCTCGTCGTAGGCCATCGCATGGGCGAGGCGAGGCGGTGGTGACGCGATCGGGGCCCGACGACGCCACGCCGCGCCGTCCCACTCGAACGTCGTCGCGAGCGCGCTCCCGGAAGTAGCGCCGCTTGCCGCCGAACATCACGACCACGGCACGCGCCGCGTCGTAGGCCATCGCGTGATCGATGCGGTCGTAGTTGCTGCCGGCGACGAAGGTCTGCCAGCGCGGCAACTCGATCGTGCACGCCCGGGTGCAACCGTCATGGGCCAGGGTGACATCGAGATCGCACTGCTCGCCGGTGGCGGCGTCGACGGTGCCGTTGCCGCAGGTCTCGTCGGAGCGGCAGTCGGCGCTGCAGCCGTCCCCCGAGGCCACGCCGCCGTCGTCGCACACCTCGGCAGGATCCAGGAAGGCGTCGCCGCAGCGCGCGAGCTGGCAGTCGAGGCGACAGTGCGCGCCAGGCGCGTCGCTGTTGTCGCCGCCGTCGTCACACCCTTCGCCGTTGCCGTCGTCCAGGCGACCGTCGCCACACCGACGGATCGTGCAGTCCGCGCGGCACACGTCCGACGCACCGTCGCACTCCTCTCCGGCGGCGACGTCGACGGTGCCGTTGCCGCAGGTCTCGTCGGAGCCGCAGTCGGCGGCGCAGCCATCGCCACCAGCAGCGTTGCCGTCGTCGCAGACCTCGACGGGGTCGAGCACGCCGTCGCCGCAGCGCGCGGGCTGGCAGTCGGTGCGGCAGCCGGCGCCGGGCGCGTCGCGGTTGTCGGTGCCGTCGTCGCAGGCCTCGCCGGCGGACGGATCGACGATGCCGTCGCCGCAGCGCGGGCGGGTGCAGTCGGTGCGGCAGCCGGCATCGGCGTCATCGGCGTTGGCCGCGCCGAGGTCGCAGGCCTCGCCGGTGACCACGTCGCGCACGCCGTTGCCACAGGTCTCGTCGGAGTCGCACCCGCGCGAACAACCGTCGCCGTCGACGGCGTTGCCGTCGTCGCAGGCCTCGTCGCTCGCCACGACGCCGTCGCCGCAGCTGCTCGCGCGACACACGCCGTCGGCGCACACCCCGGCGCCGAAGCGGCCGGCGCACGCCGCGCCGGTCGCGAGCCCGTCGCACGCGGCGACGTCGACCGCCTCGGCGCAGCCGCCGCCCGCCAGGCAGGCCTGGGTCGGCCCGCAAACCGAGCCGTCGTCGCAGGTGATCGCGGCGGGCTCCACGCAGGCGCTCGCGAGCGCGGCCACCGCGATCGCCGGGATCGTCGTCCAGCGTCGTCGGGACGTCACGGCGCGCAATCCTCTGGACACCGGGCTGGGTCCTCGAGCCATTCGGCGCAGGCGCCGTCGCCGCAGGCCGGCATCGTCGCCACGCACGAGGTCGCCGGGGGGCACGCCGGCGTGCACATCGCCCAGCAGTCGGGATCGGCGCACCCGGGCAGGCCATCGCCATCGGTGTCGGCGGTCGCGTCGGCGCACGCCTCGCCGGGCTCGGCCGGGTCGAGGTACGCGAAGGTCGACACCGCGTCGGTGGCGGTGCCGCTCGACGTCAGGACGCCGGCGACCATGGCCAGGGAGCGGCGGACGCCGTCGTACGCGAGCCCGTGCGCGGCGGTCGACGGTGGCAGGCTCGTCGGCGCCGCCTCGATCCAGCGATCGGGCGTGCGCGCCAGCTCCCACAGGCGGCCGGCGACGACCGCCACCACCCGGCCGCGCGCGGCCTCGTAGGCCAGGGCGGTCGCGGCCGGCGGCGGCGCTGTCGTCGGGGTCAACTCACGCCAGCCGTCGGTGTCGAGCACCCAGGTGTCGTCGCGCAAGCCGGTGGCGTCGCGTCCGCCAAACAGCACGACCTCGGCGCGCACCGGGTCGTAGGCGAGGCCATGGTCCTCGCGAGCGGGTGGCGCGATCGTCGACGACACCTCCGCCCAGTCGAGGCCGTCCCAGGCCCAGGTGTCGTCGCGCGGTCCGGTGGCGTCGCGTCCGCCGAAGAGCACGAGGCGCGCGCGCGCGGGGTCATCCGCCAGGGCCAGGCCGGCGCGGGCGGTCGGGCGCGTCGCCGGTGTGGCCTGGCGCCAGGTGGCACCGTCCCAGCTCCAGGTGTCGTCGCGCCGTCCGTGGGCATCCTCGCCGCCGAAGATCACCAGCTCGCCACGGTCGAGCGCGAACGCCGCGCCGTGGCGCGCCCGCGCCGACGGGCTCGCGCCGCCGCGTCGCTCCCACCAGTCGCCGACGAACTCCCAGGTCTCCGCGAGGTAGGTGGTGGCATCGACGCGCCCGCCGAACGCCACCAGGCGGCCGCGCCAGGCGTCGTACGCCAGCGGCAGATCGCGCCGCGCGCTGGGGCGCGTGCCCGGGGACACGTCGGCCCAGCCTCCGGCGCCGTGCCGCCAGGTCTGCTGCGCTTCGCCGCCACCCGGCGGTTCAGGGATCGGCGTGATCGAGTCGGTGCCGCCGTAGAGGAGCAACCCGTCGGGCGTGCCGGTGAGCGTGTGCTTTGCTCGCGCCCCGGGATTCACCGTCGCGGTGACGAGGGACCAGGTCGCGTCCTCCAGCGCGTACTCGTCGCCCTGGGCGGTGAAGAACGTGCCGCCGTGCAGGATCAGCGCCGCCCGGTCGGCGTCGTACGCCATCGCCGCGTTGTTCAGCGTCGGTGGCGTGTCGCCGGCGGTGACGAGGTAGGTCCAGGAGGTGCCGTCGTAGCTCCAGGCGCCGCCGCGCACCACCACCACCCGGGCGTGATCGGGATCGTACGCCGCGGCGTGGCCGCTCATCGGCGGCGGGCTCGTCGTCGGGGCAACGAGCTGCCAGGCGCCGCCCGAGTCGCGCTCCCAGGTATCCGCGAGCTCGCCGTCGCCGGCGTCGCCGCCGAAGAGCACCAGTCGCTGGCGGCCGCCGTCGTAGACGAGCGTGTGTCCGCTCCGCGGTGAGGGGCCCGGGCCGGGCTGCGCCTGCCAGGTGGCGCCGTCGTACTCCCAGGTGTCAGCCAGGTAGCCGGTCGGACCGACACCGCCGAAGAGGACGACCACCTGTCGCACCTCGTCGTAGGCCATCGCCGCGCCGCTGCGCGCCGCGGGTGACCGTGGCGGACCTCGACGCTGCCAACCGGCGCCGTCCCACTCGAGAGTCTCGGCCCGGGCACCGGGGACGAAGTTGCGATGACCCCCGAAGACGACCACCCGATCTCGGCGCTGGTCGTACGCGGCGGCGTGCGCCACCCGATCGTAGTAGTCGCTGGTCCAGGCGTTCCAGCCCGCGAGCTCGCCGCCGCAGGTGCTGGTGCAGCCGTCGTGCGTGATCGTGGGATCGAGGTCGCACTGTTCGCCGGTCACGAGGTCCAGGTAGCCGTTGCCGCAGGTCTCGTCGGACCGACAGTCGGCGCTGCACCCGTCACCCGAGGTCACGCCGCCGTCGTCGCACACCTCGCCGGGGTCGAGGATGCCGTCGCCACAGCGCGGCAGCTGGCAGCTCGGCCGGCACGGCGCGCCGGGCGCCAGGCTGTTGGCGAGGCCGGCGTCGCAGCGCTCGCCGTTGGCGGCGTCGAGGATGCCGTCGCCGCAGCGAGCGATCGTGCAGTCGCTGCGGCACGAGGAGGTCTCCGCGTCGCACTCCTCACCCGCGGCGACGTCCAGCACGCCGTTGCCGCAGGTCTCGTCGGAGCCGCAGTCGGACGCGCACCCATCCGCGGCCAGGACGTTGCCGTCGTCGCACACCTCGTCGTCGTCGACGACGCCGTCGCCGCAGCGGGCCGGCTGGCAGGTGGGGCGGCAAGCGGCGCTCGGCGCGAGGCTGTTGCCGCCGCCGTCATCGCAGCGCTCGCCGGCGAGCGGATCGATCACCCCGTCGCCGCAGCCGCTGGGCTGGCAGGTCGGGCGACAGGCGGCGTCGGGCGCCACGCTGTTGGCGGCGCCGTCGTCGCACAGCTCGCCGGCGGCGTCGTCGCGGACGCCGTTGCCGCAGGTCTCGTCGGAGTCGCACCGCCGGGCGCAGCCGTCACCGTCGAGCGTGTTGCCGTCGTCGCACGCCTCGTCGGGATCGACGACGCCGTCGCCGCAGCTGGCGGCGCGACAGGCGCCCGCGCGGCACCGGCCGGCGCCGAAGCCGGCGTCGCAGGTGGCGCCGTCGACGAGCCCCGCGCACGCCGCCAGCTCGCCGGCGGTGGCGCAGCCATCGGCGCCGCCGCGCACGCAGGCCTGGCCGGCGCCGCACACCGAGCCGTCGTCGCACGTCACCCGATCGTCGGCGAGGCAGCCGGCGACCACGGCCAGCGCCGTCGCGACCACGATGCCGTCCCACCTCCGCGTTGCGCGACGCCCCACCTCCGCCATGGTGCCTCAGATGGCGCCACGGCGGGGACCGACGGCGACGCCCTCGCGCGATGCGCTGCGTCAGCGGCCGGCGGCGGCGAGGAACGCCGCGATGGCCTCCCAGGTCACCGCGTGGCGCATCGCGGTGCGCGCGTCCCAGCTGTTGTGCAGGCCGACCACGGCGCCGGTGCGATCGAACAGCGGGCTGCCGGAGTGACCCCAGTAGGTCCAGGCGTCGTGCTTGGTGCGTCCCAGGTGCTGGTCGCCGGTGCGGCTGCCGTCGACGAACCCGCGGATCGTGCCGGTGGAGACGTGCCACGGCTGGTAGCCGGTGGCGGCGCCCTCGGGGCTGCGCGTGCCCGGCTGGCCGATCACCGCGATCTCGATGCCCGCGCTCGGCGCGCGCGCCGCCAGCCGCGCGACCGGCAGGCCGCGCGCGCCGCGCAGCTCGAGCAGCGCGAGGTCGAGGCGGGCGTCGAAGGCCACGGTCACGCCCTCGAAGCGGCGGCCGTCGGGGAACGCCACGGTGAGGCGGTTGCCGAGGGCATCGGCGACGTGGGCGTTGGTGAGGACCAGCCCGTCGGGCGCGAGGTTCACGCCGCTGCCGCCGCCGAGCTTCACCGTCGCCGGCTGCACGGCGCGGATCGCGGCGCGGAACGCCGGATCGTCGATGGCGTCATCGACCCGCGCCAGGTACGGGTTGTCCGCCACCGTCGGCGCCGTCGCGTTCGCAGGGCGGCTCGTGGCGATCGCGCGTGCGACCCCGGCGAAGACGGCCTCGGTCGATGCGCCCACCGGCCAGCGCGCGGTGATGAAGGCGTGGTAGCGCGCGAGCAACGCCAGCACGCCGTCGAGCGCGGCCGCGTGCTCGCCGGGCGACGCGCCGGTCTCGCGCGCGGCGGCGGCGATCGCCTCGGCGGCGACCGCGAACCGCGCCAGGTCGCGGCGCAGGGTCGGGTTGCCGCGGGCGCCCTCGCTGCGCCCCCACACCACGAACCGCGGCTCGCCCTCGGGCGCGATGCGCTGCCGGATCGCCGCCACCGCGAGGTCGACCCGCGCCGCGAAGGTCTCGGCTGGGGTCGCGCGCCCGACGGTCGGGCCCGCGGCGTGCGCCGGTGGGCTCCACGAAGGCGCGGCTGCGGTCAGCCCGGCCACGCCGACGAGCAGGAGCCAGGCGCGCCGAGCGATGCGGGGGCGGCGGGGTGGCGACATGCTGGGTGGATGGCGGCGCGCGCAGAATATTGAGCGAGCGTCGCGAGCCCGGTCACGCCGGCGCTAGGGCCGCCGACGAGGCGGCTTGCCGCGGCTGCCACGCGGTGCGACGCTGGTCCTCGATGGGGCGTGCGTGGCTCGTGGCGTGGACGATCGGGCTCGGCGCCTGCCTGGCGACGCCCGCCGCGCCGTGCGTCGACGGCGTCGTGTGCGCCGCCGGCCAGGTCTGCGCGCCAGCCGGTGGCGCCTGCGTCGACCCGGCCCAGGTCGCCGCGTGCGATCAGCGCGCCGAGGGCGCGACGTGCACGCTGCCGGGCATCGGCGCCGGCCAGTGTCGCGACGGCCTGTGCGTGGTGGCGGGTTGTGGTGACGGCGTCGTCGATCCCGGCGAGGCCTGCGACGACGGCAACCAGGTCGCCGATGACGGCTGCACCAACGCCTGCGCGTTGCCGACCTGCGGCGACGGGGTGCGACAGGGTGACGAGGTGTGCGATGAGGGCGCCGCCAACGGTGACGATCGCGCGTGCACGTCGCGCTGCCTGCGCGCGACCTGCGGCGACAACCTGGTGCGAGCCGGCGACGAGGAGTGCGACGGTGGTGCGGCCAACGCCGACGACGATGCCTGCACCCTGGCCTGCACCCGCAACGTGTGCGGCGACGGCAAGGTGTGGGCCGGGGTCGAGGCGTGCGACGACGGCAACCAGGTCGACGGCGACGGCTGCCGCGGCGACTGCGGCAAGCTCGAGGTGTGTCCCGACGGCGTCGTCGACGCAGGCGAGGCGTGCGACGACGGCAACGGCAACCCAGTCGATGGCTGCGACGCCTGCGCGGCCACCACGTGGATCGCGACCGCGCTGCTGGGCGGCAGCGTCACGGGCATCGAGCTCGGCCTGGCCTCGCCCTACGGGGTCGCGGTCGACGTCGACGGCAACGTCTACGTCGCCGACACCTTCGGCCACCGCGTCCGCCGGATCGACGCCGGCGGCGTGACGACCGTGGTCGCCGGGCTCGGCAGCCCCGGAGGTCGCGGCGACGGTGGTCCGGCGACCAGCGCCGAGGTCGACCGGCCTCAGGGGGTCGCCGTCGACGGGCTGGGCAACGTGTACATCGCGGATCGGGGCAACCACCGGGTCCGGAAGGTCGACGCTGGCACCGGCCGGATCTCGACGGTGGCCGGCACCGGCGTCGGCGGGTTCGGCGGCGACGGAGGCGCCGCGGCTGCCGCGCAGCTCCAGGATCCCACCGGCGTGGCCCTCGACGGCCTCGGCAACGTGTACATCGCCGACTCGGGCAACGCGCGGGTCCGCAAGGTCACCGCGGCCACCGGCGTCATCACCACCCTGGCGGGCTCTGGCGTGGTGGGCGACACCGGCGACGGCGGCCTCGCGGTCGCCGCGCAGCTCAAGCAACCGGCCGGGGTCGCGGTCGCGGCGTCGGGCGACGTGTACATCGCCGACTACGGCGCCCACCGGGTCCGGATCGTGTACGCCGACAGCGGCGTCATCAAGGGCTTCGCCGGCACCGGCGTCGCCGGGTACGCCGGTGACGGCGCCAAGGCCAGCCTGGCCCGGCTGCGCAACCCCGCGAGCGTGGCCCTCGGCGGTGACCGGCTGTACATCGCCGACGCGGGCAACCACCGCGTCCGCTCGGTCACGCTGGGCGCCTCGCCGCAGATCGACTCCTTCGCCGGCACCGACGCCTTCGGCTACACCGACGGCGACGACGGCCACCCGGCGCGCACGGTGAGCCTGTACAACCCGCTCGGGGTGGCGGTGGCGCCGTCGGGCACGGTGATCATCGCCGACACCCTCAACCAGCGGATCCGGCGGGTCACCGACGGCGTCATCCACACCCTGGCCGGGACCGGCGCCTTCGGCGACGCCCCGAGCGGCGCGGCGGCGACCAGCCTCGCGCTGCTGTACCCGCACGCGACGGCGGTGACGCCGAACGGCGAGCTGTTCGTGGTCGATCGCGGCAACCACCGCGTGTGGAAGCGCCCGGAGGGCGGCGCGACGCTAGAGCGCGTCGCCGGCACCGGCATCGCCGGCTTCACGCCGGGCGGGTTCGCGGCCATCAAGTCCCGCCTGTCGAGCCCGAGCGGCGTCGCCATCGGTCGAGACGATGCGCTCTACATCGCCGACACCAACAACCACGTCATCCGCCGGCTGGCCGGCGAAGAGCTCACCGAGGTCGCGGGGACCGGCACGGCCGGGCTCGGCGGCGAGGGCGAGCTCGCCACCGCGTCGGCCCTGCGGGCGCCGGAGGGCGTGGCCTTCGACGACGTCGGCAACATGTACATCGCGGACACCGGCAACCACCGGGTGCGTCGGGTCGATGGCGCGACCGGCCTCGTCACCACGATCGCCGGCGATGGCGTGGCCGGCTTCGGCGGCGACGGCGGCCCGCCGGCCGCGGCCCGATTCTCCGGCCCGCGGGCCGTGGCGGTCGACGGCAACGGCCTCGTGTACATCGCCGACACCGGCAACCACCGCGTGCGGGTGATCAAGAGCGGCGAGATCAAGACCCGCGCTGGCACCGGCGCGGCGGGCTTCGCCGGCGACGGCGGCGCGGCCGAGGTGGCCCAGCTCGCGGCGCCGGCCGGCGTGCAGGTCATCGACGGCGAGTTGTACATCGCCGATACCGACAACCACCGGATCCGTCGGGTCGACGCCGACGGCAAGATCGTCACGGTCGCGGGCACCGGCGTCGCGCCCGGCGCCACCGCCGGCGACGGCGACGGTGGCCTCGCGACCGCCGCCGCCCTGGCGCGGCCGATCTCGGTCGGGCTCGACGTCGACGGCAGCCTGCTCATCGCCGACAGCGAGAGCCATCGTATCCGCCGGATCGATCGGAGCTCCGGGATCATCACCACGGTCGCAGGGCAGATCACCCCGCCAGGGATGGGCCCGACGTCGCTCGCGCGGCTGGCCGACGCCCGCGCCCTCGCGGTCGGCGGCCACCTCGCTCTCGTCGCCGGCGGCAGCACCGGCACCGTCGAGGCCTGGGACCTGTCCGCCGACTGGCTCGACGTCGTCGCGGGCCGCTACCCGCAGGCGACCGCGGTGCCGGGCTCGGCGCGGTTCGGCGCGCAGACCTTCGGCGCGGTCGGCGGCGTCGCCATCGACGAGGCGCTCGGGCGCATCTACGTCGCCGAGTCGGGCAACCACCGCATCCAGGTCGTCACGATCGACGATCCCGCGACGCCGGCGAGCTGGACCATGGCACCCCTGGTCGGCGTCGCCGGTGCGCCTGGCTTCATCGACGGCGCGCTCACCACCGCGCGGCTGCGCGATCCGCAGGGGCTGTGGCTCGACGCAGCCAGCCGCGTGCTCTACGTCGCCGACACAGGCAACCACGTGGTGCGCGCCATCGATCTCGACCTCGAGACCATCGCGACTGTCGCCGGCACCCCGGCCACCCTGGGCTACTTCGGCGACGGGCTCGCGGCGACCGACGCCTTGCTCTTCGCGCCCCGCGCGGTGACCCTGGCGCCGTCCGGCGACCTGTTCATCGCCGACGCCGGCAACCAGCGCGTACGCCGGGTCGCCGCCGACAGCGGGACCATCTCGACGGTGCTCGGCGACGGCGTCGACGCCTCGTCAGGGGAGGGCGCCCCGGCGGCGAGCTTCCCGGTGGCGTCGCCGCGCGGGCTTTCCTGCGACGCCCTCGGCAACCTGCTGGTCACGTCGTCGACGGCGGTGCGCCTGTTACCAGCCGACGCCGACGGCGTGGTCGACGGCACCGGCCCGGTGCAGACGATCTACGGCGCCGCGCCGCGCACGACCTTCCCCGCCAGCGTCTCGGCGTGCCTCTCGGGGCTGGTCAGCCTCGATCTCGCGACGACCTGGATCGCCGACGCCTGCGCCGGCTTGCTCGTCGAGCTGCACCGCGAGCCGGTCGCGCCCTGACGGCGACGAGCGCGGACGGTCTCGTGCGCGTGCCCGCACGGCGGCCGCGCGTGGAGCGGTCGGCTGGCACGCCGGGTGCTCTACCTTGGGCATGGCCAACCCGACCGAGCCCGAGCTCCCGCCCAAGCGCCCACCACCTGGCCCGCGTGAGCCTCTCCCGCACGAGCGGCCGCGGCCCAACCCCGAGGTGCCGCCGTCGACGCCGCCGACCTCACCACCGCAGCCGCGCACGCCCCCGGTGACCGATCCGCCGGCCGAGCCCAGGCCGCAGCCGATCGAAGATCCGCCGCCGACCGACACGCCGCCGGGACGCATCGACGTCCGCGCCTGATCCACCGGGCGCGTTCGCCCCCGCGCTCGACCGCGCGCCCGTGCGGCCTCGCACACCCCGCCGCGCGTGCCGAGCGCCGCCGCGCTGCAGTCGGCTCCGCCGCCGAGCGTCCCCTTGCCGCACATCGATGCGGCCTCGCCGACCCGGTGCGTCCGCGTGCACCGATGATGGTCTCGCCGGCGTCGCCGCCGATGCCGGTCGCCGTCGATCGTTGGCTCGCGTGGTTCTATCCGACGGGGTCGGCCAGGGCGTGTCGCCACGCCGCCGGGGCGAACGGCTCGGGCCAGTATTCCCGCAGGTGCACGATGCGACCGTCGCGCACCGTGAAGAACGAGATCGGCTCGGCCGGTTGGTGGCCGTCGGTGAGGCTGACCTGCGTCACGACCTGATCGCCGCTGGCGACGAGTTGGTTCAGCGAAAACCGCCAGCGACCGTTCGTGGGGTACGCCGCGTTGACGCGGGCAAAGGTGGTGGCGCCGCGGAAGCGTTCGCCGGACTGCGGCCATTCGACGACGAGGTCGTCGGCGAGCAACTGGGTGACCGCGAAGAAGTCGTTGGTCGCCATCCGGCGCCAGAACTCGCGGACCACGGCCTCGGGCGAGGGGACGTCATTCATGGTCGTCGTGGACGGCGCGGCAGCCACGGGGCTGCACCATCGCCAGGGTGGCGCCGCTCCCGGGGCGACGCACTGGGGTCGGCCACCGCTGCCCCTCACCCGCGCGCTCTGGCACAGTCGGCGCGCATGAAGCTCGACGCCCGCCTGACCCTGTTCATGTGGCTCGTCAGCATCTTCCTGACCTGCCTCATCCTCGGCAACCTCATCGGCGGCAAGCTCACCCACCTCGAGCTGTTCGGCCGCGAGTGGGTCATCTCGGTCGGCGAGATCCCGTTTCCGCTGACGTTCATCCTCACCGACATCCTCAACGAGTTCTATGGGCGCAAGACCGCACGCAAGGTCACCCTGCTCGGGTTCGCGATGACCGGCCTGGTGATCGTGCTCATCCAGGTCGCCGCGCTCACGCCGTGGTTCCCGCCGGCCTACGGCCCCACCTGGGGCGAGTCCAACATGACGCCGGCGGCGTTCGACAACGTCTTCCTCGGCGCCACCTGGATCCAGATCGCGTCGATGGTCGCGTTCCTCACCGCGCAGTACGTCGACATCGGGGTGTTCTTCTTCATCAAGAAGCTCACCGGCCAGCGTCTGTTGTGGCTGCGCGCGACCGGCTCGACCGTGGTGTCCCAGCTCATCGACACCATCGTCATCATGTCGATCGCCTTCGGCGGCAAGCTCGACGGCGACACCCTGCTGAGCCTGATCATCACCTCGTACCTGGTGAAGGTCACCGTCGCGGTGCTGGTGACGCCCGTGATCTACGGGCTGCACGGCCTGCTCGAGCGGGTCTGGCACCTGGCGCCGCTGGCGGTCGATCGCGCCACCGGCGACGTCGGCGGCGACGGGCCGTCACGGGCGTAGGGCGACGGCGTCCACTCCGCGGCCAGCGCGCAGCCGGGCAGGCCGGCGGCCTGGGCCGCGGTGCGCAGGGCGTCGGCGCGCTCGCCGTCGGGGAGCTGGCCGAACTCGACCAGGAAGGCGCGGCCGGCGTCGGAGGCGACGTTGGCGCCGAGCCACTGGGCGACGGCGACGGTGCGATCCGGGCCGCGCAGGTCGCTGGCGCCGGCGCCCTCAACGGCACCGCAGATGCGGGCGAGGTCGGCGGTGAGAGCGGCCTCGGTCGGCAGCGCGCCCATCGACGGCGGCATCGGCGCAGCCACCGGCGGCGGCTCCACGGCGCCGGCCGGGGCCGGGCTCGGGGCGGGCGGCGGCGGCCCGGGAGGCGCCTCGGGGGTGCCAGCCTGGCAGGCGAGCAGGGCCAGGGCCCCGGCGGCGGCCAGGTGGACCAAGGTCGGGGCGACGGGAACTAGGCGCGTGCAAACTGCTGGCATAGGATCTGGCGGTCGGTCGCCATCCTTACTACACCCGGCGCTCCGAGGAGATCCCATGGCGTATGTCGTTGCCGATCCGTGTGTGAAGTGCAAGTACACCGACTGCGTGGCCGTGTGCCCGGTCGATTGCTTCTACGAGGGTAAGAACTCGATCGCGATCAACCCCGACGAGTGCATCGACTGCGGCGCGTGCGAGCCCGAGTGCCCGACCACGGCGATCTTCGAGGAGAGCGAGCTCCCCGCGAAGTGGGCCGCGTACAAGGACATCAACGCGGTGGTCACCGGGGCCAAGCCGGCCGGTGAGATCGACGCCTCGGCGTGGCCGGCCCCGCTGCAGGCGCAGCTCGCCAGCCTCAGCACCTGGCCCAACATCACCGAGCAGCGCAAGGCGCTCGACGGCGCCGACGACGCCGCCAAGGAAGACAACAAGCTCGGCGCGCTCACCCTCGAGCCCGGCGGCTCGTAGGGCGCGCGGGCCGTGATCCGCGGCCTCGTGTGGTTGCTGCTCGTCGGCGGGTTCGTGCTCGTCGGCGCGACGGTGCCGCTCGGCAAGCGCACCCTGTTCGGGCACGTCGCGGCCATCTGGCGCACACCCGAGGCGGCCGAGATGCGCGACGGCATCCGCGAGAAGGCGGGGCCCACCGTCGAGCGGGTCAAGCGCGGCGTCGCCGCCGGCGTCGAGGCCGCGCGCGAGGGTGACGCGACCCCGGCCGACGCGCCGACCGGCATCGACGCTCGCCCGGCCGGTCCCGACGCGAGGTCGTTGTCACCAAGGACACCTTCGCCATCGCCCTGAACTAAGCTCAGGCCATGCGAGCTGGGTGGGTCGGGGTGGCAGTGGTGTGTGCGCTGTGGGCCGGCTGCGGCGTGGACGAGGGCTCGTTGCCCGACGCCCGGGTGGAGGACTTCGACACCATCCTCGATCGGACGCCGCCGGCGGCCACCAACGTCGCCCTCGCCGAGCTCGAGTTCCACGCAACCCGCGACGCCACCTTCACCTGCGCGCTCGACGGTGGCGCGCCGTCGCCGTGCACCTCGCCCCACGCCGTCGAGGTGACGCCGGGGCCGCACGAGCTGGCGGTGGTCGCGACCAGCCGCTACGGCCACCTCGACACCTCACCGGCGGTGGCGACGTGGATCCTCGACGTGACCCCGCCGGATGCGGTGCTCTAGCTCGGGCCCGGCGCCCTCGATCACCTGACCCTGGCCCACGTCGAGTTCTCCTCGACGGAGCCGGGCGTGACCTTCTGGTGTTCCCTCGACGGCGCCGAGCCGTCGCCGTGCACCTCGCCGTGGGAGCAAGAGGTCGGCGCTGGCACCCACACGCTGACCATCGTCGCCGTCGACGCCGCCGGCAACGCCGATCCGACCCCGCTGGTGGTGACGTGGACCGTCGATCCGACCTTGCCGGACACCGCGATCGACCTCGGCCCGGCGCCGATCGTGGGGCCGACGCCGCTGACCTTCGGGCTGTCGTCGCCGACGCCGGCGGTCACCTTCGAGTGCGCGCTCGACGGCGCCGCGTTCGCGCCGTGCAGCGCGGCGCCGACCCTGCCGGCCCAGCCCGGCGGCCCCCACGAGCTGGCGGCGCGGGCGCGGACCGCCGCCGGGGCGCTCGATCCCAGCCCGGCGACCTGGGCGTTCACCGTCGACGCCACGCCGCCCGGGATCACGATCACGTCGGCGCCGGCGGCCAGCGACGACGTGGCCACGCCGACGTTTGCGTTCGCGGCCGACGAGGCGGCGACCTTCGCCTGCGCCGTCGACGGCGTCGTCGGGTTCGGCCCCTGCACGTCGCCCTGGACGACCCCGGCCTTGCCCGACGGGCCGCTCACGTTCCGGCTCCAGGCGACCGACGCCTACGGCAACGTCACCGAGGTCACCCACGCATGGGTGCTCACCGCGGCGGTGTGTGGCGACGGCGAGCTCGGCGGGCTGGAGACCTGCGACGACGGCAACGACGTCATCAAGGACGGTTGCACGGCGTGCCAGCTCGATTGCGGTGACGGCGGCGTCGATGCGTCGATCGGCGAGGTCTGCGACGACGGCAACCGGGTCCGCGGCGACGGCTGCGACGCCACGTGCCTGCCCGACTGCCCCGAGGTCGGGCTCGACAACCCGTGCCTCGATGGTGCGTGCTGCGCCGGCGCCGCGGCGAAGTTCATCGCCGGCCAGGGCACCCCCGGCGATCCGTACCAGCTCGCCACCGCCTGCCAGCTCGATCTGGTGCGGTACTATCCGAGCTGCGCGTACGAGCTCGTCGCGGACATCGACCTGAGCGACGAGGCGTTCGCGCCGATCCCGTCGCTCGCGGGTTCGCTCGACGGCCGCGGCCACCGGGTCAGCGGCTGGACCTTCGCGCGTCCGTTCTGGTGGGAGCAAGGCGCCTTCATCGAGCAGATCGTCGCCGGCGCCACCGTCGAGCGGCTCATCCTCGACCAGGCGTCGCTGTCATCGGTGGCGGGCTCCGGACTCCTCGCCATCAGCAACGCCGGGGTGATCCGCCAGGTCGCGGTCGAGGGCGTGCTCGACACCCAGGGCAACAGCAACGGCGCGCTGGTGTCGACCAACACCGGCCTCATCGACCAGGTCGCGGTCGACGTCGACCTCACCACGAGCTGGTACGGCGCCGGCATCGCCGTCGAGAATGCCGGCACGATCCGCGACAGCTACACCCGTGGCCCGGTGTGGTCGATCTGGACCGCCGGCGTCACCCGCCGCAACACCGGCACGCTCGAGCGGGTGCTGGCGATGGGGCCGCTGTCCGCAAACGCCGGCAAGCGCGGCCTGGTCTACGAGCTGGCGGCCGGGACCATCACCAGCAGCTACTGGGACCGAGACACCACCACCGCTCCGACGACGTTCGGCGCCGGCGTCGGCCTCGACGCGCTCCAGGTCGGCGTGCCGAGCAGCTTCGTCGGCTGGGACTTCGCCAACGTGTGGTCGATGGACGGGTCGAACCAGCCGTACCTCCGGTGGTTCCCCGATCCGGTCGATCGTCTGCTGTGCGGCGACGGCGAGGTGGAAGCCGGAGAGGTGTGCGATGACGGCAACCGCCTCGGCGGCGACGGCTGCGCCGCCAACTGCCTGACCTTCACCTGCGGCGATGGCGTGCTCGACGCCGGCGAAGCGTGCGACGACGGCAACGTGGCGGCCGGCGACGGCTGCGACACCACCTGCACCTCCGACGAGTCGTGCGGCAACGGCTGGGTCGACGTCGGGGGCGGCGAGGTATGCGACGATGGCGGCGCCGTCGGTGGCGACGGTTGCAGCGCCGACTGTCGCTCCGACGAGTCGTGCGGCAACGGCGTGTACGACTGGCAGGTCGGCGAGACCTGCGACGACGGCAACCTCGCCCCGGGCGACGGCTGCGACGGCGCCTGCCAGGCGGAGTACTGCGGCGACGGCGTGGTCAGCCCCGGGCTCGGCGAGCAGTGCGACGACGGCAACAACTGGGACGGCGATGGATGCAACGGCTGGTGCTGGCTCGAGGTGTGCGGCAACGGGATCATCGACTGGGCCGCATCGGCGAGATCTGCGACGACGGCAACACCTCCGATGGCGACGGCTGCAGCGCGAGCTGCACCTCCGACGAGCGCTGCGGCAACTGGCTGGTCGATGTCGCCGTCGGCGAGGTGTGCGACGACGGCAACCTCGACCCCGGCGACGGCTGCGCCGCCAACTGCCTGACCTTCAGCTGCGGGGACGGCGTCCTCGACGCCGGCGAGGCGTGCGACGACGGCAACGTCGACGCCGGCGATGGCTGTGGGCCGCGGTGCGACTCCGACGAGACCTGCGGCAACGGCGTGCTCGACGCCGGCGCCGGCGAGACCTGCGACGACGGCAACGTCGTCGATGGTGACGGCTGCGACGCGACCTGTGGCCGCGGCTACTGCGCCGGGGAGCTGCTGTCATCGACGGCGCCCGACCTGCTGGCCACCGGCACCGGCTGGCCCGGGGCGCCGTACCTGATCTCCACGCCGGCGCAGCTCAACGCGTTTTCGCCGTGGAACGGCGAGGGCTGTGCCCTGAGGCTGGTCGCCGACCTCGACTTCGGCGGCGCCGCCGGCACCCTCGCGTACGGCGCCTGGTCCGGCGAGCTCGACGGCGCCTACCACCGGCTTTCGAACTTCACGACGCAGTACGGCCTGGTCCGCTTCAACTGGGGCGTGATCCGGAGGCTGCTCGTCGAAGGCGCCGTGGTCGGCGGGCCGTCGTTCACCAACGTCGGCATCATCGCCGGCGCGAGCACCGGGCTCATCGAGGAGGTCTCGGCGAGCGGCCAGGTCAACGGCGGCTACGTCGTCGGAGGCCTGGTCGGACAGCTCGAGGCCGGCGGGCGCATCCGGACCTCGCGCGCCGACGTCGAGGTCCACGCCCTCGGCTTTGGCGGCGGCGGCCTCGTCGGATACGCGCTGGGCGGTACCGTGGTCGAGGGCTCCTACGCCGAGGGCTCCGTCGGCGACGTCGACGTGGGCGGCCTCATCAGCGCCAGCGCCGGCGCCGTGCGCGAGAGCTTCGCGGCCAGCGCGCTCGCCGACGGCGGCGGCAACCCCGGTGGCCTCATCCAGCAGGTCTTCGGCGGGCCGGCGGCCGAGGCTTGTTACTGGGACATCGACGCGAGCGGGGCGCCTGGCAGCGCCGACGGCGTCGGCCTCGACACCGCGGCGATGGCGCTCGAGGGCTCCTTCGTGGGCTGGGACTTCGTCGGCACGTGGACCCTGGCCGACGGCGTCCGACCCGAGCTGCGCTGGTATGCCGAGGTGCTGGCCGCGGTGTGCGGCAACGGCGTGCTCGAGCGAGGCGAGGTGTGCGACGACGGCAACACGCTGGCCGACGATGGCTGCGCGGCGAGCTGCTGGAGCCTCGACGGCTGAGCCAGCGCGGGCAGCGCTAGCTGTGATGTCCCAGGACGTCGTCCCAAACGGCGAGAACCTGGCGCGGCCAAGCGCCGCCGAAAAGTAGTTGTTCATCCGCGCGCCGCGGGGTCCTCTGGCAATCGCCAAACCACCAAAGCGCCTCGGAGGGCCCGCGGATGAACATTCACAGCATTGCTCGGACGACACCCTTGAGTCGAGGGCTCATCGCGCAGCGTCGGAAGGCCGGCGTGACCGAAGCCGTCGTCGGCGCGCAGCTCGGCATCGACCGCAAGACCGTCCGCAAGTGGGTGCGGCGCCATCGCCTGGAAGGGGACGCCGGGCTGCGCGACCGGTCGTCGCGGCCCCATCGCACACCGACGGCGCTGGCCGCGGACTGGCGGGCCGCCGTCGAGGCGCTCCGCCGCGTGCGCTTCACCCAGGCGCAGATCGCCGCGGTCTTGCAGCTGTCGAAATCGCGCGTCCAGCGCACGGTGGCCTCGCTCGGGTTGGCCAAGCTTCGCGCGCTCGAGCCGCCAGTTCCGGCGAACCGCTACGAGCGAAAGCGGCCTGGCGAGATGATCCACGTCGACACGAAGAAGCTGGGGCGCTTCTTCCAGCCTGGCCATCGGGTCACCGGCGACCGGCGGAGCTCTGGTCGCCTGAAGGGCAAGAAGGGCTATGAGGTGCTGCACATCGCCATCGACGACCGCACGCGGCTGGCCTACGCCGAGCTCCTGCGCGACGAGAAGGGCCCGACGTGTGCAGACTTCCTGCGGCGGGCTGCACGCTTCTATTCCCGGCACGGCATCCGCCACATCGAGCGGGTGATGAGCGACAACGGCAGCGGCTACCGCTCCGCCGACTTCAAGCAAGCGCTGCATGACCTGGCGGCTCGGCACAAGCGGACGCGGCCGTACACACCACGCACCAACGGCAAAGCCGAGCGCTTCATCCAAACGCTCCTGCGCCTGTGGGCCTACGTGCGGCCTTATAACTCATCGGATGAGCGCGCCGCGGCGCTCGACCCCTGGATGCGCTGGTACAACCGTCAGCGTCCACACGGCTCACTCGACCGAAAGGCTCCCATCGAAATGCTTCAACAGCTCCGACGGGACAACGTCATGGGAGATCACAGCTAGCGCGGCCGAGGCTCACGCCTGGGTCTGCCAGGACACCTCGAGGTGCCAGCTGTCCTCGGTCACCTCGGTGGTGGCGACGGTGACGTCGTCGGCACCGCTGAGCTCGGCGATGCGCTGCAGGGTGCCGACGACCACGCCGCGCAGCGCGCCGGTGGGCGGCTCGCCGACGAGGGCGAGGGCGACCCGGCCGGCGTCGATGGACTCGATCTCGATGGTCTGGCCGCTGAAGTACTGGCCCCAGTACGACGGGGCCGCCGCGAGCACGTCCTCGGTCGCGGCGGCGGCCGGGTCGGCGCCCCAGATCTGGGCGAAGGTGGCGACCACGGTGCCGAGGCCGACGACCTTGCCGAGCTCGAAGGAGGCCGGGCCGGCGGCGTCGATCATCTGCGCCAGCGCGGTGGCCGACTGCCACGACATCGGCGGCAGGTCGGGGCGGAGCAGGCGCGCCACCTGGGCGTCGCTCTCGGCGAGGCGGCGGAGGAACCACTCGCCGTGGCGGACGCCGATGGCGCGGATGGCGATGCGGATGGCGGCGCCGCGGATCATGCCGCTGGGGTCGTCGGTCGGGTCGAGCGTGCCGGGCTGGGTGTGGACCTCGTGGAACTGGGTGATCTGGCCGCGGACCGCGAGCGGCGCCGACCTGGCCGGGCGGCGGGTGAGCGGCGCGAGGGCCCCCGCGAGGGCGGTGGCGAAGGCGGCCGGCGAGCGGTAGCGCGCCGACGGCGACTGATCGAGGCCGCGCAGGATCACCTGGTCGACCGCCTCGGGCAGGTCGGGCTGGTGGGTCGACGGCGCGTCCGGCGGTCCCTCGACCTGGCGCGCGAGCAGGATGTACGGCTCGGCGTAGCCGAACGGCGGCACCCCGGTGAGCAACATGTACGCGGTGGCCGCGAGGCCGTAGACGTCGGTCGCGAACGACTCGGGCTCGCCAGCGAAGGACTCCGGCGCCGAGAAGCCCGGGGTGCCGGCGCCCGCCTGGCGGTCGCCGTAGCGCTTGGCCGTGCCGACGTCGACCAGCACCGCGCGGCCGTTGGAGCGATCGAGCACCACGTTCTCCGGCTTGACGTCGCGGTGGATGAGGCCGGCGCCGTGGAGGGTGCCGAGGGCGTCGGCGACCTGGAGGATCGTCGCCGTGATCGCGGCCGGGTCGTCGAGCACGTGGGCGGCGTCGGTCTGACGGCAGCGCTCCCACAGGGTCATGCCCTCGATGAGCTCCATCACGAAGTAGACGCGGTCGTTCTCGATGCCGGCGGTGTGCACGCCGACGAGGTTGGGGTGGCGCAAGGCGGCGAGGGCGGCGGCCTCGCTGCGGAACATCGCGACGCGGGCCGGGGTCTGCGCGAGGTCGGAGCGCAGCAGCTTGATCGCGACCTGGCGGCCGAGCACGAGATCCTCGCCGCGGTAGACCACGCCGGTCGCGCCGCGCGAGATCTCGTGGATGATGCGGTACATGCCGCCGAGCACCGTGCCGGGCGGGAGGCCGTCGTGCTGGCCGGCGCGCACCGCCGGGCTGGCGGTGGTCGTCGGGACGAAGCGGACGCTGCCGACCGCGTCGCCGAGCTCCGCGAGGCCGAGGGCGGCGCGGGCCTGGGCGGCCTCGCCGTCGCGCTCGGTGGGCGCGACCATGGTCACCGACGCGCGCGCCTGCAGGGTGATCGAGACGTCCCCGATCACCAGCGGCTTGTCGGCGATGCGACCGAGCAGCTTCTCGGCCACGCACACCGCCGGCTGCTCCGGCGCGTTGCCGAGCAGGAGCGCGATCTCGCTGCCCCCGGCCCGGCCGAGCTCGTCGGTCGAGCGGACGTTGGAGCGCAGCACCGTGGTCAGGTGCGCGAGCACGGCGTCACCGGTGGCGTGGCCGAAGCGCTCGTTGATGCGCTCGAGGCCGACCAGGTCGAACACCACCAGCGCGAGCGGCTCGCCGCGGCGGGCCGCGGCGGCGATCGAGGTGACCAGGTTGCGGTCGAAGGCGGCCCGCGTCCAGGCGCCGGTGACCTCGTCGATCATCGCGCTCTGGCGCAGGCGGTCGTGCTCGACCATGAGCCGGTCGTGGCTGATGCGGAACACCAGCTCGCGGCCGAGGCGCTCGCACAGGGTCTCGACCCGGGTCCGCCACGCCTCGCGCGCGATCGGGATGCCGGCGTCGTTCCACATGCCCAGGCGGCCGACCACCTCGCCGGCGTGCATCAGCGGGTGGAACAGCGAGGTCCCGGTGCCGCTGAGGAACGAGCGGTCGTCGAGGTCGGAGCGCTCGGCGTGCAGGGTGAGGCGGTCGGCGTCGCCGGCCGCGTCGATGAGCCGGAGGCTGCCGCCGATGCGCATCCACAGGGCGCTGCCATCGAGGCCCAGGCCGGCGCGGATGCGCTCGGCGTTGCCCTCGGCGGCCAGCAGCGAGACGCCGAGCAGCTGGTCCTCGTTGGCCTCGTGCAGGTCGAGGTCGAGCGCCGGGCCGAAGGAGCGTTGCGCGTTGATGGTCCGCATGCCCGCTGACATAGCGAACCTCGTGCCAGCCTCGATCGGGCCACGGCGGGCGCCAGAGGGCCCTGGCCTCGAGTGATCGGGAGCCGGCCCCTCCTCGATCGCGGGAGCCGGCTCCGGGGGGAGCGAGTCGTACATTGCCTCCACGCCAGGCCGCCGCCGCCGGGTGGGGCGACTCCGCCCGAGCGCGCAGCCGGGAGGTTCAGCCGGCCGGAGCGAGCAGGAGCTTCCAGCCGCGGGCGTGCTCTTCGCGAACGCGCGCGACCGGGAGCTGGAGCGCGGCGGCGATCTCGTCGATGCGGAACCCGTGGGCGTCGCGCATCGCGAGGACGAGACGGGTGAGCGTGGGGAGCTGGGCGTCGCGGAGCGTGGCGACGAACTCCGGCGACGGCTCACGAGCTCGCGGGTCGTCGGCGTCGGTCGCGGCGTCGGGGCGCCGCCGGACCGCGGTCCGGACCACCTCGAGGATCTGGGCCTCGGCGTGGTCGCGGATGAGGCGCTCGAAGGAGACCCCGGACGCCGGCTGGTAGGTCGCGGCCGCCAGGTCGAGCCCGCGCCGGCCGGCGTGGCGGGCGTGGTCGAGGTCGATCCAGGCCGAGCACGCGCGCGCGATCTCGCGGGCCACGTCGTCGGCGTGATCGGCCGGGGCCATCGTGGCGGGCAGCGTCGGCCGGTTCGCGGCGCTCCCGGGGTGGACCCGGATGAGGCGGAACAGCTCGTCGAGGTCCGCGACCTTGTCGAGGGCGTGGGCGGCGCCGGCCACGCGCGCGGCCTGGTCGAGGCTCGCGGTCATCGCCGCGCTCACCACGAGGATCGTGCTCGCGCGGGTGCGCGGATCGCGCTTGAGCTGACGGCAGTAGGCGATGCCGTCGAGGTCCGGCATGTACACGTCGAGCACGAGCAGGTCCGGGCAGGCCTCGTCGACCAGGCGGCGTGCGGTCTCGCCGTCGCTGGCGCTCAGCAGCTCGAGCTCCGGGCCGGGGCGCAAGAGCCGCCGGATCGCGCGCAGGTACGCGGTGTCGTCGTCGACGAACAGCACCCGGACCCGGCGGGTCGCGGGCGCAGGGTCGGGCGGGGTGCTCGCCTCCGCCGCGGCCGGGCTCACGCGGCCACCCGGGCGCCGGCGGCGCCGCGTCGTCGCCAACGTGCATGAACGAACCCGATCATCGGCCGCGCCCCCCGCCAAACCGTAGCGTACTGCGCCGCGATCGTCGAGCCCAACCTCGCCTCGTCGATCATCGCGAGGTGCGCTCGAGGATCACACCGTAGGTGATCGCGATGCCATGGGTGACGACACCGTCGGCGCGCTCGCGGAGCACGCGCACGCCCAGGGCCTGGGACCGACCGTCGTCGTGGCCCTCGCGCCAGCGATACGCGAGCTCGACCTGACCGCCGCCGCTCCACGGCGCCCAGCCGTGAGCGTCGTCGGGCGGCGGCACGTGCTCCTTGGTCGGCCAGCGGTAGCTCCGGTGCAGCTCGACCGAGACGTGGAGCGGCCCGAGCTCGCTCAACGCCCGCACCCCGAGCGGGACCTGGTGGCCGCTCTGCACGTAGCCGCCGTATTCGTAGCCGACCGTGGTGGCCAGGCGCAGCCGGCGTGACAGCGACAGCACCGGCCCCATCCGCTGGCCGAGCTGGCCGTACATGCCGTAGCCAGCGTCGGCGCCATAGTGGCCTGCCTGGAGGCGCCCGTCGGAGAGCAGCCCGATCGGCCCGCCGCCGTAGACGCCGACCAGATCGCCGCCGAACCCGGTGCCGTCGTGCAGCGCGACCCCGCCGACCTCGTCGACGTCGGCCGACAGCTTGGTGGCGTGCACCTGCAGGACGGCGAGCTCGACCGGGATGGCGGCGCTCTCGGCGGCGTACATGGGCCCGGCGATCACCGCGCCGCCGACCAGCGAGCCGCCGACCACCAGCAGCTCGGCGCCGCAGCCGGACAACGCCAGCGCGAACGCCGCGGCGGCGTGGTGCCGGCGCGATCGGCCCGCAATCATCGAAGCTCGAACTCCTTGCAGAACGCGATCTCCGTCGGCGCCGCCCCGGTCACCGGATCGGGCGCGTCGAGCGGCCACCGGCCCTGCCCGAGGTCGGGCCAGCCGTGCTGGCAGGCACCGGCGCGCGAGTTCCAGAACGCGCAATCCCGGCACGCCGACCGCAGCTCGAAGCGCGCGGCCTCGTCCAGGAGCTCGGCGGTCAGCGGGAAGCGCACGGCCCGACGATACCGCAGGCACGGCGGGGTCCGCGCGCACGCGGCGTGGTACCCGACGGTATGGCCCACGTGCAGGTCGCGCCCGAGGTCGCCGCCGCGCTCGCTGCTGGCGCGGCGGTGGTCGCGCTGGAGTCGACAATCATCGCGCACGGCCTGCCGTGGCCCGACAACCTCGCCGTCGGGCGCGAGCTCGAGCAGGTGGTGCGCGACGGCGGCGCGGTGCCGGCGACGATCGCGGTGGTGGCCGGGGTGGCGCGGATCGGCCTCGACGACGCCACCCTGCGCGCGCTCGCCGAGGACGGCGCGCGCTTCGCGAAGGCCGGCGCGACCGATCTCGCGGTCCACCTCGCGCGTGGCGGCGACGCGGCCACCACCGCCGGCGCGACCGCGCGCCTGGCCGCTCACGTCGGGGTGCGGGTGTTCGCCACCGGCGGCATCGGCGGGGTCCACCGCGGCGACGCCGCCGACGTGTCGCACGACCTCACGGTGCTGGCGCAGACGCCCATCGCGGTGATCTCCGCCGGCGCCAAGGCGATCCTCGATCTGCCGCGCACCCTCGAGGCCCTCGAGACCCTCGGGGTGCTGGTGATCGGCCTCGGCACCGATCGCTTCCCGGCGTTCTACACCCGCGACAGCGGCCTGCGGCTCGAGCACCGCGTCGACGACGTCGCCCAGCTGGCGGCGATCGCGCGCGCGCGCTGGGCCCTCGGCGGTGGCGGCGTCCTTGTCGCCAACCCGATCCCGGAGGCGGCGGCGCTGCCCGGCGCCGAGATCGACGCCGCCATCGACGCGGCGCTGGCCGAGGCGGCCGCCGCGGGCGTGGTCGGCAAGCAGGTGACGCCGCTGCTCCTGGCGCGGCTGGCGACGATCACCGGCGGGCGCTCGGTGGTGGCCAACCGCGCCTTGGTCCGGCACAACGCCGAGGTCGGCGCCGCGCTGGCGGTGGCGCTCGCCGCCGGCGGCCCCGCGCTCAGCTGACCGCCGGCGGGATCGCGAGCACCGCGCACGGCGCGGTCCGGATGATCTTGTCGGACACCGAGCCGAGGATGGCGCGGCTGAGGCCGTGGCGGCCGTGGGTGCCGACCACGATCAGATCGACGTCGCGCTCCTCGGCGACCCGCACCACCTCGTGAGCGGCGTCGCCGTCGAGCAGCTCGGTCTCGACGCCGATGGCGCCGAGGTCGGCGGCGACCTTGGCCTCGTCGGCGAGCAGCTCGGTGAGGCGCGTGATCATGTCGGGCATGCCGACGGCGATCGGCACCAGCGACGCGTCGGGCAGCGGCACCACCGGCATCGAGAACGCGGTGACGATGCGCAGGGGGGCGCCGAGCATCGCCGACAGCTTCGCGGCGTGGGCGGTGGCGACCCGGGCGTGGGCCGAGAAGTCGGTGGCCAGGAGGATGCGGCGATAGGGCTCCATGGGCTCCTGATCCAGCAAGCCCCGTGCCGGTCAGCGCCGCGTCGAGGTCGCGGAATCGCGGCCCGCGCGTCGCGTCCGTGCGCGCGCGCGCACCTCCTGCGCGGCAGGGCGCATATTCTGTCGGCATGCGCCGCTATCGCTCGTGGTCCACCGACGCGCCCCCGGTGAGCGTGCCGCAGCGGTTCGGCATCCGGGGCGCCTCGCAGCTGCGGCGCGATCTCGCCGCGATGGTCCGCGGCGTCGCCAGCGGCACCCGCTTCGGCCTCAACCTCGGCTCCGCCGGGCTCCTGCGCCCCGATCTGTCGCTGCCGGCGTACGCCGGCCGGGTCCCCGTCGACGGCATCGCTCCCATCTTCAACTTCTTCGATCGCGCTCGCGGCGGACGCGGCTTTCGCTCGACGGTGCAGCGCTCGACCGACCTCCGCGACTGGCGCGGCGGGCGGCTGTCCTACGACGAGCACGACGGCACCGACTTCGTGTGCCCGCCGGGCACGCAGCTGGTGGCGGCGGCGCCGGGCGTGGTCGTCGCGAGCCGCGACACCTGGACCCGCGGCGGGCTGACCCTGTGCGTCGACCACGGCGACGGCGTGGTCACCCAGTACACGCACCTCCAGGGCATGATCGCCGAGCTCGGCGAGCGGGTCGAGCGCGGCCAGGCCATCGCCTGGAGCGGGGTATCCGGCGTCGACATGACGCAGTTCTTCCCGTGGGTGCCGCCGCACGTGCACTTCATGGTGTGGATCGATGGCCAGCCGGTCGATCCGTACCGGGCGCCCGGCGAGACCGGCCCCGGCGCCTGGCTCCACGGCAACGATCCGCGCACCGCCACCGGCGCGCTCGCCGACGATCCGTCGCCCAGCTCGATCCGGCCCGAGGTCGATCGCGCCGCGCTCGCGCGCGTGGTCGAGGCGTGCCCCGATCGCGCGCTGCGCGCCGAGCTCGAAGCGGCGCCCGACCCGCTGGCGCTGGCGGCGATCGTCGAGGACAGCCTGCACCACGACGCCTACGTGTGGCCCGAGGCGCTGCGCGGCGTGCGCGTTCGGCCGCGCGGCGAGCCCGGGCGCGTACGGCTGACCTTGCCGCTGCCCGCCGATACCTACCGGGGGGCGTCGGCGGGCGACGCGCCGTGGACGCGCCCGGCGCGCGCGACCTCGTAGCGCCGGCGAACGCCGGGTCTCGCCGACGCCGACGGCACCGACGACATCTGCGTCATCGATCTACCCGCGTGCGGCGCTTGCGCCTTCCGAGCCCGAGCAACACGCCGACGACGAGCAGGCCGCCGCCGGCGACGTCGCCGACGCCGGTGGCCTGACAGCCGCAGCCCTTCTTCGCCGCCGGCGCGGCCGGTGGCGGCGACGCCGCCGAGCCGCCGCTGCCCGCGGGAGGCACGGTCGCCGACGCCGCCGAGCCGCCGCTGCCCGCGGGAGGCACGGTCGCCGATGCTGCCGAGCCGGCCTTGATGTCGAGCTCGGGGATGTCGGAGGCCACCTGGGCCGCCAGCTCGAGGGTGCCGCGCGGCGCGAACGCGGTCTTGCCCGCCGAGGTCGGGCCGCCGTCCCCCGCGATCTCGACGCCCGCCGGCGGGCCGCCCCAGCGCCCGCGCTTGGGATCCTTGCACGCGACCGCGCCGGTCCACGCGTGGCGGATCGCGTAGCGCGCCTGGAAGTTGTTGGTCGAGGCCGGCCGCGATCGCTCCTCGAGCTTGCCGCCGTCGACCACGAACTCGCGCCCGCCGACGATCGGCGGCGCCGCCTTGAACACCAGGTCCTCGGTGAGCTCGGTGCCGTAGCGCGCGTGCAGCCGGGTGAGTACGAAGCCGCCGAACCCGAACCGGCCGTCGCGCGTGCCGTCGCCGAGCACGTCGGCGCCCAGGGTCGCGAAGTCGCTGCCGTCGAGGTTCGGCCCCGGGCACGGATCACACGTGCTCGCGTCCCACGCGTACTCGGTGACCACGCTCCTCGGGTGCTTCGCCACCGTCTTGTCGAACAAGGCCGCGTAGAACTCGCCGAACCGCGTGCGCACGCCGTCCTTGACGTCGAGGTTGGTCGGGATGGTGACGTTTTCGTAGTTGGCCACCTCGTAGCGCTGGCCGCGCGCGAGGATGTGCACGATGAGGTCCTGGGTGCCCGACGAATTGGCCAGCCCCAGCCGGATCGGCAGCGCGAACTCCTCGCTGTCGTAGTGGAACCGCAGCGGCGACAAGGCGGCGCGGCCGCCCTCGAAGATCACCTTGGCCGGATCGACCTTGGCCACGAAGAACTTGGATCCCGCGGCGACGTACGGCGCGAGCAGCGGCTCGGCCCCGGCCGGGATCGCGTACTTCTCCTGGCGCAGCCAGGTGTCGAGCCCGGTCGAGTCCTTGGCCGACAGGATCACGATCTGGTACTCGCCGACGGCGAACTGCGCCTCGATGGTGACGCCGAGGTCGCCGCCGGCGCCGCGCGCCGGCGCGGCCATGTCCAGCGCCGCCGCCGTCGGCATCGGCAGCTCCTCGTACTTCGGCTCCGGCGCGCACGGATCCTGCTCCCAGTACTCGACCAGCCGTGGCGACGCCATCTGGTCGACCTTGGCGAAGACGTCCTTGGAGAGGGTCTTGACCTGATCCTCCTGCAAGACGACCGGGACCGGCACCACCAGCGCGAACGCCTCGGGCGGCCCCTTGTAGTCGTTCTGCATCGACAGCACCGTGCGGGTGCCCTCGCGCATCAGCACCACCTGGGTGGCGTCGTTGTACAGGGCGTCGCCGCTGCCGCTGACGTAGAAGCCACAGAACGCGTTCGCCACCGTCGGCGTCGCCACCGTGGCGGCCACCACCGCCGCTGCCATCGTCAACCGAGTTCGCATGGTGCTGAGAGTTCCTTTCGCCGGCGGCGCTCCGCGCGCCGAACGGTCGCGGGAGCGTACGCGAGCTGCGCCCCGGGAGGGGGGGACGGGCTGCTCGCAGCTGGTCCGCTCACGACGACGCGGTTTGCGATCGAGCGCGCATCGGGGGCACCATCGCGACCTCACACGAGGAGGGATCGATGAAGTCGACGCTCGGGATCGTGGCGGCGCTGGTGCTCGCCACTGGCTGCGGCAAGAGCAAGGGAGACGAGGGCGGCGGCGGCGGCAAGTCCCCGTCGGGCGCGGCGGCCGGGCCGGCCGTCGATTGCCCCGCCTTCGAGGCGAAGCTCAAGGAGTGCCAGGATCCGTTCCTGGCCGCCTACGCCAAGACCGAGGCGGCGATCAACGCCGGCAAGCAGACGATGGACGGGCCCGGCGACGGCGCCAAGGGCGCCGAGTACTACAAGATGGGGATCACCGGCGGCCTCATCGGCAAGATCTGCACCGAGCAGTACGCCGATCGCGATCCGCGCTGGCGCGTGCGCATGACGGCGTGCACCGGCAAGGCCTCGTGCGACGAGTGGAGCGCCTGCATGGCGCCGGCGATCGGCGATCCGCTGCCGCCGCCGTGAGCGGCGCCGGCAAGCGTCGACGCGTAGACAGCGCTCGCGATCTGCGGTTTGATTCGCGGATGTTCGGCGCCCTCAAGAAGTTGTTCAGCGGCGAAGACGCCGAGACCCGCGCGGCGCGGCTGCAGATGACGACGGATCTCGCCGACCCGAGGCGGGCGTTCGTGTGGGGCGTGGTCGCGGTGAGCTACAAGCTCGACCCGGGGTACCTCAAGGCC
Source organism: Kofleriaceae bacterium (assembly GCA_041389945.1). Lineage (GTDB taxonomy): Bacteria > Myxococcota_A > Polyangia > Haliangiales > Haliangiaceae > JAWKQW01. The sequence continues at coordinate 130,257 of JAWKQW010000011.1, forward strand.
CACGCCACCGAGGCGATCCGCGACTGGTACGGCATCTCGTCGGCGCAACAGCTGCTCGGCTTCCGCGCGGAGCACTTCGGGACGCGCAGCCACCCGGCGTACAACCAGTACCGGCTGGTGTTCCTCGCGCGCGCCGGCTTCGGCGCCGGCCTCATCGACGCCGAGACCTCGTGGGGCTGGGCCATGCGTGAGGCTGCCGTGGTCCAGCAGCACTACGGCAGCTGGCAGGACTACGGCCAGGGCTACGTCGCGGGCCACCTCGAGTACCGCGCGTCGCAGGGCGATCCGCCGGCGCGGCTCGAGGAGATCCGCGGCAACCTGACGACCCAGCTCGCCGCCAAGCAGCGCGAGGTGTGGGTGGCGGTGCCGTTCCACACGCCGATGGGCTGAGCGCGACGTCGATGGCGCGCGTCGGCGGCCTCCGCTACCGTGGTCGGCCATGGCTGATCTCGCCGGCAAGACCATCGTCATCACCGGCGCCAACACCGGGCTGGGCCGCGCCGCGGCGCTGCAGCTCGCGCCGCGCGGACCGCGGCTGATCCTGGCCTGTCGCTCGCGCGACAAGACCGAGCCGGTGCTCGCCGAGCTGCGCGCGTGTGCGCCGGCGGCGCCACCGCCGGAGTTCCTCGCCCTCGACCTCGCCAGCCTGGCGTCGGTGCGCGAGGCCGCCGCCGAGCTGCGCGCGCGGGCGCCGGCCATCGACGTGCTCGTCAACAACGCGGGCGTCGCCGGCCATCGCGGCCTCACCGCCGACGGCTTCGAGCTGCAGTTCGGGGTCAACCACCTCGGCCACTACCTGTGGACCCGGCTGCTCCTCGACGCGGTGGCCGCCGCGGGGCGCCCCGGCGCGCCGGCGCGGCTGGTCACGGTGGCGAGCAACTCGCACCGCCAGGCCAAGGCCATCGACTGGGACGCGGTGCGCCGCCCGACCGCGACCGTGGTCGGGCTGCACGAGTACGAGGTCAGCAAGCTGTGCAACCTGCTCATGCAGCGCGAGCTCACCCGCCGGCTCGGCCCCGACGCGCCGGTGCACACCTACGCGCTCAACCCGGGGCGGGTCGCGACCGACGCCTGGCGCCGGATCCCGGGTCCGGTGCGCTGGCTGATGAAGCGGGTGATGATCTCGAGCGAGCAGGGCGGCTCGTACCTGGTGCACGCCGCGACCGAGCCGGCCATCGCCGCCCACACCGGTCGCTACTACGACCGGGCCCGGGAGCAGGCGCCGACGGCGCTGGCCCAGGACGACGCCCTCGCCCTGGAGCTGTGGACGCGCTCGGCGGCGTGGGTCGACCTGCCGGCGTGAGCCAGCCCACGTTCGGCCCGCCGGGGTTCGGAGGCCAGGATTGAATCCCGGGCGGGCCTGTGGCATCGAAGCGCCGATGCCCACCTCGACGCGCGCCGTCTCCTTGGTCCTGGCCGCCGCTGCGTCGGTGGCGGCGGTCGCCGCGGCGGCACCGGCGCCCCACGCGCCGCGCGCGCCGGCCCGCCGGCCGTCGTTGCCGCCGATGGTGGGCCTCACCGAGCAGTGGTCGGTGCGCCCGACCGAGGGCTTCATCGACGACGCCATCGCCAGCGACGGCCAGCGCCTGGTCTACGTGATCGCCGACAGCGCCGGGAGCGCGGTCGCCCACGTGCTCGACCTCGCGACCAAGAGCGAGCTCGCCACCCTCGAGCTGGCGCCGGTGACGCCGCGGCCCACCACGGTGGCGCTCGTCGGCGACGCGGTGCTCACGATCGGCACCGACGACGACGGCCGCGACGTGGCGGGCGTGGTCACCCCCGAGGGCGGCATCGCGTGGCGGGTCGGCCCCGTCGATCGCATCACCCCGATCACCCGCGACGGCGTGGCGGCGCTGGCGCTGGTCACCCGCACCGACGTCCGCGGCGGCGCGCGGTTCACCGTCGAGCTGCGCGCGGTGGCCACCGGCAAGCGCCTCGGCAAGGTGCGCAGCCTCGACCTCGACGCCACCGGCCGGGTCGGCAAGCTCGGGTTCACCGTCAACCACTGGACCGAAGGCGGCACCCGCGCGGTGGGCATCCTCGAGGGCACCTGGGATCGCAAGCAGGATCAGCGGGCGCCGGATCGCGAGGCCACCTACGACCTGGTGCGCGGCGAGTTCACCGCCAAGGCCACCATCGTCGACGTGGTCGCGCATCGCCGGCGCCTGCTCGAGCTCGCCGGCCTGGCGCCGGGCGGGCTGGCCCCGGCCTTCGCGCGGCTGTCGCCGGATCGGACCACGCTGTCGGTGTGGCAGGCCGGCCGGGCCCGCGAGATCACGCTCGGGGAGCCGCTGGCGCAGTACCAGCCCGCGAGCCTCGAGCTGGCGACGGTCGGGACCGGCCCGACCGCGCCGGTGTGGCTGGCGCTGCAGGTCGATCCGACCAACGCCGGGGCGGTCGCCCGCAAGCGCGCCGATCCGGAGTACTGGGACCTGTTCGCCGTCGACGGCGGCGTGGCGACCCGGCGCGGCCGGCTGCTCGCCACCGGCCAGCACCTGACCTTCGGCATGGCCACCGACGCCGTGGCGTGGGTGCTCGAGCGCAACGTCGGCTTCGATCGCGGCGGCAAGTCGCTGCGGCTCGTGGCCGTCGCCGACGCGCCGTAGCGGCGGGCGTCACGCGCCGTCGTCGTCGCCGTCGCGCAACAGCGAGCGCGCGGTGGCGGCGCGCGGCGGCGCCAGCGACGGCGCCGAGGTCCGCTTGACGCTGCGGGGCGAGGCCGGCAGCGCCGCGGTGTCGTCGAGCGTGTACACCCGCAGCCCGGCGGAGCGGCCGCGCACCGCGATCTCGGCGACCGCGCGGGTCGGCGGCAACAGCGCGGCGTCGGCGGCGGCCGCGGCGACCACGTCCTCCGACAACAGCACCGCGACCTCGTGGTCCTTGGTCGCCGACTCCAGCCGGCTGGCCAGGTTCACGACGTCGCCGACGACGGTGTACTGCACCCGCTGGGCGGTGCCGATGTTGCCGGCGACCACCGGTCCGAAGTGGACGCCGATGCCCTGGACCAGGGGCGGCAGCCCGGCGGCGGCGCGCGCGCGGTTGTGCTCGACCAGCGCGGTCTGCATGCGGTGCGCGGCGCGGATCGCGCAGGCGGCCTCGTCACCGCGTGGCGTCGGGATGCCGAACACCGCCATGATCGCGTCGCCGATGTACTTGTCGATGAGCCCGTGCTCGGTCTCGATGACCGGCACCATCGCCGCCAGGTAGCCGTTGAGCTCGGCGATGAGCTGCTCCGGCGGCAGCCGCTCGGCGTAGGCGGTGAAGCCGCGCAGATCGGAGAACAGCACCGCGGCGTCGCGGCGCTCGCCGCCCAGCTTGATGCCGACCTGGTCGACGGCGTCGGCCGCGATCTCCTCGGACACGTAGGCGCCGAGGGCCTAGCGCGCGCGCTCGCCGCGCAGCACCGCGTTGGCGCCGTCGAAGATCAGGCGCACGCCGCGGGCGGCGATGCTCACCGCGAGGGTGCCGGCGGTCAGCAGGTAGATGCTGGCGGTGATCACCGTCGAGGCCTCGTAGCCCTGGGTGTGGGCGTGATCGAACCAGGCCAGCACCAGCAGCAACGCGAAGGCCAGGCCGGTGCCGAACAGCGCGAGCCGCACCGAGAACCGCAGCGCCGAGGCGACGGCGAGGATCACCAGCAACGCCAGCTCCGGCTGCGCAAGAAGCCGGGGACCCCGGGGCTCGGATCGCTCATCACCAGGCCGAGGGCAGCGCCGATCAGCGCGGCGTCCATCGCCACCGACACCCACAACAGCGACGCGTGGCGGTCGTCGGTCCGGACCCGACGCGAGATGTACACCGACGCCGCCACCGCGAGCGCGCACACGCCGAGCGTGCCCCACTGCCGCGCGTGCATGCCCGGCCCGACCTGCGCCAGCACCACCGTCTGCACCGCGGCCAGGCTGGCGATGACGACGCGGGTCAGGGCGACGGCGCGCTCGCCGCGCAGGCGCGCGCGGTCGAGGAAGCTGGCGACCAGCGCGTGCGCGGCCGAGGTCGTGAGCACGGCTCGACGATGGCAGTCGGCGCGCAGGCCAGCGCGACGGTCAGGGCGTCGGGCCGAGGCCGGGCGTCGGCGTGGGCACCGGGCCCGGCACCACCGGCGGCGGCAGCCCGCGTCCGGTCGCGGCGTCCGGCGGCGCGAACGTGGGTGGCGTCGGCACGGTCGTCGACGGCACCGCCGGGGTCGGCGTGGTGGTCGGCAGCCCGGTCGGCACAGTGGTGGTCGGCACCGTGGCCGGCACCGTCGGACGCGGCGCCGACGTGGTGCGGCTCGCCGCCGGCGCGTTCGGCGCGTTCGGCGCGGGCGCCGGTTGCGGAATCTCCGGCACCCCGGCGTCGCGCGGGGTCAGCTCGATCTTGGTGAGCCGCGCGTGGACGATGCCGCTCTGGGTCGGCACGAAGCGGTAGCGCGCCATGGCGTGGCCGGCGAGCACGAAGGTGAACTCGCGCTCGCGCCCGGTGAACTCGCCCTCCCAGTAGGTCGGGGTGCGGCCGATGACCACGCCGTCGACGGCGGCGGTCGCGCCCAGCGGCGTCGACCGCAGCACCACCTCGAGGGTGCGGCGATCCCGCGTCACCGGGCGCCGGGAGCTGGTCGTCGGCGGCAGGTCGTCGTCGTCGAGGTGCCCGGCGCTGGGATCGAAGCTCGGCAGCTCGGTGATCCCGCCGTCGATGGTGGTGGTGATGACGCCTTGGGCCGACGCGGGCGCCGGCGGCGGCGTCGGCGCCGGTGGGGTCTCGGGGTCGCCGCAGCTGGCGAGCACCACCCCGGCGAGGATCGGGGCCACGCGGGCGAGCGACATCGACGCACCCTACACCAACCGCCCGTCCGTCTTCGCTCCCCCCGAACGCGGTTCGCGCGGGCGCGTGGGGAGCGCCGGCGAAAACTGCGTGTCGCCGCCGGGGCTGGGATACCCTTGACGCGCATGCGCCGAGAGCTGGCCGTCCTGCTGGGGCTCGCCGCGGGTTGCGCCGAGGCCCGCAAGAACGTGCCCGTGCCCGATGCCGCGCCCCCCGCGGACGCCGCGGGGTGCGCTGGCGGCGCGGCGCCGACCACCTGGTACACCGACGCCGATGGCGACGGCTTCGGCGACGACGCCACCGCGGTGGTCGCCTGCACCCAGCCGGCCGGCACCGTCGCCGAGGGCGGCGACTGCGGCGACGACGACGACGCCCAGTTCCCCGGCGCGACCGAGGTGTGCGACGGCGTCGACACCGATTGCAACGCGGCGACCGTGGAGACCTGCCCGGCGGCGTGCGTGCCGGAGCGGCGCACCCTCGACGACGGCGTCGGCGTGTACCTGTTCTGCCCGACGGTGACGAGCTGGACCTCGGCGTCGCTGGTGTGCGACAGCCAGGGCTATCACCTGGTCGCCATCGACGACGCCGACGAGCAGCTGTGGGTGCGGCAGATGCAGGTGGCCCGGCTGGGCACCGTCGACGTCTACCTCGGCGGCTCCGACGCCGCCGGCGAGGGCGTGTGGGTGTGGCCGACCGGCGCGCAGTTCTGGATGGGCGGGCAGGGCGGCATGCCGGCGCCGGCCGGCGCCTACGCCAACTGGGGCAGCGGCGAGCCCAACAACGACGGCAACGAGGACTGCGCCGTCATGCGCGGCAACAACGGCACCTGGGACGATCGCGGCTGCACCGACAACGTGCGCTACGTCTGCGAGCGCTGAGGCGGACGGCGCGTCGGCAGGCTGGCCTACGGCTGGCCGGCGGCGCGCTCGACCTTGGCGCGCTGGCCGGCGTCGAGCAGCGCGCGCGCCTCGGCCCACGCCGCGAGGCGGGCCTTGCGTACCGCGGCCTCATCGGTCGCGAGCTGATCGACGAGCCGATCGATGGCGGCGCGATCGATGGGATCCTTGGCCATGGCGGCGTCGATGGCGGCGCCGGTCGCGACCACCCGCGCCTGGGCCGGCGCGACCGCGGCGTCGACCCGCGCGACCACCGCGCGCAACGCGTCGCGCTGCGTGGGCGACAGCGCCAGATCGCCGACGTCGACCCGCTCGATCGCCGGCACCGAGGTGCCGCTGACGGTAGCCGGCGGCAGCGACAGGTCGAGATCGAGGTCAAGGTCGCCGAGGCCCTCGGCGAGGCTCTCGATCATGGTCGCCATCGCCTCGAGCGGGCCGCCCGCGGCGGTGAGATCGTCGTCGAGGCCGTCGAAGGCAGCCTCGAGCGCGTCGCCGAGGCCCTCGAGCTGACCCTCGAGATCGGTGGTCGCGCTGCCGCCCGTGGCGAACGCACGGTCGACCGCCGCCGCCGCCGCGGTCAGCCGCTTCTCGAGGCTGGCGCGCAGGGGCCCGCTGAGGTTGGGTTGCGTCGCGAGGCCGTCGAGGAGCGCGCGGATCTTGGCGGTGGCCTCGGCGCGGATGGTGGCGGTGAGCTTGCCGAGGTCGAGGTCGGGCGGCAGCGCCACGCCCGCCTTGGGAGCCTTCGGCGCCTTGGGAGCCTTCGGCGCCTTGGGGGCCTTCGGCGCCTTGGCCGCGGCGGGCGGCGCGGGCGGCGCCGATGGGGTGGCGTTCGACGGCGACCCGGCGCCGAGGACGAGCGCGCCGGCGGCGATGGCGGGCAGGGTGAGCAGCAGCAGCGAGCGGGGGATCATCGGGTTCCTTGGGTGGAGGTGAGGACGAGGTCGTAGCGATCGAGGCGGGCCTCGATGGCACGCCAGGTCGGGCTGGCCGGGCGGTGCAACGCGTCGCGGGCCAGCTCGACCAGCGCGCGCGAGAGGGAGACGTCGCCGTCATCGACGGCCGGCGGCTGCTCGAGGTCGGTCGCCGTCGACGTCCACGGCGGGCGCGGATCGCGCAGCGCGTCCATCGCGCCGACCGCCGGGGCGGTCGGCGCCTCGGCCCGCACCAGCCACAGCGCCATCGACGCGGCGGCGGCGACGCCGGTGGCGGCCCAGGCGAGCTGCCTTCGACGGCGCCGGGTCGCGAGCCGATGCTGCGCGCCCGCGGTGATCCGGGCCTCGAAGCCGGGCGTCGCCGCCGGCGTCGCCAGCGGCGCGGGCGGCGCGTGCAACGCCGGCAGGGCCACCAGGCGCCGGCACGCCGGGCAGGTCGCGGCGTGGTCGGCGAGGTCGCCGAGGTCGCCCTCGTCGGCGAGCCGGGCCGCCAGCAGGTCGCAAGCGCGAGGCGTGGTCATGGCGTGTTCTCCAGGTGCGCGCGCAGCCGAGCGAGGCCGCGCACGAGGTGGGTCTTGACGGTCGCGGGCTCGACGGCGAGCAGGTGCGCGACCTCGATCACCGGCAGGCCCTGGCCATAGCGCAACAGCAGCGCCGCGCGTTGCTTGGTCGGCAGGTCGTCGAGCGAGCGCACCAGCAGCGCGAGCTCCTGGCGGTGCGCCAGCGCTGCCGCCGGCGACGGCGCCTCTCCGCCGTGCAGCGGGGGCGCTGGATCGTGGTCGACGGCCAGCTCGCGCGAGCCGCCTTCGTCGTCGGGCGGGCGCGGCGCCAGCGGGCCGAGCAGGGCGCGGGTCAGCCGCCGCCGGCGCAGCACGTTGAGGCAGCGGCTGGTGACGATGCGCAGGAACCAGGCCGGCGCGGCGGCCGGATCACGCAGCTCGCCGACGCGCTCGCACGCCCGCGCCAGCGCGTCCTGCACCGCGTCCTCGGCCTCGCCGCGGTTGCCGAGAAGGCCGAAGGCGACCGCCAGGCCGCGCCGCGCTGGATCACCGGCGAGCTCCGCCAGGAGCTGGCGGCGAGCGTCGGAGCCGACGGCGGAGACCGGGCGAGGCATGGCGATCGAGAGAGAGGGCCGAGCCTGCACGCTGAGACAAGGACTCGCCAGCCGACGCGATGGTGGACACGACGCACGACCTTTTTCGGCGACATGGCCAAGTCCTGGAGATCTCAGGTCGGGCCGCGCGCAGGAGGCCGCGGCGCCGGCTCGCTCGGGGTCCGTTCCCCGCCCACCTGGTGGCGGGCGCGCGGACGGGACCGGCCGGCGGTCGGATCCAGCGACGTGTCCTCGCGGAGTTGGTCCGCGCTGTGGCTGGCGCGCGCGCTGCAACGTGGGCGGGCATGCAGGCCATCGTCGCGTCGTGCACGCTGGTGGGGATCGACGCTATCTCGGTCGACGTCGAGGTCGATCTGGCCGGCGGCATCCCGAGCTACCACTGCGTCGGGTTGCCGGCGCCGTCGGTGAAGGAGGGCGGCGTCCGCATCCGCGCCGCGCTCGAGCGCATCGGCGCCGGCCTGCCGACCCAGAAGATCACGGTCAACCTGCCGCCGGCCGACGTCCGCAAGGTCGGCGCCGCGTTCGACCTCCCGATCGCGGTGGCGATCCTGGTGGCGTCGGGCGTGCTCGATCCGGCGCCGGTCGCCGGCGTGATGATGCTCGGCGAGCTCGGCCTCGACGGCAGCGTGCGGGCGGTGCGCGGCGCCCTGGCGGCGGCGCTCTTGGCGCGCGCGCGTGGGCTGCGGGCGCTGGTGGTGCCGGAGGCGTCGGCGGCCGAGGCGGCGTGCGTCGACGGCCTCGAGGTGTGGGTCGCGCGCGACCTCGCCGAGGTGGTCGCCGCCCTGCGCGGCGAAGGCGCGTGGCGGGCTGCCGCGCCGGACCGAGCGCCGCCGGCGCCCACCGCGCCCCTCGATCTCGCCGAGGTGCAGGGCCAGCCGCTGGCGCGCGCCGCCCTCGAGATCGCGGTCGCCGGCGGCCACAACCTGCTGCTCGCCGGGCCGCCGGGCATCGGCAAGACCATGCTCGCGCGCCGGGTGCCGACGATCCTGCCGCCCTTGTCGCGCGACGACGCCCTCGAGGTCACCAAGATCTACTCGGCGGCGGGGCTGTCCGACGGGCTGGCACGGGCGCGGCCGTTCCGCGCGCCGCACCACACCATCAGCTCGGCGGCGTTGCTCGGCGGCGGCGCGCTGCCGCGGCCGGGCGAGATCACCCTCGCGCACCACGGCGTGCTGTTCCTCGACGAGCTGCCCGAGTTCTCCCGGGCCGCGCTCGAGGGGTTGCGCCAGCCCCTCGAAGATCGCCAGGTGGTGATCGGCCGCGCCGCCGGGGTGCTGCGCCTGCCGGCGTCGTTCCTGCTGGTGGCCGCGGCCAACCCGTGCCCGTGCGGGTGGCTCGGCGCGCGCGAGCGCGCGTGCACCTGCACGCTCGGCGCCATCGATCGCTACCGCGCGCGGCTGAGCGGCCCGCTGCTCGATCGGGTCGACCTGCACGTGCCGGTGCGGCCGGTCGGGCTCTTCGAGCTGCGCCAGCAAGCGCCGGCGGAGTCGTCGTCGGCGGTGGCGGCGCGGGTCGCCGAGGCGCGGGCGCGCCAGGCCGCGCGGCTCGCGCCGTGGGGCGTCGCCACCAACGCGGCGATGCCGGTGGCGGCGCAGCGCGCGACCTGTCGCCTCGACGCCGCCGGCGAGGCGGTGCTGGCCGAGCTGCACGCGCGGCGCCGCGGGCTGTCGGCGCGCGCCATCGATCGCATCATCAAGGTCGCCCGCACCATCGCTGACCTGGTCGGCCAGGACGACGTCGACGCCGGAGCCCTGCGCGAGGCCGCGAGCTACCGGGTGCTCGACCTCGAGCCCGGCGCCGAGGTCGGCGCGTCGCCGCGCGCGAGCTAGCCGACGAACGCCACGCCCTCGCGCAGGAGCGCGCGCCACCGACGGCGATCGAGCGTCGGCACCGAGACCCACTCGCGGAACACCTTGCCGGCCGGGGCGAACGGCCGGCCGACGCCGTCGGCGATGAGCGCCGCCACCCGATCGACCGGGAGCTTGACCACCAGGCCCGAGCCCTGGAAGTCGACCAGCGCCAGGAACTCGCGGTCGACGCGCAGGCAGCGCCCGCCCATGATCGTGCTCTCGACGACGCGCGGATCCTCACCGTGCAGCTCGGCGGCGAGCTGCCAGAACAGGGCCTGGGCCGCCGTCGAGCTGGTGTCGGCGCCGGCGGAGGTGGCCGCCGCGGCGCGCTTCTTGGCGCGCGGGGTCGTGGTCGCGGCGGCCGTCGACGCCGCGGCGCGCTTCTTGGCGCGCGGGGTCGTGGTCGCGGCGGCCGATGTGGCGCGAGCGGACGTCGCGGCGGCCAGGCGCGCGTACACCGACGCCGGCACCGCCTCGTCGAGCGCGAACCGCAGGATGCGCTTCTGCGCACGGGCGCCGAGGTCGCGGGCGATCGTCGCGAACAGCGCCGGGTCGACGATGTACACCGCGTAGCTCGCCTTCCACCCGGCGAACGACGCCACCGCGCGACCGTCGACGACGTACGCGGGCATGCCGTACTTGATGGCCTCGACCGCCGCTGGCAACGCGCGGCGCATCGCGGCGCGGACCCGGGTCAGCGCCGCGCGCACGTCGGCGGGCTGCGCGGCGAGGTAGCGGTCGACGTCGGGGGCCTTGGCGGTCGGCATGGTGCCGACGATAGCCGAGTCCGCGTCGGCCACGGCCGGCGCCTCGCGATCGCCCGGCTGTTCGACGACGATCCGCTGGGCGTCCTCGAGACGGCGCCGGCGCGGTCGCGCTAGTCGCCGCTCAGCCCGCCGCGCGCTCCATCGCCAGGGCGACCAGGGCGACCAGGTGCTGGGCCTCGGAGCGCTCGAGGTTCGAGGTGATGAACTCGTGGATCGCCGGCTGCCGTCCCTCGAGGGTCACCAGCGGCCGGCCCTTGGCGACGGCGTCGAGATCGTCGAACGACAGCTCGGCCGGCGCGGTGCCGGCGTCGCGCTCGAACGCCAGCGCGATGAGCGCGCAGTGGAAGATCACGCTGACGATGCCCTCGGCGCCGCCGAGGTCGTCGCCGTGGGAGCCGATGAACTGGGTGGTCGGCGCCTGGTTCTCGACGAAGCCGCCGACCATGACCGCCGAGTAGTTCGGATCGGACATCTGCTTGGACGCCTCGGCGACCACCGCGGCCAGGGTTTCCTTCTTCAGCTTCATCGCGGGGCATCCTCGTCGGGGACGGCGGCCGGGGCAAGCTCGGCGACCGGGGTGATCGGCGGCCGCGCGCCGGCCGGCGCGAACCGCACCAGGGCCTCGGCGGTGAGGGCGGCGACGTCGGCGGCGAGGCGGGTGCAGAAGGCGGCGCGGGCGCGGCCGGTGAACTCGCCGTGCGGGCGGGTGAGGGTGTTGCACACGATGTCGGGGGCGCCGCCGGTGTCGAGGCGCGCGGCCCACGCCGCCTGGTACCAGGTGACCGCGGCCCGCAACGGCTGGGTCACCGCGCCGGTGGGGTCGGGATCGCCGAGCAGCTCGCCGAGGACCTGCTCGCCGGCGCGGATGGCGCCGCAGGCACCGGCGCCGGTGATGCCGCCGCGGCGCAGCGCCTGGTAGGGCGCGCCGCGCAGGCCGAAGGTCTCGGCGATGGCGATGCCGCAGCTCCGATGCGGCGTGCGCACGCCCTCGTAGAGCACGAAGGCCGTCGCGCGCGCGGCCGCCACGTAGGCGTCGCCGTCGGGCGACAGCGGTGCGGTGGCGCCGGCAGCCGGTGCCGGGGCGACGCCCGTGGCCGCGCTCGTCGGGCCGGGGCCGACGGCGGCGGGCGTCCTGGACTCGCTCACGGGGCGATGCTACTGCCAGGGCCGTGGGCCCGTCGAGTGGAGCCGCGGCGACCCGGCTCGCGCCTGCGCTCGTGATCTCCGTGGTTCTGCATGCCGCGCTGGTCGTGGTGGCGCGCTGCGCCGGCGGCGACGCCTCGGGGCAGCGCGCGACCTCGCTGGTCGACATCGATCTCGCGCCGGCGGCGCCGACCGCCGAGGTGCTGCCCGACGTGCTCGCCCAGGCGCCGCCGCCGGAGGTGGCGCCGCCGCCCGAGGTGGCGACCGAGGTGACGCCGCCCGAGGGCACGGGTGGGGGCGGCTGGGATGCGGCGCCGCCGGACGCCGCGCCGGCGGACGCCGCGCCCCGCCGGCGTCGGCCCGACGCCGCCCCCCCCGACGCCCGCCCGGCCGACGAGCCGCTGGTGGCGATGCTCGACGGCGGCGTCGGCGGCGACGCCGGCGGAGCACCGGTGGTGGCGGTGCTCGACGGTGGCGTCGGCGGCGACGCCGGGGCGGTGGCGGTGGCGGTGGTCGACGGCGGCGTCGGCGGCGATGGCGGCGTCGCCGCCACCGCGGGCGGCGATGGCGACGGCCTGGCGCCCTCGCTCGCCGGCACCCCCGGCGACGGTGGCCTGGCCGGCGCCGCGACCAAGGCGAACCTCCTGGCCTACGCGCCGTCCGGCCACGTGCTGGCGATCCTGCTCCGCTTCGATCGCCTGCGCGGCACCCGGTGGGCGGCGCCCGCCGCCGGGCTGTTCCGCTCGATGCCCGATCACCGCACGATCATCGGCGACCGCGACGACGCGCTGGCCGACCTGTTCGACACCCTCGTCATCTCGACGCCGGATCCCGGCGACGCCGCCGCCACCATCCTGGTCGCGCGCACGCCGTTGACCCGGGCGGCGCTGCGCGACTTCCTCGACGAGCCCGACACCCCGGTTACCTGGCGCGCGGCCACCGGCGGGCTGTACGGCGCGCGCGGCGCCGGCGCCCGGGTCCGCGCCGGCGACGATCGCGCGTACCTGTCGCCGACCCAGGGCTGGTTCACGCTGGCGCCGCCCGCCGATCTCCCGGGCCTGCTCGCGCCCGAGGCCGGCGGCCTCGACGCCGCGGTGGCGCGGGTGCCGCTGCCGGCGTGGTTGACCCGGGTCCAGACCATCGAGGCCGAGGCCGGCGTCGACGCCGGTCCGGCGATGATCATGACCCTGGCGGCGCCGGCGCGGCGCCACCCGGTGCCGAAGCTCGCCGCGATGCTCGCGGGCATCCAGGCGACCTCGGTGCCGGCGCCGATCCGGCTGTCGATGTCGCTCGAGGTGGTCGACCAGGGCTTCATCGTGCGCGGCCACGCGGTGTTCGCCACCGACGCCGACGCCGACGAGATCTACGCGCTCGCGCGCGCCGTGATCGACAGCGCCACCGCGCGCGGCGGCACCGACGCCGTGACCCAGGCGCTGACCCGGCTGTCGCTGCAGCCGCCGAAGGCGCGCGCCATCTCGTACGCGACCTCGCTGTCGATCCGCGACGCCACCGCGGCGCTGGCGCTGGCGGCGAGCCTGCTCGACGACTACTACGGCAAGGCGCGGACCCGGTGATTGAACCCGGCGGGTCGACCATGCATGCTCGGGGCGTGACGTCGCGGGGCGCCTGGCGTTTGGGCTCGTGGTCACCGTCGGCCTGGCGGCGGGCTGCGGCGGCGGCACCGCGCGGCGCGCGCGCCTGGGGCCCGCCGGCGAGAAGGGCGACGACGGCTCGGGGCTGCTGGCCCGGGCGTCGGTGAAGGCGTGGTCGGTTGGCGAGGTGAGCCCCGCCGGCTTCGACGATCGCCCGCCGATCGATCCGGCCGAGCGCTACGGCGGCTACATGTACGGCGCCATCGCCACCGGCGGCTTCACCTACGGCGCCGGCTACCAGCTCGTCGATCCGCCGCCGGTCAACCGGCCACGGCGCTACTCGGTCTCGCCGTCGGTCAGCGACACCGGCGCGATCGTCGGTCGCGTGAGCTGGCCGAAGGCGCCGACGTCGACGGCGCCGGCCACCGGGTGCGGCGCGCGCACCGCCGCCACGCCGCGGGTCGGCGCCGGCGGCGCGCTCGCGGGCGCCATCGTGTACGTGCAGGCCGTCGAGCGCGGCCGGATCGCGGCGTCGCTGTCGAGCGTGGTGCGGATCGGCGGCACGATCTACCGCGACGCGTGTGGGCTGTGGCCGGTGGCCCAGCTCCAGGTGCCGGCCTACTCGCCGCTGTCGCTGATCAACGACGACGCCGGCGCCCTCGCGCTCACCGTCGGGCGCACGCCCGAGGACGGCACCGAGCCGAGCTCCGACCCGCTGACGCTCGCGCGCGGCGCGACCACCATCACCGAGGTGCGCCCGGGATGACCGGATCGCCGCCGCCGATGGCCGCCTGGCGCCAGCGTGGGTGGTGGCGGTCGAGCACGTACGCCACCACCACCGCCGCCGACGGCAGCTACCGCCTCGACGACGTCCCCGACGGCACCTACCAGCTCGTGGTGTGGCATCCGCCGGTGGCACGGGTCGGCGCCGACGGCGTCGTCGTCGAGGGCGAGCCGGTGGTGGTGCGGCGCACGGTGACGGTGGTCGCCAACGCCGCCAGCCGCGTCGACGTGGCGTTGCCGTAGCGCGGGCGGCGCCGCGGTCGGTCGGCCCGGCGTCGCGCTGCCGTCGCGCGGTGGCCGAGCGCTGGTCGGTGCGCGCCGAGGCACGGACGCCTCGTCCGTCAGCGGGGCGCGCGCCGACGGCGTGACGGCAGGTTGCGAGTGGCGCGCGCCTTGCGATGGCCCGGGCCGCGGCCCGCGGTGGGCCGACAAGGAGCGCGAGCCATGTCGACCGAAGTCAAACGCATGTTCAAGGTGCTGTCCCCCGTCGAGCGCAACGGCAAGACCTACTGGCAGCGGCTGGGGACCGGGTTCCCCAACCGCGACGAGTCGATCAACCTCTACCTCGACGCGCTGCCGACCAACGGCAAGCTGCAGCTGCGCGAGGTCGACGAGGACGATCTCACCGCTGGCGGCAAGCGCGGCGCTGGCAGCCGTGACGCCCCGCCCGGCGGCGGCGGCGAGCTGCCGTTCTAGTCGCGCGGGCGTCGTCGCGCCCGCGCCTCGCTCATCCCCACCTCTCACCTCACGCCAGGAGTCATCCATGTCCACCCTCGCTTCTCAGCTCTCGCTCGCTCCGTCCGCTCGCCCCGTCGTCATGTTGCGTCGCGGCGTCGCCTGGGTCGCGGCGCTCGCCGTGGCCGCCGCCCTCGCGCTGGTCTGGCTGGACGCCCCGCCGGCGGCGGCCGCTCCGCGTCGGACGGTGGCGCCGGGCGAGGTCAGCCGCGCCCGCCCGGCGCCGGCGACCGAGGCGCCCGCGCCGGCCAAGGGCGCGCTGGTCGGCAAGCTCAACCTCAACACCGCCAGCGCCGAGCAGCTCATGCAGTTGCCGGGCGTCGGCCCGGCCAAGGCCGAGCGCGTGATCGCGTGGCGGCAGAAGAACGGCACGTTCAAGCGCGTCGCCGACCTGCGCAAGGTGAAGGGCTTCGGCTACAAGTCGCTCAAGAAGCTCGAGCCCTACCTCGACGTGAAGGGTGACAACACCCTGTCGTCGAAGTAGCACGCGCAGCGGCGCCACGCGCCGACGCGCGGCAATCACGTCGTCGCGCGGAGGTGAGCGCGCTGACGCGGCGCGCCGAGGGTGTGCGTTCGCGCTCACCCTCGCCGTCGACGAACCCTGGCGCTGGTCGTCGGCGCAGGAGCTGTCATGGTGTCCGAGGACCACCTCGAGGGAGCCATGCGCGACAAGCCTGCGTCCACGCCCAGTCGTCGGAGTGTTCCGCCGCTGACGGCGGCGTCTGCCCCCGCGCTCGACGAGATCGAGGCGCCGAGCGCCGAGGAGGCGCCGTCGCCGGCGCGCTCGTTCCCGCGGGTGGCACGCGGCAGCGGGCGCCTCCGCCTCGAGCGCTGCGCCTCGTGTCAGGGCCCGGCGTCGGTCGAGTACGGCGACGTGTACTTCTGCGCGGAGTGCATGGAGCGCCGTTCGTGGCCCTGGGCCGAGCTCGGCGGCGGCGACTGAGCGTCGTCGTCGTCGCGCCGCGCGCGCGTCGTCGCTACGGCTGGCGCTGGTAGCGCAAGGTCAGCGGCCCCTGGAGCACGGTGGCCGCCGTGGCCGCGCCGTCGGCGGGCAGCTCGAAGCGCACCTCGACGCCCATCTCGTCGAGCTCGTAGGTGGTGGCGTTGAGCGCCGCGAGGCGGACCAGGTCTTGCCCGATCGGCTTCATCGTGAGGGCCGGCGGCGCGCCGTCGGCGTCGTCGATGGCGAACACGATGCGCTCGATCGTGGTGATGGTCTCGGCGGAGACGCCGAGCTTGGTCGCGGCGGCGCGGCTGGCCTCGTCGAGCACGTAGGTGCCGGCCAGGCGGGCCGCCGCCGCCAGGTCGAGCGCCACCACCGCGCGCTCGACCACCGGCGTCGGGGTCTCGCCAAGGGCCGCCGCCAGCGCGGCGTCGGCGATGACCTCGCCGCTGACCGCCTCGTTGTTGCTCCAGGCCACCACCACCAGGTCGAGCTCGGGGATCCGCGCGTAGCCGGTGTTGAAGCCGGGGATGTTGCCGCCGTGGTCGACGGTGGCATGGCCCTTGGTGGTGCCGACGAACCACCCCAGCGCGTAGCCGTCGCGCACCTCGGTGGTCAGGCGCTGGCGCGACGCCGCCGACAGCAGGACGTCGGTCTGCAGCACGTGGTGCCAGCGCGCGAGGTCGTTCGCGGTGGAGCGGACGGCGCCGGCGGCGAAGGGGACCGACATGTCGATGGGCAACGCCGGCACCAGGGCGCCGTCGACCGGGCGATACCCGATCGCGCGATCGAGCGCGGCCTCGGCGTCGCCGACGGTGGTGTCGGTGAGGCCGGCGGGCGTAAACACCCGGGTCCGCATGACCTCGGCGTAGGGCGTGCCGGTGACGCGCTCGATGATGGCGCCGAGCACGAGGTAGCCGGAGTTGGAGTACGACCACGCCGTGCCCGGCGCGAAGTCGAGCGGCAGCTCCCAGAACGTGGCCAGGAGCTCGGCGGTGGTGTGCGGCCGGGCGAAGTCTTCGGGCGCGAACGCCTGCAGGTACTCGGGCAAGCCGCCGGTGTGGGACAGGAGCTGGAGCAGCGTGATGTCGGCACCGACCGCGGGGTACTCGGGCAGGTACCGCGAGACCGGCGCCTCGAGCTCGAGGACGCCGTCCTGCACCAGCACGAGGATCGCGGCGGCGGTGAACTGCTTGGAGGTCGAGCCGATGCGGAACGACGTGTCGGGGCCAGGGAGCTCGCCGCGCGCGCGATCGCTGCGACCGAAGCCGCGGCCGTACAGCGTGCGATCGCCCTTGCGCACCAGCA
The DNA here is from genome assembly GCA_041389945.1 of Kofleriaceae bacterium. GTDB lineage: Bacteria > Myxococcota_A > Polyangia > Haliangiales > Haliangiaceae > JAWKQW01. The sequence continues at coordinate 147,123 of JAWKQW010000011.1, forward strand.
CGTAGCCCGACAGCGCGGCGGCCTCGCCGCGAACCTGGCCGTAGCTCTCGAGGTATGGCGTGAGCGCGGCGTCGAGCGCGGCGGCGTCGACCACCGCGCCGTCGCCGGTGCTCGTCGTGGTGGCGGCGGGAGGCACGCCGCCGCCGCAGGCGAGGGCGCCGAGCGCGACGACGAGGGCAGCGACCGTGGCACGCACGGCAGGTTCGGTGAGCATGGCCCGGGCGTACCGCACCTCGGCGGTGACGTGGGCGCCGCGCGTCGCCAGCGCTACGGCAGCGCGCGCACGTGGTGGCGCGGCGTCGCCCGCGGCGTCGCCGCCTCGATCACGCGGCCGGCGCGCAGGAGCAGCGCCTCCTCGTACGGCCGCCCCAGGAGCTGCACGCTCACCGGCAGGCCGCGCCCGTCGAGGCCGCACGGCACCGCCAGCGCCGGCAGCCCGGTGAGGTTGCCGAGCCGCACGAACCGCATCAACGCATCGACCACCGGCAGGTTGGACTCACCGTCGGGCAGGGTGCGCTCGGGGATCGCCGGCGCGGTCGTCGCGGTGGTCGGGGTGACCAGCACGTCGACCTCGCGCAGGAGCGCCAGGGTCTCGAGCGTGATGCGCTGCCGGTGTCGCATCGCGTGCACGAGATCGGTGGCGAGGAAGTGGCGGCCGAAGGCGAGGTTGGTGCGCGAGTCGAGGGCGAAGCGCGACAGCTCACCGCGCGCCGAGCGCATCGCCGCCGCCATCTCCGACAGGATGATCACCGCGTGGCTCCACAGGAGCGTGTTGAGGTCCGGCGCCGGGAGCTCGATCACCTCGGCGCCGCGCGCCTCGAGCGCGCGCACCGCGTCGCGACAGCGGGCGACCACGTCGGGCTCGGCATCCTCGAAGTACGGCGTGCACACGCCTAGGCGCAGGCCGCGCAGGTCGTCGTCGGCGAGCCGCGCCAGGTCCGGCGGCGGCTGCGCCAGCGACGCCAGATCGCCGTCGTCGGGCCCGGCGATCACCGCGTAGGCCGCGGCGACGTCGGCGACGGTGAGCCCGAGCGGCCCGACGTGGGCGACGTTCCAGCACAGCGGCGGCACCCCGGTCTCGGGGATCCGGCCGAAGGTCGCCTTGAGCCCGACCACGCCGCACAGCGCCGCCGGGATGCGGACCGAGCCGCCGCCGTCGGCGCCGATGCTGATCGGGCACAGCCCCGCGGCGACCGCCGCCGCCGAGCCGCTCGAGCTGCCGCCGGTGATGCGGCCGCGATCCCACGGGTTGCGCGCCGGGCCGTGGTGCGGGTTGAGGCCGATCGGGTTGATCCCGATCTCGTTCATGTTGGCCTTGCCGAGCAGGATGGCGCCGGCGGCGCGCAGCCGCGCCACCACCGCGGCGTCGGCGCGCGCGACCTCGGTGCGGAACGAGGTGCCGAGCGTGGTCGGGTAGCCGGCGACGTCGAGCTCGTCCTTGACCACGATCGGCACGCCGTCGAGCGGCGAGCGCGGCCGGCCCTCGCGCCAGCGCGCGGTCGCGGCGGCGGCGTCGCGGGCGACCTCGTCGGGGCGGTGCGCGATGAAGACGCCGAGCCGGGTCGGATCGCCGTCGAGGTCGGCGACGGCGGCGCACAGCCGGGCGGCGACCGCGCTGGGATCGGTCTCGCCGTCGCGTAGGCCTGCGCCAGAGCCGCGGTCACGGGTTCGCCGGCAGGCGCGGGCAGGGCGAGGGCGTCGTCGAGCCACGCCGTCGCCGGGCGCACCTCCGGCGCCGGCGTCGGGTGCGGCAGCGGCGGCAGGATCGGCGAGGCGCCGTCGGCCGGCGTGTCGCGCCAGCGCGCCAGCCCGCTGTCGGTGAGCAGCTTCTCGATCGGGCACGGTGCCGACGCCGGGCGTCTCGAGGGTGGCGACCAGCGCGCGCAGGGGCAACCCCGAGAGCCGCGGCACGTTGACCTCGTCGCGGGAGTACTCGCTCATGCGAGCGAGCCTACGTCAGGGCGCGGCCGGATCGCTCGGCGGTGGCGTCAGCACCTGGGTTGGCACCTTGCGCGGTGCCTTGCTCGGCGCCGGTGCGTCGCCCGGCACCGGCGGCGCGTCGCCCGGCGCCGCCGACGCGTCGCTCGGCGCCGCCGACGGATCCTTGAGGCTCACCAGCAGGTGTCCGCGCCGGTGCTTGTCGCCGTAGCCGAACCGGAACGGCAGCGGGCCCGGGCTCTTGCGCCACAGCTCCACCACCGGCGCCGGCTTGTCGCCCAGGCTGGTGAAGGCCGGCTCGGGGCCGGTAAAGGTGCCGTAGGGGTGCTGCACGAAGCCGGCCGCCGCCATCGCCTCGGGCAGCGGCGCGGTGGCGTCGGACACCAGGCCGGCGGCCTCGCGCAGCAGGGTGTCGCGGATGATCGAGAAGCTGCGCTGCCACAGGAGGAAGCTCGAGGCCTTGGTCATCGCCGCGTAGGGCGCGCGCGCCGCCAGGTAGGCGCGCAGCCCGGCGTTGGCGCCGAACCGCCGATCGGAGAGGTCGGCCTGGATGTGGCGGTACACCGCGAGGCCGCCGTCGGCGCGGCGGAAGGTCAGCTCGACGTCGACGAACTTGTCATCGACGTAGGTGATCGAGCCGTCGTCGGCGAGGGTGAGGTAGCGCAGCGCCAGCGGGGTGGCGCCGTGCACCGCGAGCGCCACCAGCGCGTCGACCAGCTCGCCGGGCAGGCCGCTCTTGCTCATCGCCTTGAGGTCGACGGTCTTGTGGAACGCCGCCCGCATCAGGAACGCCAGGTGCGCGCGGTTGTCGGCCAGGCTCGCGGCGAGCGCGGCGCCGCCGATGCGATCGATGACCTTGGCGCTGCCGACCGGCTCGAGCGAGATGATCGTGATCTCGTCGGCGCGCGGGTACACCGCCAGGGTCGAGATCAGATCGGAGCCGCCGAACGGATAGATGACGGTCGTCGGCAGGGTGGCTGGCACCACCTCGGCCAGCACCGGCCGCGCGATCTCGAGCCACTCGGTCCGGTACTCCTCGATGAGCGAGCCCAGCGCGGTGCAGTAGCGCTCGATGGCGCGGGCGTCGAAGCGCTCGGGGATCGGCGCGTCGCCGCCACAGGCCGCGACCCGGAACAGGGTGGCGAGCTGCGGGTTGAAGTTGGGCTGCGCGGCGAGGTCGGGGCCGGGCGCGTCGGCCACCGCGGGGCGGGCGTCGGCGGGCGCTGGGGCGGCGTCGAGGCGGGCGGTCGCCGGCGGCGGCGGGGTCACCGGCGTCGGCGCCGGCGCCGGCTGGGACTCGCCGCCGCAGGCCAGGAGCGTGAGGAACAGCCAAGCGCGTCGCATCGCCACAGCACTAACACGCGGCCACCACCGGGGCCTATTCCGGGCATTTCGCCGGACGCGCCGCGCCGCGGCTGTCGTGGGCGCGCGCGCGGGCGCCGCATTGGCCATCGTCGCGATCCCGCCATGCCCACGCCGCCGTCCGCGCTCGCCCTCGACGCCCAGGCCATGTGCCAGGCGCTCCTGCGCCTCGACACCACCAACCCACCCGGGCGCGAGCGCGCCGCCGCGGAGTACTGCGCCCAGCGCCTGACCGAGGTCGGGGTCGCCTCGACCCTGCTCGAGGCCGAGCCCGATCGCACCAACGTGGTCGCGCGCCTGCGCGGCGACGGCAGCGCGCCGCCGCTGCTGCTCACCGCCCACCTCGACGTGGTCGAGGCCGACGCCAGCCGCTGGCAGCACCCTCCCTTCGACGGCGTCATCGCCGACGGCTGCCTGTGGGGGCGCGGCGCCATCGACATGAAGAACATGGCGGCGATGTGCCTGGCGATCGCGTGCGCCGGCTGGCCACCGAGCGCACGCCCTGCGGCGCGACGTGATCTTCGCCGGCGTCGCCGACGAGGAGGCCGGCTGCGATCTCGGCTCGCGCTTCCTCGTCGAGCAGCACCGCGAGCTCATCGAGGCCGAGTACGCCCTCGGCGAGGGCGGCGGCTTCTCGCCGCACCCTCGGCGACACCACCTTCTACCCGGTGCAGGTGGCCGAGAAGGGCTTCGCTGGGTGCGCGCCAGGGTGGTCGGCGAGCCTGGCCACGGCTCGATGCCGCGGCCCGACAGCGCGGTGGTCTCGACCGGCGAGGCCCTCGCGGCGCTCGGCCGGGCCCAGCTGCCGGTGCACCCGACCTCGTACGTGCGCGACTTCCTCGCCGCGGTCGCCGCGCGCCAGCCGGCGCTGGCCCGGCCGCTGCTTCGCCTGGTGTCGTCGCCGCACCTGCTCGCCCGCATCACCCGGCTGGTGCCGCACCTGCCGGTCGCGCGTGGGTTCGGCGCGCTGCTCTCGAACACCGCGTCGCCGACGGTGGTGCGCGCCGGCGCCAAGACCAACGTCATCCCCGGCGTGGCCGAGTTCGAGATCGACGGCCGCACCCTGCCCGGGCAGAGCGACGCGGCGTTCCTCGCCGAGCTGCGCGCGGTGATGGGCCCCGACGTCGAGCTCGAGGTCATGCGCAGCGCGCCGCCGATTGAGACCCAGCCGATCGCGTCGCCGCTCTACGACATCATCTCCCGGCAGGTGTTGGCGCGCGAGCCGGAGGCCGAGGTGGTGCCGTACATGATCCCGGGCTTCACCGACGCCAAGTACATGACCCAGATGGGCGCGCGCTGGTACGGCTTCGCGCCGGTGAAGCTCGAGCGCGGCAGCGGCCTGCGCTTCGCCGACATGTTCCACGGCCACGACGAGCGCATCCCGCTCGCCGGGTTGCACTGGGGCACCGATTTGCTCGACGCCATCGTCCGCGAGCTGTGCACGTGAACCCTGCGGTCGCGGCCGTCGACGCCGCGGTTGCCGGTGGGCTCGGCTCGGCGGCGGCGCTGGCCTTCGGCGACGCCGCCGCCGAGCGCGTGCGGCACCTCGTCGGTCGCACCCGCCGGGTGCCCGATCTCGGCCCCGCGATCACGGCGGCGACGCGGTTCGATCTGGCGTCGCTGACCAAGCCGATGGCGACCGCGACCCTGGCGCTGGCGCTGGCCTCCGACGGCGCGCTCGAGCTCGACGCGCCCGTCGCGCGCTGGCTGCCGGGCACCGCGGCCGCCGCCGGCGCCACCGTCGCCCAGCTCCTCGGCCACGGCGCCGGCACGATCGCGCACGGGCGGTACTTCGAGGCGATCGCCGGCGGCGATCTGGCCGGCGCGTCGACGCCGCGCGCGGCGCTGATCGCGCACGCCGCCCGCGAGCCGCTGGCGGCGGCGCCGGGCACCGTCGCCTGCTACAGCGACGTCGGCTACGTCCTGCTCGGCGCGCTGCTCGAGCGGGTCGGCGACGCGCCGCTCGAGGAGCTGGTGGCGGCGCGGGTGATGGCGCCGCTCGGCCTCGCCGCCGGCTTCGTGCCGCTGCCGACGGCGACGCCGCTCGTCGACGTGGTGGCGACCGAGCTCGACGACCTCGCGCCGGGCCCGGATCCCGTCGACGGACGCACCGGTCGCCGCGGCCTGGTGGTCGGCGAGGTCCACGACGAGAACGCCCACGCCGGCGGCGGCGTCGCCGGTCATGCCGGGTTGTTCGGCACCCTCGACGACGTGGTCGGCTTCGCGCGCGCGATGCTGGCGCTGGCGCGCGGCGAGGCGCCGGGCGGGCTCGATCCGGCGCTGGCCCGACGGTGCTGGACCACGCCGGCCGCACCCGGCACCAGCTGGCGGCTCGGCTGGGACACGCCGTCGTCGACGCCGGGCGTCTCGCACGCCGGCGACGCCTGGCCGCGCACCGACGCCATCGGCCACCTCGGCTTCACCGGCACCTCGCTGTGGCTCGACCTCGCCGGCGGTCGCTACTGCGTCCTCCTGACCAACCGCATCCACCCGCGCCGCGACGGCACCGCCGACGCGATCCGGGCGCTGCGCCGCGCCGTCGGCGACGCCGCGATGGCGCCCTAGGTGCTCAGTTCGGCGGGCCGCTCTGCCGCTGCAGGTCGCGCATCGCCCGCAGCGAGCTGGGCTCGACCTCGTACCGCGCGCCGCAGGCGTCGCAGCGCACGTCCATGGTGTCGCCGGCGATCATCTGCTCGAGCTCGTCGTCGCCGAGGGTGAGCAGGCTCTGCAGCACCCGGCCCTCGTTGCACGTGCAGCCGAAGGTCAGCGGGCTGTCGGCCAGCCGATCGTAGGGGAAGCCGTCGAGCACGCGCTCGACCAGGTCGTGCCCCGAGAGGCTGGCGCCGTCGAGCAGGTTCGCCAAGGGCGGCAGGTTGCCGAGGCGATCGGTGAGCTCGCCGATGACCTCGCGGGTGGCCTCGGGCAGCAGCTGCACCAGGTAGCCGCCGACGGTGCGGGCGCCGTCGGGGCCGTCGAGCGCGGCCAGGCCGACGATCGACAGGGTCGACTCCGACTCCTGCATGTACTGCATGAGCGCGGTGGCCATGTCGGTGCCCTGGGAGATGCCGACGATGCCCTGGTGCATCGCGCCGTTGGGCAGCGTGTAGTTGACCTGCAGCAGGTGATCGCCGGCGACGCCGGGCGCGTGCGCCTCGAGCTCGCCGGGGTTGACGATGGCGCGGTTGCTGCCGTCGGGCAGGGCGTCGGCGACCAGGGTGCCGCCGCGGGCGTCGCGCCAGATGAGCTGGACCCGACGCGCCGGCTGGGTGGTCTCGCGCACGAGGATGGCGCTGGTGAGCAGCTCGGCCAGGCGCAGCGCGAGGTCGCCGGTGAGGCCCTGGGCGGCGGCGACGTCGCGCGCCGTCGAGGTGGTGACCGCGGCGATGACCCGGAAGGCCCCGTCTTTGGTGATGGCGCGTACGACGTGATCGGCCACGGACATCGTCCGAGTCTAGCGCAGGACGTCGAGCGCGGCCCGCGCCTCGGCGGTGGTTGGGTTATACCGCGGGCGATGGCCGACGCGGCAGCGCCCTCGGTGTGGCGCGACCCCGCGCTCGCGGACTTCCGCCGCCTGTGGGCGGCCCAGGCGGTCAGCGCCTTCGGCTCGCGCATCACCCGCACGGTGCTGCCGATCATCGCGATCTCGACCCTGGGCGTGGCCGAGTCGATGGTCGGCGTGCTCGCCGCGCTGCAGTTCGCGCCGGGCGTGGTGCTCGCGCTGTTCATCGGCGGCACCATCGATCGCGGCCACAAGCGCCGGCTGCTCATCGGCGCCGACGTCGCCCGCATGCTGCTGGTGTGCTCGCTGGCGGCGGCGTGGGCGCTCGACGCGCTCACCATCGGCCACCTCATCGTGGTCGGCGCCGGCGTCGGCGCCGCCACCGCGCTGTTCGGCATCACCGACAACTCGTACCTGCCGACCCTGGTCGCGCGCGCGCGGCTCGTCGACGCCAACAGCCGGCTCGAGGCGACCGACGCCATCGCCGAGATCGGCGGTCCGGCCGCGGCCGGCGTGCTGGTGCGCGTGGTCGGCGCGCCGCTGACGGTGCTGGTCGACGCCGTCACCTACCTGTGGTCGATCGCCTGGCTCGCGCGCATCCGCGCCGTCGAGCGCCCGGCGCCGGCGTCGGCGTCGGCGGCGCCGGCGCGCCGCGCCCGTGATCTCGCGCTCGGCATGCGGGTGTTGTTCGGGCACCCGACCCTGCGGCCGCTGGTGCTCGCGCAGATGGCGTGGGCGGCCTCGGGCGGCTTCTTCATGACGCTCTACTCGCTGTACTGCCTGCGCACGCTGCAGCTCGACGAGGCCACCTTCGGCGCGATCATCGGCGTCGGCGGCCTCGGCGCGCTCGGCGGCGCGCTGGTGGCGCCGCGGCTGGTGGCGGCGGTCGGGCTCGGGCGCGGCCTCCTGGTGTCGGCGACGGTGTCGGTCGGCTGCGAGCTGCTCATCCCGCTGGCGGCCGGGCCGCTGCCGGTGGTGGTGGCGCTGCTCGTGACCCACCAGCTGCTCGGCGATGGCTTCCGCGTCGCCTACCAGATCCACGCGGTGTCGCTGCGCCAGCGGCTCTTGCCCGACGAGGTGCTCGGCCGCGCCAACGCCGCGTTGCACGTGTGCACGTCGGGGCTGTTGCCGATCGCGGCGCTGGTGGCTGGCGGTCTCGCCGACGCCTTCGGCACCCGCACCGCGGTGTGGGTCGGCGTGCTGCTGGGCCTGGTGGCGCCGGTGGCGCTGTGGCCGGTGCGCCGGCTGCGCACCGCAGAGCTGCCGGCGGCGTGACTCAGAAGTCGAGGGTGACCCAGGCCGACGCGCCGCCGGCGCCGAGGTCGCCACCGACGGTGACCCGGCGCTCACCCGGTGGACGCCGCAGCCACAGGTACGCGCTGACGCCGGCGCCGACGGCGGCGACGATGCCGGTGCCGATGGCGACCTTCTGCCAGGCGCGCGCCTTGTCGCGGTAGGTCGCGAACTCGGGCTCGTCGACGAAGTACTCGCTGGCCTGGCTGGCGCGGTGGCGCGCGAGCAGGTACGCGGCCCCGGCGCCGACCGCGAGGGTCGCGGTGACCGAGGTGGCGACGATCGCCGCGGTCCGGCGCGGCGCCGGCGGCGCGTCGACGGGCGGCGCGTCGACGGGCGGCGCGTCGACGGGCGGCGCGTCGACGGGCGGCGCGTCGATGGGCGGCGGGTCGACCGGCGGCGCCTCGACCACCGGCTGGCGCTCGAGCTCGACCCGCACGTCGACCCGGGCCCGGGTCGCCAGCGGCACCGTCTCGGTGCGCGTCACGTAGCCCTCGGCCGACACGGTCAGGGTGTGGGTGCCCCACGGCAGCCACAGCGCGCGGGCGCCGACGAAGCCCTCGTCGTCCTCCCACGCGTCGATGGTGACGGTGGCGCCGGCCGGCTCGACCACCACCCCGACCGGCGTGAACTCGCCCTCGCGCAGCTTGGCCTCGACCGCGGTCTGCACCGAGCGCACCGAGGCCAGGAACGATGGATCGAGCGAGGTGCCGCCGAGCACGCACTGGGTGAGGAAGAACTGCGCGCGCGGCAGCTGCTGCGCCTTGTAGTAGGCGACGCCGACGTTGCACTGGTACTCCGGCCGCGGATCGAGCGCGTAGGCGCGGCGGTAGCCGGCGGCGGCCCCGGCGAGATCGCCGGCGCTGGCGAGCTTGGCCGCGGCGGTGGCCTCGGCCTTGGCGGCGGCGACCGGGTCGGCGGGCTGGTCGGCCGCCGCGGTCGCGCCGAGCGCGCCGAGCCCGACGAGGGCGGCCAGGGTGACGAGCCTCACCCGGGCATCCTACCGTGGCCCGGGCGTGGGTTGCACGCGCGCGCCGTCCACGCGACCATCCCAGGCCATGCGTCACCTGGGCCTGCTCGCCGTGCCGGGCCTCCTCGCGGGCTGCCTGAACATCCAGCCGAAGGCGGGTGGGCGGGATGCCGGTCCCGTCGACGCTGGCATCGACGCACAGGCGTGCTTGTCGGCGGGGCAGGATCACGATGGTGACGGATGGGCGTGCGATGACCTCGAAGCCCCGGATTGCGACGACGGTGATCCGTCGATCAACCCCGGGGCGGTCGATACCGCAACGCTCGACCGGGATTGCCAGGACGCGGGGCGACCGCTGGCGCCACGCGCACTGACCACGCGCGTCGATGACGCAGAGCTGCCCGAGATCCCGGATCCGGATATTGGACGGCTCGTCGACGAGGGTGACGAGCTCGTGGTGAGTTCGAGCGACCTGCAGCTGGCGTGGAGCAAGGAAGGCAATCGGCTCGTCAGGTCGATGCGGTCTGCCTCGGGGCCGGAGCTGCTCTTCACCAACGACGACGGGGAGTGCGAGCTCGAGAATCGGATGGGGCACGCGGCGTATCCCAACACCAGCACCGTCGGGTATGCCGATCTGACCGGCGAGTCGCCGGACCTGACGGTGCTCTACGCGGGGCCGGTGGCCGTCGCCGTGCTGTCGCGGTGGGCGACCCGGATCAGCTGCGAGGAAGGCCCGACCGCGAGGTTCGGCGGGGAGTCCGCGCTCGTCGTGCTCCCGGGCGGTCGGGTCATCCGAAACGAGCACGCGAACGTCTCGACCGACACCGTCGACGCTGTTTGCACGCCCTCGGGCGACACGTGCGGGGCGCCTTTCGATGGCGGTGGCCCCTATCTGACGGCGTACACGGCGCTCGACAGCCGGGTCTTCGAAGAGGTCACGACGGTTGGTCACAAGGCCATGCCGACCAACTCGCCCAAGGGGGGGAACTCCCAGATCACGGTGTACCAACCCGGCGCGTGGGCGTGTGCGTCGAGCGCGTCCGCGGCCGTCTCCTTCGCCGCGGCGTGGGGATCGTTGACGGGGCGCGGCATGCGGATCGGCCTGTTCCCCGACTCTCCCGGCGAGAGCGCCTCGGTCAGCTTCGCGTGGGACTGGGTCTCGCCGTCGGCACCGCTCGAGGCGGACGCGCACGATCTGACGGTGCAGTATCAGCTCACCTCCGACCCGGCCCCCGCGGCGTGCGAGGTCGACGCGCTCGACGCGTTCGCCAGCGCCTACGCGGATCCCCCGGCGATGTTTGGCACGTACTTCGACGACTCTCGCGGGTGGTACCAGGTCGTCGAGACCGATCCGGTCGCGGAGTTCGCCGAGCTCGAGACGAGCGCCGCCGCGCTGGCGCCCTCCACCGTCATCTCGGCGACACTGGCGAGCGTCGTCGGCATCACGGTCTGGCGACGCACGAACGGCACGCCGTCGTTCGAGCGCCTGGTCGCGCAACGCGACTACCTCATCCAACGAGTTCCTTCGATGGACGATGCGGGCCACTACCTCGTGTGGCTGGCCGACGCGGTGCCAGAGGACGCGACGATCGTGCTCGCGGGGCCGGGCGCCGAGCCGACGGGACCCTGATGCCCGACCCCGGCGACACCCAGGCCAGCGGCGGCGACGGCGGCGTCGACGACACCGCCCACGACGAGGCGTACTGCCCGGCGTGCAACGAGTCGTTCGCGATGACGGTGGCGGTGTGCCCGCACGACGGCGCCAAGCTCATCAAGTTCAAGGCGCAGCAGGATCCGATGCTCGGGCGCGTGCTCGACCAGCGCTACCAGGTGCGCGCGCCGCTGGGCAAGGGCGGCATGGGCACGGTGTACCGGGCCTGGCAGCTCTCCGTCGATCGCGAGGTCGCGCTCAAGGTGGTGCACGGCAAGCTCGCCGCCGATCGCACCGCGGCCAAGCGCTTCCTCCGCGAGGCGCGGCTCGCCAGCCGGCTGTCGCAGCCCAACATCGTCAACGTCTACGACTTCGGGCAGACCGACGACGGCGTCCTGTACCTGGTGATGGAGCTGCTGCGCGGCCGCACGCTGGGCGCCGAGCTCAAGGGCGAGCGGCGGCTGGCGACCAAGCGCGCGCTCACGATCGCCCTGCAGCTCTGTGACGCCCTCGAGGCCGCCCACGCGCAGACCATCATCCACCGCGATCTCAAGCCCGGGAACATCGTCATCCTCGACGAGCCGCCCGGCCGCGATCTCATCAAGGTGCTCGACTTCGGCCTGGCCAAGTCGCTGCTCACCGACACCAGCTCGCGGGTGACCAACACCGACGCCATCCTCGGCACGCCGCTGTACATGGCGCCGGAGAGCGTGCAGGGCCAGCCCGCCGATCACCGCACCGATCTCTACGCGCTGGGCTGCCTGCTCTACGAGATGCTCTCGGGCGCGCCGCCGTTCGTCGACTCGTCGGTGAACCTGGTGATGGCCAAGCACATGACCGAGGCGCCGGCGCCGCTGCCGGTGTTCGTGCCGGCGCCGCTGCGCGAGCTCGCGCTGCGGCTGTTGGCCAAGGATCCTGCCGAGCGGCCGCAGTCGGCCGCCGAGGTCCGGGCGGCGCTCGAGGCGGTGGTCGACAGCGGCGTGGCCGCGGCGTCGGTCAACTTCGACGAGCGGCCCGATACCGTGCCCGACATCGACCGGCGCAGCCTCGACCTGGCGCGCTCGGTGGGCCTGGCCGAGACCGTGGCCGGCGACACCCCGATGCCGTCGATCGATCGGCGCTCGCTGGCCGTGGGCGCGGCCACCGCCAGCGTCGCGGCGCCGCGTTCGCGGCGCGGCCTGATGATCGGCGTCGGGCTCGTCGGTGCCGGCGCCGCCGCGGCGCTGGCCTTCGCGTTGACCCGGCGCTCGCCCGCGTCGTCGACCCCGGTCGCGGTGCCGCCCGACGCCGCGACGCTGGCGCCGCCGATCGACGCTCGCCCGGCCGAGGCCGCGCCCGACGCCGCGCGGCCCGTCGACGCTCGCCCGGCGCCGCCGGACGCCCGCCCGGCGGTCCGCAAGCCACCGACGACCAGGCCACCGACGACGAAGCCACCGACGACCAAGCCGCCGCGCGAGCCCGACATCGACTTCTTGCCCTGAGCCGGCGGGGCTACTCCCAGCGCGTGCGCAGCGTGCAGCGGTCGGCGCCCTCGCGTCGACACGCGATCCGGGTCGCGCTGCACGCGCTGCCGCCCGACAGCTCGGCGGAGCGCTCGGCCCACCCCGCCACCGCCTCGCAGTGCACGCAGCTCGGCGTGGCGACGTCGACCAGCTCGAGGTCGGCGCTGCGCATGCCGGTGGCGCGCACCTCGAGCCGACCGGAGTCGTAGTGGGCACCGAAGAGCCGGGCCGCGCGGCCGAGGATCCAGTGCACGGTGCCGACCTTGTAGAACAGCCGGTAGATCGTGGTCAGGTTGGCCTCAGCGCCGTGCCGGGCCAGCGGCCGGAACAGCGCGCCGTCGCCGGCGCCGAAGGTGCGGTCGATGGCCTCGCACAGCTCGACGAAGAGCTCGAACGGGTACCAGTCGGCCTTGCGCACGCCGGCCTCGACGGTGGCGCGCAGCGCCGGCGTGCAGGCCGTGAGCAGCCGCGCCATGCCGGCCTCGCCGTGCCCGAGGCGGACCCACAACAGCCGCGAGGTCAGCGTGCTTCCCTTGACCTTGGCCACGCCCCTACTATACGCGCCTCGTGAGCGACCCCCGACCCACTACCCCGCGTTCGATGACCTCCACCACGCCGCCGGCGACCGCGCCGCTGGCCCGGCTCGAGCACCTCGAGGCCAAGGCCGCGCTCGGCGGCGGCCAGGCCCGCATCGACAAGCAGCACGAGGCCGGCAAGCTCACCGCGCGCGAGCGGGTGCTGGCGCTGCTCGACGAGGGCAGCTTCACCGAGCTCGACAAGTTCGTCACCCACCGCTGCGCCGACTTCGGCATGCAGGAGCAGCGCATCCTCGGCGACGGCGTCGTCACCGGCTACGGCACCGTCGACGGCCGCACCGTGTGCGTCTTCGCCCAGGACTTCACCGTCTTCGGCGGCTCGCTGTCGGGCGCCTACGCCCAGAAGATCTGCAAGGTGATGGATCTGGCCACCAAGATCGGCTGCCCGATCATCGGCCTCAACGACTCCGGCGGCGCCCGCATCCAGGAGGCGTCGAGTCGCTGGCCGGCTACGCCGACATCTTCCTGCGCAACGTGTCGGCCTCGGGGGTGGTGCCGCAGCTCTCGGCCATCATGGGGCCGTGCGCCGGCGGCGCGGTGTACTCGCCGGCCATCACCGACTTCATCCTGATGGTCGAGCAGACCAGCTACATGTTCATCACCGGGCCCGAGGTCATCAAGACGGTGACCCACGAGGAGGTGAGCAAGGAGCAGCTCGGTGGCGCCAGCACCCACGCCGCGCGCTCGGGCGTGGCGCACTTCGCCGAGCCCGACGAGCTGGCCGCGATCGCGCGCCTGCGCGAGCTGCTCGGGTTCATGCCCGCCAACAACGCCGAGGATCCGCCGGCGCGGCCGTGCACCGATCCGGCCAGCCGCGCCGACGAGGCGCTCGACGGCCTGGTGCCGCTGGAGTCCAACCGGCCCTACGACATCAAGAAGATCATCCTGGCGGTGGTCGACGACGGCCACTTCGTCGAGATCCACGAGGCCTACGCCAAGAACATCGTGGTCGGGTTCGCCCGCCTCGACGGTCGCCCGGTCGGGGTGGTCGCGAACCAGCCGATGCACCTCGCCGGCTGCCTCGACATCGACGCGTCGGTGAAGGCGGCGCGCTTCGTGCGCTTCTGCGACGCGTTCAACATCCCGCTGGTGACGCTGGTCGACGTGCCCGGGTTCTTGCCCGGCACCGCGCAGGAGTACGGCGGCATCATCAAGCACGGCGCCAAGCTCCTGTACGCCTTCGCCGAGGCGACGGTGCCGAAGGTCACCGTGATCACGCGCAAGGCCTACGGCGGTGCCTACGACGTGATGGCGTCGAAGCACATCCGCGCCGACGTCAACCTGGCGTACCCCGGCGCCGAGATCGCGGTGATGGGCAGCGAGGGCGCGGTCAACATCATCTACCGCAGCGAGCTCGACAAGATCACCGACCCGGCGCAGAAGGCCGAGGCGCGGGCGCGGTTCACCGCCGAGTACAAGGAGGCCTTCGCCAACCCGTACAAGGCGGCGTCGCTCGGGTACATCGACGAGATCATCCGGCCGCGCGAGACCCGCGCCGCGCTGATCCGGTCGCTGCGGACGCTGCGCAACAAGCGGCAGGATGGCCCGCGGCGCAAGCACGGAAACATCCCGCTGTAGCGGACCACTGTCACGATCACGAGCACGAGCACGAGCACGTGAGTTGCCGCGCAGGTGTTCCCGAGAGCGCGTGGACGAGATCGTGGCCGTGGCCGTCTTCGTCTTCGTGGACGCTCCCGTGGCCGTGGACCCTAACGGGAACGGGAACGCTCCCGTGGCCGTGATCGATCCCCGTGGCCAATCCCGCGCGAGCATCCTCCGACCGAGGGTGCAGCTACGGCACACGGGTGGCACCGATGTCGCTGCTTGTCCCGGTGATGGTTCCCGCTTGCACTCGCCTGGATGCTTTGCCGGAGGATTCCCACGCGAGATTGGCCACGGGAGCGGCCACGCTCACGGGAGCGTTCCCGTTCCCGTTAGGGTCCACGGCCACGGGAGCGCCCACGTGGCCGGTGACGTCCACGGCCACGATCACGTGGACGATGGCGTGGACGTGGACGTGATCGTGATCGTCAGCCGGGGGCCTTGCGGCCCGGGGGACGCGTGGCGCCGGCGATGGCGCGGATCTGCTCGCGGATGAACTGGCCCGCGGCGTCGTCATCGGTCGCCGCCGGCCACAGGAGCTCGACCGGCGCGCCGCGCAGGGTGAAGGGCAGGGGCGCCACCCGCAGGCGCGGGCGGGTCGCGCGGATCTGCTCGGCGACCATCGCCGGCACCGTCGCCAGGAGCGCGCTGCCCTCGACGATCGCGCCCAGGTTGGCGAAGTCGGGCACCGAGCAGCGGATCGTGCGCGGCCGGCCGAGCACGTCCTCCACGATGCCGCGCAGGTCGCCGTTGTACGAGACCACGACGTGGCTGGCCGCGAAGTACGCCGCCACCGTCAGCGGTCCCAGGCGCAGGCGGCGTGGATCGAACAGCGCGACGAAGCCGCCGGTGTACAGCGGCTGGCGGCGGATCGTCGGCGGCCAATCCCGCGCGAGCATCCTCCGACCGAGGGTGCAGCTACGGCCGACGGGTGACACCGATGTCGCTGCTTGTCCCGATGATGGTTCCCGCGTGCACCGATGCGCGGGTGCTTGAGTGCTCGGGTGCTTCGGTGCTGCGGTGCTTTGCCGGAGGATTCCCACGCGAGATTGGCCACGGGAGCGGCCACGCCAACGAACGTTCCCGTTCCCGATAGGGTCCACGGCCACGGGAGCGCCCACGTGGCCGGTGACGTCCACGGCCACGATCACGTGGACGATTGCGTGGACGTGATCGTGATCGTCAGCCGCGGGCCTTGCGGCCCGGGGGACGCATCGCACCGGCGATGGCGCGGATCTGCTCGCGGATGAACTGGCCCGCGGCGTCGTCATCGGTCGCCGCCGGCCACAGGAGCTCGACCGGCGCGCCGCGCAGGGTGAGGGCAGGGCGCCACCCGCAGGCGCGGGCGGGTCGCGCGGATCTGCTCGGCGACCATCGCCGGCACCGTCGCCAGGAGCGCGCTGCCCTCGACGATCGCGCCCAGGTTGGCGAAGTCGGGCACCGAGCAGCGGATCGTGCGCGGCCGGCCGAGCACGTCCTCCACGATGCCGCGCAGGTCGCCGTTGTACGAGACCACGACGTGGCTGGCCGCGAAGTACGCCGCCACCGTCAGCGGTCCCAGGCGCAGGCGGCGTGGATCGAACAGCGCGACGAAGCCGCCGGTGTACAGCGGCTGGCGGCGGATCGTCGGCGGCAGCTCGTCGGCCACCGTCACCGCGCAGTCGAGGCCCTCGGCCAGGCGCGCGCCGATGGTGCGGAACTGCACCGGCACCGCGACGATCCGCATCCTGGGCGCGGTCTGCTCGAGCCGGCGCAAGAGCGGTGGCAACAGCCACACCTCGGCGGTGTCCGACAGCCCCAGCCGGACCACGCGATCGCTACTCGCCGGGGTGAACGTCGCCTGCGTGAGCGCGGCCTCGACCAGCGGCGCCAGGTGCGGCCGGATCGCCGCCTGCAACTGGACGCCGCGCGCCGACAGCACCAGGCCCCGGCCCTGGCGCACCAGGAGCGGCGCCCCCACCGCCTCGCGCAGCCGGCGCAGCGCGGCGCTCACCGCCGGCTGGGTGAGGTACAGCCGGCGCGCCGCCTCGGTGACCGAGCCGACCTCGGCGACCACCGCGAACACCCGGAGCAGGTTGAGGTCGAGGTCGCGTCCATAAAGGTTGGGCATGGGATGCATACATCCTATTCACTGGTGTGATGTCAGCGCGAGCGCCACGGTAGCCGCATGACGACCACACCCACCCCGCTCCGGCTCGGCGCCACCGGGCCCACCGTGTTCCCCTTCGCGCTCGGCTGCATGGGCATGTCGGGCATGTACGGCGACGCCGACGAGATCGAGAGCATCGCTACCATCCACGCGGCCCTCGAGCGCGGCGTGACCCTGCTCGACACCGGCGACTTCTACGGCATCGGCAAGAACGAGATGTTGCTCGGCCGGGCCCTGCGCGGCCGCCGCGACCAGGCGCTGCTGTCGGTGAAGTTCGGGGCCCTGCGCGCTCCCGACGGCAGCTTCGTCGGCTACGACGCGCGCCCGCAGGCGGTGAAGAACTTCCTGGCCTACAGCCTGGCCCGGCTCGGGGTCGACCACGTCGACATCTACCGGCCAGCGCGGCTCGACGCCGCGGTGCCCATCGAGGACACCATCGGCGCCATCGCCGAGCTGGTGAAGGCAGGCTACGTGCGTCACATCGGCCTGTCGGAGGTCGGGGTCGACACCCTCCGTCGCGCCGCTCGGGTCCACCCCATCGTCGATCTGCAGATCGAGTACTCGGTGCTCAGCCGCGGGCCGGAGGCGGCGATCTTCCCCGCCCTCGACGAGCTCGGCATCGGCGTCACCGCCTACGGCGTCCTGTCGCGTGGGCTGGTCACCGGCGCCCGCCCGACCGCCGGTGACTTTCGCGCCAACCTGCCGCGGTTCTCCGGCGACAACCGCGCGCACAACCAGCGGCTGGTCGATGCCCTGGCGGCGATCGCGGCGGCGCGCGGCGTGACCCCGGCCCAGCTCGCCATCGCCTACGTGCGGGCCAAGCGGCCGTCGATCGTCGCCACCCTCGGCGCCCGCACCCGGCGCCAGCTCGACGAGAGCCTGTCCGCGTTGACGATCGCGCTCACCCCCGCCGAGGTCGCCGCGCTCGAGGCCGCGGTGCCGGCCGCCGAGGTCGCCGGCACCCGCTACCAGGCGCCGCTGATGGCGCACCTCGACAGCGAGCGCCCGCCGTCGTTGACGTGAACCGGCCTCCGTGACCGACGCGTGTTCGCGGTTGAACCGCGCGCGCGCTCGTGCGACGTGGCGGCATGCGCGCGAAGACGATCTCGATGGTGCTGGCGCTGGCCGCGTGTGGTGGCGCCGACGACGTGCCGCTCGGCGGCGTCACCGCGGCCCGGCTGCCGCAGGCGCAGGCCGGCGCGATGTCGGTCGACGTCGAGGCCTACGCCGAGATCCCGCTCCACGTCGCGGTCGACGGCGACGCCACCGAGGTCAGCGTCACCGTCGGCGCGGACGTGATCGCGGCGACCGCCGGCGCGGCCGCGGGCGACTGGATCGCGACGGTGCCGGTGGCGGCGCTCGACGACGGCACCTACCCGGTGGTGGCAACCGCGGTCGGCGCCGACGGCGCGCCGGCCTCGGCCAGCGCCGAGCTGGTGGTCGCGCGCGGCGGCGTCCAGCGCACGGTGCTCGCCACCGACGGGCTCGCCACCACCCCGCGGCTGCACCGCCTGGATGAGCGCGTGCTGCTCACGTGGGCCGACGCCTCGCTCGGGCCGCGGGCCGCGTTCCTGGTCGAGCTCGACGGCGCCGGCGCCGACGTCGGCGCGCCGGTGGTGCTGGTCGGCGGCGTCGGCCACGAGGACGTCATCTACGCCCGCGCCGCGGTCGGCCCCGACACCGTCGGCGTGCTCTACCAGGAGCGCGGCACGCCGTACCACACGTTCTTCACGATCGTCGGCCACGACGGCGCGGTGGCGCTGGCGCCGATCGCGCTCGAGCCCGAGGGTCGCACTGGCAGCTACGGCGGCGACGTCGCCTACGCCGACGGCGTGTACCACGTGGCGTGGCGGACCCAGGCCGGCGCCGCCTCGCTCGACGTCCGCGCCATGCAGGTCGACGTCGCCACGCTCACCGCCGGCCCGGTGGTGGTGGTCGCCGACACCGGCGCCGGTGATCCGCACGGCGGGTTCGACAACATCAGCGAGATCGACGTCCACCCCGCCGGCGCCGCGACCCTGGTCGGCTTCGCGCGCTACGAGTACGACGCCACGCTGGACTTCGAGTTGCCGCGCTGCCAGGTGGCGACCGTCGACGGCGGCGCCGTCGCCGCGGTCGAGGAGGCGGCGATCGGCGGGGGCTTCTACTGGCACTGGGAGTGCCGCGTGCGCGACCTCGCCGGCGCGCCGATCGCGGTGTGGGCAGCCGCCAACCTGAACAGCCCCGAGGACAACCCGCCGTCGGAGTTCTACGCCACCCGGCTCGACGGCGGCATGCGGCCCGAGCGCGGCAACGGCACCCGGATCCTGTCGGCGGCGATGCACCGCAGCGAGCCGGCGGTGGCGACCACCGCCCGTGCGCCGCTGATGATCTGGACCGACGAGCGCACCTACGTGAACCCGGCCACCGGTCGGATCGAGCTGCGGGCGGCGCCGCTGGGCGAGGATCTCGTGGTCGGCGCCGAGGTGGTGTTCCCGCGGCCGCGGTTCCTCTCGGGCGGCGCCGCGCTGTCGGCGGTGGGCGTCGGCGCCAACGCGCTGATGGTGTGGCTCGACCAGCGCCACGGCGGCAACGTGTCGGCGCCGAGTTCCGAGCTCTACGTCGGCACGGTCTGGCAGTAGCGCGCTACCCTGCGCGCGTGGCTCGCCTCGGCCCCTGGCTCCTCGCGGCGGCGCTGTGCGTCGGCTGCGGGCCGACCACGGTGCGCCGCGAGGTGTTGCCGCCGCTGCCGGCCGACGCCTACGCGCACTACCTGCGCGGCCAGCTCGCGCTGCGCGACGACGACGCCGCCACCGCGGTGCGCGAGCTGGCGCTGGCCGAGGCCGCGGCGCCGGCGCAGGCACCGATCGTGGTCGCCCTCGCGCGCGCGCAGCTCGCCGCCGCCGACGTCGCCGCCGCCGACGCCACCGCGACCCGCGCGCGCGGCCGCTGGCCCGACGACGCCGGCGCCTGGCGCGTGAGCGCCGAGGTCGCGCGCGCGCGCGGCCAGCTCGACGACGCCGTGCGGGCGCTCGAGCGCGCGATCGTGGCGGCGCCGACCGAGGAGGACGCCTACGTCGAGCTGGCCGCGGCGTGGCTCGACCTCGGGCGTCCGCGCGAGGCCGAGCGCGCCTGGCGTCGGCTCCTGGCCGCGTCGCCGACCTCGGTGCGCGCCGGCCTGGCGCTGGCCGAGGCCGCGCTCGCGCGCGGCGAGCACGCCGAGGCCATCGCGCGCCTGCACGGCGTGCTCGACGAGGAGCCCGATCACCTCGACGCGCGGCTGGTGCTGGCGACCGCGCTGCGCGCCGAGGGCGAGCTGCCGGCGGCGGTCGCGCAGGTCCGCCAGGCCTACGATCGCAGCGGCCAGGATCCGGTGATCGGGGAGGCCCTGTTCTGGATGCTGTGCGAGCGCGGCGATCGCCAGGGCGCGCTCGACGTGCTCGGTCTGCTCGACGACGCCGGCGCCACCCGCGCCGATCTGCTGGTGCTGTCGTCGCTGCAGCTCACCGTCGGCGAGCTGGCGGCGGCGGCGCGATCGGCGCGCGCAGCGGCCGACGCCGACGGCGGCGACGATCAGCCCGACCTCGGCGAGGCCGCGCTGGCGCTGGCCCGGGCCGAGCGCGCGGCGAGACGGCCGGAGGCCGCGCGAGCCGCGCTGGCGATGGTGGCACCCGAGGCCCCGGCCGGCCCGGCGGCGGCCTGGCTGCGGGTGACCTGGGCCATCGCCGACGGTGAGCTGGGCGCCGCGCGCGCGGCGCTGGCGCCGGCCCTCGCCGCGACCCGCGCTCGGCGAGCGTGCTCCTGGCCCAGGCCGCGCTGCGCCGCGCCGCTGGCGAGCCGCGCGGCGACGAGCTCGCGCGGCTGGCCCGGGCGCGCCCGACCGACGTCGAGGTCCAGCTCGCGCTGGCGCAGGAGGCCGAGCAGGCCGGCGCGCTGGCCGAGGCCACAGGGATCCTGACGGCGCTGGCCGTGGCGCACCCGGAGGCCGCTGCGGTCCACAACCAGCTCGGCTACCTGCTGGTCGAGCACGGCGGCGATCTGGCGGTGGCCGAGCGCCACCTGGCTCAGGCCCGGTTCCTGGCGCCCGGAGATCGGCGTGCTCGATAGCTGGGGCCTGTTGCGCCTGCGCCAGGGCCACCTGCCGAAGGCGCGCGCGGCGCTGGTCCTCGCCGCGCGCCTGGCCCCGCACGAGGCCGAGATCCTCGGCCACCTCGCCGAGGTGTGGGTCGCCACCGGGCAGGTCGAGCGGGCGCGGTCGACCCTGGCGCGGGCGCGGGCGGTGGCGCCCGACGCCGCCCTGCGGCAGCGAATCGACCTGGCCCTCGACGCGTTGCCGCCGCCGCGGTGATACGCTTGCGGACCATGAGGAGCCAGTGGAAGGCCGGGCTGCTGGCCGCTGCCATCGTCGGCGGGTTGGCCACCGGCTGCGGCGACGCCCCGTCGCAGGATCAGTGCACGCGCCTGCTCGATCGCCTGGTCGAGCTCGAGGTCGCGCAGACCGGCGGCAAGGAAGTCCCGGAGTCGATGAAGGCCGACCTCGCCAAGCAGCGGGCCGCCCTCACCGAGGCGGTCCGCGGCGACTTCATGAAGAACTGCACCGAGAAGGCGCCGCGCGCCGTGGTCGAGTGCGGCCTCAAGGCCAAGTCGCCCGCTGAGTTCGCCAAGTGCGACGGCAACTGACCGCGCGCGGGCGCCTCGACTTGCGCCCCACCTGAACCTGGTTTCTGCTAACCGGGTGCCGAACACCGGGGGAAGCTGGAAGGTCGTCGCGCTGATCGCGGCGCTGGCGTCGGCAGGGTGCCTCGAGGGCAGCGTGCCGTGCGGCGACGTGGTGTGCCCCGCGGGGTCGGTGTGCACCGCCGACGGCGCGTGCGCGACGCCCGAGCAGCTCGCGATCTGCGACGGCGAGGCCGACGGCACCGCGTGCGTGGTGCCCGGCGCCGGCAACGGCGAGTGCGCCGGCGGCGCGTGCATCATCGGGGTCTGCGGCGACGGCATCGTGCAGCCCAGCGAGGTGTGCGACGACGGCAACCAGGTCGGCGGCGACGGCTGCTCGGCGACCTGTCGCTCGAACGAGGCCTGCGGCAACGGCCAGCCCGATCCCGGCGAGGAGTGCGACGACGGCAACCTGCTCGACGGCGACGCCTGCCAGGCCGGCTGCACCGTGCCCCGCTGCGGTGACGGCGTGATCGACGTCGGCCTCGGCGAGGGCTGCGACGACGGCGCCCGGGTCGATGGCGACGGTTGCTCCGGGCTGTGCGCGCTCGAGCAGTGCGGCAACGGCGTGCGCGACGCCGGCGAGGAGTGCGACGACGGCGCCAACAACAGCGCGCTGCCCGACGCGGCGTGCCGGCCCACCTGCCTGCGCCCGACCTGCGGCGACGGCGTGGTCGACGTCGGCCGCGGCGAGGGTTGCGACGCGGCGCTGGCCAACAGCGACGCGCCGGACGCGGCGTGCCGATCGAACTGCCTGCCGCGCCGGTGCGGCGACGGCGTGGTCGACGGCGGCGAGGTGTGCGACGACGGCAACCAGCTCTTCGGCGACGGCTGCGCGGCCGGGTGCCAGTCCGACGAGACCTGTGGCAACGGCGTCATCGACGTCGCCACCGGCGAGGGCTGCGACGACGGCGACGTGATCGCCGGCCCCAACTGCCGCGCCAACTGCACGGTGCCGCTGTGCGGCGACGGCATCGTCGACGCCGAGACCTTCGAGGCCTGCGACGAGGGCCCGGTCAACAGCCTGGCGCCCGACGCGAGCTGTCGGCCGAGCTGTCAGCTCGCGCGCTGCGGCGACGGCGTCGTCGATCCCGCGCGCGGCGAGGTGTGCGACGACGCCAACAACGATCCGGCGGACGGCTGCAGCTTCGACTGCCAGTCCGACGAGACCTGCGGCAACGGCGTCACCGACGTGTTCGTCGGCGAGGCCTGCGACGACGGCAACCAGCGGCTGCACGACGGCTGCCTCGACGGCTGCGCGCTCGAGGCGCCGCTGTGGACCAACGTCACGCCGGCGCCGCCGGGAGCTCGGGTAGGCGCGATGATCGCGTACGACGCCGCGCGCGGCCAGCTGGTGATGTTCGGCGGCGCCGTCTCCAACACGTCGAGTACCGCCGAGACCTGGACCTGGGACGGCGCCTGGCGGCTGCGCGCCAGCAGCGGCCCGGCCGCCCGCAACCAGCACGCGGTGGCCTACGACGCCCGCCGCCAGCGGGTGGTGCTCTTCGGCGGGCTGGTAGCCAGCGCCGCCACCGCCGACACCTGGCTGTGGGACGGGCGCGCCTGGACCCAGGCCGCGCCGACCACCAGCCCGGCGGCGCGCTCGGGCCACGGCATGGCGTTCGACGTCGCGCGCGGCGAGGTCGTGCTGTTCGGCGGCCGCGACGCCAGCAGCACGCCGCTCGCCGACACCTGGCGCTGGACCGGCGACGACTGGGAGGCGCTGGCCCCGGCGGTGGCGCCGCCGGCGCGCTTCTCGATCCAGCTCGCCTACCACGCGCCGTCCGAGCGGGTGGTGCTCTTCGGCGGGTTCGCGACGTCGGGCGCGCTCGGCGACACCTGGTTGTGGGACGGCAGCACCTGGGTCGACGCCGCGCCCGCCGCTGCGCCGCCGGCGCGCTCGGGCCACGCGGTCGCCTACGACTCGGTGACCGAGACCGTGGTGGTCTGGGCCGGCGCCGCCGGCGCCATGCGCAACGACACCTGGGACTGGGACGGCACGACCTGGACCCAGCGCACGCCGAGCAGTCCGCCGTCGGCGCGGGTCGGCGCCGCGCTGGGCCACGATCCGCGCCGCGGCGGCGTGCTCGCCTTCGGCGGCCAGAACAGCAGTGGCACCCGCCAGAGCGACACCAACCTGCTCGACGGGGCGACCTGGAGCTTGCTCTCCACGACCTTCCTCGGTCGCTTCGACGGTGCGGCCGCGTACGACGCGCGCCGGCAGATGGCGGTGGTCATCGATGGCAAGCCGGAGTTCTCGAGCACCGGTCGGGGTGACACGTGGGCGTGGACCGGGCGCCACTGGCAGCGACAACAGGTCGCGCTCGCGCCCAGCGATCCGTTCCCTCGGGTAGGTCAGGCCGTCGCCTACGACGTCGCCCGTGGGGTGTTCGTGATGTTCGGTGGCACGCTCACGGGCAGCCCTGGCGCGGGCTCGACCAACGTCGCCGAGTGGGACGGCGTGGGTCCGCGATGGGAGGTCCGACCGGCGAACGGCGGGCCGCCGGCGTCGCGCGTCGGCGCGGGCATGGCGTACGACCCCACCCGCGGGCTGATCGTCCTGTTCGGCGGTGCCACGCCTTCCGAATCGCTCGACGACACCTGGACCTGGGATGGGGCCACCTGGGTCGAGATCGACGCGCCCGAGCGGCCCAACGGCGGCAGCGGCCACGCGCTGGTCTACGACGCGCGGCGCGGCCGGGTGATCCGCGTCGGGCGGTCGGCGGCGGGCGATCACGACGTGTGGGAGTTCGACGGCGCCATCTGGAGCGAGCGGGTTACCGTCGACGGCGTGCGGCCGCCGCCGCGCAGCGGCTTCGCGGTCGCCTACGACGCCTCGCTCGGCAAGACGCTCCTCTTCGGCGGCGTCGCCACGGCGCGCCTCAACGACACCTGGCTGTGGGACGGCGTGGCCGCGCGCTGGACCGCGATCAACCTGCCGATCCGCCCCGGCATCCGCGACGGCCACGTGCTGGTCTACGACGCCGCCCGCCAGACCACCGTGCTGGCGGCCGGCCGCAACGTGCCGGGGCCGGGGCCGACGTCGTCCTTGTACACCGACACCTGGACCTTCCAGTTCGTCGGCGAGGGGAGCGTCGACGACGACTGCACCGGCACCAGCGACCTCGACGGCGACGGCCTGCTCGGCTGCGACGATCCGGACTGCTGGGGCACGTGCGCGCCGAGCTGCCCGCCGGAGAGCTCGTGCGCGCCGACCGCCGCCGGCTGCGGCGATGGCCTGTGCGACGTCGCCCTGGAGGACGTCGATCGGTGCCCGCTCGACTGCGACCCGATCCCGGCGGTGTGCCCCGACGCGGTGTGCAGCCCGAGCGAGAACCTCGACACCTGCCCGGCGGACTGCGCCGCGTGCGGCGACCTGATCTGCACGGCGCCGGAGACGGCGGCGAGCTGCCCGAGCGACTGCCCGTAGCTCAGGGCGCGTCGGCGAGCAGCGCGCGGACCTGGGCCCACACCGCCTCGTCGACCTCGCGGCCGAGGTGGACGATGGTGCCGTCGGCGGCGACCACCAGCAGCGCCGGCAGGCTGGACACCCCGAGGGCGTCGGCGAAGCGCAGCTCGGGATCGACCACCACCGGGTAGTCGATGTCCTCGCGGGCGGCGAAGGTGCGGGCCAGCTCGAGCTCCTCGCCGACGTCGACCCCGATCACCGCGACCGCGTCGCCGAAGGTTGCGGCCAGCTCCTCGAGGTGCGCGATCTGCTTGCGGCAGGCCGCGCACCAGGTCGCGTAGAGGTCGAGCACCAGCGGGCGCGCGCCGGCGACCTCGGCGACGGTGGTCGGCGCACCGTCGGCCAGCGCGAGCACCGGCTCGGTCGGCACCGTGGCGGCGCGCGGCGTCGGCGCGGCCGCGCCGCAGCCGACGAGGGCGACGCCGAGGGCGAGGGCGGACAGCGCGCGCATGGTCAGAACGTGTACCCCATCCCGACCGCGCCCCACGTCATGGTCAGGTCGTTGCTCCGCGCGTAGCGACCGGCCGACAGCTCGAGCCGGGTGCGGGCGAGGGAGCGCCACGGCCCGCGATCGCCGAGCAGCGCCAGCTTGAGCGTCCACTCCGTCGAGGTCAGCGGCGCCAGGTCGGAGTCGCTGGTGCGCGGGCCGGGCGCGTCCTCGTCGTGCACGTCGGCGTAGAACGAGGCGCCGCTCTGGTCGTGCAGGCGCAGGCCGGCGCGCACGTACATCCAGCGGGCGAGGTACTGGTAGAGCCAGAGCTGCACGCTGTGGGCGTCGAGGTCGAAGGTGTCGCGGTAGTAGCGGTAGCTGGCCTTGACGGTGGTGCGGGTGCGCGGCACGTGCTGTGACAGCCGCACCGACGCCGCCTGTCGCCAGCGGCGGTTCGGCAGGCGCTCGTTGCCGAAGGTGCCGTCGTCGAAGCGGGCCGCGTTCCAGGTGGTCTCGAGGGTGCCGGCCTGCACGGTGGCGCCGTAGGCGGCGTCGACGATCGTCGTCGGCGACAGCACCTGGCTCACCGACAGGTTGGCGTTGGCGAGCTTGCGGCTGGTGAGCCCGGGGCGATCGCCGAACGGCCCGTAGGCGTCGAAGTTGTCGTAGCCGACCATCGAGCTGGCGGCGAGGGTGAAGTTGTCCTCGGCGAGCTTGCGCACGTAGCCGAGGCCGAGCCACGCCGACCGCATCGGCTCCTCGACGTGGCCGCCCCAGCGCACGGTCACCCGCTCGTCGGCGGCGCGATCCCAGTGGCTGGCGACGTCGAGGGTGAGCGCCTCGTTGAGCCGCGACGCCGAGGTGGTGGCGTCGATGGCGTCGGGCGACGCCGCGCTCACGATGTCGACCTCGATCGCGACCTCGTGGACGATCTGCTCGGACTGGCGCAGGCGCGCCCACAAGATCGGCTCGACGATCCACGCCGCCTGGCTGCCGGGCCCGTCGGCCGGCCCGTCGAGCGACTGCCAGCCGAGCCCGCGCTGGCGCAGGAGCGCGGTGCGCGACTCGAACGCCTCGACGGCCTGGGCCGTGGCGACGCCGCTCGTGGCGACCAGCGCGGCGCCGAGCCAGGCCGCGATCGGTTGCCGCGCGAGCAGCCCCGCCGGCCGGTTCGCCGTCGCCGCCGCCGGCGCCCTCGCGCGTGGTGTGGACCTTGCGGTGGGCGCGCTCCTCGCTGGGCGACTCGCTCCCGGTCATCGTCGGATCGTTGAGGTAGCGCTGCCGGTTCTTGGGCACCACCAGGCAACCGCCGAGGAGCGCGACGAGGACGACCACGAGGAGGCCACGCACGGCCGCGACTCTACCCGCTCGGCGGGATCAGGTCGTGGGCGCCAGCGCGCAGAGGTTGCGGCCGATCGTCGCCGGGGCGGGCCCGCCGGCGGGCCCACGTCGGCGCGCCGAGGACGGCCGGGGCCAGCGCGGCGGTGATGGCCCCGGCGAGGGCGCGCGCGCCCGGGGCGGCGCCGCCGCCGAGCACGCGGACGCGGAGCTGGCGGACGCCGTCGTGGTGCAAGGCGACCAGATCGCCCGCGGGCGCGCTGGCGACGATCACGGGCAGGCCGCCGAGCGGCGTCGCCTCGAGGGCGATCGTCGTCGCCGGATCGGCGCGCCGCTCCGGCGGCAACACCAGCACCCGCAGCGCGTCGGCGCGCGCCTGGTACGCGTCGAGCGTCAGCGGCGGGCACGCCAGGCAGCCGGCGATCTCGACCTCGGCGATCACGGGCGGCGTCGCGCGGGTGGTCACCGCGAGGGCGACCAGCTCGTCGGTGTGGAGCCGCACCACGACGTCGGCGTCGGGCAGCGTCAACGCGGCGACCGCGTCGAGCAAGGCGGGGGTCAGGCGAGGCGGCGGCGCCTCGGCGGCGGCCGGCGTCGACGGTGGCGGCGCCGACGTCGCAGCCGGCGGCGGCGGGGCCGGGGCCAGGAGGTGCGACGCCAGGGTGCGCGCGCCGATCGCGAGCAGGGTCAGCCCGCCGACCACCGCGAGCGCGGGCCCGGCCCGGCGGCCCAGGCGCATCGCGAAGGCGTAGGCCAGGCCACTGCCGGCGGCGGTCACCACGCCGATGGCGACCAGCGCCAGCGCCGGCGGCGCGATCAGCGGCAGCGTGACCCCGGCGGCGAGCGCGTCGATGCTGGTGGCCACCGCGAGCGCGACGTCGAGCCGCCACGGCGCCCGCGGCCGCGGTCGATCGCCGAGCGCGTCGTCGTCATCGCCGCCGCGCGCGTCCCACAGCAGCTTGAGGCCGAGCGCGCTCAACAGGCCGAACGCGATCCAGTGATCCCACGCCGCGAAGGCATCGCCCAGCGACGCCCCGCCGAGCCAGCCGAGCGCGGTCATGCCGCTCTGGAGCCCGCCGAAGAGCAACGCCAGGCGCACGCCACGCCCGAGATCGCGGCCGGCGAGCCCCTGGGCCGCCGCCACCGCGATGGCGTCCATCGCGAGCCCGAGGGCGAGGGCGAGGGCGGCCAGCACTCAGCGGATGGCTTCGAACAGACCCGCCGCGCCCTGGCCGCCGCCGATGCACATCGTCACCACCGCGTACCGGCCGCCGCGCCGGCGCAGCTCGTGCAGCGCGGTGGCGGTGAGCTTGGCGCCGGTGCAGCCCAGCGGGTGGCCGAGCGCGATGGCGCCGCCGTTGACGTTGAGCTTGTCGTCGGGGATGCCGAGCTCGCGCTGGCAGTACACCGACTGCGACGCGAACGCCTCGTTGAGCTCGAACAGGTCGATGTCGGCGACGGTGAGGCCGTGCTTGGCGAGCAGCTTCTGCACCGCCGGGACCGGGCCGATGCCCATGATCGCCGGGTCGACGCCGACGGTGACGTAGCCCCGGAAGTAGCCCAGGCCCTTGATGCCCAGCTCCTTGGCCTTGGCGCCGCTCATCACCAGCGCGGCCGCCGCGCCGTCGGAGATCGGCGAGGCGTTGCCGGCGGTGACCGAACCGCCCTGGGCGAACGCCGGCGGCAGCTTGGCGAGTCCCTCGAGGGTGGTCTCGGGGCGCGGCAGCTCGTCGACGGTGAAGTCGCTGTAGATGCGCTCGCCGCCCTCGCCGTAGCGGATGGCGCGGACCGGGACGATCTCGTCCTTGAACACGCCCTTGGCCAGCGCCTCCTTGGCCTTCTGCTGGCTCCTCAGCGCGAACGCGTCCTGCTCGGCGCGGCTGATGTTGAACTGCTTGGCGACGTTCTCGGCGGTGATGCCCATCGGCGTGTTGGCCGCCGGCAGCTTGTCCATCAGCTCCGGCGACGCCGACAGGTGGAAGCCGGTCATCGGCACGAAGGTCATCGACTCGACGCCGCCGGCGAGCACCACGTCGGCGGAGCCGATGGCGATCTGGCCGGCGGCGGTGGCGATCGCCTGCAGGCCGCTCGAGCAGAAGCGGTTGATGGTCTGGGCGCCGACCTCCTTGGGCAGGTCGGCAAGCAGCGTGATGAGGCGGGCGACGTTGAGGCCCTGCTCGCCCTCGGGCATCGCGCAGCCGAGCACGACGTCGTCGATCTGGGCGCCCTTGAGCTGCGGCACGCGGTGCAGCAACCCGCGGATGACGTCGGCGGCGAGCTCGTCGGGCCGCTTGGTCGACAGGGTGCCCTTGTGGCCGCGGCCCACGGCGGAGCGGACGGCGTCGGCGATGACGATGTCGTTCATGGCCGCAGGCTAGCCCGAACCCGCGACCGGTGCCATCGACCCCGGGGGCGCAGATCGCACGCCCGGGCTACGACAGCGGCGGGTTGTCGCGCAGCACCGCGGGGTCGGCCGGGCCGACCACGGCGTTGACGGCGCCGCCCTCGGGGATGGCGATGCAGCGCCCGCCGCACACGCCGTCGTCGGTGTAGTCGCTCTCCTCGGGGACGTCGCTGTCGCGGGCGTCCTCGAGGTGGCCGCGCCGGGCCAGCCGCAGCTCGCCGTCCTGGAGCGCGAGCTGCATCTCGTCGTAGCCGCCGCGCCAGCCCTGCCACACGGTGAGGGTGCGGTCGTCGAGGCGCAGCCACGGCGGCGCCTCGGGACCGCCGTCGCCCTGCTCCGGCCACAGCCGGCTGCGGCCGTCGACGGTGAAGTCGACGCGCCACCAGCGCCCGCGGGTGTCCATCAGGAAGTACGCCCCGGTCTCGACGGTGTCGTCGGCGGCCACCGTCGCGAAGCGGATCGGCTCGTCGACGGCGAGCGGCGCCGTGCCCCAGGCGCGCACGCGGAGGCCGAGCTCGATGGCCTGCCGCTGCACCTCGGCGCGGAACACCTCGTCGAGGGCGGGGTCGTCGGCGACCGGCGGCCGCGAGGGCGCGGCGTTCGAGGGCGCCTGCGGCGCGGGCGCGGGCTGTCCGCAGGCGGCGAGGGCGAGCGCGAGGACGGCGGCGGTGCGCGAGGAGATCATGTCGGCGACGGTACGCTGGCGGCGCGCCCCCGGCTAGGCCGCCGGCGCCCGGCGTCCCACCAGCGCGCGGCCCTCGAGGGCGAGGCCGAGCACGACCACCGGGAGCACCTGCGCGGCCTGGTAGAGAAGGCCGAACGCCAGCGCCTCGGCGCGCGCCACCCCGAGGAGGTCGAGCCCGGCGATGGCCCCGAGCTGGAGCGCCCCGACCTGGGCCGGCGTCGACGGCACCGCGATCGCGACGTTGACGGTGAACACCACCAGCAGGGTGCCCGCCCACGACAGGGGCACGCCGAGCGCCGCGGCCACCGCCAGCATCGCCGCGCCGTCGAGCAGCCAGCTCACGACCAGCACGCCGAGGGTCGCCGCCAGCGCCCGCGGCCGGCGCAGGATCGACATGCCCGCGAGCGCGCGCCCGAGGGCGCCGTCGGCGCGACGCCGGCGCACCACCAGGGCCGCCACCGCCAGCGCGAGGGCCACGCCTACGCCGAGGCCGACGATCCAGCGCGCGGCCGTCGACGGCAGGCCGGCGTGGAGCAGCGGCACCGGCGCGACCACCAGCAGCAAGGCGGTCGCGGTGAGCAGCTTGTCGGCCACCGCGACCCCGGCGGCGGTCGCGAGCGGCACGCCGTGGCGCTCGCGCAGCGGCCACACCCGCACCGCCTCGCCGGCGCGCAGCGGCAACAGCGCCGACGCCGCGAAGGCGACGATGGCGTACCGCAGGTGCACGCGCAGCGGCAGCGACGGCGCGAGCATCAGGCGCCACGCCGCCGCCCGCGCCACCAGGATCGCGAGATCGATCGCGACCACCAGCACCAGCAGGGGCCAGGTCGCGCGCGCGAGGGCGGCGCCGAGATCGCCCGGGCGCAGCTCGCGCAAGGTCCACCACAGGCCGAGGCCGACCGCGACGACCGCGAGCCCCGCGCGAACGCGGCGGCCAGCCGTCGACGGCGCGGCGTGGTCATCGCGGCGCGCTCACGGCGCGCGGCGGCCCGGCAACCGCGGCGCGCTGGTGACCTCGAAGGTCACCCGCCGGTTGAGCGTGCGCGCCGACGACAGCGCGCCGCCCGACAGCCCGGCGGTCGGCTGGACCGGATCGTCGGCGCCGGCGGCGGGTGGTCAACCGCGCCGGCGCGACGCCGGCGGTGATCAGCGCGGCGCGCACCGCCTCGGCGCGGTGGAGGCGAGCGCGCGGGGCTCGGCGTCGTCGGTGTGGCCGACCACCGCGAGGTGGATGCCCGGGTTGTGGTGCAAGACGTCCGCGATGGCGTCGATGATCGGCAGCCCCGAGCTCGGCGGCTGGCCGTCGCCGGCCTCGAAGTAGATCCGCTCGAGGATCACCACGTCGCAGGCGACGAGGAGGATGCCTCCGCCGTCGGGACAGCCATCGCCGTCGTCGGTGCAGCCGCCGTCGAGGGTGCTGGGGAACGTCTCGGGCTGCTCGGGGCAGGCGTCGACCTCGTCGGGGTAGCCGTCGTCGTCGAGGTCGCCCGGCGGGCCGTCGGTGAAGCGCTGGCCTCCGGCGATGGGGCAGCCACCGGCGTCGCCGCTGCGGGCGCCGGCCTGGAACGGGCACAGATCGTCGACGTCGGGCACGCCATCGCCGTCGTTGTCGGGATCGGGACAGCCGTCGTCGTCGTCCCAGCCGTCGACGTCCTCGGGCGCGTCGGGGCAGGCGTCGAGGTCGTCGGCGAGCTGATCGAGATCGCGGTCGGCGATCGCGCTCGTCGTGGGCGCCGGCGCGGTCGGCGGTGCCGGTGGCGCCGAGCCACAGCCGAGGAGCGCGGCGAGCCAGAGCAGGGCAGGCGCTCGGAGGCGAGGCGTCGAGTCCATGGCGCCATCGTCATCGCCCCGGGCGCGCGAGACAACCAGCGCGGCCCTCCAACCGCGCGCGCCACCGCGGGCTCGCTAGCTGGCCGCGGCGATGGCCAGGAGCCGCAGATCGCTCAGCTCGATGTCGTCGACGAACACGTTGTCGTCGTCGTCGAGCGGATCCTCGGCCGGCGGCGGCGCGTCGTCGGTCTCGCGCGGCACCAGGACCGCCTCGATCCGCGGCTGGTGCACCCGGCGGCGCCGCTCCACCGCCACCGGCCCCGGGGGGGCGCTGCCGCGCGCGAGGCGGGGGGCCCGCGCGGGAGCCGGGCCGGAGCCCGCCGCCAGCATCGGCGCGGTCGCGACGCCGTCGGGCCAGGTGCTCAGGTGGTTGTGAGCGTCCTGCCAGGTCTCCGCCGGCGCGGTCGCCGTGAGGTCGTCGGGGGTGAACGCATCGATGCGCTCGCACACCTGGGCCGCCGTCGGGCGCCGCTCGGGATCCTTGGCGAGCATGGTGTGGATGAGCGCGGCGACGGCGTCGGGCACGTCGGCGCGCAGGTGCGGCAGCGGCGTCGGCCGTCGCGTGAGGTGCTCGACCAGGGTCGCGATGGATGACGACGCCTGGAACGGCGGCCCGCCGGTGAGGGCCTCGTAGGCGAGCACGCCCAGCGCGTAGACGTCGCAGCGCCCGTCGAGGGCGTCGCCGCGCGCTTGCTCCGGCGCCATGTACGTCGGCGTGCCGAGGGTGGTCTCCTGCTGCGTCACCCGCGGGCAGGCCTGCTGGTGGGCGATGCCCCAGTCGATCACGCGATACGCGCGGGCCTCGGCGGGCCCTTGCACCAGCACGTTCTCCGGCTTGAGATCGCGGTGCACGATGCCGCGCGCGTGGGCCGCGCGCAGGGTCGTGGCGATCGCGCGCATCAGCGGCAGCACCTCGGCGACCGGCAACGGCCCCTTGGCGGCGAGCACCGACGACAGCGGCAGATCGCCGAGCAGCTCCATCGCGATCCAGGCGCGGCCATCGGGCAGCGTG
The DNA here is from genome assembly GCA_041389945.1 of Kofleriaceae bacterium. Classification (GTDB taxonomy): domain Bacteria; phylum Myxococcota_A; class Polyangia; order Haliangiales; family Haliangiaceae; genus JAWKQW01. The sequence goes on from JAWKQW010000011.1 coordinate 179,548, forward strand.
CCGCAGTCGTAGACCTCGACCGAGCCCGGGTGGTCGACCCGCGCCAGCACGGTGGCCTCGATGAGCATGCGCTGGGCGGCGCCGGGATGAACCAGCATCGTGGCGTGCATCACCTTGAGCGCGGCCCGGCGCGGCAGCACCGCGTGGGACGCGGCGTAGACCGTCGCCATCCCGCCGGCGGCGATCTTGCGGTCGATGACGTAGTTGCCGATCTTGGTCTTGGCGGGCAGCTCGGCGTGGGGCTCGGGAGCGACGACGGGGGAGGTGACCGCGGACATGCCCGGGGTGAGTGCAGACACCGTGCCGGCAGCGACACCGAGGCGATCGGCGCGCAAGCTCGGCGCGAGCGACCGGGAGCCGCCGACGGAGCGCGCGGGCGTCGCGCATCCGGGTGGGCGCTATCGCTCACCGGCGCGTGCGCGCACCACCGCGCGGACCGAACCGGCATCGCGCGCCTCCAGGCTATCCACCGAGGCCGATCACGGGCCGGCCGGCCCGGCGCGGGCCGGACATCCGGGCGGGCGCACCGATGGCGCGAGCGGCTCGGTCTCAGGGTGCTGTCGCCAGAAGAGGGGGGAGTGGCGCCAGGTGTCGATGAACTCGGCGCGCCAGGTCGAACGGACGACCTCGAGCTGCTGAGCGCGCCGCCGCAGCTCGTCGGCGTCGACCACGGGGAACCGCCGCCTCGGCGTGGTGACGGCGAGGCGGTCGAGCTCGGCGTCGACCAGCGCACAGGCCAGCTCGCGCGGGGCGACGCGGCGGCGGGCGCCGGCGTTGCTGAGCAGGCCGACGCGAAGCTCCGGAACCTCGAGACGCAAGGTCGCCGCCAGCCGCGGTGAATAGAGGGCGTCGCGCAGGCGCGCGTCGAGCGCCAGCGCGTCGCCGATCAGCCCCGGGTGCAGCGGTCGTGGCTCCCCGCGCAGCTGCACGATCAGGTCGTCGAACTCACGCATGAGGTCGCGGAACGCCAGGAACGCGACCTGCCGCGCGGGTTGGCGGGCGGACGCGTCCGGTGCCGGCGGGGAGCTCGGTGGCCGCGGAGCGACCGCGCGACGCGGCCCGCAGCCGCCGCTCGTGGCGATCAGCCAGGCCAACAGCACGCCTCGTGGGGTCATCGCCGAGGACGACACCTCCGGCCGGCGCCTGGTTGCGACGGCGCGCCGGCGTCCGCCGCGTCAGTTCCGCAGCGGCTTGTTGTGCTGCAGCATGTACTGCATGCGGGCCTGGCTCAGCGGCTCGCCGCACAGGCTGATGAAGGCCTCGCGCTCGAGCTCGAGGATCTCGTCCTCGGTGACCGCGTGGGTGTGGCCCGAGCTGCCGCCGCACAGGACCACCGCGAGCTTGGTCGCGATCTTGGCGTCGTGCTCGCTGGCGTAGCCGCCGGCGACCAGGGTGCCGACCATCATCTTCAGGGTCGCGATGCCGCTCTCGCCAGGCAGCTTGTAGGCCCGCGGCGCCGGCGCGTGGTAGCCGCTGGCGGCCAGGCCGATGGCGCGCTGCTTGGCCTCGTAGAGCTGGCGGGCGCGATCGAACGACACGCCGTCGTTCCTGCGGAAGTAGCCCAGGCCCTTGGCCTCCTCGGCCGAGGTCGCGACCTTGGCCAGCGCGATGTTCTTGAAGGTCTGGGTCACGAAGGCGTAGGTGTCGACGTCGGCGCCGTCGGGCACGCCCTCGAGCTGGCGCCACAGCATGTTGAGGGTGCCGGCGCCGCCGGGGATGAGGCCGACGCCGACCTCGACCAGGCCCGAGTAGGTCTCGGCCGCGGCCTGCACGCTGTCGCAGCCGAAGCACAGCTCGAGGCCGCCGCCGACGGTGAGGTTGTACGGCGCCGCGACCACCGGCACCGTCGCGTACTTCATGCGCTGGGTGGCGTCCTGGTAGCTCTTGACCATGGTCCGCAGCGCGTCCCACTGCTTCTGGCCCGCGGCCATCACCACGCCGAACAGGTTGGCGCCGACGCAGAAGTACTCGCCGGTGTTGTAGATGACCATCGCCCGGAAGTCCTGCTCGGCGCGCGCGGTGGCGTCGTGCAGCATCTGGATGACGTCGGCGTCGAGGCTGTTGGCCTTCGACTTGAACGTCAGGCCGAGCACGCCGTCGCCGAGATCCCACGCCTCGGCGCCCGCGTTCTTGAGCACCGGGGCGCCGCCCTCGCGCATCACCGTGAGCGACACCTCGCGGGCGTCGTGGGTGCGCAGCGCGTACTCGCCGCGGGTCGGATCCCACACCTTGCCGGGCTGGTAGAAGCCGGTGGCGCCGGCGGCCTTCATCTTGTCGACCCACGGCGGCAGCGCCAGGCCGTCGGCCTTCATCCGATCGTAGGTCTCGGCGAACCCCAGCGCGTCCCAGCTCTCGAACGGGCCGACCTCCCAGTTGTAGCCCCACTTCATGGCGTCGTCGACGGCGGTCAGCGAGTCGGTGATCTCGCCGATGCGCCGGGCCGCGTACGCCATCGAGCGCGACATCGCCTGCCACGCGAAGGTGCCGACCACGCCGGGCGCCGCCACCAGCTTGCGCAGGCGCTCGCCGACGTCCTCGGTGCGGCCGATGCTCTTGGCCGCCTTCTGGATCGCCTCGTCGCCGCCCTTGGGCCGGTAGGCGCCGGTGTACGGGTCGAGGGTCTGGATGTCCTTGCCGACCTTCTTGTAGAAGCCGCCCTTGGTCTTGTCGCCGAGGATGCCGGCCTCGATCATCGTCGCGATGTAGGCCGGGGTCTTGAAGGTCTCGCGGTCCTCGTCGGCGGTGAGCGTCTCGTAGCAGTTCTTGATGACGTGGCCGAGGGTGTCGAGGCCGACCATGTCGGCGGTGCGGAAGCTCGCGCTCTTGGGGTGGCCCATCGGGATGCCGGTGATGGCGTCGACGTCCTCGGGCGCGAGCTTGTGCTCGAGCATGAGGTGGATGACCGACATCATCGACTGCACGCCGATGCGGTTGCCGACGAAGTTCGGGGTGTCCTTGGCCCACACGATGCCCTTGCCGAGCACGTCGCGCCCGAACCGCTCGGCGCGCAGCTTGGCCTCCGACGAGGTGTCGGGGCCGGCCACCAGCTCGAGCAGCTTCATGTAGCGCGGCGGGTTGAAGAAGTGGGTGACCATGAAGTTCTGGCAGAACGCCGGGCTGCGGCCGACCAGCATGTCGGCGATGCGCAGGCCCGAGGTGTTCGACGCGATGATGGTGTCGGGGCCGCGCAGGGCCTCGAGCTTCTCGAACAGCGCCCGCTTGATGTCGAGGCGCTCGATCACCGCCTCGACGATGAGATCGCAGTCGGCGACCTTGGCGAGGTCGTCGTCGAAGTTGCCGGTGGTGATGAGGGTGGCGTTACGCGGGTGCATGAACGCGGCCGGCTTGGCCTTGAGCAGCTTGGCCAGGGCGCCGGTGGCGAAGCCGTCGCGCGCGGCCTTGCTGCCCTTGTCCGCGTCGCTCAGCTTCGGCGGGACGATGTCGAGCAGGAGGACCGGGATGCCGGCGTTGGCGCAGTGCGCCGCGATGCCGCTGCCCATGACTCCCGCGCCGAGGACGGCGACCTTGCGGATTGGCTTGCTCATGGCCGCGGACCATAGCGCACGGCCTCGGGGCGCGGCAGCGGCGCCGGCGCAGATCCAGCGCCGCCTCGGCGGCCTCACCGACGGAGCAGGTTCCAGCCGACGGTGACGGTGGCGGTGCTGGCGCCGAGGCCGTCGTGCGGGCGGGTGGTGCCCAGGCCCATCGCCACCGACCAGCGTCGACCGACCACGCCGGCGCCGACGGCGGCGGCCAGCTCGAGCGCGTCGTCGACCTCGCGCGCGCCGGCGCTGGTGGTGCGCACGCGCTCGAACACCACCCCGGCCTCGGCGGCGAGAAAGGCGTGGGTGCGATCGCGGTCGGCGAAGCCGAGCCGGATTCCGCCGAGCACGGGCGCCTGCGCGAGGTCGCGCTCGACCTCGATCCCGGCGAGCTGCTGGGTGCGCGGCAGGTAGCCGGCCAGCCCCAGCTGGGCGGTGGCCTCGAGCCGCGGCCCCAGCGGCACCCGCACCCGCGCGGACAGCCCCAGGCCTGGCTCCGCCAGGTCGCGCCGCGCCGCCACCGGCACGCGCGCGCTCAGCTCGACGTCGAGGCTCGAGCGCTCGTCGTCGGCCGCCGCCGCGCCGCCGGCGAGCGCCAGCGCGGCGCCCACCACCACCGCGCGCGGCGCCGCGATCAATCGATGACCGGCGCGTCGGTGGCGACGCCCGCGCCGAACCAGCGGATGCTGCCGCTGTCGCGCTCGATGGCGTTGCCGCCGAAGTCGAGCTCGATGAGCTTGCCGCCGGGGTTCGTGTCGACGAAGCCGAAGAACTTCCCGGCCCAGAAGCCGAGCCCGAAGATGCGGTCGTAGCCGGTGCCGCTGCCGAGGGTGTCGGCGGCCCAGGTCACCGGGTCGATCTCGGCGAGGTAGTCCGGGGCCGCGAGGTTGTCGCCGATGGTGACGGTGGCGTAGATGCCGATGCCGCTGATCGCGACGATGTCGCCGGAGGAGCGGATCGTGGCCTCACCGATCGAGCCGTAGCTGCCGAGCAGGGTGGCGGCGCCGGTCGCGGGGTTGAGCTGGTAGACCTCGCCCTGATCGCTGACCGCCACCAGGCGCTCGTCGGAGTCGAGGTCGTCGAGATCGAGCGGCACGAACGACAGGCTGGTGAAGCCGTCGACGGCGAGGTCGCCGTTGAGCAGGGTCGCCGCGCCGGTGTCGAGGTCGATCGTGTACAGCCGCGACAGGGTGATGCCGATGGCGAGATCGTTCTTGTCGATCGCGATGTCGGTGAGGCTCTCGCCGCCCATGAGCCCGGTGATCGGCCCGATGAGCTGCGGCTGGAAGGTCTGGGTGTCGATCCGGTAGAGGTTGCCGTTGCCGTGCGCGTACACCCGCGAGTACTCGATCGGCCGGGAGTCGAGCCCGCCACCGGCGTCGACCCGCGCGTCGGCGCCGGGGCCGCCGTCGGCGGAGGCCCGTGGACCCGGGCCGCACGCCGCCGCCGCGCCCAGCAGCGTGACGACGCCGAGGCGCCAGGGAGCGAGGGTGCGGCCGACCAGCGGGCGAGACATCGGCGCGCACTCTAGCGAGGGCCGAAGGCGATTTCGACAGCAAAGGGGGGCGGTCGTGTGACGCCGCACGCTGGATCCGTGGCCCGGCCTCGGTGCGACCCTGGGACGGTCGCACCGGCGGTCGCAGCCGGCCCCGGCGATCCAGGAATTCCCGGGCAGGCGCGCCAGGTTATGCTGCGATGACCGACGTGCCCGCGCGCCCGCCCGAAGCCGCCGATCGGACCGCGACCCTGGGGCCGCGGCGGGCCACGGCGTCGGCGGACGAGCCGGGATCGGTCGCGCCGACCGCGCGGGGGTCGGCGCCCGGGGACGCCGACGGCTCGCTCGACGACGGCGCCGTCGCGGGCTCGCCCGCCGCGCAGCTCCCCATCGACGATCCCGATCGCTACGAGCTCGCCGGCGAGCACGCCCGCGGCGGCCTCGGCCGCGTGGTCCGCGCCGTCGACCGTCGGCTCGGCCGCACGGTCGCGGTCAAGGAGCTGCAGAAGCGCTCCCGCCTCGCCGAGGCCCTGTTCGTGCGCGAGGCGCTCATCACCGCGCGCCTCGAGCACCCCGGCATCGTCCCGGTCCACGAGGCCGGGCGCTGGCCGTCGGGCGAGCCCTACTACGTGATGAAGTTCGTCTCCGGCAAGACGCTCAAGGAGGTGGTCGGCAGCCACCCCACCGTGCGCAGCCGGCTGCCGCTGGTGGCCCACGTGATCGCGGTCGCCGACGCCGTCGGCTACGCCCACCGCGCGCAGGTCATCCATCGCGACCTCAAGCCGTCGAACGTGGTGGTCGGCGAGTTCGGCGAGACCGTGGTGGTCGACTGGGGCCTGGCGCGCGACGGCGCCGGCGACGTGCCCGAGCCCGAGCTCGACGCCTGCGACGACGCCGCGACCACCACCTCGACGGTGTCGGGCAAGGTGATCGGCACGCCGGCCTACATGGCGCCGGAGCAGGCCCGCGGCGCGGCGGTCGACGCCCGCGCCGACGTGTACGCGCTCGGCGCGATGCTCTACGAGGTGCTCGCCGGGGTGCCGCCGTATCGCGGCGAGTCTCCCACCGAGATCGTCGACCGGGTGCTGGCGGGGCCACCGGCGGCGCTGGCCGAGGTCGCGCCGGGCGTGCCGGCCGATCTCGAGGCCATCGTCGCCAAGGCGATGGCGCGCGATCCGGCGGCCCGCTACCCCGATGGCATGGGGCTGGCCGCGGATCTGCGCCGCTACCACTCGGGGCAGCTCGTCAGCGCGCACCATTACCGCACGCTCCAGCTCGTGCGTCGGTGGATCGCGCGCCACCGCGGCGCGGTGGCGATGGCGGCGATCGCGGCGGTGGTGCTGGTGATCGTCGGCGCGCTGTCGGTGCGCGGGGTCGTGGCCGAGCGCAACCGCGCCCGCGGCGAGCGCGCGGCGGCGCTGGCGGCGCGGGCCGCCGCCGAGGCGCGCCAGGTGGAGCTGATCCGGGTGCAGGCGCGCACCTCGCTGCGACGCGATCCGACCGCGACGGTGGCGTGGCTCAAGGCGTCCCCGTCGGGGCTCCCCGCCGAGGTCGAGCGCGAGCGCGCGACCTTGCTCGCCGAGGCCGAGGTCGAAGGCGTCGCGCGCCACGTGCTGCGCGAGGATGACTGGGTGCTCGACGCGGCGTTCTCGCCCGACGGGCGCTCGCTGGCGACCGCGTCGGGTGACGGGGGCGTGCGGATCTACGACGTCGCCTCCGGGGTGGCGCGCGGGCTCGATCGCGTCGACGGCTCGGTCCACGCGGTGGCGTGGTCGCCCGACGGCACCCGGCTCGCGGGCGGCACCTCGCGCGGCGAGGTCCGGCTGTGGCGGGTCGCCGGCGGTCCGGCGCAGGCGCTGCTGCCGCCGTCGGGCGCGCCGGTCGGCGCGCTGCGCTGGTCGAGCGACGGCCGGCGGCTGCTGGTGGAGTCGCAGGCCCAGGCTCCCCGCGCGGTCGAGGTCGATCGACCGGGCGCCGTCGAGGAGCTGCCGATCCCGACGGACGCCAGCGCGGTCGCCCTGCCCAAGGACGACTGGCACCGCGCCATCTACGGCACGTTCTCCGGCGAGGTCGTGCGCGCGGCGACGCCGCCCCAGGTGCTGGCCCGCCTGCCGCGGCGGGTCGACGCCCTGGCGATCGACGACGCCGGCCAGCTGGTGATCGCGTTCGACGGCGCCACCCTGTGGCGGCTGTCCCTCGCGGGTGGGCCGCCCGAGGCGCTCGGCCCCCACGTCGGCCTCGCCCGCTGGATCACCTTCGCGCCCGACGGCCGGCAGGTCGCGATCGGCGGGGACGCGACCATCACGGTGTGGGATCTCGCGGCCCGCACCTCGCGCGTGCTGACCGGCCACAGCGACGCCGTGTACATGGTGACCTTCACCGCCGACGGCCGCCGGCTGCTGTCGGCCAGCGACGACGGCACCGCGCGCTGGTGGGACCTCACCACCGGCGACGTGCAGGTGCTGCGCGGGCACGACGACGACGTGGTCCGGGCCCGGCTGTCGCCCGACGAGACCACCATCGCGACGGCGAGCCTGGATCGCAGCGCGCGGGTGTGGCAACCGGCGCCGCCGACGACGATCGTGCTCGGGCCCGAGCCGGGGCCGATCCTCCACGCCCGCCTCGTCGGCGAAGACGAGCTGGTCGTCACCGGCGCCGCGTTCGCCGCCACCTGGTCGCTCTCGACCCGCGCCCGGCGGGCGATCCTCGATGGCGCCGCCGAGGCCGCGGTCGGCGATCGCGGGGCGGTGTCCACCCACGATGGGCGCGCCGTCGTGGTCGTCCGCGATGACGCCTCGATCGACGTCCTGCGCACCGACGGCACCAAGCTCACCCTGCGCGACCTGACCGCGATGCCCACCGGGGGTGGCGTCGACGACGCCGGCACCCGCCTGGTGGTGGGGTCACGGACCGGCGAGCTGTGGACCTGGGACCTCGCGACCGGCGTCGGGACCCGGGTGTGGGCCAGCCCGACGTCCACCCCGATCACGGCGATCTCGGTGCGGCGCGACGGGCACACGGTGTTTCGGGTCGGCGACGAGCTGCGGGCGTGGGCGCCGGGCGGTGCGGTCGAGCGCCTCGCCGCGGGCGACGCCGCGTGCGTGCACATGCTCGAGTACGAGCGTGGCGGCGAGCGGCTCCTAACCTGGCGCTGCGATGGGTCGGTCACGCTGCGCCGCCGCGACGGCGTCGAGGTCGCGCTCGAGCTGCCGCCAGGCCACCGGCCCATCCAGATGACGTGGTCGCCCGATGGCGCCCACCTCGCCGGCGCGATCACCAACCGGCTGGCGCTGGTGTGGGACGCGTCGACCGGCGCGGTCGAACACGTGCTGCGCGGCCACACCGACGTGGTGCTCGGGCTCGCCTACGCCCCGGATGGCACCCGGCTCGCGACCGCCAGCTACGATCGGACGATCCGGGTGTGGGACCTGGGCTCGGGCCCCGAGGTCGACGTGCACGTCCTCCACGGCCACACCCAGTCGGTGGACTACGTGGCCTGGACCCGCGATGGCGCCCGGCTGGTGAGCGCCAGCCGCGACGGCACCGCGCGCATCTGGCAGGCGCCCGCCCCGGGGCTGTCGACGGCGACGCTCGCCGCCGATCTCGAGCGCGCGTCGACCGCGCACATCGACGAAGACGATCGCCCGACCACCTGAGCTGGCCGCGGTGCGCGCGTGTCCCACCTGGACGCGGCGCACCTACCTCGCCGCGGGAGCTGGCGCCCGGCAGGCCCGGGAGCGCGCACCCGAGACCGGCGCCGCGACCGCGCTCACGGCGCGCATGGCGGCCTCGCGGCCCGGCCTCGTGCTTGCACTTCGTGCCGGTGGAGCCCACCGATGCCGCCCCGTCGCTTCGTCGTCCTGCTCGCGCTCGCGCTGCTCGCCGCGATCGCGCCGCGCGCGCGCGCCGAGTCGATCGACGGCCACGTCGGCCACCGCGCCGGCGTGCGCCGGGTCGGCGCGCAGCTCGACGTCGGCGTCCCCGACGGCGCCACCGCCGCGCTGGTGGTGCGGCCGGCGCGGCCGCTGCGCCTGCACGTCGGCGCCAGCCACAACCTGGTGAGCACCGGCGTCCGCGTCGGCGCGACCTGGGTGCCGCTGTCGGCGTGGGTGTCGCCGACGGTGTCGGTGAGCTACGGGCACCTGCCCGAGGGCGACGCCACGCCGCTGGCGAGGATGATCGCCGGCGATCCGGCGCTGTCGTCGAGCGCGCTCGAGCGGGTCGGCTACGACCACGCGTCGGCCCACGTCGGCCTCGAGTTCGGGCGCGCGCGCGCCACCTTCTACCTGCACGCGGGCGTCACCCGCGTCACCGGGAGCCTGCGCGGGCTGGGCACCGCGTTCGGCGACGACGCGATGGTCACCTTCGAGGAGGACCCGCGCTACCAGCTGTGGACCGTCGCCGCGCGCGTCGGGCTCATCGTCTACGCCCGCTAGCTCAAGGAAGGTCGAACCGTCATGCGTCACCAGCTGCTCTCGCTCCTCGTCTCCGCCGGCTCGCTGGCCGGGTGCACGCTCGTCGATCTCGAGGTCGAGGTCAGGCGCGCCTGCGCCACGCAGCCGCCGGTGGCGATCGAGGGCTTCCCCGAGACGCACGGCGCGCTCGAGCACGAGCTGGTGTTCGACAGCGAGGCGCTCCTGGCCCAGTTCGCGGCGCTCGACGCCGAGGTCGAGTTCGCCGGCGCGTCGGTGCGCGCCGCCGGCCCGGCCACGGGGCTGGCCTTCGTCGAGGCGGCGTCGCTCGAGGTCGCCAGCGACGATCCAGCGGTGGCCGCCGTCGAGCTGCACGCGTGCGACGGCGACTGCGCCCAGGCCGACGGCGCGCTCGAGCTGGCACCGTCGGCGGCGCTCGATCTGCTGGCGTACGCCGAGGCCGGGCCGATGACGTTCAACCTGGGCCTGGTCGGGAGCCTGCCGCACGAGGCCTGGACCATGGAGGTCGACGTGTGCCTGGCGGCGCAGGTCCACTACGCGCTGGGCACCAGCGACGTCCGCTGAGGCGATCGCGTGATCGATCCGGGCCGCCGCGGTACTACCGGGGAGGATGTCCGAGCGGATCACGGTCGACGTGCTGCGCGGTCGCGCGCGCGGCCTCGAGCAGCAGCGCGTGCGCGCCGCCGCGCGGGCCCGGCTCTTCGGCGCCGAGGAGACCCCGACCCACGTGGGCCGCTTCGTCCTGCGCCGGCGGCTCGGCGCGGGCGCCGCCGGGGTGGTGTACGCCGCCCACGATCCTGCGCTGCGCCGCGACGTCGCGATCAAGCTGGTGGTGGTCGGGGCACCCGCCGACGCCGTGATGCTCGCCGAGGCGCGCGCCCTGGCCCGGGTCAGCCACCCGAGCCTGCTGGCGATCTACGAGATCGGCGACGACGGCGGCGTCCCGTTCATCGCCACCGAGCTGGCCACCGGCGGCACCCTGCGCGAGTGGCTCGCGACCGAGCCGCCGCTCGCCCGACGCCTCGAGATCCTCGTCGCGGTGGCGCGCGGCCTGGCGGAGGCCCACCGGTGCGGCCTGGTCCATCGAGATCTCAAGCCCGACAACGTCCTGCTCGGCGCCGACGGGCGGCCGCGGATCGCCGACTTCGGCCTCGCGGTGGACTTCGGCGCCGTCGCCGGCGATGGCGCCACCCCGCTGCCGGGGACCCCGGCCTACATGGCGCCCGAGCAGGCCCGGGGCGAGGCCGCCGATCCGCGCAGCGATCAGTACGCGTTCTGCGTGGTCGCCCACGAGGTGCTCTTCGACGCGCGGCCCGAGCCGACGGCGCCGGTGCCCGCGGGGCATCCCGCCGCGGCGATCGGCGCGATCCTCGCGCGCGGTCGCTCGCCGGCGCCGGCGGCGCGCTGGCCGTCGATGGACGCGCTGGTCGAGGCGCTCGAGGCGCGGGGCCCGCGGCGTCGGCGTCGGCGGTGGGCGACCGCCGCCGCCGGGCTGGTGGGCGCGATCACCGTCGGGCTGGTGGCGCAACGCGCCTGGCCGACCCCGCCAGCGCCGGCGCCCGCGCCGACCGAGGCCGACCTCGATCGCGCGCTGTTCCTCGAGGTCGAGCCGCTTCTGCTCGAGGGGCGCTACGACGAGTGCGCGCGCCTGCTCACCCACCGTGCGCGCACCGACGTGTTGCGCAACGTGTGGGTGCAGTGCGCCCACGCCAGCCGATCGACCGCGCAGCTGCGCGCGGCGTGCGCGGCGTGGGCCGCGGCGTCGCCGGCGCCGCGCCCGCCCGATTGCGCCGAGGCCTTGCTCGACGCGCTCGCGCTGGCCGACGCCGGGGAGCCGCGCGCGTGCGCCGAGCGGCTGCTGGCGGCGCCGCCCAGCCGGCCCGGGTTCGTCGCGCTGTCGCGGTGCACCGCCCAGCTCGGCGAGCGCGCGTTGTACTACCGCCAGTGCCAGTACCAGCAGCGGATCGACGACGGCCTGCCGCCGCCGACCGACTGCGGCCCGCCGCCGTGAGCGGTCGAGCCGCCGTGATACACCCGGGCTCGATGGCGGAGCCCGACGACGCGAGCCTGCTCGAGGCCTGGCGCGGCGGCGATCGCGCGGCCGGCGAGGCGCTCTTCGAGCGCTACTTCGACGCCATCTATCGCTTCTTCGAGCGCAAGGGGCTGCCCGACGTCGCCGACCTGGTGCAGCGGACCTTCCTGGGCTGCGTCGAGGCCAAGGATCGCTTCCGCGGGGCGTCGAGCTTCCGCACGTTCCTGTTCGCGATCGCGCGCCACGAGCTGTACGGCTACTTCCGCGGCCGCCACGCGCGCGCCGCCCTCGACTTCGGGGTGTCGTCGCTCGCGGATCTCGCGCCCGGCCCGAGCACCGCGGCGCGCGATCGCTCCGAACGCGAGGCGCTGCTGGCGGCGCTGCGGGTGATCCCGGTCGAGCTGCAGGTCGCGCTCGAGCTGCGGTTCTGGGAGGGGCTGTCGGGGCCGGAGCTCGCCGAGGTGCTCGAGCTGCCCGAGGGCACGGTGCGGTCGCGGCTGCGCCGCGCGCTCGAGGCGCTGCGGGTCGCGCTCGCCGCCGACGGCGGCGGCGCCGGGTTGTTGGCGGTGATGCCGGAGGATCCCGAGGTCGCGCTCGACGCCTGGGCGGCGTCGTTGCGGCCGCGCCTCGGCTGAGGTCAGCGCGCGCTGCCGAACGCCAGGCTCAAGGTCAGGCCCGTGGCGAGCAGCAGCCGCTGGCCGGTGCGCTCGCCGCCGACGACGGTGGGCGCCGAGGCGATGGTCGCTTGCAGGGCGAGGCGGCCACCGTGGACGACGCTGGCCGCGCCGCGGGCCAGGTCGAGGGCGAGGCCGAGGTGCAGGCTCGGCGAGACCGCGGTGAGGTCGGCGTCGTGCAGCACCGCGCCGGTGTCGGGGCAGTCGACGCCGTAGCCGCGATCGTCCTGGCCGTAGCGTCCGTGCGCGTCGGTGACGATCGCGGCGGCGCCGCCGGTGGCGTGCAGCTCGAGCCAGCGCCGCGGGGCGAGCAGGCGGACGTCGCCGGCGACCTCGGCGCCGACCCGGGTCGCCTCGTAGCTGGCCTGGTTGTCCTCGGCGCTGGCGTGGGTGCCGTGGACGAAGCCGGCGAGGGCGACGCCGCCGCTGTCGCCCACGACCCGGCGATACCCCACCATCGGCTCGTACTGCAGGTCGTGATCGGGGCCGACCACGCGCGCGCCGACCACCAGCCCGGGCACGTCGAGCACGCGATCCGGCTCGACGGTGATCGCCGCGTAGCGGAGCAGCGCCGCGACGCCGCTGTCGGTGGTGGTGTCGCTCAGGTAGTAGCCGGGCAGGCCGCCGGCCTGCACCGTCACCTCGGGGCGGCCCGCCGGCTGCGCCGGCAGCGCGGTGGTGAGCGGCGTCGGACCGAGCGTCGAGCACGCCGCGCCGACGAGCAGCGCGCCGCACGCGAGGACGAGGGGCTGGGGCCTGGTGATCATGGTGCCTCCGCCGACATCGGAGCACCGCCGTCGCGGTGGCGCAACCGCGGTCGGCGTGGCGCGCCTCACGCCGGGCAATCGGCGAGGCAGCTCGTGAGCTCGTCGCCCGCGCACAACCCGTCGCCGCACGTCGCGGGGCACGTGCCGCAATCGCTCGGACACACCTCGCAGCTCTCCGTCGGATCGCACGTCAGGTCGCCACAGCGCGGCGACGCGGTGAGCTCGCACAGGCCGAGATCCACCGCGACGCCCCGGCAGGTCGGGGTGCACCGGCCCGCGCAGTCGGGGTCGTCGCACGCGACGAGCCCGTCGCCGTCGCCGTCGATCCCGTCGCGGCACACCTCGCGGGCGGCGTCGCCGAACCACTCGAGCACCCAGGTGTCGTCGCCGTAGCTGCCGCTGCCGGTCGCGCCGCCGGCGAACAGCACCATCCGGCCGCGGATCGGATCGAAGGCCAGCGCGCTCGCGGCGCGCGGGCCGGGGCGTTCGGCGACCTCGACCGGCGACCAGTCGTCGCCGTCCCAGGCCCAGGTGTCGTTGGTCGATCCGCCGGCGGTGAGGCCGCCGAAGAGCACCACCTCGGCCCGCAGCGGATCGTAGGCGGCGGCGGCGTCGAAGCGCGGGCTCGGCGCGTGCGCCGGCGTGACCTCGGCCCAGGCGTCGCCGTCCCACACCCAGGTGTCGTCGGTGGTGACGTCGGCGGGCGACAAGCCGCCGAAGCGGACCACGGTGCCACGCGCCTCGTCGGCGACGACCGCGGCCCGGTTGCGCGCCGGTGGGGTCACCGCCGTGGTGACCTGGGTCCAGGTGGTGCCGTTCCAGCGCCAGGTCGCGGGCGTCAGCCCGCCGACGAGCAGGACGTCACCGCTGCGCCCATCGAGCGCGAGCCCATGCCCGAACTGCGCGGGGGGTGAGGTCGTCGGGAACCGTCGGGTCCACCCGGCGCCATCCCAGGTCCAGGTATCGCCGAGCGGGGACATGCCGGTCGTGCTGATGCCGCCGAAGAGCACGACCTCCTGCCGCCGTGGGTGGTAGGCGAGCGCGTGCGCCGCGCGGCCCACGGGCGCGGGCGTCGTCGACGAGAGCCCCCAGTCCCGGCCGTCCCAGGTCCAGGTGTCGTCGCCGGCGCCCGCGATCTCGCGTCCGCTGAACAGCACGACCTGGCCCAGCGCAGGGTGGGTCGTCATGGCGTGCTCGGCGCGGTACAACGGGCGGGTCGCGCCGTCGGCGCGGCGCCAGGTCACGCCGTCCCAGGCCCAGGTGTCGGCCACCGCGCTCGGCGCCTGGCCGCCGAAGACCACCACCCGGCGGGCGCGTGGGTCGTACCCCATCGCGTGGCCGTAGCGCGCGGGCGGTCGCGACGCCGGTGCCAGGTTCGACCAGGTCACACCGTCCCAGCGCCAGGTGTCGTCGAGCGCGCCGCCGGTGCCCGACCCCCCGAACAAGATGAGCTCGCCCCGCGCGACGTCGTGGACGAGCGCGGCGCGGCTGCGGGCCGGCGGGGCCATCGCCGGCGTGAGCTGAGCCCACGTCGCGCCGTCCCAGCGCCAGGTGTCGCCGAGTGGCGCGCCGCCGGGGCCCGCCCCGCCGAAGAGCACGACGGTGCGGGACGCGGGGTCGAACGCCGCCGCGGCGAAGGAGCGCGCCGACGGACCCTGGCCCGGCGCGGTCGCGGTCCATGCGGCGCCGTCCCACGTCCAGGTGTCGTCGGTCAACGCGTTGGGCGCGAGGGCGCCGCCGAACACGATCGCGCGGCCGCGGACCGGGTCGAGCGCGGCGGTCGCGCCGAAGCGCGCGGGCGGGGTCGCGGCGTCGACCAGCTGCTGCCACCCGCCGCCGTCCCAGCGCCAGGGGTCGGCGAGCGCAGCGTTGGAGAACCCGCCGAAGATGACGACGCCGGCGCCGCCGGGATCGGGGAAGGCCACGCCGGCCAGGCGCGGCTCCGGGTGCAGGCCGACAGGACGCGCGCGCCACGTCGCGGCATCGCGCACGTAGGTGTCGTCGGCGTAGGTGGAGCCGCCGTTGGTGCCGCCGAACAGCACCAGCTCGCCACGGCGGGGGTCGAGGGCCAGGTAGGCCAGGAACCGCGGGGACGGCGCGCGCACGTCGTCGCCGCCCTCGGCCACCCAGCCGCGCACCTCGGGGGCGCACCCGCCGCACCCGTCGTCGCCGCGCGGGTTGCCGTCGTCGCAGCGCTCGTCGGCGAAGAAGTCGACCACGCCGTTGCCGCAGGTCTCGTCGGACCGGCAGTCGGGGGTGCAGCCATCGCCCGCCTCGAGGTTGCCGTCGTCGCAGCGCTCGTCGTCCGCCGACGGCACGCCATCGAGGCCGAGCGCGTCGAGGATGCCGTCGCCGCAGCGCTGCTCCACGCAGGTGTGCTGGCAGCCATCGCCGTCGACGAGGTTGCCGTCGTCACACGCCTCGCCCTGGTCGCGGACGCCGTTGCCGCAGGCCTCGGTGGAGTCGCAGTAGCGACTGCAGCCGTCGCCGTCGGCGAGGTTGCCGTCGTCGCAGGCCTCGCCGCTCTCGACGACGCCGTTGCCGCACTCGGCGAAGGCGCACACGCCGGCCACGCACACGCCGGCACCGAGCCCCGCCAGCTCGCAGCGCGCGCCGGGGTCGAGGCCTTCGCATGCGGTGAGCTGCTCGGGGCGCACGCAGCCGCCGGCGGGCAGGCAGGTCTCGTCGGCCGGGCACACGCTGCCGTCGTCGCAGGGCACGACCTCCGGCAGACATCCGGCGACTCCCGCGCTCAGCGCCACCACGCGCAGCCACCCGTGCCGACCCACGGCGCCATGGTAGCTCGGCGCTGGTGCGACGCGGTCGCGATCGCACGTCGACGGCGGTGACGGTGGCGGTGCCGTCGCTTGTCCTGCAAGGCGCGCTCGGGCATCGTCACGGGCATGGCCACCCGCTGCGCGCAGTGCCACGCCGCGATCTCGGCGCCAGTGGCGCTCGAGGCGACGACGATGGTCTGCCCGTACTGCGGGCACGAGCACGTGGTGCCCGACCTGATCGAGCGCCAGCAGGCGCTCATCGAGCGCGAGCGCGAGGCGCGCCTGCGCGAGCAGGCGGCCGCCGCCGAGGCCCGGGAGGCACGGCGCGAGGCGCGCGAGGCCGAGGAGCGCCGCGCGCGGCGGCGCGAGGGCCGGCGTAGCACCTGGCTCGGCATCTTCATCACCCTGGTCGCCGTGCTGACCGCACCGACGATCATCGCGATCGTGATGTTCGATCTCCCGGCCCGGCTCGGGTTCGGCCCGTCGGGGGCTGACCGGCTGCGGCCGCTGGCGGCCCAGCTCGAGGCCACCGGCTGCACCATCGCGCGCCCGATCGCCGAGACCTACGCCACCTCGACGGTATCGGTGCTGCTCCCGGTGGAGCCGGGGTGCGTGCGGATCCTCGCGGCCGGCGCCGGTGATCATCGCTCGCTGTCGCTGCGGCTGCTCGACGCTGACGGCAGCTCCCTGGCGAAGGCGCGCGACTCGATCGATCCGCAGCTCTCGTACTGCCCGCGCACGGCGGCGACGCTGCGCTACGAGATCGGGGTGGGCAAGCGCGCCAAGGGCCGCCTCAGCCACCTGGTGCTGCGGTGTCCGGCCAAGCGCGACGGCCGCTGACGGCCGACGCGCGGCGGCGCGAGGCCGCGAGGTCGCCGCTCAGGGCGCCGAGGTGAACGAGCGCGCGGTGCTGCTCGTGACCGCGTGGCGCGGCCCCTCGTAGTCGGCGGCGGACACCGGCTCCAGGCCGGTGGCGGTGCAGGCGTCGTCCATCGTCGCCGTCGGGCTGTAGCCGTTGACCCGCCAGGTGAAGTTCTGGTTGGTCGGCAGCGCCAGCTCGGGCAGCGCCGGGATCGTGGTGGCGCCCTCCGTCGTGTAGATGAGGAAGCTCGCCGGCTGCGGGCTGCTCGTCGAGACCTGCACCTCGTGCACCGTGTCGGGCTCATCGGTCCAGCTGAACTCGGTGGCGGTCGTGATGCCGCTCGCCGATGCCACCGGCGCGATCTGGACCGCCGGCGCCGGCAACACGAAGGTCACGTCGGTGTTGGCGTCGAGGGCGGGGTGGACGTACTTGGTGGTGGCGCCGCCGAGCGTGGCGGTGGCCGACAGCGCGGCCTTGCCGGCGGTCACCAGCGGGATCGTGGCGTCGGCCAGCGTGGTGTTCGCGGTCCACAGCGCGGTGGAGCCGGTCGGACCGAGCTGCTGGTTGAGGGTCAAGCTCGGCGTGGGGAAGCCCACCGGGGAGGTCACGGTGCCGGTGAGGCTGGCGGTGCTCGGCGCCGTGAAGGCCAGGTTGATGACGGCGTTGCCGTTGTCGTTGAGGGTGGTCGCCGCCGAGGCACCGAAGCCGGTGAAGACGTCGGGCGCGCCGGTGGCGCGGGTGGAGTACTGGAAGCCGAACAGCCGGCCCTGGTTGCTCGCGGTGAGCGGGGTCCAGAACGCGGTGAACGCGTAGCTGCTCGGGGCGGTGGTGATGGCGCCGCCGTGCTCCCACGCGATGCGCATCTGGTTGACGCCGTCGCCACCGGACTTGGTGCCGGTGACGCTGGCGTCGCCGTTGGTGAGGATGGTCAGGCCGAAGGTGCTCGGCGCCGTGACCACCGGATCGGTGCGGGTGAGGCCGTGGAAGTAGTGCGCCGTCGGCGTCGGCGACGAGATCAGCCCCGACTGCCCCACGGTGTACAGGTCGTACGGCGGGACCACGTCGGTGAAGGTGAAGGTGCCGCCGGCGCCCGACGTCACCGCCGGCTTGCCGACGATGCGCACCGTCACCCCCTCGCGCTCGCCCTTGACCACGCCGGTCACCGTGATCGGCGTCGCCGTCACCATCAGCGTGGTCGTGCGTTCGACGCCACCGCTGGTCCCGACCAGGGTCACCGTCGCGGTCGCGGGCGCGGTGCCGCCGGCGACCGCGAAGGTCACGGTGGTGGAGTTGGTGCCGGCCGCGACCGGGTTGGCGGCGAAGGTCGCGGTGACGCCGGCCGGCAGTCCCTGCGCCGCGAGCTCGACGTCGCCGCCGCCGCCGACGCGATCGATCGTGAGGGTGGCGTCGCCGCTGCCGCCGATGGGCACCGACAGCTCCGTCGGCGTCACCACCAGGGAGAAGTCGGTGCCGTCGGGCGCGTCGGCGATGGGCTCATCGGAGACGGTGCCGCACGCCGCCAGCGCGGCCAGCAAGAAGGAGAGCGTTGCCGATGACGAGGTCCGCACCGGCCGAGTCTAGCCGATCGCGCCGGCGCCGCGGTGGCCGGGGTGCGCGGCCCCGCGGCGCCGGCGCTGGCCCGACGCCGCGCTCGACGTGACGATCACCACGCGTCCGACGCCCGCGACGCGGCGGCCAGCGCCGGCGCGGTCAGGCCGGCGTGAGGATGTGCGTACAACGGGCGTGGGCGGTCGCCCCTTCGGCGCCGCGGCGTGCGATCGTGGCCGCCATGAAGCACGTGCCGTGGCACCTCCTGATCTCGCTCTCGCTGGTGGCGTGTGGTCCGGTCGCCGCCAAGGAGCTGCGGTCGACCACCCAGGTCAACGTCAGCGTCGCCGACAACGACGACTTCCTCCGCGAGCTGGCCACGGTCATCGAGCGCGACCTCGGCGCCCAGCCCACCTTGCAGGTCGGCGGGGACGCCCACACGTGCACCGGCGCGACCGTCCTGCAGGACACCCTCACCTGGGCCTGCGACGACGATCGGACCCTGCAGATCGTCTACGCCATCCTCGACGACCAGCTCACCGCGCACATCTTCACGCCGACCGAGGCCCAGGGGCGCGACCTGAAGACCCGGTCGGATGCCTGGGTGCAGGCCGCGGTGGAGCGCTGGTCCGTCGTCCACCCGTGAGCGCCGCCGGCCGCGCGCGGTCGTAGCCTCGTACGCCTCGATGTCCGATCCGCCCGAGTCGCCGTCGCCGCGCGCCGCCGTCGCCACCGCTGCTGCGGCGGTGCCGCTCGATCCGCGCGTCGAGTTTCCGCCGGGCCTGCCCATCACCGAGCGCCTGGCCGAGCTCGCGCGGGCCATCGCCGACCACCAGGTCGTGATCGTCGCCGGCGAGACCGGCTCCGGCAAGACGACCCAGCTGCCCAAGCTGTGCCTGGCGATGGGGCGCGCGGCGCGCGGCCAGATCGCATGCACCCAGCCGCGACGGATCGCCGCCACCAGCGTGGCGCAGCGGGTCGCCCAGGAGCTGCACACCGAGCTGGGCGACGTCGTCGGGTACAAGATCCGGTTCGGCGATCGGGTCAAGCGCACCTCGGCGATCAAGTTCGTCACCGACGGCATGCTGCTCGCCGAGCTGCAGGGCGACCCGATGCTGCGCGCGTACGACACGATCATCGTCGACGAGGCCCACGAGCGCAGCCTGAACATCGACTTCCTGCTCGGCGTGCTCCAGCGGCTCCTGCCGAAGCGGCCCGAGCTGCGCGTCATCGTCAGCTCGGCGACGCTGGAGACCGCGCGCTTCTCGCGGTTCTTCGGCGACGCCCCGGTGATCGAGGTGTCGGGGCGGACCTTCCCGGTCGAGGTGCTGTACCGACCGCCGCGCGACGACGAGGCGGAGCTGGCCGACCTCGTCGCCAACGTCGTCGACGAGATCACCGACCTCGACCCCCGCGGCGACGTGCTGGTGTTCCTGCCCGGCGAGCGCGAGATCCGCGAGGCCGCCGCCGAGCTCGAGCAGCGCGCGCTGCCCCACACCGTGATCCTGCCGCTGTACGCCCGGCTGGCCGCGGCCGATCAGCAGCGGGTGTTCCAGGTCCAGGCGCAGCGGCGGGTGGTGCTGGCGACCAACGTCGCCGAGACCTCGCTCACCATCCCCGGCATCATCTACGTCGTCGACGCCGGGCTCGCGCGCCTCAACCGCTACGACGTCCGCACCGGCGTGACCCGGCTCCTGGTCGAGCCGGTCTCGCAGGCCAGCGCCGATCAGCGCAAGGGGCGCTGCGGCCGCACCGAGAGCGGCATCTGCTTCCGCCTCTACGAAGAGCAGGACTTCGTGACCCGGCCGGCCCACACCGATCCGGAGATCAAGCGGGTCGGCCTGGCCGGGGTCATCCTGCGCATGAAGGCGCTGCGCCTCGGCGAGCTCGAGCAGTTCCCGCTGCTCGACGTCCCCCACAAGCGCGCGGTCGACGAGGGCTACCGCGTGCTCGAGGAGCTCGGCGCCCTCGACGACGACGGCCGCCTCACCCGGATCGGCCACGAGCTCGGCCGCATGCCGCTCGATCCGCGCCTGGGCCGGATGATCCTCGGCGGCCGCGACGAGGGCGCCCTGCGCGAGGTCGTGGTGATCGCGGCCGCCATCGGCCTGCGCGATCCGCGCGAGCGACCGCAGGGGGCCGAGCAGCGCGCCGACGAGGCCCACCGCGCGTTCCGCGACGAGGGCAGCGACTTCGTCGCCTACCTCAAGCTGTGGACGTTCTGGCAGGAGGCGCGCGCCCGCGGCACCAAGGCCCGGCTCTCGAAGCTGTGCCGCGATCACTTCCTGTCGTACCCGCGCATGCGCGAGTGGGAGGAGCTGCACGCGCAGCTCGTGCGGGTCATGCGCGAGCTCGACCTCGGCCCCAACGACACCCCCGCCACCGGCGAGCAGCTGCACCGCGCGCTGTTGCCCGGGCTGCTCAGCAAGATCGGCATGTGGAACCAGGAGGCTCGGTGCTACGTGGGCGCCCGCCAGATCCGGTTCAAGCTGCACCCGTCGTCGGCGCTCGCCCGCAAGCCGCCGGCGTGGGTGATGGCCGCCGAGCTGGTCGAGACCTCGCAACTCTTCGCCCGCACCGCCGCCAAGATCGATCCCGGCTGGATCGAGCGCGCCGCCGGCCCGCTGTGCAAGCGCAGCCACGGCGAGCCGCACTGGGAGATGAAGCAGGGCCAGGTGGTCGCGCGCGAGCAGGTGACGCTGTACGGCCTGCCCATCGTGCGCGATCGCAAGGTCGCCTACGCGCCGTTCGATCCTGCCATGTGTCGCGAGGTGTTCATTACCCACGCCCTGGTCCGCCACGAGTACGCGACCCGGGCGCCGTTCTTCGCCCACAACCAGCGCCTGCTCGAGGAGGTGGCCCGCGCCCGCGACAAGGCCCGGCGCAGCGACATGTTCGCCGACGAGGACGCGCTGTGGCGTTTCTTCGACGAGCGGCTGCCCGCCGAGGTGGTCAGCGCGAAGGCCTTCGAGGCCTGGCGCCGCGACGCCGAGGCGCGCGACCCCGAGGTCCTGCACCTCACCCGCGACGACATCTTGCTGGAGGAGGCCCACGATCTGTCGCCGGCGCGCTACCCCGACCAGCTCGTGATCGGCGGGGTGGCGCTGCCGCTGACGTATCGCTTCGAGCCGAGCGAGGACGACGACGGGGTGACCGCGACGGTGCCGCTGGCGGCGCTGCCGCAGCTCGATCCCGAGGTGATGGCGTGGACCATCCCGGGCTGGCACGAGGCCAAGCTGCGGGCGCTGCTCGACGGCCTGCCCAAGGCGCACCGCCGCGCGCTGGCGCCCGTCGACGAGCTGGCGCGCACGCTGGCCGCCGAGCTGCGCCCCTTCGACGGGCCGATGCTGGCGACGGTCGAGCGCGCCATCTACCAGCGCGTCGGCGAGCGGGTGCCGCGCGACGCCTGGGACCTGCGCGCGGTGCCGGCGCACCTCGACCTGTGGTTCCGCGTCGTCGACGATCGCGAGCGCGTGCTGGCGCAGGGGCGCGACCTCGCCGAGCTCCAGCGCGGCCTCGGCCAGCGCGCGCGGGCGCTGTGGGCGAGCGCGCCGCGCTCGACGCTCGAGCGCACCGGCCTCACCACCTGGGACCTCGACGCCTTGCCGGCCTCGGTGACCCTCGAGGTCGGCGGGCGCTCGCTCCTGGCCTATCCGGCGCTGGTCGAGGGCGAGCGCGGCGTGGACCTGCGGCTGCTCGAGTCGGCGGCCGCCGCCGACGCGGCGACCCGCGCGGGCGTGCGCCGGCTGTTCCTGCTCCAGCTCAGCACCACGCTGGCGCGGCTGGAGGCCCTGCACGGCAAGCCGCTCGGGTCGGCGCTCGCCGTCGCCGGCGCGCCGGCGCCGCCGGGGCGGCAGCTGGTCGTGCGCGCGCTCGACGAGGCCTTCGCGCTGATGCCGCCGGCGCCGCTGCCGCGCACCAAGGCCGCCTTCTTCGAGCGCCTCGCCGCGGGCGAGCGCCAGCTGCCGATCACGCTGCGCGAACTGGGCGCGCTGGCGGCCGCGCTCGGCGTCGAGGTCGAGCGGGTGCGCGCGGCGCTCAAGCCGCTGGCGGCGCGGCCGGGCCCGACCCGCGCCGCCGTCGACGACATCCAGGCGCAGCTGCGTGAGCTCGTCACCCCCGAGCTGCTCGCCGTCACGGCCATGCCGCGGCTGGTGCACCTCACGCGCTACCTCAAGGCGATCGGCGTGCGGGTCCAGCGCCTGGCCCACGATCCGATCAAGGACCAGCACAAGGCCGCGCAGGTCGCGCCGTGGGTCCAGCGCCTGCGGCAGCGGCGGGCGCGCGGCGATGGCTCGGCGGCGCTCGACGAGTTCGGCTGGCTCCTCGAGGAGCTGCGGGTGCAGGTGTTCGCGCCGGAGCTCAAGGCCGCGGTGTCGGTGTCGCCGCAGCGCCTCGAGGAGGCCTGGGCGCGGCTGTAGGCGCGACGGTCGCGGTCGCGGTGGTCAGCGAGCGACCGGGTTGTCTGCTGGAGACCCCGCTCGACTTGCCGTCCACGCCCTGATCGCTGGCGGTGGCCTCGCGCGCGCGCGGGCGCGTGAGAGGCGCGGTAGACGAGCTACGCGGATCCCGAGGCGGCGAGCGGGCGCGGAGACGGTCGCCCTCGACCGAGGTACCGTCGGCCTGGCGCCGATCTCCTGGGCTTGCCATGTCCTCCGCTCCACGACTTCCGCACCTCTCCCCGGCAGCCGCAGGGCGCTGCTCCCTGTCGACCCTGCGCGCCGCGCGGTTGCCGGCGAGCTGGCTCCAGCGCGACGTCATGGTCGTCGCCCGCGAGCTGATCGGCTGCGTGCTCGTGCACCGGCAGCGCGCGGGCGTCATCGTCGAGACCGAGGCCTACGGCGGTCTCGACGACCTCGCCAGCCACGCGCGCTTCGGGCCCACCGCGCGCACCGAGGTGATGTTCGGCCCGGGCGGCATCGCCTACGTCTACCTCTGCTACGGCGTGCACGAGATGTTCAACGTCGTCACCGGTCCGGCGGGGGTCGGCCAGGCCGTGCTCGTCCGCGCCATCGCGCCGTGCCTCGGGTTGCCCGACGACGCTGCCGTCGGTCGCGGTCCCGGCAAGGTCACGCGCGCGCTCGGCATCGATCGCCGTCACGATCGACGCGACCTCGCGCGCGGCGCGCTGTACATCGCCGCGGCGGCGTCGCGCCCGCCCATCGCCCGCGGTCCGCGCGTCGGCGTCGACTACGCCGGCGCGTCGGCGAGCTTGCCTCGCCGCTTCTGGTGGCGCGACCACCCGGCGGTGTCGCGGCCGCGCGGAACGGGATGATCGTCGCGCCCCCTCGCCCCGGCGACGCCTCGCGCGGGCCCGGCGACCGCGCGGACTCGTGGGTTGCCAAGCTTTGCCACGTCGACTCCTCCCGCCGGATGGCCCGCTTGGTATCGTCGCGCGATGCGGTGGGGCACGGTCGGGTGGAGTGGCTGCGTGTTGACGGCGACGACGGTCGGCGCCTCGGCGAGACCATCCGTCGAGCTCTCGGTCGACGTGGGCGGCGACGCCACCGTCGGTGAGGGCCGCGTCGACGAGTTCAACCTGGTCGACCGTGGCCCACGTCTCGGCGTGGGCGCCGGCCTCCGGCTGCGTCACGTCACGCCGCTGCTGCGGGTGCAGGCCGGGAGGCTCAGCGCCGACGTCGACGGCGTGACGTTGCTCGGCGTCGGTCCTGGGGTGCGCGTGCCGCTGGAGCTCACGCCGCGGCTGGCGGTCCACGGCGAGCTCGACCTCGGGCTGGCGCTGGGGTTGCCCGGCGAGCCCGTGGGAGCGTGGGTCGGCCTCGGCGCCTACGCGCGGGTCGCCGGTGGTGTGATCGGGTGGCTGCGCCCCGGCGTCGGGCTGGGCGCTGAGGTCGCCGCCACCCGGTGGCACTACGGCTACGAGTCGCGTTGCTGTTTCGGTCCGACGACCCTCGGCGCGGCGCTCACGCTGACGGTGGTCACCGGCGGTTCGTAGCCCGCGCCGCGGCACCGCCTCGAGCTGCCACCGCCGCGAGTGGTCGCTGGCCGGGCAGCGGGGGCCCTCGGCACGAGCGTCGTCGCTCAGCTCACCGTGCGCTCGCCCAGTGGCATGACCGGGCGCGCGTTGTCCGGATGATGATCCCGGAACGCATCGATGAGTCGCCGCGGCGCGATCTTGGTGCGACGCATGACGTTCCAGAGCACGCCCTCGGTGCACGGCGGTGTCGTCAGCGAACCGTCGTAGCGAAACGTGCTGTGCACCGCCGGGAGCAACTCGCTCGGGTCGAACGCGCGCTTGAGCGCCATCGGCTTGCCGACCTGCGCGGGCCACTTCTTCCAGATGCCGTCGTAGGCCTTGCTGTCCTCGCCGCTGTCGAAGAGCACGCCGACGACCGCGAGCCGCCCCCCGGCGTCCTTGTGCACGAGGTGGACCTCGAGCGGATATTGCTCGCCCGCGATGGTGTGCTCGCTCGGCGTGTGCACGTGGAACTGGACGAGCTCGTAGGTGTGCCCATCGATCTCGATGTCGCCCCCGTTCGCCAGGTCGACCTGGAGGGTGTGGCCGTTGTCGACGACGGTGCCCCTGGAGGCCTGGTAGTGGAACGTGATGGGCGGGGCGTCGCCCGCCTTGGCCTCGATGTCGATCGGGGACTGCTGCTCGCCGTTGCCGCAGGTCGACCACTCGGGCGACATCTCGCCCCAGTGCTCCGGGCCATCCTTGCGGCCGTAGCCCCAGTGCGCGACCTGGTGTGAGACCGGCTGCGCCGTCGTGGGCTCGGCCTTGTGCCCCGCCGCCGGCGCGTCGTGCCCGTCCGAGGCTGCGTTCGGCTCGCCGTGGGGACGCTCGCCGTCAGCTGGCTTCGCGCCCGCGCCGTCGCTCCTGGCGTGGCCACCGCCTGGGGGCTCGTCGCTCGCGTGAGGAGCGTGCGCGCCCTGGTCGGCCTCGTGCGCGCCGTGCTTTCCGGTTCCGACCGGCCGGCCCGCCATCGCCGACACCTCGGCGCTCAGCTCGTTGACGCGGCCCTCGAGCTCCCGGGTGCGATCCGGGGCGTCGAGCACCTCGCAGCCCACCAGCAAGGGCACCATCAGCATCGCCTGTCGTCGCGTCACGGTCTGCGGGTCGACCGCCTGCGGGCATCGTTGAGCACCCGCGCGATCTCGCCCGCGGGGACCGCGATGCCGGGGACCGGCGTGGCGGCCCGCGCCGGCCGCCGCGGAGCGCGCGAGCTCGGCCGGGATCGCTCACGGCGCCGCGAGCGAGAGGTCGAGCCGCACCGCGTCGCAGAAGCCGTCTTCGTCGCACGGCAGCTCCACCGTGCCGGTTGCCCTCGGCGCGCCAGCCGCCGGCTCGAGCTCGCGCTCCGCTGCCGCCGGCGCTGCCGTGGAGAGCCACGCCTCGACGGTGCCGGTCGACGTCGTGCCGCTGCCGAGCCCGCCGCCGACGGTATAGCTCACCGGCCAGGTCGCGGGCAGCTCGCGCGCGCTCGTGAACACCCGGCCATCGGGGAGCGACAGGACGATCACAGCCGAGCGCAGCCCGGTCGCGTCGGCCTCGGCGTCGAGGGTCAGGTCGCCATACGCCTCGGGGGCCGTGCGCTCGACGATGACCTCCTGGCACCCCGCCAGGCCAACCGCTGCTGCCAGGACCCATGCACTCGTCGAGTTCTGCATCGGGTGGGGCATGCCTCGATCGATTGCAGGCAGCGCGCCAGCCGTGCGCGCATGTGCAATCGCGCCTTTGTCTCGGGCTGGATCCGCGGCTCGCAGTCGATCACGACATCCGCGTCATGCGCCGCGGCGCGCGACGTGACCCCGCCGCTCGACCAGGAACGCCCGCAGCCCTGGATCCTCGGTCAGGCCGAGGGCGCGATCGAGGCTCGCGACCGCACCGCGCACGTCACCCGTGGCGGCGAGCGCCTCGGCGCGGACCACGTGGAACGGCTGGTAGCCGGCGGTCGCTGCCGCGGGCAGTGCCTCGAGCGCCGCGAGGGCCGCGACCGCGCCGTGTACCTCGAGTACCGCGGCGGCACGGGCGATGCGCGCGCCGAGCGAGGGCGCGAGCGCGACCAGGCCGTCGTAGAGCTGCAAGACCGTCGCGTGGTCGACCTGCCCCGCGCGAACCCCGACGAGGTGAACCTGCCGGTGGGGTTTCTACATCGACGTCGACGGCACCGTCGGTGCTCGCCTCGGCTGGATCGATGTCACTCCACGGGCGGATTGGTCGCTCCGCGCCGGCGCGAGCCCCGCGTCACCATGCTCGGCCTACCGACGTCGCGCGCGGCGTTCGCGTGCGCGCCGGACCTGGCGCGACTCACCCTCGGTCGGCGCGTCGTCGGTCGCGACCGCCGGCGCCATCCCGCGCGCTGCCATCGCGGCTCGACACACCGGACAGTCGTGGAGGAGCTGCGCCATCGTCTTGGGCCCATCGAGCTCGCGGGTCGTGGCTTCGCCGGTGCGTTTGTCGATGACGACCTCGTAGTACTTGCCAGGCATGGCGCGCGTATCGACCCGCGCGCCCAGCGGTTGCGCGGTCGCTCGGATCCGGACGGGCCGAACGCTGGTCGCGGGCGTCGCGGCCTCGGGTCCGGCGGCGTGGCCCCTCGCGCTAGACTCACCCGATGGCGCTGCGCCTCGGCGGCATGGCCGACCTCGACCTCGACGCGGTCCCGCTGCCGGCGGGCACCGAGGTGATCACGCGCGTGGACCGCGAGATCGACGGCAAGAACCGCCGGCAGGGGGCGGTCGGGCGGGTGGCCGCCATCGCGGACGAGGTGGTGGAGGTCGTCTTCGTCGACGGCGCCCGCGCGCGATACCTGCGCACCGAGGTCGCGCCGCGCAAGCTCGGGGAGGCCCGGTTCGCGCAGCGGCGACAGGCGCACTGGGACGAGCTGCGCCCGTGCGTGGTGATCGACACGCTCGTCGGGTCGCGCGCGTGGGGCGTCGCGAGCGCCGACTCCGACGAGGATCGCCGCGGCGTGATGGTGGTGCCGATGCCGTGGACGACCGGGCTGGTCGACCCGCCCAGGGAGCTGGTCTCCGCGGATGGCTCGGCGACGTACTGGGAGGTGGGCAAGGCGATCCGGCAGGCGCTGCGCGCCGATCCGAACACGCTCGAGATGCTGTTCGCGCCCACCGCGGCGCTCGATCCGATGGCCGAGGACCTCCTGGCGATGCGCCATGGGTTCCTGTCGCAGGAGATCTACGGCAGCTTCGGGCGCTACGCGCTCGCGCAGCTCGATCGTCTCGAGCACAACCAGCGGTTGGCGCAGCACCGCGGCCTGGTGGTGGAGTGGTTGCGCGCGGAGCCAGGGCTCGGGCTCGAGGCGGTGGCGGAGCGCCTCGCCGACGCCGCCGCGATCGACGCGCCGACCCGCGCCGACGCCGTCCGGCGCGCGCGCGACTACGTCAAGCAGCTCTATCGATCGATGGCCGACCAGGGCGTGATCACGGCGGGCGAGTGGCGCGCGCTGGTGACGTTCGCGACCAGCACGACCGATCCGCCGGAGCTCGCCATGCCGCGCGACCTGCGACCCAAGAGCGCCTACAACCTGATCCGGCTGCTCGACCTCGCCATCCGGTGGCTGCGCGGTGAGCCGCCCACGGTCACCGTCAGCGACGAGCTCCGCCCGACCTTGCTCGCCATCAAGCGCGGCGAGGTGCCCATGCCCGAGGTCATCGCGATGGCGCGCGAGCTGACGCCGACCCTCGAGGCCGCGCGCGACGCGAGCCCGCTTCCTCCGCACGGCGACATCGGTCGGGCCGACGCCGTGCTCCAGGCGGTGCGTCAGGAGGCCGCGCGCCGGTGGGTCGAGCGGGTGCCGGGGCCATGGGGGCAGGGCGCCCCGCCGCCGCCGATCGCGAGGTATGACGCGCCATGAGCGGCGACGAGCAGGCCCGTGTCGCGCGGGCTGGTGCGCCGTGATCTGGGACGACCGATGGGACGTCGTCACGCCGCACCAGGCGGCGGTGGCGCGCGCGTATCTGGGGGAGCAGGATCGTCGACGCCGCCACCTCGTCATCTATCTGTCTGGCGCCCACGCCTACGGCTTTCCGTCGCCGGATAGCGACCTCGATCTCAAGTGCGTGCACCTGGCGCCGACCGGCGACCTCGTGGGCCTCGCGCCCGTCGACGATCCCGGCGACGGCGTCGAGATCATCGACGGCGTCGAGGTCGACTACGGCTCGAACGAGCTCGGCCCCGTGCTGCGCGGCTGCATCAAGGGCAACGGCAACTACCTCGAGCGCCTCCTCGGCGAGCTCGCCCTCGGCGGCGACCGCGAGCTCCTCGCGGAGGCGCGGCCCATCGTCACCGCGCTCCTGTCGCGCCGCGTGGCGCGCCACTACGGCGGCTTCGCGGCCAGCCAGCTCCGGGCCTTCGACGAGCGGCCCAGCGCCAAGCGCGCCCTCTACGTCCTGCGCACCGCGGCCACCGGCCGGCACCTCCTCGCCACCGGCGAGCTCGTCACCGACCTGCGCCGGCTCCCCGCCTACGCGCCGCCGGGCGTCGACCAGCTCATGACCATCAAGCAGCGCGGCGAGCGTGAGCCGCTGACGCCTGCCGACGCCGCCGCCTGGCGCGACCGTCTCGTCGCCGCCATCGCCGCCGTCGACGTTGCCGCCACCGACTCCGTCCTGCCCGACGAGCCCACCGCCACCGCCATCACCGCCGCCGACCACTGGCTCCGCCGCGTCCGCCGCGCGTACTTCGACCGCGCCGCGACGTAGCGTCGCGCGCGATGGCCTCATCGGTCTGGCCGTCGATCACGAGGCCTCGTGCTCGCCGGACCGGTGGGGCTACCGAGGACGGCGCCCGTCGATCTTCCCGAACGGGAATGCCGATGTGCGCTCGAATGGCAATCGAACAAGAATTCCCGATCGGGAAGAAGCCGCTAGCCTCCGACGGCTCGGCGCGCTAGATTCCCGATCGGGAATGAAGAACCGACAGCCATACCCTGTGCCGGTGCGTTCCGTGGGCGATCTCGCCGCGTCCGTCCGCGACGCCCGCCATGACGCTGGTGCGGACCAGGCCACCGCCGCCGGGCTCGCCGGCGTCGGCACTCGCTTCTTCGGCGACGTCGAGCGCGGCAAGGAGACGGTGCGGCTGGGGCTCGTGCTCCAGGTCCTCGACCGGCTCGGGCTGCAGCTCTGGATCGCTCCGCGCGGGTGGCGGCCGAAGTGAGCGGGCGCCTCGAGGTCCGGCACGAGCGCGGCACCGTCGGCCAGCTCGCGCGCAACGCCGAAGGGCGCTTCGCGTTCGCCTACGACGCCGACTGGAGCGCGTTCGCGATCTCGCTCAGCCTGCCGCTCGCGGTCCGCGAGGTCGACGGCGGCGCGGCGCACGCGTTCTTCGCGAACCTGTTGCCCGAAGGTGCGGCCCGCGAGCTGGTCTGCCGCCAGCTCGGCATCTCGATCGACAACGACTTCGCGCTGCTCGGCGCGATCGGCGGCGAGTGTGCCGGCGCGTTGTCGGTCGTCGAACCTGGCGCGCCGCGCCCAGATCCCGAGGCGTACCGCTACGAACGGCTGGGCGACGAGCGGCTGCAGGCCTTGCTCGGAGGCGACCTCGCACCGTTGCTGGTGACGGAGGACGAGACCCGACTCTCGCTCGCGGGCGCGCAGCACAAGCTGCCCGTCGCGATCCTCGATGGTGAGGTGCAGCTGTCGCACGGCCAGGCGCCGACCACCCACATCCTCAAGCTGCCGAGCCAGCACTACAAGCACATGCCGGTGAACGAGGCCTACGTGCTCGGCCTGGCGGCGCAGGTTGGCCTCGACGTCGTCCGCGCCGAGCTGTTCACGCGCCTCGAGCCGCCCGGCTTGATGGTCGAGCGCTACGATCGCGTCGCCGCTGTCGACGAGCACTGGCCCGCGCGGCGGATCCACCAGGAAGATCTGTGTCAGGCGCTGGGGCGGTTGCCGGGCAACAAGTACGAGCGCGAGGGCGGGCCATCCTTGCTCCAGGCGGTCCAGGTCGTGCAGCGGCACTCGAGCAACCCGCTCGTCGACGTGCGCCGACTCATCGAGTGGCAAGCCTTCAACCTGATCGCCGGCAACTCCGACGGTCACGGCAAGAACCTCGCCTTCGTCCACGACGAAGGCGAGGTGCGGCTCGCGCCCTTCTACGACCTGGTGAGCACGCGCCACTACCGCGGCATCGCGCGCTCGATGGCCATGCGGGTCGCCGATCGCGACGACCCCGATCAGATCGGCGGCGCACAGTGGCAGGCGTTCGCCGCCGAGGCGGGCCTCGGCAGGCGCGTCGTCGAGGGCCTCGTGCAAGGCGTCGTGCAACGATGCCTCGCCGTCATCGACGAGTGGACCGAGACGTTCCGCGCCCGCTACGGCGAGCAGTCGATCTTGCAGGAGCTCCCGTCCAGCATCGCGTCCCGCGCGAAGCGCCACGAGCGCCGGCTAGGGTGAGAGCATCCCGACCGCTTCGGGCGTGAGGCGGCTGGTGCGTCTCCGCGCGCCGCTCGCGCACGCAGCCTGACCTGGCCTGGTCGGCGCCGTCGAGGAGCGCGACCTGCACGTCGCCTACAGGAGCGCCCGGAGATCATCGGCGGTGAGGCGCGCGACCACGCCCTTGTCCTCGAACAGGCCGTCGAACAGCGCGCGCTTGTGCGCCTGCAGCGTCAGGACCTTCTCCTCGACGGTGTCCTGGGCGACCAGGCGGTACGCTGTGACCGGGCGGGCCTGGCCGATGCGGTGGACGCGATCGGTGGCCTGGGCCTCCACCGCCGGGTTCCACCACGGATCGAGCAAGAACACGTGATCGGCCGCGGTCAGGTTGAGGCCGGTGCCACCGGCCTTCAGCGAGAGCAGGAAGACCGGCGCGCGGCCTTCCTGGAAGGCCTCGACCCTGGCGCGTCGATCGCGGGTCGCGCCGTCGAGGTACTCGTACGCGATGCCGGCGGCGTCGAGGTTCGCGGCGACGATGCGGAGCAGCGCGGTGAACTGCGAGAACACGAGGGCGCGGTGCCCGGAGGCGATCGCCTCGCCGAGGTGCTCCCGGGCGCGTCGAGCTTGGCGCTGGGAGCGCTGACCTGGCGCGGGTCGAGCAGCCCCGGGTGGAGCGCGGCCTGCCGGAGTCGCAGCAGCGCCTCGAGGATGATGATCGCGTTGCGCCCGACGCCCGACGCCTCGACCCGTGGCAGCAGCGCCGCGCGGTAGTGGCGCCGGAGCTCGTCGTACCGTCGACGCTCGGCGCCCTCGAGGCGACACCCGATCACCTGCTCGGTCTTGGCGGGCAGCTCGGTCAGGACCTCGGCCTTGGTGCGCCGGAGCAGGAACGGGCGCAGCACGCGACCGAGCCGGCGCGCCTCCTCGACCCTGGCGCGTCGCTCCTGCTCGAGGTCGTCCTCGGCGCGCGGCGCCGACGCGTCGACGACGTTCGGCGCACGACGCGGCGCGGGCTCGCTCGTCGCCAGGGCGCGCAGCACCGCCGGCGTCCCGAGCAGGCCGGGGTTGAGGAACTGGAAGATCGACGCGAGGTCGTCGAGGCGGTTCTCCACCGGCGTGCCCGTGAGCGCCAGGCGCAGGCGCGCGTCGAGCTGGCGGCACGCGCGCGCTGTCGCGGTGCTGGCGTTCTTGATGGCCTGCGCCTCGTCGAGGATCACCACGTCCCACGGCTGCGCCGCGAGCTGGTCGGCGTCGAGCTTGAGGGTGGCGTACGTGGTGACCACCAGGTCGGCCGTCGCGAGCTCGCCCTCGCGCTCGCGGCGGTGGCCGCCGTGCCACTCGAGGGTGGACACCTTCGGCGCGAACCGCCGCGCCTCGTCCTGCCAGTGGAAGAGCAGGCTCCGCGGCGCCACGACCAGCGCAGGGCGGCGCGCGCGCGCGCGCGGGCGCCCGGCGAGGAGCGCGAGCACCTGGACGGTCTTGCCGAGGCCCATGTCGTCGGCGAGGCACCCGCCGAGGCCGAGCTCGTCGAGCGCGTGCAGCCAGCCCACGCCGTCGCGCTGGTACGGGCGCAGCGCCGCCCCAAAGC
Organism: Kofleriaceae bacterium; assembly: GCA_041389945.1. Lineage (GTDB taxonomy): Bacteria > Myxococcota_A > Polyangia > Haliangiales > Haliangiaceae > JAWKQW01. The sequence continues at coordinate 211,626 of JAWKQW010000011.1, forward strand.
CGCGCGGCGCCGCGCGGGGACGGGCCCCGGCGAAGCGTTCGAGCTTGGCGCGCAGCTTGACGAAGGCGCGATCGAGCTGGACCGATGGGTGATCGTCGATCAGCGCGGCCAGCACGACGGCGTCGGCGGGGGTGAAGCGCACCGCGTCGCCGGTCGGGCGAGCCGCCGCGAGCAGGCGCGCGTGGCGCTCGACCCACGGGGGCAGGGTGGTGTGGGTGCCATCGGACAGGCGGACCAGCCGGGTGTCGGAGCGCAGCGCGGCGAGCAGCTCGGGCATGCCGACCTCGACGTGCTCGTCCCCGAGCGTGACCTGCAGGTCGAACCAGTCGACGCCGGACGTCACCCTCGCCGTGGTCGGCGTCTCGAGGCCGTCGCGGACGCGGCCGTGCTCGAACCAGACCTCCCATCCTGCCTGCGCGGCTCCCTCGGCGAGCCCTCGCAGCCGAGCGGCGGGCACCCGCCAGAGGACGTCGAGTCGACCGCCGAGGCCCCGGAGGGCGGCCTCGCGGCGCGCCTCCTCGGCGCGGTCGCGCACGAAGAGGGTCCGCGTGGTGGCGTCGGCGATCACGCGCGGCGCACCGGGCGTCGCCACCGCGTCGCCATAGCGGACGCGCGCCACCGCCTCGAGCCCGGGACCCATCCGCGTGACGTCGATCCGGCACGTCGGCGCCGCGCGGCCCTCGCGCCAGCCGACCTCCTCGAGCACGAGCCGCGGCCCCGGCGTCGCCTGGCACGTCGACTCGAGCAGCGCGCCGAGCTCGTCGACCGGGGCTCGAGCCCGCCCCGGAGCGCGTGCCACCAGCGCTGCGGGTGCGCGAGCGTGAGCGGCAAGATGCGCTGCGCGGGCGCGGTGCCCACGACCACCGCGGCCCCCGCGAACCCGACGATCTCGTCGACGCTGATGCGGGCGTCGCCCGCCACCAGCGTGCCCACGGCGCGCACCGCCGCGCGCCGGCGGCGACGACGCGCAACTCGAGCTCCCAGCCGGCCGCGTCCCAGCGTGCCGGCGCGAGGCGTGCGGTTGCGCGAGTCGGAGGTGGGTCGGCGCGACGCGCAGGCGACCGGTGGCCGACAGCGCGGCCATCAGCTCGGGAGCGCGCCGTGAGGTCGATCTGCACGCCAGGGAGCTCCCATGGTGCGTAGCGCTGGTCGGGATGCGGCGAGCTGACGGTCACCGCGTAGAGCTGCGCGAGCAGCCGCGCGACCTCGCCGCCCTCGGCGGCCAGGCGCGCGTGATCGCGCACCAGCAGCGGGGTTCGCACGTCGTCGCCGCGCACGACCACGACCTCGAGCCGCGCGCGCTCCTCGGGGACCAAGGTGGCGTACGGCCGCTCCGCGGGGTCGAAGCGCACCACGAACTCGATCGCCGTGACAGCCGGCGCGGTGGGGCTCACGAACGGCTCGAAGGACGGACCCGCGAAGGCCTCGGCGATCCGTGCGCGCCAGCTCGAGTGCGCCGGCGCTCGAGCGCGGCCGTTCGCGACCGGCGCCTCCTGCTCGAGGACCTCGTCGGGCTCCACGATCACCAGCCGGCGCGGGAGCGGTAGCGTCGACGGCCACGCGCCCGTGCGGTCGATCACCCGCAGCACCGCCCACAGGTGCTTGCACGGGTCGAGCCCGACCGGACACGAGCACCCCGCGACGAGCACGTCGTGGTTGCGGCGCCAGGGCGCGAGGCGCGACCTCGTAGGGCGTCGGGCTCGTCCCCTGGACCTCGGCGCGTCCGCGCCCGTCGGGCCCCATCCGCAGACGCACGCGGGACAGGTACGCCTCGCCGCGCGCGCACGACCTCGGCGAGAACTCGTCGCGCAGCCGCGCCGCGAGGTCGCCCGGGTGTTGATCGGGCTGAGGTGCGGAGCGACGGACGGTCACGTCGGCCGAGCGTGCCAGACCCGCGACGGGAATGGGCGAGCGCCCGCGCCCGGGCGAGCGCGCGCACGGCCGCTCGCCCCGGGCTGTACGAGCGGCGCGGACGGCCGAACCTCTGCGTGAGCGCCCGGGACTTCCGGGAACGCTGCACGAGGAGCTGCACGTTGCTGGATTCATGCGACACGACGAGGACCCGCTTCGAGGAGGCGCTCGACGCGCCGTCGCTGGTCGACCGCGACCGGGTGGACGCTCACGATCCGTTCGAGCACGTCCGTCGCCTGGCGCGGGCGCTGTTCGCCGGTGCCGAGGCCGAGGTGCGCGGTGGCGATGACGGTCCTGATCGCCGTGAGCGAACGAACCCGGTCCTGGCGTCGCTGCCGCTGCGTTCCGCCGACGGCCAGCTCCTGGGGCATCTCACCTTGCGCGCGGAAGGAAGGCCCGGGCTGTCGGCGGCGGAGGCCGTGCTGCTCGGCGACCTGGCCCATGCCGTCGAGCGCGACCTCGGCGCTCGCGCGCTGGCCACCCGTGACGAGCTGACCGGGCTGGCCAACCGCCGCGGCTTCGTCGCCGCGGCCGACGACGCGCTGGCCATGTGCCGACGCCAGGGGCAGCCCGCGACGCTCCTGTACTTCGACCTCGATCGCTTCAAGGCGATCAACGATCGCTTCGGCCACGCCGCCGGCGACGACGCGCTGCGCACGTTCGCGGCCTGGCTCCGGGCCACCTTTCGCGCCACCGACGTGCTCGCGCGCCTCGGTGGCGACGAGTTCGTGGTCCTCGCCACCGGGAGCTCGGCGTCCTCGATCGAGTGTGCGCTGACGCGCCTGCGCGCCTCGCTCGCGGCCACCTCGGTGCGGTTCAGCGTCGGCGTCGTCGCCTGGGTGCCGGGGGCCCACGCCGGCATCGGCGCCCTGCTCGAGCACGCCGACGCCGCGATGTTCGCGAACAAGGCCGCCCATCGCCGCGCGCGGCCCACCACCCGGCGCCTCACTGGCCTCGTCGCGGCGCGCCGCGAGCGCCGCGGCACCGGCCGCCTGAGCCGCGCCAGCTGAGCGCGACGCGCTGCTCGGTGCTACCGCGTGCCGCGCTCGAGCCGGCGCTCGAGGTCGGGCGTGGCCACGAAGACGAGCTTGGCGCCCTGCTTGCCCTGGGTGAGCCGCCCACGGTCGGCAAGGGCGAGGAGGTCGGTGCGAGCGGTCTGGTAGGCGACGCGATGGCTCGTGCGGTGGGCCTCGATGGTGAACCGGGTGTCGGGCTGCCGCAGGGCGTGGCCGAGCAGGGCGACCTGGCGATGGTTGAGGTCACCGGCGTCGCGCAGGCGAGCCTCGAGGCTGCGGACCTCGCCGGCCTTGGAGCGGAGGTGGGTGAAGAGATCGTCGATGGCGGTGCGCACGACCTTGAGCTGGTTGAGCACGAAGTAGGTGGCGTCGTTGCCGTCGGTCTCGGCGTAGATGAACGCGCGGTCGTACTGCGCGCGGGCTCGCTTGATCACGCGTGAGATCGAGATGAACTCCGTGAGCCAGTAGCCCTGGCGCAGCATCGACCAGTAGAAGAGCGCGCGCGCGACCCGGCCGTTGCCATCGACGAACGGGTGGTCGAAGGCGAGCCAGAAGTGCAGCAGGATCGCGCGCACGACCGGGTGGATGAAGGGGCCCTCGTCGGGGGTGGCGTTCGCGAAGCGGCACAGGGCGTCCATCCGCTGCGCCAGCCGCGCCGCATCGGGCGGCGTGTAGACGATCTCCTCGTCGTGCGGATCGACGACGTGGACCGGCTCGTCGGCGCGGCGCAGGCGGCCGGCGGCGTCGGGCTGGTCGAGGGTGTCGGCGGTGAGGATGTGGTGCAGCTCGAAGAGGCGATCGAGCCTGAGCGGCTCGGCGCTGCGGTCGCGCGCCCACTCCATCGCGAGGAAGTTGTTGCGGATCATCCGCTCGCCCAGCGTGCGAGGCGCGCGCCCGGTTCGCAGCATCTCCTTGGCGACGACGCGCGTGGTGGAGGCACCTTCGAGCTGGCTCGACTGGATGGCCTCCTCGATGAGCGAGCTCACCACGTAGCGATCGCGCGTGGCCTGGTTGGTGATGTCCTCCGGCAGCTCGATGCGCCCGCACGCGTCGCGATCGACGCCGTGCACGCCCCGCTGGATGGTGTCGGTCATCGTGAAGCGAAAGGTCGTGCCACTCGCTCGTGCTTCGGCGACGTGCTGCGCGACGCCGCTCCGGGCGAGCGCGATCGCGGCCCACCAGCGCTCGCGCGTGAGGCCCGCCGGCGGTGTGCGATGCCGAAGCTCGTCCCAGTGCAGGTACCTGCCATCGACCTCGATCCGGAACACGTGCCCCGGCACCTCGTGGAGGTTCGCGAGGATCTCCGGCGTCAGGCGCGGGGTCACGGGGAGCTCACAACAGCTACCAATTCGTCATGAATTAGTAGAAGTGTGTCTCGTTACTACTACCGCAGCACGAGTTAGTAATCGTCTCGACGCTCAGCGCCGCGCGGCCGAAAAGGCGAAAACCCCGAGAAACCTTGCAGCTTCTCGGGGTTAAGTCGCGGAGCGGACGGGACTCGAACCCGCGGCCTCCGGCGTGACAGGCCGGCGTTATAACCGACTTAACTACCGCTCCAGAATCAGGTTTTCAGGTGCCTCGTGGGCGGAGCAGGGTTCGAACCTGCGGCCCCCGCCTTGTAAGGGCGACGCTCTACCGCTGAGCTATCCGCCCGAACTCGCTGAGGTGGCAAGCGTTCTAAACGGGAGGCACGACGGTGTCAACTGGTTCGGGCGGGAACAACGGCGACCGCACGACGTTGACCGGACGGCGCCGCTGGTCGACGGTGGCCCCGATGAAGGCGCCCTGGTTCTCGAAGGTTAGGCCGCTGGTGTCGGGATCGGCGCTGGTGGTCGCGGGCTGCGGTGGCGCGCCGCCGGCGGCCCCCGCACCCGTGGGCGCCCAGGCGCCGGCGACGATGGGCCCGCGGGCCGCGTCGGCGTGGGATCCGGTGTTCGTCGACGGCTACACGACGACGCTGCGGACGATGTTCGAGGACGAGCCGGCGCTGGAGGTGACGGTGACGGCGCGCGCGCCACGGGCGCTGGCCGACGGGCTCGAGGTGGTGTCGCTGGTGTGGTCGCCGGACGCCGGCGCGCCGACCGCGGTGGTGCGCGGGCCGGCCGGGGTGCAGCTCGTGACCGGCGACGTGCCCGACGAGGAGCTGCCGGCGGCGGTTGCCGGCGGCTGGTGGATGCCCGAGGCGGAGGCGCAGGGGCCCGGCGGGCTGGTGGTCGAGGCGAGTAGCCGCGCGGGCGAGCTGTGCTTCACCGACGGGCCCGCGCCCAACGCCGGCGAGTGCGAGGACGTGTGCTTCGCGAGCCTGTGCGTGACGCCGGGGCACGGCATCACGCAGGTCGACGGCCACTGGGCGCCGGACGAGCGGCAGTTCGCCGCTCGCCTGGATTGACCCGGCGGGCGCTGCTGGCTCTCATGGCCGCGATGAAGACGCGCGCGCTCGGGGTGTTGCTCTTGGTGGCGTGCGGTGGCAGCAGCGCGGCGCCGGGCAAGCGGCAGCGGGTGGGGAATGCGGCGCTGCCGCCGTTCCCCGACAGCCCGTGGTCGGCGGTGTTCGTGCTCGACGCGCGCTTCGATCTGATGGCGACCGACGCGCTCGGCACGGCGCACGTGCTGCACGCCGAGGTCGATCAGCTACGCGCGGTGGGCGATGCGCGCGTGGCGCGGCTGGTGTGGGAGGCCGGCGCGCAGGGCGCGGCGCTGGCGCCGGTGACGCTCGCGGCCGGGGCGCAGCCGGGGCCGCACCAGATCGTCGAGTCGCCGCGCGGCCTGGCGCTGATGTCGGCGACGGCGACCGACGACGAGATCGCCGCGGCGCTGCGATCGCCGACGACGTGGATGTTCCCGACGCCGAGCCGCGAGCGGCCGGAGCTCGACGGGCCCGAGGGGCAGAGCGCGCGCCTGGGCTGGCGCGACGGCGAGCCGGTGTATTGCTACGCGGTCGAGCAGCCGGCGCCGTGCGCGCCGTGCGGCGGCGAGGTGTGCGTCGCCGCCGAGCGCGGCCTGGTGTCGATCGGCGGCGCCTTCGCGCCCGACGGGCTCCTGTACGAGCGCGCGCCCGGCGAGTGACGTGCGCCTGAGGCATCGCCGCTGCGGCGAGGCCGCATGACCTCAGGCCTCGCCGCTGCGTCGAGGCCGCATGACCTCAGGCATCGCCGCTGCGGCGAGGCCGCGTTAGTCAGTGCGCGTCGGCGGGATCCGCCGGGACCACCGCCTCGGCGATGCGCCAGTCGACGATGTGGCTGGGCTCGCGCAGGAACTCCTCGGGGCTGGCGACCGCCAGCGCGGTGCGCAGGACCTCGTCCATGTGCTTGACCGGCATGATGGTCATCTCGGCGAGGACGCTCTCGGGGATGTCGCGCAGATCCTTCTTGTTGTCGTCGGGGATGATGACGGTGGTGATGCCGGCGCGGTGGGCCGCGAGGATCTTCTCCTTGAGGCCACCGATGGGCAGCACCCGTCCGCGCAGGGTGATCTCGCCGGTCATGGCGATGTGCTGGCGCACCGGCACCCGCAACAGCGCCGAGGTCAGCGCGGTGGCCATGGTGATGCCCGCCGACGGGCCGTCCTTGGGGATGGCGCCCTCGGGGAAGTGGACGTGGATGTCGACCTTGGTCGGGAAGTCGCGGGCCAGGCCCATGCTCTCGCTGCGCGCGCGGATGTAGCTCATCGCCGCCTGCGCGCTCTCCTGCATGACCTCGCCGAGCTTGCCGGTGAGGGTGAGTTTGCCCTTGCCCGGCACCACGGTGACCTCGGTCGGCAACAGGTCGCCGCCGACCATGGTCACCGCCAGGCCGTTGCACAGGCCGATCTCGTCGTCGGCCTCGCGCCGGTTCTCGCGGAAGCGCGGCTCCTCGAGGTAGGTCACCAGGCTGGTGGCGTCGATCGCGTAGGTCGCGCCCTCGGGCTTGCCGTCGGCGAGCCAGCGCTTGGCGATCTTGCGCGACACCGTGGCGATCTCGCGCTCGAGGTTACGCACCCCGGCCTCCTTGGTGTAGCCGTGGATGATGGCGAGCAGGCCCTCGTCGGTCCAGTCGACCGCGAGCCCGGCGATGCCGTTGGCCTCGGCCTGCTTCTTGATGAGGTACTGGCGCGCGATCGCGACCTTCTCCCACTCGGTGTAGCCGGGCAGCTCGATGATCTCGAGGCGATCCTGCAGCGGCAGCGGGATCGAGTGGATGTTGTTGGCCGTCGTGATGAACATGACGTCCGACAGGTCGTAGTCGAGGTCGAGGTAGTGATCGCCGAAGGCGGCGTTCTGCTCGGGGTCGAGCACCTCGAGCAGCGCCGACGCCGGGTCGCCGCGGAAGTCCATCGACATCTTGTCGATCTCGTCGAGCAGGAACACCGGGTTGTTGGCGCCGACCTTCTTGAGCGACTGCAGGAGCTTGCCGGGCAACGCGCCGATGTACGTCCGGCGGTGGCCGCGGATCTCGGCCTCGTCGCGCACGCCGCCGAGCGCCTGGCGCACGAACTTGCGGCCGGTGGCCCGCGCGATCGAGCGCGCGAGCGAGGTCTTGCCGACGCCGGGCGGCCCCACCAGGCACAGGATCGGGCCCTGCTGCTTGGTGACCAGGCTCTGCACCGCGAGGTACTCGAGGATGCGCTCCTTGACCTTCTTGAGGCCGTAGTGCTCCTCCTCGAGGATCTCCTCGGCGGCGCGGATGTCGTGGCGCTCCTCGGTGACGTCGCTCCACGGCAGCGCCACGATCCAGTCGATGTAGTTGCGCACGACGGTGGCCTCGGCGCTCATCGGCGACATCATCTTGAGCTTCTTGAACTCCTTGAGGCAGCGGTCCTTGGCCTCCTTGGACATCGCCTTGCTCTTGATCTTCGCCTCGAGCTCGTTGAGCTCGTTCTTGAACTCGTCGCGGTCACCCAGCTCCTTCTGGATGGCCTGCATCTGCTCGTTGAGGTAGTACTCCTTCTGCGACTTCTCCATCTGCTTCTTCACGCGGGTGCGGATCTTCTTCTCCACCTGGAGGATCTCGATCTCGCCCTGCATGAGTTCGTGGAGGCGCTCGAGGCGGCGCGCCGGCGACGGGGTCTCGAGCAGCTCCTGCTTGTCCTTCAGCTTGAGCGCGACGTGGGCGACGATGGTGTCGGCCAGCCGGCCCGGCTCCTCGATCGCCTGCACCGACACCAGCATCTCCGGCGGGATGCGCTTGTTGAGCTTGACGTAGGTCTCGAACACGCCCTGCACCGAGCGCACCAGCGCGGCGACCTCGACCGCGCTCTCGTCGGGCTCGGCCACCAGCGACGCGGTCACCACGAAGTGCGGCGCGTGCTGGGTGAACGACTCGATGCGCGCGCGCTGCTTGCCCTCGACGAGCACCTTCACGGTGCCGTCGGGCAGGCGCAACAGCTGGATGATGTGGCCGATGGTCCCGATCTCGAAGATGTCCTCGTCCTTGGGATCGTTGGTCTTGGCCTTGCGCTGCGCCGACAGGAGCAGCTCGCGATCGCCGGCCATCGCCTCCTCGAGCGCGCTGATCGACTTCTCGCGGCCGACGAACAGCGGCACCACCATGTGCGGGAACACGATGATGTCGCGAAGCGGGAGCAGGGGCAGGGGCCGCGGCGCTGCGGTGTCGGTCATGGCGAGCAGACTGTAGACCTGACAGGGAGTTAGGCAAGATCCTGGGGGCACCCCCGGCGGTGGGCTCGATCACGCGTCGGGGGCGTCGCCGAGCGGCGACCAGGTCGGCTCGGCGTGGCGCCGCGATCATCGCCCGCGGCGCGCGACGCGGCTCGCCGCGGCCGGTGGCGACCGGGGCCGGCGAGCTCATGAACCGAGGTTCACGGCTGTGCGGAAAGGCAACGGGCGTGGGGGTGCGCCACGGTCGCATCCGCCCCCAACCCCGCGTTTGCACGTGGTGCCGCGCGCGGCCGCCTCGGTTGGCGCCTGGCCTCGAACTTGCGATGCTCTGGGGGCACACCGCTAGCCGTAGGAATTTCCCATGAAGACCACCACGCTCCTCGCCTCGCTCGGCTCCGGCCTGACCCTCGCGCTCCTGACCGGGGTCGCCGCGGCGCAGCCCGGTGGGGGCCCGCCGGGCCCGCCGCCGCCGCCGCCGCAGAGCGGCCCGGGCAGCGGTGGCTACTACGCCACCGCGCCGCAGACGGCGCCCGGTGGGTTCATGCACCAGGGCGGTCGCCTCACCCTCGGCGTGAGCCTGGGGCTCGGCTCGATGGAGGCCGAGAGCGGCCCGCTCACCTGCATCAACTGCGACTACAGCCCCATCGCCGGCGGCGTCGCCGCCCACATCGGCGGCATGCTCAACCCGCGGCTGGCGCTGATGCTCGAGCTGCAGGCCAACGTGCAGACCGTGCGCGAGGAGATCGGCGGCACCCAGTCGCTGGTGCAGACCGCGGCGATGGTGGCGGCGCAGTACTGGGCCACCCCGCGGCTGTGGCTCAAGGGCGGCCTGGGCGCGGCCCACCTGTCGTTCAGCTACGACGACGCCTACGGCTCGGTCGAGCAGCCCATCGACGACGGCGTCGCCGTGCTCGGCGCGGTCGGCTACGAGCTGATCTCGGCGCCGCGCCACTCGCTGGATCTGCAGGGCCGGATCCTCGTCGGCGGCTACGACGGCATCGACGACCAGATCACCGCGGCGCAGATCGGCGTCGGCTTCAACTGGTTCTAGCTCGCGCGATCGTCGTCGGGCCCGCCGCGGCGGCGCTCGACGACGACCCGCGCCGCCGCCACGCGGCCCGCCGGCTCTGGCCGCGGCAGGGTCGCGATGACCAGCGCGGCGCCGATGGCGGTGGCGAACATCGTCAGGGCGAGGGCAGCGCCGAACACCAGCGCGGCGGCGATCGCCGCGAACGTGACGCCGGCGTAGGGCTGGCCGAAGTTCCAGGCCGCCAGCAGCATCAGCGCGACCTTGCCGCCGGTGACGACGCCGGCCGCCACGCCGACGCGCAGCGGGCGCATCGGCGGGCCGAGCGCGAAGGCCAGCGCGCCGCCGGCGACGAAGGCGGCGAAGGTGGTCGCGATCCCGGAGCCGTCGGCGTCGGGCACCACCAGCGCCAGCCCGCCTAAGATCCCCGAGGTGAGGTCGGCGCCGCCGAGGGCGACGAAGCCCGGCGCCAGCCAGGCGGCGAGGCGCGGTGGCGACCACGCGCGGCCGGCGAGGAGCAGCCCGAGCACGGCGCCGATCGCGGCGCCGATGCCCGCGGCGGCGCCGAAGTGGTTCGCGATCCACGCCGCGGCCATCGCCACCGCGGCGCCGATGCCGAGCTGGCGGACGCGCTCGCCGCCGCGGATGGCGCCGGCCAGCAGCCCCGCCGACGCGACCGCGCCGCCGACGACGATCGCGGCGGCCGGCGCGGCCAGCCGGGCGACGGCGACGTCCATCACCGGGCGCGCCACCGCGAGCGCGCCGACGGTGGCGAGGCCGCTCTCGAGCAGGCGCCAGCCGGGGTGGCGCGGCCCGGTCGCCGGCAGCGGCGGGAGCTGCTTCATCGGCGGCACCGACGGCCGCGGCAAGCCAGCCGCCGTCGACGGCTCAGGCAATCCACCCGCCGTCGGCGGCGCCGGCGAATCAGCCGCCATCGGCGGCTCAGGCAAGTCAGCCGCCATCGGCGGCGCGCGGCCCGGTGGTCGGCGCCGTCGCGCCGGCGGTGGCGCCCTTGCCGTACGAGACCAGCGGCTGGGCGTGCTTCTCGATGACGTCCTCGTTGACGAGGATCTCGGCGGCGGTGCCGCCCGGGGTCTCGAACATGGGCTCGAGCAGCGCCGACTCGAGGATGCCGCGCAGGCCGCGGGCGCCGCTCTTCTGCGCCGACGCCAGCTCGGCGACCTTGTGCAGCGCCGCCTTGGCGAACTTGAGCTTCACGCCGTCCATCTCGAAGAGCTTCTGGTACTGCTTGATCAGCGCGTTCTTGGGCTGGGTGAGGATCTGCACCAGCGCCTCCTCGGACAGCTCGTGCAGCGGCGCGATCACCGGCAGGCGGCCGATGAACTCGGGGATCATGCCGTACTTGAGCAGGTCCTCCGGCTCGACCTCCTGGATGAGGTCCCACTGGTCGCGCTCGACCTTCTTGGCGCGGTCGGCGCCGAAGCCGATGAACTTCTGGCCGATGCGGTTCTCGATGATCTCGTCGAGGCCGGTGAAGGCGCCGCCGCAGATGAACAGGATGTTGCTGGTGTCGATCTGCAGGAACTCCTGCTGCGGGTGCTTGCGGCCGCCCTTGGGCGGCACGCTCGCCAGCGTGCCCTCGATGATCTTCAGGAGCGCCTGCTGCACGCCCTCGCCGGAGACGTCGCGGGTGATCGACGGGTTGTCGCTCTTGCGCGCGATCTTGTCGATCTCGTCGATGTACACGATGCCGCGCTGGGCCCGCTCGATGTCGTGGTCGGCGTTCTGCAGGAGCGAGACGATGATGTTCTCGACGTCCTCGCCGACGTAGCCGGCCTCGGTGAGGTTGGTCGCGTCCGCGATCGCGAACGGCACGTTGAGGATGCGCGCCAGCGTCTGCGCCAGCAGGGTCTTGCCGGAGCCGGTGGGGCCGAGCAAGAGGATGTTCGACTTCTGCAGCTCGACGTCCTCGAACCCGGCGGAGCCCGCGGTGCCCTTGCTGTCGATGCGCTTGTAGTGGTTGTGGACGGCGACCGCGAGGATCTTCTTGGCGCGGTCCTGGCCGATGACGTACTCGTCGAGGACCTTCTTGATCTGGGCCGGCTTGGGGATGCCGACCACCGCCGGATCTTCCTTGTCGACCTGCTCGGCGATGATGTCGTTGCACAGGCCGATGCACTCGTCGCAGATGTACACGGTCGGCCCGGCGATGAGCTTCTTCACCTCCTTCTGCGACTTGCCGCAGAACGAGCAGGTCAGCGAGGCGTCACGCTTCTCGGCGGGGGGCACGTCCCGAGGCTAGCGCAGATCCGCGCCGAGCGCCGGCCGGGACCTCGCGGCCGCGGCGGGTGAGCTTCCCCTACGGGTCGCGGCGCAGCTCGGCGACCGCGGCCTCCCGGCGAGCCGCAGGGTCTCGGCGCACGCCGGCCACGGCGGCTGGGGCCCGTGGGGCCACCACGTCGCCGGTCGGCCGCGCAGCGCGCCCGGCTCGAGCCAGTGCTCGAGGGCGGCGGTGCCTACCAGGTCCCGCAGCCGGCCTCGCACGGCCGCGGCGGTGGTCGGTGGCCGCGCCGCCGGGCGCTACTTGTCGTCCTTCTTCTCGGGCTTCTTGTCGCCCTTGTCGTCCTTGCCGTCGTCGGGGCGCTTCTTGACGCTGGCGAGCACCTCGTCGATGAGGCCGTACTCCTTGGCCTGGCTCGGCGACATGAAGTTGTCGCGCTGGGTGTCGTCGTGGACCTTCTGCACCGGCTGCCCGGTGTGCTTGGCCATCAGCTCGTTCATCGTGTCGCGGATCTTGAGGATCTCGCGGGCGTGGATGTCGATGTCGGTGGCCTGGCCGGAGAAGCCCGCGAGCGGCTGGTGGATCATCACCCGCGAGTGGGGCAGGGCGTAGCGCTTGCCCTTGGTGCCGGCGGCGAGCAGGAACGCGCCCATCGACGCCGCCTGGCCCATGCAGATCGTCGACACGTCGCAGTGCAGGTACTGCATGGTGTCGTAGATCGCCAGGCCGGCGGTGACCGAGCCGCCCGGCGAGTTGATGTACAGCATGATGTCCTTGTCCGGATCCTCGGAGTCGAGGAACAGGAGCTGGGCGATGATCACGTTGGCGACGTCGTCGTTGACGCCGCTGCCGAGGAACACGATCCGATCCTTGAGCAGGCGGCTGTAGATGTCCCAGCCGCGCTCGCCGCGGTGGGTCTGCTCGATGACGGTCGGGACCAGGTAGCTCATGGGATCGATGGGCACGGGCCGACTGTACGGGGATGCCCCGGCCGAGGCAACGCGCCGATCGGGCAGGCCGACGGGCGCTAGCAGTCGCTGGGGCACGCGCCGGCGGTCTCGCCGGGGCTGCACAGCAGGTCGCCGCACCGGGCGCAGTCGAGGCCGCACGACACGACCGACTCGGTGAGGCCGCACGCGCCGTCGCCGCAGACGGGAGGCTGCGGGTCACAGTCGGCCGGGCAGGTCCACGCGGTCTCGCGTGGGACAGCACAGGCGCCGTCGCCGCACGCCGGGGCGCCGGCCGGGCACGCGTAGCCAGGGGCGCACGCGGGGGCGCACACGCTCCAGCAATCGGGATCCTCGCATCCGATGAGGCCGTCACCGTCGAGATCGCTCAAGCCCGTGCAGGCGTCGTCGACGAGGAGCGGCAACCCCGTGAACACGACCTCGTGGCGCCAGACGTCGTCGAGCACGCCGACGATGCCGGCGTCGCCGCCAAAGAGGATGGCCTGGTGGCGCCGTCCGTCGAAGGCGGCCGCCGCCCGGCTCCGCGCCGGCGGCGTGTCGAGCGTCGAGCGCGGCATCCACACGCTGGCCGCGTCGTCCCAGACGCGGAGCTCGGCGACGGGGGCCCCGCCCTGCAGCTCGCCGCCGATCAACAGCAGCTCGCCGGCGGCCGGATCGAAGGCGAGCACGCTGCCGCGGCGCGGCGACAGCGCCGCGCCCGGCGGCGCCGGCCGGCTCGTCCAGGCGGTGCCGTCCCATTCCCAGGTGTCATCGAACCAGTTGCCGTCGCCGCTGCTGGGCTGCCAGCCGCCGACGACCACGGTGCGCTCGCGCGCGGCGTCGTAGGCCATCGCGTGATACGCGATGGGGCCCGGCCCGCTTGGCGCGCGGAGGCTCCACGCCGTGCCGTTCCACTCCCAGGTCTCGCCGGAGACCTCGGTGGGGCCGGTCCTGCCGCCGACGAGCACGGTGCGGTCGCGCGCGGCGTCGTAGGCGAGGCCGTGCCCAGCGCGGGCGGAGGGACCCACGCTCGAGCGCAACGCCCAGGTGGAACCGTCCCACTCCCAGGTCTGGCGATCATACGCGACGCCCCCGCCGCTGTAGAACGCCGTGCTCCCGCCGAAGAGCACGACGCGCTCGCGGCGCCCGTCGTAGGCCATCGCGGCCTCCGTGCGCGCCGAGGGCGACAGCGGCGAGGTGCGCGCCGCCCAGGCTGAGCCATCCCAGGTCCAGGTGCCGCTCAGCGGCGTCCGCGCGTCCGGGCCGCCCGCATCGCCGCCGAAGAGCACGAGCTCGCCGCGCGCGGCGTCGAAGGCCATCGACGCCGCGCGCCGGGCGACGGGATGTGCAGGCACGCTGCGGTCGGTCCACTGCGTGGCGTCCCACGACCAGGTGTCGGCCTGGTCCACGGCGCCGCTGGCCTGCCCACCGAACAGATAGGCGCGCTGGCCGATCGGATCGTGTGCGAGCGCGGTGAACTGTCGCCCCGACGGGCCACTCGCGGCGACCTGGGTCCACACGCCCGTCGTCCCGTTCCAGCTCCAGGTCGCCGAGGTCCGCGTGCCGATCGATGAGCCCGGAAGGGTCCCGCCGAACCGCATGATGCGGCGCTGGATCGGATCGTAGGAGAGCGCGTGGCCGCGCACCTGCTGCGCTGGCGCGTCCTCGCGCTGGTTCCAGCTCGTGCCGTTCCACTCCCAGGTGTCTCCGAGCCACGCGGCCGAGGCATCGAGGCCGCCGTGGAGCACGGTGACGCCGCGGCTGACGTCGAAGGCCATCGCGTGCTGGATCCTGATGGGGGGGTAAGTCGCGGGCAGGGGATGGGTCCAGGTGCCCGCCTCGCCGTCGAACTCCCAGGTGTCGTCATACGTCGCCGCCGCGACCGAGCCCGCTCCTCCGCTGCCCGAGGGAACGCCGCCGCCGAACAGCACGATCCGTCGGCGGACGGTGTCGTAGGCCATGGCCGCGAAGGTGCGCGGGTTCGGGGTCTGCCCGTAGCTGTAGGGGGCGCGTAGGGTCCAGGTGTCGAGTTCGGGATCGTACTCCCAGGTGTCGCCCATCACCTCGTGGCAGTCCACGGCTTGGCCGCCGCTGCCCGAGCCCGCCAGGCCGCAGGCGCCGCTGCCACTGCCGCTGCTGCTGCCGCTGCCGCTGGGCATGATCGGGGCCTGGCCGCCGAACAGGATCAGCTTCCGGCGGGCCACGTCGTACGCGAGGGCGTGGCCAAAGCGCGCTCCGGGGCCGCCGCTCGACGCCCGACGTGACCAGGTCCCGGTCGACAGGCTCAGCGCCCAGGTGTCGTCGAGCGCTTGCAGGGTGCCCTGGCCGTTGTCGAACTCGCCAAGGCGCGTGCCGTGCTGGCCGCCGAAGAGGACGATCTCGCGGCGCACGGGATCGTAGGCCATGGCGTGCGCGCTGCGCGGCGATGGCGCGGCCGGCGCCACCGCCTCGACCCAGCGCGGCTGCTCGACGACGCAGGCGTCCGTGCAGTGGTCGTGGAGCTGGCCGTTGGCGTAGTCGTCACAGCTCTCGCCGGCGAAGAAGTCGGTGACGCCGTTGCCGCAGGTCTCGTCGGAGGAGCAGTCGAACGTGCAGCCGTCGCCGGGCGTGTTGTTGCCGTCATCGCAGATCTCGCCGGGATCGAGCAGGGCATCGCCGCAGCGAGGGGGCAGGCAGGTCGGTTGGCAGGCGTCGCCGCTCTGCAGGTTGCCGTCGTCGCACAGCTCGCCGAGGTCGACGACGCCGTTGCCGCACGACTCGTCGGAGATGCAGGTCGCGTTGCACCCGTCTCCGCTCACCGTGTTGCCGTCGTCGCACACCTCAGCCGGGTCGACGATGGCGTCGCCACAGGCGGGGAGCTGGCAGCTGGCCTGGCACCCGTCGGCGTCCATCAGGTTGCCGTCGTCGCACTGCTCGCCCACCTGGGGGTCCACCACGCCGTTGCCGCAGGTCTCGTCGGAGGCGCAGCTGGCATTGCAGCCATCGGCAGCGACCCGGTTGCCGTCGTCGCAGGCCTCGGTCGGGTCGATCACGCCGTCGCCGCACGTCGGCAGTCGGCAGGTGGCCTGGCAGCCGTCGCCGTCGACGAGGTTGCCGTCGTCGCACTCCTCGAGCAGGTCGCGGATGCCGTTGCCGCAGGCCTCGAGCGTGCACCGGGCCGTGCAGCCGTCGCCGTCGACGACCCCGCCGTCGTCGCAGCCCTCCATGGGGTCGAGCACGCCATCGCCGCACGCCGGTCGCCGACAGTCGGCCTGGCAGCCGTCGCCCGAGGCGCGGTTGCCGTCGTCGCACTCCTCGAGCAGGTCGCGGACGCCGTTGCCGCAGGTCTCGTCGGAGGTGCACAGGGCCGAGCAGCCGTCGCCGTCGACGCGGTTGCCGTCGTCGCACACCTCGTCGCCGCCGACGACGCCGTCGCCGCCCACCACGATGGTGCACAGCGCGTCGGTGCACACGCCGAGGCCCACGCCGGGCAACGTGCAGGCGGCGCCGTCGGCGAGGCCGGCGCACGCGGCGAGCGCCTCGGGCGCCACGCAACCGCCGCCGGGCTGGCACTGCTGCCCCTCGGGGCACACGCTGCCGTCGTCGCAGGTTTCGGTGGCCAGCGGCTGCACGCAGCCGACCAGCGCCACCCCGAGCCCGAGCAGCCACGCGCGCCCCACGGCGACATCGTCGCGCGATCCGCCCGCGCGGCGCAACCGCGGCCAGGTGTAGGCCTCGCACCGCCAAGCGCCTCGCGCCGAGCTACCTCGCCGCGCCCCTCACACCTCACCTCGCCTCGCGCCGAGCTACCTCGCCGCCATCCCCAACCTCACCTCGCCTCGCGCCGTCCTTATCAACGTCGCAACGCGACCGGTCAGTGTTCGCAGTCGGGCCCGTGCACGTGGCCCGGGGCGCCGTGCGGCACCGCGGCGATCTCGTCGGGGGTCGGGCTGTGCTCGTCGGCCGCCGGCGGCGGGGTGAGCTGATCGACCTCGGTGATCTTCGCCTTGCCGACGAGGAAGTCGAGGACCTTGTCCTGGCGCAGCTGGAAGCGGGCGTTGTCGAGCCGGCCGTCGCGCTGCATCTCGGCCTTGAGCCGGGCCGGCGCCTGGTTGCGAGCGCGCGCCGAGTTGGCGACGTGCTCGTCGAGCTCCGCGTCGGTGACCTCGATCTTCTCCTGCTCGCCGATGGCGTCGAGCAGGAGCTGGCCGCGGATCTCGTCGGCGCCCGACGGCCGCATCTTCTCCTTGAGCTCGGCGGGGATCTGCGGCTCGCCCTGCTCGGGCTTCATGCCGAGCATCGCGCGCAGGCGGTTGTACTGGACCTCGATGGCGCGCTCGACGAGCGAGTTGGCGACCGGGATCTGGTTGGCCTTGATCAGCTCGCGCAGCGCGTTCTGGCGCGCCTCGCGCGAGATCTGCTCCTGCTCCCGATCCTCGAGCTCCTTGCGGACCGTGGCGCGCAGCGCGTCGACGGTGTCGCCCTTGCCGGTGTCCTTGGCGAACTCGTCGTCGAGGTTCGGCACGTCCTTGGCGCGGACCTCGGCGACGGTGAAGGTCAACTTCGCGGTGCGGCCGCGCAGCGGCTCCTCGCGCCAGTCGTCGGGGACCACCAGCTCGATCGTCTGGTCGGCGGCGTCGAGCGGGATGCCGGTGAGCGCGGCGCGCAGGCCCGGCAGCGGCTCGCGCTCGGCGTCGTCGAGGTCGACCGCGAACCGCGGCTGGTCGACCGGGTGCTCGCCGATGGTGCCCTTGATCGACAGCGCGACCACGTCGCCGGCGGCGGTGACGGTGCGGCCCTCGACCGGCTTGAGCTCGGTGTGCTCGCGGCGCAGGGCCTCGAGCGCGGCGTCGACGGTCTCGTCGGCGACCGCCAGCCGGCGCCGCTCGATGGCGAGGCCCACGTAGTCCTTGGGCTCGACGTCGCCGCGCACCTCGATGACCGCCTCGAACGCGAACGGCTGCCCCTTCTTGATCGTGGCGCCGCGCTCGAGCCGCGGCTCGGCGACGGCGGCGAGCTGGTGCTCGGCGTTGACCTTGAAGAACGACTCGCGCACCAGCTGGAACGCGACCTCCGCCTGCACCCGCGGGCCGTAGACCTGCTCGAGCACCGAGCGCGGCGCCTTGCCCTTGCGGAACCCTTGAGGGCGGCGTCCTTGCCGAGGTCGCGGTAGGCGTCACCGAGCTTGGCGTTGACGACATCCCACGGGATCTCGACGAACAGCTTCTTCTCGACGGGCGACAGGTTCTGGATGCGGACGTTCATGGCGGGCGATCGGATACCACGGCGGGCCCGCCGCCCCAAGCCAAGGTTGCCGGGTCCGCGCCGGGGCGTGGGGTCGACGCCGGAGCCGCGTCAGGGCGCGACCCGGGTCACGGTCCAGCCGGCGGCGCGCAGGAGCGCCACCACGCTGCCGTCGCCGCGCAGGTGATCGGCGCCGACGACGACCGCGGCGCCGCCCGTCGACAGCAGCCGCTCGAGCGCCGGGATCCAGGCCCGGTTGCGCGACCACAGCAGGTCCTCCTCGAAGGCCTCCAGCTCGGCCTCGGTGTAGCCGCCGGCGAGCATCTCGGCGCGCTCCTCGGCCGACATGCCGGGGCTGTCGTCGGTGCCCGCGCAGTACTCGGCGACGGCGTCGCGCGCCTCGTCTCGCAGCTCGCGGCGATCGGCGGCCCCGGCGATGGCGGCGCGCAGGGCGCGCAGGTCGAGCCAGCGAGCCAGGAGCGCCTCCTGGAACGCCGAGGTCTCGAGGCCGGCGGTGGCCTGGCCCTGGCGCAGCGCGCGCTGCCCGAGGGTCTCGTCGAGGAGCGCGGTCTTGTCGAGGTAGAGCGCCATCAGCATCAGCGCCGCGGTCGCCGGATCGGCGCCGGCGAGCGCCGCCGCCAGCTCGGCGCCGAGCAAGGCCTGGTAGTGCGCCCACGCCGCCTCGCCGAGGGCGGCGGGCAGGTCGCTCGGCGCGCGTGGCGCCGCCGGCGGCTCGGGCGCCGCCGGGTCGGTCTCGAACACGACCACCTGGGCGCCGTCGAGCGCGGCGAGGACGCTCGCCGGCAGCTTGGCCGGCGCCACCCCGAGGTGCATGGTGCCGAGCAGGTACGACGGCGCCGCCGTCGGCGAGCGCGGCTCGACCCGCCACAGGTACGGCCGCTCGACCCGCGGGCAGGCCAGGTCGGCGAGGGCGCTCACCGCCGCCGGCGAGAACGACGCCTCGTCGAGATCGGCGACGGCGGTGGCCGGGGGCGTCGGTCGCGGCGGCTCGGCCGGGCGCGGCGCCGACGGGCCGCACGCGAGGAGCGCCAGCGCCAGCGCCAGCGCGATCGGTCGAGCGGCGCCGGACGACATCGACGACGGGCCTAGCCGCGGAGCTGGTAGGTGGGTTCGCCGCCGCGGGGCTCGCCGGGCTCGACCAGATCGAGCCCGAAGCCCTCGAGCTTCGACAGCAGCGACTCCATCCAGCCGACCGGATCGGCGACGCTGAGCAACGCGCCGATCTCGCGCGCGGACAAGGGGCCACGGTCGCCGATGGCGTTGAGCACGTCGCGCTCGGCGCGGGTGAGCTGGAAGTCGGTCGACAGCGTGCGCGCCGAGAGCCTCCCGAGGCGGGCGGACACCGCCGGCGACAGCCCGAGCCGCACCAGCGCCGACTGCGCGCCGGCGCCGGACTGGTAGCCCAGCGCGGTGCGCGCGGCCGGCCCCTTCGACGGGCCGCGCGTCCGGCCACCCGCCCGGGGAACGGGCGTCTTGCGCAGGCCGTCGCTGGTGGCCGGGCGCGACGACACCACCGGCGGCGCCGGCACCGGCGAGGCCGGGACCACCTCGGCGGCCTGCAGCGACGGCACGAAGGTCGCGACCTGGGCCGCCGCTGGCAGGCGCACCATCGACGGCGGCCGGGTGCCCGGCAGGCTGCGCGGCGTGCCCGGCGCCCAGTTGCCGGTGATGTCGCGCTCGAAGGTCGACTCCTCGTCGGCGAGCCGGGCCGGGTTGCCGCGGGAGCCGGCGAGGCGCCGGGCCGCCAGCTCGAGCTGCGCGCACAGCGACTGGGCGGTGCCGTCGTCGTGGGAGCCGCCGGCCGACGCCGCCGGCACGTGCACGCCCCACGGCCCGTGGGCGTCGAGGCTGGCCGGGCCGATGGCGAGCTCCGCGCCGTGGAGCACGATGGTCGGGCGGGTCTGATCGCGGCTGTCGGCGTAGGCGCGCATGAGCACGCGCTGCTCCGCCCACTTCTCGGCCACCACCATCACCGCGCGCGCGTGGATCGGCGTCGAGGCCGGGCTGCGAAGCCACTCGTCCACGATGCGGATGCGCGCCATCGACGAGAGCGATCATACACGCGGTGGCGGCGGCGATGGGGGTCCGGTACGCTGCGTGGCATGCGTGGCTGGGTCGAGCCCGGATGGGTCGCCTCGCTGCTGGTGGCGGTGGCCTGCGGCAGCGCGCCGGCGCCGCGGCCGGCGCCGCCGGTGGTCGTCGACGCCGCGCCCGCGGTCGATCCGCGGCTGGTGCGGGCCCGGGCCGCGGCGGCGCGCCACGACGTCGCCGCCGCGCGGGCGCTCTACGCCGAGGTCGCCGCCGACGACCCCTCGGTCGAGCTGCTCACCGAGCGGGTCCGGTTCCTCATCGAGGCCGGCGCCGCCGACGAGGGCGCCCGGCTGGCGGAGGCCTACTACGATCAGGTGCTCACCGATCCGCGCGGGATGGCGCTGTTCACCGAGGCCTTGCTCGCGCTGCGCACCGACGCCGCCTCGGCGCGCGCGCTCGAGGTCGCCCAGCAGCTGCGCGAGCGGGCCGGCGACACCGCCCTCGCAATGCGCCTCACCGGGGCGGCGCTGGCCGCGGTCGGGCGCGCCGACGCCGGCCTCGAGGTGCTCGGCGTTGCCGCGCGCGAGGCGCCCGGGGATCGTGAGCTGGCGCTGTCGCTCGGCGAGGCGCTGACGGCGCGCGGCGATCTGGTCGATGCCGTCATCCAGCTGCGGGCCCTGGTGGGGCTGGCGCCGGACTGGCCGCCGGCCTGGCGCGCGCTCGGCGCCGCGCTGCGCGATCAGGACGCCACCGACGACGCCCGGGCCGCGCTCGAGCGCGCCATCGAGCTCGATCCCGAGGACGGTCGCGCCTGGTTCGAGCTCGGGGTCCTGCGCAACCGCATGGGCGAGCAGGCCGCCGCCGAGGCCGCGCTCATCCAGGCCACCGCGCTGCGCCCGGGCGACTCGACGAGCTGGTACGCCTACGGCGAGATCCTGCGCATCCGCGGCAACCAGGCCGACGCGGTGGCCGCGTACCGTCGCGCGGTGGAGCTGTCGCCGGTGTACGGCAAGGCGATGAGCAAGCTGGCGACGCTGCTCGTCGACGACGGCCGCGCCGGCGAGGCCGAGGTGGTGATCACCGCCGCGATCCGGGCCAACCCCGAGCAGGCGGCGTTCTACCTGTCGCTGGGCGACGTGTACACGCAGCAGAAGCGGTGGGCGCTGGCCGCCGACGCCTACCAGGGCTTCCTCGATCGCGCGCCGGCGCGCGATCCGGAGCTCGCGCGCGCCAAGAAGGCCCGCGACCTGGCCCGTCGCCGGCAGTGATCCGCCCCCCCCGCGCCGCGATCGCAGCTGGCCTCGGAGCGCCCGCGCCGCGACCGGGTCGGGTCTCGGCGCCGGGACGCTCAGCTCACGACGCCGTAGACGTTCTGCGACTGCCGCTGGATCTGGATGGCGTCGCGCAGGTTCTCGAACAGCTTGCGCGACGATGGCACGCCGACGATCTCGAGGTTGGGCGTGGTGGCGTCGGTGGTGAAGATGTCGATGTGGGCGATGCCCAGCAGGCGATCGACGAGGTTCTGCCGGTAGCGCACGTCGCGGCAGCGCCACAGCTCGAGCACGTCGATCTTCTTCGACAGGATGCCGCGCTCGGTCTCGACGTTGGTCGAGGTCACGCGGAACCGGATCGACTGCTTGTAGAAGTGCAGGCCCGCGAAGAAGATCGCCGCCATCGCCAGCGGGATGAGCACGAGCAACACCCGGGTCGAGGTGGTGGCGTCGGCCTTGCGCCCGAACCAGTTGAAGATGACCGGGACGATGATCGTCGCCAGGCCGCCGAGCAGGTAGAGGCCGAGGTAGGCGCGCCACGACGGCGAGCCCTCGTAGAGCACCCGCGGGTCAGGCCGGTCGGTGCCGCCAGCGCGGCGTGCTGCGAAGGGCGGGACGACGCCGGCCGCCGAGCGCTGGTGGTGGTCGCGGCCGCCGGCGCCGCTGCCGGCGCACCGGCGCTGGCCAGGGCCGCGCCGCTGGTCGCGGTCGCCGCCGCCGGGGCCGCGCTCAGGAACGAGTTGCAGAAGCGACACTTGATCGCCTCGTCCTGGATCTCCTCGGCGCAGAACGGACACTTCTTCATCGTGGTCTCCGGCGGGCGCGTCAGCGGCGGAAGCCGACGCCGGCGAGGAACTCCAGGCGGGTCAGCGACGAGATGTCGTCGCGGAGCCCGTCCTTGGGCGGGCTGTAGGCGAAGGCCAGCGGCGTCAGCGAGAGCAAGACGTTCGGGGTGACGGCGTACTCGGCGCTCACGCCGATGCGGGTGTTGAGCATGGTCAGGGCGCCGGTGGTGGTGGCGCCGCCGGTGGTGAACGGGTTGCCCTCGTCGAGGCCGCCGAAGAGCTGGACGCCGACGCCGACGTCGCCGTGCAGGCCGAACTTCGGGGTGATCGCGTAGGAGACGCCGACGTTGGCGAGCAGCGACGTGAGCGACGCCGAGCCGTCCATGGCGCCGGCCTCGTAGGGCACCGGGCTGAAGGTGAACGCCGCGCCGAGCTCGAGGGTGGCCTTGCCGCCGAGGCGCACCGGGTAGCCGCCGGAGATCGCCAGCGCGAGCTGCGCGGGCACCTCGAGCGGGCCGGCGCCGATGAGGGCAGCGCCACCGGCGACGCGGGCCACCACCAGCGACGGCCGCGCCGCGGGATCCGGGGCCGTGCCGCACGCCGCCTCCTCGCCGGTGACGCAGTCGTCGTCGTCGGGCGTCTCGTCGGGGGTCTCGTCGGGCGTCTCGTCGGGGGTCTCGTCGGGCGTCTCGTCGGGGGTCTCGTCGGGGACCGTCACCGGCGGCAGCTTGGCCACGCACTCGCGGCTGGCCTCGATGAGGCCCTGGACCTGGACCCGGGTCTCTTCCTTGAGCGGCTTGTCGGGGTCGCTCGTCGCCCGCTTCATGAACGTCTCGTAGAAGTGCAGGGCGTTGCGACAATCGCCCATCTTGTCGTACGTGAAGCCGATGTTGTAGAGGTACGCCGGCTTCTCGGAGAGCTCGTAGGCCTTCTTGAACAGCTCGATGGCCCGGGCGAACTCGCCGAGATCGAACTGGGTCTTGCCCTCGCGGTAGATCTCGATGTCGGTCTTTTCGGCCCAGGCCGGCGCCGCGCTGACGGCGGCGTGGGCGACCGCGAGCGAGAGGCCGAGGAGCGCGATGCGAAGGCTCGAGAGAGACGTCATGGGCATGTCGGGGGCGAGGGCGGGCGGCGCCGGCGGCGCCAGTGGAGGCGAAGGCTTGGCCCAGTCAACCACGGCGCGGGGATCCCGGGCCGGGCGCTGCGCGCGAATCGCACGCGCTACTCGGGCTCCATCAGGTCGGGGCCGGTGGGCTTGGGCGGCTTGGGCTTGGGCGGCTTGGGCCTGGGCGGCGTCGGCGACGACCCGCGCGCCTTGAGCGCGATCTCGGTGGAGAAGTTGGCGCGCAGGTCGACCTCTTCGCGGACGCTGCCGTGGCCGCGCAGCTCGAGGGTGAGCTGCGCCTTTCTCGCCTCGCGCGGGACCTCGAAGGTCAGCGGGGTCTCGCCGCGCTCGGCGCCGTCGAAGGTGACCGTCGCGCCCGGCGGGTCGGTCTCGATCTTGAGCTGCACCATCTGCACCGGCGGGATGGCGTCGGGCGGCGACGCCGCGGGCGCCGCGTCGATGATCGGCGGCGGCGTCATCGCCCCGGCAGGCGTCGCGTCGGGCGCGCTCGCGGGATGGGCGTCGGCGGGCGGCACCCCGGCCAGGGTGGTCTTGGCCGGCGCGTCGCCGCCGCCGCGCACGATCAACACGGCGGCGATCGCGGCCGCCGCGGCGATGACCACGCCGCCGATGAGCAGCCCCACCGGCGGGCCCGAGCGGGTCGGCGCGGTCGGCACCATGCCCGCGGCGCCGCCGAGCGTGGTCGGCGCGCCCGCGGTCGGCGCCGCCATCGGCGGCGGCGTGCGCATCGGCGCCAGCGAGCCGGGCAGCGGCGTCATCGGGATCGGCGTGAGGCGGGTCGTCGGCGGCATCGCACCCTGGGTCGCCAGGGTGGCGCCGGCGAAGCCGAGCAGGCCGCCGTTGGCCTCGACGTAGCCGACCGGATCGAGCAGCGCGCGCATGAACTCGTCGGCGGTGGGGTAGCGCTGCTCGGGGCGCTTCTCGAGGGCCTTGAGGATCACCGCCTCGACGTACGGCGACATGCCGCGGAAGGTCGACGGCGGCGGCGGCGCCTGGGTCAGGTGCTGCACCAGCACCTCGCCGTAGCCCTCGCCGAGGAACGGCATGCGCCCGGCGACCATCTCGTAGAGCACCACGCCCAGCGCGTAGATGTCGGTGCGGTGATCGATGAAGCCGCGGCCGTCGCACTGCTCCGGCGACATGTACCAGGGCGTCCCCATGACGATGCCGGTGCGGGTCTTGCGCGAGCCGGGCTGGTCGCCGGTGAGCTTGGCGATGCCGAAGTCGAGCAGCTTGACGAAGTCGGGGTCGCGACCCCGCTGCGAGAGCATGATGTTGTCGGGCTTGAGGTCGCGGTGGACCACGCCGCAGCGGTGCGACGCGGCCAGCGCGTCGGCGACCTGCAGCGCGATCGCGAAGGCGCGCTCCGGCGGGAACGGCGCCTCGGCCTTGAGCGCGTCCGTCAGCGTCTTGCCGCTGAGGAACTCCATGATGAAGTACACCAGGGTGTCGCCGCGCGGCCCGTTGGGGATGATCCCGTAGTCGATGATGTCGACGATGTTCGGGTGCTGGATGTCGTTGACCGAACGCGCCTCGTTGAAGAAGCGGGTGACGACGTCCTGGTTGTTGGAGAACTCGGCGTGCAGGACCTTGAGGGCCACGCGCTTGCCGATCTTGGGGTGCTCGGCGAGATACACCGAGCCCATGCCGCCCTCACCGAGCTTCTGAGTGACCTCGTAGTTGCCCACGGTCTGGCCCAGGAGCGGATCGGCTCCGGGCACGCGAGCAGGCTGGTTGCGCGGGTCTTCCATCACAGGGCCAAGTCGGCAGAAATTCTAACCCAGATGGTCACCACCGCCAGAACACGCGGTGGCGATCGCCGGGCCGCCCGGACCCGCGCGGGCACAAAAGTCGAGCCGGGTGCGCGCCCATGCTACATGTGGTCGTGATGCGGTTCCTTGCCCAGGCGGTGATCGTCGTGGCGATGGTGGTGGCGGCGCCGGGGTGGGCGCGGGCCGGCGATCGACCCGAGGTCCGCTCCAAGGCGGCCATCGTGCTCGACGCCAAGACCGGGGTCGAGCTGTACGCCAAGGACGCCGACGAGGTGCGCGCCATCGCGTCGACCACGAAGATCTTCGTGGCGATGGCGGTGCGCCGGGCCAAGGTGCCGCTCGAGAGCTACACCGAGATCACCCGGGCCGACGTCAAGGCCGCGATCGGCGGCGCCCGGACCCGGCTCGACGTCGGCCAGTCGTTCCGCAACATCGACCTCCTGCGCGCGATGCTGATCTCGTCGGACAACCGGGCGCCGACGGCGGTGGCCCGGGGCGCCGGCATGTCGCCCAAGGAGCTGATCGCGGCGATGAACGCGCTGGCCAAGGAGCTGGGCCTGCGCAAGACCCGCTTCACCGACACCTCGGGGCTGCGCGGCAACGTCTCGACCGCGCGCGAGATGGCGCTGGCGCTGCGGGCCGCGCTCGCCGATCCGGTGCTCGCCGAGATCATGGGAACCGACTCGATCATGGTGCGGTCGCGCAGCGGCTACGCCAAGCTGGTCTACGCCAACACCAACCAGCCGCTGCGGGCGCGCCGGTTCAAGGTCTCCGGCGGCAAGACCGGCTACACCCGGGCCGCCGGCTACTGCTTCATCACCGGGGCGGAGCTGGCCGGGCGCGAGGTGATGGTCGCGATCCTCGGCGCCGACGGCAAGCAGACCCGGTTCGCCGACTTCGATCGGCTGGCGGCGTGGGTCGAGGCCGGGGCCCCCGGCAGCAAGGCGACGGTGTCGCCGCCGGCCGCCGCCGAGGCGAAGGGCAAGGGCACGGCCAAGGCCGACAAGCCGCGCCTGGCCAGGCCGCGCACCGGCGCGGTCACCGCCAGTCGCTGACGCGACCGCGGCGGGCGCCGCTCACGGCGCTGGTTCGATCCACAGATCGACCATCAGCCCGGTGCAGCCGTCGGCCACGCGCACCAGCGCGTCGTCGACCAGGACCAGTCCGGTCAGGCACGAGGTCGCGATGGCGGGGAACGTGGTGCGCGGCGGGCCGCCGTAGATGGTCACCACGGGGCCGGTGCCGTCGACGACGCCGGTGCTGGCGTCGAGCGGGATCGTCGCGGGCAGCAGGCGCACGGCGTCCGACGACGAGACGTACACGTTGCCGGCGGCGTCGCACGCCAGGCCGCTGGGGGCGTCGACCGGGAACGCCGTCGACGGCGCACCCTCGCCGGACGACGCGCCGACACCGTCGCCGAGCACCGTCGTGATCACGCCGGTCGCGGCGTCGATCCGGCGCACCCGGTGGTTGCCGGTGTCGGCGATGTACAGGTCGCCGGAGCTCGGGCAGCGGGCGACCGCCTGCGGCTGGTTGAGCAGCGCGTCGGTGGCGGCGCCGCCGTCGCCGAAGTAGCCCAGCGTCTGCGGGGTGCCGGCGATGGTGGTGACCTGGTCGCCGGCGACCGCGCGGATGACGTGGTTGCCGGCGTCGGCGACGTAGAGCACGTCGTCGGCGAGGGTGAGCCCCGCCGGCGAGCGCAGCCGGGCATCGGCGAGCGGGCCGTCGGCGTAGCCCTCGGTGGCGGAGGGGTTGAGGTAGGGCACGATGGTCCAGCTGTCCTCGTCGGCGACGTCGTCGAACCGGACCGCCCACACCCGGTGGCTCTCGCGCTCGGTGAGGTAGAGCTGGTTGGGCGGCGACCAGGCGACGCCCCCGACGGTGCCGAACCCGAGCTCGCGGTAGCGGGCGAGCGCGCCGGTGGCGTGCTGGTGCGGGTAGCGCCCGGCCACCACCTCGATCCAGCCGGCGCCCTCGCGCAGCACCTGCACGGTCCCGGTGGTGCCGCCGGCGACGAAGGTCAGGCCGTCGCCGAGCGCGAGCCCGCGCGCATCGGTGAACCGGCCGACCTCGGCCGGCCCCATGGCCTCGGGCATGGTCGAGCCGGCGATGGACGTGATGACGCCGGTCGCGTGATCGACCCGGCGCACGCGCCCGCTGGCGCTGTCGGCGATGAAGAGGTCGCCGTCGGCGTCGAGCGCGACGGCGGTGGGCGTGGCCAGCCAGGACCCGAGCGCGGCATCGCCGTCGCCGTCGCCGGGCTTGCAGCAGTCGACGGGGAGGGGGCCGACGAGCGGAGGGGACCCGGCCACCCGGCGGATGACGCCGTCGCCGTCGATCCGGCGGATGAGGCCGTTGCCGCTGTCGGCGATGTACAGGAGGCCGTCGGGGCCGAACGCGACGCCGACCGGGGTGTCGAGCTCGGCCGCGATGGCCAGCCCGCCGTCGCCGCTGTAGGCGCCGAGCCCGCCGTTGGCGATGCCGGCGACCGTCGTGATGACGCCGCTGTCGACGTCGACCCGGCGGATCCGGTGACGGGCCGACTCGGCGATGTACATGTTGCCCGCGGCGTCGAAGGCGAGCCCTCGCGGCGAGGTGAGGCCGGCGGCGGTCGCCGGGCCGCCGTCGCCCATCGCGAGGGTGCTGCTGCCAGCGACCGTGGTGATGATGTCGGTGTCGGGGTCGACCCGGCGGATCCGGTTGTTGGTCGAGTCGGCGATGTACAGGGCCCCGTCGGGGCCGATGCCGACGCCCTGCGGGGACGACAGCCGGGCCAGGCCGGCGGGGCCGCCATCACCGGCGAAGCCGAGCAGGCCCGAGCCGGCGACGGTGACCACGCTGCCGTCGACCGGATCGATGCGCCGGATCCGCTGGTTTGCGGCGTCGGCGACGTAGACGCGGCCGGCCGCGTCGCGGGCGAGGCCGGAGGGCAGCTGGAAGCGGGCCGAGCTGGCGCCGTCGTCGGAGTCGAGGTAGCCGGCGCTGCCGTCGCCGGCCAGGGTCCGGATGAGCTCGGTCTCCGGATCGACGGTCCGCACGCGGTGGCCGTCGCGCTCGGCCACGATGACCTGGCCGTCGTCGTCGAGGAGCAGGCCGAACGGGCGGGCCAGGCGGGCGCTGGTCGCCGCGGCGCCGTCGCCGGCGAACCCGGCGCTGCCGTCGCCGGCCCGGGTCTCGATGAGGCCGCTGGTCCGGATGACCCGGATGCGACGCGCGGTGCGATCGAGCACGTGCAGCTCGCCGCTGGGCGAGCGCTGGAGGTTGGCGGGCTCCTGGAACGTGGCGCTGGTGGCGGCGCCGCCGTCGCCGGTGTTGCCCGAGACGCCGGTGCCGGCGATGGTGACGAGCTTGCCGGTGGTGGGATCGATGCAGGCGACCTGGACGTTGGAGGTGGCGGCGACGCACAGGCGACCGAGCGCGTCGAAGCCGACCCCCTGGGGCGTGGTGAGCAGGACCGAGGTCGGGTTGCTGCCGGTCAGCGGTCCCCCGGGGGTGAGCACGCCGCCGCCGATGACCGTCGAGATGTTGCCGGTGGTCGCGTCGATGCGCCGGACGCGGTTGTTGCCGGTGTCGGCCACGTACACGCTGCCGTCGGGCCCGAGCACGAGCTGGGTCGGCCGGTTCATCTTCGCCGCGACCGCGGGGCCACCGTCGCCGGAGAAGCCCGCCAGGCCGGTGCCGGCGATCCGGGTGAGCGCGCCGGTGGCTGGATCGAACCGGCCGATCGCGTTGGCCATCGCGAAGGTCACCACGCCGAGGCCATCGACCACGACCTCGCGCGGCGATGGCGCGGCGGCGGCCAGGTGCGACGGCGGCGCGGCCCAGGTGGTCGCGGTCGCGCCGGTGAGCTCCGCGGCGCGCCCCGGGCGAGTCGCCGGCGGGGTGACGACGGGCGCGGGGCCGCCGTGGGTCCGCGCGTCCGGCGTGGCTGCCACGCCCGGGCGATGCGCGGGCGCCGGCGCCGGCGACCCGACCTGGATCGGCGCGTAGTCGACCAGCGTGGTGATGACGCCGGAGGTGCCGGCCACCCGGCGGATGCGGGTGTTGCCGGTGTCGGCGATGTAGAGGTTGCCGAGGCCGTCGACCGCGATCCCGTCGGGGCCGTTCAGGCGGGCGCTGGTGGCAGGGCCGCCGTCGCCGCTGAGGCCGCACGCGTTGGTGCCGGCGACGACGGTGTCGACCCCGGTCACCGCGTCGATGCGGCGGACCTGGCAGCGCACGTTGTCGGCGATGTACAGGTTGCCGAGGAGGTCGAAGGTGTACCCGGCGCCGCCGGAGAAGCCGGCGCCGCTGGCGTTGGCGGTGCCGCCGACGATGGCCGCCGCGCTCCAGGCGGTCGCCGCGCAGGCGTCGCACCCGTCGACGGCGTTGCCGTTGCCGTCGTCGCACGCCTCGCCGGCGTCGACCACGGCGTCGCCGCACGCCTCGACCTTGCCGCAGTCGGCCCGGCAGCCGTCGCCGCTCGCGGTGTTGCCGTCGTCGCACGCCTCGACCCCGGCGAAGCGCAGGCCGTCGCCGCACACGTTGCGGGCGCAGGCGGTGGTGCACGGGCCGTCGTCGGCGTTGCCGGCGCCGGCGTCGCAGGCCTCGACGCCGGCCCAGACCAGGTTGTCGCCGCACACCGCGACGAGGCAGCGCGAGGTGCAGGCGCGATCGTCGCCGTTGGCGGCGCCGTCGTCGCACGCCTCCTCGCCCTGGCGCACGCCGTCGCCGCAGGTGGGCAGGGCGCACCCGTTGGTGCAGCCGTCGTCGTCGACGTCGTTGCCGTCGTCGCAGGCCTCGCCAGGGTCGACGGTGCCGTCGCCGCACGAGGTCACCACGCACACGCCGTCGCGGCAGGTGCCGGCGCCGACGCCGGGCAGCGCGCAGGTCGCGCCCGCGGCCAGGCCGGCGCAGGCCGCGAGCTGATCCTCGTCGACGCAGCCGCCGCCGGTCGGCGCGCACGCCTGCCCGCTCGGGCACACCACGCCGTCGGGGCAGCGCTCGAGCTCGGCCGCCGGCAGGCAGGCGGCCAGGGACATCGCGATCACGATCGCGCGCGCAGCCTGACCGCGGCTCCTCATGGCTCGACTATAGCTCCGACCGGTCGGGGCCGAGGCGTGCCACCGCTCACGGCGTCGGCGCCCGGGCGACCTTCTCGCGCCAGGCCCGGCCGGCCCGGGTGCGATCGAGCGGCACCGACGGGAAGGTCGCGTAGCGCGCGCGCAGCGCCGCGACCCGCGCCGGCTCGGCGGCGGCGTGGTCGTCGCGCTCCTCGGGATCGCGCTCGAGGTCGTAGAGCTCGACCAGGTCGTCGGCCGGCCGCACCAGGAGCTTCCACGGCCACTCGACCACCGCCCACTGATCGGTCTCGTGGATCACCAGGGGCCGGGCCAGCCCGCGCAGGCTCGCGGGGGCCTCGACCAGGTGGTGGCGCAGATCGACGCCGGCAGGCTCGGTGAGGGCGGGCAGCCCGAACAGCGCGGTCAGGGTGGCCGGCAGATCCGCCAGGGTCACCGGCTCGTCGTCGACGGCGCGCCGGCCGCCCGGGACCCGGATCGCGATCGGGACGTGGGTGAGCGCGTGGTACGCGTACACGTTGTGGTTGTCGGGCAGGCGCGGATCCTCGCGCAGGCTCTCGCCGTGGTCGCTGAAGAACACGACGACGGTGCGGTCGTCGTGGCCGCGGGCGCGCAGGCCGTCGAGCAGCGCGCCGATGGCGTCGTCGGTCTCGGCGACCAGCGCCCGGTAGCGGTGGGCCACCGTGGACAGGCCCGCGCCGTCGACCCGGGCCAGCTGCGCCGCCGTCAGCGGCAGCTGGTGGTGCTCGTGGACGTCGAAGTAGTGCGCCCACACCAGCCACGGCGTGGCGCCGGCGGCGTCGACGGCGGCCAGGGCATCGACGGTGGTCTCGTCGGCGGTCAGCCGATCGCCGACGTCGGCCTTGTGGCCATCGTTGACCAGGCGATCGACGGCGCCCAGGCCGCGGGTGAGCAAGGTCTCGCCGGCGTGGCGCAGCACCTCCCGCGGCAGGATGGCGTGGGTCTTGCGGCCGCCGGCGGCGAACGTCTCGAACAGCGTGCGATCGATGGGCTGGAACGGGTTGCCGCGGCCGGTGACGAACACCGACAGCGACACGTCGGTGCCGGCGCTGGGCGCGATGCCGCGGGTGAACCACACGGCGTCGGCGAGCAGCGCGGTCAGGTGCGGGAACTCGGCGCGGCGCCGCGCGTCGGGCGCGAGCAGATCGGCGCGCAGGGCGTCGACGGAGATGACCAGCAGGTTCCAGCCGGCCGCGGCCGCGGTGAGGGCGGCCGCCTCGGGCCCGGCGCGCCAAGCCGCGAGCTGGGCCGTGCGCTCGGCGGCGCCGGGCGGCGGCGGTGGCGGCGGCACCGCGTCGGCGCCGTCGCAGTCCTCGTCGACGCCGTTGCCGGGCAGGTCGCGGGCGCCGGGGTGGCGGGCGGCGTCGCCGTCGTCGCAGTCGCCGCCACCGAGCCAGCGGCTGGCGCCGTCACCGTCGAGATCGAGGGCGGCGCGCACGACCCGGGCGAGGTGTCGACCGTGGCTGCCGTGGGTGGCCAGCGCCCACCGCTCGTCGGCGGCGCCCAGGCCCCAGCCGAGGGCGACGATGGTCGCGAGCGCCACCGCGCCGGCGCCCACGAGCCGGGGCGCGGGTCCCGTCACCGCCGCCGCGCCGGCCGCCAGCCGCAGCGCGAGCCCGGCGAGCACGATCGTGGTCACCGCGAGCAGCGCGTGGACGTCGGGGTACTCGCTGCGGAACAGGCGGCGATCGGCGACCTCGAGGGCGAGGGTCAGCACGGCGACCGCCGCGACCGTCGCCGCGCGCCCGCGCACGCCGCGCGCGAGGAGGTAGCGGCCCAGGGCGATCGCGGCGGCCACGCCGGCGACGCCGACCACCGGCAGCCACAGGTGCCCGACCTTGGCGCCCGGCAAGCTGGCGGCGAGCGCGCCGTCGAACAGCGAGCGCCCGACCAGGGCCAGGGGCAGCGCCGCCGGCGCCGCGTCGAGCAGCGCCGCGCGCGCGCCGGTGAGGCGGAGGCGACCGCGGAGCCAGCTGGTGGCGAGCACCAGCGCGCCGGCGAGGGCGCCGATCATCGTCGCGAGCACCAGCGCCACCCAGCGCGCGCCCAGGGTCGGGACCAGGGCCGCCTCGACGACGCCGATGAGGAGGCCGCCGGCGATGGCGCCCAGGAGCGGATCGGCGACGAGCGAGCGCGGGCGCATCGACGCGGCTGATACCACGGCGCCAGCGGTCACGGCGCCAGCAGGCGCCCGACGGTGACCGGCGCCAGGCCGCGCGCGTGCAGCTCGTCGAGCAGGGCCGGCAGCGCGGCGGCGGTGGCCTCGCCGTGGCCGCGGCCGCAGTGCATCAACACGATCGCACCAGGGTGGAGCAGGGACACGGTGGTGGCGACGATCGTCTCGGCGGTCGCCCCGGGCCGCCAGTCGAGGCTGTCGATCGACCACAGCGGGACCCGCACGCCGCGCGCCGCCAGCAGGTGGAGCTGGTCGTCGGTGGCGTCGCCGTAGGGCGGACGGAACAAGGTCTCGACGAAACGGTCGCCGACGGCCGCGCGCAACGCCGTGCGTGCGCGTTCGACGTGGGTGGCGAAGGCGCGCGTCGGCGCCATCGCGCGCATCGAGCGGTGCGACCAGCCGTGCAGGGCCAGCTCGTGGCCGGCATCGGCCAGCGCCAGCGCTGCCGCCGGTCGCCGCGCGACCTCCTCGCCGAGCAGGAAGAAGGTCGCGGTGACCCCGCGGGCGGCCAGCACGCGCGCGACCGCCGGGCAGCCGACGTCGTCGGGGCCGTCGTCGAACGTCAGCGCCACCTGGGCCCGGGCGCGCCGATCGTCGAGCCACACCGTGTCGGGCATCGCCTGGGCCTGGCGCGCGGCGGTGGCGGCGAAGGCCTGCAGGCCGGGCTCGACGAACGCGTTGCGCAGGGTCGCTGCCGGCAGGGGCGGCGCCGCCGCCGGCGGTGGGGGCGAGGGTGCCGGTGGGGCGTCGCTCGTCGACGGCGGTGGCGTTGGCGGCGGCCGACGGGCGTCGTCGACCGCGGGTGGCGCCACGCACGCCGCCAGGGCGCTGGCGACGAGGAGGGCCCACGCCTTGCGCACGGCGCGATGGTAGTCCGCCTGCCTGGCGCGCGCCCGCCGCGGGCACCGCCATCGACGGTGGTACCGTGCCGCGGTGTCCCCCTGGCGTCGCCGCGACGTGCTCGCCGGCCTCGGCGTGGGCTCGATGTCGGCGCTGCTGTGGGGCTGTGCGCCGGCCCGCCGCCTTGCGGTGGCGGCGCCGGCCGAGGTCGACCCCGCCGACGTCCACGCCTGGCTCGTCGACGCGGTCGAGCGCCTGACCCCGCGCTACCCGGAGGTGATCGCGAGCGTCGAGCGCCGCCGACGCCGGGTGGTGTCGCCGCGCGGCATCGACGACGCCGTCACGGTCGGCGCGGTGATCTCGGTGGTCGATCCCCGCGGCCGACGCCGCGAGCGCGCGACCGACGTGGTCACCGCGGCCGCCGTCGACGGCCTCGTGCGCGAACTCGGCGGTGGCCAGCCGCGGAAGCCATGGTCACCGCCGTCGACGACGATCGAGGAGCCGCCGCCGCCGCCACGCCGGCTCGACGCCTGGCAGCACGCGGTGCGCGCCCTCGGCGAGCGGCTCGACCAGGCCGCCGGCGGCGCGGGCGATCACCTCGCGGTCGAGGCGGTGCTCGACGACGACGGCCGGTGGATCGTCGGCCACGATCGCGCGCTGGTGTCGCACGCACGGCGCCAGCGGCTGGGCCTGGCAGTGGCGTCGTGGGTCGGCACCCGGCCCCACCTCGCGCGCCTGGTGCGCGGCGACCGCGGCACCGATCGCGGGTTCGTCGTCGACGACGACGAGCTGGCGGCGGTGGTGGCGGCGGCGCGGGCGTTACCGTCCCCCGGGGCGAGGCTCGCGGTGCTCGACGCCGAGGTCGTCCTGACGCCGCCGGTGGCCGCGGCGCTGGCGCTGGCGCTGGCCGAGGCGCGCCCGCCGGTGGCCGCGCCGGAGGTCGCGCTCGATCGGGCGATCATCGTCGACGACGCTGGCGCGGACGTCGCCTACGGCGGTGTCGGCCGCGACGCGCTCGGCGACCTCGCCGTGGCGACCGCGGTGCTCACCGACGCCGGGCTCGCCGCCTCCCCGCCGGCGCGCGGTCGTCGCCACCGGCCGCAGCCCACGAGCGCGTCGGCCCCCGCGGTCGGGCACGTGGCGTGGCGGCCCGGCACCGAGGAGGAGGTCGCCCTCGCGGTCGGCGCCCGCTATCGCCTCGAGGAGCCGCGCGCCATCGACGTCGACCCGGCGGCCGGCGTGGTCACCGTGCTCGTCGAGCGCGCCCGCGGCCTGGCGGCGGGCGCGGCCACCGACGAGCTGCACGGACGGGTGGCGTGGCGGGTGCCGCTGGTCGCCCTGGCCGCGGCCCGACGATCGCGCGCGGTGGGCGCGTGGATCGCACCCGGCGCGGCGCCGCGATCGGCGTCGGCGCCGACGGTGCGCGCGCGCGGCGAGCTGCGCTCGGTGCGCGGATGAGCGCGCCGGGCGACGCCATCGTCGACGAGCTGGCCCGGGCGCTGCGGCGCCGCGGCCACCGCGGCTGGGTGATCGCGACCCGCGAGCGCCAGCGCGGCGTGGCGCGCCGTTCGCCCGGCGACGGGGTCACGCGGCACGCGGGGACCACCGGCACGGTGCGGCTGCGCCTGCACGTCGACGAGCGCGGCGGACGCGGCACCGGTGAGGTCGTCGCGGTGGCCGCCGGGCTCGACGTCGATGGCCTCATCGAGGCGGCCGAGGTTCGCGCGCGCGCCACGCTCGGCCCGTCCTGGCGAGCGCCGCCGCCGGCGGTGGCGGCGCCGGTGACGCTCGACGACGCCGCGCTGCGCGACGGCGCACCCGACGAGGTCGCCGCGGCGCTGCTCGACGAGCTCGCGGCCCACCTCGCCACGCCGGCCGAGGTCGCAGCCGCCGAGGTTCAGGTCGATCACCAGGCCGATCGCGTCGTCGTCGAGGGCGGCCCCGGGCTGGCGTGGCGCTCCACCGCGGCGGTGGTGCGCGCCACGGTCGCCGCCGGCGCGACGTCCGCCGGGCTGGCGACGGCGGCTCGCACCCGCGCGGGCCTCGACCTCGCAGCGGCCGCGCGCGCCGCCGTCGCCGAGCTGCGCGGCCGCGGCCAGGCGACCGCGCTGGCGCCGGGCGCTACCAGGTCGTCGTCGACGCCGCCGCCCTGGTCGGCGGGCTCGGCGAGCTCGGGCCGTGGCAGGTGCTCGTCGATCAGGTCGACGGCGTCCGCGCCCGCGCTGGCCTGCCGCGGGTGCGTCCCGGCGACGAGCTCGCGCCAGGCGCCGCCACCGTCGCCGAGCCGCTGGTCGTCCGCAGCGACGGCCCGCGGGACTTCGGCCTGTCGTCGGCGCCCATCGCCGACGACGGCGCCGCGGTGGCGTCCTTCACGCTGGTCGAGGGCGGCCGCGTCGCCGCGCTCGCGCTCGATCGCCACGAGGCGGCGCGCCGCGGCGTCGCCGCCAACGGTGGCGTGCGCGAGCTCGTCGTCGCCGCCGGCGCCACGCCTCGGGCGGCGCTCGCGGTCGGCGGCGTTCCTCGGCTCGAGGTGCTCGCCGCGCGCTGGCTCGAGCTCGATCCGTGCACCGGCGGCGTGCTCGCCGCCATCGAGCTCGCCCACCTCACCGGCGCCGGGCCGCCGCGGTGGGTGCGCGGCGGCTGGCTCCGCGGCGACGCGCTGGCGCTCCTGGCCCACGCGCGGCGCAGCCGCGAGGTGATCTCGCGCGGCCGCTATCACGGCCCGACGGCGCTCGCGCTCGGCGCGCTCGACCTCGCGACCTGATGCGATCAGGTGAGCTCGCCGGCCACCACCCGGGCGAAGTCGAGCGCGGTGACGATGCCCACCGCCTCGCGCGCGCGCGCGACCACCACGCGGCGCACGTCGAGCTGTGCGGTGTGAGCGGCGGCGCGGTGCGCGGGTCGTCGCCGGCAGGCAGATCAGCGCCGGATCGTAGACGGCGTCGATCGGCGTGGTCGCCGGCAGGTCGCGCGCCGCCAGCGCCTCGACCTGGGAGAACGTGCCGATCGGCCAGCCGTCCTCGGTCACGATCAGCGCGATGACGTGCAGCGCGGCCAGGCGCGCGACGCCGTCGGCGACCGGCGCCCCGACGTCGATGGTCTGGATGGGCGACGTCATCAGCGCCTCGAGGGGCAGGGTGACCCGGGCGTCGCGCACCGCCCGCGCCAGATCGACCGCGGCGACCACGCCGCCGAGCCGGCCGCGCGCGTCGACGACGTACACCCGGTGCACGCCGTGCTCGAGCATGAGGCGCGCGGCCTCGGCGAGCGTGGTCTCCGGCGTCACCATGAGCGGGCCCTGCGACATCACCTCGGCGGTGCGCGGCGCCGGCTCGGGGAGCGGCGCCACCGCGCGGCCGCCGACGCCGAGGCGCCCGGCGCGGATGAGATCGGTCCGCGACACGACGCCCACGATCGAGCCGGCGTCGTCGAGCACCGGCACCGACGAGATCCGGCGGCTGGCCAGCCGCGCCGCGACGTCGTCGATCGGCGTCTGCGTGCGCACGTAGACGACCTCGGTGGTCATCACGGAGGTCACCGGCGCGGCGAACGGAGAGGTCGTCATGGTCGGGACTATTGCGAGCCGCGTGCCGACTGCGTCCGGTCGGTCGGCTCATCGGCGCACCGGCTGCGTGACGGCGTCGGGGGCGTTCGCTGGCGAACGCGCACATCCTGCGCGCCGTCGCCGCCGGGTGCAGCGTGTGCGTGAGGGCTCGGGTGCCCGGCGGCGCCACGCCGCGCCGCGGCCCGGCATCGCACGTGCAAAGCCAGCCACCATGCACACCAACGAAGGCACCATCGACCGCATCCTCCGCGTCGTGGTCGGGCTCGCGCTGCTCGCCCTCGTCGTCGTCGGCCCCAAGACCTACCTCGGCCTCTTCGGGCTGATCCCGCTGGTCACGGGCCTCGTCGGGTTCTGCCCGCTGTACCGGCTCGTGGGCCTCTCGACGTGCCCGGTGCGCCACACCTCCTGAGCCGCCGGCGCGACGACGTTCCGCGACATTCCGGCCGCTAGGCGCCTTGCACCGCCAGGCCCGGCTTGGCATCGTCGCGCCGCTCATGAAGCTAGGAATTCCCAAGGAGATCCGCGCGGAAGAGCGCCGGGTCGCCGCGTCGCCGACGACCGTCGGCAAGTGGGTGAAGGCGGGGTGGGAGGTGGTGGTGCAGGCGGGCGCTGGCGTCGGCGCCAGCTTCCCCGACGAGCTCTACCGGGCCGCCGGCGCCACCGTCGTCGACGGCGCCGCCGCGGTGTGGAGCGGCGTCGACATCGTGCTCAAGCTGCACCCGCCGGAGCCCGGCGAGGCCGCGGCCGCCATGCCTGGCACCACCCTCATCTCGTTCATCCGGCCGGCGCAGCACCCAGCGCTGGTCGAGGAGCTGGCCGCGGCCAAGCTCACCGTCCTGGCGATGGACTGCGTGCCGCGCATCTCGCGCGCGCAGAAGATGGACGCGCTGTCGTCGATGGCCAACATCGCCGGCTACCGCGCGGTCATCGAGGCGGCCAACCGGTTCGGCAGCTTCTTCACCGGGCAGATCACCGCCGCCGGCAAGGTCCGGCCGGCCAAGGTGCTCATCATCGGCTGCGGCGTCGCCGGGCTGGCGTCGCTCGGCGTGGCCAAGGGCCTCGGCGCCATCGTCCGCGCCTTCGACGTGCGGCCCTCCGTCGAGGATCAGATCAAGAGCCTCGGCGGCGAGTTCCTCACCGTCGCGGTCCAGGAGTCGGGCGAGGGCCAGGGCGGCTACGCCAAGGAGATGAGCCAGGCGTTCATCGACGCCGAGATGGCGCTGTTCCGCGAGCAGGCCCGTGACGTCGACATCGTCATCACCACGGCGCTCATCCCCGGGCGGCCGGCGCCCAAGCTGTGGATGGCGGACGCCGTCGCGCTGATGAAGCCGGGCTCGGTGGTGGTCGACCTCGCCGCCGAGCAGGGCGGCAACTGCGAGCTGACCCGTCCCGGGGAGGCGTTCACCACCGACACCGGCGTGGTGATCCTCGGCTACGCCGACCTGGCCGGGCGCATGCCCGGCGTCGCCAGCGAGCTGTACGGCACCAACCTGGCCCACTTCCTCGACGAGATGGGCGGCGCCAAGGGCTTCGCCGTCGACCACGGCAACGACGCGGTGCGGCCGGCCCTGGTGCTCGAGGCCGGCGAGGTCCGCTGGCCGCCGCCGGCGCCCGCGGCCGCGCCCGCGGTGGCTGCCGCGCCGAAGCCCGCCGCCGCCCTCGCGCCAGCGCCGGTCGCGGCCGCGGCGCCCGCGCCGACCAAGAAGGCCAGCGGGCACGGCCACGGCACCCCGGTGCTGCCCCCGTCGAAG
The DNA here is from genome assembly GCA_041389945.1 of Kofleriaceae bacterium. Classification (GTDB taxonomy): domain Bacteria; phylum Myxococcota_A; class Polyangia; order Haliangiales; family Haliangiaceae; genus JAWKQW01. The sequence continues at coordinate 250,007 of JAWKQW010000011.1, forward strand.
ACCGCCGGCACCGTGATGGCGGTGCTCGGCCTCGTCGCCGCCATCGCCTGGCTCGGCCTGCGCTTCGGCAAGCCCGAGGCCACCGTCGGCGTCGGCACCGCGCAGCTCCTGCAGCACCTGACCGTGTTCATCATGGCGGTGTTCGTCGGGTGGCAGGTGATCTGGAACGTCGCCCCCGCGCTGCACACCCCGCTGATGAGCGTCACCAACGCGATCAGCGGCATCATCGTCGTCGGCGGCCTGCTCGGCGGCGCCACCGGCTCCCTCGACGCCGGCGCCACGGTCGCGATCGCCGCGACCCTGTTCGCCACCATCAACATCGCCGGCGGGTTCCTGGTGACCCGCCGCATGCTCGCGATGTTCAGGAAGTAGGCGCGCGATGTACCTCTCGACCGCCTTCTCGCTCGGCGCCTACCTGGTGGCCGCCGTCTTGTTCATCCTGTCGCTGCGCGGGCTCTCGAGCCAGGCCACCGCGCGCCGTGGCAACCTCTACGGCGTCATCGGCATGGGCATCGCGATCGTCGCGACCCTCACGCTGCAGGGCCTCGACCCGCACCCGCTGCTCATCGGCGCCATCGCCGTCGGCGCGATCGTCGGCGGGGTGATGGCGGCGCGGGTCGGCATGACCCAGATGCCGGAGCTGGTGGCGCTGTTGCACAGCTTCGTCGGCGTCGCCGCGGTGCTGGTGGGCTACTCGATCCAGCTCGCCAGCCGCGGCCACCTCGATCTCAAGACCTCCATCGAGGTCTACGTCGACGTCGCCATCGCCGCGATCACCTTCACCGGCTCGGTGCTCGCGTTCCTCAAGCTGCGCGGCTCGGTGTCGGGCAAGCCGACCCTGCTGCCCGGCCGCCACGGCCTCAACCTCGGCCTGCTCCTCGGGCTCGTGGTGTGCGGCGTCCTGTACGTGCGCGGCGGCCAGACCTGGGCGCTGGGCGCCGGCACCGCGCTGGCGTGCGTGCTCGGCGTGCACCTGGTGGCCGCCATCGGCGGCGCCGACATGCCGGTGGTGGTGTCGATGCTCAACAGCTACTCGGGCTGGACCGCCTCGGCCGCCGGCTTCATGCTCGAGAACGACCTGCTCATCATCACCGGCGCGCTGGTCGGCTCGAGCGGCGCCATCCTCAGCGTGATCATGTGCCGGGCGATGAACCGCTCGATCTGGAACGTGATCTTCGGCGGGTTCGGCGCCGACGCGCCCAAGCCGGCCGGCGGCGCCGCGGCGGCCGCGCCCGACGGCGACATGCAGGAGATCGACGCCACCCAGCTCGCGACCACGCTGGTCGGTAGCCAGCAGGTGGTCATCGTGCCGGGCTACGGCATGGCGGTGGCCCGGGCCCAGCACGCGGTGCGCGAGCTGACCGATCTCTTGCGCGGGCGCGGGGTCACCGTGCGCTTCGCCATCCACCCGGTCGCGGGCCGGCTGCCCGGGCACATGAACGTGCTCCTGGCCGAGGCCAGCGTCCCCTACGACATCGTCCTCGAGATGGACGAGATCAACGACGATCTGCCGACCACCGACGTGGTGATCGTCATCGGCGCCAACGACATCGTCAACCCGGCCGCCGAGGACGACCCGAGCTCGCCGATCGCCGGCATGCCGGTGTTGCAGGTGTGGAAGTCGAAGCTGGTGGTGGTCAACAAGCGCAGCCGCGGCGCCGGCTACGCCGGCATCGACAACCCGCTGTTCTACAAGCCGGGCACCAAGATGCTCTTCGGCGACGCCAAGAGCGCCATCGAGGGCCTCCTCGCCGCGGTCAAGGCGGCGTAGCGACCGCGCGCGGGGGTGCCGCCCGGCCGGTCCGACGGCGGCGACCTCGGCGAGGCGGGCACGGGCCATGACAGAACCGTGACGTGACGTGACGGGGGCATGAGCGCGCGTCGGCACCGGCTCGGGCATCGTCGCTGCGTGGTAACCGCTGCCCAGGCCAAGTCCCTCCGCGCTCAGCTCCATGCCGCCGGCGTCTTCGAGTTCGACGAGGGCGCCGCCTGGCGCAAGCTCGCCATCACGTTGACCCTGGCCGCGGCGGCCATGGTCGGCGTCGTCGTCGGCCCGCTGTGGCTGTCGATCCTGCTGGTGCCGGTGGTGGCGGCCTTCATCGTGCCGGCGGCGATGCTCGGCCACGAGGGCAGCCACCGCAGCATCTCGCCGAGCCCGCGCCGCAACGCGCTGATGCAGCACATCTGCTTCCCGCTGCTGTCGGGCCTGGGCGCGCTGCACTGGCGCAACAAGCACGACGTGCTCCACCACGGCCACCCCAACGTCCAGGGCGCCGATCCCGACATCACCCTGTGGCCGATGACCTCGTGCGCCGAGGATCACCAGCGGGCCAACCCGCTGCGCCGCTGGCTGCAGCGCAACGTCCAGGGCTACATCTTCTGGCCGCTCACCCTGCTGCTGCCGACGATGATGCGCATCTCGTCGATCAAGCGCCTCGGCTTCCACGCCCGCAAGCGCGGCCTCGACGGCGCGTTCTGGGCCGACGCCCTGTGCCAGCTCGCGCACTACACGCTGTGGGTCGGCATCCCGGTCGCGATCTGGGGCCTGCCGGCCCTGGCGGTGTACCTCGGCGTGTGGGCCGCGGTCGGCGTCATGCTGGCGCTCATCTTCGCCCCGGCCCACATCGGCCTGCCGGTCATCCACGACCAGATCACCGACTGGGAGCACCAGCTCGAGACCACCCGCAACCTGGCGCTGCCGCGCTGGCTGTCGTGGTTCTTCGTCGGCCTCGACTACCAGATCGAGCATCACCTGTTCCCCAAGATCCCGCACAGCCAGCTGCCGCGCGCGGCCGCCATCGTCGGCCGCTGGTGCGACGAGATCGGCCTGCGCCACGAGACCATCAGCTACGGCCCGGCGGTGGTCGACGTGACCCGCTTCCTGCACAACGCCTGGCGCACCCCGAGCCAGCCTGGCGTCGAGGTCCGCAGCGTGTCCGAGGCGATCGCGGCGGCGGTGGTCGCGGGTCGGCCGGGCGCGAGCGACGCCGCCAGCGGCCCGGTGATGGTGCCGCCGCCGGCGCGCCCGAGCGTGGCGGCGATGGTCGCCGCCGCCTCCGGCGTGTTGCCGTCCGGCCGCTGAGCCGCGGTCGCGCGCCGCGCGACGCCCGTCGGCGGGCCACCTGCGTGGTATGCCCGGCGGCGATGTGGCAGCCACCCGAGCGACGCAAGCACGCGCTGCCGATCGCGCGCTGGCCGAGCGCCGAGGAGGCGCGGGCCTCGCGCCTGCTCCAGCCGGTCGCCCTCGGCGGTCGGACCGCGCGCACCCGGACCTGGGTGCCGGCGATGGTGCCGTGGCGGGCCACCGACGACGGCGAGGTCACGCCCGACGTCATCGACTGGTACGCCCGCTTCGCCCAGGGCCGGCCCGGCGTGATCGTGGTCGAGGCCACCGGCATCCGCGACGTGCCGTCGGGGCCGCTCCTGCGCATCGGCGACGATCGCTTCGTCGACGGCCTGCGCCGGCTGACCGCGGCGGTGCGCGAGGCCTCCGGCGGCCAGACCCTTTTGTACATCCAGCTCATCGACTTCCTCGCCATCCGCCGGCGGCCGCCGCGCGATCGGTTCTTCGCCCGGTTCCTGGCGATCACAGCGGCGCACCGCGAGGCGCTGGCGGCCCGCGCCGGCGGTGACCCGCGCTGGCTCAGCGCCGACGAGGCCGACGTGCGCGCCGCCCTCGAGGCGGTGCCCGACGACGAGCTGCCGTCGGTGCTCACCACGCGCGAGCTCGAGGACCTCTCGCGGGGCGCGCGCGAGCGGGTCACCGACGTCCACCTGCCACACATCCGCGAGCTGCCGGCGGTGCTGCCGGGGCTGTTCGCGGCGGCGGCGGGGCGGGCGCTGGCGGCGGGCTTCGACGGCGTCGAGCTCCACTTCGCCCACGCCTACACGATGGCGTCGCTCTTGTCGGCGCTCAACACCCGGGCCGACGGCTACGGCGGGCCGCTGGCCCAGCGTCTGCGCCTGCCGCTCGAGGTGGTCGCCGCGGTGCGCGCGACGACCGCCGCGATCGATCCCACCGCCACCGTCGGCGCCCGCTTCCTCGGCGACGAGATCATCGCCGGCGGCAACCGCCTCGACGACACCACCCAGATCGGCGTGGCCCTGGCCGGCGCCGGCCTCGACTACCTGTCGGTGTCGGCGGGCGGCAAGTTCGAGGACGCCAAGCTGCCCAAGGTGGGGCAGGCGGTCTACCCGTACACCGGGCAGAGCGGCTACGAGTGCATGCCCACGATCTACTCCGACGATCGCGGGCCCTTCGGGCGCAACCTGCACCTGGCGTCGGCCATCCGCGCCGCGGTGCGCGCCGCCGGGCACGCCACGCCCATCGTGGGCGCCGGCGGCATCGGCGACTTCGGCGCCGCGGAGGACGCGCTGGCGGCGGGCGCGTGCGACCTGGTCGCCTCGGCGCGGCAGTCGCTCGCCGATCCCGATTGGTGGCGCAAGCTCGAGCTCGGCCGCGGCGCCGAGGTCCGGCGCTGCGAGTTCACCAACTACTGCGAGGCCCTCGATCAGCACCACCAGCAGGTGACCTGCAAGCTGTGGGATCGCAGCGCCCTCGACGAGCCCGAGCTGCGGCGCAGCCTCGACGGCAAGCGGCGCCTGGTCGCGCCGCCGTGGTCACCGAGCTAGGCGCCTGGATCGCATGGCCCTCGCTCGAGACGTTCGGGAGACCGCGCGCCCGACGGGCGGGGCCTGCCGCTCGTGCCGTGGCTCCCTGGTGTCGCGTCCTCGCGGTGAGGAGAGCATGAGCGGTGGCGGCCAGGGATGCCTTCGGCATCTCGGCCGCCCGCCCGAACCACGGCCACGCAGTCGCGTGCTCGCGCGGGGCCGCCTGCGGATTGCTCCCCCAGGGACCACGGCATCTCGCGTCACCCGCCCGTCGGTGACGCGCGCGCGCGGATCCAGGATCGACCCGCGCGATCCGCGCTGATCGAAAGGCGAACTGGCCGGCGCTGCCGCCGACCCGGTTGCGGCGTAGAGGCTCCCAGCCGAGCGCTGGCCGCGACGCCGCGCGCTACGGGCAGGTGACGTCGAGGTCGACGTCGTCGACGAAGAAGTTGGTCACGTCGGACACGCTGTTGGTCGCCGAGCGGAACGTGATCGTGTGGCTGGCGCCGTCGGCGTAGGCCGACAGGTCGAGCAGGTGCTGCACGTAGCCGACCACCTCGCAGGCGGCGTCGTCGGCGCGCGCCTCGAAGAGCTGGGTGCCGTCGACCTCGACCCGGAAGTGATCGGTGGCCGGCGCGCCGCACGCCGGGATCTCCAGGTAGAAGGACAGCGTCGCCTCGCCGCCGGCCGGCAGCACCACGGCCTGCGACACCACGCCGGTCTCGGCCCCGGTGGTGCCGCCGAACCAGAGCCAGTACGTGCCGCCGCGCGGGCCGGTGCCGCCGCCGACGCCGCACGAGGCGGTGTCGCACAGCGGCGAGTACTGGGTGTGGGTCTCGGTCCACGGCGCGCCGGCGGCGCCGGCGCCGATCATCTCGAAGCTGGGATCGAGCAGCAGGTCCGCCTCCGGCGTGCAGCAGTCCTCGTTGACCTCGCCATCGCAGTCGTCGTCGGCGGCGGTGGCGCAGTCCTCCTCGACGGCGGGCAGCACCTGGCCGAGGCACGGGCCGCCGGTGCCCTCCTCGCTGCACGTCGATTGGCCGCCGATGCACGCGCCCACGTCCTCGGTGCCGACCGGGCCGGTGTAGCAGGCGACGGTGGTGCCGGGCTCGCACACGCCGCTGCACGCGCCGCCTTCGCAGGCGAAGGCGCAGGCGTTGCCGTCGACCCAGGCGCCGCTGGTGCAGGTCTGGATGGTGAGGCCGTCACACCGCGTGGTGGCCTCGGCGCACTCACCCGGGGCGCTGTCGGGCGTGCCGCCGGTGCCCGACGCGCAGGCAGCGAGCAGGCTCATCGAGGCGGCGGCGACCAGGCGGTACATATGGCGCGGACGCTAGCACGCGGTCGACGCGTCCTGCGTGAGGACTTTCACGCGCCGGCCAGGGCGAAGCTGACGCCGTCGTAGTCCTCGGAAGTGAACGGCAGATCGAGCACGGGCCGGCGCTGGTGGCGCGCGGCGTAGGGGCTGCCGTGATCGGCGAACCGGGTGGGAAAGTAGTTGCGGGCGAAGATCACGGCGCCGGCGCGCCGGGCCAGGTCGGGCTCGGCGGCCAGGGTCGCCGCCAGCGACCGATCGCGGCAGCCGTCGATGATCGCGGCCACCGCCGCCGGGTCGAACTCGCTGGCCGGCGGCGCGGCCTCCGGCGCGCCGCGGTGCGGGGTCGGCGCGCCGCCGCGCCACAGGGACGCCGCGCCGGCGTGCGCGAACGGATCGACCGCCACCCCGTCGAGCCAGGTGCCGAAGTGCAGGTGCGGCGGGTCGCAGAACGCGGCGGCGGGAAAGTTGAGGCCCGACGCGCCCGACAGCGCGATGGGTTGGCCGCGGGCGACCACGGCGCCGGGCGCCACCAGCGCCCGGGCCAGGTGGACGTAGGTCGTCATCAGGCCGTCGCCGTGGTCGAGCAGCAGCTTGAGGCCGCCGCGGTGGTACTCGCTCTGCGCGAGCACGACCCGCGCCGGCGCCGCCGCGACCACCACGGTGCCCGGCGGCGTCGCGAAGTCGGTGGCGTTGTGGGAGTCGTAGGTGAGGGTGCCGCCGCGGAAGTCGCGCACCGACGACTTGCGCAGCGACCAGCCGTCCTCGACGGGCGTCGGCGTGTGGTTGAACAGGTTGTAGATGGGCACCTGCCGGCCGTAGGGGCGCTGACCGCGCCACAAGGCCAGCGCCAGGCGCGGCTGCAAGATCTTGCGGCTGCTCAGGCCGACCCGGCTCGGCGGGGTGAGGCCGTCGCCGCGGATGGCCAGCGCCGCCTGGCGCAGCCGCAGCCGCCACGGCGACAGCCCGAGGATCTCGACGAGGGACAGCGGCTCGGTGGTCACGCCGGCGACGATACCGCGCGAGGTCCGCCGGCGGCGTATCGTCGGGCGATGCGGGAACACCCGGTGCGGGCGGTGCTGCGGCGGCTGCTCGCGGCGCTCATCGGGCTGTACTTCCGGCGGATCACCGTCGTCGGGCCGGCGCCGGAGCGCCGCACCGCCGGCCGCCTGCTCGCGGCCAACCACGTCAACGCGCTGGTCGATCCGATCCTGGTGCTGACCCAGACCCGCGCGGTCATCTCGCCGGTCGCCAAGAGCACGCTGTGGAAGCTGCCCGGGCTGCGCTGGCTGCTCGACGTCGCCGCCGCGGTGCCGATCGTCCGCCGCGTCGACGCGCCCGACAAGGCGGCCGGCACCAACGATCGGGTGTTCGCGCGGGTCGGCGCGCACCTCGCCGGCGGCGGCAACATCCTCATCTTCCCCGAGGGCACCAGCCACAACCAGCCGCACCTGGCGCCGCTGCGGACCGGCGCCGGGCGCATGCTGGCCCGGGCCCGCGCCGACGGTGGCCGCGGCCTCGCGGTGCAGGCGGTCGCGCTGGCCTTCGACGCCCGCGACACGTTCCGCTCGCGGGCGCTGGTCCTGTTCGCGCCGCCGCGCGCGCTCGACGAGCTGGTGCCGCCGGACGCCGACGCCGACGCCGTGGCCGCGGCGGTCACCGAGGCCGTGCGCGCCGATCTCGCGAGCCTGCTGGTCGAGGCGCCGAGCTGGGCGCTGCACCTCGGCATCGCCCGGGTCGCCGAGCTCTACGCGCACAGCCACGTCGCCGAGGGCGACGACGCCGCGCGCTCGCTGCCCGGTCAGCACGCCCTCGGCCTGCGGGTCGGCGCGGCGCAGCGGGTGCTCGCCGCCGCCGCGCCCGCCGAGGTCGAGGCGCTCCTGGCCGAGGTCGCGCGCTACGACGACGCCCTCGCCGCGGTCGGCCTCGACGACGAGGTGGTCGCGCTCGGGGTGGTGTCGCGCCGGGCTGGCGCCTGGCTGCGGGCGCTGGCGATGGTGGTGACCGCGCCGCTCGCGCTGGTGGGCCTGGCGCTCTACTACCTGCCGTACGTCTTGCCACGCGCGATCACCCGCCGGCTCGGGCCCACCACCGACGCGGTGTCGACCTACAAGCTCGGGGTCGCGCTGGTGGTCTACCCGCTGTGGTTCACCGTCGGCGTCGTGCTCGCGCTGCTGCTGGTGCCGTGGCCGTGGAGCGCGCTCGCGGTGGCGGCGCTGGTGGTGACGCCGTGGGCGGTCTTGCCGTGGCTCGATCGACAGGCGCGGCTCGGCGTGGTCTGGCGGGCGCTGCGACCGGGCGCGGCCCGGGCGGCGCTGCCGCGGCTCGTCGCGCATCGCGCCGCGCTGATGGCGCGCCTCGAGGAGGTCCGCCGCCGGGTCGAGGGAGAGGCCGACCCTAGAACGTGAAAGCGAGCACGGGTGGCGCGATCCGCGCCTGGCCCGGGGCGGGTTCGTTGGAGTTGCCGAGCCAGTCGACGACGGTGCAGAACGCGCCGGCGAACACCAGGATCGCCGTCGCGCCACGCTTGCTGCCGGCGGCGTTGAACATCAGGCCCACGCCGGCGGGCACCGTCCGCAAGAGCAGGCTGGTCAGCGCGTCGCGGCCCTCGCCGTGCGCGAGGTGGATCAGCGGACCGCTGAGCACGTAGGCGGCCGCGCCGCCGACGACGGCGCCCGGGTTCTTGTTGGTGCTCGCGCCGGCGGCGGCGACCGTGATCGCCCCGATGTCGGTGATCATGAGCTGCCAGCCGTACCAGTCGCCGTCCTCGTCGTCGGCCCGCGCGGTCCGCGGGCCTCCCAGCACGGAGGCGATGAGGGCGACGACGCCGATGGCCTTGACCCCACGCACGTCCTCGAGGCTCGCACGAACTCGCCGCGCGGGGCCGGCGCGGCGCGTCGTCGGCCACCGGCGCGGCCGGGCCGGTGCCGGCGGATGGCGCTTGACTCGGCGGGCGGCCGGGCGAAGCCTCTGCGATGAACTCTGTTCGAGTGAACGTCGCGACGGCGTCGTCGGTGGCGGTGGTCGCGGCGCTGGTGTCGCCCGCGGTCGCGGGCGGCTTCCAGATCCCCGAGACCGGGACCCGCCGGACCGCGATGGCGGCGGTGGTGGGCCGCCCCGACGATCCGTCGGCGGTGTTCCACAACCCGGCCGGGTTGACGCTGCTCGACGGGGTCCACGTCTACGTGCACGCCGGCGTGGCGAAGATCTCGACGGAGTTCAACCTCGCGCCGTGGGACCTGCGCGACGACGGCACCTACGGCTCGGACGAGTTCCTCGGCCAGACCGCCGGGCCCGACGGCTACTACGACCCGGTCAAGCCGTCCCTGGCCGTCGGCGTCATCCCCATGATCGTCGGCACCGCGCAGCTCACCCGGAAGCTCTACGGCGCGGCGTCGTTCTACGTCGGCAACGCCACCGGCGCCGCCTTCGACGACGACGACGCCACCCAGTACCACCTGATCCAGGGCTACGTGGTGGCGCCGCAGGCCAACCTCAGCCTCGCCTACAAGATCAACGACAAGGTCGCGGTGGCCGGCTCGATCGGCGTGGTCCACCTGCGGGTCAAGGGCCGTCGCTACTTCTACCCGGTGTACAACGGGCTCGACCTGCGCACGCTGGGGCTCGGCGACAAGCCGCTGCTCCGCCTCGAGGGCACCGCGTGGGCGCCGGCGTGGAACCTCGGCGTCCTGGTGCGGCCGATGCCCAAGCTCACCATCGGCGCCGCCGCCATCGGCAAGGTCGAGACCGCGTACAAGGGCGCGATCAGCCTGGAGTCGAGCGACGACCCCGACATGTCGATGTACGGCAGCCAGGAGACCACCCAGTACCTGCCGCTGACCCTGCAGGCTGGCGCCAACTACGACGTCACCCCCAACCTCGAGGTCGGCCTCGAGGGGCGCTACTGGTACTACACGCCGTACAAGCAGCAGAAGACCGACATCGACGGCTTCATCATCCCCGAGCTGGTGACCGAGAAGAACTACAAGAACTCCAAGCAGATCGCCGGCGGCCTGCGGGTGCACGACCTGCGCGCGGCGCCGGGCTGGGAGTTCATGCTCGGCGCTCACTTCGACAAGACCCCGGCGCCGGCGGAGACCCTCACCCTCGACCAGCCGTCGTTCGATCACCCCGGCGTCCACTCCGGCGTGCGCTACACGCGCGGCTCGAGCCGGTTCGGGCTGACCTACACGCGCTACTGGTACCTGGTGCCCGACGTCGACGACTCGATCACGTTCCCGCCGACGAACTTCACCGGCTCCGGCGTGAGCAACATCATCTCGCTGTCGTACGAGGGCAGCTTCGACGTGGCGCCGCTGGTGGGGCGATGAGCCGGCCGGCGATCCCCGCGCGGGGGGAGGCCCCCGAGGCGCTGCTCGCGCAGCTCGCGCAGATGAAGGCGGCCGACGCCGACTGGCGCGGCGGTCGGGTGTTCTCGCTCGTCTACCACGCCGGCGAGGCCCACGAGCAGCTCATGCAGCGGGCGCACGCGCTGTTCGCCAGCGCCAACCTGCTCAACCCGGTCGCCTTCCAGAGCCTCAAGCGCATGGAGATGGAGATCGTCGGCATGGCGGCGTCGCTGATGCACGGCCCCGACGACGCGGTCGGCGCCGTGACCTCGGGCGGCACCGAGTCGATCCTGGTGGCGATGGCGGCCTACCGCGATCGCGCGCGCAAGGAGCGCCCGTGGATCCGCTCGCCGGAGATCGTCGCCGGCAAGACCGTGCACCCGGCCTTCGAGAAGGCGGCGCACTACTTCGGCTTCCGTCTGCGGCGGGTCTCGGTCGGCCCCGACTTCCGCATCGACGTCCGCGCCATGGCCCGGGCCATCGGCCGCAACACCATCGGCCTGGTGGCGTCGGCGCCGCAGTACCCGCACGGCGTCATCGATCCCATCGAGCAGGTCGCGGCGCTCGCGCGCAGGCACCGGCTGCCGCTACACGTCGATGGCTGCGTCGGCGGCTGGCTCTTGCCGTGGCTCGAGAAGCTGGGCCGGCCGATGCCGGCGTGGGACTTCCGGGTCCCGGAGGTCACCTCGATCTCCGCCGACCTCCACAAGTACGCCTACGCCAGCAAGGGCGCCTCGGTGCTGCTGTGGCGCTCGATGGACGCGATGAAGCACCAGTTCTTCGTGTCGACCGACTTCCCCGGCGGCATCTACGCGTCGCCGACGATGATCGGCACCCGCCCGGGCGGGCCGATCGCGGCGGCGTGGGCGGCCCTGCGCGGCATGGGCGAGGCCGGCTACCTCGACCTGGTCGGCAAGTCGGCCGAGGCCGCCGACCGGCTGCGCGCCGGCGTCGCCGCGGTGCCCGGGCTCGTGGTGCTCGGGGAGCCCGACGCCACCATCGTCGCCTGGGGCGCGGCCACCGGCGGCCCCGACGTGTACGCCATCGCCGATCGCCTCGAGGCGCGCGGCTGGTCGGTCGATCGCATGCAGCACCCGGCGGCGGTCCACCTGACCTGCACCGCCAACCACCTGGCGATCGTCGACGACTACCTCGCGGATCTGCGGGCGGCGGTCGCCGAGGTCCGGGCCGCTCCCGAGCTCAAGCACAGCGGCACCGCGCCCATGTACGGCATGGTCGCCAAGATCCCCATGCGCGGCATGGTGAAGAACAACGTGCGCAAGCTGATGGAGGGGATGTACGCGCCCGGCGTGATCGTCCCCGATCTCACCAAGGGCGGCACCGGCGTCGTCGACAAGCTGCTCGAGCGCTACGGCGCGCAGGTGTCCGACGCCCTCGACAAGGTCGGGGCGGCCAAGGCCAAGGTCGATCGCGCCACCCGGCGCCTGCGCCGGCTCACGAGGCGCTGACGTGGCCCGGCCCCTGCGCGTCGCCTTCGGGCGGATCCAGCAAGAGACCAACGCGCTGTCCCCGGTACGCACCGAGATCGCCGACTTCGAGCAGATGTACCTCGAGGGCGACGCGCTGCTGGCGGCGGTGCGGCCCGGCGGCGACGAGGTCCCGGGCTTCTTCAAGAAGGCCGAGCTGGCCGGCTTCCTCCAGGCGTGTCGCGCCGACGGCGACGTCACCCCGGTGCCGATCTTCTCGGCGTGGGCGTCGTCGAACGGACCGCTGTCGACCGCGTGCCTCGACGAGCTCCAGGGCCGGTTCTGCGAGCGGGTCGCGGCGGCGCGCGCCGCCGGCGGCCTCGACGGCGTGTACATCTCGCCCCACGGCGCGATGGGCGCGGTCGGTGTGCGCGATCCCGAGGCGCGGGTGCTGGCGGCGATCCGCGAGGCCGCCGGCGGCGCGCCGGTGGTGACCTCGCACGATCTGCACGCCAACCTGACCCGGGCCCGGGTCGAGGCGACCACCGCGATCGTCGGCTATCGCACCAACCCGCACCGCGACTTCGCCCGCACCGGCCGGCGCGCCGGCGAGCTCCTGCTCGGCGCCCTGCGCGGGACGATGCGCCCGACGGTGGCGTGGCGGACCTTGCCGATGATCCTCGGCGGCGGCGTGACGATCGACTTCCTGGCGCCCATGCGCCCGGTGTTCCAGCGCATGAAGGCGATGGAGCGTGATCCCAGGGTGTTGTCGTGCACCACCTTCATGGTGCATCCGTTCAACGACGACCCGGCGCTGGGCTGGTCGACCTACGTGGTCACCGACGGCGACCAGGCCCTGGCCGAGCGCCTCGCCGACGAGCTCGCCGAGATGGTGTGGGCGCGGCGCGACGTGCCGCCGCCGACCTTCAAGAGCGCGAGCGAGGCGATCGCGATCGCGCGCGGCGCCCGGCTGCGGCGCAAGCTCGGCGTGGTGACCTTGTCGGACACCTCCGACGTGGTCACCGCCGGCGCGCCCGGCGACTCGACCCACCTGATGCGGGCGCTGCTCGAGCAGGGCGAGGGCCTCGTCACCTACGTCGGCGTGCGCGATCCGGCGGCGGTCGAGGCCTGCTGGGAGCTGGCGCCGGGCAGCCCGGTCGAGCTCGCGCTCGGCGGCGGCCTCGATCCGGCGCGCAGCCCGCCGCTGCCGGTGCGCGGCACCCTGCGCAGCAAGCACCGCCAGCAGGGCTTCCTGCGCGCGCTGGTGCTCGAGGTCGCGCACCTGCGCATCGTGGTCACCGAGGGGCCGTCGATGGTGATGCGGCCGAGCTTCTACACCGCGGTCGGCCTGCGCATCTGGGACGCCGACGTGGTGGTGGTGAAGAACTTCTTCCCGTTCCTGATGTTCTTCGCGCCGTACAGCCGCAAGACCGTGTTCGTGCGCACCCACGGCACCACCGATCTCGACGCCGCCTTCGCGCTCACCTTCGACGGCCCGATGCACCCGCGCGACGCCGTCGCCGACTGGCGCCCGCGCGATCGCAGCCGCCGCCTGGGCGCACCGGCCTGACCGCGCGGCCTACCCGAGCGCGAGCGCGGTGCGCACGCCCAGCGCCAGGCCGGCGACGAGCAAGAAGCCCCACACCGCGCGCTCGAACCGCAGCGGATCGAGCCGGCGGTGCAGGCGCTCGCCCAGCGCCAGGCCCGGCACCAGCGCCGCCACCAGGACGGCGCCGAGGCCGGCGGTCTCGACCCGGAACTGGCCGTCGACGGCGAGGTTGGTCACCACCAGCACGTTGAGCGACAGCCACAGCACCGCGAGGGTGGCGCGGAAGGCGGTCTTGTCGGTGAGGCCGCGGCGCAGGACGTAGATGATGAGCGGCCCGCCGGTGGCGAACAGGCCGTGGGCGACGCCGCCGAGCCCGAGCACGAGCACCCGGGTCACCACCGGCAGCGGCCGCGCGGTCACCGGCGCCGTCGGCGCCAGCACCCGGCGCAGCTCGAGCAGCGCGAGCACCACCACGAAGCCGGCGAAGGCGAGCTGCATCGCGGTCCGCGGCGCGAGGTGAAACAGCGCCATGCCGACGCCGGTGCCGATCACCACGGGCGGCGCGATCGTGGCGAGCAGCAGCCGCCAGGCGACGGCGCCGCGGCCGCGCAGCAGCAGCCAGGTCGACAGCGCCATGTTGATCGGCACGAACGCGGGCAACAGCGCCTCGATCGGCAAGAGCTGCGCGCCGAGCGACACCGCGATGACGGTGGCGCCGAAGCCGATCGCGCCCTCGGTGGTGAACGCCACCAGGCCGATCGCGAACATGCCGGCGAGCAGCGCGACGCTCACCTCGCACCTGCCGCCGCGTCGAGCTCGATCCGCACCACGTCGCGCAGGTCGCCGCGGGCGTGCCAGGCGCCGGCGTCGTCGACGACCAGGTGCTTGAAGCGCAGGGCGCCCTGGCGGTTGACCTTGAAGAAGCCGAAGGCCCGCGCCGGATCGAGATCGGCCGCGACCAGCGCGAGCTGTCCGCCGGCGGCGTCGACCAGGCGGACGCCGGCGGTGGCGGTGCGGCCGGCGGCGCCGAGGACCTCGACCAGCGACCACCCGAGCGCGGTGGGATCGCCACCGGGGGCGGGCCGACGGGGCAGGGCGGCGAGCTCGAGGGTGGTCGCGGCGGCGCCGCCCGCGGCGATCGTCAGCCGCGGCGCGGCCACGTCGCCGTCGACGCGGCCGCGCTGGCCGGGATCGCCGTCCGCGCGTGGCGCCAGGGTGATCCGGACCTGCCGCACCCCGGTCGCCCGCAGGCGAGGGGCGCCACGCGCCGCCAGCGTCGCCGGCTCGAACAGCCCCAGCCCGACGCCGTCATCGACGGGGTACAGCGCGGCGACCAAGGTCGGGTGGGCCACCGCCGGGCTCGCTACCACCAGCGGGTCGCCGGCGCCCGTGGCCTCGAGCCGCGCCCAGCGCCGCATCGCGCGGGCGCCCTTGGGCAGGACCTGATCGAGGCGAGGCCACGCCGCCGCGCCGTCGACGTCGATGGTCGCGACCGGGCTGCCGTCGAGGACGAGCTCGACGCCGGCCCCGGCCGCGGGCGCCGACGCGACGCGATCCCCGGGATCGCAGCCGCCGCCGGCGACGCCGGCGAGCACGAGCGCGGCGCCGAGCAGCGAGCGGCCGGCCAGCGCGTGCATCGGCGGCGACCCTAGCAGAAAGGCCGATTCTCTCGTCGGTGCGTGACACGACCGTCGTCGCCGTGTCACAAGGGACGCCCGGGAGGGCCCTACGATGCGACCCCTGATGCAGCTCCTCCAGCGCTTCGCGGCGCGCCCGGTGCGGGCGCTCGCGGTGTTCTCGGCCGCCGTCGCGGTGGCGATGATGCTCGCGGTGACCTGGGGCGGCGGCGCCCCGGCCTCGGCCCAGCCGGCCGCACCCGCCGCCGCGCCGACCGCCCCGGCGAGCCCGCCGGCCGCGGCCGCCGCCGCGATGCCGTCGCCGGCCGATCCGGCGATGACCGCGCCGAAGGCGACCGCCGACGCCACCGCCGACGCCATCGCCAAGGCGTGCGCGGTCCCCAAGAAGGCCAAGGCCGGCAAGCCGCTCTACGAGAAGCTCTTGCCGATCGGCGTGATGATCCTGGTGATCGTCCTGGTGCTGTCGCGCCTGCCCAAGGTCGACCTCGGGCACAGCGTCGCGTTCCGGCGCCGGCGCATGCTGAACTGGCTGCCCCTCGGCCTGACCTACTCGTTCCTGTACATGGGCCGGTACAACATCAAGGCCTTTCAGGGCCTCGATGGCGGCCTCACCGAGGCGCAGTACGGGATCATCTTCGGCGTCGGCTCCGCGATCTACGGGGTGTCGTTCCTGCTCAACGGGCCGCTGACGGATCGCTGGGGCGGTCGCGCCACCATCATGATCTCGGCGTGCGGGTCGGCCATCGCCAACCTGCTGATGGCGGCGTTGGTGGTCACCGGCGGCGGCGGCGAGCACAAGGTCGCGCTGTTCGCGGCGCTGTACGGCCTCAACATGTACTTCCAGAGCTTCGGCGCGGTGTCGATCGTCAAGGTCAACACGTCGTGGTTCCACGTCCGCGAGCGCGGCACCTTCGGCGGCATCTTCGGCATCCTGATCTCGCTCGGCGTGTTCTTCGGCTACGACGGCGTGCCGCTGATCCTCGACTACCTGCCGACGCCGTGGCTGTTCGCGTTCCCGTCGCTGATCCTGCTGGTGTTCTTCGCGCTGTGCTTCTTCTGGGTGCGCAACAACCCGTCGGACGCCGGCTTCGAGGACTTCGACCTCGGCGACAACGCCGCGCCCGACGACGGCACCAAGACGTCGGTCGGTCGGGTGATGTGGAAGATCATCTCCAACCCGATCATCTTCACGATCGCGATGATCGAGCTGTGCTCGGGCTTCCTGCGCCAGGCGATCCTGCAGTGGGGCATGGACTTCGGGCGCGGCGTCGGCATGGGCGGCGAGTTCGTGTTCGCCAACTGGGGCGTCGTCAACTGCATCGCCGGCATCACCGGCGGCATGTTCGCCGGCGCCATCTCCGACCACATCTTCCAGTCGCGGCGCGGGCCGGTGTCGGCGGTGCTCTACGGCATCATGCTGGCCGGCGCGATCGTGATCGTGCCGCTGTTCGGCTGGCCGTGGGGCATCCCGTGGGTGGTCGCGTTCATGTCGATGGCGATCATCGGCGTCCACGGCATGCTCTCGGGCACCGCCAGCGGCGACTTCGGCGGCCGCAAGAACGCTGGCATCGCGGTCGGCCTCATCGACGGCTTCGTCTACATCGGCTCGATGGCGCAGTCGTTCCTCTACGGCGCGACCCTGCCGGCGGCCAAGGTCTACTGCCCCGACGGCTCGACCCGCAGCAACCCGGCGGGCAAGAACATCGACGACTGGTACATCTGGCCGTTCGCGATGATCCCGGTGGCGCTGCTCGGCTTCGTCCTGGCCCTGCGCCTGTGGAACGCCCGCGCCAACGCCAAGGGCGGCGGCCACTGATATCCTCGGGGCCCCGATGCCCGAGACGCCCCGGCCGCGCCGCCCCACCAAGACGACGCTGCGCTCCGACGTCGTCGAAGCCGCCGCGACCCTGCTCGCGCGCGCCGAGAGCGTCCTGTTCATCACGGGCGCCGGGCTGTCGGCCGACTCCGGCGGGCCGGCCTACCGCGGCATCGGCGGGCTCTACCGCGACAAGGCGTCGGAGAAGGGCGCCACCGTCGAGGTCGGGCTGTCGGCCGACACGCTGCAGCGCCGGCCCAAGCTGACCTGGACCTTCCTCGCCCAGATCGAGGCCGCCGGCAGGGACACGCGCCCCAACGAGGGCCACGAGGTGCTCACCTGGTTCGAGCGCGCGCTGCCGCGCTCGCTCATCCTCACCCAGAACGTCGACGGCCTGCACCGGGCCGCCGGCGCCGAGCGGGTGTGCGAGATCCACGGCAACCTGCGCGACCTGCGCTGCACCCGGTGCGACTTCCGCTCGACGGTGCGCGACTTCACCGGGCTGTACATCCCGCCGGCGTGCCCGCAGTGCAAGGGCCTGCTGCGGCCCGACATCGTCCTGTTCGGCGAGTCGCTGCCGCACGCGCCGTTCACCCAGCTCCAGGCCGAGCTCGAGCAGGGCTTCGACCTGGTGGTGGCGGTCGGCTGCACCGCGATGTTCCCGTACATCGCGCGGCCGGTGCTGGTGGCCAAGAGCGAGGGCACGCCGACCATCGAGATCACGCCGCAGACCACCGACCTCTCGGAGATCGTCGACCTGCGGCTGCGCTCGACGCCGGCGGCGGCGATGCGCCGGGTGTGGGCGGCGTACAAGGCGATGGCGCCGTCGGCGACGCTGAGCGACGTCCGGCGCTGAGCATTCGTACCTTCCTGCTCCGTGCCCGTGCCCGTGCCCGATCTCCGACGCTGAGGTGGTCGGCACGGGCACGGGCACGGGCATGGGCACGGGCACGGGTGGTCGGGCTCGCGCGAGGGGCGTACGGTAGCCGCGTGCACGCCCACCGCGCCGTCGTCCTCGTCCTGTCCCTCGTCGCCGCGTCGAGCGCGGCGTGCCGCCGCCAGGTCGGCGCGCCGGCCCCGACCGCCGCCTCGCGCGACGCCGGCGCCGGCAGCGCCGCGGTCGCGACCGGGCCCGACGACGGCGGCCTCGCGCCCACCGCCGCCGGCACCGAGGTCGCGGTCGGCACCCGCGGCGCGGTGACCTCGGCCGAGGCCCGGGCCACCGCGGTCGGGCTCGAGGTCCTGCGCGCCGGTGGCAACGCCGTCGACGCCGCGGTCGCGGTCGGCCTCGCCCTCGGCGTCACCCACCCCAGCGCCGGCAACCTCGGCGGCGGGGGCTTCATGGTCGTGCGCTCGCCCGACGGCACCGCCACCTCGTTCGACTTCCGCGAGGTGGCGCCGGCCGCGGCCCGGGCCGACATGTACATCGGCGCCGATGGCGCGGTCACCGAGGACAGCAAGCTCGGCCCGCGCGCCGCCGGGATCCCCGGCGACGCCGCCGGCTTCGCGCTGGCGCACGCGCGGCTCGGCTCGCGGCCGTGGGCCGAGCTGGTGGCGCCGGCGATCACGCTCGCCCGCGACGGCGTGGTGCTCGACCGCTTCCACGCCGACGACCTCGGCTGGGGCGCCGAGCGCGCCGAGGCCTACCTGGCCGCGCTCACCGCCGACGCCGGCGCTCGCCCGGCCCTGCGCGAGGCGGTGGCGGCGTCGGTGGCGCTGTGGCGCCGGCCCGACGGCACGCCCTGGGCCGCCGGCGACACCTGGCGCCAGCCCGAGCTGGCTCGCACCCTCGAGGCGCTGGCGGCCGGCGGCGCCGACGGCTTCTACCGCGGGCCCGTCGGCTTGGCGCTGGCCGACGGCGTCGCCGCCATGGGCGGGCTGTGGACCGCCGCCGACCTCGCCGGCTACCGGGCCCTCGAGCGGCCGCCGCTGATCTTCGACTACCACGGCCACCGCGTCATCACGATGCCGCCGCCGTCGGCGGGCGGCGTCACCCTGCGCCAGATCTTCGCCGCCAGCGACGTGCTCGGCCTGGCCACGATGCCGTGGGACGCAGTCGATCGCCTGCACCTCTACGTCGAGGCGCTGCGCCGGGTGTTCGCCGATCGCTCGTTCGCGATCGCCGATCCGGCGTTCGTCGACCTGCCGATGGCGACCCTGACCGACGCCGGCTACGTCCGCGATCGCCTCGCCGACGTCGACCCCGCCCACGCGACGCCGTCATCCTCGATCGCCGCCGGCGTCGAGGTGGTCGAGAAGCCGCAGACCACGCACTTCTCCGTCGTCGACGGCGCCGGCCTCGCGGTGGCGGTCACCTACACGCTCAACGGCGGGTTCGGCGCCAAGGTCGTCGTGCCCGGCACCGGCGTCATCCTCAACAACGAGATGGACGACTTCACCGCCAAGGTCGGCGCGCCCAACATGTTCGGGCTGGTGCAGGGGCCGCAGAACGCGATCGCGCCGGGCAAGCGCATGGTCTCGAGCATGACGCCGACCATCGTCGAGCAGGACGGCGCGCTGCGGGTGGTGTGCGGCTCGCCGGGCGGGCCCACGATCATCACCACGGTGGCGCAGATCCTCCTGCAGGTGATCGACCACGGCACCCCGCTCGACGCCGCCATCGCCGCGCCGCGGGTCCACCACCAGTGGCTGCCCGATCAGGTGATGCACGAGGCCAGCCTCGATCCGGCGCTGGCGGCCGGGCTCACCGCGCGCGGCCACGCGCTGCGCGATCGCGGCCGCATCGGCCACGCCAACTGCATCGAGCGCACGCCGACCGGGCAGCTGCGCGCGGTCGCCGACACCGGCCGCGACGGCGGCGCCGCCGCCGCGCTGTGACCGCGGGGGTATAGTCACGGCATGGCGTTCCCGTCCCTGCGCACGCTCTTGCCGCTGCCCGCCCTCGACGGCGAGCGCAACCTCATCCGCGACGCCTGGAGGCTGCTCGCCGGCGTGCCCGGCGGCCGGGTGGTGTTCTCGCGGCTGGTGGGCCGGATGGCGCCGTACACCGGCTCGATCGGCGCGGTGGTCACGGTGCTGCGCGAGGGCCACGCCGAGGTGACGATGGAGGACCGCCCCGGCCTGCGCAACCACCTGCGCTCGGTGCACGCCATCGCCCTGGCCAACCTCGCCGAGCTCACCGGCAACGTCGCGCTGGCGTACTCGCTTCCCGACGACGCCCGCTTCATCGTCGCCGGCATGTCCGTCGAGTACCTGCGCAAGGCGCGCGGCACCATCACCGGCGTGAGCGAGTGCCCGGTGCCGCCGTCGTCGGCGCGCGCCGAGTACGAGGTGCCGGTGTCGTTGCGCGACGCCACCGGCGCCGAGGTGGCGCGGGCCACGCTGCGGACCCTGGTCGGCCCCAAGCCCGGCGCCGCCGCGGCGGCCCAGGTCAACTGACCGGCGGCGCGATTTCGTTGCCCGCCCGGCGCCGCCGGTGGCATATCAAGGGGCGATGCGCGCCGCCGCCTGCCTGCTCGTGGCCCTCGGCCTGACGCTCGCGTCGACCGTCGGCGACGCCGCCGCGGCGCCGCGCAAGGCGGCCACCGGGCGCCTCGAGAAGACCGAGGACACCGTCGCCGGCGGCACCCACTGGCGCATCAAGGTCGGCGGCGGCGCCATCCACGTGTGGATCCCGCCGGGCTACGACCGCCGCACCGCCGGCACCGTGGTGTACGTGCACGGCTACCACGACACCGTCGACACCGCCTGGACCAACCACCGGCTGGCCCAGCAGTTCAAGGCGTCGCGCCAGAACGCGATGTTCGTGGTGCCGGAGGCGCCGTCGGGCAACGGCCAGGCCGTGCACTGGCCGGCGCTGACCGACCTGCGCCGCGCGGTGCACCGCGGCAACATCCGCCTGCCCGACGGGCCGATCGTCGTGATGGGCCACTCCGGCGCGTTCCGGACCATGTCGAAGTGGGTCGACCACAAGCTGGTGACCCAGGTGATCTTGCTCGACGCGCTCTACGGCGCCGAGAAGGCGTTCGACGACTTCATCTTCTCCGGCAAGCGCGCCAAGCAGCACAAGCTCCTGATGATCGGCTCCGACACCGCGGCCGAGTCGAGCGCGTTCATCAAGCGCTACCCGTTCGCGGTCGCGCTCGATCGCATGCCCGCCGACGTCAGCGGCTTCGACAAGCGGGCCCGGCGCGCGCGCCTGCTCTACGTGCGGTCGCAGTACGGCCACATGCAGATGGTCACCGGCGGCGCGGTGATCCCGGTGCTGTTGCGGCTGACCCCGCTCAAGCGGCTGTAGTTCGCGGCGTCGGCGCTCACGCCGGGGCCAGGGTCTCGACGAAGCGCGCCGCCTGGCCGCGGGCGACGCCGACCAGCGCGCCGTCCTGCATCGCCAGCGCGCCACGGACCACCGTCGCCACCGGCGCGCCGACAAGCTCGCGGCCGGCCAGCGGCGTCCAGCCGCAGCGGCTCGCCATCTGGGCGTCGGTCACCGTCGTCCGCGCGGTCAGATCGACCACCGTCAGGTCGGCGTCGTAGCCGGGCGCGATCCGGCCCTTGCCGGCGAGGCCCCACACTCGGGCCGGGCCGGTGCACACCAGATCGACGAGACGCTCGAGGGTGAGCCGGCCGGCGGCGACGTGGTCGAGCATCACCGGCACCAGCGTCTGCACGCCGGGCATGCCCGACGGCGAGGTCGGGTAGGGCCGGGCCTTCTCCTCGAGGGTGTGCGGCGCGTGATCGGTGGCCAGCATGTCGCACAGGCCGCTGGTGATCGCGTCCCACAGCGCGGCCTGGTGGTGGTGGTCGCGGATCGGCGGGTTCATCTGGGCCCGGGTGCCGAGCTCGGCGTAGCAGGCCGGCGCGCACAGGGTCAGGTGCTGCGGCAGGATCTCGAAGGTCGCGAGGTCGCGCGCGGCGGCGAGCAGCGGCAGCTCGTCGGCGGTGGTGACGTGCAGCAGGTGGACCCGGCGGCCGACCCGCGCCGCGAGCGCCAGCAACCGCTGGGTGGCCAGGCGCGCGCACTCGGCGTCGCGCCACACGGCGTGGCTGGCGACGTCGTCGGTGGCGAGCGCGCGGCGCGCGACGAGCCGGGCCTCGTCCTCGGCGTGCACGGCGACCCGGCGGCGCCCGCTCGCGAGCACCCGGGCCAGGGTGGCGTCGTCGGG
>JAWKQW010000012.1:0-256726 GCA_041389945.1 Kofleriaceae bacterium
AGGCGACCCTGGCGTGGACCGCGGGCGGCGAGACCGGCTCGCGCCCGGTGCCGCTGCCCGAGGGCACCCGGGCCCACGCCGAGGGCACGCTCCTGTGGGACCTCGCCGAGCTGACGCTGCCGCCGGGCGCCGAGGTCCGCTACTGGCTCGAGGCCACCGACAACGACGACGTCGGCGAGCCGCAGCGCGGGCGCTCGCGCGAGTTCCGCCTGCACGTGTGGAGCCCGCGCCAGCGCCACCAGCAGCACCTCGTCGATCAGCGCGCCGTGGTCGAGCGCATGCTGGCCGATCTCGCGCTGCGGCTGCCCGGCCTCGGCGACGCCGTGGCGCCGCGCGTCGAGCAGCACGCGCGCACCACCGAGGTCGCTGCCGCCGTCGGCGCGCTGGCCGCCGCCTACGCCCAGGACCCCCACGCCGACGCCGGCCTGCGGCGGGCCGTCGCCGACCTGCGCGATCGCCTCGATCGGCTGCTCGCCGCCGAGGGCCGCGCCCTCGACAAGCTGCCGCGCGACGCCAGCGCCAGCCGCGGCCTGGGCGCGCGCCTGGCCGGCTCCGACGGCAAGCTGGTGGCCGAGCTGGAGGACGCGATCGTGCTCCTGGCCGACTGGCTCGAGCGCGAGGAGCTCGAGGGCGTGCTCGACGTCGCCGACGAGGCCGCCGCCCACCAGCGTCGGCTCGGCGAGCTGCTCGCCGAGATGGCGCGCACCGGCGACGCCAGCCTGCGCGCCGACGTCGCCCGCGAGCTGCGCGCGCTCGAGCGCAGCCTGGCCGAGCTCGCCGAGGCCCAGGGCGGCCTGGCCGAGGACGTGCTCGATCGCTTCGTCCACGCCGACGCCGCCCGGGCCCAGCTCGAGCCGCGCACCTGCGTGGCCGAGGTGCGCGCGCTGTTCGAGCGCGGACAGGTCGCCGCCGCCCAGGCCCGGCTCGCCGCCTGCCAGACCCGGCTGTCGACCGCGACCACCGAGCTCGAGACCGCCCTCGACGGCCTGCGCGGCGCCCGCTTCGGCGATGAGCAGCGCGCCTACGATCAGGTCCTCGACGAGCTCGAGGCCATCGGCCGCGAGCAGGACGACATCGCCGCCCAGACCGGCCAGCTCTTCGATCGCTACGCCCAGCGGGTCGACGCCGCCGCCCGCGATCGCGGCGCCGCCGCCCAGGGCCAGGTCGAGGTGCTGCTCGAGCGCCTGCGGCGCCGCCTCGACGAGGTGCCCGCGGGCGGCCTGACCCCGTTCTCCACCGAGGAGCTCGACATCGCCGCGCGCCGCCTCGACGACGTCGCCCGCATGGTCGGCGGCGGCGACCTGGCCGAGGCCGAGGCGATGGCGCGCCAGGCCCAGGCCAGCCTCGACACCATCGCCGCCGAGCTCGAGGCGGCGCTCGCCGACGAGCCGACCTCGCGCTGGGCCGGCGAGACCCGGCGCGCGCAGGCCGCGATCGAGCGCGCGCAGCCGGTGCTCGACGAGCTCATCGCCCTGCTCGCCGGCGCGTCGCCGGCGCCGCACGAGCTGCTGTCGCCCGCCGATCGCGACGAGCTCGAGCGCCTGCGCCGACGCCAGGGCGCCAACGCCGAGCGCGCCCGCCGGCTGGCCGAGCGCGGCGCCAAGCAGGGCCCGCTGCCGGGCACCGCCGGCGAGGAGCTCGGCCGGCGGATGGGTCCGGCCCAGGGCAGCATGCGCACCGCCGAGGCGCGGATGCGCGCGGTCGATCCCAGCGGCGCTCGCCAGGGCGCGCGCGACGCCGCCGACGCGATGGCCAAGGCGCGCACTGCGGTGCGCGGCGCCGCCCGCCAGCGCCAGGACGGCACCGGCGGCGGCGGCGAGGGCCCGATCAAGATCCCCGGCGCCGACGACTACCGGGCGCCGGAGCAGTTCCGCGAGGAGGTGCTCGAGGCCATGAAGCGACGCGCCCCGACCGGCACGACGAGCAGGTCCAGCGCTACTACGAGGAGCTGGTGAAGTGAGCGGCCGGCGGCTCGCCCTCGCCGCGGTGGTCGCGCTCGCCGTCGGCGCCGGCGGCCCGGCCCAGGCCCGGCGCGATCGCGCGCTCAGCGGCGACGCCCTGCGCGCGGCCCGCCTGCTCGGCGAGGCCCAGGTGGCGGCGGCCCGGCCGGTGATCGCGGCGCTGGTGGCGCGCGCGCCCGACGAGCCCGAGGTGCGATGGCTCACCGCCGAGCTGGCGATGCTCGACGGCGACTACCCGCGGGCGGTGGCTAGCCTGGTGGGCGTGCCCGACGACGCCGTCGACGGCGAGGTCGGCGCGACCCGGGCGCTGGCGCAGCGCTCGGCCGAGCTCACCGCCAGCTTCGTGCGGGTGCCGTCGCCGAGCGGGCGCTTCGTCGTCGCCCACGCGCCGGGCCCCGACGCCACCATCGCCGCGCTGGCCGGCGAGGTGCTCGACGCCGCCGCCGCCGCGATCGGCGCCGACCTCGGCTACACGCCGCCCGGCCCGATCCGGGTCGAGCTGCTCGGCTCGCCGGCGGATCTGGCGCGGCTGTCGACCCTCACCGAGGCCGAGATCGAGACCACCGGCACGATCGCGTTGTCGAAGTACGGCAAGCTGATGGTGGTGTCGCCGCGCGCGACCCTCGTCGGCTATCCGTGGATGGACACGCTGGCCCACAGTACGTGCACCTGGTGGTGGCGCGCTCGGCCGCGAGCAGGTGCCGGTGTGGCTGCAGGAGGGGCTCGCGCGCTTCGCGCAACGGCGGTGGCGCGCGGCGCTCTCCGACGACGTCGCCGCGTTGCTCACGCCGGCTGAGCGCGCGCTCCTGGCAAGCGCCGCCAGAAGGACCGCTGATCACGCTCGACGAGATGCACCCGTCGATGGCCAAGCTGCCGAGCCAGGAGGCGGCGGCGCTGGCCTACGCCGAGGTGGTCACGCTGGTCGCGTGGATGCACGACCAGGTCGGCACCGCCGGCCTGCGCGACCTCATCGCCCGCCAGGCCGGCGGGACCTCGGCGCGACGCGCGGTGGCCGAGGTGCTCGGCGTGCCGTTCGCCGACGCCGAGCGCGCCTGGCGCGGCTCGCTGCGCGGGTTGCCGGCGCCAGCTGGCGCACAGCCGCCGCGCCCATCCGCTTCGCCCGCGGCGGGCGCGCGCCCGAGGGTGCGGGGCTCGACGAGATCGCCAGCGCCCGCGCCCGCAAGCACGCGCGCCTCGGCGGCATGCTGCGCGCCCGCGGCCACGCCGCCGCGGCGGTGCTCGAGTACGAGCGCGCCCTCGCGGTGGATCCCGGCGACGCCCGGGTCGCCGGCAAGCTGGCCCGGACCCTGGTCGAGGCCGGCGAGCCGGCGCGCGCCATCGCCATCGCGACCCCGCTGGCCGCCGCCGACGAGGACGATCCGGTCGCCGCGGTCACGCTCGGGGCGGCCCACCTGGCGCTGGGCGCGTTCGCGCCGGCGGCCGCCGCCCTCGAGCAGGCGCTGCGGGTGAGCCCGTTCGACCCCACGGTGCGCTGCGGCCTGGCCGCCGCCTACGACGCCACCGGCGACGCGCGCGCGGGGCGCGAGCACGCCGCGTGCGCCGCGCTGCGCGCCGGGCCGTGACGCTGGCGGGCGCGCCCGGACGGGCGTCCGCACGAGCGGCGGAGTACACTGCGCGCGCGCCATGGATCCGACGCCCAAGCCCACCCTCGCCGTCGTGCCGTCCGCCGACGACGCCGCGCCCGCCGGCAACCGCCTCGGTGATCGCGAGGCGGTGGCGCAGCTCGCGCGCGCCAAGGAGGAGCTGGTCGCCGAGCTCGGCAAGCGCATCGTCGGCCAGCGCAAGGTCATCGATCACCTGCTGACCGCGCTGTTCGCGCGCGGCCACTGCCTGTTCGTCGGCGTGCCGGGCCTGGCCAAGACCCGCCTGGTGTCGACCCTGGCCGAGGCGCTGAGCCTGACCTTCCAGCGCATCCAGTTCACGCCCGATCTCATGCCCGGCGACATCACCGGCACCGAGATCCTCGAGGAGGATCCCGCCAGCGGCCGGCGCTCGTTCCGGTTCGTGCCGGGCCCGGTGTTCGCCAACCTGGTGCTCGCCGACGAGATCAACCGCACCCCGCCCAAGACCCAGGCCGCGCTGCTGCAGGCGATGGCCGAGCAGCAGGTCACCGCCGGCGGCCGCACCTACCCGCTGCCGCCGCCGTTCCTGGTCTTCGCCACCCAGAACCCGATCGAGCAGGAGGGCACCTACCCGCTGCCCGAGGCCCAGCTCGATCGCTTCATGTTCCAGGTCGACGTCGACTACCCGAGCGAGAGCGAGGAGGAGGCCATCGTCCGCCAGGAGACCTCCGACTACGCGCCGGCGCTGCGCGCGGTGCTGTCGCCGAGCCAGATCCTCGAGCTGCAGGACCTGGTGCGCCGGGTGCCGGTCGCCGATCACGTCATCAAGTACGCGGTCGCCCTGGCCCGCGCGACCCGCCCGGCGGAGGCCAGCGCGCCGGCGTTCATCAAGGAGTACGTCGCGTGGGGCGCCGGCCCGCGGGCGTCGCAGTTCCTCATCCTCGCGGCCAAGGCGCGGGCGGTGCTCGACGGTCGCTTCGCGGTCGCCACCGACGACGTCGCCGCGCTGGCGCGGCCGACCCTGCAGCACCGCATGATCCTCAACTACCGCGCCGAGGCCGACGGCCAGCGCGCCGGCGACCTGGTCTACCGGCTGCTCGACGCGGTCGCCGACTAGGGCGATGGCCGACGTCCGCGCGCCGGCGCCGACCGGCCCCATCGATCCGGTGGCGCTCGCCCGCCTCGGCGGCTTGCCGATCCAGGCCCGGGTCATCGTCGAGGGCGCGCTGGCCGGGCTGCACCGCGCCCGCGTGCACGGCAGCTCGGTGGAGTTCGCCGAGCACAAGCTGTACACGCCGGGCGACGAGCTGCGCCACGTCGACTGGAAGGCCTACGCCCGGCGCGGCCGCTACTACGTCAAGCAGTTCGATCAGGAGGCGCAGCTCACCACCTACCTGGTGCTCGACGCGTCGGCGTCGATGGCGTTCGACGGCGGCGGCGCCGCCAAGCTCGACTACGCGACGTGGCTCCTGGCCGCCCTCGCCTACCTGATCTGCGCGCAGCAGGACGCGGTCGGCCTGATCACCTTCGGCGAGGCGCGGTCGGCGCAGGCGGTGCCGGCCCGCGCCAGCGCCGGGCACCTGCGGGCGATCCTCGACGAGCTCGAGCGGGTGCGCGCCGGCGGCGGGCGCGGCCGGCAGGGCGCCGGCGTGGCCCTCGCGCGGGTCGCCGAGCTCGCCGGGCGGCGCCGGGCGCTGATCATCGTCGCCACCGATCTGTTCGACCCCGACGACGCCGTGGTGCCGGCCCTGCGCCACCTGCGCGGCCGCGGCCACGACGTGGTGTGCCTGCACGTCTTGGCGCCGCACGAGCGCACCTTCCCGTACGACGGCCTCACCCGCTTCGTCGGCCTCGAGAGCGAGCAGGCGCTGATGGCCAATCCGGCGGCGATCCGCGCGACCTACCTCGCCCGGCTCGACGCCTTCCTCGCCCGCTGCGCCGAGGAGCTGCGCACCGCCGGGGTCGACTACCTCGCGACCACCACCGACGTGGCGCCGGCCGAGGTCGTGCGCGAGCTCCTGGTGGCGCGCGCCGGGCGAGGCCGCCGCTGATGTCGTTCCTCGCGCCGCTGATGCTGCTGGGGCTCGTCGCGATCGCGGTGCCGATCGCGATCCACCTCATCGGCCGAGCCCGGGCCAAGGTCGTGCGCTTCGCCGCGCTCGACTTCCTGCTCGCCACCCGGCGCCGGACCGCGCGCCGCCTGCGGCTGCGCGAGCGCGCGCTGCTCGCGGTGCGGGCGCTGGCGTGCCTGCTCATCCCGCTGGCGCTGGCCAAGCCGCTCGCCACCTGCTCGCGCGATCGGCCGGCGGTGGCCAGCGGCCCGCAGGCGGCGGTGCTAATCCTCGACGACGGCTTCGCCAGCGGCCACGCCGAGTTCGGCACCACCCTGCTCGCCGAGGAGGTCAGCCGCGCCACGGCGATCCTCGCCCAGCTCGGGCCCGAGGCCGAGGTCGCGATCGTGCGCGCCGCCGAGGGCGCCGAGCTGCCGACCGAGCTGTCGCGCGATCACCTGCGACTGCGCGATCGCCTGGGCGAGCTCACCCCCAGCCACCGCCCCGCCGATCTGTCCCGGGCGCTGGCCCGCGCCGCCCAGCTGCTCGACGGCTCGAGCCACCGCGCGCGCACGATCTTCCTCTTGTCGCCGGTGGCGGCCACCAGCCTCCACCCGGGCCCGGCGCCCTGGGGGCCCGAGGGGCCGGCGCTGGTGGTCGACGACCTCGGCGGGCCGCGCCCGCGGCGCAACCTCGCGGTGACCCGGGCCGACGTCGAGCGCGACACCGCGAGCGGGCCGCGGGGCATCGCGGTCACCGCCGAGCTCGCCAACTTCGGCCCCGAGCCGGCCCTCGGCGTCAGCGTCGCCTTGCGGGTCGGCGATCGGGTGGTCGCGCGCAGCGTGGTCGACCTGCCGCCGGGCGAGCGCCGCCGCAAGCGCTTCATCGCCACGCTCCCCGTCGGCGAGCGCCTCGCCGACGCCTCGGTCGAGCTGCCCGCCGACGCGCTGCCCGCCGACGATCGTCGCTGGCTGCGCACCCAGCCCGGATCGCATCCGCGCGCTCCTGGTCAACGGCGCGCCGCGCACGACCCGCCACGACGACGAGCTGTTCTACCTGCGGGCGGCGCTGCGCCCAGGCGATCGCGACGACGCCGGCGTCGACCTGCAGACGGTCGCGCCGGACGACCTCGCCACCGTCGAGCTGGCCGACGTCGACGTGGTGATCCTCGCCAACACGCCGGCGCTGCCGGCCGACCGCGTGGCGGCGCTGGCGGCGTGGACCCGCGCCGGCGGTGGCCTGCTCGTCACCGGCGGCGATCGGGTCGATCCGGCGGCGTACGCGGCGCGCATGGCGCCGCTGTTGCCGCAGCCGGTGGTCGATCCCATCGACGTCACCTGGGGCGCGGCGCCGGCGGAGATCGCCAGCCGCGCGCTGCGGCTGGCCAAGTGGGACGTCGACCACCCGATCTTCGCGCCGTTCTCGCCGGCGGATCCGGGCCTGGCCGACGCGCGCACCCGCAAGCTCCTGCTGCTCGATCCGTCGGCGCAGACCGATCGCAAGATCCTCGCGCGCTTCGGCAACGGCGCCGCGGCGCTGGTCGAGGCGCCGCTCGGCGCCGGTCGCCTCATGCTGTGGACCTCCACCCTCGATCGCGACTGGACCGATCTGCCGATCCACCCCGGCTTCTTGCCGCTGGTGCAGGGCATGGTGCGCTACCTCGCGCGCGCCACCAGCGGGCCGCGCGCCGGCGAGCACCTGGTCGGCCACGCGGTGTCGCTGCCGGTCGGCGATCTGGTGCGGCTCGAGGTGCGCGGCCCCGACGGCACGGTGACGCCCTACGATCGCGAGCGGCTCATCGGTCGGCGCGCGGTGCGCTTCGATCGCGCCGACACGCCGGGCCTGTACCGGGTGGTCGGCGCCGGGCCGGGCGGCGAGGCCAGCCCATCGAGCAGCTCACCTTCGCGGTCAACCTCGACCCGCGCGGGTCGGATCTCACGCCGGCGCCGGCGCAGGCGCTGCCGGCGTCGGGCGCGGGCGGCGCCGCCGGGCCGGCCTCGGCGACCAGCGGGTCGAGCTGTAGCACGCCGTCGCCGCCGCGCTCCTGCTGCTGCTCCTCGTCGAGTCGCTCCTGTCGCGACGGTGACCGCGCGGCTCAGCCGCCGGCCAGGCGATCGGCGAGCTGGCGGTGCGCGAGGCTGCCGATGTCGCGGCGATCGAAGGGCGCCGCCGCCGCGCGGGCGCGGGCCGCACGCGCCTTGAGCGCGCGCACGCGCTGGCCGCCTCGCCGAGCCGGCCCCGTACCTCGCTCGACCTCTCGGCGGCGCGCGCCAGCCGCGGTGGCCTCGTCCTGGTGGCCGGCGTCGCGACAGCACAACAGCACGTCGCAGCCGGCGCGGATCGCCAGCACCGCCGCCTCGGCGATGCCGTAGTTGGCGGCGATCGCCTTCATGTCGAGATCGTCGGACACGATCACGCCGCGGTAGCCCAGGCGCTGGCGCAACACGCCGGTGATCGCCTTGGGCGACAGCGTCGCCGGCACCTGATCGTCGAGCGCGGCGAACACCACGTGCGCGGTCATCACCATGGGCACGTCGGCCTTGGCGGCGGCGGCGAACGGCGCCAGCTCGACCGCCTCGAGCCGGCTCCACGGGTGATCGATGCGCGGCAGCTCGAGGTGGCTGTCGGTGTGGGTGTCGCCGTGCCCGGGGAAGTGCTTGCCGCAGCCGAGCACGCCGCCGGCCTCGAGCCCGCGCGCCAGCGCCAGCGCCCGCCGGGCCACGGTGTCGGCGGCGCGGCCGAGCGCGCGATCGCCGATGATCGGGTTGGCCTCGTTGGTGTGGACGTCGAGGATCGGCGCGAAGTCGACGTCGAAGCCGAGCGCGCCGAGCTCGCGCCCCAGCGCCCGGCCGACCTGCTCGGCGACGGCGACGTCGTCGGGCGGCGCCAGCCGATCGAGGGTGAGCATCGGCGGCCACCGGGTCGCCGGCGCCCGCACCCGCTGCACCACGCCGCCCTCCTGATCCACCGACACCAGGGCCGGCGAGTCCGACGGCGCGGCCCGGTGTACCGCGGCGATCAGCGCGGCCAGCGCGTCGAGGTCGATGACCTCCTGGGCCTCGACCCCGCTGCCGATCGTCTCGATCTGCAGGTTGCGCTTGAACAGGATGACGCCGCCGAACTCGCCGCGGTTGAGCGCGGCGGCGCGCGCGGCCGACAGCTCCGGGCCCTCGATCCCGAACCACAGGACCTCGCCGACATCGCGCCGCGTCTGCGTCATCGCCGCCGAGCCTACCGCAAGCGCGCGCGCGCCGGCGGGGGCCGTCGAATCACAGCACCGGCGCGAGGCACTCGACGCTCGCCGGCTCGGCGCCGCACGCGACCGCGCCGTCGACCACCGGGCTCAGGCGAACCGGAAAGAAGCGAGGCTCGAGGCTGCCGACGACCATCAGCTCGACCACCACGATCGCCTCTGCCAGCGGCACCGGCGCCGGCGCGTCCGGCACGGTGACGATCTCCACGCTCGAGCACCGAACGCCGTCGGCCTCGACGAACTCGCGCCCCTCGTGGATCACGTCGGCGCCGTCCCGCCCCCGCAGGGTCAGGTCCCACCCGGCGCTGGCGCCGCCGCGGATGCGGCCGCTGCACACGATCGGGCTGGTTCCCATCGCGAAGAGGCGCGCCGCGAACGGACACAGGTCGTGGCCCGCGGTGGGCACCTCGCAGGCCTCGAGCATGTCGCCGCCGGCGCAGCTCGCGCTGGTGACGCAGTCGACGCTGGCGCACGGTGCGGCGTTCGCGGGCTCGCTCACCGGGTCGAGGGCACACTCGAGCCGGCCGTCGCCGGCACACGCCAGCGTCGCCTGCCGGCACGTGGTCGTGCCCGGGCCCGACGACGACGCCGCCAGGCAGAACGAGCCGGTGTCGAGTGCGTCCATCGTCGTCACCTTGCCGTCGCAGTTCAGGTCGACGTCGCCACAGCCCTCGGCCGCCCCGACGTGGACGTCGGCGCCGGTGGCGGGCGCGTCGTCGCACTCGCACGTGCCCGGCGCGTTCGTGCACACGCGACAGCCGTCGTCGTCGTAGGCGTACTCGGTGTCACCGTCGCCGAGGAAGAACCCGTCGCCGTCGTGGTCGAACGCGCAGCCGTCGTCGGGCGCATCGGTGCGCACCACCACCGCCACCCCGTCGGCGTCGCGCCAGCGCAGGCAGTGATCGCCGGCCGCACCGGCGGGCGCGCCGTCCCTCAAAGCGACCAGCGGCTGGACCGGCGCGGTCACGGCGATCTCGCCGCAGCCGTACGGCAGCGTCCCCGCGGCGTCCTGGGTGGCGCCCTCGAGCTCGAGCTCGTAGCGACGGGCGACGTCGAGGTCGACCGCGAGCTCGGTGGCGGCGAACCACATCCTCGCTTGCGCCGGCGGCAACGCCAGGCGATCGGTGCCGGCCCACGCCACCACCGCGAGCTTGCGGCGCAGCCCGGCGTGGTCGGCGGTGAACAGCAGCGGCACCCCGTCGCGCAGCGCGCCCGCGGTGGTGACCTGCAGGTCGACGTCGGGATCGAACTGGCGCAGGTAGCGACGCTCGCCGGCCCGCGCCGCGAGCGACTCGCCGACCACGAGCTGCACCACCACCGGGTCGTCGTCGCCGAGCCGGTCGTCGACCATGCGCACGACCACGACGGTGCCGGCGTCGTCGCCGCACGCGGCGAGCATCCCCGCGCCCATCAGCGCCACCGCGAGCAGGCCACGCATGGCGTCGAGGATAGCAAGCGCCGGGGGAGGGCGGCGCGATCGGCGTCACCCTCCGCGCCGCGCGCTACGGCCAGGTGCGGGCCTCGCCGACCCGCTCGAGGCGCTCGACGCTCTCGCGCGGGCTGTACACCACCAGCGAACGCGCGGTCGGGTAGCGCACCGCGAGCACCAGCTCGCGCCGGCCATCGCCGTCGAGGTCGAGCACGCCGAGCACGTCGAGGTCGACCACGTACTTCGGATCGACCCGGGCGCCGGCCTCGAAGCCCGGGGCCAGGGTCAGGCCGAAGATCGAGAACTGCGGCGTGCACGCGGCGGCCGCCGGCGGCTCGGCGCTGATCACCTCCGCCGGCACCCGGCCGGCGTCGAGCAGGTTGCCGATGCGGAACCGCTCGACCGCGCCATCGCCGTCGAGGTCGACCGCGAGGTCGGCCCCCGCCACGCAGGCGCCGCCGATCGCGGCCTCGGCGAGGACGGGCTCCCGATCCGGCACCGGGGCGTCGATCTCGGCGAGCGCGAGCCCGCAGCCACGGGCGGCGACGTTGCAGCTCGGATCCTCGGCCCGGGCGTCGGTCCCGACCGCGTGGGTGCACGGCGCGGTGCCCACGTACACCCCGGCGCCGACCGGCTCGGCGGCGCCGACCTCGACGACCTCGGCGAGATCGAAGGTGCCGGCGCGCGCGCCGTCGTGCCCCAGGGCGACGAACCGCGCCACCGCCCCGCGCTCGAGCAGCGCGGTCAGCTCGTCGCCGTCGTCGGTCCACGACACGCCCCGCGCGACCACCGGCGCGATCCCGGCGCGGCCGGCCACCCCCTGCGGGCACATCTCGCCGAGCAGCAGCGGCGCCCCGGCGACCGGGCGCTGCCCCGACGCGGCGTCGCGCGGCTCCTCGAAGGGCACGCGGCCGGGACCCGCCGGCCGCACGCTCGGGCCGCACCCGGCGATCGCCATCAGCGCGAGCGTGGCAACGGTTCGGCCGCGTGCAGGGTCAACCACCACCGTGAGCGACCATAGCCCGCAGGTTTTCGGCGCCGCCAGCAAATGGCCGGGGCGAATTGACCGCCGCCGCGACGGGTGTCTATAGTGCGCCGACTTCGCCTCGATTCCTTCGCTATTCGGAGCCTTCGATGCGTGACAGATTCGCCCTGACCCGCTCGGCCTTGCTGACCTCTTCGGCACCGGCCGCCGCGGCGCGGGCGCGTGCACCCTCGCCGTGCTCCTCGCCGCCGCCGGCGTCGCCCACGCGCAGCCCGGCCCCGGCCTGCCCGGCGGCTCGGTGCCAGGCGGCGAGCCCGACGCGCCTCGGAGGGCGCGCCGAGGAGGCGCCGCACGCCGGGCCTGCTGCTGACCACGCCGGTGGCGTTGCCGGCGCCGAAGAACCGGGCGCGCGCTGGAAGCTCGTCGAGATCGGCGGCTACTTCCGGCTGCGCACCGAGGAACAAGAACTTCGCGATGGGCTTCGACGATCCCGCCGAGGGCGGCGCGCCGTTCTCGCGGCCGCTCGGCTGCTCCATCGGCGGGCGCCGTGCGATGACAACACCCAGAGCGCCAATATGCGCCTGCGGCTGGAGCCGTCGTTCAACTCGACGAGGGCACCGCGCGATCCACACCCAGATCGACCTGCTCGACAACGTCGTGCTCGGCTCGACCCCGGGCGACAGCCCCGACCAGGCGCGCTCTTGCCGTTCGACACCCAGACTGCGCCGGTCGCCGGGCAGAACGCCGCGACCGACTCGCTGATCGTGCGCCGCTCCGCCGAGGTCGCGCTGCGCTGGGCACGCTGTCGCTCGGGCGCATGCCCAACCACTGGGGCCTCGGCATCCTCAACAACTCCGGCAGCGAGGATCCGCCTGCCGGCACCTACGACACCGACAGCGAGGTCGGCGATATCGTCGATCGCGCCAGAGCTCGCGACCGCCATCCCGCACCCGCTCAGGCAGCGCGATGGTCGCCGCCGACTGGTCGTCGACTCAGCCGGTGTCGTCGCAGACCAGCGCCAACCGGCCGGGTCAGCCCTGGGACCTCGACGACAACGACGACGTCAACCAGTACCTGCTGACGATCGCGCGGCTCGACTCGCCGGAGGTGTTCCGCGACACCGCCGCCCGCGGTGAGCTGGCGATCAACTGGGGCCTGTACCCGGCTACCGCACCCAGAGCTGGGCCAACGACCTTGTCCAGTATTGACTTCACCCTCGGCGGCGACCCCGGCGACGACGTCCTGGTGCCGCGCGCGTACAAGACCTTACACCCCCGACGCCCGGCTGCGCATCGGCTACCGCGACCACCATCGAGGCCGAGGCCACCGCCATCAGCTCGATCGACTGGCTCGACGACCTCGGCCTGACCGCCGTCGACGTCCGCCAGTTCGGCGGCGGGAAGCGCGCCACCTACGGCGGCCTCGGCGGCAAGCCGCGCCTCGGCTCGAGGGCGGCATGGCCACCGGCATCAGTGGGACAAACGATCTGCAGGGCTCGCTGCACATCTCGCAGGCGAACTACCTCGGCGGCCCGGAGCGACGGCACTTCGTCGCGGTTCGCCTCGACCGCGAGTACAAGGTCGACCTCATCCCTGTTCCGCGAGCTGTACGGCGCGGTCACCAACGCGATCTACGCCAAGCCGTTCTTCGGCTACGACCTCACCGACGCCATCACCCTCAAGATCGCCAACGTCACCTCGTTCGCCCACAAGCCGGTGGCGACCCCGGGCAACGCGCGGGGCCTCGGCGTCGAGTTCGACAGCGAGCCTGGCTACTGCACGGCGGCTTCTTCGCCGGCCCGTCGCCGGCGGTCCTGTTCCCGATGGCCGCCCTGACCACGGCACCAACAGCGCTGGCTCCCGGCTTCGGCGAGGGCAACCTCGGCGAGGCCGGCACCGTGCACTCGATCCAGTCGCGGTTCGTCCTGTCGTTCTGATGGCCAAGGCGGCCAAGCCTGCCGCCGCGCTCGAGCTCGCTGCAGCGCGTGCGGCCACGTCGAGGCGCGCTGGCTCTGGCGGCTGCCTCGGCGTGCAACGAGTGGGGCACGCTGGTCGAGGAGGCCGAGGCCGGCGGCGGACGCCTGGCGCAGCGGCGGCGCCGCCGATGGCGGCGCCGGTGCCGGTGACCGAGGTCGCCGAGCTCACCGCCGACGATCGCCTGGCGTCGGGGCTCGGCGAGCTCGACTGCGCTCGGCGGTGGGCTCATCGCCGGTCGCTGGTCCTGCTCGGCGGCGAGCCGGGCATCGGCAAGTCGACGCCCCGCCCAGGGCCCTCGCCGGCCTGGCCGCGGCGGCCGCGACGTGCTCTACGCTCTCCGGCGAGGAGTCGGTGGCGCAGACTGTGCTGCGCACCCGGCGCCTGGGCGCCGCTGATCCGCGGGTGCGTGGTCGCCGAGACCGACGTCGATCGGGTGCTCGCCTGACGCCGCCGCCGGCGCCCCCGCGGTGCTCGCGATCGACTCGATCCAGACCGTGTACACCGCCGACCTCGACTCGATCCCGGGCTCGCTGGCCCAGGTCCGCGAGTGCGCCGGCCGGCTCATGCACTTCGCCAAGCGCAGCGGCACGCTGACGATCCCGGTCGGCCACGTCAAGGAGGCGCGCTGGTTGGCTCCAGACCCTCGAGCACCAGGTCGACGTGGTGCTGCAGTTCGAGGGCGAGGGCGGCAGCCCGTACCGGGTGCTGCGCGCGCACAAGAACCGGTTCGGCTCGACCCAGGAGCTCGGCGTCTTCGAGATGCGCGGCACCGGGCTCGTCGGCGTCGAGAACCCGTCGGCGATGTTGCCGAGCGGCCGGTGGGGGCGCCGGGCTCGGTGGTGGTGGCGTCTGCCGACGGCGCCCGGCCGTTTCGGTCGAGGTGCAGGCCTGGTGGCGCCGGTTCGGCGGGCGTCGGCCGCCGCACCGCCGCCGGCGTCGACGGCAACCGGCTGGCGCTCTTGCTCGCGGTCCTGGCCCAGCGCGCCGGCTGCGACGTGCTCTCGCAGGACGTGTTCGTCAACGTCGCCGGCGGGCTGCGCCTGAGCGAGCCGGCGGTCGACCTCGGCGTCGCCTGCGCGGTGGCGTCGTCGGCCCGCGGCCGCGCGGTCGAGGCCCGCACGATCGTCTTCGGCGAGGTCGGCCTCGCCGGCGAGGTGCGCGCGGTGCCGCTGTGCGACCTGCGCCTGCTCGAGGCGCGCCGCCTCGGCTTCACCCGCGCGATCCTGCCGATGCAGAACCAGCGGCAGCTCGATCCGGCGGCGGCGCCGGGGATGACCCTGGTCGGCGTCGAGCGCCTCGCCGACGCCCTGGCCGCGCTGTAGCGGCGGCCGCGTCCGGCGCCGCTACTTGCCCTTGGGCTTCTTCACCGGCGCGGTCGTCACCGGGGTGCCGCCGATGGCCTTGACCTCGCCGGCGATCTTGCTCGACTCGGGCGTGTCGCCCTTGCTCGACACGATCTCGAGGTAGTGGTTCCACGCCTCGATCGCCTTGTCGTGCTCGTGGTTCAACTTGTACATGTAGCCGAGGTCGTAATAGGCCTCCGCGTAGTCAGGCCGCAGCGCCACCGCGCGCTCGTAGGCGGGGATCGCCAGCTCGAGCTCCTCCTGGCGGCGATACACGACGGCCAGGTTGAAGTGGTAGTCGGCCTGGTTGCCGTCGATGGCGATCGCCTTCTGGAAGACCTTGATGGCGTCGTCGAGGCGCTCGTCGTTGCGGTAGGCGACGCCGAGGTTGTTGGCGTAGGTGGCGTCGGTCGGCGCGTAGCGCGCGGCCAGCTCGAGGTGCCGGATCGCGCCCTTGACGTCGCCCTGCTTGCGCTTGATGACGCCGAGGTTGGCGTGGATCGACGGCGTCTTGGGCGCCAGCCGACACGCTGTGGTCAGCGCGCGCTGGGCGTCCTCGACGCGGTTGGCCCGGTAGTAGGCCATGCCGAGGTTCTCCCAGAGGATCGCGTCCTTGGTGACGATCGCGGTCGCCTTCTCGTAGGCGTCGACCGCCTTGGCGTAGTCCTGCTTCTGCTTGTACAGGTGGCCGAGCGAGGCCCACGCCTGGCCGTAGGCGGGCTCCGCCGCCACCGCCGCCTCGAGCTTGACGATGGCCTCGTCGTGCTTGCCCTGGGCCTTGAGCGCGATGCCCTGCTTGTACAGCGCGGTCGCGTCGTCGGCCGCCGCCGGCTGGGCGACGGCCAGGGTCACCGCGAGGCCGAGGCCACCGACGAGGCGCGAGATCGATGCGTGCATGGCGCAGAGCCTAGCAGACCGGCCCTGCCCGGCGCACGCGCCGCCGCCCGGGCGGCGGCTCCGGCGCGCTGGCTCAGGCGTCGTCGTCGGGGCTCACCACGACCGTCGCCTCGCTCCTCGGCGGGCGGCGCCGGCGCCGGCACCGCGGCCTTGCGCAGCTTGAGCACGCCGAGCGCGCCCGCCGGCGCCGGCGCCCCCAGCGGCGGTGGCGTCGTGCGCGACGGCACCCAGCCCTCGAGGTTGAACTTGCTGAACACCGCGCGCCCCTTGGACGACAGCGGCTCGAGCTTGCCGATGAGCTCGGCCTTGCGCAGGTACAGCTCCTCGCGCCGACCGTCGTCGGCCTCGCGCTTGAGCGTGAGCTCGAAGTCGTTCGGCTGCGCCGCGCGATCTCGCGCACCGTCGGCGCCAGCAGCTCGACCAGGGCGTGCACCACCGCGGTGCCCTGGCGCGACGGCACCACCGCGGCCTCGTCGAGAGTGAGCGCGAGCAGACGCGACTTGTGCGCCACCGGCTGCTCGAGGCTCGCCACCAGCGCCTGCCACAGCCGCTCGAGCTGGGTGGCGTCGGCGTCGTCGAGCGCGCTCGGCAGCGCGCTGGCGCGGGCGTCGCCCGGATGGTCCACCTCGCCGCGGACGACGTCGTCCTCGCGCTCGAGCCGGAACACCAGGGTGTCGGCGGTCTCGCCCTTCTTGCGCAGGTGGATGGGCGTGGCTCGGTCCCAGCTCGAAGCCGCCGATGTACAGGTCGTCGAGGCGCTGCTTCTCGGCGGAGACCTCGTCGGAGAGCCACTCTTCTTCACCCCGACCCGCGGCTCGAGCCCGGCGGCGAGGTCGGCGACCTGCGCGGCGCGCCCCAGCCCCGGTCGGCGGGCAGCGAACGACGACACGATCTGCCGGGGTGGGTGAAGTCGCCGCGCAGCTCGGCCGCGCCCGCGCGCACCTCCATCGACAGCGTGGTCGCGGTGACCGGCACCCGCGCGCCGCGGAACAGCTCCCGAGCGTGCTGGACCTCGGCCGCGCGCTCGGCGTTCTTGCGCCGAGCTCGTCACGGTCGCGCTTGATCGTCGCCTGGGTCTGCGCGCGCTGCTCGGCGACCCAGCGCCCCGCGGTGTCGGTGACGTGGGCGGCGTACTCGCGGCGAGCGCTCGCCGGCCTCGGCCGAGGCTCGGTGAGCGACGCCGTGCGATCGCGATGGAAGGCCCGAGCGCCTCGAGCGCCATCGTGCGGACCGCGGCGTCGGCCGCCGCCGCCTGCCTGCCGAGCCGCGCCTCGATCTCGAGCATCACCACCCGGGTGGCGGTGCGCATGAACAGCTCCAGCGTCTCCAGAAAGTTGTAAGGAAACGGAAACGCTTCGAATCGCCGAAGAGGTACCGCATCCGTCGGCATCGTACCCTGACTGGTCGGGCCGCGGGCGTGTAGCTGTCGCGCCGGGTGGCGCCCCCAGGGCTCGCCTCGGCGGTGGTGATCGAATCTTACCTGGCCGGTTCCCCGCGGTCGGAGCAGGACCTGCACCGTATCCTGTCGGGCATGAGGGCACCGTCGACGTCTCCCCGTGCGCGCTCGCGCCGCCGCCTGCCTCGCGCCGCCGCCGGCGCCGCGCTCGCCGCCCGTGGCAGCAGCGACGCCGGCCTCGCCGATGCCCGCGAGGTCGCCTTCGACACGATCATCGACGAGGCGCCAGCACCCGCCACCAACGCCGCCACCGCCGTCTTCGCCTTCCACGCCACCGGCGCCGACGGCTTCGACCTCGCCTTCTCCTGCCGCGTCGACGACCAGCTCTTCGACGACTGCACCTCCCCCTTCTCCGTCGACGTCGCCGACGGCCCCCACGTCTTCTCCGTCGCCGCCGTCCTCCGCGCCCCCGGCGAGGGCGCCTCCGTCGACCCCACCCCCGCCGTCGCCGCCTGGTCCCTCGACCGCGTCGCACCCGACACCACCCTCTTCGTCGGCCCCGCCACCGTCGACAACGCCGCCTCCCCTCGCTTCTTCTTCGGCGCCGACGAGCCGGGCGTCACCTTCCTGTGTTCCCTCGACGGCGCCGACCCCGTCGAGTGCTCCGCCCCCTGGCAGGTCGGCCCGCTCGCCGACGGCACCCACTCCGTCACCATCACCGCCGTCGATCCCGCCGGCAACCTCGACCCCACCCCGCTGGTCATCACCTGGACCGTCGACACCTCCCTGCCCGACACCCTCATCGACAGCGGCCCGCCCATGCTCGTCGGCGCCACCACCCAGCAGCTCGCCTTCTCGTCGCCCGACGCAGGCCCCGGCGCCTCCTTCGCCTGCTCCCTCGACGGCGCCGCCGCCGCTCCATGTACATCGCCCTTCACCCCGCCCGCCCTTGCCTCCGGCCTCCACGTCTTCCAGGTCGCCGTCACCTCCGCCGCCGGCACCACCGACCCCTCCCCCGCCACCTGGATCTGGGAGGTCGACCTGGTCGCGCCGGTCCTCGCCTTCTCCGCCGCGCCCGATGCCGTCAGCGTCGACCGCGATCCCGTCATCGAGTTCGCCGCGACCGACGCCCACGGCCCCATCAGCTACCTGTGCTCCTTCGACGCCGGGCCCTTCACGCCGTGCACCTCGCCGCTGACGCCGCCGACGCTGTCGCTCGGTGGTCACTCGCTCGATCTGCAGGCCACCGACGTCGTCGACAACCTCGCGATGATCTCGCACACGTGGACGGTGACCTGCCCTGCTGGGTTCATCGTGCTCGGCGGCGACTGCGCGCTGCCCTGGCTGCCGGAGGCCTACGTGAAGGCGTCGAACACCGAGCCCACCTCGCCGGGGCCGTACAACGACGAGCTCGGCTTCGCCACCGCGCTGTCGAAGGACGGCAACTACCTCGCGGTGAGCTCGATCAACGAGTACAGCAACGCCACCGGGATCAACGGCGACCAGAGCAACAACAGCACCGTCGGCGCCGGCGCGGTCTACGTGTTCGTCCGCAGCGGCGCCACCTGGGTGCAGCAGGCGTACATCAAGGCCCCCGCCAACGCAGCCTTCAACTACTTCGGCTGGTCGCTGTCGTTCTCGGAGGATGGATCGCGGCTGGCGATCGGCATGCCCTACCAGGACGTCGGCGGCACCAACGCCGGCGCCGCCTACATCTTCACGCGCACCGGCTCCACCTGGGCCCAGGAGGCCTACCTCAAGCCGACTCCAGTCAACTTCCTATCGTACTTCGGAACCTCGATCGTGCTGTCGGGCGACGGCGATCGCGTCGCGATCGGGCAGTTCCTCGGCCTCAACGTCGGCGTCTACGTGTTCGCGCGCGCCGGCGCCACCTGGACCCAGGAGGCCCGCCTGCAACACACCGCGAGCGACGAGTTCGGCTGGTCGGTGGCGATGTCGGCCGACGGCGCCCGCATCGCCGTCGGCGCCCGCATCGACGATGGCGTCGACGACGGCATCTCCAACGGCAACGGCCCCGCCGGTGGCGTCGGGGTCGTCTACGTCCACGATCGCAGCGGCACCACCTGGTCCGAGACCGCCATCCTCAAGGCCTCCAACTTCGCGGCCAAGGACTTCTTCGGCGCCTCGGTCGGGATGTCACCCGATGGCGCGCGCCTGGTGGTCGGCGCACCCGGCGAGGACAGCGCCGCCACCGGCGTCGACGGCGACGCGGCCGACAACACCGCGGCCAGCGCCGGCGCCGCCTACGTGTTCGACCTCGTCGGCGGCATCTGGACCCAGAGCGCGTACCTCAAGGCCTCGAACGCGGAGGCCGGCGATCAGTTCGGGCTCTCGATCTCCCTCTCCGCCGACGGCGCCCGCCTGGTGGTCGGCGCGCCCTACGAGGACGGCGCCGAGGGCGGCGTCAACGCGTCGCAGGCGAGCAACGACGTTCCTGACGCCGGCGCCGTGTACGTGTTCGCGCTCAGGCGGCGGCGCCTGGGCCCAGGAGGCGTACGTCGCTGCCCACCCCGATGCCGGCGATCGCTTCGGCACCTCGCTGGCCTCGCCGAGATCCTCGCCGTCGGCGCCCTGGGCGAGGACAGCGTGCCGCCACCGGCGTCGACGGCAACGACGACGACGACACCGAGCAACGCCGGCGCGTTGCACACGCTGACGCTCAACCAGTAGCTACGGCGTCGGCAACGTCTTGCGCGCGCCGCGGAGCACCTGGGTGGCGGTAGCCGCGACGGCTGGCTTGCTGTCGCCGACGGCGGCCCGCGCCTGCGCCAGCTCCTCGTCGACGATCGCGACGAACGCCTCGATCGGACGCGCGCCCCGGAGCGGCCGTCCGTTGATCCACGTGTACGGCGTGTCGATCGCGCCGAGCGCGACCAGCGCCTGGGCGTCGCGCTTGACCTCGTCCTTGCACGCCTTGCCGCGCAGCGCGCGCTCCCATTTCACGACGTCGAGGCCGGTCTCGGCCGCGAGCTCGCGGAGCTGGTCGAGCCGCTGCGCGCCGGGCGGCCGCAGGGGCGCCGCGAGGCCGTCCTCGTCGAGGTCGAAGTTGTAGGACAGCGCCAGGCGCAACAGCGGCTCGAGCTTGCCCTGGGCCCGCGCCGCACACAGCGCCAGCGCCCCCACCTGGTGGTGGCCGGGACGCGACAGCAGGTGGTGCCAGACGATGCGGACCTCGTCGCCGTAGCGCTGG
This sequence comes from Kofleriaceae bacterium, assembly GCA_041389945.1. Classification (GTDB taxonomy): domain Bacteria; phylum Myxococcota_A; class Polyangia; order Haliangiales; family Haliangiaceae; genus JAWKQW01. The sequence goes on from JAWKQW010000012.1 coordinate 20,086, forward strand.
CGGAGCTCCGCGAGGCGATCGAGGTACGCCAGCCCGAACGCCGCGCCCGGATCGAGCGCGGCGACGATCGTCACCAGGGCGTCGGCGGGCCCATCGCTCGCGCGCTTGTCCATCGGCACCGCCATGCGCAGCGACGACAGCTCGCCGCGGGCCTCGAGCGCCTCGGTGGCGTCGCGCGTGTCCCCCAGAACAGCTCCGCGTTGCGGCTGAGCTTGGCGTCGGGGCACGAACGCCCGCAGCGCGAGGTCGTCCGCGCCCTCGACGTCGCCGCCGTAGACGCGGCCCCCGAAGAACGCCGAGCTGTGTGGCCGCGCCCACGCTGCGCGACCTGCTCGCGGCGCGCCTGCTCGGCCTTGGCCGCGCGTTCCTCGCGGCCAGCTCCTCGGCCGGACGGGCCCGCGCTTCGGCGGGTCTCCGGGCGGCGAAGCCTCGACGACGGCCGGCGACGCGACCGGCGCCTGCCGTGCTGGCGGCGCGCGCTGCACGCGCCTCCCACCAGGATGCCCACGCCCACGATCACCCCGCGCAGTCGTCTCGTCATGGCGCGACGCTACACGGTCGCTCACGCCAGCGGGGCGGCTCGGTCGACACCACAGCGGTGCCGATACGATCGCGCATCGCGCATCGCGCCGACGCGCCCGCGCCGAAACGACCGACGGCCAGCGACCCTCGCCGGCCGTGGCCGCCACGTGAGGCGCGCGGGCTACGCGTTGGGGGCGCTTGCCGGTTGCTCGGCGCCGGCGCCTGGGCGGCGCGCTGCGCGGCGGCGCGGGTCTTGTCGCTCTTGTCGGACACGTCGGTGACCTCGACCGCCGGCGCCGCTCGGCCGGCGCGTCGATGCCGATGCGCCGCACGTTGTAGTGCGCCAGGGTCTTGGCCTCGATGGCGTTGCACACGTCGGGGTGCTCGGCGAGGAACGTCTTGGCGTTCGCGGCCCTGGCCGATGCGCTCGCCCTTGAACGAGAACCACGCGCCGCTCTTGTCGACGATGTTGGCCTCCGACGCCAGTCGACCAGGTCGCCCTCGCGCCGAGATGCCCTGGCCGTAGAGGATGTCGAACTCGACCTCGCGGAACGGCGGGGCCATCTTGTTCTTCACGACCTTGACCCGGGTCCGGTTGCCGATGACGTCGTCGTCCTTCTTCAGGGCGCCGATGCGGCGGATGTCGAGGCGACCGAGGGCGAACTTGAGCGCGTTGCCGCCGGTGGTGTCCTGGCGAGCCGAACATCACGCCGATCTTCATGCGGATCTGGTTGATGAAGACCACCATCGTGCGCGACTTGGAGATCGCGCCGGTGAGCTTGCGCAGCGCCTGGCTCATGAGCCGCGCGTGCAGGCCGACGTGGCTGTCGCCCATCTCGCCCTCGATCTCGGCCTTGGGCGTGGAGCGCGGCGACCGAGTCGATGACGACCAGGTCGACGGCGTTGGAGCGCACCAGCATGTCGGCGATCTCGAGGGCCTGCTCGCCGAAGTCGGGCTGCGAGACCAGGAGCTCCTCGGTCTTGACGCCGAGCTTCTTGGCGTAGCCGACGTCGAGCGCGTGCTCGGCGTCGATGAAGGCGCACACGCCGCCGCGCTTCTGGCACTCGGCGATGGCGTGCAGGGTCAGCGTGGTCTTGCCGCTCGACTCCGGGCCGTAGATCTCGACGATGCGGCCGCGGGCAGCTCGCCGACGCCCAGGGCGATGTCGGCGCCGAGCGAGCCGGTGGGGATGACCGAGACCTCGCGCGCGACCGAGTCCTTGCCGAGCCGCATGATCGCGCCCTTGCCGAACTGCTTCTCGATGGAGCCCAGGGCCAGCTCGATGGCCTTGTCGCGGTTGGCCTGGTGGGCGGCCTGCTGCGCCGGCGTGGCGTTGGCGGCCAGCGGCGACTGCGGGGTGGGGTGCTCCTTGGTGCTCGTGCTGCTGGCCATGTCGGTCTCCTGTGGCGATGCCTGTGAGGGGTCTGGGAGGCTAGCCGGCGGGGCCCTCTCCTCGCGGCCAACCATCATCGGTGTCCGGGATCGAGGTGCTCGCTGGCGGGCGTTGGTGGGTAGGTGCGGCCGGTTCTAGCGCCGGGCTCTGACGTCGAGGCCCGTTTTTCGGGCTCCCGAGGGCGAACGACCGAAGATTTCTGTCGTTGGAAGTCGATGTTTTTACTGAGCTATCTACCAGGTCGACGGCGGGTATAACACACTCACTGAACACATGTGCGGATGTGGACACCAGGAGATCCGAAATCGATCGATCCTGGCTCAGCCGCCCCAGCGTCACGTGGGGAACCAGCGGCCGGCCGGGCGAAGCGATCCCGATCTCGGCCAGCTCCTGGTCGAGGCGGGCGGCCAGCGCGGCGACCGCCTCACCGCCCTTGTCGAGCCCGGCCCACACCACCCGGGCACGGTCCGGCGAGGGGAACGCGCCCAGCCCGCCGAGCGTGAGCGACAGCGGCGCGACCCCGGCCACCGCCCGCTCGACGGCCTCGCGCACCGCCTCGATCGACTCGATGGGGCGCCAGCCGAGGAAGCTCAAGGTCAGGTGGTAGTCGGCCGGCGGCAGCCACCGGATCGGCACGCCGGCGGTCTGGGCTCGCCGCGCGAGCTGCTCGGCGACCGCGGTGAGCTGCGCCACCACCGGCGCCGGCGGCGTGAGCGCGACGAACAGCCGCGCCGCCGTCGGGGCCACCGTCGCCGCGGCGCGCGCGAGCTCGGCGTCGATGCGATCCTCGCTCATGGCCGGCGGGTATACCGCAACGGCGGGTGCGCGCGGCTACCCCGACGGCGGCAGCGAGTCGCGCAGCAGCGCCAGCGCCCACCACGCCGACAGCGTGCGCACCATGTCGCGAGCCCCGGGCCAGTGCAGGTGCTTGGTGGTGACCTCTTCGGCGCCACGCCGCGCCAGCGCCAGCCACACGGTGCCGACCGGCTTGTCGACGGAGCCGCCGCTGGGCCCGGCGATGCCGGTGATGGCGATCGCGCGATCGACGTCGAACCGCGCCTGGGCGCCCCGGGCCATCTCGACGGCGCACGCCTCGCTCACCGCGCCGTGGGCGGCCAGGGTGGCCGGGCTCACCCCGAGCTGGCGGACCTTCTCGTCGTCGGCGTAGGTGATGGCGCCGCCGCGGAAGTACGCCGACGCGCCGGCGGGCTCGGTGAGGAGCTGGCCGAGCAGGCCGCCGGTGCACGACTCCGCCACCGCGACGGTGACGCCGGCGCCGACGAGCCCCGCCGCGACCCGGGCCGGCAGCGCCGGCTCGCCGACGCCGTAGCAGGCCTCGCCCACCCGCTCGCGCAGCCCGGCGTCGAGGGTGGCCAGCGCGGCGTCGGCGCCGGCCTGATCGCCAGCGACCGGCGAGCGCACCACCAGCTTGAGCAGGACCTCGGGGAACTTCACCTGGTAGTGCAGGCTCGCCCCGGGCACGCCGTCGACGAGGCCGCGACAGCGCGCCGAGAGCTGCGACTCGCCGAGGCCGAAGGCGCGGAAGGTCCGGCGCGCGATGGCCGGGGCGTCGCCGCGCGCGGCCCACAGCGCCACCAGTCGCTCGCGCAGCCCGGCGTCGTAGATCGCGTGCAGCTCGCGCGGCACCCCGGGCAGGCACACCACCAGGGTGCCGCCGACGGTGACCTCGAAGCCCGGCGCCAGGCCGGCGGGGTTGGCGTGGACCCGCGCGCTCTCGGGCACCCGGACCTGGCGCAGCATCAGCGGCGCCGACGCCCGCTCACCGAACCGCGCCAGCATCGCCGCCCGGGCCGGCTCGTCGATGATCGCCGCCTGCCCGGTCAGGGCGCAGGCGATGTCGACGGTGAGATCGTCCTCGGTCAGGCCCAGGCCGCCCGAGGTGATGACAGATCGGCCCGCGCGGCGGCGGTGGCCAGCGCGGCGCGCAGATCGGCGTCGTCGTCGCGGCAGCTGGTCTTCCAGCGGACGGTGATGTCCAGCTCCCACAGGCGCGCGGCCAGCCACGACGAGTTGGTGTCGACGATCTCGCCCCGACACAGCTCGTCGCCGATGGTCAAGAGCTCGGCGAACACGGCCGCACGGTACCCCATGGCGACTTCGCCGCCGCCCGGTTGACGGCCCGGTTTTCGGCACGTAAGATGGCGCCAGCCTTGGTTCCCCGCCCATGAAGATCCGCTACGCCGCCAAGACCGACGTGGGCATGAAGCGGACCCACAACGAGGACTACTTCTCCCTCATCGAGGACGAGCAGCTGTTCCTGGTGGCCGATGGCATGGGCGGCCACGCCTCCGGCGAGGTGGCCTCGAAGATGGCCGCCGAGACCATCGGCGACTTCTACAACCGCACCCGCGAGGACGAGGACGCGACCTGGCCCTACAAGATGGACCGGTCGCTGTCCTACGTGGAGAACCGCCTGGTGTGCGCGGTGAAGCTCGCCAACCTGCGCATCTTCGAGACCTCCTCGCGCGACCTTCGCTACAAGGGCATGGGCACGACCCTGGTCTCGAGCATGGTCGCCGGCGACAAGATCTACGTCGGCCACGTGGGCGACTCCCGGGTCTACCGGATCCGCGACGGCGAGATCACCCAGCTCACGCGCGATCACTCGCTGCTTGAGGACTACAAGGAAGCCAAGCCGGACATGACCGAGGAGGAAGAGCGCAACTTCCCCCACAAGAACGTCATCACCCGGGCCCTGGGCATGCGCGAGACCGTGCAGGTCGACATCCGCACCCACCAGATCAAGAGCGGCGACGTCTACGTGCTCTGCTCCGATGGCCTCTCGGGCATGCTCACCGACGATCAGATCCTGCAGATCTCGACCAACGCGAAGTCGCTCGAGCGCGCCGTCGCCGAGCTGGTCGACGCGGCCAACCGCAACGGTGGCACCGACAACGTGACCACGCTGCTGCTGCAGTGCGTGGCGGCCTGAGTTCTCTCGGCCGCGAGGCGCGGCTGGGTTGTCCGGGCCGCGATTCGCGGCCGTGTGACGAGCCGCGGGGCCGCAAGCAGCCGCTCGCGTCGATCGCGATGGCCGCGGCGGCGGTGGTCGCCGGCGCGTGCGACAAGCCGCCCAAGGAGCTGGCGGGCTTTGGCCCCTGGCACGTCGCCAAGACCACCGTCGGCAAGGTCACCGGCGGCCGGTGCGATCCGACGACCTTCGAGGACGGGCGCAAGGGCGTGTGGTGCTACGCCTTGCCGCCGGTGCGGATGGGGCGCCGGCCCGGCCAGGTCAACCTGTACTTCTCCGACGGCAGCGCCACCGCCGACGCGGTCGGCTCGGCCGCCAACCTCGCCTCGCCGCTGGTCGAGCTGCAGCTCGTGGTCCGCGGCTGCGACGTGGTGGATCTCGATCGGTTCCTGCGCGACCACCTCGGACCGCCGCGCGAGAGCGGCGCCGGGCGCGCGTTCTGGGAGAACCACTACATGCTGGTGGCGACGCTCCTGCCCGATCGCGACGGCAGCTGCCTGGTGCGCGCGTTCCCCCTGGCAGAGCGCGCCGCCTACGACGCGGTCAAGGCGGCGCCGCCGCCAGGCGCCGACCCTCGCTAGCGCCGCCGGCGACGGGCGACCGATCTCGCACGCGGCGCGAGCGCGCCCGCGCCGTCGCGGACCAGCGTCGTCGACCTGCGCTCGGCGACCGTCGCCGCGGGCTCAGGGCGCGGTGCTCGCCGCCCAGTCGGTGGCGAACTGCGCCTCGATCGCGGAGATCACCGCGGGCGTGGTCACCACCACGCCGACCTCGCGGTTGTCGTTCATCGAGGTCGTCGAGTAGTTGTGCGAGCCGATGAGCGCGGCGTCATCGGCCAGGAGCAGCTTGGCGTGCAGGAGGAAGCCGCTGGCGATCCGCACCGGGATCGACTGGTTCTGCAGGATCTGGATCGCCGCGGCGTTGGCCTCGTAGTCCTCGGGGCTCGCCAGGATCACGCGCACGGCGACCCCGCGGTTCTTGGCCTCGACCACCGAGGTGCGCACCGCCGAGTCCGACAGATAGCTGACCTCGATGTCGAGGCGGGTCTGCGCGCCGCGGATGTGGGCGATGATGCGGCTGCGGCCGTTGCTGGGCGAGACCACCAGCTTGGTGCACCCGAGATCGGGCTCGGGCGCGCCGGTCCAGTCGGCGTCGAACAGCGCCTGCAGATCCTCGAGGTCGTCGGGGTCGGTGAGCGACACCCCGTAGTTGCGCTCCTGCGAGTAGGCGTCGACGTTGAAGTTGCCCGACAGGATCATCGCGGTGTCGCCGTCGATGATCGCGTACTTGGCGTGGGAGAACTCGAACCGCGACGGGGCGTCGCGGACCTCGACCCCGGCGTCCTCGAGGTCGCCCCGGGTGTTGAGGTTGCCGGCGTGGTCGGGATCGAGCAGGACCCGCACGGCGACGCCGCGCTGGTGGGCGTCGATGACCGCGGCCTCGACCTGGTTGACCGTGAACAGGTACATCTGCAGGTCGAGCGAGGTGGTGGCGCCGTCGATGAGGTCGGTCCACGCGTCCCAGCCGCCTGGGCCGATCTCGAGCTGCACCGGGCCGGTACGCGGATCGGCGGCGCCGCACACGACCCCGGCGTCACCGGTGGGGGCGTCGCTGCCGCCGCCGTCGGGGCCGCCACCGCCGCCACCGCCGCAGCCCACCGCGAGGCCGAGCGTGAGCGCGAGGGTGCGCCGGCGCGACCGGACCAGCCCGCCCGACCTCACGCGGCGTCGCGATCTCGCCGACGGCGCGACACCAGGAGCGCCAGGCCGAGCAGCAGCGGGGTCGCGGCGCCGGCGTCGAAGCCACCGCGGCAGCCACAGCCCGCCGCGGCCGAGCCGTCGTCGTCGAGCGGCGCGCCCTCCTCCTCGTCGTCCTCGAACGGATCCATCGGCTCCACCGGCTCGCAGCCGCCGTCGGTGCACACCTCGCCGCTGGCGCACAGGCTGCCGAGCTCGGTCATGCCGCCATCGTACTCGTCGAGCTCACCGTCGCAATCGTTGTCGACGCCGTCACACACCTCGACCGAGACCACCTCGGCGATGAAGTCGAGGGCGGCCACCAGCTCGGCGGCGTTGTCGGCCTGGAAGTAGCACTGGTCGGGATCGGCCGGATCGTCGTTGGCCGGGTTGCAGCCGGGGCGCGCGGTGCCCGCCATGACCGCCATCTGGCCGAGGGCGGCGGCGTCGACCGACGCGCCGAAGCCGACGACGTGCACGGTGACGCCCATGCCCGCGAGCCGGGCCACCGCGTCGACGCCGTCGAAGCGGGTGCTGGGGTCGTACGGCGAGCACCACTGCCAGCCGTCGCTGATGAGGATGATGTGGCGGGGCACGTCGCCGGAGATCATCGACGGCTCGTCGGCGGCGGCGTCGAGGGTCTGCGACATCGGGGTCCAGTTGCCGGCGTTGGGCGGCGGGGTCCCGAGCACGCCCATGATCGAGCTGCGCGCGGCCAGCCGCGGCGACACGTCGAGGTGGCCGGGGCCACACTGCGACGGGTTGGGGAAGGTCATCAGGCCGAACTCCGCCTTGCCGTCGTGCTCGGCGAGCACCTGATCGAGGGCATCGACCGCGATGTTCCACTTGGTGACGCCGCCGATGGAGCCGGTGACCATCGAGCTCGACTTGTCGAGCAGCACCATCGCCTTGGCCGGGGAGCAGGTGTCGGCCTCGGCCCGAGGGGCGAAGCTGGCGAGGGTGGTGGCGACGGTGAGCGCGGAGACAGCGGCGACGGTGCGCATGATGGCTGCCCCTCGAGCAAGGGTGATGCCAGCTCAGTCTTGCGCCAAACCATCGTATTCACGGGGTGTTCGATCCCGCTGGATACCCCGGTGACCGGGACGCCGGACTGGTCCCGGCCGACCTGGCTAGCGTGCTCGCCACCTCGCACCGCCGGCGAGCCGCACACGACCAGCGCGCCGGCGCGCGGTCGACGGCGCTTCCCCCGCGACGATCGAGGGCGCACGGGGCGCGGCCGCGCTCGTCGGCGTGCCGGTGGCGCCGCTCACTCGCCCGCCGTCGGTGCGCCGGCCGCGCAGGCGCGCTCAGGCCTTGTCCGACGGGCAGGCGCCGCCGGCGATCCCCTGGGCGCGCGGACACAGACCATAGAGCTCGTGCCGGTGCCGGGTCACCGAGAACCCGCCGAGGCGCTGGGCGATGCGCTCCTGCAGGCGCTCGATCTCCTCGTCCTCGAACTCGAGGATGAGGTTGCACTTGGTGCAGATGAGGTGGTCGTGGTGATCGCCGACCACCTCGAACCGGGCCTGGCCGTCGCCGAACTGGCGCTCGATGGCGAGGCCGCTCTCCACCAGCAGCTTGAGCGTGCGGTAGACGGTGGCATAGCCGACCCGCGGCTGCCGGCGCCGGACCCGACCGAGCAGCTCGTCGATGGAGATGTGATCGTGGGTGCGGAAGAACTGATCGACGATCGCCTCGCGCTGGGCGGTGGTGTTGAGGTGGCGATCGACGAGGTATTCGCGCCAGCGCTCCTTGAGTGCCCGGGTGTCGGTCGTCCGAAACTCACTCGTCGCCCGCGACATGTTTTCAGTTCTGTCCCAACCCCCTGATAACGTCAAGGGTTTGGGGCGATCCCGCTATTCATCAACGGATTTCGCCGGAGCGCGGCGCTGGCTGGGCGAGGCCGCGTCCGACCGGCTATGTTCCCGCCGATGAAGCGGGCCAAGGACAGCAAGCCGGCGGCCGAGCCGGGCTTCGACGCGGTGCTCGAGCAGCTGCGCGCCGTGGTCGAGCGCCTCGAGGGCGGCGATCTCCCGCTCGAGGCCGCGCTCGCGGCCTACGAAGAGGGCGTCGGCCTGGCCCGCCGCGGCCACGGCCTGCTCGATCGCGCCGAGCAGCGGGTCGAGCTGCTGTCGGCGGGCAGCGATCGACCGGTGCCGATGCCGGGGACCGACGAGGACGAGGACGAGGACGACGACGACGAGGACGACGACGCGTGAGCGCCACCCTCGACCCGCGCGCGGCGCCGTCGGCGGTCGCGGCCTGGCTCGAGCGCGCACGGACCCGGGTCGAGGCCGCGATCGACGCCGCTCTTCCGGTGCCCGAGGACGATCCCGGCCGCCTGGTCGAGGCCATGCGCTACGCCGCGCTGGGGCCCGGCAAGCGCCTGCGACCGGCGCTGGCGCTGGCGGCGTGCACCGCGCTCGGCGGCGACGACGACGCGGCGATGCCCGCGGCGGTGGCCATCGAGCTGCTGCACGCGTACACGCTCGTGCACGACGACCTGCCCGCCCTCGACGACGACGAGCTGCGCCGCGGGCGCCCGACGGTGCACGTCGTGTTCGGCGAGGCGATCGCGGTCCTGGCCGGCGACGGCCTGTTGACCGCGGCGTTCGCGCAGCTCGCCGGGCTGGGCGCGCGCGCCGCCGACGGGGTGGCCGTGCTCGGTCGCCGCGCCGGCGCCGCCGAGCTGCTCGGCGGGCAGGCCTCGACCTCGCCATCGCCGCGGCCGGCGTGCCGCCCGAGCTCGCCCAGCTCGAGCGGCTGCACCGAGGCAAGACCGGCGCGCTTTTCGCCGCGGCGTGCGAGCTCGGCGCGATCGCCGGCGGCGCCGACCTCGCCGCACGGCGCGCGCTGGCCGACTACGGCATGGCCATCGGGGTCGCGTTCCAGCACGCCGACGATCGCGACGACGCCGAGTTCCCCGAGCTGGCAGCGGCGGCGGCGGCCCGGATGCAGGTGCTGTGCACCGAGGCCGCGGCGCTGGCCCGCAGCCTCGGCCCCGGCGGCGCCGAGCTCGAGGCGGTGGCGGCATGGATCGGCCAGGCGGCCTGACCGCGACGACGGCGACCAGGTGGTCGATGCGCGCCGGCGCCGTCGCGCTGGTGCTGGCGACGACCGGCGCCTGCGCCGGGGCGCGCACGACCACGGTGATCGCCCGCGGCACCCTCGCCTACGCGGCCGCGACCGATGGCGACGACCTCGTCACCGTCGAGCTCACCGAGCGGTTCGCGCTGGTGGTGCGGCGCTGGGATGGCCAGCGCGCGCAGCCGCGGGTCGAGGTGGATCTCGGCCCGCCCGAGGCCGACGTGGTCGCGCTCGCCATCGCCCCGGGGCCGAACGCGCGCGCGCTGGTCGGCGGTCGCGACGGCTGGGTGCGCTCGTATTCGCTCGAGGACGGCGCGCCAGGCGCGGCCTGGCCCCAGGGGGCGGCGATCACCGCGCTCGCCGCTGACTCCGAGGTGGTGCTCGCCGGCGACGACACCGGCGTGGTGTGCGCGCGGCGGCTCGCCGACGGCGCGCTGCTGGTGTGCGCGGATGTCGGCGATGGCTCCGCGATCACGCGGCTGGTGCTCGACGGCGAGCGCGCGTGGGTGGGGGTCGACGGGGGCGACGGTGCGACGCCGCGCGCGGTGGCGGTGGCGGATCTGCGACGGCAGCCGGGCGGCGCGGCGCCGGGGAGGCTGCCCGCGGGGGTGCTGGTCGAGGAGGATGGGCGGACGCTGGTGGTGCGCGCACGCGGAGGGAGGGCGCGACGGGTGACGCTGGCGGCGCCGATCCGCGCGGTGGTGCCCGGGCCGGGAGGGACGGTGCTGGTGGCGGCGTGGGTGACGGCGCTGGATCAGCCGTCGGTGATCCTGGTGGAGAGGTAGCGAGGAGAGGTAGCGGCGCGGGTCGTTCACGGGAGCGCCCACGATCACGGGAGCCGTTCCCGTTCCCGCTAGGGTCCACGGCCACGGGAGCGTCCACGTGGACGGCCACGGCCACGTGAACGGTCACGTGGTCGTTCACGGGGGCGGTCGCGGCCATGAACGGCGCTGGGATCCGCGGCGAAGGCGGCGCGATCGGTTGTCGCCGAGGTGAGCGCATGCAACACCGAAGGACATGAGCAAGCCGCTATCGATCCTCGGGCTCGCAGGGAGCCTGCGCGCCCGATCGTTCAACCGCGCCGCGCTGCGCGCCGCCCAGGAGCTGGCCCCGGCCGACGTCACCATCACGACCTTCGACCTCGACGGGCTGCCCGGCTACAACGACGATCTCGAGGCGTCGCCGCAGGCGCAGGTGGTGGCCCTGCGCGACGCCATCCGCGCCGCCGACGCCATCCTCATCGCGTCGCCCGAGTACAACTACTCGATCCCCGGCGTGCTCAAGAACGCGCTCGACTGGGGCTCGCGCCCGGCCGGCAAGAGCGCGTGGCGAGGCAAGCCGTGCGCGCTCTTCGGCGCGTCGATGGGCCGCCTCGGCACCGCCCGCATGCAGTATCACCTGCGCCAGGTGCTCGTTGCCCTCGACATGCACGCGCTCAACCGGCCCGAGGTGATGATCGCCGGCGCCGGCGACAAGTTCGACGACGACCTGCGGCTGACCGACGAGCCGACCCGCAAGCTGGTGGGTGAGCTCGTCTCCGGCCTGGCGAGCTGGACCCGCACGCTCGCGGCCTGACCGCCGCGCGCCGGCGCTGGCCGGCCGCGAGCGCCGCGCGCCGGCGTTGGCCGGAAGCACCGCGCGCCGCTGCGCCGGCCCGCGCGGGCCCGCGCTCGACGGGAATTTGCCGCGTCGGGGGGCGTTGTTAGGGTCCAACCATGCGCGCCACCCTGCCGCTGGCGCTCGCCGGCGTTCTCGCGACCGCGTGCAGCGGCGACGCCCGTCGCCCCGCGGTCATCCCCGACGACTCTCGCGTGGTCGCGATGCCGACCCTCGACCTCGGTGGCGGCGACGCCACCAGCACGCCGCCGACGCCGGCCGGTCCGCAGCCGGCGCCGCTGTCGGTGGAGATGGCGGACCCGGCGTTCCCGTCGGGCCCGGCCGCCGACGCCGCCACCCGCTTCGCCCTCGAGGACTGGGCCGGCGCTCGGACCGGGTTCGCCGCCGCCCGCGCCGCCGCCGGCGGCGACGCGCTGCTCGCCGCCCGCCTCGACCTGATGCTGGCGATGTGCGACGCCGCCACCCGCAGCTGGGCCGACGCCGCGCGCGAGTTCGCCGCCGCCCGCGCCGGCCTACCGCTGCTCGCCGACTGGCTCGGCTACCAGGAGGCCCGCGCCCGCTACTTCGCGCGCGAGGCCGACGCCGCGCTGGCCCTGGCGCGCGCCGTCGATCCGCAGTCGATCGCCGGCGCCGACGCCGAGCTGCTCGTCGGCGACATCCTGCGCGGCCGCGCCGACGCGACGGCCACCGCTGATCACTACCGCGGCTACCTCGAGCGCCGGCCGACCGGCATCCGCCGCTCGGAGGCCCGCTTCCGCCTGGCCGAGGCCCTCGAGGCCGTCGGTGGCGAGGCGGCCCAGCGCGAGCTCACCGCCACCTACCGCGCGATCCTCGTCGCCGATCCGCTGTCGTCGTGGGCGACCAAGGCCGAGGCGCGGCTGACCGCGCTGGCGCCGAGCCTGCCCGCCGACGCCCGCGCGACCATCGGCAGCTACAGCGCGACCGAGCTGATGACCCGCGCCCACGAGCTGTTCGACGGCATGCGCAACCCCGAGAGCGAGGCCGCCTTCGCCGCCGCGCTGGCGGCGCCGGACCTCACCGCCGAGCAGCGCTGCGACGCCGCGTACCACCGCGGCCAGTCGATGTTCAAGGAGCGCGATCGCCGCGCCGCCGCGCCGCTGTTCGACGCCGCCATCCCGCTGTGCAAGGCGGTCGGTAACACCGATCTCGAGATCAAGTCCAACTACCAGGCCGGGCGCTCCTACGCCTTCCACGGCGATCGCAAGACCGCGATCGCGCGCTACCAGGCGGCGCAGGTGGTCGACCCCAGCCACAGCTACTCCGACGACGCGCTGCTGCGCGAGGCCGAGGAGTGGATGGATCTCGGCGACGACGCCAAGCTGCGCGCCACCCTGGGCGTGTTGCCCGAGCGGTTCCCCACCGGCGACAACCGCGCCGAGGCGATGTGGCGCATGGGCTACCGCGCCTGGAAGCAGGACAAGGTCGCCGAGGCCATCGGCTGGTGGGAGAAGCAGATCGCCGCGGTGCCCATCGACGACAACTACTTCGGCGAGGGCCAGGCCCAGTACTGGATCGGCCGGGCCCGCGCCCGCCAGGGTGACCAGGCCGCCGCGATCGCGTCGTACATCGAGGCGATCAAGCTCTACCCGCTGTCGTACTACGCGCTGCTCGCGCTCAACCGGCTGCGCGAGAGCGCGCCGGCGGCGTACCAGCAGGTCGTCGCCGAGATCAACGCCGATCCGCCGGGGTTCGATCCCACCGCGCCGGCGTTCTCGTTCCAGCCGCGGGTCGAGTGGGGCACGCCGGGCTTCGCGCGGGCGATGGAGCTGCTCCGCCTCGGCCTCGGCGATCCGGCCGAGGCCGAGCTGCGCGCGCTCGGGCTGGTCGCGCCGGCCGGCAAGAGCCGCGTCGACGACCCCGACCTCGTCGAGAAGCTGTGGGCGATGGCGTACCTCTACGATCGCGCCGGGCGCTACGGCACCTCGCACTGGCCCACCCGCTGGCACATCCTCGACTACCGCCGGGCGTGGCCGACCGGCGCCAACCGTGCTCGCTGGCGCATCGCCTACCCCAGGGCGTTCTGGCCGCTCTTGAGCGAGCACGCCGCCAGGAACGACGTGCCGGTGGCCATGCAGATCGCGATCGTGCGCGAGGAGAGCGCGTTCGATCCGCTGCTCGAGTCGTACGCCAACGCCATCGGCCTCACCCAGATGATCTTCCCGACCGCCGAGCGCTTCGCCAAGGGCACCGGCATCACGGTCTCTCGCGAGGCCCTGCGCGACCCCGAGAAGAACGTCACCATCGGCTCGCGCTTCCTCGGCTATCTGTTCAAGTACCGCAAGGACTTCGTGCTGCTGGTGCCGCCGTCGTACAACGCCGGCGAGGGCGGCGTGAACAAGTGGCTGCGGGCGCGTGGCACCCAGGCCGCCGACGAGTTCATCGAGTCGACCGCCGGCGACCAGGCCCGCAACTACACCAAGCGGGTGATGTCGTCGTACTTCACCTACAGCTACCTCGCCGACGGCACCATCCCGACGGTGCCCAACAAGATCCCGCGCGACGCCTGGCCGAAGTGACGGGCGCCGCGTCGGGCCGCGACCCGACGCGACCGCGCGCTCGCCTGGAGCCCGCGCGCGCCACGGGCGCGATCATGGGGCGCCTCCGGCCGCGACTCGGTCGCCTGGCCTGGGATGGCATCGCTCCGTCGAGGTGCGGTACCGTGTCGCCCATGTGGAAGAACGTCTCGATTCTCTCAGCGACACTCCTATCCGCGGCCGTCGCCTGCGGCGATAGCTCCACCGGCAACACCTGCGGCGAGGGCACCATCGAGCAGGATGGCGAGTGCGTGGCGGAGCCCATCGCGTGCGGCGCCGGCACGGTGCAGGTCGGCGACGAGTGCGTGCCCGAGGACCTCATGACCCCGGGACGCGTGACCGGGCTGACCGCGACCGTCGCCGGCAGCGACGTGACGCTTGCCTGGACCAAGGGCGCGGGTGCCACCTCGACCACGATCGTCCGCCTCAGCGGCGCCACCGGCACCCTGCAGGCCGGGCGCACCTACGCCGTCGGCGACGAGATCGACGGCGTCGGCACCGTCATCGCGGTGACCGACGGCGCTTCACCGAGCCACACGCGCCGGGCGTCAACGCCTCGCCGCCATCGCCCACACTGGCGACTGCGCCGCCGCCGCCTACGCGAGCGCGCGGGTGGCGCTGCCCGCGCAGGTACGACGTTCACCTTCAACGCCGGGCTCACGGTCACCACGTCGGGGCCGGTGACGATCACCGCGGCCGCGGTGGCCGGCTCCACCAACGAGTTCGACCTGACGATCACCAACACCTCGCGGGGGCCGCTGCGCAACCTGGCGATGCGCGTCACCACCGAGACCGGCGTCGCGCTCGACTCCGTCACCGACTACACCTTCGACGGCCTGTACGACTACGTCGAGGCCACCTACGACCGCATCGATCGGAGCGAAGGATCGTTCATCTCGCTCGTGCCCGGGTACCTGTACCCCGGCCAGACGGCCGTGCGGCGGTTGTCGGCCAACGTCGGGATCCCGCTCGGCGGCGGCGGGCCCCTCTCCGGGACCGCCACGGTGACCCTGGGCCAGGGCGCTGGCGCGATCTCGGGCCACGCGATGATGGACCTCTCGACCGGCTCGTCGAAGCTGCTCCCGCGGGGCACCGGCGCCAAGCCGATCGCCATGAGCACCGGCTTCGCGTGGAACGGCTTGCTCCTGACCGGTACCCGCCAGCGCGGCGAGCTGCGCACGTTCGACCCAGCGACGGGTCGGGTCGACGTGGTCGCGACGCTGCGTGAGGGCCATGCGAGCGTGCCCTGCCTGGGTGAGGCCGGGGGCGCGGTGTGGGCGGTCAGCAAGGCCGGGCACGCCTCCTCGGACGCGATCGGCGTCCGCGTGCACAAGCTGGATCCGGTGACGCTGGCCGAGGTCGACGTCACCGAGATCCCCGACATCGAGCTCGACTACCGCGGGCGCTGCGCGTTCGACGGCAACTACCTCATGTTGAGCGAGCGCCACGTCGACCAGGTCTTCGACCTCACCACCGGCCAGTTCGTCGACGAGGATCCGGGCACCGTCGAGTACGAGCCGTTCTTCGACGAGGGCGACCAGGTGCGCGGCTACAACCGCCTCGTCGACGATGGCTGGCTCTACTCCTACAACCGGGCGACCCGTGAGCTGTCTCGCGAGAACCTCACCACGCGGGTGGTCGAGCCGCTGCACACCTTCGGCGCCATCGGGCTCCACCACGGGCCGTACAAGCTCGGCGACCGCTTCGTGATCGTGGGGCAAACCCGGGAGTCCTTCGGCGAGTGGGATGGCACCACGGCGACCGAGTACACCGTGGCCGGCAACGCGAGCCGCGGCAACAAGCCGGGCTTCACGATCGGCGACAGTCAGTACTGGTTCGAGCGCCCGAACGCGATGATCGTCGACCGCAGCGATCCCGAGAGCCCGACCCGCCAGCAGCTCAGCGACCCCTACAGCGAGGGTCCTGGCTGGGCCTTGCTGTTCCCGGACACCACGACGCTGTTCGAGTAGCGCGGGCCCGCGGCCGCCGCGGCGCCGGGCTACCTCGGCGCCGCTACCTCGACGCCGCGCGAGGTCGGCGCCGCGCGAGGTCGGCGCCGCTACTTCGGCGCCATGCGCAGCGAGCCGTCGAGGCGGATGGTCTCGCCGTTGAGGTAGCCGTTGCCGACGATGGCGGCGACCAGCTCGGCGTACTCGGCCGGATCGCCGAGCCGCTTGGGGAACACCACCCCCTCGGCGAGCGCCGCCCGCTTGTCCGGCGGCAGCATGCCGAGCATCGGGGTGTCGAAGATGCCGGGCGCGATGGTCATCACCCGGATGCCGGCGGGCGCGAGGTCGCGCGCCGCGGGCAAGGTCATGCCGACCACGCCGGCCTTCGACGCGGCGTAGGCGACCTGCCCGATCTGACCGTCGTACGCCGCCACCGACGCGGTGTTGACGATGACGCCGCGCTCGCCGCTGGCCGTCGGCTGGGTCTGGCTCATCGCCGCCGCGGCCAGGCGCAGCACGTTGAATGTGCCGACGAGGTTGATCGAGATGACGGTCTGGAACAGCGCCAGCTCGTGCGGCTTGCCGGTCTTGTCGAGGGTGCGGCTGGCCCAGCCCACCCCGGCGCAGCCGACCGCGATCCGCAGCGGCCCGAGCTCGCCGGCGCGCGCGACCGCGGCCTCGACCTGGGCGGCGTCGGTGATGTCGGCCTTGGCGAAGGCGACCTGCTCGCCGAGCTCGGTCGCCAGCGCCGCGGCCCTGGCGTCGTCGCGATCGACGATGAGGACCCGGGCGCCGCCGGCGACCAGGCGACGAACGGTGGCGGCCCCGAGGCCCGAGGCCCCACCGGTGACGAGCGCGACGGCGTCTTGTAGCTGCATGCCGCGATCAAGCGCCGCCGGCGCCGGGGCGTCAAGCGGCCCCGCCCGTGCCCGTGCCCGATCCGGGTCTGCTCCGTGCCCGTGCCCGTGCCCGCTCCGGGTCTGATCCGGAGCCGATCGGTGCCCGATCATCGGGTCTGATCCGGGGCCGATCGATTGCCCGATCATCAGGCACAGGCGCGCGGCACAGGCACGAGCGGCGCACAGGAGCCGTTCGGACCGCTGGCGACGGCGGTCGAGCGTGCTCGATCGTCGCAGGCCATGCCTGAACCCGTACACGCCAGGCCCCGGTGAATCACGTCGATGTTCTGCTCGAGCAGCAGCGGGTCAGCTCGGTGCGGGTGCGGCCCTTGATCCAGGTGGCGGTCTGGTTGGTGTTGACCACGATCCGCAGCTCGCCGCGCTTGGTGGAGAAGATGTCGCCGGCGCTGTCGACGACGACGCTCTTCATCGGCATCTCCTTCATGGCGCCGCGGCGGCCGATGAAGACCCGGAAGCCCTCGCCGCCGTGCTGATCGTCGAGCTGATCGACGTAGTAGGAGGTGCCGGCGTCGTCGCGGGCCAGCGCGCGCGCGTGGCGGTTCCAGAACGGCGGTCGAAAGGTCGCGGTCGACAGCAAGCGCTCGGTCTCCTCGGCGGCCAGCGGTCGCAGCTCGGGGACCTCGCTGTCGCCCTCCGACTGCCCGCGCTCGCCGCAGTCGAGCCGGTAGCGTCCCTTGCCGAACCACAGCGTGGCCTCGCCAAAGTTGATGCCGCTGCGCGGCGCGCGCAGCGAGATCGACCAGTCGCCACCACCGCTGCCACCGCCGCGCAGGCGCTGCTGGTACATGTCCTTGCCGTCGCCGATGAACACCACGCGCTCGCCGAGGGGCTCGCTGCGCACCACGTAGTAGTGACCGTCGTCGTCGGTCAGCGCCAGCAGCTTGTCCCGGTAGGCCGAGATGTCGACGGTGTCGGCCTTCTTCTTCTTCTTCGGCTTGGGCTTGGCCGGCGCCGCGGCCGCCGGGGTCACGACGCCGACGGCCGCGGCGAGGGCCAGGAGCGTGGTGGCGGAGAGCAGGCGGGGTGCAGGCATCGTGCGTTCAATATACGATGGACGGGGATGGCGAATTCAGCGTCGCGCACCAGCGTCGATGTCGGTGCCGTCATCGGCGGCACCTACACCATCGAGGCCCTGCTCGGCCGCGGTGGCATGGGCGCGGTGTTCATCGCCAGCCACGCCCGGCTGCCCGGCAAGCGGGTCGCCATCAAGGTGCTGCACGCCGAGCTGGCCGACGCCGAGCTGCTGGCCCGGTTCCGCCGCGAGGCCGAGATCGCCTCGCGGCTGGGCCACCCCAACATCGTCGGGGTCACCGACTTCAACGTCACCGACGACGGGGTGCCGTACCTGGTGCTCGAGCTGCTCGAGGGCCAGACCCTCGCCGAGCGCATCGCCGCGGGACCGATGCCGCTGCCCGAGGTGACCCGGATCGTGCGTCAGGTAGCCTCGGCGCTGGCCGCGGCCCACCGCGAGGGCATCGTCCACCGCGACCTCAAGCCCCAGAACGTGTTCCTGGTGCCGACCGAGGTCGGCGGCACGATCATCGAGCAGGTCAAGGTGCTCGACTTCGGCATCTCGAAGATCCAGGGCTCGCAGACGATCCAGACCCTCGACAACGCGCTGCTCGGGACGCCGCAGTACATGGCGCCGGAGCAGGCCAAGGGCGAGCACAGCTCCGTCGACGAGCGCACCGATCTGTTCGCGCTGGGCGCGATCGTCTACGAGATGATCACCGGCCGCGCGGCGTTCGCCGGCGCCAACGTGCCCGAGGTGGTGTTCAAGGTGGTGTTCCAGGAGCCGCCGCCGGTGGGCGAGCTGGCGCCGGCGACGCCACCGACGGTGATCGCGGCGCTCGAGCAGGCCCTGCTCAAGGGATCCGCGGAGCGCGCGCCGCCCACCGTCGCCGAGTTCGTGGAGGCGCTCACCGGCGAGCCGCTGGTCACCCGCGCCCGCGACTTCGTCCCTCGCCGGCCGCGCCGCTGGCGGCGGCACCCGAGGGCGGCCGCACGCGCATCCCGGCCTGGGCGGCGCGCCCACCATCGACTCCGGCCGCGCCGCGCCGGCGACGTCGGCCTGGCCGAGACCGTCGGCTCGTCGCCGGGCCAGGTGCCGTCGCCGGCCGCGCGTACCCAGGCGACGCCGGCGACGACGCCGACGATCCGACCCGACGCGGCGGTGCGTCGCCGGCGCGCCGAGGCGATGGCCGCTCGTCGTCGGCGCGCTGCTCGCCGCGGCCGGCGTCGCGGTCGCGGTCGCGATGCTCGGTGCGACCGACGCCGCCCGCGCCGCCCGCGATGGTGCATAGCCGGCCTGACGCGATGGCGGTCGCCACCGTCATCAGCGACGCCGCGCCCACGCGGTCGCGGTCCTACCGACACCGGAAGCCCCCCGGCGCCGGACGCACCGCCGCCCGCGATCGACGCGCGCCCGCGCCATCGACGCCACCGCGCGGCCGACGCCGCGGGTCGATGCGCGTGCCGCCGAGCCGCCCGCCGGCGACGATCGCCTGGCCGACGCCGAGCGCGCGCTGGCGCGCGGCGACTGGCCCCGCCTCGCCGAGCTCGGCAAGCGCCTCGCCGACACCGGCCTCGACGTGGGGCACCTGTTCGTCGGCCTGGCCGCGTGTGCTCAGCACCGCCAGACCGCGGCGTCGAGCGCCTACGCGGCGCTGCGCAACCGCAAGCAGCGCCGGCGCCTGGCCAAGGCCTGCGAGACCGCCGGGCTGTTCCTCGAGTAGCGTCGCGCGCGTCGCGCCGGCTCAGCCGTGGAGCTGCTGGGCGAGGTAGTTCTGCTCGCCGACCTGGCGCATCGCCTCGAGCTGGGTCTCGAGCCAGTCGGCGTGCTCCTCCTCGCTCACGAGGATGCGCTTGAGCAGGTCCTCGCTGCCGTTGTCGCCCACCCGGCGCGCGGCCTCGATGCCGGCGTTGAGCACGCCCAGCGCGTTGCGCTCGAGCGCGAGGTCGGACTCGAACTGCTCTTTCACCGTCTCGCCGACGTTGAGCTTGCCCAGGCGCTGCAGGTTGGGCACGCCCTCGAGGTAGAGCACCCGCGTGATCAGCTCGTCGGCGTGCTTCATCTCGTCGATGGACTCGGCGCGGATCTTCGAGGCGAGGCGGTCGTAGCCCCAGTTCGCGCACATCTTGGCGTGCACGAAGTACTGGTTGATCGCCGTGAGCTCGTTGGTGAGCACCTCGTTGAGGATGCGCAGGATCTCGTCGTTGCCCTTCATCGTGCCCTCGCTTGGTCAGGTCCGTGGCCGGGCCCGCGCGGAGCGGGCACGCCTCAGGCCGCGTCTCGTGCGCGCGACCTTACTGACACGAGCGAGGCAGAGCAACGCGGGGCGACGCTCGCGTGGCCGCGCGCGCCGAGCCGACTGCACAGCGATCGCCCGGCGGCGTCGAGCCCGCCCGCGGCCATCGCCTTCTCGTTGATGGCCTCGGCGAGATCCTCGACGCAGGCGCCGCACGAGGTGCCCGCGCCGCAGCGCCGCCCGATCTCCTCCACCGTGTCGGCGCCATCATCGACCAGCTCGCCGAGCTGGCGATCGGTGAGCGGGTGGCACAGGCAGACCAGCACGGTGGACTTTGAAAATGCCTTTCAACATCGCTGTCGTCAAGCGGGATCTCCGGCCACGAGGTCGCCAGGAGAGGCAACCTTACGCAATCATTCACGAATGACGCCGACGCCGCGAGCGACGACAGCGCCGATCGAGACCCCCGCTCGGCCCAATCAGGGCGCGCAGGTGGCGCCGTACGCGGCGCAGGTGCCGTCGCCGGCGGGGCGCTCACACACGCGGTGCAGGCCGTCGGAGGGATCGAACCAGCAGCCCGAGCTGGGCGCGCAGGCGGCGCCCCACTGGCTGCACCGGCCCTCGGCCGGCGCGGCACACGCACGATAGGCCCGCGCCGCCGGGTCGAACAGGCAGCCGTCGGTGGGCGAGCACGCGGCGCCGAAGTGGAAGCACTGGCCGACGCCGCCGGACAGGCACGAGAAGTAGCTGCCGGCGCCGGGGTGGAACGCGCAGGTCGGGGCCTGACACGGCACCCCGGCCGGATCGAGCAGCGGCGTGCCCGCCGGCACCGGCGGCCTGACGCCGACCCCGCTGCTGCCGCTGCCGCTGCCGGCGGCCGCCCCGGAGCCCGAGCCGGTGCCGGCGGTCGGGCCGGTCGCGCCACCTCGGGGGCACCCTGCGACCAGCGCGCCCACCAGCGCCAGGACCATCGACGCGACGAGCGGACGCGGTTGCACGGCCCGACGGTAGCGCGCGCCGAGCCACCAGGCCAACCCCGGCGGCCGCCGTCGCGCGGCCTCGGCCCCCGGCGCGACCGTCGTCACGCCACGGCCCCACGCTTCGCGCGCCACGCCGGGGCCCGCGGTGTAGGTTCCCCGCCGCCATGCGACCTCGCCACCTGCTCGCCCTCGCGCCGTTCGCCCTCGCCGCCTGCGGCGACGATCCACCCGCCGAGACCCTCGGCATCGCCGACGAGTGCAACCCGCTCGGCGGCTGGCACTTCATGGCGCCGTGGCCGTCGTCTGCCTTCGAGGTCGACGATCCGTCGACGCCGACCGGGCGCCGGCTGGCCATCCCGGCCGGGACCCTGCCGATCAACATCGACGGCATCCCCATCGATCCGACCCGTGGAACCGCGCCGACGGGTTCTCGCCGGCGGCGCCGATCACGGTCGCCTTCGACGGCGGCGTCGCCACCACCGGGCTGGTCGGCCAGCACGACATCGACGACAGCCTCGGCGCCGACAGCCCGACGGTGGTCGTCGATCTCACCACCGGCGAGCGCGTCGCGCACTGGGCCGAGATCGACGCCCAGGGCCACCGGCCCCGCCGGCGACGCCGCCCTGCTCATCCGCCCGGCGGCGCGGCTGGCCTCGGGCCACGCTGCGCCGTCGGCCTGACCGGGCCTGCGCGACGCCACCGGCGGCGGCTCGCGCGATCCGCCGGGCTTCGAGGCGTTGCTCGCCGACCGCGACCTCGGCCACCCGCGCCTGGCGGCGATGCGGCCGCGGTTCCCCGACGTGATCGCCGGGCTGGCCGCGGCCGGCGTCGCCGAGGACGAGCTGCTCTGGCGTGGGACTTCACCGTCGCCTCCGGCGAGTTCCTGCGCGGCGACCTCACCGTCGCCCGCGATCGCACGCGCACGGCGATGGCGGCGGCGCCGATCACCTTCGAGGTCACCAGCGACGAGCCGGTCGGCGACGGCGTCGCGTTCCCGCACCGCTACCAGGGCAGCTACGACGCGCCGCGCTCCTCACCGAGGACGCGCCTACGGTCCGCCGACGACGCTGGCCCGTGACGCCGCCGGGCTGCCGATGGTGCTCGGCACCTACCGCGCGCCGTTCACCGCGCTGGTACCGGCCTGCGCGTATACGTCCCCGGCGCCCGTCGGCGTGATGATCTACGGCCACGGCTTGATGGGCACCAGCGCCCAGGCCGCCGGCGGCAGCACCCGCGACGTCGCCACCACCGCGTGCGTGGTCGTCGTCGGCACCGACATGCGCGGCATGTCCGAGGACGATCTGTCGTCGGTGGTCATCACCCTCAACGATCTGTCGAAGGCCGACCTCATCATGGACGTGCTCGTCCAGGGCCTGGTCAACCACTTCGCGCTGGTCGAGGCGGCGCGCACCACGCTGGCCAGCGAGCTGTTCGTCGTCGACGACGACGGCCCGGGCGGGGCGCCGCCGCGCAGCCTGGTCGACCCGAGCAAGGTCTACTACTACGGGCTGTCGCAGGGCGGCATCTTCGGCACCACGTTCATGGCCTACGACCCGCACGTGACCCGCGGCGTGGTCGGCGTCGGCGGCGGCAACTACTCGACCATGCTCGAGCGCTCGACCGACTGGCCGCAGTACCGCGGCATCCTGGTCGGCGCCTACCCGCGCTCGCTCGACGTGCAGCTCGCCGTCGGCCTGATGCAGCAGCGCTGGGATCTCACCGAGCCGTCGGGCGTGGTCGACGTCGCCCTCGCCGGCACCGCGCTCGGGGTGCCGGCCAAGCAGCTCCTCATCCACGAGGCGCTGGCCGACAACGAGGTGCCCAACCTGGCCACCGAGTGGCAGGCGCGGTCGATGGGCGTGCCGCTGCTGACGCCGTCGTCGGTGACCCCGTGGGGCCTGACCCAGGCCGCCGCGCCGCTGGCCGCCGGCGCCAGCGCGCTGGTGATCTTCGACGGCGGCGTCGCGGCGCCGCCGGAGACCAACATCCCCGCGCCCGACACCGGCGCCCACTACCTCACCCGCGAGCAGCCGGCGAGCTGGCGCCAGATCGCGACGTTCTTCGCCACCGGCGAGATCGTCAACGAGTGCGACGGCGCGTGCACCTGCGCCACCGGCGCCTGCGAGTAGCGCGGGCCGCTCAGCTCGCCGGCTGGGCGGCGCCGGCGGCCTGCCGCGCCTTCTGGATGTCGCCCATCATGCCGAGCACCAGGCGCGGATCGGTGAACACGTTGAGCTTGGGCGCCAGCGCCTTGGCGTAGCGATCGAAGTACAGGAGCTGCTTGGTGATGAGGATGAACGCCTTCGGCATGCCGATCCGGTGCCGGCTGGCGGTGCGCTGGATGCCGGGCAAGAGGTCTGCGTAGTTGACCTCGCCGAACGACAGCGTGAGCAGCGGCCGGTAGGTCTCGCCGAGGTCGGCGACGAACGCCTCCATGTCGAGCCCCGGCGGGCGCCACGCCATCTCGCAGATGATCTCGGCGAGCCGGCGGTAGTTGCCGGTGGCGAACGCGATCATGTAGTCGGTCACCTGGATCCGCTGGCGCTCGTCGAACCGCCCGACGATGCCGAAGTCGAGGAAGCCGAGGTCGCCGTCGTCGAGCAGCATCAGGTTGCCGGCGTGGACGTCGCCGTGGAAGAACCCGTAGAACACGACGCACTGGAACCACGCGCGCAGGCCCTCGACCAGCTTGGTCTCGCCGTCGATGCCGCGGGCGCGGATCTCCTCGTAGTGGTCGACGCGGACCCCGCGGAAGCGCTCCATCACCAGCACCCGCTGGGTGGTCAGCGCGCCCTGCGGCACCGGGGCCCGGATGTGGCGGTGCCCGAGCTCGCGCATGATCTCGTTGAAGCGCTCGAGGTTCGCGCACTCCTTGCGGAAGTCGAGCTCCTCGGTGAGCGTCGCGGTGAAGTCGTCGACGATGCCGACCGGGTTGGCCAGCTCGGCGTCGCGCTTCCAGCGCGCCACCAGGCGCGCGAGGATCCGCATGAGCTTCATGTCGGCGGCGATGCGGCCGGCGATGCCGGGCCGCTGCACCTTGATCACCACCGCGGTGCCGTCGGCCAGCTCGGCGCCGTGCACCTGCGCGATCGACGCGGACGCCAGCGGCACCGGCTCGATGGCGCGCAGCGCCGCGGCGCGCTCCGGGCCGAGCTCGCGCAGGATGGTGCGCTGGACCTCGGCGAAGGGAAACGGCCGCACCCGATCGAGCACCCGCTGGAACTCGAGCACGTAGCGCTCGGGGAACATCCCCGACGACGACGCCACGATCTGGCCGAACTTGATGTAGGTCGGCCCCATGTCCTCGCAGAACATGCGGACCAGCATCGGCCGGGTCAGCCGCTGGTAGCGGGCGCGGCGGCCGGTGACGACGTAGGCCAGCCAGCGCAGCCGCACCACGTCGGCGACCCACAGCCAGACGTACTTCGCCGCGTGCAGCGACAGCACCCACATGCGCCGCGGCACCGGAAGCGCGAGGGACACCAGCACCAGGCCGGCGAGGGCGCGAGCACGACCGTCCACGTCATGGATCGGCCTCGGATCGTACACCCGGGGCCGGCGCGGCGTGCGTCGCGCCGCCGGATCGATATACTGCGCGCCGTGTCTCGCCTGGGTGTCGCCCTGCTTTTCGCCGCCGCCGGCTGCACCGACTTCGCCACCCCGGCGCAGCTCGCGACGCCGCAGCTCATCGCGGTGGTGGCGGAGCCGCCGGTGGTGCGGCCGGGCCAGACCAGCGCCCTGACCGCGGTCGTGGCCGGCCCCGACGGCGTGGTCACCGGGCTGACCCCGCGCTGGAGCCTGGTCGAGAGCTTCCCGACGGTGCCGCCGATGGGCACGGTCAGCGCCGACGGCGACGGCGCGCGCTACGCGGCCCCGGCCGAGGTCCCGGAGCGCCCCGAGGGGGTCCCGCCGATCGACACCGTGCGCCTCGAGGTCGACGTCACCGTCGACGGCGCGCCGCGCACCCTGGCCGCGCTCAAGGTCATGGGCGTCGTCGACGTCGACGCCGAGAACCCCACCATCCGCGTCGTCGACGCCGCCGGCGCCGAGGTCACCGCGCTGACCGCCGCGGTCGACGCGCCGCTGGCGCTCGCCATCGAGCCCGACCCTGCGCCGACCGAGGACGCCCGCTTCGCCTGGTACGCCACCGTCGGCGAGATCGAGGCCTACCAGTCCAACCCCACCGAGCTCACCGCCGCCGAGCCGGGCGCCGGCACCGTCATCGTGGTCTACCGCGACGGCGCCGGCGGGGTGGCCTGGCGCGAGCTGCCGATCACCGTCGAGTGAGCGGGCGGAGGCGCGGCCGGTGCTGACCAGCGTCACCGCCGGTCGCTACACCCTGCGCGGGGTGTCGCTGGGCGGCGTGTACACCGCGCTGCACGTGCCCGAGCTCGACCTGCTCTTCGACGTCGGCGTCGCGCCGCGATCGTTTGCCGGCGCCCGCACGCTGTGCCTGTCGCACGGCCACGTCGATCACAGCGGCGCGCTGGCGGCCCTGCTGGGCATCCGCGCCCTCACCGGGCAGCGCGCGCCGCTGCGGGTGATCATGCCGGCGGAGATCGAGGCCGACCTCACCGCCGCGCTCGCCGCGATGACCCGCATGCAGCGCTGGCCCCTCGACATCGAGCCCGTCGGCCTGCGCCCGGGCGACACCTACCCGTTGCGCGCCGACGTCGAGCTGCGCGCGCTGCGCACGTTCCACCCGGTGCCGTCGCTGGGCTACCAGCTCGTGCGCACGGTGACCAAGCTGCGCCCCGAGTACGTCGGCCTGGCCGGCCCCGAGATCGCCCGACGCAAGGCCGCCGGCGAGCCGCTGTTCGACCGGGTCACCCGGCCGGAGCTGGCCTACGCCACCGACACCCTGGCCACGGTGCTCGATCACAACCCCGACCTCACCCGCAGCCACGTGCTCATCCTCGAGGCGACCTTCCTCGACGAGCGCAAGTCGGTGGAGACCGCGCGCGCGGGCTGCCACATCCACCTCGACGAGCTCATCGCCCGGGCCGACGCCTTCGCCAACGACCACATCGTGCTCATGCACTTCTCCGGCGTGTACCGCCCCGCCGAGATCGGGCCGCTGCTCGACCGCCGCCTGCCGGCCGACCTCCGGCGCCGGGTCATCCCGTTTGTCCCGGTCGGCGACTGGCCCGGCTGATACGCTCGAGCCGCATGCTCGATCGCGGCGCCTCGCCCGCTGCACCGGCGCGCCAGCGCTTCCGCTGCCTGGCCTGCCTGACCTTCGTGCACGGCACCGAGCGTGGCTACTGCCCGCGCTGCGGCGCCGCCGCGCCGAGCATCACGCTGGCGCGACCGGCGGCGGCGCCCCGGCGGTGGACGCCCCGGCAGCTCCTCGTCGGCGCCGGCCTCGCGCTGGTGGCGCTCGGCCAGGCCTGGCTGTGGCTGAGAACTTGACCGCGGTCGGCGCGACGCCGACAACCATGGCGATGCGGCCGGCGCTGTTGCTCTCGCTCGTGCTCGGCGTGACGGCTTGCGGCAAGCGCGCCGGCGGCGCGGAGCCCTCCTGCGAGCAGGTCGCCACCCACGTCGCGGCCATGGCCAAGGCCCAGGTGGTCGCCGACGTCGCCCTGGCCAAGGACGCCCGGGCCCGGGTGCTCACCGAGCTCGGCCCGCTGCACGACGCCATGCTCGCGATCTGCACCGACCACGCCTGGCCGGCGTCGGTGCGCGCGTGCATGGCGGCGGCCGGCACCGGCGCCGACGTCAAGGCGTGCGCGAGCTCGCTGGCGCCGCAGCACCGCGGCGCGCTGTCCTTGCCGCGCTGAGTTGGCGTCGCCGCACGCGGCGCGAGCCCACGCGTCGGCGCACGCCGCGAGCGCGCGAACGTCGTCGCGTGCGACGTGGCGTCGCAGTGCGAGAGGTCGGCCTCGCGCCCCACGGTGCGCGTCGCGTAGCGACGGTGGCAGGTGCGAATCGACGGTGACACCTCGATCGATCCCGCGCGCCGCCGCGGTCGGTGCGTCATGTCGCGATCGACCGAGTTTGCTAGGCTAGGCGGGCCATGGAGATCGACTACAAGCACGGGCTGCCCGCCGACGACGCGCGGGCCCGGCTCGAGGCACTCGCCGACTACCTCGGCAACAAGTGGGGCATCAAGATCGCGTGGACGGCCCCGGAGCGCGCGACCTTCTCCGGCCGCTACATGGTGGTGAAGATCCAGGGCGAGCTGACCCTGCGGGAGCAGGTGGTGCAGTTCCGCGGCGAGGACCCAGGCTTTCTCTGGCGCAAGAAGGCGTCGGAGTACATCACGTACAAGCTCAAGACGTACCTGGACCCGCAGGTCCAGCTCGCCGACCTTCCGCGCGGCTGACGCCCACCGACGCCCGTGGCGTGGCCGCGCTAGCCCCCGAGGGCCCGCCGGAGCGCGTCGGTCACGGCCACGTCGAGGGCGCGGCCGCGCAGGCCCTGGCGCTCGAGCCGGCGCTGCAGGCGTTCGACCAGGTTCCACAGGGTGTAGTCGGTGGGCTGCATGGGG
This sequence comes from Kofleriaceae bacterium, assembly GCA_041389945.1. Lineage (GTDB taxonomy): Bacteria > Myxococcota_A > Polyangia > Haliangiales > Haliangiaceae > JAWKQW01. The sequence goes on from JAWKQW010000012.1 coordinate 47,579, forward strand.
ATCCTCACGCGCCACGCTGGCCGCCGATCTACCGAGCCCGGTCGTGGCCACGCCCGCGCCGCCGGGCTGTCACCGTGCCGACACGTTCGCCGGCGCCGCGGTTGCGCGAGATCACGTCCGGTCGATTGCGTGTCGTCGTCGACGTCGGCCGTGTTAAACGCCGCGGAGCCATGCGTACCTTCGCGCGCTTCTCCTCGGCCTCGCTGCTCGCCGTGCTCGTCGCGTGCGGCGGCGATGGCCGCACCAGCAACCCCGACGCGGCCCCGCCGGGGCCCGACGCCGGCGACCCCGACGCCGGCGTGCCGGTCGGCGTCACCCAGTGTGAGGCCACGGTGCCGCCGCCCACCGACGGCATCTGCGACGCCACCGCCGGCGCCGGCACCGCGGTCGCCCTGCGCGGCAACGTGCTCGCCGACGGCGCCACCTACCTCGACGGCGAGGTCGTCTACGACGGCAGCGAGATCGTGTGCGTCGGCTGCGACTGCGCCGACGCCCCGGGCCGCGCGACGGCGACCGTGGTCGACTGTGGCGGCGCGGTGATCTCGCCGGGCCTCATCAACGCCCACGATCACCTCAACTACAACAACCGGTGGCCCCTGGCGGCCACCGTCCCCGGCGGCGAGCGCTTCGACCACCGCCACGACTGGCGCGGGAGCACCCCCACGCCGACCAACCAGCACGGCACCGGCGGGACCTCCGACGGCATGCGCTGGAACGAGCTGCGCCAGCTCCTGTCGGGCACCACCGGCATCGCCGGCTCGACCCGGGCCAACGGCCTGGTCCGCAACCTCGACGAGCCCGAGTCGCGCGAGACCGAGCTCGGCTTCGAGCGCCTCACCTACGAGGTGTTCGCGCTCGGCGACGGCAACGAGACGTTCCACCCCGACTGCGACTGGAACTACGAGTTCACCGAGAACCAGGTCGAGGACTTCCACGGCCTGGTCACCCACACCGCCGAGGGCATCACCAACTACGCCCACGAGGAGTTCCGCTGCCAGTCGCGCTCCGTCGACGGTGGCCAGGACTTCACCGAGGCCAACGTCGGCCACATCCACGGCGTCGGCCTGTTCGCCGCCGACTACTTCAACATGGCGCGCGACGACGCCAAGCTGGTGTGGTCGCCGCGCTCCAACGTGTCGCTCTACGGCATGACCGCGCAGGCCACGGTCTTCGATCGCCTCGGCGGCGTGATCGCGCTCGGCACCGACTGGACCTACTCGGGCTCGGCCACCATCAACCGCGAGATGGCGTGCGCCGACCAGCTCAACCGCGAGCACTACGGCGAGTACTTCAGCGCCGAGCAGATCTGGCAGATGGCCACCAAGAACGCCGCCATCGCCACCGGCGCCGACGAGCTGGTCGGCACCCTCACCGTCGGCAAGCTGGCCGACCTCGCGATCTTCCGGGCCGCGCCCGGCGAGCTGCACGCCGCCGTCATCAACTCGCTGTCCGACGACGTCGCCCTGGTGGTCCAGGGCGGCCTGGTGATGACCGGCGAGGCCGACGTGGTGACCGCGCTGGGCGAGAGCTGCGAGGCGGTCTCGATCTGCGGCCAGCCGCACCAGATCTGCGCGGCCCGCGAGATGGGCGGCCGCACCTACGCCGAGGTCGAGGCCGGCGTGTCCGGCGGCCTCGCGGCCTACCCCGCGGTGTTCTGCGACATCCCCGAGGACGAGCCGACCTGCGCGCCGTCGCGCCCGGGCGAGTACGCCGGCGTGACCGCCAGCGATCGCGACGGCGACGGCATCGACGACGCCACCGACAAGTGCCCCGACGTGTTCGACCCCATCCGCCCCATCGACGGGGGCAGCCAGGCCGACGACGACGGCGACGGCATCGGCGACGCCTGCGATCCGACCCCGGTGGCGATGGACGTCGACGGCGACGGCATCCCCAACGACACCGACAAGTGTCCGTTCGACGCCGACCCGTCCAACACCGACACCGACGGCGACGGCCGCGGCGACGTCTGCGATCGCTGCCCCGACACCGCCAACCCAGACGCGTTCTGCCCCGGCGTGGTGGCCACCATCCCGTCGATCCGCACCGGCGGCGTCGCCGAGGGCACCGCGGTCACCGTGGTCGACGTGATCGTCACCGGCGTGGCCACCAACGGCTTCTCGGTGCAGGACCCGACGATCGCCACCGGCGTCAACGCCGGCCTGTTCGTGTTCACCGGCGGCTCGCCGGGCGTCGCCATCGGCGACCGGGTCACCGTCGAGGGCGACGTCGACGAGTACTTCACGATGACCGAGCTCGCCAACGGCAGCGTGGTGAGCAAGGTCGCCGGCACCCCGATCGTGCCGCTGCCGCTCACCGTCGCGGTCGCCGCCACCGAGCCGTACGAGAACGTGCTGGTCACCCTCACCGACGTGACCGCGGTGGCCTACCCGTACAGCTGCACCAACGACCCCGAGTCCGGCTGCAACGACCCCGACCTGTTCGAGCTCAACGACTCGATCGTGGCGTGGAAGTACTTCTACCCGGCGGCGACCTGGACCACCGAGGCCGCCGCCGTCAGCGCCGGCACCACGGTCACCGGCGTGATGTACTACCGCTACTCGCGCCGCCGCATCCTGCCGCGCACCGCCGCCGACATCACGCCGCTGTGAGGCCGCGCGGGGCGCGCCCCGCCGTCAGCCCAGCTCGACGATGACCGGCGCGTGGTCCGACGGCAGCGTGCCCTTGCGCGCGGCTCGATCGATCACGCAGCCGCGGCTGCGCTCGACCACCGGCGGCGTCGCGAAGACGTGGTCGATGCGCGCGCCCTGGTCCTTGAAGAAGGCCAGGCCGCGGTAGTCCCACCAGCTGTAGTGGCCGCCCTCGGCGTGGTGGTGCCGGAACACGTCGGACATGCCCCACGCCAGCGCCGCCTGCAGCCCGGCGCGCTCCGCCGGCGTGCACAGGAGCTGACCCTCCCAGGCCGCCGGATCGTGGACGTCGCGATCGTCGGGCGCGACGTTCATGTCGCCGCACAGGATCCACGCCTGATCGGGCCGCGCCCGCGCCTCGAGGTAGGCCCGCAGCCGCTCGAGCCAGCGCAGCTTGTAGGCGTACTTGTCGGAGCCGACGCTGCCGCCGTTGGGCACGTAGGCGCAGACCACCCGGATGCCGTCGACGGTGGCGGCGATGAGCCGCGCCTGGTCGTCGTCGTCGCCGTCGCCCAGGCCGCGCTCGACGTCGGCCGGCGGCGTGCGGGCGAGGATGGCCACGCCGTTGTACGTGCGCTGGCCCCAGATGGCGGCGTGGTAGCCGAGCTCGGCGAGGGCGTCGACCGGGAACGCCGCGTCCTCGACCTTGGTCTCCTGCAGGCAGACAACGTCGGGCGCCTGGGCCCGCAGCCAGGCCAGGAGCCGGTCGTGGCGGGCGCGGATCGAGTTGACGTTCCAGGTCGCCAGCTTCACGCCGACGGGCCCGGGGTCGCGGCCTCGACGATGTCGCGGCGCGCGGCGGTCACCACCGGGATGCGCGACGACGAGGATGACGGCGCCGTGGAGACCATCACCGGCGCGGCCATGGGCGCCGCGGCGCGCTCGCGCGCGACCAGCACGCGGTAGCCGTGGCGCCAGCGCCCCAGGGCGGTGATGCTCGCGCCCAGGCCGGTCAGCAGCATGCCGAGGCCGACGGCGGTCTGCGCGTGGTGCGCGGCGTCCGGGGTGGCCGCGAACCAGGCCCCGACGATCGAGCCGACGCCGACGAGGACGATGCGCTCGGCCCGCTGCATCATGCCGCCGGTGAGGGTCAGGCCCAGGCCCTCGGCCCGGGCGCGGGTGTAGCTGACCATCATCGAGCCGGCGATCGCGAGGATCACCGCGAGCAGCCAGGTGGAGTCGCGCAGGTACCAGGCGAAGCCCGTGAGCACCGCCAGCTCGCCCCAGCGATCGGAGACCGAGTCGAACAGCGCGCCGGCCGCGGTCATGGTCCCGGTGGAGCGCGCGAGGCGCCCGTCGAGGATGTCGAGGATGCCGGCGAGGGCGTAGACCCAGGCAGCGGTCGCCAGGTGGCCGTACGCCGCGGCGACGCCGGCGCCCACGCAGCCCGCCAGGGACAGCGTGGTGATGGCGTTGGGGGAGATGCGACCGCGGGCCAGCCGCTCGACCGGCCCCAGGAGCCACACCAGGTAGCGCGCCATGTACGGGCCGAAGAGCTGGTTGTGCTTGAGCGCGGTGACCTTGGGGGTGCGGCCGACCGCGCACAGGACGCTATAGATCGCCAGCATCACCAGCATGAAGGCGACACCGAGCAGGGCCGGGGCTAGGATGTACAGGCGCTCCACAGGACCAGCTTTGAAGGGCTGGCGCACCTGATACCACCCGGTCCGGGGTTGGCCAAGTCATAAGAATGCCGTCTGCGCCAAACCGAGATCACCTGGAAATCCCTGGCAACGCTGGGCAATCCCAGCCAGCGCACACGCCTGACCGGCGCGGAGGGATCGTGTCGGTGCTCGCGCGCGCCGTCGCCACCGCCGGCGGCGCGGGCTACTCGCCGGTGGCGCCGGGCACCTGCGGGACCATCGTCGCGGTGCCGCTGGCCTGGGCCCTGGCCCCGGTCGCCGCGCCGCTCTACCTGCTCATCGTGGTCGGGATCACGGCCCTCGCCATCGCCGCGGCCCACCGCGCCGACCAGGCCTGGGGCACCCACGACTCCGGCCGCATCGTCATCGACGAGGTCGCCGGCTACCTGGTCACCATGGCCCTGGTGCCGCGCGACCAGGCGTGGCCGCTCCTGGTCGGCTTCGTGGTGTTCCGCGCCTTCGACATCATCAAGCCGCCGCCGGTGCGCTGGCTCGACGAGCACCTGCCCGGCGGGGTCGGGGTGGTGCTCGACGACATCGCCGCCGGGGTGATGGGCGCGGCGGTCATGGTCGGCCTGGCCTACGCCGGGCTGTGGGCGACGCCATGAGGCCACCGATGGCGTACGGTGCGCACATGCGGCGCGCGGCGATGGCCGGCTGGCTCGCGGTGCTGGCCACCGCCGGCCCGGCCGCCGCCAACGGCCGCCCGCCGGCGACCACCTCGGTCGAGCTGCGCGCCGGCGACGCCGACTCGATCTACCTCGGCGCCACCTTCGGCCTGCTCATCAGCCACGACGGCGGGTGCAGCTTCCGCTGGGTGTGCGAGCAGTCGATCGGCTACGGCGGCACCTTCGACCCGCACTACGCGGTCGCGCCCGACGGCACGATCTACGCGACGACCTTCGAGGGCCTGCGGGTCAGCCGCGACGGCGGCTGCAGCTTCACCACCGCCACCGCCGAGCTGCCACCCGGCGCGCCGGGGCGGGTCGCCGACCTCTGGGTGGATGCCATCGCCCTCGGCGAGCCCGGCGAGGTGTGGATCGCCACCGCCGAGAGCGGCCAGCCCAACGACGTCTACTACTCGAGCGACGGCGGCCACACGTTCGCGCCGCGGGGGCTGGCGTCGCCGACCCTGTGGTGGAAGAGCGTGGTGGTGGCGCCGTCGCGCAGCGAGCGCGTGTACGTGACCGGCTACCAGGTCGCCGATGAGCCACCCACCACCGCGCAGCGCAGCGACGACCGCGGCGCCACCTGGGCGCCGATGCCGCTCGACGGCGTGGCCTTCGGCTCGACCCCGCTGGTGACCGTGACCGCGGTCGATCCGGCCGACCCCGATCGCCTGTGGCTGCGCTCGATCGGCGCCAACCCGCCCGGCGGCGATCGGCTGTACGTGTCGACCGACGCCGGCGCGATCTGGACCGAGGCGGTGGCGACCACAGATCCGATCCGCGACGTGGTGGTGCGCGCCACCGGCGAGTTGCTGGTGGCGACCATCGCCGGCGGCAGCCACGTGTCGACCGACGGCGGGCTCACCTTCGACGTGCTCGACGGCGCGCCTCAGCTCGCGTGCCTCGCCGAGGACGACGCCGGCGCCCTGCTCGGCTGCGGCGCCAACTGGAAGCCCGACTTCTCGGCGCTGGGCCGCTCGGCCGACGCCGCGACCTGGAGCAAGGTGTTCCGGTTCTCGGAGATGGCCGGGCCGCTCGAGTGCCCGGCGGGAACCCCGCAGCACGACACCTGCGCGGTGGAGCTGTGGCCCGGCATCGAGCAGCAGTTCCTGCCGACGGCGCCGGCCTGCGCCGGCGGGCCCGACGCCGGCATCGCGCCCGACGCCAGCGGCGGCGGCGGCGGCGGTGGTGGTTGCTGTGGCGCCGGCGGGCGGCCGACCTCGTCGGTCGTGCTCGCGGCGCTCGCGCTGCTCGCGGTCAGTGCGCGGCGAGCTCGGCGGCGACGCCCTCGCGCCAGCTCGGGTAGCGCAGGGTGAGCCCGAGCTCGCGCCGCAGGCGCGCGCCGTCGATGCGGCGATCGGCGGTGAGCATCGCGCGCACCTCGGCGGAGACCTCGTCGACGGGCACGCGCGGCGGCGGCGGCAGGCCGAGCTCGGCGGCGAGGCCATCGGCCAGCTCGGCCGCCGGCGTCGGCGCCAGGTCCGCGACGTTGTAGATGGCGCCCGCGGCCGCCGGCGCCTGCGCCGCGGCGATGATGGCGGTGACCAGGTCGTCGACGTGGATCCGGCTGACGTGGCCGCGGCCGTCGCCGACGACGCGGTAGCTGCCGGCGCGCAGGCGCGCGAGCAGGCCGCGACCGGGGCCGTAGATGCCGGCGGGCCGGAGGATCGTCCACGGCGTCGCGCCGGCGCGCACCGCGGCCTCGGCGGCGACCCGGGCGGCGCCGGTCGCCGACGCCGGCGCCAGCGGCGTCGCCTCGTCGACCCAGGCGCCGCCGGCCGGCCCGTACACGCCCGTCGACGATACGTAGAGCACGCGCGCCGGCGCCGGCACCGCCGCCAGCAGCGCGGCCTCGCCGGTGCCGGCGCCGTCGGCAGGTGGCGCCAGGATCACCACCCGGGCGCTGGCGGGCGCGGTCGCGAGCGCGGCGACGTCGGTCGGGAGCACGAGCGCGAGCGCGTGGGCGCCGGCGCCGAGCCGACGGGCGTGTGCCTCGGCCGCGGCCGCGGTGCGCGCGGTCAGCCACACCGCGGCGCCGTCGTCGAGCAGGCGCCGGGCCAGGCGCGCGCCGGTGTAGCCGCAGCCGACGACGATCCACGGCGTCCGGTCCATGCCGGCAGTTTGCGCCGAGCCCGCGCCCGCCGCTACCGTGGGGACATGGTCAGCGGGGTCGCTCGGTGGTCGCGCGTGGCCGTGGCCGCGGCGGTGCTGGGCTGCGGGCGGCCGCCGCCGGCGACGACGCCCGCGCAGGACCTCGATCTCGACCTCGGCCAGCGCGCGGCGCCCGCGAGCGAACGCTGGTACCAGCTGGCGTGGCGCGGCGCCACCGTCGGCTGGGCGGTCGAGCGCGTCCACCGCGACGAGGCCGGCGTCACCGTCGAGCGCACCGAGCACCTGCGGCTGCGCCGGGGCGAGGCGGTGGTCGAGGAGCACACGACGATCGTCGCCCACGCGACGCCGGCCCTGGTGCCGACCCGGGTCACCGTGACCACCGGCCTGGGCGACGGCGGCGAGCGCGTGCGGGTGGCCCGTCGCGACGACGCTGGCTGGCGCGTCGACGGCGAGGCGGTGGCGGTGCCGGCCGCGGCGATCCCGGTCGAGCTGGTGCCGCTTCGGGTCGCGCGCGACGGCGGCTTCGCCGGGCCCGTGCTCATGGCCGGGCGCGGCTTCGCCGTCGGTGACGGCGAGGTGGTCGCGCTCGGCCCGCGCCAGCAGCGCGCGCGGACGCGGCTGCCCGGAGCGGTGCGCGAGGCCGCGATCGAGCTCGACGACGACGGCGGCGCCGGGCTCGTCGTCGACGGCACCGGCGTGGTCGCGACCCGCACGAGCCAGCTCCTGGCCCAAGCGCTCGGGGCACCCATCGACGTCCTGGCGCTGGGCGCGCTGGCCGTCGTCGTTCGGCGGCACGTCGCCGTCGAGCTGACCGCGGGGCCACCGCCGGCGGCGCCGGGCCAGCGCGCGGTGCCGATCGCGACCGGCTGGCGCCTCGAGGTCGCGCCCGACGAGCCCGGCGGGTTGCCGGCGCCCACGGCCGGCGCCGCCGGTGATCGGAGCGCGGCGATCGCCGCGGTGGTCGCCGCGGTCGCCGCCGCCATCGAGCCGAGCCTCCTCGAGCGCGGGCCCGATCGCGGCGACTGCACCACGTACGCCCTGGCGGTGGCCGCCGCCGCGGCGTCCGCGCGCATCCCGGCGAAGGTGGTCACCGGCTATCGCCTCGACGGCGCGCTCTTGGTCCGGCACCGCTGGAACCTCGCGTGGACCGGTGATCGCTGGCTGCCCGTCGACGCCAGCACCGACGCGGCGCCCGCGCGCGACCCTCGCCTCGCCCTCGCCGTCCACGACGCCACCACCGCGAGCCTCGCCGCCGCCGAGCTCGCGTTCACCGGGGTGAGCGCGGCGACGGCGCCGTGAGCCACCCCGCGCGCCACCATCGACGGCGGACGCGGTAGCGTCGCGGCATGGCGAACCGCGGCCGCATCGTCTGGTACGAGCTCCTGTCCACCGACCCCGCCGGGTCGCGGACGTTCTATCCGGAGGTCGTCGGCTGGACGACCGAGGCGTGGGGCGACGGTGGCTACACGATGTGGGTCGGTTCGCAGGGGCCGCTCGGCGGCGTGTCCGACCTGCCGGCGGCGGCGCGCGCGATGGGCGCGCCGTCGTTCTGGCAGTGCAGCGTGCAGGTCGACGACGTCGACGCCTCGATCGCGAAGGTGACGGAGCTCGGCGGCAAGGTCCACCACGTCGAGACCGTCCCCACCGTCGGGCGCCTCGCGGTGATCGCCGATCCGCAGGGCGCGGTGCTGTCGCTGTTCACGCCGGAGCGCGAGATGGCCGCGCACGATCGCGCCCAGCCCGGTGAGTTCCAGTGGCACGAGCTGATGACCACCGATCCGGAGGCCGCGCTCGCGTTCTACGGGACGATCGCCGGCTGGGAGCCGATGGGGGTCAACGACATGGGCGCGATGGGGCCCTACCTCCTGTGGGGCCGCGAGGGGCGCCAGCTCGGCGGCATGATGCGGCTGCCGCCGGGAGCCAAGGCGCCCGACGGCCGCGCGGTGCCGCCGTCGTGGATGTACTACGTCACCGTGGCCGACCTCGACGCCGCGCTCGCGCGAGCGACCGAGCGCGGCGCGCGCGTGATCATGGGGCCGATGGCGGTGCCCACCGGCCAGCGCGTGGTGCTGCTGCTCGATCCGCAGGGCGCCGCGTTCGCGCTGACCGAGCCGCCGAGGTAGCCACGCGTCAGCGCCCGGCGCTGCGACCCGACCACGCCTCGTAGTCGGCGACCCGCTTGGCGAGCCGGGCGACGTCCTCGCCGGCGCGCGCGCGGGCGTCGGCGGCGACGACCAGCAGGCCGAGCGCCGCCTGCAACAGGCGCCCGCCGGGCAGCGGCAGGTTGGCGCCGCGCAGCGCGTGCTCGCGGACGTCCTCGATGCGGAAGCCGATCTGCCCGACCAGCAGGTGACCGTCGCGGACGTGGACCAGGTCCTCGCCGACCCGCAGCGCGCCGTCGACCTCGGCCAGCAGCGCGGCGTCGGCGCGCCCCTCGGCGTGGGCGTACAGCCGACGACGCGCGTCCTCGTACACCCGGGCGCCGTCGATGGGCGCGTCCCGGGCGTAGGGCGCCAGCCGATCGACGAGCTGCTTGGCCGCGGTCGGTCCGTCGGCGACGTGCAGCGCGACCTCGAGCTCGCCGAGCACGAGCAGGAGGTCGCGGCTGATCACCCGCCGCCGGGCCTCGCGCGCGCGATCGATGGCGAGGTAGCCGAGGCCGACGCCGGTGAAGATGCCGCCGGGGAGCGTCGTGAGCAGGCCGATGGCGACGCCGCCCACCGACGCGGTGGCCATCGCCAGCGCGCTCACCGGCGAGCGGCCGATGAGCTCGACCCGATCGAGCAGGCGGGCGTCGAGCCGGATCGTCGGGTTGCCGGTCGGCGCGATCACCAGGTACGGCCCGTCGACGCCGATGCCGCTGCGCGGCAGGCGCGGCGCGGCCGGCGCGAGGTCGTCGGTGGCCACCACGATCTATCGCAGCTCGACCACGCCGAGGTCGGCGAGGCGGGCGAACGCGAGCAGCACCTCGGCCTCGCGCGCCGGCGCCGCCCGCATGAGCGAGAGCAGATCCCAGTGGCCGTCGACGCGCTCGGCCAGCTCGCGCTCCAGCGGCGACAGGCTCGACGGCAGCGCCGCCTTCGCCACCCGGTGCGGGGTCGCCGCGCGGGTGAGCAGGCCGCGCGCGACCGACGCCACCCGGGCCCGCTCGGCGGCGGCGAACACCCGCCGGATCTCCGGATCGCGCGGATCCTGTTCGATGGCCTGCGCCGCCATCGCCAGCGCCGCGGCCGGCTCGCCAGCGGCCAGCCGCGCCCGCGCCCCGGCGGCCAGCTCGAGGGTCGAGTCGGTCCGGGCCCGCCGTCGACGATCGACCACCAGCGCGCCACGCTCGACCCAGGTCGCGAGCACGTCGAACACGCGGTAGCGCTCGCCGCCGAACACCGACGCCAGCCGCCCGGCCGGGAACCCGGCCGCGACCAGGTTCCACAGCCGGGTGACGTCGAGGCTGAACTCGTCGGTCGGCGGCGTCTTGCGCGCGCTCGGCGGCACGTAGAAGCAGGTCTGATCACCGCCGAGCAGCGCCAGCGCCGCGGCCAGGCGCGGCGACCGAGCCCGCGCCAGCTCCACGCACAGCTCGATCTCGACGGCGGCGGCCACGCCGGGGCTGCTCGCGACCGCGCGCGGGATGACCTCGAAGTCGCCGCTCGACCACGCCGCGATCGCGGTGACGGCCTCGCGCGCCTTGGTGGCCAAGGCGGCCACCAGCTCGGCCTCGGCGAGCAGGCCCGACATCAACAGCACCCGCCCGAGCGGGACGCCGATGGCCGCGCGGGTCTCGAGCGCGTCCTGCAGGGTGCGCTCGTCGAGGCGACCGCTGCGCACCAGGATCGCCCCGAGCTGCTCCTCGGGCGAGCTCGAGCTGGTCGACAGGATGGTGCCGGCGGCGACCACCACGCTGTGCACCTCGTGGCCGCGGGTGAAGGTCATGGTCGCGGCCAGGCGCCGGCGCGCCGCCCACTCCAGGACGTCGAGGGCCGGCATCGTCGCGAGCGCACCGCGCAGGGACATCGCCTGGGATGTTACGCGAGTTCTGCTAGAGTGCCGACCGATGGCCCCCACGGCGCCGCCCGCACCCGCGTCTCCGGCTCGCCCCGGCCGCACCCGCGCGCTGGTCACCGGCGGCCTGGCGCTGGGCACCGCCGCGGCCCTGGCGATCCTGTTCCTGCGCATGGTCGGCCCGGCGGTGGCGCGCGAGGCGCGCGCCGCGTGCGCCGGCCTGCGCCCTGAGCCGACCGCGCCGGCCCGGGGTCCGGCCGGGGCCCCCGGCTGCCCCCTGCCGCAGCCGGCGCCCGACTTCACCGTCACCGCCCACGACGGCCGCCAGGTCCGGCTGGCCGACTTCCGCGGCAAGGTCGTGTTGCTCAACTTCTGGGCCTCGTGGTGCGGCGTCTGCAAGAGCGAGAAGCCCGCGCTCGACGGCGTCGCCCGGGAGCTCGCCGGCGGCGACGACTTCGAGGTCGTGACCCTGGCGTCGGACGCCGACTGGAACAAGGTGCTGATGGCGATGGCGATCGCGCAGGCGCCGCGCAAGGTGCCCGAGCGCTTCCGGCGGGTGTCGCCGCCACCCGACGAGCCGACCCGCGAGGAGGCGCTCGCCGCCTACGCCGCGGCGATGCCGAGCGGCGCGCCGTATCAGGTCTACCTCGACCCGCCCGCCGGCGACGGCAACATCGGCGCCGTCGCCAACCGCTGGGGCACGCAGGCGGTGCCGGAGAGCTTCCTCATCGATCGCGAGGGGCGCGTCCGCTACTACTTCGTCAACAAGCGCGACTGGCGCTCGAGCGTGGCCCAGACCTGCCTGCGCTCGGTCATCGCCGAGTAGCCGACGCCATGGCCAGGATCCTCATCGTCGACGACGAGCCCGACGTGGTCCGGCTGGCGGTGGCCGCCCTCGCCGGCCGCGGGCACGAGGTGATCACCGCCGCCGACGGCGCCGCCGCCCTCGACCTCGCCGCGGCCGAGGCCTTCGACCTCGCCATTGTCGATCGCAACCTGCCGCAGATCGACGGCCTCGAGGTGTGCCGGCGTCTGCGGGCCGGCGCCCGCGCGGTGCCGGTGGTGATGCTGTCGGCCGGCCCGATCGAGCTCGAGGAGGCCTGTCGCGCCGATGGCCCGTCGGCGTTCGTGGTGCGGCCGCTGCTTCGCGAGACCCTGGTCGGCAACGTCGAGCGCCTGCTCGCCGGTCCCGTCGCCGGCGCCCCGTCGTGACCGCCGCCGACGACGCCGAGCCGGGCGCCGCGCCGGCGGTGCCGTTCTCGATCCTCACCGGCTGGCTGGGGGCGGGCAAGACCACCGCGCTCAACCGCGTGCTCGGCGCGCCGCACGGGCGCCGGCTCGCGGTGCTGGTCAACGAGCTCGGGCGCATCGCCATCGACAGTCGGCTCATCCTGCGCCGCGGCGGCGACATCCTCGAGCTCGCCGGCGGCTGCGTGTGCTGCAAGGTCGATCTCAAGAACGATCTGTGGGACGGCATCCACGAGATCGTGTCGCGGGCGCGGCCCGATCAGATCGTGCTCGAGACCACCGGCATCGCCGAGCCGGCGGCGATCCTCGAGGGCCTGGCCCGGGTCCCGGCGGCGACCCGCGATCGCATCCGCCCGGTCGGCGTGGTCGCGGTGGCCGACGCCGAGGCGCTGCCGGCGACCGTGGCTCGCCGCGACGAGGCCCGCGCGCAGCTCGAGCTGGCCGATCGGGTGCTGCTCAGCAAGCTCGACGTGGCGTCGCCGGCCGCGGTGGCGGCGGCCCACGCCGCGCTCGACGTCCACGCCGCCCACGCCGAGCGCGCGGCGTTCCCGGGCAGCGACGACGGCGCCATGGCGCTCACCGCGTGGCTGCTCGATCACCGCCGGGTCCGGCACGCGGTGGCGCGCGACGCCGCGCCCGACGACGGCCACCGCGGCCATCACCACCACGGCAGCCAGCTCGTCGCGGTGGCCTTCGCCGACGACGCGCCGCTGCTCGGTGCGCGGGTGCTCGAGGTCGCGCGCGGTCTCGGCGATCGGCTGGTCCGGGCCAAAGGCTTCCTGCACCTCGCCGACGACGACCGCCGCGGCTTCCTCGAGAAGGCCGGGGCGCACCTGACCCTGACGCCGGCGGCGCCGTGGGGCGACGCCGCGCGCACCACCGAGCTGGTGCTCATCGGCGACGACCTCGACGAGGCCGCCGTGCGCCGGGCGCTGTGGGCGTGCCGCGCCGGCGCGTGAGCCGGCCCACGGTGTAACCGCGCCGGGCGCCCTCGCCACTGTGCGGGCATGCGGTCGCGCCTCGCCTCGTCGTCCCTCGGCCTGGTCCTCGTGCTGCTCGGCAGCGCCGCGCCGGCCGAGGCGCAGCGCGCCGGCAACCTGACCCTCGACGGGTTCCGGCCGGCGATGGACTCGCGCGGCTACCTGACGATCAACGCGTCGCAGCCGCTGGGCCACCAGGAGCTGTCGTTCGGCATCGGCGCCCTCGACTGGGGGCATGGGCTGCTCTCGTTCGAGGACGGCACCGCGACCTACGCCATCGACAACATGTTCACCGCGACCCTCATCGGCGCGTACGGCCTCAAGCTCGGCGGCGTCGAGCTCGAGCTCGGCGCGTCGATCCCGTTCGTCATCATGCAGGGCGACCGCGGCCCCGACTTCGTCGGCGATCCCGGCAACCCCAACGACGACGAGCGGTTCCAGCTCGAGGGCCAGGGCATCGGCAACATCGGCCTGCACGTCAAGACCCGGTTCCTCTCCACCAGCAAGGGCCCCAAGATCGGCCTCGGCCTCATCGGCAGCGTGTACCTACCGACGGTGAGCCAGGAGGATCGGTTCCTCGGCGAGGCCAAGCTGATGCCGCAGCTGATGGCCATCGTCGACCGTGAGTTCGGCAAGCGCGGCCGGTTCCGCGCCGCGCTCAACGCCGGCATCCGGCTCCGCTCCGAGACCACGTTCACCAACGACGACCCCGACACGTTCACCCAGCCGGCGCCGGTCACCGGCGAGTCGATCACCGCCGGGCCGACCATCCCGTACGGCCTGGGCCTGGCCTACGCGCTGTCGCCGGGCAAGTTCGACCTCGTCGGCGAGGTGTTCGGCGCGATGCCGCTGTCGGGCGACAACTTCATGCCGCTCGAGGCCATCGGCGGCATCAAGCTCTACCTGGGCAAGAACTCGTTCCTGTCGCTCGGCGGCGGTCGCGGCCTGCTCCCTGGCAAGGGCGGCAACCCCGACGCCCGCGCCTTCATCGGCATCGTGTTCGAGCCCTCTATCGGCGACCGCGACGGCGACGGCTACAAGGACGACGTCGACGAGTGCCCGAACGAGCCCGAGGACTTCGACGAGTTCGAGGACGCCGACGGCTGCCCCGAGCCCGACAACGATCGCGACGGCATCCTCGACGACGATGACCGGTGCCCGAACGATCCGGAGGACAAGGACGGCTTCGAGGACGAGGACGGCTGCCCCGACGGCGATATCGGCGACCGCGACGGCGACGGCATCCTCGACGACGACGACGCCTGCCCCGACGAGCCCGAGGACCGAGACGGCTGGCAGGACGAGGACGGCTGCCCCGACCTCGACAACGACGGCGACGGCCTGCTCGACGTCGACGACCTGTGCCCCGACGAGCCCGAGGACATGGACGGCCTCGAGGACGAGGACGGCTGCCCCGAGCGCGACGTCGATCGCGACCGGATCCTCGACGAGGACGACCAGTGTCCGCTCGAGCCCGAGACCTACAACGGCGAGCGCGACGACGACGGCTGCCCCGATCGCGGCAAGGCCGACATCATCGACGGCACCATCCAGACCCTCGAGAGCATCTACTTCGAATACAACCAGGCCGTCATCAAGCGCGAGTCGTACCCCACGCTCGACGCCGTCGCCGCGGTGCTGCTCGGCACCCCCGACATCGCCCTGGTCGAGATCGGCGGCCACACCGACGAGCGCGGCAACGACGCCTACAACCTCGACCTGTCGAACCGGCGCGCGGCGGCGGTGCGGACCTACCTCGTCGAGCGCGGCGTGGCGCCGGCGCGGCTGTCGTCCCAGGGCTACGGCGAGACCCAGCCGCTCGAGCCCGGCCACGACGAGCGGGCGTGGGCGATCAACCGCCGCGTCGAGTTCCTGATCCTGCGGCGCGACCTCGACTGATCCACCGCCGTCACAGCGTGCCGGTCAGGAGCAGCCACGACTCGCCGATGCCGTCGTTGACCAGGCCGCGGGCGTAGCCGAGCTCGAGGGTGCCGTCGAGGTAGTAGCCGAAGGTGCCGTCGAGCCGCAGCGCCGCGCCCACCGAGGCGCGCACGCGATCGGCGTCGAACGCGGTGTCGAAGGCGGTGCCGGCGTCGGCCAGGCCGACCGCGTGCAAGCGCTTGACGTACACCGGCACGGTCGCGAGCCCGCGCTCGATCGACCACAGCTCGCGGCGGACCTCGAGGTTGGCGAGGTGGAACTGGTTGCCGACCACCGACCGCGACGGGTAGCCGCGCAGGTAGCCGGTGGTGCCGGCGCGCAGGTTCTGCACCAGCGACGCCACCAGGTCCTGCGCCGGCACGCCGCCGAGGCTGTAGACCCCGGTCCGCACCTGATCGCTGGTGCGGATCGCGCCGGCCACGCGGAGCGCCACCGTCGACGCCTGTCCCAGCGGCACCCGCGCGTAGGCCCGCGCGCTCCAGCTCACCGTCAGCGTGCGGAAGCGCGCGCCGAAGATCGGGTGGTCGAACCGGGTCGACGCGCTCAGATCGAAGCCCTCGGTGGGACCGATCGCGTAGGTGGTGCCGCGCGCGCTGGAGTACCCGAGCCGCAGGCCGACGCCGGCCTGG
Source organism: Kofleriaceae bacterium (assembly GCA_041389945.1). Classification (GTDB taxonomy): domain Bacteria; phylum Myxococcota_A; class Polyangia; order Haliangiales; family Haliangiaceae; genus JAWKQW01. Next base: position 63,450 of record JAWKQW010000012.1, read on the forward strand.
TAGTAGCCGCTCACCGGCGGCCGCGGCAGGATCTCCGTCGGGTCGTACGCGTCGAACGGGTCGTCGATGATGCGCGAGTAGTCGGCGTCGTAGTCGGCCGACAACGTCCACGCCGCGCCCGGCGGGCGCTCCGACGGCAGCCCCACCGACAGCGTCCCGCCGAAGGTCTCCTCGAGGTACGGCAGGCTGCGGCCGTCGATCCGGTAGCCGGTCCGCTGGGTGACCAGGCGCGAGCCCGCGACCCGCACGCTCGGGCGCCACCCGCTGTAGCCGTAGGTCGCGACCAGATCGACGTCGCCGCGCTCGAAGTCGAGCCCGGCCGCGACCGTGTAGCGGTGCAGCCCGGCGGCGTCGTCACCGGCGGTGCGGAGCGTCATGCCCTGGGCCACCGTCGACAAGGCGACGTCGGCCTGCCAGGTCAGCGGCGCCAGGGTCTCGGCGGCGCGGTACGGCCGCGGCCCGTCGACCGGCACCTCGTCGTCGGCGATCGCCGTCGGCGGCGGCCGGTCGTCGAGGTAGGTCGGCGCCGGGCGCCAGGTGGCGGGCTCGATCGCGATCTCGAACAGGTCGTGACCCTGGCCGGTGAAGCCGTGGTAGGCAAGCCGGCGGCCGTCGGGCGACACCGCCGCCTCGAAGGCGCCGCCGAGCACGTCGGTGACCTGCCACAGCGCGCCGGTCGCCAGCTCGTAGGCGAAGATGTTGTTGATGCCGGTGCGGTCGCTGTCGAAGTACAGGTAGCGGCCGTCGCGCGACCACACCGGCGAGCCCTCGATGGCGCGATCTTGGGTCAGCTCGGTCGCCGCGCCGGTGGCGACGTCGACGATGAGCACGTCGCGGTAGCCGCCGGCCCGCCACGCCGACACCGCCAGGCGTTGGCCGTCGGGCGACCACGCCGGCTGGAACGCCTGGTCGAAGCGCCCAGGGCCACGCCACACCACCCGCGGCTCGGCGCCGCCGGTCATCGGCATCACCGCGAGGTCGCTGCGCGAGGTGCCGTTGCGCGACACCGCCACCCGGCGCAGGTCGGGCGACACCGCCGGATCGCGAGCGCGGGCGCCGGTGGTCAGCCGACGGGTGAGGCCGGTCGCGGGATCCCAGCGGAACAGATCCTGGAACTGGTAGTCGCGGCGATACGGCCGGCTCTGCTCGTAGACCAGCGCGCCGTCGGCGGCGATGGTCCAGGCGCCGAGGCCGTCGATGCGCACCAGCTCGCGGCTGGCGCGCTCGTCGGTGCCGACCGGCATCGTGCGCAGCGCGGTGCGATCGCGGCCGTCGCCGGCCAGCCACACCAGCTCGCGACCGTCGGGGGTGTAGCGCGGCGCCAGGTTGGTCTCGCCGCTGGTGGTCAGCTTGCGGCCCTCGCGCACGCCGCGGCGCTCGACCGCCTGGGCCTGCAGCGCGTAGCGATCGCGCCGGTGATCGCGCCAGTCGTCGTACAGCTCGTCGAGCGGCTCGCCGACCACCGCGGCGAGCTGCCGGCTGGTCCCGAACGGGATCGGGGTGGCGCCCGAGGTCTGGCTCATGCGGCGGAGGGTGGCGTCGCCGAACCGATCGAAGACGTAGCGCAGGAAGTGCGAACCGTAGAGGTACGCCGCGTTACCGCGCGGGTAGCGGATCGTCGGGTTGCTGATCTGGTCGAGCCGGAGGGCGTCGCCGCGCAACGTCGGCACCCGCAGGTACATGTCGAAGGTGGTGTTGCGGGTGCGGCCGCCGGCGGATCGCTTCGACTCCGAGTAGGTCGCCAGGCCCTCGATCACCCAGCGCGGCATCACCTGGTTGGGCGCCCAGGTCTTGCCGAAGATCGAGTTGTACACCGGCGGCAGCCCCGACATCGTGTCGAGGTGGAGGACGTGGGTGTACTCGTGGGCGAACAGCGTGTAGAGCCAGTCGTCGTGGTCGGCGAGGTTCGACGCCCCGCTCGGCGCCGTGAGGTACAGCGTGATCGCGTTGCGCGGCAGCACGTTGGCGAAGCCGTTGGCGCCGTCGGTCTCGTCGAGCAACACCACCTGGGTCTTGCCCTCGGGGTCGTGGCCGAGGGCCGGCGCCAGGGTGCGGTGCGCGCGCTCGGCGACCTGCGCCACCCGGCGCGCCACGTCGAGCGTGCGGGCGTCGAAGTGGAACACGAAGTGCGCCGACTCGAGGGTCTGCCAGACCCGCTCGGGATCGCCGGCGTGAGCGCGCTCGCCGCCGGCGGCGCCGACGAGCACCGCGACCACGCCGAGCGTGGCGCGGCGCCAGCTCACGTCGGGCGGCCCCCGGCGCCGACGTCGTCGAGGAACTGCTGCAGCGCCGCACGGACCTCGGCCGCGGTGGCGAGCTGGTCGACCTGCCCGACCAGCGCGCGTGCGTCGGCGGCGCCGATGGCGCGGGCCACCGCCTTGACCCCGGGCACCGCCACCGCGCTCATCGACAGCTCGGTCAGGCCGAGCCCGATGAGGATCGGCACCACGATGGGGTCGCCGGCCATCTCGCCGCACACGGTGACCGGGATGCCGGCGGCGCGCGCGGCGTCGGCCACGCCGCGCAGCAGCCGCAGGAGCGCGGGGTGCAGCGGCTCGTAGAGGTAGGAGACGTACTCGTTGCCGCGGTCGACGGCCATCGTGTACTGGATGAGGTCGTTGGTGCCGACCGAGAAGAAGTCGACCTCGCGGGCGAGCCGATCGGCGATCAGCGCCGCCGCTGGCATCTCGATCATGATCCCGAGCTTGACGCCCTCGTCGAAGGGCACGCCCTCGCCGCGCAGCTCGGCCTTCACCTCCGCGACCACCGCCAGCACCGCCCGCAGCTCGGCGACGCCGGAGATCATCGGGAACATGATCCGCAGCGGCCCGTGCGCGGACGCCCGCAACAGCCCCCGGAGCTGGGCGTGGAACAGCGGCCGGCCGAGGTCGGTCAGGCACAGCCGGACCGAGCGCAGGCCCAGCGCCGGGTTGACCTCGTCGAGCTCGGCGTCCTCGAGGAAGCGCGCCAGCTTGTCGGCGCCGAGATCGAAGGTGCGGATCGTCGCCGGCCGCCCGGCCAGGATCTCGAGCACGCGGACGGCGTTGGCGTAGTGGGTCTCCTCGTCGGGCAGCTCCGGCGAGGTCATGTACAGGTACTCGCTACGCATCAGCCCGACGCCGACCGCGCCGAACTCGAGCGCGGCCTCCAGCTCGTTGGGCCCGTCGACGTTGGCGTACAGCGCGACCTCGACCCCGTCGGTCGTGCGCGCTGGCAGGTCGCGATTGGAGCGCAGCGCGGCGCCGTCGGCGGCGAGCCGGCGCTGCGCGGCCCGGAACTCCGCGACCGTCGAGGCCTGCGGGTTGACGATCACGACGCCGCGGGCGCCGTCGACGATGAGCAGGTCGTCGGACTCGACCACCTCGGTGATGTCCTCGAGCCCGACCACCGCGGGGATCTCGTGGCCGCGGGCGATGATCGCGGTGTGCGAGGTGCGCCCGCCGGCGTCGGTCACCAGCCCGGCGACCGCGGCCTTGTGCAGGAGCGCGGTGTCCGCCGGCGACAGGTCGTAGGCCACCACGACCGCGTCCGGCGGCGGCGCCAGCGGCCCGGTCTCGCGCCCGAGCAGGTTGCGCAGCACCCGATCGGCGACGAACTCCACGTCGCTCTTGCGCTCGCGCAGGTAGTCGTCGGCGATCTGGTCGAACACCGCGCGGATCGCGTCGACCGCGCTGCGCAGCCCCCACTCGGCGCAGATCCGCTCGTCGCGGATGTAGCCGATGGCGGCGTCGACGAAGTGCTCGTCGTGGAGGATGAGCTGGTGGGCGCTGATGATGTGGTAGTCGCTCTCGTTGGACGAGGCCAGCTTCTCCTTGACCTTGGCGAGCTGCTTGTCGGACGCGGCGATCGCGCGGCGCAGCCGGCCGATCTCGGTGTCGACCTCGTCCTCCTCGACGTGGTGACGCGGCGCGCGCAGGTTGTCGCGCCCCACCAGGAACGCGCGCCCGATCGCGATGCCCGCGGACACGCCGATCCCCGCGCGGCGGAGCTCGCCGCGCTCGGTCGTCGACGCGTCCGGCGCCACGGCTAGCGATCCTCTCCGAAGCGATCGGCGATGAGCGCCACCAGCGCCGTCACCGCGGCCTCGCTCTGCGCGCCGGTGGCCCGGACCGTCACCATCGAGCCCTTGGCCGCCACCAGCATCAAGACGCCCATGATGCTCTTGCCGTTGACCTCGTGGCCGTCCTTGCTGATGTGCACCTCGCACGGGTACTTGCCCGCGAGCTGGACGAACTTGGTCGCGGCGCGGGCGTGCATCCCGAGCTCGTTGACGATCTGGACGGTGCGCTCGGCGCGTTCGGCGGTGGTCATCCTCGGCTCCAGCTCCCCCCGTGGGCGGCCTGCCCCCCCACGGCGCTCACTCCCCACGCTCCACGTCGCGGTGGCGCACCACGACGTCCCACTGATCGCCCAGGCGGCGACGCAGCTCCTCGACCACCGCCACCGAGCGGTGACGCCCGCCGGTGCAGCCGATCGCGATCGTCACGTACAGCTTGCCCTCGCGCTGGAACTGCGGCAGCGAGAACCGCACCAGCCGCTCGACCTGATCGACCAGCTCGCCGCCGATCGAACGCCCGGCCTCGTCGGCGGCGAACACGAACCGCGCGACCGCCGGATCGCGGCCGTCGCCGTGGGTCAGGCTCGGCTCGAAGTACGGGTTGGGCAGGAAGCGGACGTCGACGACCAGGTTGAACTCGAGCGGCAGGCCGTGCTTGAAGCCGAACGACACCAGCGACACCGCGAGCTTGCCGGCGTGGGCGTAGCGCTCCTGGATGACCGCCTTGAGCTGGTGGGTGTTGAGCGCGGAGGTGTCGACCACCGCGGCCCCGACCCGAAGCTCGCTCATCAGCTCACGATCGCGCCGCACGCCCTCGCCGAGGTCGTCGCCGGACAGCGGGTGCCGACGCCGGGTCTCGGAGTAGCGCCGCAAGAGCACCGCATCCGTGGCCTCGAGGAACATCACCTCGAGCCGGTGGCCGGCGCCGCGCAGGCGCGCCAGCGAGCTGTGCCAGGTCGGCAGGTGGCGGCGCTGCCGCGCGTCGATCGCCAGCGCGACCTTGTCGACGTCGCCGAGCTGGGCCAGGTGCTCGATGGTCTGCTCGACCAGCGGCACCGGCAGGTTGTCGACGCAGTAGAACTCGGCGTCCTCGAGCGCGCGCAGCGCGGTGCTCTTGCCAGCGCCGGACAGCCCCGTGACGACGACGATCTGCATCGCCTACTCCACCGCGTCCCGCGCCGCCGGCGCCGGGTCGAAGCGAAGGTCGGTGCGGGAGTCGACGCGCCCGGCGGCGCCCCGCGCGGTCGCCATCACCTCGCTCAGCCGGGCCTGGAACTCGCGCGCCGAGTGGTGGCCGGCCGCCTTGAGGAGCTGGTTGCGGGCCGCGACCTCGATGATCGTGGCGAGGTTGCGTCCCGGCCGCACCGGCAGCCGCAGCGACGGGATGGCCACGCCCAGGACCTCGGTGGTGTGGTCGTCGACGCCGAGCCGCTCGTACTCCTCGTCGGCGGCCCACTCGACCAGCTCGACGAGCAGCTCGACCTTCTTGCTGTCGCGCACCGCCGACACGCCGAAGAGGTCCTTGATGTTGATGATGCCGAGGCCGCGGATCTCCATGTGGTGACGGATCACGCCGGCGCCGGTGCCGATGATCGCCGCGCCGCGTTGCCACAGGTGGGTGACGTCGTCGGCGACCAGGCGGTGACCGCGCACCACCAGGTCGAGCGCGGTCTCGCTCTTGCCGATGCCGCTCTTGCCCTGCACCAGGATGCCGATGCCGAGCACGTCGAGCAGGACCCCGTGGACCTCGGTGTGCGGCGCGAGCTGATCGGTGAGCCAGGCTGTGATCTCGACGATGACGTCCGCGGTGACCGCGCGGGTGGCGAGCAGCGGCACCCGGGCCCCGGCGCAGCCCTCGACCAGCTCCGCCGGCGCGCTGCGGCCGCGGCACACCACCACGCACGCCGGGCGGCTGGCGAGGATCGTGTCGACGCCGATCGCGCGGGCCTCGGGCTTGATCGCCGCGAGGTACTCGATCTCGGTGCCGCCGAGCACGAGCACCCGGCCGTCGTGGAGCTGCTCGGGCCAGCCCGACAGCGCCAGCCCGGGCTTCTGGATGCGCGGCGCCGCGATCCGTCGGTCGAGCCCGTCGGCCCCGGCCACGACCGAGAGCCCCAGGCGCTCGGCGCCGGCGACGAGATCGGAGATGACGACGGTGTCGGTCTTCACGTCGCGTCCCCGCCGTGGCCAGGCGCCCGCATCAGTACCCCGGCTCCCGCATCAGCACCCAGGCTCCCGCATCAGTACTTGGCGTCCTCGTCGACGACGACCTGGTACATCGCGTCGGCGTCGGGCGCCGCCAGCAGCCGCTGCCGGAACTCGGGATCCTTGAACACCCGGCTGATCCGGGCCAGCGCCTTGAGGTGAGCGCCGGTCGATGCCTCCGGTGCCACCAGGACGAAGAACAGGAACGTCGGCTGGCCGTCCATCGAGCCGAAGTCGACCCCGCCTGGCGCGCGGCCCAGGCACGCGACGATCTCGGTGACCACCGGCAGCTTGCCGTGCGGGATGGCGACGCCTTCGCCGATGGCCGTCGACGCCAGCGCCTCGCGCTCGGTGAGCACCCGCAGGAGCGACGCCTCGTCGATGCGCGGCCGGCCGCCGACGCCAGCGTTGGCGGCGACGTGGCGTGCGAGCTCGCCGAGGATGCCGGCCTTGTCGGCGCTGCCGAGGGCGGGCACCACCAGCTCGCGGCGGATGAGGTCGACGATCTTCATCGAGCGGCCGGAAGCGTAGCACGACCGTCTCCTGGGACGGCGCCCCCGGGCGGTCGCGCGACGCTCAGCTCTGGGCCTGCGTCTCGATGAGGCCGTAGCTGCCGTCGTGGTCGCGGCGGTAGACGATGGCGACGCGCCCGTCCTTGGCCTGGCGGAACACCAGGAACGCCTTGTGCTCGAGGTTGAGCTGGACGATGGCCTCGTCGACGTTCATCGAGCGGGCGACCATCTCCTCGGTCTTGACCACCTTGAACTCGGGCGCCGGCACCGCGTCGGGCGCCGGCGTGGCCGCACCGGACTCGTCGACGATGGTGTGCGACCACGGCAGGGTCTCGACCGCGCGCGGGCGGACCCGCTGCTCCTCGAGCTTGCCCTTGTACTTGCGGACCTGGCGCTCGATCTTGGCGATGCAGAGATCGATCGACGAGTACATGTTCTCGGTGGTCTCGTGCCCCGCGATCGCCATGCCGTTGTGCAGCTGGAAGTTGACGTCGATGCGGTGGTGGTGGCGTTCCGTCGACAACACGACGTGACACGCGATGGGATCAGGCAGGTACTTGCGCACGCGCTCCATGCGTTCGCGGGCGTAGACCTTGAGCGAATCCGTCGGTTCCATGTGGCGGAACGTCACCGAGAGCTGCATCCACTGACCTCCTGAGGAGCCGCGACACCGCGGCGACACACACCAGTGTAGCGCCGGTCACGAGCACGCCGCCAGAGCGGCCGCCGGGTTCGCGGCGCCGTCGGCAGGTAGGCCGGTGTGGGTCCGCGCACCGCGACGGCGATGGGACGCCGCGCCACCCGACGCGGGCTCGGTGACGACGGCGTCGTCGGCGGGCGCTAGAAGACCTTCTTGCGCTTGCTGCTGGCAAGGATGCCCATCGCCTCGCGGTACTTGGCGACGGTGCGGCGGGCGATGTCGATGTTGGCCGCCTTGAGCAACTCGACCAGGCGCTGGTCGGAGTGCGGCCGCTTGGGATCCTCGCCGTCGACCAGCTCCTTGATCTTCGACTTCACCGCCTGCGACGCCATGTCGTCGCCGCTGGTGCGGGCGATGCCGGAGCTGAAGAAGAACTTCAGCTCGTAGATGCCCTGCGGGGTGTGCACGTACTTGTTGGTCGTGACGCGCGAGACCGTCGACTCGTGCATGCCGATGTCCTCGGCGACGTCGCGGAGGATGAGCGGCTTGAGGTGGGCGATGCCCTTGTCGAAGAACTCGCGCTGGAACTTCAGGATCGACTCGGCGACCTTGATGATCGTGCGCTGCCGCTGCTGGATCGAGCGGATGAGCCACTGCGCCGAGCGCAGCTTCTCCTGGACGTAGTCCTTGCTGGCGGCGCCGTTGCCCATCGCGGCCTTGTAGAAGTTGCTGATCTTCAGCTTCGGCAGGCCGTCGTCGTTGGGCACGACGAAGTACTTGTCGCCGATCTTGTGGATGTGGACGTCGGGGGTGATGTACTGCGGGTCGTCGAGCGAGTACTCGCGGCCGGGCCGCGGGTTGAACTCCATGATGACCTTGGCCGCCTCGTAGATCTCCTCGAGCGGCTGGTGCAGGTCGCGCGCGATCGCGGCGTAGTTCTTCTTCTCGAGGTTGCCGAGGTGGCTCTTGATCATCTTGACGACGATGTCGTCGTCCTGGCCGACCGCGATCGCCTGCAGCAGCATGCACTCGGCGAGGGTCCGCGAGCCGATGCCGACCGGCTCGAAGCTCTGGATCTTCTCGAGCACGATGAGGCAGCGCTCCTCGTCGACGCCGAGGTCGGCGGCTACCTCGGCGATGGGCGGCTCCTTGAAGTAACCGTCGGCGTCGATGTTGCCGATGATCGTCAGCCCGATCTCCATGTCCTCGGGCGAGAGCCCCGAGAGCTTGAGCTGCCACGCCAGGTGGTCGTGCAGCGACGGCGGCTTGGTGAGCGTGGCCTCGACGCCGGGCAGCTCGTCGCCGTCGCCGCGGAAGCCGGGCATCGACCCGCCCATCGACTGGCTGTCGAGGTAGTTCTCCCAGTCGATCTCGCCGACCGCGCGGGAGTCGTCGCCCTTGACCTCGATGGTCGCGTTCTGGTCGGCGACCGAGCCCTCGGCGGCCGGCAGCTCGGTGTTGCCGGCGCCCTCGAGCTGCACGGTCCGCTGCTAGTCGCCGCCGACCTCCTCGCGGGCCCGATCGCGCTCCATCTCCCGGTCGAGGTCATCCTCGAGGATCGGGTTCTCGAGCATCTCCTCGTGGACCAGCTCGGACAGCTCCATCCGGGACAGCTGCAGCAGGCGGATGGCCTGCTGGAGCTGAGGGGTCATGACCAGCTGCTGCGAGAGCCGAAGCTCCTGTCGCATTTCCATGCCCATGATTTTCCCTTTTGTTCCTGATGGTTACTTGTCGACCGCGGTCGACTCGGAGAGCGATCTGGAGAGCTGCGCGTCGGGACGCCCCGGCGAGCGTTGGCAGGTCCCTGTCCGGGGCCTTCGAGGCGCTGACCGGAGACGGTATGAACCTTGAATACAGCCTACCGATCGTCGGTGCGGGTGTAAAGGCCCGTGGCCCGCACCTTGCAAACACCGACGATCGTTGCGCCGCGCCAGGTCCCTGCTCTCTCGCTTTCGCCCGCTCCAGAGCTGGCCAGGTGCTGGGAATCCGTCAACCTGCTTCGCCATGAGCGCGCGCAACCGGCGAGGCGCGGTGGTCCTGGCCGCGGTCCTGGGAGCGACCGGCGCGCGTCCGGTCGCGGCGGCGCCGGCCGAGCCCGCGCCGGTGGCCGCGGCCGACGACGCCCCGACGGTGCCCGTCGCCGAGCCGACGCCTACGCCGACGCCTGCGCGCCGGGCGCTGGCGATCGGCGCCGCCCTGGTCCCCGGGGCCATGTACCGGGCGCCGGCAGCCGGGTCGTCGGCGAGCCCGAACCGCGAGCCGCCTGGGCTGGACCTTCGTCGCCGGGCTCGGCGTCCTCGTCGTCGGCGGCGTGCCGCTGGCCGCCACCTACGGCTCGTCGCGCCTGGTCTGACCATCCCCATCATCGTCGCGGGCGGCGGCGCGATGTTCACCTCGTGGTTCGGCGATCTGTGGGTGGCCGCCGAGCGCGCCGGGCGGCGACGCCGGGCGCGACGCCGCGCTGGCGCCTCGACCTCGGCACCACGTGGAGTGAGCGAGCCGCTGCGCGGCGGCGCGACCTACGCGCGCGCCGCCGGCGAGGTCGACCTCGGGCCGGTGGCGCTCGCGCCCGAGGTCCTGTGGAACGTCGAGGGCGGCGAGCAGCGCGCGCGCCTCGACGTGCGCCGCAGCCTGCTCGGGTCGCCCGCGGCCGACGGCAGCCGCCTGCACCTGCGGGCCGGCGCCCAGCTCCACCGCGGGCTCGCCGCCGGGGTCTCGACCGGCACCGTCGAGCTCGCGGTCGCCGGTCGCCTCGCCGGCGCGCGGCTGGCGCGGGCCCTGCGCGGCACCTTCTCCGACCTCGAGCTCGGCGGCGGCGTGGAGGTCGCGCGCTACCACGACGTCGACGACACCGACGCCAGCGACCTGCTGCTGGCGCGGGTCGCGTGGGGCGTGTACCTCGGCACGACGGCGGCGAGCTCGCCGGGTACCACGATCACCGCCGCGACTCCCTCGCCGGCGGGCTGGTGGCCGGGCGCGCCGCCGGCTTCTTCGGCAGCGTCGGCGTCGACGCCAGCGTGCCGGTAGCGACCGGCTGGCAGCTCACCGGCGGCGTCGAGCTCGGCTCGGCGTGGGTGGTCGGCGTCGGCCTGCGCGCCCGCGGAGAGGCGCCGTGAGGCGGGCGGCGTTCTTCGCGCTGCTGGCCGCCGCAGCGTGCGACGTGCGCCCCGCCGAGGAGCGCGCCCTCGCCGAGCTCGAGGTCGGCGTCGGCCACAGCGCGCGCGTCGACCTCACCGTCGAGGGTGGGCTGGCCGCGGTGCGCGCGCTGGTCGACGACGCCGCCGCCGGCGTCACCCGCGCCGAGCTGTGGGCGCAGGCGCCGGTGCTGGCGCTGTCGGTCGACGCCCGCGCCGCGGTCACCCTCGCGCTCACCGTGCACAACGCCCTGCCCGACGCCGAGCTCGGCAGCGTCGGCGCGCCGCTGGCGATCGCGCCGGGCCCGGTCGCGGTGCGCCCGACCACGCGGACCTTCGTCATCACGCTGGCCGGCCGGGCCGCACGCGCTCGCGCTGGCGCCCGCCGACGCCGAGCTCGACGCCCTACCGGATCGGCGATGGCCGACATCCAGACCGCGCTGCCCACCGTCGACGAGGTGTTCGCCCGGATCGCCGCGGTGCCCGACGTGCGCTTCGTGGTGTCGATGGGCGACCTCACCGATCGCGGCGAGGTGGCCGAGTACGACCTGTTCGAGGCCCAGCTCGCGGCCTTGCCGGTGCCCTACTACACCACCCTCGGCAACCACGAGCTGTGGGCCGATCCTGCCCGCTACCGCGATCGGTTCGGCCGCTCGAGCTTCCAGTTCGAGTACCGCGGCGTCGCCTTCACCTTCGCCGACTCCGGCGACGCCGGCCTCGATCCGCTGGTGCACGGGTGGATCGACGCGTGGCTCGCGGTGGCCCACGATCGGCTGCACCTGCTCATGACGCACTTCCCGCCGATCGAGCCGTCGGGCGCGCGCGCTGGCGCCTTCCGCAGCCGCCACGAGGCGATGGATCTGCTGGCGCGGATGGCCGCCGGCGGCGTCGACCTCGCGCTGTACGGCCACATCCACACGCTGATGACCTACGAGCACGCCGGCATCCCGGCGTGGATCTCCGGCGGCGGCGGCGCGACCCAGGAGCGCTGGGACGGCATCGGTCGGCACTTCCTCGTGGTCGATCTCGATCCAGGCACGCGCACCGCCGACGTCGGCGTCGTCCGCGTCGATCCGTGACCGGGCGCGCGCGGCGCGGCCCTCGCCGACGCCGTCGTTGACAAGGCCCAGCGACCGCCGCAGACTGCCGCGGTCCCCCAGCCACCGTCGAGGAATCATGCGTCCACGCGTCACCCGCCCGCGCTCGTCCGCGCTCGTTTCGTCCCGCCGCTGGCTCGCCGCGGCGCTGCTCGCGCCCGGCACGATGCTCGCGGTCGGCTGTGATCGCGGCCCGGTCGGCACTGGCGAGGCCCGCGCCGCCGCGGTCGCCGCCGACCCGACCGCGACCGCGACGCCGACGCCGACCACCGCGACGCCGACCACGCCGACCGCGGCCCCCGCCGGCACCATCTACGGCGCTGGCGTGAAGCTGCCGACCACCGTCGCCATCGACGACATCCTCGCCGATCCCAAGGCCTACGCCGGCAAGCCGCTGCGGGTCGAGGGCATGGTCACCGACGTGTGCCCCAAGCGCGGCTGCTGGTTCGAGATGGCCGGCGCCAAGGCCGGCCAGAAGCTGATGTTCAAGGTGCAGGACGGCGACATGGTCTTCCCGCTGGAGGCCAAGGGCAGCTACGCGGTCGCCGAGGGCGTGCTCGCGGTGCGCGAGCTCACCCTCGAGGAGACCCGGGCCCAGGCCGAGTACCGCGCCAAGGAGTACGGCATCCCCTACGACCCCGCCACGCTCACCGAGCCGGGCGTGAGCATCCGCCTCGACGGCACCGGCGCCGTCCTGCGCGATCAGAAGTAACCGGGTGGCCGACGACCTCGCGGCACCGACGCCGCCCGAGCGTCGATCACCGGCGGGCGCGCCGACGCCGGCGCGCCGGCGCGTGCCGTGGCGCAAGTGGCTGCGCGCGGTGCACCGCGATCTCGGCTACCTCGCGGTGGCGCTGACGCTGGCGTACGGGCTGTCGGGCATCGCGGTCAACCACCTCGACGACTGGAACCCGAACTACCGCTTCGACGATCGCGCCGTCGACGTCGGCCCGCTGCCCGCCGGCGATCTGCCGGCGATGCAGGCCCACGTGGTGGCCGCCCTCGCCCTCGATCCGCGCGCGGTGCGCGGCCACTTCGAGGATCGCCCCGGCGACTTCCGGGTGTTCCTCGGCGACGGCCAGGAGGTCCGGGTCGACGTCGCCACCGGCCGCGGCGTGCACAAGCAGCTCGCGCGCCGCCGGGTGTTCTTCGAGGTCAACGCGCTGCACCTCAACCAGCTCAAGGGCCTGTGGACCTGGATCGCCGACGGCTTCGCGGTGGCGCTCATCGTGCTCGCGCTCACCGGCCTGGCGATGAACAAGGGCGCCCGCGGCCTGGCCGGCCGCGGCAAGTACTTCGTCGGCGCCGGCCTGGCGGTGCCGATCGTCTGATCGCGTACCTCTACGCGTGAGCGCCGTGGCTCAGCGCCGCTTGCCCTGCTGCTCGAGCGACGCCTTGACGAACCGCGCGAACAACGGGTGCGCCGCGCGCGGCCGCGACTTGAACTCGGGGTGGAACTGGCAGGCCACGAAGTACGGGTGGGTCGTCGCCGGCAGCTCGATCATCTCGACCAGCCGCCCGTCGGGCGAGAGGCGCCGGAGATGGTCATGCCGCCGCGCTCGAGGCGCGTCGCGGTAGTTGTTGTTGATCTCCCAGCGGTGGCGGTGGCGCTCGCTGATCTCGGTGACGCCGTAGGCCTCCGCGGCGCGGGTGCCGGCCTTGAGCACGCACGGGTACGCGCCGAGCCGCATGGTCGCGCCCTTGTCGACGACGCCGCGCTGATCGGGCATGAGGTCGACCACCGGGTGGGTGGTGCTCGAGGTCGATCTCGACGGAGTTGGCCCAGCCAGCCCGCACACGTTGTAATCACTCGACCACCGCGAGCTGCATGCCGAAGCAGATGCCGAAGAACGGCCGCTGCTGCTCGCGGGCGTAGCGGACCGCGGCGATCTTGCCCTCGGTGCCGCGGGCGCCGAAGCCCGGCGCCACCAGCACGCCGTCGACGTCGGCCAGGTAGGCGGCGGCGCCCTCGGCCTCGATCTGCTCGCTGTCGATGTGCCGGATCTCGACCTTGCACTCGTGGGCGATGCCGCCGTGCAGCAGCGCCTCGTTGAGGCTCTTGTAGGCCTCGATGAGCTGGATGTACTTGCCGACGAAGCCGATCGTGACCTTGTGCTTGGGGTGGGTGATGCGCGCGACCACGCCCTCCCAGGCATCGAGGCTCGGCGCCCGCGACCAGATGTTGAGGAGATCGGCGAGCTTGGTGTCGAGGCCCTGGGCCGCGAACACCAGCGGCAGCCGATAGATGGTGTCGACGTCGACCGACAGGAACACCGAGTCGGCGGTGACGTTGCAGAACATCGCCATCTTCTTGAGGATGTCGGCGCCCGGCTCGCGCTCGCAGCGGCACACCAGGACGTCGGCCTGGATGCCGATCTCGCGCAGCTTCTGCACCGAGTGCTGGGTCGGCTTGGTCTTGAACTCGCCGGCGGCGCCGATGTACGGCACCAGCGTGACGTGCACCGAGACGCCTGTTCTTGGCGCCGAGCTCGACCCGGAGCTGACGCACCGCCTCGGGCAGCAGCGACCTCGATGTCGCCGACGGTGCCGCCGACCTCGACGATGAGCAGGTCAGAGCCTCGGCGCAGGCCAGCACCCGCGCCTTGATCTCGTCGGTGATGTGCGGGATGGCCTGGATGGTCGCGCCGAGGTACTCGCCGCGGCGCTCCTTGCCGATCACCGACGAGTACACCTGCCGGTGGTGATGTTGTTGAGCTTGCTCATCTTGGTGGAGACGAACCGCTCGTAGTGGCCGAGGTCGAGGTCGGTCTCGGCGCCGTCGTCGGTGACGAACACCTCGCCGTGCTGGATCAGGTTCATCGTGCCCGGATCCACGTTGATGTACGGGTCGAGCTTCATGTTCCCGACGAGGCCGCGGTCCTCCATGAGCGCCGATCGACCCTTGGAGACCGTAGCGCCCAGCGACGAGACCACGCCGCCGGTGACAGACACGAACCGATTGACCGTTGAAGGACTGGTCGCTGCCATGATCAGTTCTCAGCGGGCGTTTGCGCCACCACCGCGTTGATTTTCCACAGGTGATCAATGGCAACGCCGGGGCCGACGCCCGGGCGCGATCGCCCCGCCGGCGCTTCGGGCGATTAACGCGAGCGCCCACAGATGTCTCATCGGCCCGGCAAGGCGAAACGCGCCGCACGCGCGCGGCCCCGGCAGAACCACGCCGGTCGCTCACGGTCGAAGCGACGGCGGCGGCGCTACGGCCAGGCGCGCTCGAGGCGGGCCCGCAGCGCCGGGAGGCGCCAGCCGCCATCGACCAGCTCGCGCAGCGCGGGTAGCGACGCCGAGCCAGAACCCGGCGGCGAACGCCGCGGCGAGATCGAGCGCCGGGATCGACGGTCAACGGCTGGCACCAGGGCGGTCGCCACCGCGGGTGACGCGTTGGTCCACCGGGTGGTCAGCTCGGTGCACGGCAGGGTAGCGCAGGCCTGGCGCCCTTGCCAGGCTGCTCACGCTCCGCCGACGTCGCCGCCGCCAGCAGCGAGCAGGCAGTCGACGCGGTGACCTGCTCGGCCGGGCTGCACGCGGCGCCGAGGCCGCAGCGCGGGCAGCGGAATTGGCGCGATCGACGTCGAAGGCGACCGCGCAGGCGCGACAGTGCACGTAGCTCATCCCCCGACGCGCAGCGTCGCCGGCGCCAGCGGCGCGGACCTCGCGCGTCGCGCCGAGTCGTCGTCCCCGCGGGGGCGCGCGCGCGGCCTCGGGTGTATACGAACGGCAGCGTGCGTCGGTCCCCGCTGCTCCCGATCTTCCTGATCGTCCTGGTCGACGTCCTCGGGCTGACCATCATCATCCCGCTGCTCGCGATCTACTCCGAGCGGTTCGGGGCCTCGCCGCTGGTGGCCTCGCTCCTGATCCCGTCGTACGCGGTCTGCCAGCTGGTGGCCGGGCCGATCCTCGGCTCGCTCTCGGACCGGGTCGGTCGCCGAAGGGTCCTCATCCTGAGCCAGTTCGGCACCTTGCTCGGCTTCATCATCCTGGCCCGGGCCGACGCCTTGTGGATGCTGTTCCTCGGCCGCGTGCTCGACGGCGCCACCGCCGGCAACCTCACCGTGGCCCAGGCCTACATCGCCGATCACACGCCGCCGGAGAAGCGCGCCTCGTCCTTCGCGCTCATCGGCATCGCCTTCGGGCTCGGCTTCACCGTCGGTCCGGCGATCTCGGCGGCGCTCGCGGGCTACGGCCTGGCGGCGCCGTTCTGGCTGGCCGCGGGGCTGTCCGCGCTGTCGATCCTCGGCACCACCTTCCTGTTGCCGAAGGACCCGCCGCGGACGCCGGCGCCCGGCGAGGCCAAGCGCCCGAGCGTGTTCGACCTCGGCGCCTACGCCCGCTACTTCCGCACGCCGGTGCTCGGCCGCCGGCTGGTGCAGTTCTTCGTGTACATGTGCGCGTTCTCGATGTTCACCGGCGGGTTCGCGCTCTACGCCGAGCGCCACCTGGTGTGGGACGGGCACTTCTTCACCGTGCGCGAGATCGGCTTCACCTTCGCGCTCTCGGGCGTCATCGGCGCGGTCATCCAGGGCGGCTTCATCCGCCGGCTGGTGCCGCGCTTCGGCGAGGCGGCCATCGCCTCGGCCGGGTTCCTCGCCTTCGCCGCCGGCTACGTGCTGCTCGGCGCCAGCGCCGCGATCGCGGTCCTGGCGGCGGCCACCGTGCTGTCCGCGATGGGCAACGCGGTGCTGCGGCCGTGCCTGACCGCGCTCATCTCGCGGCTGGCCGACCCACGCGAGCAGGGCGCGGTGCTCGGCGTGACCCAGTCGCTGTCGTCGGTGGCCGCCGTCGCGGCGCCGCCGCTGGCGGGCTTCCTCATCGGCCACGATCTCGGCCGCGAGTGGACGCTGGTGGCGGCCGGGTTCGCGGTGCTGGGCTTCCTGATCATGCCGCGCGCCAATCCGCGCCCGGCCGCTACTTGATGATCACGAAGGTCTGGTGGTTGCGCGCGAGCAGCCGGCCGTCCTCGCCCCACACCAGCCGGGTCTCGTAGGCGTAGCCCTCGTGGGCCACCGGCGAGCTGGCCTGGATCAGCACCGGCGCCGCCGGATCGAGCTCGTCGGGCGACTCGAGCAGCTCGAGGGTGAACGCGATGGTCGCGGTCGGCCGCATCGACGAGAACACCGCGAGCGCCGCCGGCCAGTAGGCGTCGGCGAGGGCGGCGACGTAGGCGGCGTCGCGTCGGGTCGGCACCTCGCGCGGGCCGACGTAGCCGAGCAGCTCGGCGGCGGCCGCCTTCGCCAGCGGCATCGGCCCGATCACGCGGTACTCCACGTGGCGAGCGAACGCCGGCGCCATGCCGGCGATGTACGGCAGCGGCGTCACCTCGCGCCACGGCGTGGTCACCGGCGGCCGCTGGGTCTGCCAGCGCACCTCCCCGGCGGCGCCGGCGCGCGGGGCGGCGCACACCGCGGTGGCCAGCGCGCGGGTCTCGCCGGCCTGCTCGAGCCGCACGGTGGCGGTGGTGACCGAGCTGCCGGTGCGCACCACGTCGACGGCGATCGTCGCGTCGCCGGGCACCACCGGCGCCGGGATCTCCGCGGTGATCGACCGGATCGGCAGCGCCGCGCCGACGGTGTCGGCCACCGCGCGGGTCATCGCGCCGACGACCAGGCCGCCGAAGCTGCCGCGCCCGGTCTGCCAGCCGTTGGGGACCACGTAGGCGTAGCGGCCGGGGCCGGTCGCCGTCGCGGTGAGCACGTCGTCGAGGTTCTGCGCGGTCATCGCCGCCCGTGTAGCACGCGCCCGGCGGGCCGGAGCTACTCGGGGTCGGGCTCCGGCGCCGCCGACCGCACGATGCGCGCGATCGCGACCAGCGCCACCACCACCGCGGCGGCGACCAGGAGGAAGGCGACCACGCCGCCGGCGCTGGCCACGCTCGGGCCCAGCGGCGCCAGCACCTGGGCCCGCACCGCCTCGCGGGTCAGCGCGCCGGCGACGAGCACCAGCGCCATCGCCGCGGTCATCAGCGCGCGCGCCCACGCCGCGGTGGGACGCCACGCCAGCGCGCCCCAGCCGCCGAGCGCGAGCGCCGCCGCGAGCAGGAGCACCGGCCGCCACGGCGACGCCGCCACCGCCGCCTGCGCCGACGCCGGCAGCCCGGCGTACACCACCGCGGCCGCCGCCAGCGCCAGCCCGAGGCCGACCGCGCCGAGCACCGCCGCCACCCGGCGCGCCGTCGGTGGCGCCAGGTACACCGAGCCGGCGGCGAACAGCGGCAGCGAGGCCAGCAGCCACATCGCCCAGCGCGCCAGATCGCCGTCGCCGCGGTAGCCCAGCCCGCCGGCGGCGTACACCTCGCGCCAGGCGCCGTCGTCGAGCATGAGCAGGTGGTTGGTGGTCCACGACCACGCCACGAACAGGAAGCACGCCCACGCCACGCCGATGGTGGCCGCCCGCGCGAGCCGCCCCAGCGCCTGCCCGCGCGCGCTCTTGTGCAGGTACAGGAGGTAGAAGCCGACGACGAGCGCCGGGATGATCGCCATCCACCGGTGCGCGAGCAGAAGGTTCGCGGTGTAGAAGCGCTCCTGGTAGAGCACCTGCAGGAACAACAGCGGCGCCACCCCGGCGGTGATGCCGCCGCCGAGGGCGAACGGCAGCCACGAGCGCGCGCTCGTCGCCAAGGGATCCGGGCGGCCGCGCACCCGCCGCCACGGTGCACCAGCCAGCGCCCGCGACGACGTAGCCGATGAACGCCGCGTGCAGCGCCAGCGTCACCGCGTACAGCAGCACGGCCAGCGGCTGCGCCCGGCGCCGGGTGAAGTGGCCACATCTCAGCGCACCTCCGCGGCTCGGTGCCGGCCTCGTCGAGCCACGCCTGGATCTGGGCCAGCTCGTCGGGCCCGCCGGCAGCTCGGTCCACGCCGACGGCGCGCCGGCGTGCTCCACCGCAGGAGCTGCACCACGGCGTCGACGTCGAGCGGCGGTGCCGGCAGAGGCACAGCGGCATGAAGCGCGCGGTGCGCTGGAGCTGGGCGACGTTGAGCCGGGCTGCGGCGCGGTCCCAGGTCAGGTCAGCTCGACCAGCGCGTTAGCGCCGCGCATCGTGTGGCACACGTCGCACAGGGCGCACCACCCGCGCGCCGTGCGCCAGGGTCGGCATCGGGTAGCGCTCGGCGTCGCGCAGCGGCCAGTCGTCGGCGGCGTCGCCGACGGCGCCGGTCACCCGGCGCGCCGCGACCTCGGCCGGCGTCATCGAGGTCGAGAACAGGACCCCGCGGATCGTGTACGGCTTGCCGGCACGCCTCGCGCACGAACTCGCCAGCGGCGGTGGCGCGGCGAGCGCGAGCAGGGCGCGGCGGTCGCGGTGCTCACGTACAGGCGACGCCACACCAGGCCGACCACCGCGCTTAGCCGCCGACGAGCAGCGAGGAGCGCCGCCGGCGATGCCGAGGAACATCGTCATCGCAGTCAGGCCGCCGAGCACCCAGCCGCGGCTGTCGGCAGAGCAAGACCGCCAGTACCAGACGCCGAGCACCGGCATCGGCGTCATCGGCACCAGCAGCCGCGCCGCGCGCCGCACCAGCGCCTCGCGGGTCGCGCGCTCGAGCTCGAGGCCACCGATGACCAGGCACGCGACCAGCGCGCCGAGGGTGAGCACACGATCGTGCGGTACGCACGCGAGCGAGGCCAGAAGCTCGGGTTGAAGAAGCCCGCCCACAGCCCGCCACCTCGAGCCAGTCGCCCGGGGTGAGCTGCCACGACAGGATGCCGTTGATCCAGAACGAGCTGGCCCGCCGCCAGCGCGTACAGCGCGAGCAACGCCAGGCGCCCGCGCGGCGGCAACCGGTGGCCGACCCGGAGGAACGTGTAGCCGGCGACCACCTCGAGGCAGAAGCAGCACCACTCCGCCGCCCACAGCCAGTGGAACTCGTCGACCATCACGCCGATGGTGCGGGCGCCGACCTGGATGGTCGTGAGCCACATCGCGACGCCGGTGACCGCGCCGAGCACGAAGCTCACCAGCACCAGGGTCTTGAAGTAGCTGTCGAGCAGCCGCCGCGCCGCCGGCTCGCGCCCGGTCTGGGCCAGCCGCTCGAAGTACAGCATCACCATGCCGCCGCCGATGGCGAACTGGGCCAGGAACACGTGGAGGATGCCGGCGCCGCCGATGACCATGCCCTTCATGAGCGGGCCGTAGTCGACGATCGGGTAGCTCGGCGGCGCCATCGAGGGTTGGATGGTGCCAGAGCCGACGCCGGCGTGCGGCGCCTGGTCGCACCGTCGTCTCCCGCGCTAGACTCGTGCCGTGGCCGCGGTGTGTCTCGACGACAACGTGGCCGCCGAGTTCGTCTCGGGCAGCCTCACCGGCGCGGCCCAGACCAAGGTGGAGTCCCACCTCGCCGGCTGCCGCGACTGCCGGGCGCTGGTGGCGGCCCTGGCCGCCGACGACGGCGGCGACAGCGACCTGGCCACCGCGCCGCGCCCCGGCGCCGCCGCGGTCGGGCCCGGCGGCGGCCACGCGCTCGGCGATCGCATCGGCCGCTACCTGGTGATCGGCCGCCTCGGCGCCGGCGGCATGGGCGTGGTGTTCTCCGCGTACGATCCGCAGCTCGATCGTCGGGTCGCGATCAAGCTCCTGCACACCGGCACCGGCATCGCAACCTCCGAAGGCCGGGCCCGGCTGGTGCGCGAGGCCAAGGCCATCGCCCAGCTCTCGCACCCCAACGTGGTCGCGGTCTACGACGTCGGCGCCGCCGGCCGCGCCAACCCCGACGACCTGTACATCGCGATGGAGCTGGTCGAGGGCGACACCCTCACCCACTGGCTCCGGCGCTGGCCGCGGAGCTGGCGCGAGATCCTCGAGGTGATGCTGCAGGCCGGCCGCGGCCTGGCCGCCGCCCACGCCGTCGGCCTGCTCCACCGCGACTTCAAGCCCGACAACGTGCTGGTCGGCGCCGACGGCCGGGTCCGGGTCGGCGACTTCGGGCTGGCGCGCTCGCTGGTCGGACCCGAGCCCACCCTCGACGGCGGCGCCCGCCTCGCCAGCGCCGTGCCGTCGCTGCACGCCTCGCTCACCGCCACCGGCACCGTGCTCGGCACGCCGCGGTTCATGGCGCCCGAGCAGCTGCGCGGGCTCGACACCGATCCGCGCAGCGATCAGTTCAGCTTCTGCGTGGCGCTCTACGACGCGCTCTACGGCCGGCACCCGCTGCCCGGCGAGAGCGCGGTCAAGATGGCCGAGGAAGGCGCCCGGGCGCTGCCGCCGCCGGAGGGCACCAAGGTGCCGGCGTCGATCGGCCGCGCGATCCTGCGCGGCCTCGAGCCGCAGCCCAGCGCGCGCCACCCGTCGATGCTGGCGCTGCTCGCGGAGCTGGCGCCAGCGCCGGCGCGGCCGCGTCGGGTGGCGGCGATGGTCGGCGGCGCGCTGGTCATCGCCGGCGCCGCCGCGGCCGCGGTCGCGGTCCAGCGCGAGCCCCTCGAGGTGGTGCAGGCCGGCGAGGAGACCGAGCTGGTGCAGCAGATCGAGACCCTGCGCGCCGAGCGCGATCAGCTCCTCGATCGCCTCCGCCAGCGGGAGATCGATCAGCGGGCGCTCGAGACCCTGCGCTGGGAGGTCGAGCACAAGAACGAGCAGATCCAGCAGCTCATCGCCGAGATCGAGCGGGTGCGCGCGCTGCCGCCGGCGCCGGCGCCGACGCCGACCAGGCCGCGCCCGCCGACGACGCCGACCCCGCGCCGGCCCGACGAGCTCACCGTCGCCGCGGTCCGCGCCACCACCGGCGACCTCACCGGCTGCTTCGAGGAGTGGGCCCGGCGCTACCCCGACAGCGACACCACCCTCAACGTCGAGCTCTCGGTCGACGCGGAGGGGCGCGCCCACTCGCCGCGCTCGACCGGCGCCGGCAGCCTGCCCATCTGCGTCAGCGACGCGCTCAAGCGCGGTGACTACCCCGCCACCGGTTCGCTGGTCCGGCTCGCGATCAAGGTCGCCTACCGCGGGGGCGCGGTCGTGCTCGAGCCGCGGGTGCTCAAGGTCACGCCGGCCGGGGAGATGATCGACCTCGGCCCGTGATCGTCGGTCAGCGCTTGCCGCTGGCGTTCCCCCCGGCGGCTCCCGCACACTGCGCCGATGCGCCCTCGCCTCCTGCTCGCCGCGTTCCTCGCCCTCGCCGCGGCCCCGCGCGCCGCCCAGGCCGACCTGCCCGAGCACCTGCGGCCGGTGGTGCGCATCGATCCGTCGATCGAGGCCGCCGCCGACGTCTCCAACATCATCTTCCTCAACCGCTGCGTCGGCGGCTGCACGATCATGGGCAGCAACAGCATCTCGGACGCGCGCACCAACACCTCGTCGATCCCGCAGGGCGGCCCGGGCATCTACCAGCTCGGCGAATGGGCCCACGGCGACACCGCCTGGGACGCGCTGGTCGCGTGCGTGCGCGACGTGTACGCGCCGTACGACGTCGAGGTGACCGACGTCGATCCCGGCGAGGCGGTGATCCACCACGAGGCGATCGTCGCCGGGGTCGGCGCCGACATCGGCTGGAACGCCGGCGGCGTCGGCAACGTGTCCGGCGACTGCCAGCCCTACGACAACGGCATCTCGTTCGTGTTCGCCAACCAGACGCCGGACGTCGAGTACCTCTGCTACGCGGTGGCCCAGGAGACCGCGCACACCTACGGCCTCGACCACGCCTACCTGTGCAGCGATCCGATGACGTACCTCGGCGGCTGCGGCCGCAAGTACTTCCGCAACCTCACCACGCCGTGCGGCGAGTTCAGCGAGCGGCCGTGCCGGTGCGGCAACGTGCAGAACTCGCACGTGCGCCTCAACGACGTGTTCGGTCCGAGCCCCGTCGCGCAGCCAGTACCGACGGTGAGCCTCGCCGATCCTACCGACGGCGCCACCGTCGGCGCCCAGTTCGCCGCGATCGCCACCGCGCAGTCGACCCGCGGGGTGTCGACGGTGGAGCTGTGGGTCAACGGCTACCGCTGGGTGACCGAGGTCGACGACGAGTTCGAGAACCAGGGCGGCACCTACACCCTGCGGCCCCCGGCGGAGCTGCCCGACGGCGTGCTCGATCTCGAGGTGCGCGCGTACAACGACCTCGGCACCGGCTACGGCAGCGTCACCGCCACCGTCACCAAGGGCGCCCCGTGCACGAGCGCGGCCGCGTGCGCGGTGGGCCAGCAGTGCGAGGAGGGTCGCTGCTTCTGGGAGCCGGCGACCGGCGAGCTCGGCGACGCCTGCGGCTTCGATCAGGCCTGCATCTCCGGTCGCTGCGAGGACGACGGCGCCGGCGGGCAGGCGTGCACCCAGGCCTGCATCACCGGCACCGCCAACGCGTGCCCGTCGCCGTTTGCCTGCGTGGCGCCGGCCGGGGCCACCGCCGGGCTGTGCCTGGTCGCCGCCGACGACCCCGGCTGCTGTGGCGCCGCCGACGACCCCGGCGCCCGCACCGGCCGCCTGCTGCTCACCGCCGGCGTGCTCGGCCTGCTGGTGCTGCGGCCTCGACGCCGCACCCGCGTGAGGCGCTGATCACGCTGGGAATCGGGAGGCCGATGAGTACACTGCGCGCCATGTTGCGCCCGTCCCGTCGCACGTCCTCCCTCACGCTCGTCACCGGCGTCGCCGCGCTGGTGGCCGGCTTGTTCGATCTCGGCGCCGCCCACGCCCAGGCCATGAAGCCGGGCCGCACCCTGGTGCCGTCCCCCGAGGACGCGCCCGAGGGCCCGCACGCGGTGTACATCATCGACGACACCCTCGAGGCCGTCGGCGACGTCTCCAACATCATCTTCCTCAACCGCTGCGTCGGCGGCTGCACCATCACCGGCACCGAGAACCGGTCCGACGCCCGCACCAACGAGTCGTCGATCCCGATGCCGGGCTCGGGCACGTTCAACGTCGCCGAGTTCGCCTACACCAACGAGGACTGGGACGAGCTGGTCGCCTGCGTGCAGAAGGTCTACGCGCCCTACGACGTGGTCGTGACCGACGTCGATCCCGGGCAGTCGGTGATCCACCACGAGGCCATCGTCGCCGGCATCTCCGCCAACATCGGGTGGCCGCCCGACGTGCTCGGCGTGGGCACCGTCGCCGGCGACTGCTCGCCCTACGACAACGGCATCTCGTTCTCCTTCGCCAACGCCCACGCCTCGATGCAGGACCTGTGTCACACCGTGGCCCAGGAGTCGGCCCACACCTACGGCCTCGACCACGAGCTCGAGTGCTCCGACCCGAGGACCTACCTCGAGGGCTGCGGCCCGAAGTTCTTCCGCAACCTCAACGCGGTGTGCGGCGAGTTCAGCGCGCGGCCGTGCCGGTGCAGCGGCGCGCAGAACTCCCACGTGAGCCTCAACGCGGTGTTCGGCCCCAACCCGACGCCGCTGCCGGCGCCGACCGCGTCGGTGGTGAGCCCGTCGGACGGCGCCACCGTCACCAGCGGCTTCTCGGTGTTCGTCCAGGCCACCCACGATCGCGGCTTCTCGGCGGCCGAGCTGTGGATCAACGGCTACCGCTGGGCGGTCACCACCGAGGACGACTTCACCAAGACCTCCGGCACCTACACGCTGGCGACGCCGCCGTCGGTGCCCGACGGCATCATGGACCTCGAGGTCCGGGTCTACGACGATCTCCACACCGTCTACGGCAGCGCCGAGCTCACCGTCACCAAGGGCGCGCCGTGCACCTCGGCG
Source organism: Kofleriaceae bacterium (assembly GCA_041389945.1). Classification (GTDB taxonomy): domain Bacteria; phylum Myxococcota_A; class Polyangia; order Haliangiales; family Haliangiaceae; genus JAWKQW01. The sequence continues at coordinate 87,740 of JAWKQW010000012.1, forward strand.
GCGAGCTGCAGCGAGGGCCAGCAGTGCGAGGAGGGTCGCTGCTTCTGGGATCCGCCCACGGCCGAGCTCGGCGCCGCGTGCGAGTACGACGAGTTCTGCCTGTCGGGCGAGTGCCGCGACGACGGCTCCGGCGCCATCTGCACCCAGGCCTGCATCACCGGCACCGCCAACGCGTGCCCGACCGGGCTCGAGTGCACCGCGGCCGCCGGCACCTCGACCGGCTACTGCTTCCTGCCCGGCGAGGACGGCGGCTGCTGCAGCGCCGGCGACCGCGGCGTCGCCGGCCGGTTCGCGATCGCCGGCCTGGTCGTGGCGTTCGTGCTCGGTGGCGGCCGCCGCCGACGCCGGGTGGCGGCGTGAGCGCAGCGCGCCTCGGCGCCGCCACCGCGGTCGGCCTCGCGCTGTCGACGGCGGCCATCGCCCGCGCCGAGCCGAGCCCAGCCAGCGCGGTGGCGCAGCTCATGATCGTCGAGCCCGGCGACGAGAGCCACCGCCTGTTCCACGGCGCGGTCTGGCTCGACGCCGACAAGGTCGCGACCAACTACCGATGGGGCGGCCTGCACTGCAAGGGCCGCGAACTGTCGGACACCAGCGTCCAGCTCCTCTACGCGGCGATGCGCTCGGACTACATCGTCCAGCTCGAGTACGTGGTGAGCCCGTACCAGGACAAGCAGTACCGCTGCGTCACCAGCGTGACGATCAGCAAGGTCTGACGCGCCGGCGCGCGCTCAGCGCTTGCCGGGCTTGGCCTTCGCCAGCAGATCGCCGAGGGTGCCGAGCTTGCCCGCCGGCGCGCCCTGGCGCTGGCCGAACTCGGCGACGTCGGCGGCGGTGATGCCGTCGCCGGCGCCCAGCGACAGCGACAGCCGCCGGCGCTCGAGATCGACCACCACGACGGTGGCCTCGACCTCCTGGCCGACCTGGAGCACCTCGCGCGGGTGCTGCACGTGGCGGCCGGTGCCGAGCGCGCTGATGTGGATGAGCCCCTCGACGCCGGGCGCCACCTCGACGAACGCGCCGAAGGGCTGCAGGCGGGTGACCTTGCCCTTGACCGCCATGCCCTCGCCGAGCGCGCGCGCGGTCTCCTGCCACGGATCCTCGGCCAGCGACTTGAGCGACAGGCTGATGCGCTCGGTCGCGCGCTTGCCGTCGGTGCGCGGCTCCGGCGGCTCGATCTTGAGCACCTCGACGTCGAGCTCCTGGCCCAGCGCGAGGACGTCCTCGGGCCGCGCGATCCGGCTGTGGCCGAGCTGCGAGATGTGCAACAGGCCCTCGAGGCCGCCGAGGTCGACGAAGGCGCCGAACGGCTTGAACCCGACCACCTTGCCGCGCACGACCGCGCCGGGCACCAGGGTCTCGCGCAGGATCGCGGCGGCCTTGGCCTGCTCCTCCTCGAGCACCGCCCGCCGGCTCACCACCAGGTTGCCGCCGCGCGGGTTCGGCTCGTAGCGGGTGATGCGGAAGGTCAGCCGCTGGCCGACCAGCGGCGCGAGGTCCTCGACGAAGCGGGCGTCGACCTGCGACGCCGGGCAGAACCCGCGCACCCCGGCGACGTCGACGGCGACGCCGCCCTTGATGACCTCCTTGATGGTGCCCTCGACGGGCAGCCCCAGCTCGAAGGCGGTGACCAGCTCGGCCCGGGCCTCGGGGCCGCGCGCGATCTTCACCCGCAGCTCGAGCATGCCGCCGGCGTCGGCCACCACCCGCGCCTCGATGGTGTCGCCGACGGCGACCTTGAGCTGGTCGTCGGCGTCGGTGAGCTGGTTGCGATCGAGCTGGCCCTCGGCCTTGCCGCCGAGATCGACGAACACGGCGTCCTTGCCGATCGAGACCACCCGACCGCTGACCTGGTCGCCGACCTTGGGGCGCCGCCGAGCCTTGGGCTGGCTGCCCTCGAACTCGGCGAGCATGGAGGCGAAGTCTTCGGTGGCGGCGGGGTCGTCGGTGGTCACGGCCGCGCAGCCTACCCGCAACCGCGGGCGCCGGGATCGGTTCTTGAGGGGATTCCTGGCTACAGTCGGCCTCCGCATGGCCCTCCCCCTGCTCGCCGCCGCGGTCCTCGCCGTCCTCGCCCTGGGCTACCGCTTCTACGGCCGGCTGGTCGCCCGGCAGTTCGACCTCGACGACGGCCGGCCGACGCCGGCCCACGTCCACGCCGACGGCGTCGACTTCGTGCCGACCCGGCGGTTCTACCTGTTCGGCCAGCACTTCAGCGCGATCGCCGCCGCCGGCCCCATCGTCGGGCCGATCCTGGCCGCCCAGCAGTTCGGCTGGCTGCCGGCGCTGTTGTGGATCTGCGGCGGCGTGGTCTTCATCGGCGCGGTCCACGACGTGTCGACCCTGGTCGCCTCGGTCCGCCACGGCGGCCAGACCATCGCCGAGGTGGTGCGGGTCAACCTCGGCCGGCGCGCGTGGCTGGCGATCCTGGCGTTCATCTGGCTGGCGCTCATCTACGTGATGGTCGCGTTCGTCGACGTCACCGCCAGCACCTTCGTCACCGGCGACGCCGACGCCGCCGGGCTGGCGCTGCGGTTCAACCCCGGCGGCGCGGTGGCGCTGGCCTCGGTGCTCTACCTCGGGCTCGCGGTGGTGATGGGGCTCGTCGAGAAGCTCGCCCGCCCGCCGCTGTGGCTGTCGACCGTGATCTTCGTGCCCGCCACCTTCGTGTGCATCTACCTCGGCACCGAGTTCTCGACGGTGTTGACCCTCGACTGGATGACCTGGGTGGTGCTCATCCTGCTGTACTGCTTCGCGGCGTCGCTGTCGCCGATGTGGTTGCTCCTGCAGCCGCGCGGCTACCTCGGCGGCTTCGTGCTGTACGCCGCGCTGGCGGTCGGCACCCTCGGCATCTTCTTCGGCGGCTTCGAGATCCAGCAGCCGGCGTTCCGCGGCTGGTCCACCGCCGGCGACGCCGGCATGCTGTTCCCGTTCCTGTTCGTGACGATCGCGTGCGGCGCGTGCTCGGGCTTCCACGGCCTGGTGTGTTCGGGCACCACGTCCAAGCAGATCGATCGCGAGAGCCACTGCCACCCGATCGGCTACGGCGCGATGTTGCTCGAGGCGTTCGTCGCGGTGATCGCGCTGGCGACGGTGATGATCGTCGCGCCGGCGGCCGCCAAGGGCGCCGGCCCCAACGCGCTCTACGCCGGCGGCCTCGGCGCGTTCCTGCACGAGCTGTTCGGCATCTCCAAGGTCGTCGCCACCACCTTCGGGGCGATGGCGCTGTCGACCTTCATCTTCGACACCCTCGACTCGGCGACCCGGCTCGGCCGCTACATCCTGCAGGAGCTCGCGGGCTCCCGCAGCCGCGCCTCGGCGGTGGTGGCCACCGCGATCACCGTCGGCACCCCGCTGGTGTTCCTGCTCATGGCCAAGCAGGGCTCGTTCCGGCTGTTCTGGACCCTGTTCGGCAGCTCCAACCAGCTCCTGGCCGGGCTGTCGCTGCTCGCGATCGCGGTGTGGCGACGGCGGCAGGGCAAGCGCGCGTGGTTCGCGATCGGGCCGATGGTGTTCGTGCTGCTGGTGACGGTGGCGTCGCTGTCGCTCGGCGCGCGCCAGGTGCTGGCCGCCACCGTCGGTAGCGCCGCGTGGATCAACGGGCTGGTGTCGGTGGTCTTGCTCGCGCTCGCCGCGCTGCTCACCGTCGATGGCGCCCGGGCCTGGCGCGCCGGGCCGGTGGCGACGCCGGCGGCGTGAGTCACGGCGGCGGCGGCAAGGTCGGCGCCACCACGAAGCTGCGCAGCGCCGGCCGCTCGACCTCGAGCGCGCGCGCGCCGACGAGCGCGCCGAGGGGCAGCCGCGACGGCGGCGCCACCAGCGGGCCGCGCCGCGGCGGCACCGTGAAGCGACGGGCCAGGCGGGTCGGCTCGTCGCCGGCGGCGCGGACGAAGCCCGGCAGCGCGGCGTCGCCGACGAAGGTGGTGGCGGCGGCGGTGAGCGCCTCGCGCTCGCGGGCGCCGAGGCTGCCGTAGGCGACCAGGAGCGGGCCGGGGGTCGCCGGCAGGGTCAGCACCACGCGGACGCCGGCCGGCAGCGCGACGCCGACCGGCACCACCGCGGCGCCGGCCTTGCCCAGCTCCAGCGCGGCGAGCGCCGACTGGGTGTCGGGCGCGGCGTCGATCGACGAGAAGTGGCCGCGCGGCAGGTCGCCGCCGAAGAGCACGTCGGTCACCAGCGCCGCCTCGCGGCCGCCGACGTCGGGACACAAGAGCCGCTGGCCGCGCAGCCCCATGACGTCGACGGCGCCGGGCGCGACCAGCGCCCAGCCGCGGCTGGCGGCGCCGGCGTAGGTGCCGACGGCGAGCACCGTGACGCGCCCGCCGACCGACGCGGCGTACACCGGATCGACGAGGCCGAGCCGCACCTCGCCGCTCTTGACCGCGCGCGCGTAGTCCCGCCTTGGCGTAGACCCGGCCGACGCCGCCCTCGCCGAGCGCGGCGCCGAGGTGGGTCGCCAGCCGCGCGGCCAGATCGACCCGGGCCGCGGTCGTCGGCGACGGCACCACCGGCGCGAAGCTGCCGAGGGTGAGCGGCTCGGCGTCGGCGCGCGCGCCGAGCGCGCCGAGCACCATGGCCGCGGCGAGCGCGACTCGGGCGCGGCTCACGGCGCCACCTCCCCGAAGACCCGCTCCTTGGCGGCGATCCACTCCTCCAGCGGCGCGAACCGCACCCCGGCCTTGCGGGCGCGCCGCCACGCCTCGAGCGCCTCGGCGCCGCGGCCGCGGCGATCGTGGGCGAGGCCGAGGTGGATCCACGCCTCGGGCAACACCTGGGTCAGGCGCTCGAGCGCGGTGATCGCCTGCTCGACCCGGCCGTCGAGGATGCCGATCGCGGCGGCGCCGAGCGCGAGCTCGTCGGCGGCGATCCTGGTGGTGGCCTTGGTCGCGGTCGCGAGCAGCGCGCGGGCGTCGCCGACGGAGCCGGCGGCGTAGGCCTCCTGCGCGCCGGCGAGGGCGACCAGGCGGGTCGCGCCGGCGACGATCGCGCGGGTCTCGCCGCGGGCCTTGCCGGCGAGGCCGCCGAGCGTGCGCAGCGCCTTGCGGGCGCCGCGCGGCGCCATGCCCTCGACCAGCGCGGTCAGCGCCGCCACCGTCTGCGCGCCGTCGGCGTCGGCGAACGGGCACGCCTGCCCGCGCAGCGCGCGCAGCCGGCGCAGCGCGGTGTCGGCGCTGCCGGCGGCGACGGTCGCGACCGCGGATCGCAGCGCAACGCCAGCGACGCGTCGGCGCCGTCGGCGGCGCTAGTGAGCAGCGCCAGCGCGCGGTCACCTCGCCGGCGCGCAGCGCGGCGACCCCGGCGGCGTGGCGGCTGGTGCGGAGCGCGAGCGCGGCGCGCGCGGCCAGCTCCGGCGGCGCCGCCTTGATCGCCGCCGCCACCCGCTTGCTGGTCAACACCGCGACCGCCGCCGCCGGCGTCGCCGCCGCCACCTCGAGCGCGGCCGCCTCCAGCGCCGCTGGTACGATCTCGGCGTCGCGCGCGAGCTCGAGGCCGCGGCGATGCGCCTCGCGCGCCGCCGGCAGCTCGCCGGTGGCCTCGCGGGCCCGGCCGAGCAGCGCGAACGTCGTGGGATCGCCGTCGACGGAGCCGGCCCGCTCGAGCAGCGGCGCGGCGTCGGCGGCGCGCCCGAGCTCGAGCCGCGCCAGCGCCAGCGCTCGCCACACCTGCGCGGTGCCGTGGACGTCGGCGGCGCGCGTCAGCGCCACCTCGGCCTCGGCGGCCTTGCCGGCGGCGAGGGCCGCGCCGCCGAGCTCGGCCAGCGCCGCCGACAGGTGCCGGCGCGCGCGATCGGCGACCCGCGGCTCGAGGGGAAGCGCCAGCGCGACGTCGAAGGTGGTCACCGCCGCCGCCGGATCGCCGGCCCGGAGCTGCGCCTCGGCGAGCAGCGCTTGCAGCTCGCCGTCGGCCGGGCGCGCCGCCACCGCCGGGGCCAGGCGCGTCACCGCCAGCGCCGCGTCGGCGGCGAGCAGCGCCACCCGAGCTCGCGCCACCACGCCGGATCGTCGTCGACGGTCGCCGGCGGCCCGAGGGCGTCGAGCTCGGCCACCGCCGCCGCCGCCTGGCCCGCGCGACGCAGCACCCGCGACAGCTTGAGCACCACCGTCGCTGCCCAGGCTCGAGCTCGGCGGCGTGCGAGCTCGGCGCGCGCGCCGTCGAGGTCGCCGCGCGCCGCCAGCGCCTCGCCGGCGAGCACGTGGGCATCCGCGCGCGGTACCGCCGCGAGCACCCGCCGGGCCTGGGCCAGCGCGCCGGCGGCGTCGCCCATCGCCAGCGCGCAGCGCCCGTCGACGAGGGCGACGTCGAGCAGCGCCGGCGCGCGCTCGGCGACCTCCGCCAGCGCGGGTCGGGCCCGTCGGCAATCGGTCGCCGCCAGCGCCCAGGCCTCGGCGACCTGCGCGCGCAGCTCGTCGGGACGCGCCGACCGCGCCCGGCCGGTCCAGCGCAGCGCCGCCGCCGGATCGCCGCCCCGAAGCAGCGCGTCGGCGAGATCGACCCAGCGCGCCGGATCCTCGGTCGCCAGCGAGGCCGGGCGGCTCGCCAGGTACGCCTGGTAGGCCGCGGCGGCGCGCGCCCACCGCCCCTGCCGCGCGGCGTGCTCGGCCAGCGGGAGCTGGGCGTCGTAGCGCCGCGGGTTGTCGGCCACCACCCGCTCGAGCAGCGGCGCGCCCTCGCCGGCGGCGCCGGCCTGCATGAGCGCCGCGCCGAGCGCGGTGAGTACGTCGAGATCATCGGGCGCCAGCGCCTGCGCGCGCCGCATCAGCGCCACCGCCGCCGCGGCCTCGCCGCGCGCGCCGTGCACCGCCGCGCGCAGGACGTAGGCCTCGAGCCGGCGCAGGTTGAGGCGGAGCGCCTCGTCGAGCGCCGCCGCCGCCGCCGCGTAGTCGCGATCCGCAGCGCCGCGCGGCCGTCGTCGACGAGCGCCGCGCTGTCGTCCTCGCCCTGGCGCGACGGCTGCGCGCGCCGGCGCCGCCGCCAGCGCCAGGCCGAGCACGATCGCCCGCGACCTACAGCGCATACCCCACCCGCACGAACACCTCGCGCCCCTGCCCCGGCACCGTCGCCACCGTCACCAGCGGCGGCCCTGCCGATCGTAGTCCTCCTGCGCCGGGATCTCCTCGCGCCGACCGAGCAGGTTGCGGGCGCCCACGGTGACGTCGACGCCCGCCACCGACGGCACGTACACCACCAGCGACCACCCGAGGAACGCCCGGGCGTCGACGCCGTCGACCCGGGTCGGCCGCGGCCCCACCAGGTCGAGCTCGGTCGAGACGTGCGCGATCCCACAGCCGTGGCGTCGACAGCCCGACGGCGGCGGTGACCGCCGGTGCGTTGGGCACCCGGTCGTCGGCGCCGGGCGCGCCCGGCGCGCGCGTCGGCGACGCCGCCGCCGGCGAACGCGTACCAGCCGCGGCGATCGCGGTAGGTGCCCTCGACCTCGACGCCGGTCGAGCGCAGCCGGCCCACGTTCTGGAACTGCAGGCGGCCGCCGACGTCCTCCTGCTCGACGATGCCGTCGGCGTCCCACCGGAAGCCCGACACCCGCACCGACAACCCCGGCCACGGCCGGGCCCAGCCGACCAGCTCGGTCGAGCGGATGGTCTCGGCGCCGATCGCCGGGTTGTCGAGGAAGTCCTGGCCGTCGTCGAAGAAGCCCTCGAACACGCTCGGGTTGCGGAAGCCCTCGGCGTAGAGCAGCTTGGCGCCGTAGCGATCGCGCTTGGCGACGAACAGCGCGGCCCGCGGCGAGAGGCGCTCCTCGAGGCGCGAGTTGCGATCGGCGCGGACGCCGGCGGTCATCGCCAGCCACGCCGTCGGCGCGCTGTCGAGCTCGAGGTAGAGGCCCTCGGTGTCGATGCCGATCGGCAGGTTGACCTGATCGGGGCCACCCTCGTCGAAGGCGCGGCTGGTGGTGTCGATGAGCGTGGCCTCGACGCCGGCGGTGAGGCCGAGGCGATCGCGATCGAGCACCTCGTGGCGGACCCGCGCCTCGGCGCCGATCCAGCGCGCGTCGCCGACGGTGTGGAACACCGGCGCGGCCTCGTCCTTGAGCAGATCGTCGGCGAACCGGTAGGCGGCGCCGTACGCGCGCCCGGTCACGGTGGTCCGCCGCGACACCTCGTAGGCGTAGCCGCCCTCGACCAGCGCCAGCGTGTCGTACTCGGTGTAGCTGTCGAGGCCGGCGATCGAGTCGAACGGCGCCAGCGGGTTGTCGCGCGCGCGCCGCACCACCCGGGCCTGGGCGAAGGCGCCGTCGTAGGCCGCGGTCAGCGACGCCGACCACGCGCGGGCGCCGTCGCTGCCGAGGGCGTCGCCGATGCCGTCGGCGCCGACCTGCTCGCCCTCGCGCCACAGCCCGGTGACGGTGCCGCGCAGCTGGCGATCGACGGTGCCGGCGGCGAACCCGGCGGCGAGCTCGCCGGCGGTGATCGAGCTGCCGCCGAGGCGCGCCCACCCGCGCGGCGCCTCGGCCGCGCCCCGGGTGACGATGTTGATGATGCCGAAGAACGCGTTGGTGCCGTACACCGACGACACCGGCCCGCGGATCACCTCGAGCCGGGCGACGTCGTCGATCGCGACCACGGCGTCGCGCCCGACCCCGGCGTACTGCCCCCACGGCTCGTTGAGGGTGGCGCCGTCGACCAGCACCAGCACCCGGGTGTTGAAGTCGCCGAGCACCGACAGCCCGCGGATGCCGATGCGATCGGTGATGCGATCGTCGACCAGGTACAGGCCGGCGACGCCGCGCAGCGCCTCGCCGATCGTGCGGTAGCCGAACCGGCGCAGGCGATCGGCGGACACCACCGTCACCGCCGAGGCGACGTCGCCCAGCGACTGCTCGCGCTTGGCGGCGCCGACGACGACGTCCTCCTCGGCGTCGATCGCCGCGGCCACGGTCGCGGCGGCGGCGGCGCCGGCGGCCGCGGGCGGCAGCGGCGGCAGATCGGCGACGTCGACGGTCGGCGCCGGCTCGTCGACGGGCTGGGCCGAGGCCGCGCCGGCGCACAGCGGCGCCAGCAGGCCGAGCGCCCACCAGCGTCGCCTCACGCCGCCCCCCCGGGCTCGGTGGGCTCGACCTGGCACAGGACGAAGGTGAGATCGTCGTCGGCGGGCTCGCCCTCGGCAAAGGCCTCGACCTCCGCGATCACCCGATCGCGCAGCGCCACCAGCTCGGCGCCGTCGGCGACCCGCGCGTCGGCCAGCGTGGTGCGCAGCCGGCGATCGCCGTAGAGCCGGCCGCCGGCGGTGCGGCGCTCGACCACGCCGTCGCTGTAGCAGACCAGGACGCTGCCGGCGGCGAGCGCGCGGGTGCCGATGCCGATGGCGCCGGCCAGCGAGCGATCGCCGAGCGGGTTGCCGCTGGCGGCGATCACCTGGGTCTGCGCGACCGCGCCGGCGGGCCCGCGCTCGAGGAGGTACGGGAAGTTCTGGCCGGCGTTGGCGAAGCGCAGGGTGACGCCGCCGGCGGTGGGCTCGAGGATGGCGGCGAAGCACGTCATCAGCACCCGGTGATCGCCGACGTTGCAGATCGCGGCGTCGATGGCGCGCAGGACCCGCTCGGGATCCCCGAGGCTGGCGTCGGAGGTCGCGAGCGCCTCGACGGCGCCGCGCGCGGTGGCGGCGATCATCGCCGAGTGCACGCCGTGGCCGGTGGCGTCGCCGATCACCAGCAGCAGCCGGCCGCCGGCGAGCGGGCGGTGGCACCACCAGTCGCCGCCGCAGCGCGACGCCGGCGTGCAGGTGCCGACCACGCGGTAGCCGCGGTAGGTGGCCAAGGTCGGCGCCGGCAACATCGCCTGCTGCACCTCGCGCGCGAGATCCATCTCCTTGTCGAGGGCGGCGCGCTCGCCCTCGAGCGCGAGCAGCGTGCCGAGCTGGTCGGCCATGTGGTTGAACGCGCCGGCGAGGTGACCGAGCTCGTCGCCGCGGCGATCGCCGACCCGCTGGCTGAGGTCGCCGGCGGCGAGGCGCTCGGCCTGCCGGCGCAGCTCGCGGATCGGCCGGGCCAGCCCAATGCCCTGTAGGCCGGCGAGCAGGACGCCGATGAGCACGACCATGCCGCCGGCGAGCCACAGCCGTTCGCGTGCGCGCGCGGCGTCGGCCTCGGCGGCCGCCAGCGACGCCGCCAGCTCGGCGGCCAGGCCCGCGGTCGACACCCCGACCCGCAGCGCGCCCACGACCTGACGCCCGAGGCGCACCGGCGCGCCGTAGACCCACTCCGTCGACGAACCCGGCAGCGCCGCGCGGCTCACGCCGGCGTCGGCGTCGGCCTCGGCCAGCCGGGCCTCGGCGGCGGCGCGGCCGGCGCCGTCGACGCCCGGGGTCTGCGCCACCACCTGCCCCTCGACGTCGGTGACCACCAGCCAGCGCAGGCGGCGATCGCCGCGGGCGGCGTCCTCGGCGAGCGCCGCGGTGAGCACCGGGGCGACGTCGGGGTAGGTGCTCTGGGCCAGCGGCAACGCGACCGCGCTCGCCACCGCCTGCGCGATCAGCTCGGACCCGGGCGATGGCCGCCTCGCCGGCGGCCTGGCGGGCGGCCAGCTCGGTGCGCGCGAGCTCGGCCAGCGAGCGCTGGCCGAACCACGCCGAGATCAGCGCCGCCGCCGCGACCACCACCGAGGTGGCGATCACCAGCTTCGCGGCGATCGAGATCCCGCGCCGCGCCTTGTCCCCGGCTGTCACGACCGCGCGAGCGTACCGCGGTTTGCCAGCGCGATCCCGGCGCCGCCTACCGGCAGCAGCGGAAGCCGACGTTGGGGAAGAAGAACGTGTCGTTGGCCAGGGTGAAGTCGAGGGTGCAGGTCGAGCCGTACACCTCGTTGTTCGACGCGCCGCCGCGCTGCGGGTTGGCGCCGGGCGCGCGCTCCGCGGTCCACTCCTTGACGTTGCCGCTCATGTCGAAGGCGTCGTTGGTGCCGGGCCCGTTGGCGAAGCAGCTCGCGAGCGAGCCGGTCGGCAGGATGCCGTCCTGGTCACCGGCCGCCACCGGGTCGGTGTCGTAGTCGTCGACGTTGCAGGTGGTCGGCTGCGGCGTGGTCGGGTTGGTGCCGTAGCCCCACACCCCGTACACCGTCGGGTTCGGGTAGTTCGGTGGGTTGGTGCCGTCGCGCGTGATCGCGATGGCGTCGGCGAACACCCCGTCGTCGCGCATGTACACGCTGACGAAGCGGTTGCCCACCGCCGGCACGTTGATCGCGGCGCTGCGGATCCACTGCCAGCGGTCGTTGGCGACGTCGAGCTCGGTGTGGCTGGCGGCGTTGGCGGCACCGCCGTTGGTCGAGATGCCGACGCAGATGTCGTCGTCGTTGCTCGTGTCTGCCCACATCCGGACCCAGACGTAGTAGTCGGCGGCCTGGGTGAAGTTGATCTGGTAGTCCAGGCGCGGCGAGCGGGTCTCGAGGTCCGTCGTGTTGCAGGCGATCGAGCCGCCATCGTTGTCCTGCACCTGCATCGCCCCGGCGCCCGAGAAGAACTCGGGCGGCGCGCTGTCGAACTCCCAGGTGTTGACGTCCCCGCCTGACAGCGTGCCGGGCGATCGCGCCTGGTAGTGCTCGGCCTCGATGATCACGTAGTCGGCGGCCCCGGTCGGACCCGCGACCGGATAGGTCGGCGCGCCCGGCGGCGCCGGCGGCGTGGTCGAGTTGCCGGCCAAGCAGCTCAGCTCCCACTCGCTCTCGGAGCACAGCCGCGCGCCCATCGCCGCGCAGGTGGCCTCGGCCACGGGCTGCGTGACGTTGGTCCACGGCAACACGCCCGCCTTCGAGCAGGCCCAGCCGGTCATCGAGCCCTGGTTGGTCGAGGCCGCGTCGGGCCGCGACGCCTCGTACTTCATGATCTGGACGCCGCCGGCGATGGTCACCCACTCGGCCAGCGCGCCGACGTCGTAGCCGTTGTCGACGATGCCGTCGCAGTCGTCGTCGAGCCCGTTGCAGGTCTCGACCACGCCGGGCGGGGTCAGGCCGGGATCGGTGATCTCGCAGATGACCGGCCCCTCGGGATCGCCCGGGTCACAGATCCGGGTCCCGAAGCCGCGGCACTCGCCGAGGCCGCCGTCGTTGCAGGCGGTGCCCTTCTGCGGGTGCGACTCGTCGATGCGGCCGTCGCAGTCGTTGTCGATGCCGTCGCACGCGGTCTCCGGCTGCAGATCGCCGCTGGCGTCCACCGACACGTCGGGGTTGCCGTACACGCAGTCCCAGCCCGTCGCGGTGCAGGTGGTGGTGGTCATCGTCGCGCACGCGCCCACCGACCGGCACAGGTTGGCCGGCGCCACCACGCCCTCGTCGACGATGCCGTCGCAGTCGTCGTCGGCGAGGTTGCACGCCTCCTGGCTGCCCTGGAACTCGCACGGGCCGTACTCGCACCCCGCGATCGCCGGGTTGATGTCCCAGTAGTCGGTCTCGCAACCGACCACCACGCACGCGCCCAGGTCACAACCCTCGATGGCGTTGGGCAGGTCGCACACGTTGCCGCAGGCGCCGCAGTTGCGGGCGTCCTCGTCGAGGTCGTAGCCGTTGTTGGGGTCGCCGTCGCAGTCCTGGTCGAGGCCGCCGACGTCGCACAGCTCGAAGGTCGGGTTGATCCGGCCGGTGCACGTGACCACGCCCGACACGCAGGTCAGCTCACCCGCCACGCACTCGCCGACGTCGGTGCCGCCGGGGCACGGGCCCAGGCTCGGCAACCCCTCGTCGAAGACGCCGTCGCAGTCGTTGTCGCGACCGTCGCAGGTCTCCATGACGCCGCCGACGGTGCCGATCGCCCCCTGGCACTCGAGCACGCCGCCGGCGGCGCACCGGGTGATGCCCGAGACGCACTCGCCGACGTCGGTGCCGCAGGTGGCGCCGCCGCCCGGATCGCCCTCGTCGACGGTGCCGTCGCAGTCGTTGTCGACGTCGTCGCAGCGCTCGGCGGTGGGCGCCACGCCGCTGCACGTCAGCTCGCCGGCGGTGCACTCCCACACGCCCACCGAGCACGGCGGATCGGGATCGCCGCAGGCCTCGCCCACGGTCTGGGCGTCCTCGTCGATCTCACCGTCGCAGTCGTTGTCGGCGCCGTCGCAGATCTCGATGCTGCCGACCACGCAGGCGTCGGGCCGCGGCCCGCCGTCGCCGGGGTCGAAGCCGTCGGGCAGCCCGCCGCCGTCGCCGCCGTGGGCACCGTCCTGCACGGCGCAGTTGAGGCAGTAGTCGTTGACGTCGCAGCTGCTCGCCGCCGCCGCGGCGAGCGTCGCCGCCAGGGCCACGCCGAGCCGACCCGTGGCGCTCACGACCGACCTCCCGCGCGGCGCCGGCGGGGCCAGGTCAGCGCCAGCATGCCGAGGCCGAGGGCCAGGAGCGCGCCCTGGCCGGCGCCGGCGTCGCAGCCGCCACCCCCACCGGTGGTGACGAACTGCTCGGTGCCAGCGTCGGGCTCGAAGCGCTGGCGTCGTAGCAGGTGCCCTCGCGGCAGACCTCATCCTCGCCGGGGCACACCACGCCGACGCACGGGTCGGGCTCTGCACACGCCGGTCTGCGGATCGCACGCCTCGGTGGGCGCGCACAGGTTGCCGTTGCACGGGTTGGGCTTGCACTCACCGACGGCGTCGTCGCAGACCTGGCCGGCCGGGCACGGCGCGCCGCACGGGTCCGGCTCGCAGGCGCCGAGCCGGCAGCGCTCGCCGGTCGGGCAGTCGACGCCGGCGCAGCTCGCGATGCAGGCGCCGGCCAGGCAGTACTGGTCGCTCTGGCAGGTCACCTCGGCGCACTGGTCGACCACGCACTCGCCGCCGCGGCACAACTCGCCGTCGCCGCAGCGATCCGGGAAGGTCGCGCAGGTGTCGGGCTCGCACTGCGCGGTCGGGCCGTAGCAGACGAAGCCCGCGGCGCAGGTGATGGCGTCGCACAGCTCGACGCACTCGCCGGTGGCGCCGTCGCAGGTGGTGAGCTCACCGCCGGGGCCGGGCGCGCAGGTCACGCCGAAGCAGCGGTCGTTGACGCAGAAGTTGGTGGCGGTGTTGCACACCTTGCCCTCGGGGCAGGGGAACTCGCCGGGCGCGCACGGGAACGCGCACTGGCAGTCGGTGCAGGTCGAGCCCGACGGGCAGTTGCCGTTGTTCTCGTCGACGTTGCCGTCGCAGTTGTTGTCCCGGCAGTCGCAGGTCTCGGGCCGGATCGGCTCGCCGAGGCACACGTAGGCGCCGCCCTGGCACACCTCCATGCCCATGCACACCGTGCCGCCGTCGTCGCACGGCGCGCCGGGCGGGGCGTCCTCGTCGATCATCATGTCGCAGTCGTCGTCGACGCCGTCGCAGGTGTCGTCGCTGCCGGCGACCACCGCGTCGCAGCTCAGCACGCCGCCGACGCACACCGTGGTGCCGACGCCGCACGCGCTCGAGCAATCGGCGCCGCCGGTGTCCTCGTCGAACGCGCCGTCGCAGTCGTTGTCGAGCGTGTCGCACAGCTCGGTGGTCGGCAGCACCTCGCCCAGGCAGGCGCCGAAGGTGGTCGCGTTCGACGGGCAGCCGCGGCGGCCGGGACGGCACTCGCCGATGCCGGGGTTGCTCGGGCTCAGGCAGTCCTCGGAGAAGCCGTTGACGGTGCCGTTGCAGTCGTTGTCGAGGGCGTCGCACACCTCGGTGAAGGGCCCGGTGGCGTCGCAGCCCTGCCAGGTGCCCATCACGCAGGTCTCGGTGCCGGCGGTGCACTCGCCGACGTCGGTGCCGCAGTCGCGGGTGAGGTCCTCGTCGATCTGATCGTCGCAGTCGTCGTCGAGGTTGTTGCACAGCTCGACGCCGCTGCAGCCGACGCACACGTCGCCCTCGTCGATGTAGGTATCGCAGTCATCGTCGAGGCCGTTGCAGACCTCGGTGGTCGACGCCGCGCCCGGGTCGGTGATCATGCACTCGGTGCCGGCGCCGTCGAGCCGGCACACGAACACGCCCTCGCCGCGGCACTCGCCGACGCCGGCGTCGAAGCAGGTCCCACCCTTGCTGGGGAAGTCCTCGTCGATCTCGCCGTCGCAGTCGTCGTCCTCGTCGTTGCACACCTCGGCGCGGATGGCATCCGCGATGATCGACGGATCGCGAGCTGCAGCTCGTCCTCGTTGCTGGCGTAGAGGCCTTCGTGCACGCCGGGCGTGGGGTCGTCGGGCGGCCGCCAAAGTGGGCGATCGCCTCGATCTCGGTGTCACCGGGCGAGATGCCGAAGCCGATCGGGCGGGTCTCGACGCGGTAGGTCTGGCCGTCGACCACCGTCGACGGCAGCTGCGCCGCCGAGCGGGTCGTGGTGTCGACCGCGGGGTTGGCGTCGGTGAAGTCCGAGCAGGTCTCGGCGCCGTCGGTGAGCGAGATGACGACGTACAGGCGGCACTGCTCGCCGCTGGGCAGGAACACGTTCTTGTAGGGGTCGTTGCGGATGGGATCGAAGCCAGCGGTGGCCCCGGGCCACAGAGTTCGTGCCGTCGCTCGCCTGCAGGCCCTGGAAGTAGCGCTTGGCGCCCTTGAGCGAGCCGGAGATCGGCGTGTAGCCGGCGGTGTCGAAGACCTCGGGCTGTCCGGTGTAGCCGCAGGTGGTGCACACGCCGTCGGTCCAGGTCGCGATGTCGCTGCCGGCACCGTCGACCAGCGGCACCAGCACCTCGAGCCGGGTGTCGCTGCTCATGTCGCTCGTACAGTTGGTGCCGTCGCCGGTGTCGCAGTTGTTGCAGTCGATGCCGCTGAGCGCGCAGTTGCCGGCGCAGTCGCCGAACGCGGTGCCGCTCTGCGAGTTCCGGAACCGGCCGAGGCCCAGGATCATGTCGCCGTAGCTGTTGGCGATGCTGTTGATCGCGCACTTGGCGTGGTTGAGCTTGGTGTCGGGACCGCCGCAGCTCGGCGAACCCGACCCGGTGGCGTTGTCCATCGAGCCCGAGGTGTCGAGCACGAGCAAGACGTACGGCTTGAGCGGCTCGTCGGCGCGCGCCGGGCGCACCACGAGGCCGACCGCCAACACCAGGACCAGCGCGACTCCCCCGAGCCGCCCACGAGACATCATGGCCCGATAGTAATGGAATTCGGTTCGCCGGCGTGGCCTGGGCGCCACCAGCGTGCGGCGATCACGGTCCGGCGAGCAGCGCCCGCCCGACCACCTTGAGCGCCAGGACCGGGCGCACCCCCTCGAAGATCGGCAGCACCAGGGCGTCGACCACGTGGCGGCTGATGGCGTACTCCTCGGCGTAGCCCCAGCCGCCGTGCAGCACCTGTCCGCGCTGGGTCACCTCGACGGCGACGTCGCACGCCAGCAGCTTGGCCTGGGCCGCCAGCGGCGCCGCGGCCCGCTCGTCGAGATCCATCGCCGCCGCCGCCTCGTAGGTCAGCGCTCGCGCCGCCGCCAGCTTGGCCGCCATCAGCCCGAGCTGGTGCTGGGTCAGCTCGAAGTCGACCAGCGCCTGGCCGAACTGCCGGCGATCGCGGGTGTAGGTGCAGGTGTGCTCGAGGGCGGCCTGGGCCAGGCCGCAGGCGCGCCCCCCGGTCTGCAGGCGCCCGGCGGCGAACCCCGCCATCTGCAGGTAGAAGCCACGGCCGAGCCCGGCCTGCGCGCCGACGAGCTGGTCGGCCGGCACGAAGTAGTCGTCGAAGGCCAGCGTGAACGAGTGCATGCCGCGGTAGCCCGGCGTGCGATCGGCGGTGCCGGTGAGGGTGCCGCCGCCGGGCTGGGTGACGGTGAACTCGTGGCCGTCGAAGCGCGGCTTGTCGACGATGAACAGCGACAGGCCCTTGGCGCCGCGCGCGAGATCGTCGTCGGTGCGCGCCAGACCTGGCGATCACGTCGGCGCGCCCGGCGAAGGTGCACCAGGCCTTGGCGCCGCGCAGGACGTAGCCGTCGACGCCGCCGACCTGGCGCGGCTCGGCCCGGCACGCCACCGCCGCCACGTCGGAGCCGACGTCGGGCTCGGTGACCGAGATCGCGACCATGGTCTCGCCGCTGGCGAGCCGCGGCAGCCAGCGCTGCTTCTGCGCCTCGGTGCCGCCGGCGAGCAGCGCCTTGGCGAGGATCTCGGGCCGGGTGATGAGCGAGCCGGCGGCGGCCAGCGAGCAGCGCGACAGCTCCTCGGTGGTGAGGATCATGGCCAGGTTGCCGAGCGCGTGGCCGCCGTACGCCTCGGGGATGGCCAGGCCGAAGTAGCCGAGCGCGCCCATCTCGGTGATGAAGCGCTCGGGCACCAGCAGATCCTCGGCGTGGATGTGCTCGGCGTGCGGCGCGATCTCGCGCTCGGCGAACTGCCGCACCGAGGCCCGCACCTCGTCGAGGGTCTCGTCGAGGGGCCAGGCCCGGGCCCCGCCCTCGGCGGCGACCGCCCGGCCCAGCGCGGCCACCGCCGCGACGGCACCGAGCCCGTGGTGCGTGCGTCGCGCGGTCGCCACCTGCGCGACGACGGCGTCGGAGAGCCCGAGCTCCGGCGCGACCTCGGCCAGGCGATGGGTCGAAGAGCTCGCGAGCAGCGCGCAGGCCACGCCGGCGAGGTCGGCCAGCGCCGCCGGCGCCGCGGTGGCGGCGGTCACGATCGCGGTCATCGCCCGGGCCTCGGTGGCGGCGTAGGCCACCCGCTCGACGACGACCTGGTGCGCGTCGAGGCGCTCGCCGTCGGCGGTGAGGCGCCGCGCCGCGGCGACGGCGTCGGCGACGTACGCGGTCACAGCGCGAGCGAGCGAATCAGCGTCAGCGAGGGTCGATGCGGCGGCGGTCACCCCCGCACTCTACGGGCAAGCGCCGCGCTCACCGGGGGCGTCGACGAGATTTGTCGCACCCGAGCCCCGGGCCGCGTTACCGTCTGAAGCGTGCGCGCGTGGTCGACGAACCCGGTAGCGACGCTGGCGCTCCTGGCCGGCTGCACCTTCCCCGGTGCTGGTGGCAGCGCCGCGACGATCGACGCCGACCCCAGCGCGCCCGACGCCGACCCGTCGGTGCCCGACGCCGCGCCCGGCGACCCCGACGCCCGCGCCGACGCCATGCCCGGCGACCAGGTCGCCCACGTGGCGCTGGCCGACGAAGATCTCGCCGGCGCCGGCGACTGGACGATCAACTCGGTGATCCAGCTCGACACCACCGACAACGCCGTCTTCGACGACAGCGGCGACCTCTCGCTGCCGCCAGGCGTGTCGCTCACCCACGTCGCCCAGGACGGCGGCGGGCCGATGCTTCAGCCTGCTCAAGGTCCACAACCTCAAGCTCGACGGCCCCGGTCGGCTGCTGCTGCTCGGCGACTATCCGCTGGTGATCCTGGCGTCGAACGACATCGAGGTGAAGGGCGAGCGTCATCGACGCCGACGCGTACGAAGCGATGGTCAGCACGGGCGGGATGCTGCCGTTCCCCGGGCCGGGCGGCAGCGGCTCGGGCGCCGGGACCGGCGCCGGGACCGCGAGGTCCACGTCGGCCCCCACGACGACTCCGGCGCTGGCGGCGGCGGGTTCGGCGGCGTGGGCGGTCGCGGCGGCAACGGCGACACCGCCACCGGCAGCGCCGGTGGCCCCACCTACGGCGCGGGCCTGGTGAACCTCATCGGCGGCTCCGGCGGCGGCGCCACCTCGCCGGTGTGCGCCGACGCCCGCGGCGGTGCCGGCGGCGGCGCGCTGCAGCTCACCGCGCTGCACAAGATCAGGATCGACGGCTACGTGACCGCCGGCGGCGGTGGCGGCCAGGAGGTCGCGGCGACTGCGCCGGCTCGTCGGCGTCGGGCGGCGGCGGCGGCAGCGGCGGCGCCATCTACCTCCAGGCGCCCCAGATCTCTGGCAATGGCGTGGTCGCGGCCAACGGCGGCGGCGGCGGCGGCGGCGGCGCCTTCGGTGGCACCGGCATCAGCGGCGGCACCGGCGAGCTCGGCTCGCGCACCCTCGAGCCCGCGTCCGGCGGCGCTGGATCCGACGGCTCCTTCAGCGATGGCGGCGCCGGCGGCGACGGCGGCACCAACGCGACGCCGGCGGGCAACGGCCAGGATCGCGACAGCAACGGCGGCGGCGGCGGCGGCGGGGTCGGCCGGATCGTCATCGCCTCGCCCGACGTCGCCCCCACCCTGCGGGTGTGGCCGGCGCCGGACTAGAACTAGTCCGCGTCAGTCGGTGGCGAGGTCGCCGGCCCAGTACAGGTAGTCGCGCCACGCCTCGGGCACGCTGCGCAAGGACACCCGGATCGCCACCGCCGGCACCCAGGTCGGCTGCTTGGGCGTGGTGAGCAGGTGCATGCCGGCCTCGCGCGGCGTGCGCCCGCCCTTCTTGCGGTTGCAGCCGTAGCAGCAGGTCACGATGTTGGTCCAGCTCGTGGCCCCGCCCTGCGAGCGCGGCACCACGTGGTCGTAGGTGAGGTCGCGGATGCTGGCCTCGCGCCCGCAGTACTGGCAGCGGTAGCCGTCGCGCGCGTAGATGTTGACCCGCGAGAACTTCACCGGCCGGCTGTAGCGACGAAACGCCCGCAACAGCCGCACCACCGCCGGGATCTTGAGCACCAGGCTCACCGAGCGCACGCCGGCGTCGTACTCGGAGACCACCTCGACCTTGCCGAGGAACATCAGCGTGATCGCCCGCTGCCACGGGATGACCTTGATCGGCTCGTAGCCCTGCGACAGCAGGAGCGTGCGGGTGTCGGCGGTGGTCTGCTCCATGGGCGATGCCGCGGTGGGGCCGCCCCCGAGTATGTACCCTCGGGCGGCGCCGTCGAGCCCCGCCCGGCGAGGGGGGCGATCCAGGTCGCACCGGCGCCGGCCCAAGTTGAAAGTGGTTTTCATTGCTGCTACCCCTCAGCGGTGGCAACCCTGCTCGAGGCCCCGCGTCGACGCGCCGTCATCGTCGAGCGCGTCGAGGGTGAGCGGGCGTTCCGCCGGCGCCTGCTCGAGATGGGGCTGCAGCCGGGGACGGAGGTCGCGGTGATCCGGGTCGCGCCGCTGGGCGATCCGCTGCAGCTCGAGGTCCGCGGCACCCGGTGGTCGATCCGCCGGGCCGAGGCCGCGCAGATCTTCGTGCGGTCGGCATGAGCGCGCCGGCCCGCTGGATCGCCCTCGCCGGCAACCCCAACACCGGCAAGACCACGCTGTTCAACGCCCTCACCGGCCTGCGCGGCAAGGTCTCGAACTACCCGGGCGTCACCGTCGACCGTCGCAGCGGCCCGCTGCGCGGCGCCACCACCGCGCTCACGCTGGTCGACATCCCTGGCACCTACAGCCTGGTGGCGCGCTCCGCCGAGGAGCAGCTCGCGATCGAGCAGCTGCTCGGCCGCGGCGCCGACGGCCAGCCGCCGGCGGCGGTGGTGATCTGCGCCGACGCCACCCAGCTCGCGCGCTCGCTGTACTTGCTGCTCCAGTGCCAGGAGCTCGGGCTGCCGTGCGTGGTCGCGCTGACCATGAGCGACGCGGCCGGGGCGGCGGCGCCGGCGCCGGCGGCGCTGGCCGAGGCGCTCGGCTGCGAGGTGGTGCCGGTGGTCGCGCGCCTCGGCCAGGGCCTGCCGGCGCTGGTCGCCGCCATCGAGCGCGCCGCGGCGATGACGCCGACGCCGCGCTGGCGGTGGACGCCGAGCCCGACCTTGCGCGCCGCCCTCGACGCGGTGATCGCGGCCCGCCCCGACGGCTGGCCCGAGACCGAGGCGGCCGCGCTGTGGGCGCTGCAGAGCGTGGCCGAGGGCGACGAGCTGGTCGGGGTGCCGGCCAGCGTGCGCGCCGCGGTGGCCGCCGCCCTCGCCGACGACGCCGCCGGCCGCGCCGTCGACGACGAGGCCACCGCCGGTCGCTGGCGGTGGCTCGATCGCGTGATCGGCCCGCTGGCCACCGCCGCGCCCTCGGCCAGCCGCACCGAGCGGGTCGATCGCATCCTCCTGCACCGCCTCGGCGGCCTGCTCGCCTTCGTCGGCGTCATGTTCGTGATGTTCATGTCGCTGTTCGCCTGGGCCGATCCGGCGATCGGCCTGGTCGAGGAGATCTTCGGCCGGCTCGGCGGCGCCCTGCGCGACGTCATGCCGCCGGGCGTGCTCGCCGACTTCCTCGTCGACGGCGTCGTCGCCGGCGTCGGCTCGGTGATCGTGTTCCTGCCCCAGCTCCTGCTGTTGTTCCTCCTGCTCGGCCTGCTCGAGGACTGCGGCTACCTGGCCCGGGTCGCGTACCTGATGGACCGGGTGATGCGGACCATGAACCTGCACGGCCGCGCGTTCGTGCCGATGCTGTCGGGGTTCGCCTGCGCGGTGCCGGCGGTGGCGGCGACCCGCACGATGGAGCGCCGCCGCGATCGCATCCTGACCATGATGGTCGTGCCGCTGATGACCTGCTCGGCGCGGCTGCCGGTGTACACGCTGCTCATCGCCGCCTTGATCCCGGCGTCGGCGACCACCCAGAGCCTGCTGATGGTCGGGATGTACGCGTTCTCGACGGCGACCGCGCTGATCGCGGCGTGGGTGCTGTCGCGCGCGCTGCCGCCCTTGCGGGCCAAGCGGCTGCCGTTCGTCATCGAGCTGCCGCCGTACCGGTGGCCGCGCCTGCCCGACGTGCTGCGCATGATGTGGCAGAAGTCGTCGATGTTCCTGCGCGAGGCCGGCACGGTCATCCTCGCGTGCACGGTGGCGCTGTGGGCGCTCTTGTACTTCCCGCGCGAGCTGCCGGCGGGTGCGCCCGACTTCCCGGCGCTCGTCGCCGCGGCGCCCACCGACGAGGCGCGCGCCGACCTCGAGCACGCCGAGGCCGCGCTGCGGCTGGAGCACAGCTACGGCGGCCAGCTCGGCCACGCCATCGAGCCGGCGATCGAGCCGCTCGGCTTCGACTGGAAGATCGGCATCGGCATCATCGGCGCCTTCGCCGCCCGCGAGGTGTTCGTGGCCACCATGGGCGTGGTCTACGGCGTCGGCGGTGACATCGACGAGGACGACCCATCGCTGCGGACCCGGCTCGCCGAGGAGCGCTCCGCCGACGGCAGCCGTGCCTACACGCCGCTGGTCGCCCTGTCGCTGATGATCTTCTTCGCGCTGGCCTGCCAGTGCATGAGCACCCTGGCGGTGGTGCGCCGTGAGACCGGCGGCTACCGCTGGCCACTGTTCCTGTTCACGTACATGACCGTGCTCGCCTACGTCGTGAGCCTGGCGGTGTTCCAGGTCGGCCGGCTGCTCGGGTTCGGGTAGCGGCACGAGCACGGGCACGCGCACAGAAAGTAGTAGGCTGCGACGCCATGAGCGACCACCCCACCGACTTCGTCGGCTCGATCCCCGAGGCGATCACCGCCGGCATCCGCGCCCGCCTGGCCGACGCCGTGGTCGAGGTCTCCGGCGGCGGCGGCCACTACACGATCGACGTGGTGTCGACGGGCTTCGCCGACCTGGGCCTGCTCGCGCGCCAGCGGCTGGTGCTGTCGGCGATCGCGCACCTCATCAACGGCGAGCGCGCGCCGGTGCACGCCGTCGACAAGCTCACCACCCGCACCCCGTAGCCGGCCGCGCACGCGCCGGCCCCGTGCCCGTGCCCCTGCCCGTGCCCGTTCTCCTCCGGGCCGGAGCGACTCCCCGTCGGCGGCGCGCCCCCGCCGTCACCCGAGCGGCCGGCCGCGCAGCGCCACGTCCTGGTGCCAGCCCGGCCCGCGCCGCTTGTCCTTGAGCGCGCGCATCGTCGCGAACCAGCGCTCGCCGTCGCGCCGCCGCAACGCCTCGATCCGCAGCGACACCATCGACCCCAGCGACGCAGCGTCGGCTGGCTTCTCGGTCAGGCACAGGACGATGGCGTCGTGCTGCTGGGACAGCCCGGCCAGGCGCCCCTGCGCCGCCATCGGTAGCTCCAGGGTGCGACCACCATCGAGGATGACCAGCCCGAACCCGCCCGAGCGCAGGAGCCGCTCCGCCGCCCGCAGGATCGGCGGCGAGCCCGCCACCGGCTCGGTGCGCACCACGATCAGCGCGTCGAGATCGATGCCGCGGGCGGCCAGATCCGGCGGGAAGAAGCTGGTCGAGCGCGGGCCGATCCACGCCGCCGGCTCGCCGAGCTGCTGGACCTCGTGGAGGATGCCGACCGCGGTGGTGAGGGTCGCGCTCGCGCCCTGCGCCGACAGCTCGACCAGCCGACCCGCGAGCTGATCGCGACACAGCCGCGGCACCTCCGTCGACGCCACGCCGATGCCGGCGTCACCCGGCGTGACCAGCGACAGCCCGCGCGCGGCGGCCAGAAACGACAGCGTCTCGCGACTCATGACAGATGCCTGCTCATCTGTTCACCATAGAAAACCCCTCTGTCAATCCGGTTAGTTACTCCCGTCTGTCGGCCGGGCGATCCCTCCGTCTTTGCTGGTTTCTGTCATGGGGGCCGGGCATGCTCGCGCAACGTCATGCACGCGCCGCTGCCGCTGTTCGACACCTGGGTCACCTCTCCGCTCGGCCCACTCCACCTGGTGGCGGACGCCGATGGCCTGGTCGGCCTCTACTTCGCGGCGCACCGCGGCGCGCCGAGCCTGGTCGCCACTCCCAGCCCCGAGCACCCACACCTGCAGGCGACCGCGGCCCAGCTCCGGGAGTTCTTCGCCGGGACCCGCACGCAGTTCGACCTGACCCTCAACCCCCACGGCACGCCGTTCCAGCTCGGGGTGTGGGCGGCGCTGCGCGAGATCCCCTTCGGCACCACCGCGACCTACGCCGATCTGGCCGCGCGCCTGGGCCGGCCCACCGCGACCCGCGCCGTCGGCGCCGCCAACGGCGACAACCCGCTGGCGATCGTGGTGCCGTGCCATCGCGTGGTCGGCACCCGCGGCCTCACCGGCTACGCCGGCGGGCTGCCGGCAAAGTCGTGGTTGCTCTCGCACGAGGCCACCCACGCCACCGGCGCCGGGCCGCTGTTCGCGTCGCGCGCCGCGTCGCCAACCGCCGCGCCCTGAGGCCCCACGCGGGCGCGGCCCGAAAAAAGGCGTGACCATCCGCTGCTCGCCGGTACGCAGGCGCATACCATCGGGGCGTCCATGAGCCGTCGGACCGTCGAGGACAGCCACCCCATCGAGATGTGGCCCAACCAGCAGGGGCAGAAGGATCTGCCGAACCTGCAGCGCCGGCTCATCGTCGGGGCGGCCCGGGCGGCCGAGGCCACCGGCGAGAGCGGCGAGCTGGTGGTCCGGCGCGGCGCCCTGGTCGGCCGGGTGCTGTTCGTCGCCGGCAAGATCGCCTGGATCCACTGCCACGGCCAGCGCGGTTACCTCGCCGACCTGCTCTCCGAGCGCGCCGGCATCCCCCGGGCCGAGCTCGACGCCGCGCTCGAGGAGTGCCGGCAGTCGGGCCTGCCGCTGGGAGAGGCGCTCGTCGCCGCCGGCCTGCTGCAGCCCGGCGCGCTGCAGGAGCTGCTGCTCACCCACGTGCAGGAGCAGCTCGCCGCCCTCCTCGACCACAAGGAGTCGGTCGCGCTGATGTTCCTGCCGGTGAAGCGGGCCTACTCCGGCGAGTTCCTGTTCACCGTCGACGACGTGCTCGGCGAGCTGCGGGCGACCTTGTCGTCGGCCGCGGTCCTCGAGCCCGGCGCGGTGGTGTCGCTGCTCGGCGCCCGCGCGTTCGCGATCCCGGGCGCCATCGGCGGCGGCGCGGTGGTCACCGCCGAGGGCCGCAGCATCGACTACTCCACCACCTGCGTGCCGTCGGCCAACGACTCCGAGGTCGAGGCGGTGCGCATGTACGCCGCCCGCATCGCCAACCAGGTCGCCCTCGCGGTCGACGTGCCCGAGGCGTTCACCGCGATGGAGAGCTTCCACGTGGCCCGCCAGCACTACATCTACGAGCGCAAGCTGGCCACCGTCACCGTGTTCGTGATGGCACGCGCGGTCGAGCCCATCGGCGCGTTCATGGCCGCCGCGCGCGGCGCCACCCGCGACCTGCTGTCAACCTGAGCGCATGGCCGACGAGCTCGACGAGCTGCGCGCCGAGCTCGGCGCGATCGATCGCCAGATCCTGGCGCTGGTCGCGAAGCGCCAGGCGACCTCGGTGAAGATCGGCGCGGCCAAGCGCGCGCAGGGCCTGCCGACCCGCGACTTTCGCCAGGAGCGCGAGGTCATCGAGCGGGCGCGGGCCGCGGCGAGCGAGGCCGGGCTGCCGGCGCGGCTCGGCGAGCAGCTGGTGGTGGCGTTGATCCAGAGCTCGCTCACGGTGCAGGAGCAAGATCAGGTCGCCGCCGGCGGCCAGGGCTCGGGCCGGCGGGTGCTGGTCATCGGCGGCCGCGGCCACATGGGGCGGTGGTTCGTGCGCTTCCTCGGCGCCCAGGGCTTCGCCGTCGAGGTCGCCGATCCGGCGGTGGCGCAGCCGACCGTGCTCGACGGCGTGCCGCACGTGCCGAGCTGGCGCGACCTCACCCTCGACCACGAGCTGATCGTCGTCGCCGCGCCGATGGTGGCCACCGGCGAGATCCTCACCGAGCTGGCCGCGGCGCCGCCGCCGGGCGTGGTGTTCGACGTCGGCTCGCTCAAGAGCCCGCTGCGCGCGGGGCTGCGCGCGCTGGCCGCGGCCGGCGGCCGGGTGTGCTCGATCCACCCGATGTTCGGCCCCGACACCGAACTCCTGTCGGGGCGCCACGTGATCTTCGTCGACGTCGGCGTGCCGGCGGCGACCGCGGCGGCGCGCGCGCTGTTCGCCCAGACCATGGCGACCCAGGTCGACATGGAGCTCGAGGATCACGATCGCCTCATCGGCCACGTGCTCGGGCTGTCGCACGCGCTCAACATCGCGTTCTTCACCGCGCTGGTCGACAGCGGCGAGTCGGCGCCGCGGCTGGCGACCTTGTCGTCGACGACCTTCGACGCCCAGCTCGAGGTCGCCGGCCGGGTCGCCGCCGAGAACCCCGACCTCTACTTCGAGATCCAGCGCCTCAACGACTACGGCACCGAGGCCCTCGCCGCGCTCTTGTACGCCGTCGAGCGGGTCCGCTCGGTGGTGCGCGCCGGCGACGCCGCCGGCTTCCGCGCGTTGATGCTGCGCGGCCGCGCCTACCTGGGCCGCCGCGCCGGCGGCTGAGCGCCGGCGCGCGCGCGGCTCACGGGCAGTAGCCGACGCACGACGCCAGCACCCCACGCCCACCCTGGCCGGCGGTGCCGGGGTTCGGCGCGCCGGAGCTGCCCGAGGCCGCCCGGTAGGCGAGCCCGTCGGCGCTGGTGATCGTGGTGAGGCCGGCGTCGTTGGCGAACAGCGTCACCTGGATCTGGCCGAGGAACGTCTCAGCGCCCGTGCCGTCGAAGATCGACACCGTGCCGTCGGCGGCCACCGTCAGGGTCGAGCGATCGAAGCCCTGAACGGCACCGTGACGTTCGGCCGCAACAACAGGCCCGAGCGATGGCGGACCCGGCCATCCTCGTCGAGCACGAAGACGTCGTCGCGGGTGTACACCCTGGTGCCGTCGGGCTGCTCGAGCTCGAACCAGCCCGCGCCGGTGAGCGTGAGCTGGACCCGGCTGACCGCGGCCGCGTCGACCTCGGCGTCGGGCAGGCCGCAGGTCCGGGTGATCGGCCCCACCCCGGGCTGCAGCCGGCCCCCGCGCAGAGCTGTGGTGGCCCCGAGGCCTCGGTCTCGACGAAGTACTCGCGCACGCCGTCGTCGAACCCGAACACGTCCTGGGCGTACCGGCGGCGCAACCCGGTCGGGCTGACGAAGCGTGCGATCTGCAGCTGGCCGAGGACCTGCGGCACGCCGTCGGCGCCGGCCGACGTGACGATGCCCTCGTCGTCGAAGCGCAGGGTCGACAGCGCGTGATCGCCGGGCACCGTGATGCTGGGCGAGAGCGGCCAGCCGAGCGACACCCGCAGCTCGCCGTTGACGTCGGCGTACAGCTCGGTGCGGCGGACGTAGTAGGTCTCGCCGCTGGGCGCGGTCACCGGCAGGTAGCCCTCGCCTGGCGCCAGCGCCACGTACCAGCGGTCGAGCGCCGCGGCCGGCAGCTCGTAGGCGGCGCGTGGCGCGCGCACCGGCGGCGCCGCCAGGGCCAGGGTGACGGCGTCGTAGTAGTCCTTGAGCCCACCGTCGACGTGGTGGCGGCGCCCGTCCTGCAGGAAGCTGTCGCCGACGCCGCCGAAGATCGCGGCAGCGACCATGGTCGCGCCGACCGGCACCAGCTGGCCGGCGTTGGCGCCGGGCATGAGCGTGCCCGCCAGGCGCTCGGCGGCGACCACCTGCCCGAGCATCGCGGTCGAGCTCTGCCCCGGCAGCCGCGCGAGCACGGTGCCGTCGCCGCCGACGATGAGGTCGGTGGCGTTGGGCGGCACCGTGATCGCCGGCTCGAGGGGCCAGCCGTAGGGATCGACCAGCGCGCCGGTCGGGTCGCGATGCAGGGTGATGGTCACCCAGTACGCCGGCGTGCCGCCGATGGGGTCGCGCACCTCGAGGTACTGGTCGACCCTCGGCGCGACCAGGGTGAACACGTCCCAGGGGTCGGCGTCGCCGTCGGCGTCGAGCTCCCCGACGACGATCTCGCCGGTGCCGTCCGTGCCCGGGATCGCCTGCATCAGCGAACCGCTGGCGATGGTCTCGGCGAAGAAGCCGGCGGCGTCGGGCACCGCCGCCAGGCCGCTCGGCGCGACGGCGGTGGCGACGATCAGCTGGCCGATCTCCACCGGCGTCTCGCCGGGCTGCCGCCACGAGATGGTGCCGTCGGCCTCGATCTCCAGCTCGGCCAGCGTGCCGGGCGAGACGATGCTCGGCGCCAGCGGCCAGCCGGTGTCGGCGTGGACCAGCACGCCGTCGCCATCGAGCGCCAGCCGCAGGTTGCGGGTGTACCGGGTCTCGCCGGTGTCGACGTCGAGGAACGGCACCAGCCCGCGGCCCTCGACGCGCAACGCCAGCGTCGCGCCCGGCGCCGGCCAGGTCGTGCGATCGCCGGCGCACGCCGGCCCGCCGACGGTCCACGTGTACATCGCCTCGCCGGGGTTGCCGAACTCATCGAACCCGCGGACGCGCACCGTGTACTCCGCGCCGGACAGCGGCGGCCCCTGCCACGGCGAGGCGCACGGCTGCTCGGCGACCACGTCGTCGATCGCACAGGTGAAGGCCACGGCGTCGGCGGCCTGGAACTCGAAGGTCGGCTCGCCAGGCGCCGCCAGCGCCGGCGGCGTCGTCAGCAGCATGACGTTGGGGCCGACGGCGTCGACGACGAAGCTGGCGCTGGCGGGGGTCGGGTCCGGGGTGCCCAGCGCGTTGACCGCGGTCACGGTCACCATGTGCGGGCCGCCGGGGTAGTCGAACGTCCACGGCGAGGCGCACGCCTCGGGGACGTCGGCGTCCACCGCGCAGCGGAAGCTCGCCGCGCCGTCGTCCGACGAGAACTCGACGACGATGCCGGTCGGCCCGACCACCGCCGCCGGCGCCACGTCGATGAACGTGTCCGGCGCCGAGGTGTCGACCTCCCAGGTGAACACCAGCGGGTCGGGATCCTGGTTGCCGGCGGCGTCGACCGCCCACACCGTGAGGGTGTGGCTGCCGTCGCCGACCTCCACCGTCCACGGCGAGGTGCACGGCACCGCGGCGGCGCCGTCGAGCGAGCACAGGTAGGTCGCGCCGGGCTCGTCGGAGCCGAACTCGAAGGTGGCCGAGGCCGAGGCGGTCACCGCGGCCGGCCCGCCGACGAACAGCGTCTCCGGCGCGCTGGTGTCGACGGCCCAGGCCCAGGACGCCGGGGTCGGATCGAGGGCACCGTCGAAGCGGCGCGCCGCGACCTCGAACACGTGGTCGCCCTCGAGCAGGCCGGTGAGCTCCACCGGCGAGGCGCACGGCGCCGGCGCCGCGCCATCGAGCGCGCACTCGAAGGTGGCGTCGTCGACGAGATCGCCGGTGGCCCGGAACTCGAAGCGCGCGGTGGTCGAACCGCTCGCGGCCGTCGGCGTCACGTCGAGCACGGTGTCGAAGGTGGCGACGCGAGCGTCGGCGAGATCGGTGTCACCGCCGCCGCAGGCCGCCAGGAGCGCCGCGCCGAGCGCGAGGTGAATGCCAGCGCCAGTCCTCATGCCGGCCAGCGTAGCTGCCGACCGTCTCGTCGGTGAAACTGACTCGGACTTTCCTGAAGGTGCGTCAAGGTCGTACACGCAGCGCGCGACGGCGCATGGCGACGTGATCGCCGGCTGCGACGCGACGCTATCGACGCGCCGCGCGCCGGCGGCGACGCGCCAGCGGCACCACGACGGCCACGCCGAGCACCAGCGCGCCGCTGGCGCCGTCGCCGGCGCCGCAGCAGGTCGGCCCAGGCTCGTCGTCGCCGCCGCCGCCGGCGTCGACGGTCGTCACCGTGCACTGGATCTCGTCGGAGAGGATCCCGAGCTGCGCCTTGAGGCCGCACCAGGCCTGACCGCCGCAGGTGTCGCGCTGCACGGTGCCGACGTCGCACGCGACCGGACCGGCCACGTCCTCGAAGCGCAGCCGCTGGGTGAAGGCGCCCCAGCTCGGGCCGCTGCCCACCGCCAGCTCGTCGGGCGCGTAGTTGTGCGAGCACACCCAGATGCTGCCGTCGGTGGGGTGCGCGTGCAGGCAGTGGACGTCGAGGCTCGACGGCAGCGGCGTGAAGGTCGCGCCGCCATCATCCGAGCGCCACGCCCCCGAGCTGCGGTTGCGGGTGCCCACGTAGACCTCGGTGGCGTTGCGCACGAGCACGCCCGGCGCCTCGTCCTGCAGCTCGAGCACCTTGGTCCAGCTCGCGCCGGCGTCGACGGTGCGGTAGATGGCGTCGCCGATCGCGCTGTTCCACTGCTTGACCCGGGCGAAGGCGACGTCGGGATCGACCGGCGACACCGCCGCGATCTCGAGCACCGACAGCTCGCTCACCGCGAAGTCGTTGACCGACAGCGGCGCGAAGCTCACGCCGCCGTCGTCGCTGCGGTAGAGCGTGAGCTCGCGGCCAGCGCCCAGGCTCACCCGGTAGCCGGTGGCGTAGACCCGGGTGGCGTCCGACGGCGCGAACTCGATGCTCTGCCACCAGTCGCCGGGCTGGGCGATGTCGACGAAGGTCGGGAAGGTGACGCCGTCGTCGGTGGACCGGAACAGCCGCGAATCGTCGGCAGCGCCGGCGCCGGCCAGGAGCGTGCCGTCGGGGCCCAGGCCGATGGTGGCGATGAGCAGCGAGCCGAGCGCGGTCGGCGCGAAGGAGCAGCCGTCGCGCATCACCACCAGGCCGTCGAAGACGGTGGCGAAGATGGCGCCGGAGCCCGAGAACGCGTAGTCGGGATCGTAGGTCCCGCCGTAGCCGATGGCCTGCTCGCACATCCAGCGCCAGGTGGCGCCGGCGTCGTCGGAGCGCAAGAGGCCGAAGGTCGCCGCCACCGCGAGGTGATCCGGCGCGCCGGGCTGGAACATCAGGTCGACGGTGCGTGGCGGACGCCCGTTGGCGTGCGCCGGCGTCGCCAGCGCGAGCGACGCGACGAGGCCGCCGAGCCCGAGCGCACGCGCGATCCGCGGGCGCGCCACTAGCCGAGCCCGATCTCGCGCAGGCGCTGGTCGAGGTAGGCCCCGGCGGTCACCGCCGGGAACCGCGCCTCACCACCGGTGCGCGCCACGCAGCTCGGCAGCGGCGACAGATCGACCTCGCGCCGCGGGTGCACGAAGCACGGCATCGAGAACCGCTCGCTCGCGGTGTCGTGCGGGTTCACCACCCGATGGGTGGTGCTCTTGAACAGGCCGTTGGTCACGTTCTGCAGCATGTCGCCGGCGTCGACGACGATCGAGTCGAGGCCGCCGTGGACCGGCATCCAGGTGCCGTCGCGGCGCTGCAGCTCGAGGCCCTCGGAGGTCGCGCCCGACAGCAGCGTGATGAGGTTGATGTCCTCGTGCGCCGCCGAGCGCACCGCGCCGGCCGGGACCCCGCTGGGGATCGGCGGGTAGTACAGGACGCGGACGATGGTGTCGGAGCCCTCGCCCATCTCGGCGAAGCGCCGGGGCGGCTCGTCGAGGAAGCGCGCGCACGCCTCGAGCAAGATCTGGCCGAGGCCGTCGAGGCCCTCGTAGAGCGAGGTCATCACCGGCCGGAACTCCGGCACGTGGGCGTCGGGCCAGAAGTTCGGACCGTACGGCGCGTGCACCGGGTGGCCGTCGGGCACGTCGGTGCGCCCGACCTGCCAGAACTCCTTGAGGTCGGGCGCGGTCTGATCGCGGGCGTGCTCGGTGCCGAAGCCGGTGTAGCCGCGCTGGCCGCGCGCGCCGGCGCGGGCGTAGCCGTCCTTGACCGCCTGGGGCAGCGCGAAGAACGCCTTCGCCGCGCGGTACGCGGCGCGGGTGGTGTCCTCAGGGATGCCGTGGCTGGTCACCGCGAAGAAGCCGATGTCGACCAGGGCCTCGCCGACGGTGCGCACGAAGCTCGCCTGGGCGGCGCCACCGGCGTGCCAGTCGCGGAGGTCGACGACGGGGATGGTGTGGGCCGGGCCCGGGGTGCTGCTCACGAGACGAGAAGCTACCACGCGGGCGCTGCGCGCCGGCGGCTCCTCGACGGGACGCCCGGCGCATCGACCGCGGCGGTTCGCCGCAGGCCCGCGACCGCGCTCAGCGCGCGCGCAGCTCGAGCAGGTAGATGGGGCGGTGGCGGCGCGCGTGGTGCTCCTCGTAGGCGGTGCGCCGACCGGCGAACCCGCGGCCAGCGACGTGCGCCTGCGCCACCGGGTCGGCCCAGAAGTCGGTCGACTGGCACCCGACGGCGAACCGGGCGGCCACCTCCGGCACCACCGGGGCGACGTCGTCGGGCGCCAGCAGCTCGTCGGCGCGCAGCCGGGAGACGTGCGCGGGCACCGGCTGGCCGGCGCGCGCCGCGGCGAACCACGGCGGCGGCGGCATCCCGAGCAGCCCCAGGGCCCAGCCGTAGTAGCCCGGGTGATCGGTCTTGAGCGTGAGGCGGCCCGCGCCCGGCGTCAGCACCGCGTGGGCGTCGAGCAGCAGCGTCGGCGACAGCAGCCGGTTGCGGCGCTGCCGCGGTCGGTCGCACGGCTCGGGGTGGAAGATCCACAGCTCGTCGACCTCGCCGTCGGCGAAGTAGCGCCGCAGCGCCTGGCCGCGGCCGTGGATGAACGTGACGTCGCCGCTCGCGCCGTCGGCGGCGGCGCACAAGGCCTCGGGGCCCCAGTCGATGCCGACGAACGTGTGGTCCGGGCGCGCGACGGCGGCGGCGCGCAGCACCGCGGCGTCGGCGCAGCCGAGCTCGACCACCAGCGGTCGACGCGCCACCGGGGCACCGGCCCTCGCCGCGGGGCGCCAGCGACCACGGCGATCGGCCGCGGCCACGTCGTTGAGCACCCGCGGCGCGAGGGCGGGCAGCCGCGCGAGGAACCGGTTAGGAGCTCGCGGCACCGGCGCGCGCGCTCACAGCCCGGCGCGCTCGGAGGCCATCGTCAAGAACGCCTCCGGCCACTTGTCCGCCGCCGGCTCGATCGACGGCCGGCCACCGCCGCCACCGTAGCCGACGTCGCCGCCGTAGCCGGCGTCGCCGCCGGGCTCGACCCGGATGATGTACTTGTCGCCGCCCTCGAGCACGAGGGTCTTGCCCGTGGTCAGCTCGGCGTCGCCGTAACGACAGCCGACGTCGTAGGT
Organism: Kofleriaceae bacterium; assembly: GCA_041389945.1. Lineage (GTDB taxonomy): Bacteria > Myxococcota_A > Polyangia > Haliangiales > Haliangiaceae > JAWKQW01. The sequence continues at coordinate 120,209 of JAWKQW010000012.1, forward strand.
GAAGGACACCTCGCCGACGCCGTCGCCATCGAGATCGGTGACCCGCAGCGAGCCCGGGCGGTACCCGGTGGCGTTCTCGGCGTCGCCGCCATCGTCGCTGCAGTCGGCCTGATCTTTGACCTCGCGCAGCACCCGCTCGCCGCCGGCGGCGTCGCGCACCACGTGGTACGCGACCAGCGCGATCGGGTCCTTGCCGCGGCGGGTGAGCAGCGCCAGGTTCTCGCCGGCGGAGTCGGTGAAGGCCACGCCCTCGACGAGGGCCGCGCCCTTCGGAGCGTTCTTGGGCAACGCGGTGTCGGCCGGCACCGGTCGCGCCTCGAGGCCGCCGCCGGCCGCCGAGCCCATCGCCGCCGCCGGCACCGCCGCGCTGCCGGCCGCGACCGCCGAGCCCATCGCCGCCGCCGAGCCGTCGCCGCTGCCGGCGGTGGCGCCGAGGGTGGACGGCGGCGTCGCCGCGCCCGCGGCGCTGCCGGCCGCGACCGCCGAGCCCATCGCCGCCGCCGAGCCGGCCGGCGACGCCCCGGCCGCCGGCGCCGCCTTCTTCTCGCACCCACCGGCGAACAGCGTCGCCGCGATCGCCATCAGCCCCGCTTGCTTCATGGCGCCGAACATATCAGGCCGACCGAGCGCTCGCCTCGCGCACGGGCACGCGGGTAGCGCCGCGCTCACCCGATCTTGTGCTCGATCTCGGGCTTGGTCGCGAAGAAGTGGTTGAGGAACGGATCGTTGAAGCGCGCGTAGTCGATCTCCCACGGCACCACCCGGGCGGTGCCGCCCTCGATCGAGATCGTCGCCGCCATCGGCGTCACCGAGCGATAGCTCGAGCCCGGCGGCAGGTCGTCGTTGTTGTGGCCGCCGGCCGAGAACAGGTTGAGCAGCGCGATCGGTCGGCCCGGGTAGACGTCGCGGAAGCCCTCGTCGACCTTCTCGTGCCCGCGCACCAGCATGGTCGCGCCGATGCGCTTCATGAACGCCTCGAACTGCCGCTGCCCGAATGGGAACCGCGCGTTCTGCGCCTGCAGCTCGTCGGGGATGTAGTCCGCCGTCGACGGATCGCTCCACAGCATCTGGAACCGGAGGTCGTCGTCGTTGAGGGCGGCCAGATCGGTCAGCTTGGCCTCGACGTCGGCGTCGCGCGGGATGCCGGCGTGCACGAACATCAGCCGGTCGAGGAACAACATGTTGGGCAGCTGATCGAACATCTGCATGTAGGCGCTGAACACCTCGCCCGGCATGTGCCCGACCAGGGTGTTGATGGCCTCGGCCGGCTTGACCCCGCCGTAGATCCGCCCCTGGTACTCCACGTAGTACTCGTGGTTGCCGCGCAGCACGAACACGTGCTCGGGCGCGGCCAGGAACAGCTGCATCACCGTGCGCAACACGCCGTTGTAGGAGAACCGGCCGCGATCGATGTAGTCGCCGAGCAGGATGAACTTGGGCTCGGGGTGGGTCGCCGGATCGAGCCGCCACGCCTCGAGCTTGGCGAAGAAGTCGGCCTGCAGGATGGCCGCCTTCAGGCAGCTGTAGCAGCCGTGCAGATCGCCGAGCACGAACAGCTCGTAGCGACCGCCGGGCCGGGTCGGGTGCACGTAGACGTGGCCGTCGAGGAACGGCCGCTCGCCGGCGAATTCGCCCAGGTCCTGCTTGCCGGCCAGCTTGCCGCCGCCGGCGGCGCGCTGCTCGGCGAGCTTGGCGCAGAACCGCGCCATCAGCGCCAGGTCGGCCTCGGTCTGGCTGCGCAGCCGCTCGGGATCCGACGAGTAGTGCTCCTCGAAGCGATCGAAGAACGGGTGGTTGTCGAGGCGCGAGCGCCGGGCCGCCGGCCGATCGATCTCGACCGCGCCGCCGACCACCTCGACGTCGACGTCGTCGAGCGGGATCTCGCTGCCGAGCAGCGCGGTCAGCTCGTCGCGGAACTTGCCCTCGGCGGGGTGGACCGAGCCGTCGGCGTAGATCAGCTCCTCGATCGCCTCGAGCAGCGCCCGCTGGTTGTCCTCGTCGAAGGAATGGAAGATCTCGTAGCAGCGCAGCTTGAGCTTGGCGTAGACGAACTGCTCGACCTTCTCGCCGTCGCCGACCGCCTCGTCGAACAGCGCCTGCACCGCCTGGTCGGTCTGCTCGAAGACCTCGTGGAAGTGCGCGACGAAGCGCTCGACCACGTCGGCCTTGGTCGCGGCGCGGGTGCCGGTCATCGCCGCCTGCGCGCGCGCCTCCACCAGCTGCCGGATGTGCGCCTTGACGAAGGTCTTCTCGGCGCGATCGAACTCGCCGTCGATGTACCCGAACGCCACCAGGTAGAAGATGAGCGCGTGCATCTGCTGCTCGGCGACCGTGGCGTCGTCACTGAAGGTGAGCATGGGCGGCAAGCTTGCCGCGCGCGCTCAGCGCACGCAACCGGCGACGCGGCGCGCTACCCCGCGTCGTCGTCGGCCGCGGCCTCGAGGACCGCGCGCCGCCGCAGGGTCTGCCGACGGATCGGGAAGTGGTGCGCCGCCCAGCCTGCGAGCGCCGCCAGCACCGGCCCGAGGAACACCCCGGCCACGCCGAACACCGCCAGCCCGCCGAAGATGCCGACCAGCACCAGCAGCGGGTGCTGATCGGCGGTCTCGCGGCCCTGCACCATCGGGCGCAGCACGTTGTCGGCGACGCCGACCAGGATCGCGGCGATGGCCATCCCCACCGCCTGGGCGTCGTGCCCGGTCGCCGCCAGGTACACCACCGCGCCCAGCGTCACCGGGGTGGTGCCGATCATCGGGATGAACGACAGCAGCATGGCGATCGCGCCCAGCGCGAAGGCGCCCGGCACGTCGAAGATCCACAGCGCCAGCGCGGTCAGCGCGCCCTGCACCAGCGAGGTCACCACCAGCCCGAGCACCACGCCCCGCACCGTCGCGCGCAGCTCGGCGAGCAGCGACCGGGTGTCGTCGTCGGTGAACGGCGAGCGCGCCACCGCCCACGCCAGCATCTGCTCGCCGTCGCGCAGCGTGAAGTACAGCGCCGCCGAGCCGAGGAACAGCGAGATGACGCGCCCCGGCACCGCGACCACCGCCTTGCCCGCGGTCGCCGCCACCCCCTGGGCCAGCGTCCGGAACACGTCGGCCACCGCCGAGCGCAGCTCCTCGCCGCCGACCCCGAGCACGCGCGACAGCGCGCCGTCGTCGACGTACGCCCGCAGGTCGGCGCTGGTCTTGCCCCAGTCGACCGCGACGAGCTGCTCGAAGGCGATCGCGACCCGAGCGCCGATCACCACCAACGCGGCCAGCGCGATCGCGACCAGCAGCGCGGTGAGCAGGCCCGCGGTCAACGTGCGGCCGAGCCGAGGCGCCAGCCGCGACCGCACCGGCTCGAGCACCGCCGCGGTGATCACCCCGAGCAGGACCGGGGTGGCGATCGGCGCGACCATCCACGCGAAGGCGAGCAGGATCGCCACGCGCAGCCACGACGCGACGTCCCGCGGGTTGTGCAGCGAGGTCGACATGGCCCGTGAGTACCCGGCCGGCGCGCCGCTGTCGACACGCGCAGCGCTCCCCCGCCCTCGCCGCGCCGCTCAGACCGTGGCGAAGGCCTCGGCCGGGATCTCGATCGGCGAACGATCCTCGCGCGCGATGAGCGCGGCCTTGCCCGGCACGGTGGCCAGGGTGTTGGCGGCGTAGAACTTCGCGCCCCACACCTTGCCGGCGTAGAACGCGCGATCGGGATGCCCCTCGGGCAGCTTGGCCGCGGCCGCATCGGCGATGACCGCCGCCTCGAGCAAGAGCCAGCCGATGACGGTCTCCGACATCATCTCGAGGAAGCGGTTGGCCGCGAGCGGCACCATCTCCATCTTGCCGCCGCCGAACCACGCCATGAACTTGCCGCCGCTGGCGGTGAGCGCCTCGAGGGCGGCGCCCAGCGCGGCGACGCCGTCCTTGACCTGGGCGTGCTCCTTGTTGGCGGCGATGAACTTGCCGACGTCCTTGCCGAAGGCAGCCACGTTGGCGCCGCCGCGCTGCATCAGCTTGCGGCCGACCAGGTCGAGGGCCTGGATGTGGTTGGTGCCCTCGTAGATCGAGAAGATCTTGGCGTCGCGGCAGTACTGCTCGACCGGCCAGTCCTTGAGGTAGCCGGCGCCGCCGTAGACCTGGATCGCGGTGGCGCAGATCTGGAACGCCTGGTCGGAGCTGTACGCCTTCACCAGCGGCACCAACAGATCGACCTGGCCCTGGTGGTAGTCGATCTGGGCCTGGACCTCCGGGGTCGGCGTCGGGTTCGCCTTCTCCAGCGCGATCGAGCGATCGACGTGCATGGTCAGCTTCACGACCAGCGCGCGGATGCCCTCGACCTTGCTCTTCATGTCGAGCAGCATCCGGCGCACGTCGGGGTGCTCGATGATCGGCACCCGCGGCGCGGTCGCGTCCTTCCACTGCTTGATGCTCGAGCCCTGCTTGCGGTCGCGGGCGTAGTCGAGGGCGCTGAGGTACGCCGACGACGCCACCGCGAGGCCCTGCAGGCCGACGCCGATGCGGGCGTAGTTCATCAGGTGGAACATCTGGCTGATGCCGCGCTGCTCCTCGGTGCCGACCAGCTCGCCGACGCAGCCGTCGTTCTCGCCGAAGTTGAGCACGCAGGTCGCCGACGCCTTGATGCCCATCTTGTGCTCGATCGAGCCGACCGACACGTCGTTGCTCGAGCCGTCGGGCTTGCGCTTGGGCACGATGAACAAGGACAGGCCCTTGGTGCCCGCCGGGGCGTCCGGGGTGCGCGCGAGCACCATGTGGATGATGTTCTCGGTCAGGTCGTGGTCACCGCCGGAGATGTAGATCTTGGTGCCGGTGATCTTGTAGGTGCCGTCGCCGACCGGGGTCGCCTTGGTCGTCGCCGAGCCGACGTCGCTGCCCGCCGCCGGCTCGGTCAGGCACATCGTGCCGGCCCAGGTCCCGTCGAACATCTTCTTGCAGTAGGTCTCGACCTGGGCCGGGGTGCCGAACGTCGTGATGACGTCGGCCGCGCCCTGGGTGAGCGCCGGGTACATGTTGAACGCCGTGTTGGCGCCGCACATCATCTCCTCCGACAGCGCCGACAGCGTGAACGGCCCTCCCTGGCCGCCGAACTTCTCGTCGAGCGACAGCCCGCGCCAGCCGGCGGCGTAGAGCGACTTCCACGCCTGCTTGAAGCCGTCGGGGGTGAGCACCTTGCCGTCCTCGAGGCGGCAGCCCTCGCGATCGGCCGACGCGTTGAGCGGGCCGAGCTGCTCCTTGACCCACGCGTAGCACTCGGTGAGCACCGCCTCGACCTCCTCCTTGCCCCAGTTGCCGTAGGGCGCCTGGCCGAGGATGTCTTGCAGCCCGAACTGCTCGAAGAGCAGGAAGAACTGATCGCGAAGGTCGGTCTTGTACTGGTTGATCGCGAGGGTCATGGGGGGCCTCCGGACACTGAATGAACCGTCATTCAATTAGTGACCTGGCCGGTGCGATGCGTCAAGGCAGGGTCCGGCCGTATCCTGCGCGGCCCATGGTCGCACCTGCCCTCGCCGACAAGTCGGTCATCGTCACCGGCGCCAGCCGCGGCATCGGCGCCGCCATCGCCCGGGCCTGCGTCGCCGCCGGCGCCCGGGTGGTGCTGGCCTCGCGGTCGCAGGCCGCCCTCGACGAGGTCGCCGCCACCCTGCCCGCCGATCGCGTCCTCGCCCACGCCGCCCACGCCGGGCGCCCGGCCGAGCTCGAGGCCCTGTTCGCCGCCGCCGTCGACCGCTTCGGACGCATCGACGGCCTGGTCAACAACGCCGCGACCAACCCGTACTTCGGCCCGCTCATCGACGCGCCCGACGCCGCCATCGCCAAGACCCTCGAGGTCAACGTGCTGGGCTACCTGCACGCGGCGCAGGCGCTGGCCCGCCACGCCCGCGCCCGCGGCGGCGGCGGCGCCATCGTCAACATCGCCAGCATCCTCGGCCAGCGCGCGGCGCCGATGCAGGGCGCCTACGGCATGTCGAAGGCCGCGGTGATCTCGATGACCCAGACCCTCGCCTACGAGCTCGGTGGCGGCGGCCCCGAGCGCGCGATCCGGGTCAACGCCATCGCGCCGGGCCTGGTCGACACCAAGCTGGCGGCGGCCATCGTCGGCAACCCGACCCTGCGCGCGCCGGTGGTCGCCCGCACCCCCATGGGGCGGCACGGCGCGCCCGACGAGATCGCTGGCGCGGTGGTGTACCTCCTGTCCGACGCCGCCAGCTTCACCACCGGCTGTGTGCTCGCCGTCGATGGCGGCCTCGCGGTGGGGTGACCGCGGCGATTGTCGACGGGCCGGGCCCGTGGCAAGACCTGGGCATGCGCCGCACCGCCGTCGTCGTCGCCCTCGCCGCGCTCGCCGCCGCCCGCCCCGCCGCCGCCGAGCCCGCCGCGGCCAAGCTCGCGCCGGCGCCGGTGGTCGGCACCGGCGTCATCCGCGGCGCGGTGAGCTTCAAGGGCACCGCGCCGGCGCGCCTGCCGGTGCGCCGCGACAGCGATCCGGTGTGCGCCGCCACCGAACAGCTGGCCGACGACGTGGTCGTCACCGACGGCAAGCTCGCCGGGGTGGTGGTGCGGCTCGCCAACGGGAGCATGGGCACCTGGCCGGCGCCGACGACGCCCGCGGTGCTGAGCCAGACCGCCTGCGCGTACCGGCCGCGGGTGCTCGCGGTGCAGGCCGGCCAGGCCCTCGCCGTCGACAACGGCGATCCGACCTACCACAACGTGCGCGGCGTCCGCGGCGACGCCACCGTGTTCAACGTGAGCCAGCCGGCCGGCGCGCCGCGCATCCTGCGCACCGACGTCGGCGCCGCCGGCGAGGTGCTGCACCTGCGCTGCGACGTCCACCCGTGGATGGCCGCCGACGTCGTCGTCCACGATCACCCGTTCTTCGCGGTCACCGGCGAGGACGGCGCCTTCGAGCTGCGCGGCGTGCCGCCCGGGCGCTACACCCTCGAGGCCTGGCACCCCGTGCTCGGGCTCAAGCAGCAGAAGGTCACCGTCGGCACTGGCAAGCGCGGCACGGTGAAGGCCGCGTTCGCGTTCAAGGCTGCGCGCGCGCCGGCAGCGCGCTGAGCGCCGCGCCGCCTCGGTCGCACGCTCGCGCGCCCTGGGCCGCGCGCGGAGCCCCGAGCTGCGCCTATACTTTCGCCCCGTGACGTTGCACGAGCTGCTCGATCTGGTCTTTCGCTGGGCGCACCTGGTCGCCGGCATCATGTGGATCGGCAACTCGATGCTGTTCAACTGGCTCGATCGCAACCTGATCAAGTCGGCCGACGACCATCGCCTGTCGCAGGGCAAGATCTACATGGTCCACTCCGGGGCCTTCTACGAGGTCGAGAAGAAGCTGCTCGCGCCCGGCGAGCTGCCGAGCCAGCTGCACTGGTTCAAGTGGCAGAACTTCGCGACCTGGGCCACCGGCATCTCGCTCCTGGTGGTCGTCTACTACTGGAACGACGCCGCGTTCCTGGTCGACCCCGAGGTCCAGGCGATGAGCGCGGGCCAGGCCATCGGCCTGTCGGTCGGCACCCTCGTCGGTGGCTGGGCCATCTACGACCTGCTGTGGCGCCTGCTCGGGCCGCGCGCGCCGATGGTCGCGACGGTGCTGTCCTTCGCCGGGCTGCTCGGCGCCGCCTACGGCTTCACCCTGCTGTTCAGCGGCCGCGCCGCGTACATCCAGACCGGCGTGCTGATGGGCACGATCATGACCGGCAACGTGTGGATGCGGATCCTGCCGTCGCAGCGCTCGCTGATCTCGGCGACCAAGGCCGGCAAGGAACAGGACCCGGTGCTGTCGGTGCGCGCCAAGCAGCGCTCGATCCACAACAACTACCTGACGTTCCCGCTGCTGTTCATCATGATCTCGAGCCACTTCCCGTCGACCTACGGCCACCACCTGCGGTGGGCGCTGCTGGTGGTGGTGATGCTCGGCGGCGCCGGCGTGCGCCACTTCATGAACGTGCGCTACGACGGCAAGCGCTGGTGGCTGGCGCCGACCGTGGCGTCCGGCGCGCTCGCGCTCGTCGGCGTGATGATCCTGTCCCGGGTCACCGCGGCGCCGGCGCACGTCGTCGAGGGCGAGATCGGCTTCGCCCGGGCCCAGGAGATCATCGTCGCGCGGTGCACGCCGTGCCACGCCGAGCGCACCACCGACCCGATGTTCCCGGTCGCGCAAGGCGGCGTCATGCTCGACACCCCCGAGCGCATCGGCGGCATGGCCCAGCGCATCCGCGAGCGCGCGGTGACCAGCAAGACGATGCCGTTCCTCAACCGCACCGGCATCACCGACCAGGAGCGCGCCGAGCTCGGCGCCTGGATCGACGCCGGGGCCAAGCTCAAGTGACGCTCGACCTGGTGGTCCGCTCGCGCCGGGTGGTGACCCCCGAGGGCGTGCGACCGGCGGCGGTGCACGTCACCGCGGGCCGCATCGTCGCGGTCGCCGGGTGGGACGAGGTGCCCGCCGGCGCCCACCTGCATGACGCCGGTGAGCTCGCGGTGATGCCCGGCATCGTCGACACCCACGTCCACCTCAACGAACCCGGGCGCACCGACTGGGAGGGCTTCGCCACCGCGACCCAGGCCGCCGCCGCCGGCGGCACCACCACCGTCGTCGACATGCCGCTCAACTCGATCCCGCCGACCACCACCCGCGAGGCGCTGGCCGCCAAGCGCGCCGCCGCCCGCGGCCAGTGCGCGGTCGACGTCGGCTTCTGGGGCGGCGTGGTGCCGGACAACCTCGGCGAGCTCGCCGGCATGGTCGACGACGGCATCCGCGGCTTCAAGTGCTTCCTGGTCGACAGCGGCGTGCCGGAGTTCGGGTGGGTCGACGAGGCGCAGCTCACCCCGGCGATGGGCGCGCTGGCCGGCCTGCGGGTGCCGCTGCTCGTCCACGCCGAGGTCGCCGGCCCCATCGACGCGGCTGCCGCCGGGCTCGTCGACGCCGACCCGCGCGCGTACCTGACCTACCTGCGGTCGCGCCCGGCCGCCGCCGAGGAGGACGCCATCGCCCTGGCGGCGCGGCTGTGTCGCGCCACCGGCGCGCGCACCCACATCGTGCACCACTCCGCGGCCAGCGCGCTGGCGCTGGTGGCGGCGGCCCGCGCCGACGGCGCGCCGCTGTCGGCGGAGACCTGCCCGCACTACCTGCACTTCGTCGCCGAGCGCATCCCCGACGGCGCGACCGCCTTCAAGTGCGCGCCGCCGATCCGTGAGGAGGCCAACCGCGAGGCGCTGTGGGCGGCGCTCGCCGACGGCACCCTGGCGCTGGTCGCCTCGGATCACTCGCCGTGCACGCCCGCGCTCAAGGCGCTCGACGCCGGCGACTTCGCCGCCGCCTGGGGCGGCATCTCGGGCCTGCAGCTCGCGCTGCCGGTGACCTGGAGCGAGGCGCGCCGGCGCGGCCACACCCTGGTCGACCTGGTGCGCTGGATGTGCGCGGCGCCGGCGGCGCTGGCCGGGCTCGTCGGCAGAAAGGGCGTGCTCGCGGCGGGCGCCGACGCCGACCTCGTCGTGTTCGACCCCGACGCGCCCTTCGAGGTGGTCCCGAGCGCGCTGCGCCACCGGCACAAGCTCACGCCCTACGCCGGCGAGACCTTGCACGGCGTGGTGCACACCACCTTCCTGCGCGGCGAACCGATCTGGTCCGACGGCCGCCTGCACGCGACCGATCGCGGCCACCTCCTGTAGCGGCGTCCGCCGGAGCGGCGCGCCGCCGTCGACGACGCCTGGTACGCTGCGCCGCGACCTTCCCGAGAGCGACCCATGCCCGAGCCCGAACCTCCCGCGTTCCTCGACCTGCCCGACCTCGCCTGCGAGGACGTCGGCGGCGCGACCCTGACCACCAGCGACGACTTCTTCGCGCCCAAGGAGCAGCTCATCAAGCCGCACCCCGCCGAGTGGCGCGAGCACGAGTACACCGATCGCGGCAAGTGGATGGACGGCTGGGAGTCGCGCCGCCGACGCGCACCATGGACGGGCGTCGGCCCCGCCCACGACTGGTGCGTCTTGCGCCTCGGGTTGCCGGGCGTCATCCGGGGCGTCGTCGTCGACACCTCGTACTTCCGTGGCAACTACCCGGCCGAGGCGTCGCTCGAGGCGATCGAGCTCGACGCGGCCCTCGACCTGGCCGCGCTCGAGACCGCGAGCTGGACCGAGATCCTGCCGCCGTCGCCGCTGGCCGGCCACCACGCCAACACCTTCGCGATCACCTCGCCGCGGCGGTGGACCCACCTGCGGCTCAAGATGTTCCCCGACGGCGGCATCGCCCGGCTCCGGGTCCACGGCGAGGTCGCGGCCGACTGGCGTCGCCTCGCCGGCCACGGCGCCGTCGACCTCGCCGCGCTCGAGCACGGCGCCTGGGTCGAGAGCGCCAGCGACATGTTCTTCGGCTCGCGCAACAACCTCATCAAGCCGGGACCGTCGCGGTCGATGGCCGACGGCTGGGAGACCCGCCGGCGGCGCGGCCCGGGCCACGACTGGGCGATCGTGCGGCTCGCCCACCGCGGCCAGCTCGAGCGCCTCGAGCTCGACACCAGCCACTTCAAGGGCAACGCGCCGGGGCGCATCGTCGTCGAGGGCACCACCACCACCGCGCCGGCCGCCACCGGCGACGGCGCGCTCGACTGGCGGGTGCTGCTCGACACCCCGGCCCAGGCCCACACCCGCCACCGGTTCGAGGACGAGCTGCGGCGGATCGGCGTGGTGACCCACCTGCGGGTCTCGGTGCACCCGTGCGGCGGCATCGCGCGCTTGCGGGCGTGGGGCCAGCCGGCGCTCGCGCCGTCGTCGGGCCTGGCGCGGCTGGCGGCGTTGCCGGTGGCCGACGCCACCGCGGCGCTCTTGCGCTGCTGCGGCTCGACGGCGTGGGCGGCCCAGCTCGCCGCACAGCGCCCGTTCGAGGACACGGCCGCGCTCCTGCGCGCCGCCGATCGCTCCTGGTGGGCGCTCGGCGAGGACGCCTGGCGCGAGGCCTTCGCCGCCCACCCGCGCATCGGCGAGTCGCGCGGTGGCGCGTGGTCGGCCGGCGAACAGAGCGCAGCCCAGGTCGCCGAGGCCGCGATCCGCACCGCCCTCACCGCGGCCCAGGCCGAGTACGAGGCGCGCCACGGGTTCATCTACCTGGTGTGCGCCAGCGGCCGCTCCGCCGAGGACCTCCTCGCCGACGTGCGCGCGCGGCTGCCCCGGCCGTCGCCGATCGAGCTGCGCACCGCCGCCGAGGAGCAGGCCCAGATCACCCGGCTGCGCCTGCGCAAGCTGCTCGCCGAGCTGGAGGCCTCGTCATGATCACGACCCACGTCCTCGACACCGCCCTCGGGCGCCCCGCCGCCGAGGGTGCCCATCTCCCTCGCCCGCCGCGACGACGGCGGTGCCTGGAGCCCGGTCGGCGCCGGCGCGACCGACGACGACGGCCGCCTGCGCACGCTCACGCCGGCCGGGCCGGTAGCGCCCGGCACCTACCAGGTCACCTTCGAGACCCGCGCGTACCTCGAGGCCACCGGCCAGCCAGTGTTCTTCCCGCACGTCGAGATCCAGTTCGTGATCGTCGACGGCGCCGCGCACTACCACGTGCCGCTGCTGTTGTCGCCGTACGGCTACTCCACCTACCGGGGCAGCTGAGGCGCGACGCGCCATGACCACGACGCAGCGAGTGCTCGGGATCGTCGTCGTCGCCGCGGCGGCGATCGCGCTCTACGTCCTGCTCGGTCGCGACGACGATCGGCGGACACCTGCCGCCGGCGCGCCGAGCGCCACCGTCGGCACCAACCCGAGCGCCGACCCTCGCCGCGCGAGCACCACCACCGCCGAGGCCGCGCCGCCCTCGGGACGCCGCACCGGCGATCGTCCGGCCCGCGATCGCGTCGCCGAGGCCATCCGCCTGGCCCGCGGCCGCCGGGTCGGCGCGCCCGCGCCGGGTGCCGAGGCCGTCGCGCAGCCCGCCGCCGCCGCGCCGACGCTGCCGCCCGCCGCCGGCACGCTCGACCGCGACACCATCCGCGACGCGGTGAAGGAGATGGTGCCGCTCATCACCGAGTGCTACGAGGCCGCCCTCGAGCAGCGCCCCGACCTCAAGGGCTCGCTGGTCGTCGAGTTCACCATCGAGGGCGAGCCCGACATCGGCGGCGTCGTCGGCCGGCCGAGATCCAGCCCGAGTCGACGCTCGTCGACGAGGAGATGGCCGAGTGCGTCGGCGTCACCCTCGGCGCCCTGGTCCTGCCGGCGCCCGAGGAGGGTGGCGTGGTCCGCGTGCGTTACCCGTTCGTGTTCCGCACCAGCGACGACGCGCCCGACCCGCTCGAGGCGCCGCCGCCGTAGGCCTACCGGCGATCGCCATCAACGTCGCCACACCTCGCCTCGACCGTGATCGTGCTCGTGGCCGTGGCCGGCTACGTGATCGATCGTGGCCGTGGACCCTAGCGGGAACGGGAACGCTCCCGTGGCCGTGAGCGCTCCCGTGGCCAATCCCACGTGAGGCGCGTCCTGCCGAGCACGGTGCACATGGGTGGCGCTCGGGCGGGTGCAAACCGGGTAGATGGGCGGCACTCCAAACCGGGCACATGGGTGGCGCCACGCAAGGCAAGGCGCCGAAGGAGTGCGCAGCGGTCGTCCACGGGGATCGACCACGATCACGGGAGCGTTCCCGTTCCCGCTAGGGTCCACGGCCACGGGAGCGGCCACGGCCACGAAGACGGCCACGAAGACGGCCACGGCCACGTGATCGCGGATGACCTCGGCCAGGGCCACGTGATCGCGGATGACCTCGGCGACGGCCACGTGCTCGCGGCTTCCTCGACCGTGATCGTGACCGCGATCGTGCCCGGCCACGCGCTCATGGCCGTGGCGCCGCCGCGCTAGCTCTTCGCGCGGCGGCCGTCGAGGATCTTCACGAAGGAGCGACCGCGGATCTCCTCGAGGGAGAGCCCGGTGGCCAGCGCCTCGTCCTCCTGCACCGCGCCACACGCGATGCCGCGCAAGAAGTAGTTGAGCAGCCCCTGGCCGGTGGCGGCGTCGTCGAACACGTCGCCGACCAAGGTCGCCTGCGCGGCCTTCTCGACGAAGTTCTTCAGGCGCTCGGAGGCGGCGGCGAGGCCTTCGAGGAAGAAGCCGTAGACCGCGCCGTAGCGGGTCGGGAGCTGGGCCGGGTGCAGGTCCCAGCCCTGGTAGATGCCGTTGATGAGCGAGTGGCGCGCGTCGTCGGCGTGCAGGCGCCACGCGGCGTGCACCGCGGCGCGGTTCTCGGCCTGCTGGGCCGCGGTGAGGTTGCCGCCGCGGTGCACCGGCACCGGCATGATGTTGGTGGCGCCGTCCGACAGCGCCACGCCGGTGCCGGCGAAGGCCACCTTCATCATGTGCTTGGCGAAGTCGCACGCCGGGTGCCGCATGCGCTGGTGCGCGGCGGTGATGTCGCAGCCGGCGGTGTAGTCGTACGTGCCGAAGTGCGCGCCGACCAGGCGATCGCCGGCGGCGTCGCGCAGCCGCGGCAGGATCACCCGGCCGCTCGGGTCGAGGATGCTCTGGGTGGTCTCGACCATGAACTCGACCTTGAGGGTGCCGTCGGGCAGGCCGAGCTTCTCCTCGAGCTGCTCGAACACCGTCACCAGCACCTCGACCTGGGCCCGGCCGGTGATCTTGGGCAAGGTCACGGCGAAGCCCGACGGCAGCGCGCCGCTGCCGCACAGCGTGGTGACGAAGATGTCGAGGGTGCGCAGCGAGCGCGCGGCCAGCTCGCTGGTCAGCGGCTTGATGCGGATGCCGATGAACGGCGGCAGGATGCCGGCGTCGCGCGCGGTGGCCACCTCGCGCGCGGCGGCGGCGGCGTGGGCGTCCTCGTCCTCGTCGCTGCGGTTGCCGTAGCCGTCCTCGAAGTCGATGCGGAAGTCCTCGACCGGCTCGCGGCGCAGCTTGTCGACCACGCGCTCGTAGACCCGCGCCGCCTGGGCCTCGGGCAGGCCGATGGCGCCGGCGAAGGTCGCCGGATCCGGCGCGTAGGTCTCGAGCGAGCGCAGGGCGACGTCGCCGAGCTTGCGCGCGGTCTGGGCGGTGAACAGGTGGGCCCCGCCGTACACCGTGTGCACCGGCTGGCGCGCGCCGGACTCGCCGGGGTAGCGGCGCCCGAACTTGGCCTGGGCGGCGTGGACCCGGGCGAGGGCGCGGGCGAGCTTCTTGTCCGAGAGCGAGGTGGCGACCGACATGGTGGCGCGGGTGTAGCGCGAACCCAGATCGCTTGGCAAAAGGCGCCGGGGCCGCCCGGCGCGGATCAGGCCGGCCCCGGGGGGCGAGCCGGGTTACACTTTCCCTGGCCGGCGGCCCGGGGGGGCTTGCCGGCGGCCACCGTGGAGATGCGATGAGCGACGACGACCACATGCGGGTGCCGCGCGCGGCGCCCGACCAGCCGACGATGGCGGGGGGCAAGGAGGCCGATCCCAACCGGACGATCATGGGTGTCGTCGGTGGTCGCCGCAGCAAGGAGGCGCCGGCCGCCGCCGGCTCCGGCGCCATCGCGCTGCCGGAATCCAAGGGCCACACCGCGATCGGCGCCGGCATCTTCGCGGTCGGGACGCCGCCGCCCAGCTCGAACTGGGTCGCCGGCGAGATGCCCCCGCCGGGCGCCCACATCCACCACTACGAGCTCATCCGGGAGCTCGGCGCCGGCGGCATGGGCGCGGTGTACCTCGCGCGCGATCAGCGCCTCGGCCGCAAGGTCGCGATCAAGATCCTGCAGTCGCAGGCGCCGGAGCTGGCCCAGCGCTTCCTCATCGAGGCCCGCGCCACCGCGCGCTGCCACCACGAGAACATCGTCGTCATCTACGAGGTCGGCCAGGTCGGCGCCAACCAGCCGTACATGGTGCTCGAGTACCTGCGCGGGCAGGTCCTCACCGACCTCATCTCCAACGCCCGGCGCCTGCCGCCGGCCCGCGCCGTCGAGATCATGGTCCCGGTGGTGCGGGCGCTGGCGTGCGCGCACGAGCAGGGCATCGTCCACCGCGACCTCAAGCCCGACAACATCTTCGTGACCGAGAGCGGCACCATCAAGGTGCTCGACTTCGGCATCGCCAAGGTCTTCGAGGGCGGCGCGCCCGTCGACGGCTCGAGCGCGGCCATCAAGCTCCCCGACGCCCGCGACCTCGGCGACGACACCGGCGGCGGCCTGACCCAGGCCGGCACCATCATGGGCACGCTCAAGTACATGTCGCCGGAGCAGTGGGGCATCGGCGTCGAGATCGACGCCCGCACCGACATCTGGGCGGTCGGCGTGATGCTCTTCCGCATGCTCGCCGGCCGCCACCCGCTGTGGCCGATGGAGGGCAACGAGCTGGTGGTGACCGCCATGCTCGAGCAGCCGATGCCCCGGCTGCGCGAGGTCGCGCCCGACGTGCCCAAGGCGCTCGCCGACGTCGTCGACCGCTGCCTGCTCAAGGTCAAGGAGCGGCGCTACGCCAACAGCCGCGAGCTGCTCGCCGCGCTCGAGCCGCACCTGCCCGGCCGGTTCTCGCCGCGGGTGCTCGCGGCCGACGAGACCCCCTACGCCGGCCTGGCCTCGTTCCAGGAGTCCGATGCCGGGCGATTCTTCGGCCGGAGCCGCGAGATCCTCGCCGCCGCCACCCGGGTCCGCGAGCGCCCCATCGTGGCCATCGCCGGCCCGTCGGGCGTCGGCAAGTCGTCCTTCGTGCGCGCCGGCCTGGTGCCCGCGCTCAAGGCCGCCGGCGAGACCTGGGAGACCCACGTCATCCGTCCCGGGCGCAACCCGGTGACCTCGCTGGCCGCCGTCACCGCCCGGTTGATGAGCCTCGGCGAGGGCGCCGGCGAGGCGACCTCGAGCAACCTCGCCGAGGACATCGAGGAGCAGCAGTTCCAGATCGCCAAGCTGTTCGAGGAGCCCGGGCACCTCGGCATGGTGTTGCGCAACCAGGCCAAGCGCACCGGCCACAAGATCCTCCTGTTCGTCGATCAGTTCGAGGAGCTGTACACGCTGGTGCCCAACGCCGCCGAGCGGCGCGCGTTCACCCAGGCCCTGGCCGGCGCCGCCGACGACGCCACCGCCCCGGTGCGGGTGGTGCTGTCGCTGCGCTCGGACTTCCTCGACCGGGTCTCCGAGGATCCGACCTTCGTCACCGAGGTCACCGCCGGGCTGTACTTCCTGGCGCCGCCGGGCCGCGACGGCATGCGCGAGGCGCTGGTGCAGCCGGCCGAGCTCGCCGGCTATCGGTTCGACACCCCGATGATGATCGAGGACATGCTCGCGCACCTCGAGAGCACGCCCGGCGCGCTGCCGCTGCTCCAGTTCGCGGCGACCAAGCTGTGGGAGAAGCGCGACGAGGTGCAGAAGGTCCTGACCTGGTCGGCGTACCAGGAGATGGGCGGGATCAGCGGCGCGCTGGCGACCCACGCCGACGCCGTGATCGCCGAGCTGCCGCCGTCGTCGCAGGCCCTGGCCCGATCGATCGTGCTGCGCCTGGTCACGCCGGAGCGCACCCGCGCGATCGTGTCGCTCGACGAGCTCGACGAGCTGTCGCCCAACGAGGGCGAGAGCCGGCGCCTGGTCGATCACCTGGTCGGCGCGCGCCTGCTGGTCGTGCAGCACACCTCCGGCAGCAAGGACGCGGGCGCGACCGTGGAGCTGGTCCACGAGTCGCTGATCAACACCTGGCCGACCCTGCGGCGCTGGCTCGAGGAGACCTCCGAGGACGCCGCGTTCCTCGACCAGCTCCGGGTCGCGGCCAAGGCCTGGCACGGCCGCGGTCGCCCCACCGGCATGCTGTGGCGCGGCGACGCCGCCGACGAGGCCCAGCGCTACGCCCGGCGCGGTCGCACCGGAGAGCTCGGCGACACCCAGCGCGCCTTCCTCGACGCGGTGGTGGCGGAGATCGGCGCCGACGAGCGCCGCCGCAAGCGGCTGACCATGCTGGTCGGCGGGATCCTCGTGCTGCTGGTGCTCGGCGCCGGCACCGCCGCGCTGAAGTTCCGCGGGCTCCAGGCCCAGGCCAGCGCCGACGCCGCCGCCGCGCGCGCGTCGGAGGACAGCACCAAGCGGGCGCTGGCCGAGGTCCAGGAGAAGGAGCGCCTGCGGCTCGCGGCCGAGCGCGAGAAGAGCGCGGCGGTCGCCGATCGCGCGGTCATCAAGGGCAACCTCGACGAGGCCTACGTCGAGCTGCAGAAGCGCGCGGCCCAGCTCGAGACCGAGAAGGCCGACGCCGAGGCCGCCCGCGCCGACGCGGTCGGGGCCAAGGTCGCCGCCGAGGCCGCGCGCGACGTCGCCGCCAGCGCCCAGCGCGACGCCGAGCGCTACGCCGCCGCCAGCCGGGACGCGCTGCGCGTCGCCGAGGAGGCCATCGCCACCGCCAACAAGGCCAAGGCCGAGCTCAAGGCCGCCCTCGACGAGGAGACCGCGCGCCGCAAGCGCCTCGAGGATCAGATCGGCAGCGCCATCGTCGACGACCTCAAGGGCATGACCGCCGATCCCAACGCGCTCAAGTAGCGCGGCGCGACCGCTGGCGCCGCGCGGCTCAGTCGATCACGACCGGCGCGCAGGTCGACACGCCGGCGCCGACGATGATGTACGGCAGGTTCTGCAGCGCCACCGCCGACGCGCCGGTGGTGGGATTGATCGTGCGGACCTGCGAGTTGGTGGTGCCCGACAGGAGATCCTCGACGGTGACGAACAGGTAGAAGGTGCCGCCGTACTGGGCGAAGGCCCAGGCCCGCACCGACGCGAACGGATCGCCGCCGGCGAGGCCGCCGGCGACGGCGAACTCCGGCCCCACCGCGGCGCCGCTGGCACGGTCGAGCTGCTGGACGAACGCGTCGTCGATGCCCGGGTAGAACCCGTAGAGCTCGGCCGCGCCGGTGCCGGTCAGCTCGGCGCTGTACTCGGTGTCGCTCCGGATGTCGCCGCGCAGGCTGACCTGCTTGGTGGCCGGGTCGATCACCCCGAGCTTGCCGCCCGGCGTCCCCGCGAGGTCGCCGCCGGCGATGAAGAGCTGCTCGGTGGCGCCGCCGGCGGTGTCGCTGACGAAGCCCATGCCGAACAGCGACATGCCCTGCTGCTCCGGCACGAACCCGCTGTTGGTGCACGCCAGGGTGTCGACCGGGACCTGGAAGATCTCGCCGCTGCTGTAGAGGATCCAGGCCACGGCGTTGCGGTCGACCGACATCGAGAACGGGGTGGCGGCGCCGCCGCCGCCGCCGAGGGGGGCGCCCGCCGGGCAGCTCAGCGTGCCCAGCACGGTGAACGGGGTGCCGGCGAGCTGGGTTGGGTCGAACCGCAGGAGCCGGTTGGTGTCGTCGACCACGTAGACGAAGTCGGCGCCGGCGGACGCACAGCCGCTCACGCACTCGCCGAGGCTGCACGACTCGGCGGCGCCGCAGGTCTCGACCACCGCGCCGGGCGTGCCGTCGGCGTTGCACGCGACGACGTCGTCGCCGACACAGCCGCGCCCGCCGGGCGGGCACTCGCCGACGCCGCCGTCGACCTGGGCCTCCCGGGCGCTGGGGCCACACGCGGCCACGAGGAGCAAGCACAGGGGGAGCGAGAGCGCACGCTTCATGGGGCGGCGTCGTACCACCAAGTCCACCCTGGCCGCAGCGTGATCGTGCGCACCGGCGCCGCCCGGCTGCGCCCCGCCGAGCCAGCGAGTACCATGGTGCGTCGTGACCGGCCCCGCACAGCCCAGCGACCTGGGGGTCCGCCCCGGGCAGGTGCTGCTCGGCAAGTACCGGGTCGACGCCATCCTCGGCCACGGCGGCATGGGCGTGGTGGTGGCCGCGACCCACCTCGGCCTCGACGAGCGGGTCGCGATCAAGCTGCTACGCACCGACGTCGCCCACGACGACGAGACCCGGCAACGGTTCCTGCGCGAGGCCCAGGCCACCGCGAAGCTCAAGAGCGAGCACGTCGCCCGGGTGTCCGACGTCGGCGTCTTCCCCGGCGGCTCGCCGTACATGGTGATGGAGTTCCTCGAGGGCGCCGACCTCGGCGCGGTGCTCGAGCGGCGCGGCCGCCTGCCCGCGCACGAGGCCGCCGAGCTGGTGCTGCAGGCGTGCGTCGCGCTGGCCGAGGCCCACGCCATCGGCATCGTCCACCGCGACATCAAGCCGGCCAACCTGTTCCTCACCCGGCGCGGCGACGACACCCCGCTGGTGAAGCTGTTCGACTTCGGCATCTCGAAGTCGGCCCAGCTGACCGATCTCAAGCTGACCCAGACCCAGTCCGTGCTCGGCACGCCGGCGTACATGTCGCCGGAGCAGATGCGCTCGGCCAAGAACGTCGATCACCGCACCGACATCTGGTCCATCGGCAGCGTGCTCTACGAGGCGGTCGCCGGGCGGCGTCCGTTCGAGGCCGAGAGCTTCTCCGAGATGGTCGTGATGGTGGTCAGCGATCCGCCATCGCCGTTGCCCGCCGACGTGCCGGCGCCGCTGGCCGCGATCATCACGCGGTGCCTGGCCAAGCAGCCCGCCGCGCGGTTCGCCAACGTCGCCGAACTCGGGCGCGCGCTGGCGCCGATGGTGCGCGACGCCGACGGCGCCCGGGTGCTCGTCGATCGCATGCAGCGGCTGGCGTCCCGGCGCGGCCACACGCCGCTGCCCGACGGCCCGATCGCGCGCGCGGCGAAGCCGCTGCCACTGGCGGCCACCGAGCGCAGCCAGCCGTACCCGGTGGTGTCGGGCACCGCCGCGACGCCGGCGACCGTGCCCGACGAGCCCGGGCTCGGGCCCGAGCCGGGCGACGACGAGCCCACCGCGGCGCGGGCGCCGCTGTCGCAACGACGCCCGAGCCGGCCGGCGATGATCGACGCCGCCACCGAGATCACCGTGGGGCCGCCGGCGGCGATGCCGGCGCACGTGCGGGCGACCGTCGACGCGGAGGCGCCGCCGGCGCTGCCGCCGACGCCGACACCGGCGCCGGTGCGAGCCCCCCGGCGTGGCGGGCGTCGCCTGGTGGTCGCGATCGTCGCCACCGCGGCCAGCGCCGGCATCGCCTTCGGGGTCGTGCTCAGCCAGCGGGACGGCGCGGGCCCGGCCGCGCCGGCGCCGGTGCCGCTGGCCGCGCCGCCGGCCCGCGACGCCGGGACGCTCGACGCCGCCCGCCTCGACGCCGCGCCGGCGATCGATGCCGCGCCCCGATGCCGCGCCCCCGACGGTGCGGTCGCCCCGGTCGACGCCCGGCCCGCTCCCCGGCCGCGCCCGCGCCGCGCCCGACCCCGACGCCGGCGCCCCGGTGCGGTCCCGACAACCTGCTCGACTGCCGCGATCCGACCTCGCCGCGGTAGCGGTCGCGCGCGCGCGCCGGCGACGCGGTACGCTCGGCCGCGATGGCTCGTGCCGTGGCACCGCTGGTCGCGTGGGTGCTGGTCGTCCTCGCCGGCCACGCCGCCGCCGATCCCGCGGCGCGCGCCGAGGCCGATCGGCTGTTCACCGAGGGCCGCGGCCTGCTCGCCAGCGGCGACGTCCGCGCCGCCTGCGATCGCTTCGAGGCGTCGGCGCGCCTCGACGACGTGATCGGCACCCGCCTCAACCTGGGCCTGTGCCTGGCGCAGCTCGGCCGTGTGCGCGACGCCATCGCCGAGCTCGAGCAGGTGGCGGCCCGCTCCGAGGCCGCCGGCCTCGCCGACTTCGTCGCGGCGGCGCGGGTCCGGCTCGACGAGCTGCGGCCGCGCCTCGCCCAGGTGCGGGTCGTCGCCGACGGCGTGCCGCCGGAGGTGGTCGAACTCGTGCGCGGCGATCGCCCGCCCGAGGCGATCATGCTCGGCGCGTGGGTCGTCGCCGATCCCAGCGCCAGCGGCGCCGACGCCGTGGTGGTGGTCACCCGCGCCGGCGAGATCGAGCTGCACCGCTCGCCGCCGGTGTTCCTCGCTGCCGGTGAGCGCGTGACCCTGACCGTGCCCGGCCTGGCGCCGACGACGATCGCCGCGCCGACGACGCCGACCGCAGAGGCGCCGACCGCGGCCGCCCGACCGCGCCGCGGCCTCTACCTCGCCGGCGCCGGCACCGTCGCGCTGGTCGCCGGCGCCGCGGTCGGGGTGCAGGCCAAGCTGGCCCACGACCAGGCCGCCGACGATCACTGCAAGCGGGTCGCCGGCGCGCTCCTGTGCGACGACGCCGGCACCGCCACCATCGACGGCGCCATCACCCGCGCGACCTGGATCGCGACGCCGCTGGTGGTCGCCGGCGCGGCCGCGGTGGTCGCCGGCGCGATCCTGTGGGTGCGCGATCGACCGCGGGTGACCGTCGCGCCGGTGGTCGAGGCCGGCGCGGCCGGCGTCGTCGTCGCTGGCCGCTTCTGACGGTCAGCCACACCAGGCCGCGGCGACGTGGTCGGCGAGGCTCGCCGCATCGACCAGCTCGCCGCTGACCACGGCGGTGAGCGTCGCCCCGGCCTCGGTCGCGACCACGGTGACCAGGCACGAGCCGCGCGCATCCCACGGCGCCGGGCCGACCGCCGGCGCGCTCACCGCGACGAGCGGCGGCGCGGCCAGCGCCGACGGCAGCCGCAACAGCGACAGCCCGCCGCGACCGGCCAGCACCTCGGTCCACGGCGCCAGGAGCCGCGGCCGCACCGCGGTGCCGGCGAGCCCGCGCCCGAGGCGGGTCGCGCCCGGCAGGCCACGCACCGCCGACAGCGCGCGCCCGACGACACCGGCGCCGGCGGCCTCGTCGGCGACCGCGGCCCGCAACCGCGCCGCGACCGCGTCGACGGGCTCCACCCGATCGCGTCGCACCGCGAGGAGCGCCGGCGACACCCGGTGCCGCGCGCGCCGCGGATCGTCGACCGGCGCCTGCGGCACCGGCACCTGGATCGTCGCCGACCACCGCGGATCGGCGCCGGCGGGCAAGCGCTGGGCGAGCGCCCGCGCCAGCGCGGCGGCGCGGGTCGCGCGCGGCGGCAGCGCCCGCACCTCCACCTGCAGCGGCGACGGCAGCGACGGATCGAGCGTCGGCGTCGGCGCTGACGCCGCGCCGGCGTCGGGCGACGCCGCGCGCGCCGACTCGCTCGCCAGGCGCGCACACAGCCAGGCGTGGCCGTAGCCGTCGACGACGAAGTGGGTGGTCGACGCC
Organism: Kofleriaceae bacterium; assembly: GCA_041389945.1. Lineage (GTDB taxonomy): Bacteria > Myxococcota_A > Polyangia > Haliangiales > Haliangiaceae > JAWKQW01. The sequence continues at coordinate 142,246 of JAWKQW010000012.1, forward strand.
ACCGCGTGGGTCGCGGTGCGGGTCAGCCCGAGCCACGGCCCGCCGCGATCGGCCCACGCTCGCCGGTGCGCGTGGCGCGCGGTCGCCAGCGGCTCGACGCCGAGGGTCACGCACGCGAACACCGGCGGCGCCGTGGCCAGCGCCTGCAGCGGCGCCACCACCGCGCCGTCCCACAGCGCGTGCAGCGCGGCGATGAGCGCCGCGGGCGGCGCGGCGAGCGGCGCCACCGCGACCTCGGCGCCGATGGCGAAGGCCACGTGCGACAGCGCGACCGGCGCCGCCGTGACCTCGGCGCCGAGCGCGAGCCGCACCGCCAGCGGCTGCGCCGGTAGCTCGCCGTCGAGCGCCGCCACCGCCGCCCGCGCCGCGTGGGCGCGACCCAGCGCATCGACGATCCACGCCGCGCGATCCGCCGGCGGCGGCGAGGGCCACGCCATCAGGGTGTCGCTGTGCGGCTGCGCGCGCGACGCCAGGTAGCCACGGCGACCGGCGCCGCGCGTCTCGAGGGCGACCACCGCCGCCACGAACGCGCGCCAGCGCGGGTGCGCGACGTCGACGCCGAGCTGGGCGAGCTGCGCGCGCAGGCTCGCGGCGCGCGCCGCGCGCGATCCGCGCTCACGCCGCGGCGCCCGCCCAGGTTTGGGGCGCCAGCGCGGCGGCCGCGGCGCGATCGCGGGCGGCGCCGGCGGCGTCGCCGAGCGCGTCGCCGCAGCGCGCCACGCACAGCAGCGCCACCGCGCGCGCCGCCGGGCCGAGCCGCACGTCGCGGGCCAGCGCCTGCAGCTCGGGCGCGGCGCCGGCGGCGTCGCCCTCGGCCAGGCGCAACCGCGCCGCCAGCTCGCGACCGACCACCGTGGTCGAGGCCGGCGGCGCCGCGAAGTGCTGGTCGAACGCCGCCCGCGCCGCGGCGATCTCGCCGAGCTCGAGGCGCGCCGCGATCTCGGTGCGCGCGGCGAGCAGGCCCCAGCCGCGACGACCGCCGGCGAGCGCCCGCGCGTCGACCTCGGCGAGCGCGGCCAGCGCCGCGGCGAAGTCGCCGCGCAGCTCGTGGCCGATGGCCCGGTAGACCTGGAACGGCGCCCGGGTCGCGCGCGTCCACCGACGGGCGAGCTCGGCGTCGGCGCGGGCGAGCACCTCGTCGGGCAAGCCGATGGCGGCGGCCCGGGTCAGCGCCGCGTGCACCGACAGCTCGCGGAACAGGAGCCACAGCAAGGTGACGACGCCCATCACCAGCAGCACCGCGACCGTGACCCAGCCGGAGACGTCGCTGGTGGAGATCAGCGCCAGGTACGCCGCGACCATGAGGACCGGCACGGCCCACGTGGTCAGGACGCGCTGCCAGCCGGTCATGGCGTGGTGGGCGGGTTCGCGCGCAACGCGCCGGCGATGCGCATCGCCAGCTCGAGCGCCTGCTCGTAGTTGAGGCGCGGATCGACCCGGGTGCGGTAGGCGCGCTCGAGGTCGACCTCGGCCAGGCCGCGGGCGCCGCCGATGCACTCGGTGACGTCCTCGCCGGTCATCTCGAAGTGCACGCCGCCCAGGCGCGAGCCACAGCCCGCGTGCACCGCGAAGCTCTGCTCGAGCTCGGCCAGCACGTTGTCGAAGCGTCGCGTCTTGACGCCGCCGGCGAGGGTCTCGGTGTTGCCGTGCATCGGATCGCACACCCACAACACCGTGCGCCCGGTGGCGCGCACGCAGTCGATGAGCGGCGGCAGCCCGGCGTCGACCTTGCCGGCGCCCATGCGGTGGATCAGCGTGATGCGCCCGGGCACGCGCCCGGGGTCGAGCACCTCGAGCAGGTCGCGCAGCCACTCGGCGGTCATGGCCGCGCCGAGCTTGATGCCCAGCGGGTTGGCCAGGCCGCGGTGGAACTCGACGTGGGCGCCGTCGAGCTGCGCGGTGCGCATGCCGATCCACGGCATGTGGGTCGACAGGTTGTACCAGCCGTCGCGGCGCGGCACCCGGCGGGTCTGGGCCTGCTCGGCGCCGAGCGCCAGGCCCTCGTGCGAGGTGTACACGTCGACCCGGCGCAGGACCTGGGTGTCGAGGCCGGTGACCGCCGACACGAACCCGAGGCTGTCGCGGATCGACTCGACGATCCGGGCGTAGGCGGCGGCGTGGCTCGAGCCGGCGGCGAAGGACAGATCCCAGTTCTCCGGATGGGACAGATCGGCGAAGCCACCGTCGGTGAGCGAGCGGATGAAGTTGAGCGTGAGGGCGGCGCGCTCGTAGCCGCGCAGCAAGAGCGCCGGATCCGGCGTGCGATCGGCGGCGGTGAAGCCGGGGCGGTTGACGTTGTCGCCGCGGTACGCCGGCAGGGTCACGCCGTCCTTGGTCTCGACGTCGGCGGAGCGCGGCTTGGCGTACTGCCCGGCGATGCGCCCGACCCGGATCACCGGCATCCGGGTGCCGTGCACGAGCACCAGGCTCATCTGCAGGAGGATCTTGAGCTTGCTGGTGATCGAGGCCGAGCGGCAGTCGTCGAAGCTCTCGGCGCAGTCGCCGCCCTGCAGGAGGAACATCTCGCCGCGCGCGGCCCGCGCCAGCTGGCCGCGCAGCGCCTCGACCTCCCACGACGACACCAGCGGCGGCAGCGCGGCCAGCTCGTCGAGCACGGCGCGCAGGGCGTCGGCGTCGGGGTACGTCGCCTGCTGGGCGGCGGGACGGCTCTGCCAGGACGTGGGGGACCAGCTCATCGGGGCGTCGGCAGTCTACGCCGGCCCGCCGCGCGCGGTAGCGTCGTCGCCATGCGAACCGACGGCGCGATCGACTACGTGGAGCTGCCCGGGCGGCAGCTCGCCGCCAGCAAGGCGTTCTACGCCGCGGCCTTCGGCTGGAACTTCCAGGACTACGGGCCCGCGTACGCCGCCTTCGCCGACGCCGGCGTCGACGGCGGCCTCGACGGCAGCGACGCCGCCCCGGCCGCGCCGCTGGTGGTGCTCTACGCCACCGACCTCGAGGCGATGCTGGCCCGGGTGCGCGCCGCCGGCGCCACCATCACCCGGCCGATCTTCGCGTTCCCCGGCGGGCGGCGCTTCCAGTTCCGCGACCCGAGCGGCAACGAGCTCGCGGTGTGGTCCGAGCGCTGAACTCAGTCCGGCTCGGCGGGCGTCGACGGCCCGGCGTCGCCGCAGCGCACCGGCCGCGCCCCCGGGTAGCGCAGCCGCGGGGCCTTGCGATCGAGCAGCACCGCCGGATCGAGCTGCTTGACGCCGCGGAGCTGGGTCGCCATCGACTCGCGGATGATCTCGTCGGTGACGGTGACGGCGCCGTCGGGTAGCTTGAGCCGGCCGATCACGCCGTCGCCGCCGGAGGCGAGGAAGTCGCTGGTCACCAGGGTCAGCGCGTCGTCGTCGCCGACGAGCTTGCCCTTGCGGGTGAGGTCGACCACCAGGCGCGCGCCCTCGCACCGCGCGGCGACGGTGACGCCGGCCAGCGAGAAGATGCCGCCGTCGCGGCCGAGGTTGTTGCTCACCAGCCGCCGCAGGTGGCGGCCGCGCAGCGCCACCAGCGCGAAGCGGTTGTCGAACGGGTTGGCCTGGTAGAGCCCGTCGTAGGTCAGCGGCCCGGCCGGGATGTCGGCGCGCAGGCCGCCGCCGTTGGTGAGGGCGACGTCGGCCGAAGGCTGTGCCGCCAGCATCAGATCGGTGAACAGGTTGCCCAGGGCCGACTCCTCGCCGTAGGCGCGGGTGATGGGCGCGGTCACCGTCGGGCCGAGCCGCTCGTCGGCGCGCGCCTTGGCGGCGGCCAGGGTCTCGTCGACCAGCGCCTGCACCGCGGCGTTGGCGACCACCGGCTGGCCCTCGTAGGTCTGACCGCCGCAGGCCGCCACCGGCACCGGCGCGCCGTCGTCGCCGAGCGGGCACAGGTCGCGTGGCTGCGAGATGTTGACCGCGGTGACCACGCCGCGGGCGCTGACCCGGACGTCGACCCGGCCGAACGCACGCCCCGACGCGTACGACTCGATCACCGCGATGTCGTGGATGCGGTGGGCCATCGCGGCGTGGGTGTGGCCGGCGACGATCACGTCGACGGTGCCCGGCGGGATCGCGGCGGCCATCGTGAACAGCTCCTCGTCCTGATCGCAGGACGATAGGTCGCTCGGATCGTGGAGGTCGCTGCACTTGCTGCCGACGTGGGCGGCGACCACGATCAGGGCGGCGCCGGCGGCGCGCAGCCGGCGCGCCTCGGCGACCACCGCCAGCGCCGGCTCCAGCATGGTCAGGCCGACGAAGTTGGCCGGCATCGTGGTGAACGGCGTGGCCTCGGTGGTCACGCCGATGATGCCGACCGAGACCCCGGCGGCGTCGATCACCGTCGATGGCGGCATCCGCGGCCACACGATGCGCTCGCCGGACTCGGCGTCGAGGATGTTGGCGGTGAGCAGCGGGAACGACGCCTCGGCGGCGCGCGCCAGCAGCGCCCCGCGCGGATCCTCGGCGGGCGTCGCCGCGGTCACCGCCGGGCCCACCGGCCCGAAGTCGAACTCGTGGTTGCCGATGGCGGCGGCGGCGTAGCCCATCGCGCCGTAGGCGGCGACCACCGTCTTGCCCTCGTCGAGGTTCGACGCCAGCGTGCCCTGGAACATGTCGCCGGCGTCGATCGGCACCAGCGCGCCGCCGTCGGCGGCGCGCGCCGCGCGCAAGATGTCGAGGTAGCCGGCCAGGATCGGCAGCCGATCGATGGCGCCGTGCAGATCGTTGGTGCCGACGATGGTGATCGTGCGGGCACCCGGCGCGGCGGTCGGCGGCGGGCGATGCGGCGGTGGCTCGGTGGAGGCGCCGCACCCGGAGGCAGCGACAGCGACGGCGGCGACGGCGACGGCGACCAGGCGGGCCATGGGGCCGCACTGTACTCTGCCGCCGGCGTCGCGCGCCGCCGCCGGTCAGCCGTCGCGCCGGCGCAGGGTCAGCATCCCGGCCGGGGTCAGGTAGGTGTCGGGCGCGGCTCGATACGGCAACCTGCCGCCGCCCACGCTCGGGTCGAGCGCGCGATCGAGCGCGCCGGCGAGCTCCACCCGATCGCCGACCTGCACGGTCGCCTCGGCCACCACGTTGAACGGCAGCGGCGACCACAGCTCGGCGACCAGCACCCGGGCCGGATCGACGGCGCGCAGGAGCTCCTCGAGCTCGGGCCGGGCCAGCTCCGTGCGATCGTGGCCGCCGTCGATCCACAGCGGGCCGGCGGGCACCCTGATCCGATCGCCGCCGTCGAGGGCGAGCTCGAGCCGGCCGGCGACGCCGACCCGGAGCATGGTCCGCGCGCCCCAGCGCCCGTGGTAGCAGCTCGAGCGCCCACGCCGCGCACCGGGCCCCGCTCGCCGGCGACTCGATCGGCTCGGCGGCGACGATGCGGCCAACGCCGAGCCGCGGCGCCGACGCGATGGGCTCGGCGCCGCGTGGATGCACGCCGGGATCGCGCCGATCGGCGCCGAGGCCGCCGGCGGTGCCGCCGAGCAGCGCCCCGAGCGCTGGCATCCACGACGACACCCCGACCAGCGCGGCGCCGACCGCGCCGGCGGCGGCGGCCCGAGCACCGCGCCCACCACCCGCCGACGCGCGCTGCGACGGGCGCCGGTGAGCACCGCGGCGCGCGCGCGCTCGTCGCCCCAGACCTGCTCGGTGAGGAGCTCGCGCTGCGCCGCCACGTCGAGGTCGAGGGCGCGCTCGCCGTCGTCGCACGCGCCCACGCCCGGGCGCACCAGCCGACAGCGCGGACACACCGCGACCGCGCCGAGCACGCTCACCACCCGGGTCCGCGGCGGACGCCGGCGTCGATCCCCACGGGCGTTGCCGCGCGAGCATCGTCGCTGCCGTCGTCGTCGTCGTCGGGGCCGCCGGCGGCCTCGTCGCTGTCGAGGGCCAGCGACCGCCCCTCGAGGGCCTCGCCGTCGGCGCCCTGCGCGCGCGCGGCGTCGGCGTCGAGCGCGACCTCGAGCGAGAAGTCGCCGTCGTCGTCGAGCAACGCCCAGGCGACGCCGCCGCCGGCCAGCCGGCACGCGATCGATCGCCGGGGCCGGCCACCACCAGCGGCGGCCTACAGTCCGGCGCCAGCTCGAGCCCGAGCTCGGCCAGGCTGGCGGCGACGTAGGCCGCCAGCGGCGCCGTCGCCACCACCGGATCGCGCAGGGTCCAGCGCACCTCGGTGGGATCCGCGACCAAGGTCAGCGCCAGGCTGGCGCCACCGACGGCGGCGGTGCACGCGCGCGCCGTCGGCGCGCGCGCGCCGCACCGCAGCTCGGCCAGCGGCGCGCCGAGCGCCTCGGGCAGCGCCCGTCGCAGCGCGCGCACCTCGGCCGGCTCGTCGCGGCCGCCCCGGCACGCGCAGATCGCCACACAGGCCGCGAGCAGTCGCCGCACGAGCCCGGGCGTAGCACACCCGCCCGCGCGGCCGCCGCCGTCGACGAGGATCACCGCGATCGCGTGGTTTGACAGCGCCACGCCCCCTCGCTAGGTTGCACGCGGTCGCCTGAATGAATCGTCATTCACCCGCTCCCGGGCGGGCGGCGACGTCCACCAGCAAGGCAGGAGGCAGCGATGGGCAGCCAGCAGCGGGTCGCGATCCTCGCCGGCCTGCGGACTCCGTTCGTGCGCGCCGGCGGCGCGTTCGCGACGCTGTCGGCGCAGGACCTCGGCAACGCGGTGGTGCGCGAGCTGCTCGCGCGCACCGGCATCGGGGCGCGCGAGATCGAGCGCGTCGTCTACGGCCAGGTGGTGCCATCGCTCACCGGACCCAACATCGCGCGCGAGATCGTGCTCGACACCGGCATGCCGCGCACCACCGACGCCTACTCGGTGAGCCGCGCGTGCGCGACCAGCTACCAGGCGGTGGTGGACGTCGCCCAGGCGATCGCCGTCGGTGAGGTCGAGCTCGGCATCGCCGGCGGCGCCGACAGCGCCAGCGACGTGCCGATCGCGGTGTCGAAGAAGCTCGCCGGCGCGCTCATCAAACTCAGCCGCGCGAAGTCGCTGCCCGATCGCCTGGCGGCGTTCGCCGGGGTGTCGCCCGGCGACCTCCTGCCGGTGCCGCCGGCGCTGCGCGAGCGCTCGACCGGGCTGACCATGGGCGAGCACGCCGAGCGGATGGCGCAGGAAAACGGCATCACCCGCGCCGACCAGGACGCCTTCGCGCACCGCAGCCACCAGCGCGCCGCCGCCGCCTGGGCCGACGGCCGCTTCGCCGAGGAGGTCATGACGGTGCACGTGCCGCCGCGCTACCAGCGCGCGGTCGCCGTCGACGATCTGGTGCGCACCGACTCCGAGCTCGCCTCGTACGCCAGGCTGCGGCCGGTCTTCGATCGGCGCTACGGCACCATCACCGCCGCCACCAGCTCGCCGCTCACCGACGGCGCCTCGGCGGTGGTGCTGGCGAGCGAGGCCCGGGCCGAGGCGCTGGGCCTCGCGCCGCTGGCGTTCCTGCGCGGCTACGCGTTCACCGCGCTCGACCCGCGCGGCCAGATGCTGATGGGCCCGGCCTACGCCATCCCCAAGGCGCTGGCCCGGGCCGGCATCGGCTGGCGCGACCTCGATCTGATCGACCTGCACGAGGCCTTCGCCGCGCAGGTCCTGAGCGTCACCCAGGCGATCGAGTCGAAGGCGTGGGCGGCCGAGCATCTCGGCGCCAGCGAGGCCATCGGCACCATCGACTGGGAGCGCGTCAACGTGATGGGCGGCTCGATCGCGCTGGGCCACCCGTTCGCCGCCACCGGCACCCGCCAGGTGACCCAGCTCGCCCGCGAGCTCAAGCGCCGCGGCGGCGGGTTCGGGCTGCTGGCCGCGTGCGCGGCCGGCGGCCTGGGCGCGGCGATGGTCCTGGAGGTGCCGTGATGACGACCACCGAGGCGTGCGTGACCGTGACCATCGACGGCGACGTCGCGATCCTGACGATGGACGTGCCCGGCGAGGCGGTCAACGCGCTGTCGCCGCGGCTGGCCGCCGAGCTCGACGCCGCGCTCACCGCGGTCGAGCGTGATCCCGCGGTGCGGGCGGTGGTGCTGCGCTCGAGCAAGCCCGGCTGCTTCGTCGCCGGCGCCGATCTCAAGGTGCTCGACACCATCACCACGGCGGCCGAGGCCGAGCAGCTCTCGCGCGACGGCCAGGCCGGCCTGCAGCGGCTCGCCGACCTCGACAAGCCGGTGGTCGCGGCCATCCACGGCGCCTGCCTCGGCGGCGGCCTCGAGCTGGCGCTGGCGTGCCACGCCCGTATCGCCGACGACGATCGCGCGACCAAGCTCGGCCTGCCGGAGGTGCAGCTCGGCCTCATCCCCGGCGCCGGCGGCACCCAGCGCCTGCCGCGCCTCGTCGGCATCGCCGCCGCCCTCGACCTCATCCTCACCGGCAAGCAGATCGACGGCCGCCGCGCCGCCCGGCTCGGCCTCGTCGACGAGGCGTGCCCGGCCGCGCTGCTGGTGGCGGTGGCCACCACCCGCGCCCGCAGCCTGGCCGCCGCGCGCGCCGCGGCGCCACCGTCGACGAGCGCCCGCCTCGGCGCCGCCCTGGCCCAGCTCCGTGCGACCCTCTTCGATCGCGCCGAGCTCACCGGGCTGGTGCTCGAGGAGAACCCGCTCGGCCGCAAGGTGCTCTTCGAGCAGGCGCGCAAGCAGCTCCTGGCCAAGACCCACGGCCTGTACCCGGCGCCCGAGCGCGCCCTCGACGCGGTCCGCATCGGCGCCAGCGATCCCGACGCCGGCTACGCCGCCGAGGCGCGCGCGTTCGGCGAGCTCCTGGTGTCGCCGGTGGCACGCGAGCTGATGGGCCTCTTCTTCGCCACCACCGCGCTGAAGAAGGATCCCGGCACCGACGACCCCAAGGTGCGGGCGCGCCCGGTCGAGCAGATCGCGATGCTGGGCGCCGGCCTGATGGGCGCCGGCATCGCCTACGTCAGCGCCAACGCCGGCCTCGCGGTCCGGCTGCGCGACAAGGACGACGCCGGCCTCGGCCGCGGCCTGGCGTACGTGCGGGAGATCGTCGACGGGCGCGTCCGCCGAAAGCGCCTGACCGCGCGCGCGGGCGACGAGTTGATGGCGCGGATCTCGCCGACGACCACCGCCGCGGGCCTGGCCCAGGCCCAGGTCGTCATCGAGGCGGTGTTCGAGGACGTCGCCCTCAAGCACCAGGTCGTGCGCGAGGTCGAGGCCGCGGTCGGCCCCGAGACGATCTTCGCGTCGAACACCTCGACCATCCCGATCACCACGATCGCGCGCGCCTCGCGCCGGCCCGAGACCGTCATCGGGATGCACTACTTCTCGCCGGTCCACAAGATGCCGCTGCTCGAGGTGATCGTCACCGAGCGCACCGCGCCGTGGGTCACCGCCACCTGCGTCGAGCTCGGCAAGCGGCAGGGCAAGACCGTCATCGTCGTGCGCGACGGCGTCGGCTTCTACACCTCGAGGATCCTCGGGCCGTACGTCAACGAGGCGATGCACGTGCTGGCCGAGGGCGCGCCGATCGAGGCCATCGACGCCGCGCTGGTGGCGTTCGGGTTCCCGGTCGGCCCGATCAAGCTGGTCGACGAGGTCGGGCTCGACGTCGCCGCCAAGGCCGGCGCGGTGGTCCAGCGCGCGTTCGGCGATCGCCTGCAGGCGCCGCCGGGGCTCGAGCGGCTCATCGCCGACGGGCGCTTCGGCCGCAAGGCGAGCAAGGGCTTCTACCGCTATCCGCCGGCGGGGGCCCGCCGCGGCGATCGCACGCGCGGCGTGGATCCCGCGGTGTACACCGTGCTCGGCCTGACGCCCGCCGACGCGCCACCGGCGGAGGCCCTGGCCCGCCGGTGCTGGCTGCAGATGGTCAACGAGGCGGCGCACTGCTTCGGCGAGGGCGTGCTGCGCTCGGCCCGCGACGGCGACATCGGCGCCGTGTTCGGCCTCGGCTTCCCGCCGCTGCGAGGCGGCCCGTTCCGCTGGGCCGACGCCTACGGCATCGCGCGGCTGGTCGACGACCTCGACGAGCACGCCGCCCGCCTCGGCGGCCGGTTCGCGCCGGCGCCGGTGCTGCGCGCGATGGCCGGCAGCGGCAAGACCTTCCACGGCGCCGACCGCCAGCGCCCCGGCGAGCACGGCACCCCGCCCTGCTCGACTGATCGAACGTACCTGGTGGCGGGGCTCGCCCCGCGCGCGAGACGCACTAGCCTTGGGGCATGCGGCGAGTGCTGGCAGCAAGCGGGATCGTGGTGGCGGGCGGGTTCGCGTGCGACCCGGGCGCGGGGGCCCCGGATGCGCGTGGCACCGAGCTGATGACCGTGCTCGACGCCGCGCCCGCGGCGCAGACCCGCGACGCCGACGCGCGCTTCGAGTTCCACGCGACCTGGCCCGAGGCCACGTTCCGCTGCCGCCTCGACGACGCGCCGCCGGTGCCGTGCGCGTCGCCGTGGCTCGCCACCGTCGACGAGGGGCCCCACGTCGTCGTGATCACCGCGGTGGATGCGCGCGGCGTGCCCGAGGCGACGCCGCCGATCCACGCGTGGCGGCTCGATCTCACGCCGCCGCCGCCGCCCGCGGTGATCGGCCCGCCGATGGTCGACAACGCGACCATGCCGCGGTTCGTCTTGTCGAGCGACGAGCCCGGCGTGACCTTCACGTGCTCGCTCGACGGCCAGCCGGCGGTGCCGTGCGGCCCGACCTGGGACGTCGAGGTGGGCCCCGGCGAACACACCGTGACGGTGGTGGCGATCGATCCGGCCGGCAACGCGTCGGCGCCGACGGTCATCACCTGGACCGTCGACACCAGCATCCCCGACACGGTGCTCGACGGCGCCCCGGGACCGCTGGTCGGCAGCGGCTCGCAGGTGGCGGCGTTCTCGTCGCCCAACGCCGGCCCCGGCGCGACGTTCGCGTGCAGCCTCGACGGCGCCGCGCCGACGCCGCAGCACCTCGCCGGTGGTGCTGCCGCCACTGTCCACCGGCCTGCACGCGTTCCAGGTCGCGGTCACCTCGGCGGCGGGCACCGCCGATCCGTCCCCGGCGACGGTCGCGTGGGAGGTCGACGCCACCGCCCCGGCGCTGGCGTTCACCGACGCGCCGGCCGCCACCAGCGACCTGCGCGCGCCCACCTTCGCCTTCACCGCCAGCGATCCGCACGGGCCGGTGTCGACCGCCTGCGCCCTCGACGGCGCCGCCGCGGCGCCGTGCACCTCACCGCACCCGCTCGCGGGCCTCGGCGAGGCCGCGCACACGCTGGTGGTGACCGCCACCGACGCCCTCGGCAACCAGGCGGTCGCGAGCCACGCCTGGACCGTGGCGGTGGACGACTGTCTCGTCGACAACGGCGGCTGCGGCGCGCCCGAGATCGCGACCTGCGTCGACGCCGTCGACACCGTCGACTGCCTGTGCGAGCTCGGCTACGTGGTGGTCGCCGGCGCGTGCGCGCCGGCCTGGGTCCAGCAGGCCTACGCCAAGGCCAGCAACCCCGGCGGCACCGACCGGTTCGGGTGGTCGGCGGCGCTCTCCGGCGACGGCTCCCGGCTCGCGGTCGGCGGCTACCAGGAGGACAGCGCGGCGACCACCGTCGACGGCAACGGCGCCGACGACACCGCCAGCAACGCCGGCGCGGTGTACGTGTTCGCGCGCACCGGCGCGAGCTGGACCCAGGAGGCCTACCTCAAGGCCGCCAACGCCGGCGCCGGCGACAACTTCGGCGTCGCGCTCGACCTCGACGACGCCGGCGCGCGCATCGTGGTCGGCGCCTGGCAGGAGGACAGCATCGCGACCGGCGTCGACGGCAACGGCGCCGACAACACCAGCTCCAACAGCGGCGCGGCGTACGTGTTCACCCGGGCCGGCACGACGTGGACGCAGCAGGCCTACCTCAAGGCGTCGAACTCCGGCGCCGGCGACTGGTTCGGCTACGCGGTCGCGATCTCCGGCGACGGCGCGCACGTCGTCGTCGGCGCCCGCAACGAGGACAGCGCCGCCAGCGGCATCGACGGCGACGGCGCCAGCAACGCCGCGGGCAACAGCGGCGCCGCCTACGTGTTCGACTGGGACGGCCTCGCGTGGGCGCAGGCGAGCTACCTCAAGGCCTCGGCCACCGGGGCCGGCGACCAGCTCGGCTACGCGGTGGCGATCTCCGGCGACGGCAGCGTGGTCGCCGCCGGCGCCTGGCAGGAGGACGGCGCCGGCGTCGGCGTCGGCGCCGACGAGGCCAGCAACGCCGCGAGCAACAGCGGCTGCGTGTACCTGTTCACGCGCACCGCCGGCGGGTGGGCCAACACCGCCTACGTCAAGGCCACCAACACCGACGCCAACGACGTCTTCGGCACCGCGGTCGCGCTGTCCGGCGACGGCGCGCGCCTGGTGGTGGGCGCCTACGCCGAGGACGGCAACGGGCTGAGCCCGAGCGACAACTCGACGTTGGACACGGGCGCCGCGTACGTGTACGTCGACGACGGCTCCGGCTGGGCGCCCGAGGCTTACCTCAAGCCCGCGGTGCCCGGCGTGTACGATTACTTCGGCACCGCGGTCTCGCTGACCACCGACGGCGCGGCCCTCGCGGTGAGCTCCTCCGCCGAGTCGAGCGCCGCCACCACCGTCAACGGCGACCAGACCAACGATGCCGGGACCTACGCCGGCGCCGGCTACGTGTTCGTGCGCACCGGGTCGACCTGGACGCAGGAGAGCTACTTCAAGGCATCCAACGCCGGCGCGAACGACCTGTTCGGCACCTCGGCGACGATCTCCGCGGACGGCTCCACCGTCGCCTTCGGCGCGTACGGCGAAGACAGCGCCGCCGCCGGCGTCGACGGCGTGCAGGCCGACGACAGCCTCACCGACAGCGGCGCCACCTACGTCTACGCGCGGCGGTAACGCGCGGCGCGGTGAGCGCGCATCCCACAACCTGGCGTGGAGCGAGACCTAAGCGATGCGAGGTGCATCGGCGGGTGGCAGGGGACGCGCGCCCGCAGCGCAGCGACGAGCATGGCCGTAGCCATGTGAGGAGCGAGCAGCGCCACGCACGCGCCGAGGCGCCCGCAGCGCGACGGTCGCAGCCCACGCCAGGTTGTGGGATGCGCGCTAGCGCCGCGGCCGACCGAGCAGGCCCCGCACCCGGCCGCGCAGCGACGGCCGCGGCGGCGCGGCGGCGTGGGCCGCGCGGCGGGCCTGCCAGGCGACCCGAGGCACCTGGGCGAGCGCCCGCGTCAGCTCGCGCACCAGGGCCAGCGGGCTGTCGGCGCGGGCGTCGATGGCGACCCGCTCGGCGACGCCGCCGTCGTCGACGCTCTCGAGGCCGCCCCGGGCGACGGTGCGGCGACCATCGCTGCGGATCTCGACGACGAGGCGCGCCACCACCGGCAGCTCGGCGTCGGCGGCCAGCTCGCCGGGCGGCGCCGGCGCGGGGACCTGGTCACGGCGCGACATGGGGTCACTGTGCCACGGTCGCCAGACCAGGCGCGTGAACGAATCGCGCGGCCGCGGGCACTGGGAGGTGCCGTGCTACTCAAGCTCGCGCTCCCCGTGCCGACCACCGTCGCCCAGCCCGAGGCGCTGCTCGCCCGCCTGCGCGCCGGCGAACGCGACGCCCTCGCCGAGATCTACGAGGGGCACCACGCGGCCATCCGGGCCTTCGCCCAGCGGGTCACCGGCGACCCGGCCGCCGCCGAGGACCTGGTGCACGAGACCTTCGTCGCCTTGCCGCGGGCGATCCGCGGGTTCCGCGGCGACGCCTCGCTGCGCAGCTTCTTGCTCGGCGTCGCCCTCAACCACGCGCGCCACCACATCCGCGCCGCCGCTCGCCGGCGACGGGCGATGGCCCGTCACGCCGAGGAGGTGCGCCAGGCCGACGCCAGCGCGGCGGCCCCGGACCACGACCTCGAGCGCCGCCGCCTGGTTGCGCGCCTGTCGCGCGCCCTCGATCGGCTGTCGCTCGATCACCGGGTGGCGTTCGTGCTGTGCGAGGTCGAGCAGCGCACCTCGGTCGAGGTCGCCGAGATCATCGGCGTGCCCGAGGGCACCGTGCGCACCCGGGTGTTCCACGCCAAGCGCAAGCTGCGGGCGATCCTCGAGGAGGAGCCTGCATGAGCGACCTGCTCGACCGCGCCATTCAGGCGCTGCGCGACGACGGCGAGCCGGCGGCGCCGCTGCAGGCGCGGGCGGCGCGCCTGGCGGTGGTCCGCGCCGTCGCCGAGCGACACACGCGCTGGCGGCGGCTCACCACGGTGGCGCTCGCCATCGCCGGCGTCTTGTTCGCGCCGTTGGCGTGGGCGCTGGCGACCGGGCGTGCCCAGGCCGCCGCGCGCGGCCGCCGAGCTGGTCGGGCTGGTGGAGCCGGCGGCGCCGCGGCCCGACCCTGCCCTGCCCAGCGCGCGCGCCACGACGAGGCCGTCGCGACCGCGCCGGTGCCCGTCGTCGCCGAACCGCCGCGGCTCGCCGTCGCCGAGCCGCGGCCACCGCTCGTCCTCGACGGGATCGCGGCGCGCGTGGTCGCGCCGCCGCCGCCCGCCGTCGAGCCGCCGCCGCCCGCGGTGACGCGTCGACCACCGCATGACGCGCCGGCGCCGGCGGCCACGCCGGCGCTCGTCGTCGACGCGCCCGCCGCGGTCGCGCCCGCCGTCGTCGACACGCCCGCCGCGGTCGCGCCGATCCCGCCGACGCCCTGTGTACCGCCGCGCGCACGAGCTCCACTCGAGGCGGCGCGCCGACGGCGGCGATCGCGGCGGGACGCCTACCTGGCCGCCGCGCCGAGCGGCCGCTTCGCCGTCGACGCGCGCTGGCCAACCGCGCGCTGGCGCTCATCCGCACCGGCCAGCTCGAGGCCGCCCGCGCCGCGCTCGCGCCGTTCGCGCGCGGCGAGGTCGCGCCCGCGGGCTACCGTCAGGCCGAGGCCACGGCCCTGCTCGCGGAGCTCGCACGTCGATGAACACCGCGCGCACCAGCGGGCACCGCAGGGTGATGCACACCCTGGGATCGATCGCCCTGACCACGTCGCTCGTCGCCGTCACCACCGCCGCGGTGGCGGCCGACGCCCGCAACCGCTGCGCGTCCGCGTCCACGGCGCGCTCGCGGGCGCCGACGTCGCCGCCGCCATCGCCGCCGAGCTCGATCGCGCGGTGGAGCTGGTGACCGTCGACGGTCCCTGCGCGGCGCCGTGCGTGGAGGTCGCGGTCGACCCCGAGGCCGCCCAGGCGCGGGTCGAGGTCGTCGATCGCGCCCATGCCGCGCGGGTGCTGAGCCTGGCGCCGGATCCTGCGTCGTGGGCCGTCGACATCGCGCTGCTCACCGGCAACCTGGTGCGCGACGAGGCGGCGGCGCTGCTCGCCGCGATGGCGACGCCACCGGCGTCGAGCGCGCCGGCGATCGCGGCGCCCGGCGCCGGCGCAGCCGCGCCCGCGATCGTCGACGCCCTGAGCACGGCCGCCCCGCGAGTGCCGCCGCGTCGTCACCGCGCGTTCGGCTTCGGCATCCTGCCGGGCCTGTCGACCGACGTGACCGCGATCGGCGAGATCCACCACGCCGTCGCCGTCGACCTCGTCGTCGGCGTCGGCCGCGGCTCGTCGATCTTCAGCCTGGCCGGGGTGGCCGACGTCGAGCGCGGCCCGGTGGCGGGCGCGCAGATCGCCGGCGCCGTGGCCACCGCGGGCCACCAGCGCGGCCTGCAGCTCGCCGGCGCCGCCGCCGTCGCCGGCCAGGTCGACGGCGCCCAGGTCGGCGGCGCGATCGCGGTGGCCGGGCGACAACGCGGCTTCCAGCTCGCCGGCGCGCTCACCGTCGCCGACGAGGTCGAGGGCGTGCAGCTCGCCGGCGCGGTCGCGGTCGCCCGCCGATCGCGGGGCGTCCAGCCGCCGGCGCCGTCACCACCACCGGCGGCGACGCCGACGTCCAGGTCGCCGGCGCGCTCAACGTCGCGCCCGGCGTCGTGCGCGGCGCGCAGATCGCGCCGTTCAACGTCGCCGGCGCGGTGTCGGGCGCAGGTCGGCGTGGTCAACGTCGCCCGGCGCGGCGACGACGGCGTCTCGATCGGCCTCATCAACATCGTCCCGGGCGGCCGCACCGAGGTCGACGCCACCCTCGAGGTGGACGCCACCACCTCGGTGCTGCTCCGGCACGGCAGCCGCCGCTGGCACAACGTCTACGGCGCCGGCGTGCGCCGCGCCGCCGGCTGGCCCGCCGCCGGCGAGCTCGCCCCCGAGGACGTATGGATGTACGGCCTCGGCATGGGCAGCGGCTGGGATCGCGGCCAGACCCGGCTCGATCTCGAGGCGATGGCGTGGCAGGTGAGCCACGGCGCCGGCCACACCAGCGACCTGAGCCTGCTCGCGCAGCTCCGGCTGTCGATCGCGCACCCGCTCGGACCGGTGGCCGTCGTCGGCGGGCTCCTCGTCGACACCTACGTAAGCGCCGACGCCATGCCCGGCGCCGCCGGGCTCGACTGGCTCGCGCGCAGCGAGCCCACCCGCGGCGGCGGCGACGACGTCCGGGTCCGCATCTGGCCGTCGGCGTTCGTCGGCGTTCGCCTGTAGGCGGCGCCGCCACCCGTGGGCCTCTTGGCGGCGGCGGCGCGGCGCGCTGCGGTCACCGCGTCGCGGTGCCACGACGTCCGCCCGGGCGCGCCGCCAGCCGGATCCGGACCTCGTCGATGAGCGCGCCAGCACGCTGCGAGCGGCCGTCGACGGGGCGCGCCGCGAACACCTCGATCGGCGGCAGTGGATCGAAGGCCAGCCGCCGCACGCGCCCGGCGGCGACGTCGGCCGCCGCGGTCACGTCGGGCAGCACCGTCAGCATCAGGCCGGCGCGACAGACCTGGAGGTTCGAGCCCAGCATCGTGATGCGCATGCCGACCTGGCGGGGGACGTCGGCGGGCCAGCCGTCGAGGGTGCGCCCGGTGTCGCCGAGCTGCGGCACCGAGAATGGGTGCGCGAGCACCTGGGCCCGGGTCACCCGCCGCGTGCCGAAGAGCGGGTGGCCGCGCCCGCAGTACACCGCCATCGGCGTCGAGCCGAGGCGCTCGATGAGCAGGCCGTCGGCGCTGAGCTGCTCGTAGTAGAACGCGACGTCGACCTCGCCGCGGACGAGCGCGAGGTTGGCCTCGGCCGCCCGGAGCACGACGTGCTCCGGGACCATCGCCGGGTGCGCGCGCGCGAGGTCGATGAGCGCCGGGACCACGAAGTGATCGGTCAGCACCCCGATCGAGCCGACGCGAAACCGACCCGCCATCGGGTCGCCGGCCAGCCCGCGCAGCGCCGCGTCGACCTGGGTCATCCCGACCCGCACGGCGTCGCGCAGCGCGGCGCCGGTGGGGTTGAGCACCAGCCGCCGACCGACCCGGTTGAACAGCGCGACGTCGAGGGCCCCCTCGAGCAGGCCCAGGGTGCGCGACACCGCCGCCGGGGTCAGGGCGAGCTGGCGCGCCGCGCCGACCACGCTGCCGGCGTCGGCGATGGCGACGAAGGCGGGTAGCCAGTTCCACAGGTCTCGCAGGGGGGCGGTCACCTGTCAGTTATACTTGCGATAAGCGACAGTTTATATCGCTTTTCTTGCAACGACCCTCGCGGCACCGTGCGGCCATGACGACGCACCTCTCCTCCCTCCTCGTGTTGCTCGCGCTGGCGCCCGGCGCGGGCTGCACGCTGTACTTCGACGGCGCGCCGGGTGCCGACGACGTCCCCGCCGACGACGTCCCCGCCGACGATCGGCCCGCGGGCGACACGCCCGACGACGACGATGACGACGGCGAGCCGCCGGTGCAGCCCGGCGACGGTCCGACCGAAGCGACCCTCGCCATCGGCAGCGGCCCGCAGATCTCCGCGACCTACGAGGGCTGGTCCACGGTGTGGATCAACTACCCGGCGTTCGACTGCACCAGCGTCGACCGCTACGGCGCCTGGCTGCCGGTGCTCGAGGACGACGCGCTGGCGGCGCTGCGACAGCAGGTGGTCGGCCCGTCGGGCGAGCCGATCTTCGTCGACGCCTGGCTCACCCTGGTGCGCGACGAGCCGAGCCAGCTCTGGCGCGTGAGCGAGATCGCTCCCGGCGACGAGCCGGCGCCGGCTTGCTACCAGTGGTGAACCCACCTCGCGGCGACGGCGCGCGCGGCCGCGGCGGGTGACGCCGATGCGACGAACCGCGCTCGGGTGACGCTGGCTGGAGTCGACCAACGCCAGTGAAGTTCGTACAGCGGGGACTTCGCCCCCAGGTCTCATCGTCGCCCCCGCCACCGCGGCGTCGCGGCGCGCGGCACGCGCCGTGCAGCCTGGTCGACACCATGCGTCGAACCGGTCTCATGTTGCTGGCCTCGGTCGCCCTGGGGGGCGGCTGCAGCGGCGACACCATCTCCTCGGGGACGCCCGATCCCGACGCCAGCCCGGTGGCGCCGCCGTCGGAGCTGGCCCGCGAGCGCTGCGCGGTGCGGGTGGGCATCGCCCTCACCGGCACCGCCCCCGACGCCGAGCTGCGCGCCGCCGAGCAGCCGAGCGACCTCGCCCAGCTCGCGCGGCTGATGCAGACCGACGCCTTCCGCGATCGCTTCGCTGGCTTCGTCGCCGCCGAGCTCAACGACGGGGTCAGCGACGCCAGCGACGTCACCTACGCCATCGTCCGCCACGTCGTCGCCAGCGGGTTGCCCTGGACCGAGGTGTTCCGCGGGCCGTTCCTCGTCGACGAGGAGCTCGCGGTGCACGAGGACGCCCAGGGCCTCGGCTACTTCCGGGAGCCCTTATGGCTGACCCACTACGCCGGCAGCGAGCCCGAGGGCTACATGCTGCGTATGGCCTACCGGATGCTCAACAACGTGCTCGGCGTGACCCGGTCGATCCAGGTCGCCGACGCCGGCGCCGGGATGGCCGGGGCCAACGTGCGCGAGTCCGATCCGGCCTGCCGCGGCTGCCACTTCGACGAGCAGTACGGCCTCGACCGGGTAGCCAACCTGCTGCCGCAGCGGACCTCGGCCCCGGCGGTGGCGCCGGCGACGTTCTCCGTCGAGGTGCCGTCGGCCGAGGGCGAGGTGCTGTTCAAGAGCGCCACCGCCGACGGGCTCTACCCCGACGGCGTGCTCCTGCGTGGCGACGCCGACCTGCTCGACACGATGGTCGAGTCGCCGCAGTTCACCTTCCACGCGTGCCGGGTGGTCACCACGTTCCTCTACGGCCGCGCCGAGTCCACCGCCGAGGCCGCGCCCTTCGACGCCTGCCTCGACGCGCTCACCGCCTCGGGCCTCATCACCGACGCGGTCGCGGCGATCGCGTCCCACCCCACCTTCTGCGAGCAGGACTGACGCCATGCGCACCCGCCCCTGCCCCCGCGCCTTGCCGTGGCTGCTGCTCGTCGTCGTCGGCGCCTGCGACGTCGGCGACCACACCCTCGATCCCGACGCCGCGCCGATCGAGCCGACCGCCGATCCGCGCAAGGTCGGCCTCGGCGGCGAGAGCCTCGTTGCCGATCGCCCCACCGACATCGCGCTCGGCGACGAGCGCCTGCGGATCAAGCCGTACGGCGCCTTGCAGGGCGAGTACGAGCGCGTGCTCGGCGCCGCGCCCGCCGGCCTGGCCGAGGCGGCCAGCAGCTTCGGGACCTCGCCGCCGCGGTCGTTCCTCGAGCCCAGCGTCGAGAGCGGGGCGCTGCGCACCGCGCACGACCTCGCGCTCGCCGGTTGTGACGCCTACGTCGCCGATCGCGCCGCCGACTTCGCCGGCGACGCCGCCGACGCCGCCGCGGTGTGCGACGAGCTGGCCGCCGCGTTCTGGTCGCGCCCGATGCTGCCCGAGCAGCGCACCGCCTGCCTCGAGTTCGCCGCCAGCGTGGTGACGACCGCCGGCGACGCCGCCGGCTGGACCCGCGTGTGCGCCGCCGTGCTGTCGAGCGCGGGCTTCCTCACCTACTGAGCCACAAGAGGATCCACCATGAGCCTGTCGCGTCGTCGCTTCCTGCAAGGCCCGGGGTCACCGCCGCCGCCCTCACCATCCCGGTCGCCGGCGCGCGGTGGCCGGCCCCAGCACCGGCGAGATCCGCGGCAAGGCGGTGTGCTTCGTGTTCCTGCCCGGTGGCTGGCACGGCCGGTTCCTCACCGCCGACATGCACGCCGCCGCCGGCGCCGACAACCTGCGGTTCGGCGCCACCGCCGGCAACACCGCGCGCGTCGGCGCCAGCAACCTCTACCTCGACGCCGCCACCTTCGGCTCGCTGACCCGCCGCGCCAACATGGGCGTGCTCGGCATCCGCACCACCACCGCCGATCACCCAGGCGCGCAGATCAACATGGCGGGGTTCTCCTTCGCCGAGCTGGCCGACTGCGCGCCGCGGCGCCTGGCCGCGGCCATGGTCGGCCAGGCCTACGATCCCCTGGCTCACGCCAACGCCTGCGCCCTGCTCGGCGTGCACCGCTCGCTCGGCGGCTCGCAGCGGCGCTCGCTCATCCGCGAGCTGCCCGCCGACGCGCCGATGCGCGACCTGCGCATCCAGCAGTTCAGCGACCTCGGCAACCTGCTCGGCGCCGCCGCCCCGGTCGACGACCCCAACGCGGCGGCGCGCGCCGCCGCCGCCGACGACCTCGACGCCGCCCAGCGGATGTCACAGCCGGTGCTGGCCCGGCACGCCCGTGGCACGACCTCGCTGGCCGGCGCCTACGACAGCGCGATCGCCAGCCTGCGCGCCGAGCCGATGCAGACGTTCACCCCGTACGAGGACATCGCGCCGGCGTACAGCGACATCGCGATCAACGGGGGCGCGGTGCGCCCGGCCGATCTGTCCGGCGAGATCTTCCACTTCGCGACCAAGATGGCCGCCGCCGAGTTCGCGATCCGCAACTGCGGCACCAAGGTGGCGGTGGTCATCGACGGCGAGATCGACGGCCGCGGCGATCCCGAGAGCCTCGACTGGGACACCCACCAGGGCATCACCGGCGGCGGCGGCGCGGTGTCGCTGCAGGAGCGGATGGTGCGCCGGATCATCCCGGCGATCGAGGCGTTCACCACCCGCATGGCCGCGAGCGGCATCGACGTCACCACCGTGATCGCCTCGGAGTTCACCCGCGGTGTCGATCCCACCGACGGTCCCGGCCAGGGCCTGGCGACGTCGTCGATCCACGGCGGCGCCGCGGTCGCCGCGGTGATCGGCTCGGCGTTCCAGGCCGGCACCACCGCGCAGCTCAGCGTCACCGGCCGCACCCAGCTCGCCAACCCCGACGGCTACGACGCCAACTGGTCGCCGCTGTACTCCCTGGTCGCGCGCGGCGTCGGCCTGTCGGCGGCGGCCAACCCGTTCTCGGTCACCGCCGGTCGCCAGGACCACGCCTCGCTCCTGGCCTGAGGGCGCCTCCGCCAGGACCTCCCGCCCGCGGGGCGGTCGGCCGCCGCGGTGCGCCATGAACCCAGCTCGCGGAGTGAAGCGGCGTATTTCGTTGCCTCGCCCCGACCTGCTGAGGAATCTGCGCGGCATGACTTCGTTCGTGCGCATGGTGACGAGTGGGGCGGCGGTCGCGACGATCGCCCTCGGGTGTGGGCCGCAGTCGCGTGGAGAGCGCGTCGACGCCGACCCCGGCCAGCCCGTCGACGCGCTGGTGCTGCCGCCGTTCCCCGACGCCGGCAACTGCGGCCAGCAGACCGAGCAGATCGCCGTCGAGAACCTCGGCGAGCCGCCGGATCTGCTGATCGTGCTCGATCGCTCCGGCTCGATGGACAGCCCGATCGTGTCGTTCCCGCCGACGTTCCCGCCCGACATGACGCCCAAGTGGGAGGTCATGAGCGACGCGCTCAACGCGCTGGCCGAGGCCCGCGAGGACAACATCCGGTTCGGCCTGATGGAGTTCCCGACCGACGACCTGTGCGCGGTCGACGGGACCACGCTGCGGGTGCCCATCGCCCTCGACCAGGCCGCGGCCATCCGCACCTACCTCGACAACCGCGCGCCCGACGGCGGCACCCCGGCGTCGCTGGGCCTCGCCGCCGCGCTCGCGCACTACCAGTCGATCCCGGTCAACCCCGACGGCCGCTTCGTCCTGTTCGCGACCGACGGCGAGCCCGGCTGCGTCGACGACGCCGACGAGGCCACGGTCGACGCCGTCGAGGCGCTGGCCTGCCGCGGGATCCCGACCTACGTCCTCGGCTTCGGCGGCGGCTTCGACTTCGGCTCGATCCTCAACGCCGCCGCGCTCGCCGGCGGCGTGCCCCAGGCCGGCGGCCCGCCGCACTACTACGACGCCGACAGCCCGGCCACCCTCACCGCGGTGCTCGACGAGATCGCCGGCGGCATCATCACGCCGTCGTGCTCGTACGCGCTGGCGACCCTGCCGCCCGATGCCGACCTGGTGATCGTGTCGGCCGACGGCACGCCGGTGCCGCGCTCGACCCAGCACACCAACGGCTGGGACTACCACCCCGACGCCAGCACCATCACGTTCTTCGGCAGCTACTGCGACGGCATCACCGCGGGCACCATCAACGAGATCGACTTCGAGTACGGGTGCCCCGGCCCCGAGATCGACTGAGCAGCGCGCCGCGGGCTCAGCGCAGCTCGTTGGTCCAGGCGCAACGGTACGGCCGGCTCATGGTCGGGTAGTCCCAGGTCATCGGGCTGCCGGTCCCGAGGTACAGGTCGGTGAAGCCGGGCTCGACCGCGGTCCACTTGACGACCATGCTCAGCGCCTGGCCGATGTCGGCGGCCCACACGTAGCTGTTGGTGCCGTTGGGCAGGCCGCCGCGGATGGCCTCGGTGAGGTCGCGCTCGCTGGCGAGGTGACCACCCTCCGCCGCGCACGCGGCGATCGCCGCCGCGAAGGTCGCGGCCGGCCGATCGAGCGTGTCGAACCACGCCCGCGCCGGCGTCGCGCCACCGAGGGTGAGCTCGAAGCAGCCGCCGGCGCAGGTCGTCGGCGCGACGTACTCGGCGTCGAGCGGGTAGTACACGCAGCGGTACGGGCTGTCGTTGGTGTGCTTGTACTCCCAGGTGATGGGCGAGGTCGCGCCCCCGGCGTAGACGTACGGGAACCGCTCGGAGCGCGCCACCCAGCGCACGGTGGCGACCCGGAAGTTGGCGTCGCTCTGGTAGCCGCAGGAGTCCGAGGTCCACAGGTTGGTGCCGCTGCCGTTGCCGAGCCCGGCGTAGAGCCCCTCGACGAGCTCGGCCGAGCGGGCGAGGTGGCCACCGGCCGCCGTGCAGGCGTCGTGCGCCATCACCCACGGCACCGCGGCCCGGTCGCTATCGTCGAGCGTGTAGCCGGTGATCTCCGGCGCCAGGGTCCCGGCGATCGAGTTGGGGTGGACGCCGACGGCGGTGCGCGGCCCGACGCAGCGAAACGGCATCGCCGTCGACGGCGCCACGTAGAAGTGGGTGCCGCCAGCGCCGTAGGTCGCCGTCCACGGCGTGGTCCCGCTCCAGCGCACGGTGGTCACCAGATCGTAGCGCCAGCGATCCGAGGTCTGCAGGAACGCGTTCGAGCCGGTGACGCCCGCGTACGACGCCTCGATCAATGTCGTCGGATCCGCCACGTGCCCGAGGTCGTGCGCGCACTCCCACAAGGCCGAGCTGTGCCGCATCGCCGGCCGGTCCCGCGCGTCCATGTTCCGCTCTCCCACCGCCACGCACGGCGCGCTCGCCGGCCCGCTGCAGCGCTGCCCGCTGAACAGCGGTGGGCCCGGCGGCGCGCACACGCACCGGTACGCCGTCGCCGCCGACGCCGCCACCTCGCTCGCCGCGCCGTCCGACAGCCGCGACGCCACCTGCGTCAGCTCGTCCGCCGGCACCTGCGTCCACAGCGGTGCGGTGTCGAACGTCTCTCCCACGTCGCCCGACTGCTGCGCGCTCGCCCGGTGCACCTCCGTCGCCGTCGGCAACCGCCCGCCGAAGCTCTCGCAGTCCACCGTCGCCTGCGCCAGCGTCGTCGCCGTCCGCTCCAGCCCGTCCCACACCAGCCCGAACGAGTCCTCCGTCGCCGGCGCCACCAGCCCGTCCGCGCACGGCACCTCGCACGTCCCGCCCCGGCACTCCTCGCCGGCCTCGCACGCCGTCTCGCAGTCGCCGCAGTGCTCGAAGTCCGTCTGCGGATCCACGCAGCTCCCGCCGCACTCCAGCTGCTCCACCGGGCAGCTCGTCCCGCACGTCCCGTTCCCGCACACCTCTCCCGTCGCGCACCCCCGATCGCACGCCCCGCAGTGCGCGTTGTCGCTCAGCGGATCCACGCACGCCCCACCGCACGACAGCTCCCCCACCGCGCAGCTCACCCCCGCGTCGGTGCCCGTCCCCACCGAGCCGCACGCGGTCAGGCCGAGGAGGAACGCGACGTCGACCAGCCACCTGCGCACGGCTCGATCATACGAGGGATCTACGATGCGCCGCAACGGCGCGCCCGGCGTGCCGCTGCGCGTTAACGGACCTCGTTGGTCCACATGCAGCGATACGGGCGCAGGGTCTGCGGCGGATCGCGACCGATCCAGCCGCCGACCGAGGTGTCGTCGAAGGCGGTGTCGCCGTCGGTCCACAGGACCGTGTTGACCTGGGTGTTGCCGAACTCCGAGGTCCAGCGCTCGATCATCGACATGCCCCCGGGAAGCTCGGCGCGGATGGCCTCGGTCAGGTCGCGCTCGCTCGCGAGCCGGCCGCCCTCGGCGGCACACGCCGCCACCGCCGGCCCCAGCGCCAGCGCGGGACGGTCGATCGAGTCGAACCACATCCGCCCTGGCTCGGCGCCGGCGAGCACCACCGCGAAGCAGCCTCCGCGCAGGTGGTCGGCGCGACGTAGTCGAGGTCGAGCGGGTAGTAGACGCACCGGTACGGCGCCATCGCCGCGCCGTGCTTGTACTCCCACTCGGCGCTCCAGTCCGAGCCGTTGACGTAGTGGTACGGGAAGCGATCGGCGCGGTCGGTCCAGCGCAGGGTGGCGACGCGGTAGTTGGGATCGCTGTAGCCGCACTGATCCGCGGTCCACAGCTCGGTGCCGCTGCCGCCGGCGAGGCCGGCGTAGAGCGCCTCGGCGATCTCGGCGGACCGTGCGAGGTGGCCGCCGGCGGTGGTGCAGACGTCGTGGGCGGCGCCCCATCCGCTCGCCGCGCGGTCGGCGCCGTCGAGGGTGGCGCCCGGTCGCCGGGGTGAAGCCGCCGTCGACGGGGTTGGGGTGCGACGCGTAGGCCACGCTCGGGCCGACGCAGCGAAACGGCGCCGCGGCCTCGAGGTCGATCGACGAGTAGCCGCCGCTGCCGCCGAAGGCGACGCTGCTCCACGGGTTGGTGCCCGACCAGCGCACCGCGGTGCTGGTGTCGTAGCGCTGTCGATCCGAGGTCTGCAGGAACGCGTTCGAGCCGGTGACGCCCGCGTACGACGCCTCGATCAATGTCGTCGGATCCGCCACGTGCCCGAGGTCGTGCGCGCACTCCCACAAGGCCGAGCTGTGCCGCATCGCCGGCCGGTCCCGCGCGTCCATGTTCCGCTCTCCCACCGCCACGCACGGCGCGCTCGCCGGCCCGCTGCAGCGCTGCCCGCTGAACAGCGGTGGGCCCGGCGGCGCGCACACGCACCGGTACGCCGTCGCCGCCGACGCCGCCACCTCGCTCGCCGCGCCGTCCGACAGCCGCGACGCCACCTGCGTCAGCTCGTCCGCCGGCACCTGCGTCCACAGCGGTGCGGTGTCGAACGTCTCTCCCACGTCGCCCGACTGCTGCGCGCTCGCCCGGTGCACCTCCGTCGCCGTCGGCAACCGCCCGCCGAAGCTCTCGCAGTCCACCGTCGCCTGCGCCAGCGTCGTCGCCGTCCGCTCCAGCCCGTCCCACACCAGCCCGAACGAGTCCTCCGTCGCCGGCGCCACCAGCCCGTCCGCGCACGGCACCTCGCACGTCCCGCCCCGGCACTCTCGCCGGCCTCGCACGCCGTCTCGCAGTCGCCGCAGTGCTCGAAGTCCGTCTGCGGATCCACGCAGCTCCCGCCGCACTCCAGCTGCTCCACCGGGCAGCTCGTCCCGCACGTCCCGTTCCCGCACACCTCTCCCGTCGCGCACCCCCGATCGCACGCCCCGCAGTGCGCGTTGTCGCTCAGCGGATCCACGCACGCCCCACCGCACGACAGCTCCCCCACCGCACAGCTCACCCCCGCGTCGGTGCCCGTCCCCACCGAGCCGCACGCGGCCGCCGCCAGGGCCACCACCAGCGCGAGCATCCTCGTCCCGACCAACCAGTCACGCACGACCGCTCGATTGTAGGGTGCCCGAGGCCGACGGGGCAACGCGAAGCAGGCCTCCGCGCGTGGTACATGGCGTTCATGGTGCGCGCGCTGCTCCTCGTGACCCTGGGCCTCACCGCGTGCTCGTCATCACGATCGCCGGCGCCTGCCGGGGGCGCCGCCAGCGGCAGCGCCACCTCGGCGCCCACCGCGATCACGCCACCGAGCCCGACCCCGTCGAGCGACGCGGTGGTGCCCATGCTCTACGCGGTCCGCAAGGACGGCCAGACCAGCCACGTGCTCGGCACCATCGACATCGGGTTGCCGGCGCCGAAGCTGCCGCCGTCGGTGTGGAGCGCGTTCGCGAGCGCCAAGGCCGTCGTGCTCGAGTGGAACTTCGGCGAGCGCACCACCGGGCTGCGCGAGCGCATGCGGCGCGACGGCAGCAAGCTGTCCGACAGCCTCACGCCCGAGGAGCGCACCGCGCTGGCCGGCGCGGTCGGACCTGGCGCCAAGGACCTCGACACCGCCGCGACCTGGATGGCGCCCGGGGGGGTGTCGTCGACCGGGCTGCCGCGCACCGACGCCATCCAGGCGGTGCTCGCCGCGCGCGCCGAGGAGCAGGAGGTGCCCGTGACCTACCTCGAATCGATGGACGTGCAGGTCACGCGCACCGCCAAGTGGCTCGACGAGCGCGCCCTGCGCGCGCTGCTCGCCGACGTGACCGCGGTGCGCCGCGGCAACCTGGCCTACCTCGAGGCGTACACCCGCGGCGACGAGGCGGCGCTGGCCGAGCTCCGCGGCGAGCGCACCCCATGGAAGCGCGCCGGGCGCACCGGGGCCGAGCTGGCCCAGCTCGACGCCGAGACCCTGGGCGATCGCCAGGCCACGTGGATGGCGACGCTGCAGCCGCTGCTCACCGCCGGCGGCGCGTTCATCGCCGTCGACGTCGCCCACCTGGTGGGCAGCCCCAACCTGCTGGCGCGCCTGCGCGACGCCGGCTACGACGTCACCCGGGAGGCTCCATGATCCAGCACCGCCTCGCGCGCGCCGCCGCGCTCGTCACCATCACCCTGCTCGGCCTCGGGTGCCGCGACCAGGTCGCCGCGCCACCAGCGCCGGCGAAGGCGCCGGCCGGCGGCAGCGCCGCCGCCGAGGTCGTCGCGGTCACGCCGTTCTTCTACGCGGCCACCGGGCCGAGCGGCCACACCGCGTACCTGCTCGGCACCATGCACGCCGGCACCGCCGCCGCCGATCTGCCGCCGTGGGTGTGGAGCCGGCTGCGTGCGGCGCCGACCTTCGCGATGGAGACCGACCTGGCCGGCGCCGTCGCCGAGGCGGGGCGGCTGATGCGCACCGACGGCGGCTCGCTCGAGGCCGACCTCGGCCCGACCGACTGGGCCACGCTGGTGCGCCTCGTCGGCGAGGGGCCGGCGGCGATGCTGCGCGGCTTCAAGCCCGCGGCGGCCGGGGCCCAGCTCCAGGCCCGCGGCCTACCGCCGACGCCGCCGATGGATCTCGAGCTGCACGACGCCGCGTTCGCGGCCGGCAAGCGCATCGCGTTCCTCGAGGCACCCGGGGTCCAGCTCGACGTGCTCGAGCAGGTCCTCGATCTCGACGCCCTGCGCGAGATGCTCGCGGATCCATCGGCGCTGGAGACCGACAACCGCGATCTGCTCGCGGCGTACCGCACCGGCTCCGAGGCCCAGGTGCTGGCGATGCTCGAGCGCGCCCGCGGGCGCAGCAAGGCCGCCGGCCACACCGACGACGAGATCGCGCGCGACGAGGCGCTGATGCTCGGCAACCGCAACGCCGCCTGGGTGCCGGTGATCACCGGGTTGCTCGCCGGAGGAGATGTCTTCGTCGCCGTCGGTGCGCTGCACCTGCTCGGCCCAGGCAGCGTGCTCGAGGGGCTGACCAAGGCCGGCCTCACGGTGCGTCGCGTCACGGGCCCCTGAGCGCGGGTCGACGCGCGACTAGGCAGCTGCCCGGGCCGCGGGCATACTGCCGCCGCCATGCGCCCCACGTCGCTCGTCGCGTCGCTCGCCCTGTCCACCTCGCTGCTGGCCTGCGGCGGCAGCTCGTCCCAGCAGGTCGACGCCGCCGGCGACGACCCCGACGCCTTCCCCGGCGAGCACTTCACCGTCTCCTGGGGCGAGGTCGAGGTGCAGCCCGGCGAAGAGGACACCCGCTGCGTGACCTTGCAGCTCGACAACGACGAGCCGCTCAAGATCCGCGCGATCCACAACGAGCTCGGCGCCCAGTCGCACCACCTCATCGTCTACCGCGACGACAGCGGCGCCGCGCTCAACCCGGTGCCGACCCCGTGCCAGCCCTTCGCCGGCACGCTCAACCCCGACGGCATGGCCGCACCGCTGATGGTGACCCAGCGCTCGAGCGAGACCCTGACGCTGCCCGACGGCATCGCCTTCTCGTTCAGCGCGCGCCAGACCATCCGCCTCGAGATGCACTACATCAACACCACCGAGGCGCCGATGATGGCGACCGCCACCACCGAGTTCATCTCCGGTGATCCGGCGACGGTGACCGCCGAGGCCGACTTCCTGTTCACCGGCACCCCGGACATCGATCTCGCCGCCGGCGCCCAGCAGACGGTGTCGGCGTACTTCCGCATGCCGGCGTCCCTCGACGGCATCAACATCTTCGCGATCACCGGCCACACGCACCACCTCGGCACCGACATGCAGGTGGCGACCCGGGCCTCGGCCGACGGCGCCGACACCCCGGTGTACGCGCCGACGGCGTTCTCGTGGAGCGAGCCCGAGACCATCACCCACGATCCGCCGTTCCAGGTGCCGACCGGCGGCGGCTTCGCCTTCGAGTGCGACTACCACAACACGACCAATGGCCAGGTCGGCTTCGGCGAGTCGGCCAACGACGAGATGTGCTTCTTCTGGGCCTACTACTATCCGTCGCAGGGCTCGAAGGTGTGCTTCCACACCGACCAGGTCGGCAACGGCGTCGACCTGTGCTGTCCCGACGCCGGGCCGCAGCTGTGCGGCGCCCTCGCCGGCGGGCTGTAGCCCCGCGGCGCGCTCAGCGGTCCAGCGCGGCGCCGAGCAGGCGCCCGGCGGCGGCCAGCACCTGCGGCGGGATCGAGTGCGCGCCGTCGAAGGGCAGCCAGGTCACGTCGAGGCCGGCGCTCACCAGGCGGTCGACCAGGCCTTCGCTGATCGGAAACGGCAACAGCGGATCCTGGCGACCGTGCGAGATCAGCACGCGCAGCCCGGCCCGGCCGGCGAGGCGCGGCGCCCAGGCGTCGGCCGCCAGGTGCGAGCCCGACATCAGGATCGCCGCGGCGAAGGCGCGATCGCTGCGCAGGATCACGTCGAGCGAGAGCATCGCGCCCTGGGAGAAGCCGCCGAGCACGACCCGATCGTCGGCGACGCCGAGGTCGGTGCGCACGGCGTCGAGCATGCCCAGCACCGCGGCGCGCGCGGCGGCCAGGCCTTCGGGCTCGTCCCGGATGAGGTCGCCGAGCGTGCCCTGCGCGGCGGCGCGCTCGAACCGCGCGAGGTCGATCATCCACCAGGCCCGGGCCTCGCCGTAGATGCCGGGCAACTCCAGGAGCGCCGCCGGGAACGCCCACGCCATCCGCGCCGGCGCGTCGACGTACTCGGCCAGCGCGACCAGATCGTCGCCCGGGGCGCCGAAGCCGTGCAGCAGCACGCACACGCCGTCGGCGGGGGTCCAGCCGTCGGGCCGCAGGACCCAGGTGTCGAGGGTGCCGAGGCGGACGCGCTCCGAGGTGGGCATCGGGTGGGTTTCTTAGCAGAGGGACGGGCCCGCGATATGATTTTGCGCTGGCCATGGACGCGACCGCTCGCTTTCTCATCGCCCTGGCCGAGCTCCACCTCATCGAGAGCCCCGAGGAGCGCCGGCTGATCTGGCGCCAGGGCCTCGCCGCGCTGGTCGCCGCCAGCGAGCGCGAGCCGGCGCCGCTCGAGGGCGTGGCCCCGGAGATGCTGCTGGCCTCGGTACGGCGCGCGATCGCCGACGGGCTGCTCGCCGAGATCGACTGGCTGTCGCCGGCGGCGGCGGCCACCGCGCTGTTCACCCTGGCCCAGGCCCTGCCGGCCGGCCTGGAGCGGCGCGAGCTCGGGCGCCGGCTGGTCGGCGGCCTGCGCGACGGCGATCGGGAGACGTTCATCAACCTGGCGGCGGCGCTGGTGCTGGCGTCGCCGCGCGCCCTCGACAGCGCCGCGGTGCGGGCCCGGATCGAGGTCGCGCTGTCGGCGCCGCTGGGCAGTCCCGGCGGCGTCGGCAACCTGGCCCTGGCCCTGGTCGCGCGCCCGGATCTCGCCGAGCGGTGGCTGCATCGCCCGGCCACCGGCTCGCTGCCGGATCGGCGGCTGGCCGCGCGCCTCATCGCCCACGCCGCCCGCGCCGCGGTGAGTCGCCACGCCGTCGGCGACGGCGACGCGGTCGCGCTGCTGTCGTCGCCGACGCCGAGCGCCACCCTGGCCCGGCTGCTGGCCGATCGCGAGGCGCTGGTGTGGCGGTTCGCGGCGACCGCGCGCGGCCTGCTCGCACGCGATGCCGACGCTGGTCGAGCAGATCGATCGCGACCTCGAGCCCGGCGGCGCACCGGACCAGCTCCGCCGCGCCGCGACCTCGGCGGCGGCGGCGCTGGAGCGCGGCGGCCAGGCCACCCGCTGGCGCACGGTGCTGATCGAGCGCACCCGCGTCGACGGCGGCGTCGCCCGTGCGGTGGTCTCGGGGCTTGCCGGCGTGGCCGCCGCCGACCCCGGCACCGCCGACGCCATCGCCGCGCAGATGGTGGTGTACGGCGGGCTCGACGCCATCGAGGCGCTGGTCGAGCTCGACCGCGAGGAGGGCACCCTGGCGCTGCCCGAGACCCTCGGCGTCGCCCGCGACTGGATCGAGCGCGCGCTGGCCAAGGACGACGGCAGCGACGATGGTCGGCTGGCGCTGCTGCACGTCCTGCGCAGCGAGCTCGGCGGCACCGGCGTGACCGACGGGCTGGCCACCGCCGCGACCGACGTGCGCGCCCGCCTCGATGCCGGCGAGCTGCCGGCCGCGGTCGGGCGGGCCCAGGCCGCGCTCGACGAGCTCGAGGCCGCGACCGAGTGGCTGGAGCGCGCCAGCGACGACGACGTCGTCGATCGCCGGCAGTCGCTGCGGCTGTTGCGCGAGCTCGATCGCACCTTCCTCAGCGACGGCACCGTCATCGGCGCGCTGACCCTGGCGCCCGACGGCGAGGCCTCGATCGCGGCGCTGGCCGGGTTGCTCGCGCGCCTCGAGCGAGCGCTGGTCGAGCGCGAGACCCAGCCCGAGACCCGCGGCGCGGTGCCGCACTACCGCCTGCGCCTGGCCCGGCTGCGCGCGCTGGTGCGTCTGCTCGACGGCCAGGTGGTGGCCTCCGACGACGGCGACCGGCGCGCGACCCGGCTCGCCTCGACCCGCGCCTTGATGGCGCGGGCGCGCGGGGATGCCTCGCCGCTGCGGCGCGCGGTGTGGGCCGCGCTGACCCGATCGTGGGACGCGATGCTGCGCCAGGACGACGCCGAGGTGTCCGACCTGCTGTTCGGCCTGACCGCCGCGTTCGATCCCGACGAGGACTTCGCGATCGTGCGCGAGGCGACGATGGAGCCGGTGGTCGAGGCGGTGATCGACGCCTACGCGCGCCTGACCGCGGCGGTGTGGGCCGCCGCCGATCCCGACGACGACGTCGCGCTGACCGCCGCCCTCGACGCCCTCGACGCCCTCGACGCGGCGCTGCCGCGCGGCATCTCCCCGCGGGTGGAGTCGGTGCGCGCGCGGCTGGCCGACCTGGGGCGCGCGCTGCGGGGCCTGGCCGAGGTGCCGTCGCGCTCGGCTCTCGACGTCGCGATGATCGACGAGCTGGCCGGGCGGGTCACCGTGCTCGGGGCGCGCGCGGTCGGCGCGTACCGTCGGCTCGGGCTGCCGCTGCCGGCGCAGCTTCCCCACGAGGAGCCGATCCGCGCGGTGGCGCGCGCCATCGAGCGGGTCCAGCAGGGCGATCAGGGCGACTGCGACACCGAGGTCGCGATCGCCATCGAGGCCCTCACCGGCCAGCTGCCGCCGGCGATCGCCGGGCTCACCGCGCGGGTGCTGACCCGCCTCGCGCGGCTGCCGCTCGAGGGCGAGGCGCCGGTGATCCTCCTGCGCGAGGCGGTGCTGCCGGCGTGGCTGCCGCTGTCGCGCACGCTCGGCGGGTTCTACGTCATCCGCCCGATCGGCACCGGCGCCGGCGGCTCGGTGTTCGTGGCGTGCCGCGCCGAGGAGCGCGGCGCCGCCGACGCCGAGAAGTTCGCGCTCAAGGTGCCCGACTACGACGGGGGCGCCGCCCGCGCGCTGTCGGACGCCGAGTTCGAGACGATGTTCCGCGAGGAGGCCGGCGCCCTGCTCGCCATCCCCGCGCACGAGAACCTCGCCGGCTTCGTCACCTTCGACGCTCGCGCCAAGCCCAAGCCGCTGCTGGTGATGGAGCTGGTGCGCGGCCCGACCCTCGAGCGCGTGCTCGAGCTCGGCGGCCTCGATCTGCCACGCGCGTTCGCGGTCATCGACGGCATCGGCGCCGGCCTCGAGGCGATGCACGCGGTGCGGGTGGCGCACCTCGACATCAAGCCGCCCAACGTCATCCTCCGCGCCGACGCGAGCGGCCGCGGCGGCGCGCCGGTGCTGGTCGACTTCGGCCTCGCCGGGCGCAGCCTGCGCCCCGGCTGCGGCAGCCCGTACTACGGCGCGCCGGAGGTGTGGTCGTCGCAACCCGTGCTCACCGAGCCGCGCCCGACCGACGTCTACGCCTACGCCTGCATCGCCTACGAGCTGCTGACCGGCGAGCTCCTCGTCGACGCCGAGACCTTGCCCGGGGTCCTGTCGCTGCACCGCCAGGGCGCCGCCGCCGCGCGGGCGCGGGCGGGTTCGAGCGCACGCCAGCCCTCGCGGCGCTCAGCTCGCTGCTCGAGGCGGCGCTCGCCGTCGATCCGAGCAAGCGGCCGACGGTGGCGCGGTTGCGCGCGGGCTTCGCCGCCGTGGTGCCCGACGTGGTCTCCCAGGGCTGGCCGCTGGCGAGCTGAGCCGACGCCACGACCAGGTCGAGGTCAGCGACGCCCGGCCGCGGCCCGCGCCGCGCCGTCGAGCCACCGGTGCAGCTCGTCGTCGCTGCCGTCGAGCCGCGCCGGCGTCAGGTGCACCGTCGGGTGGGCCGCGAGCACGGTAGGTTCATGTAGGCGCGCGCGCCCGACGATGACGTCGGGCTGGAGCTCGCCGGCGAGGACCGCCGCCTCGGCCACCGAGCCGGTGGCGGCGACCAGGAACCCGAGCCGCCGCAGCCGCTGGGTGAGCTGCTTGCGGAGATCGGCGTCGACCTCGACGAGGACCAGGCGGGTGAGCGCGTCGCGCTCGACCGAGATCACCGGGGCCGAGCCGCGGGCCATCCGCCCCATGGGCGATCCAGGGCTTGCGTCGACGAGGTCGGGCGGCCGCTTCATCGACACCACGGCGTTGCATCGGCGATGCCAGTCGCCGAGCCCTCGCCCGCGCACACAGACGCGGTCGCCCGCGCGCGCGGGCGCGCTCGACCTGGGACTGCGGACCCCGGCGATCATGGCAGTCCCCAGCGGCGAGCGTGCGTCGATGTAGGCAACGCTGCGCGCGGTGGTCAGCGCCGGTGCAGCCAGCGCAGGCGGACGACGTCGACGAACATGCGGGCGGCGTCGCGCCCCGGCGAGACCTTGGACTGCTCGACGTGGCGCCATACCACCGGGATCTCGGCCACCCGATAGCGCCCGCGCGCGAGCCACAGGAGCTCGACGTCGAAGGCGAAGCCGTCGAGGCGGGTGCGCGCGAACAGATCGTGCGCCGCCTCCGATGACAGCAGCTTGAACCCGCACTGGGTGTCCTTGATGCCGCCCATCACCAGCCCGCGCACCAGGTGGTTGAAGGTGCGTCCCATCAGCTCGCGCGCCGGGTGCTGTCGCACCTCGATCTGCGAGTCGGCCAGCGCCCGGGAGCCGATGGCGATGTCGGCGCCGTCGTCGAGCGCCGCCGCCAGCTTCGGGAGCTCCTCGATGGGCGTGGCCAGATCGGCGTCGCAGAACAGGACCCGGCGCCCGGTCGAGGCCAGGACGCCGGCCCGCACCGCCGCGCCCTTGCCGCGGTTCGCCGGCAGGCTCACCCGGCGGATGCTGGGCCAGCGCGCGGCGGCGCGATCGGCCACCGCGGCGGTGCCATCGGTGGAGCCGTCGTCGGCGACGATGAGCTCCCAGTCACCGGGGCGCGCGTCGAGCCAGGTCGCGACGTGCGCGAGGGTCGGCCCGAGCCGAGCCTCCTCGTTGTACGCCGGGATCACGACCGACAGCGCGGGGCCCACCGCGGGACCTTACCGCCGGCGCTGGCGTTCGACCAGGCGGCGAGCCGACGTCGCGCTCACGCCAGGCCGGTGACGACGATCCAGCCCAGGGCAGCGACGGCGAGCGCGGCCACCGCGAGGGCGAGGTAGAACTCGACGGGCAGCGGCGTCGGCGCGGCGAGCGCGGCGCCAGGGGCGACCCGCCGCAGCCGGCTGCGCCCGAGCTCGATGGCCGCGCCCACCGGCAGCGGCGCGCCACCGACGGGCACCAGGGCGCCGTCGAGGCGGGTGCCGTTCTTCGAGCCGAGATCGACCACGCGCGCGTGCTCGCCGTCGAGCTCGACGGCGGCGTGGTGGCGCGACAGATCGCGATCCGGCAGCACCCAGTCGGCGTCGTCGCCGCGACCGATCACCACGCGCCCGGCCACGCGGCGGCGGCGATCGCGACCGGGGCCGCGCTCGAGCACCAGCTCGATCGGCGTCGGCGCGACGGTCACCGCCGGGGGAGCCTCACTCGCCGGCGGCGGCGCCTCGCCGCCGAGGAGCTGACGCACCAGCTCGCGGGCCAGCGAGGCGGTGCGCAACGCCGACGACGGGCGGGTCGCCGTCGACACCTCGAGCCGCAAGGCCAGCTCGCCGATCTCGAGCCGGGTCGGCAACACCAGCGCGCGCTCGGCGCCCGCGGCCAGCGCCTCGCCGTCGACGACGAGCGCCGCCAGCGCGTGCAGCCGGGGCGGCGCGCCGTCGCCGTGGGTCAGGTACGCGTGGGCGTCGGCGGCGACGGTCACCGGCAGCCGCACCGCACAGTCGGCGGCCGCGCCGATGAGCGCGCGGCCGTCGGCGAGATCGAGCGGCGCCCCGAGCGCGGCGCCGGCGCGCTCGAGGGTCACCCGGAGCACGCAGCCTCCGCGGCGGCGCGACGACGGCGCCGCCAGGTGTGGATCCCGACGGCGGCGAGCCCGACCCAGGCCAGGAGCGCCAGCGCGGCGCCGGCGAGGTAGCCGTCGGCCGAGTACCGCAGCACGATCGTGTGCGGCCCCGCGTCGACCACCACCGCCCGGGCGAAGCCGTTGGCCGCGTAGATCGGCGCCGGCGCGCCGTCGACGGTGGCCCGCCAGCCGCGCCGGTGCCACAGCTCGTTGATGACCACCACGCCGTGCCCGGGCGCGTCGATCTCGACGCGCAGGGTGTTGCCGTCGACGTCGACGGCGCGTCCGTCGACGGTGGGCTGGCCCTCGGCGTCGACCCGGCCGAGCGCGGCGGCGATCTCGTCCTCGACCTGACCGGCCTCGAGCACCGCCACCGTGCCCGGCGGCGTCGCCGCGACCCGCCGCCAGGCCGCCGCGGCGTCGCGCGCGAACTCCGCAGTGTCGTACCAGCGCACGTCGGGCACCGCCGCCGGCAGCTCGAAGGCGCGCGGCGCCAGATCCGGGCGCGCCACCAGCGCATCGTCGCCGCCCCGCACCTTCGCGGCGGTCGCCCGGCATCGAACACGTAGGCGACGCCGGCGTGGGCCGCCAGCCTCGGCGCGCGCGCCACCGCGTCGAGCACGCGGTCGTAGCGCGACAGCGCCAGCGGATCGCCTCGCAGCCGCCGAGATCACGCACGCCCAGGCGGATGCCGGGGCGCCAGCCGAGCTGTTCGCGATCGTAGATCCGGTGCGGCCGTGGCAGATCGGGGAGCGCGTACCCACGCGGTCGAACGGCCCGGCGCGGCACCGCCGGGCGCAGCGGTGCGCTCGGTGAAGCCGGCGGGGATCTCGGCCTCGTGGCCGCGCTCGAGGTCGACGCCGACGGCGACGATCACCAGCGCCGGCAACCACGCCGCGAGGCGAAACCGCTTCGCACCATCACCACGCTCGCGCCGCCGAGCAGGCCGAGCACGACTGCCGCCCGAGACAGCGCGCGCGCCAGGGCCTGGCCCTCCCCCGCCCGCGCCACCAGCACCCATCACCACCAGCGCGACGGTGCCCGCGATCAAGGCGTAGGTCAGGCGCCGTCGAGCAGCATGGTCGCGCTCGGCGAGCAGGTGCCTCAGGCCCTCGGCGGCGAGCCAGCCGAGCGCACCAGCGCGCCGTACAGGTAAAGGATGCGCGCAGGAACATCGTCGCCGGGCTGGCCAGGTCGGCGAGGTGCGGCAGCAGCCAGCCCCGGTTGCCGTAGGCGAGCGCGACGAACGCCGCGACCGACGCTGCCAGCACCAGGTGCAGCGGCCGCGGTCGCGCGAGCAGCGCCAGCAGCGCCCACGCCAGCGGCGCCAGGCCGAGGTACGTGCCGAGGCCGGGCGTGGCTGCGAGCGCGAGCCTGGCGAGGTCGGCGTCGAGCGCCGACGAGCCCCAGAACGAGGCGTCGCGCGCATGGCGGACGGTGTCGTCGACGAGGGCGGCGGTGGCGGCGAGTTGCGGCCCGACGACGATGACGAACAGCGTCACCGCCAGCGCGCCGGTGGCGACCAGGTCACGCAGGCAGTAGCGTCGACGGGCCGGGCTCCGGGTGCGCGGTGCACGCCGGCGATCGCGCCCACCAGCGCCAGCGGCACGACGCCGAGCAGGCCATACCAGAACGAGCCCACGCGCCGGCGAGCGCGCACAGCGCCGCCGCCGCGCCGACGAGCAGGCCGCGACGCCAGCTCGGTCGCTCGGCCCAGGCGTCGACCGCCGCCATTCACCACGGCACCCACGCGAAGCCCAGCAGGTGAGCGCCGACGCCGGGTTGTGCAGGATCGATACGACAGGAGGAACGTGAGCGCCGCGAGGTAGCAGGGCCGCCGGAAGTGCCAGCCGGCGCCGGGGTGAGCGCGTACATCCCGAGCGCGCCGAGCCACAGGTGGGCGAGCGCCTTCACGGTGATGAGCCACCACGGGGTGTTCCTTGAGCAGGACGCGATGGCGACCAGCCCCCACTGCGGTGAGGAAGCCGACCTGCGGATCGCGTGGAACGATATTGAGGCGGTCGTGGGCGTTCCACAAAGCGGCAGCTCGCCGGCGCGCACCGCGTCGACCTGGAGCTGAGGTCGCCCCCAGTACTCCCAGCGCGTCGTAGCCAGCTGGGCGCGGCCGAGCCACGCCGGGCGCTCGACGACGAGCACCACCGCGCCCAGAATCAGCGCCGGCACCACCATCGCCGCGGATGCGCCGCCACCGCGCTCGCGCCCGCTGCCACGCCGCCTGGGCCCGGGTCACGTGCGCCTCCGCAGCTCGAGCGCGAGCGCAATCAGCGCGGCCAGCCACGCCAGCGCGCCGCCGAGCAGAGCGTGGCCGTCGCCGGCGGCTCGAACTGCCACCGAGCCTGTGCGCGCCGGCCGGCACCTGACCCCGCGCAGCAGGTTGATCCGCACCACCGGCGCCGCGCGCCCATCGACCCAGGCCCGCCAGCTCGGATCCCACAGCTCGTTGAGGACCACCACGCCGGCCGCCGGCGCCTCGACGCGGGCCACGA
This sequence comes from Kofleriaceae bacterium, assembly GCA_041389945.1. GTDB lineage: Bacteria > Myxococcota_A > Polyangia > Haliangiales > Haliangiaceae > JAWKQW01. The sequence continues at coordinate 180,106 of JAWKQW010000012.1, forward strand.
TGCGATCGGCGCCGTAGCCGACGATCTCGCCGGCGACCGACGACGGACGCGGCGGCGGTGACGAGGGCTGGCGCCAGCCGCGCCGCGACCTGGCTCGGCGACGGCGCAGCGGCGCACGCCGTCGGGCTCGGCTGCCGGCACTGCGGTGAGCGCCTCGGCTGGCGACGCCACCTGCACCGCGCCGTACCACGCCACCAGCGGTGCCGGGTGCACGGCCTGGTAGAGGCTGCGGTGCGGGCGATGAAGCGCCGGTCGCGGTCGGCGCGCGCGCCGCACGAAGCTGGTGCCCCAGCCGTTGAGGTAGTGCGGCGCGTGCAGGAGCCAGCGCACGTTGACGTCGGTGAGGATCGCCGGCTCGGTGCGCGCGCTCGAGCACGTCGACGTAGCGCCGCTGGCTGAGCTGATCGACCGACGGTAGCCGCGGAAGCGGACTTCGTGGCGCATGCCGACCCGCTCGGCGAGCACGAACTCGTCGTAGATGCGGTAGCCGGACCGAGACGTCGCCGAGACCGGCGAGCAGCTCGACCTCGCCGTCGTGCGGCCGCTGCGGATCGGCGATCGGCGGCGACTGCGGCGTGTGCAAGAAGCTCGGCGCGTCGACGACGATCACCGCCGCGATCGCGGCCACCACGAGCCCGAGCCGACGCGCCGGCGCGCGCAGGAGCGCGACCACCGCGGCCGCGCCGAGCACCACCGGCACCAGCCCCAGCGCCTTGGCCCGCGGGTGCGGCGGCAACGGCACCTGCGGCACCACGAGCACCAGCACCACCGCGAGCGCCGCCAGCGCGGCCAACACGATCGACACGCGCCGACGCGCGCGCAGCTCGTCGCGCGCCGCGAGCAGGCTCGCGAGCCCCAGCGCCGCCAGCGGCGCCGCCGCCCACGCGGTCACCAGCTTGTAGCGCCCGGGCACCCGCAGCCGGCCGAAGCCGGGCACCCAGTCGACCAGGAGCGGCAACACCGGCGTGGTGCGCCCGAACACCAGCACCAGCCCGACCGCCGCGGTCACGCACCACCACACCGGGGCGCCGCCGTCGGCGCGCGGCCGCACCACCAGGCCGGCGAGCCCGAGCGCGAGCACCACGCCGCCGACGTAGGCCTCGAGCTTGCCCGCGGTGGGCACCAGCAGCGCCGGCAGGACCTGGGCCGGCGCCTGGGAGCCGTCGAGGGCGAAGGCGCCGCCGTCGACGCCGGCCCGGGTCGACAGCGCGATCGCGTCGAGGAGCGGCACCACCACCACCAGCACCAGCGGCGCCAGCACCGCCGTCGCCGCCAGGCCCGCGCGGGCCAGGCGGCGCCCGTCGACGCCGCCGGCCCGCATCGCCGCGACCAGGCGCCACCCGCCGTAGGGACCGATCAGGAGCGCGGCGTAGAACCAGCCCGGCGGCGAGCCGGCGGTGACGACCAGGCCGAGCGCGGCGCCGACGAGCGCGCCGCGCCGCCAGCTCGGCGCCGCCAGCGCGCGATCGATCGCGAGCCACGCCAGCGGCACCCAGATCAGCGGCCACATCACCGCCGACGCCTTGTGCACGAGCACCGGCGTCGACGCGATCAACGCCAGGCCGCCGACGAGCGCGCCGCCGTGGCCGAGGCCCCGACCGCGCAGGTACGCGTGCAGGCACAGCGCCGCCACCAGGTGATAGGCCAGGACCTTGACGTGGATGAGCCACCAGGCGCCGCCGGTGAGCGCGCTGATGCCGATGAACAGCGCCGCCAGCGGGTTGTAGCGATCGCACTCGGGGTCGCCGACCACCGCGTAGCCGCCCTTGTCGTACGGGTTCCACCACGACAGCTGGCCGTCGGCGAGATCGCGGCCGAGGTACTCGAGGTTGGGGCCGTAGGCCGCCGGCACGTCCCACCCGAACGCGGTGGCGCGGCCGTCCTGCCACCACAGGTCGCGGTAGATCCACGCGAGCGCGGCGATGTACATCAGCGGCACCCACCACCACGGGCCGCGGCCGGTCAGGTGCCGGCGCAGGCGAGCGATGAGCGCGCGCGCATCCACGCCGGGATGATACGCGGCGGCCGCCCGCCGGCGCGCGGCCGCGCCGTCGAGGTCGCCGGCGTCGACGCGGGCCCCGGGTTGACGGCCTCGGACGCGGGCCGCATAGTCGCGCGCTGATGTCGCGCGCGCGCGTCGCCCTGCGCCTGGTGAGCGCCAGCCTCGCCGCCGCCGCGGTCGGCAGCGCGGTGGCCGGCGCGGCCGACGCGGCCGGCGTCGACGGTGGCCTCGAGCTCGTGACCGCGACCGGGCTGGCGATGATGCCGGGCTGGCCGCTCGCGGCGCTCGCGATGATCGTGCTGGTCACGCTCACCTGGGCCTGGCAGCCGGCGGCGGTGGCGACCGCGGTCCGCGAGCCCGGCGGCGGCGCCCCGCGGCTGGCGGCGTGGCTGCTCTTCCTCGGGCTCGCCGGCCTCACCCTGGCGGCGGCGACCTTCGCCAGCGTCAACGTGCAGGCGCGCCTGACCGCGTTCAAGCCGGGCGCGGTCGCGATCGGCACCGCCGGCCTCACGCTGGCCGCCGCGCTCGGCCTGGTGGTGGTGTCGCGGCCGGTGGTCACGTTGCTGGCGGCGGGGCTGCGCCGGCTCGACGGCGCCTGGCAGCGACGCCGGGGGCGGCCGCTGCTCACGCCGGCGCGGATCGTGGTCGCCGCCGGCGCGACGGTCGCCACCGCCACCGTGCTCATCTGGTTCGTGCTGGTGCAGCCGGGGCTCGCGCTCTACGAGCTGGCGGCGCCGCGGTTCCTCGCGGTGCTCGCCGGGGCGACCCTGGCGGCGGCGCTCGGCCTGCGCCGGCTGCCGTCGCGCACGCGCGGCTTCGTCGGCGGTGGCGCCTGCGTGCTGGCGCTGGCCACGATCGCGATCGCGGTGTGGGCGCTGCTCGCGCGGCCGCTGGTGGTCCTGCGGGTGTGGAACCGCGAGGCGATCGCCAGCGACGCCATCGAACGGCTGGTCGATCTCGACGCCCTGCGCGGCGCGCTCCGGGTGCCGGTGGCGCGCCCGGTGCCCCGGCCGGGCGCCGAGCACCCGTCGGTGATCCTCATCACCATCGACACCGTGCGCGCCGATCGCACGCCGCTGCTCGACGGGCCGGCCAAGATGCCGACCCTGGCCCGCCTGGGCACCACCGGCGCGGTGTTCACCCGGGCCTACGCGCCGGGCAACGTCACCCGCCGATCGATCCCGAGCATGATCACCGGGCTGTCGCCGCCGCGGGTGCGCGGCCGGGTCGCCGGCTGGGCGCTGCGCCTCGACCCGCGCCACGTCACCCTCGCCGAGCGCTTCCGCGCTGCCGGCTACGACACCGCCGGGTTCTTCTGCTGCGCCTCGTTCTGGGCGCCGCGCCACAAGCTCGGCATCAACCGCGGCATCGACGAGCTCGTGGTCGAGCCCGACGGCGGCGCCAAGCTCGCGGAGCGCGCCGCGGCCTGGCTGCGGACCCGCGCCGACGATCCGACGCCGTACTTCTTGTGGCTGCACTTCATCGAGCCGCACCGCTGGAACACCACGACCTTCGACGACGAGGAGGCCGGCGTCGGCAAGCCCAAGAGCAAGCTGGCGCGCTACGACCGCATGCTCGCCGAGGTCGACACCTTCCTGACCACCCTGGCCGAGGCGATGCCGCCGCAGGCCCCCATCGTCGCGATCACCTCGGATCACGGCGAGGGCCTCGGCGAGCACGGCGCGCCGTACCACTCGACCAACCTCTACGAGTCGCAGCTGCACGTGCCGCTGCTCATCACCGGACCCGGCGTGCCCGCGAGCAAGATCGCCGAGCCGGTCGGGCTGGTCGACCTGGCGCCGACGCTGCTCGACCTCGCCGGGTTCGAGCCGCCGGGCATGCCGGCGATGGACGGCCGCAGCCTCGCCGCCCTCGCCACCGGCCGGCGCCCGCCGGATCCCGACGGCGGCGGCGCCTACGCGGTGATGGTCGCCGATCGCTCGGTGCCCAACACCGCGCGGGCGATCGTCGTCGGCCGCTGGAAGCTCATCGTCAGCGGCGACAAGCGCGAGCTGTACGACGTGCTCGCCGATCGCAACGAGAGCCGCAACCGCGCCAGCGTCGAGCCCGACGTGGTCACCGCGCTCGAGGCGCGGCTGGCCGAGCGGATGGAGATCGACCTGGTGTCGCCGATGGTCGGGTGGGACTAGCGATGCGCCCCGAGGCGCTGGCGACCGCGGGCGCGGTCGTCGTCGGGCTCCTGGTCGCGGGGTTCGCGCCGGGCACCGCCGCCGGAGGCGTCGCGGCCGCGGGGCTGGTGGCCGCCGCCGGCGCGGCGCTGGCGTGGTGGTGGCCGTCGCGCCCGCGCGCGTGGCGGGCGCCGTCGCCGCGCACCACCAGCGCCCTGGCGCTCGCGGTGGTGGCGATCGTGGCGATCGCGGTGTCGTGGGACGCGCTCGATCCCGCCGCCGGCTGGCACCGCGGCGACTGGGGGCCGCAGCACGCGGTCCTGCGCGCGGTGCTCGACGCCGCCGGCGACGGCCACCTGCCGACCTGGACCCACGCGCTGTCGACGGGCGACGCGCCGCTGGAGATGTACCCCGCCCTCACCTACCTGGTCGCGGCCGGCGTGGCCTGGGTCGGCGGCTGGACCGCGACGCCGATGACCGCGCTCCTGGTGCTCGCGCTCGTGGTCCACGCCGCGATCGCGCTCGGCATCGCGCGGTTGGCCCTGCGGGTGGCGCCGGCGCCGATCGCCGCCGCGGTCGGGGTGCTGGCGCTGGTCGACGGCGGCGCGCTGTCGGCCGGCGGCCTCGACGGATCTTCGCCTGGGGCATCCTCCACTCGGCGCTGGCCCAGGCGCTGACCCTGGCCGCGTGGGTGGCGACCCTCGACGCGCTCTCCGCCCGCGGCTGGCGACCTCGGTGACGATCTGGATCACCAGCGCGCTCGCCGCCGCCGCCCACCCCTCGGCGCTCATCGCCCTCGGCGCCTGGGCCGCGGCGCTGGCGCTGGCGGGCCTGCTCGCCGTCGACGTGCCGGCCCGGCGCGCCGCGTGCGCCGCCGGCCACGTCGTCCTCGGCGTGGCGCTCGCCGCCGGGGTGTGGCTGCCGCTGGGCGAGCGCCTGCTCGCGCACGGCCAGCACTTCAGCAACGCACCGCGCACCAGCGTGGCGCTGCTCGGCGAGCTGGTCGGCCGCGGGTTCCCGTGGAGCAGCCTGCCGCTGGTGATCATGGTCGGCACCCTCGGCCTGCTGGCCGCGGTGGGCACGAGGCGGGCCCGGGCCACCACCCTCGGCGTCACCGGCGTCGCGCTGCTCTTGCTCGCCAGCGACGTGCCGTACCTGGTGCTCTCGACGCCGCCGCCAGCCCCACGGTGGCGCGGCTCGGCGCGACCCGGCTGATGGCGCTGGTGCGCCCGCTGGCCTTCGTCGGCGCGGCGATGGTCGCCGCCGCGGCGCTGCGGGTGCTGGCGGCGCGCTGGCGCCACGCCACCCCCGGGGCGCGCGCGGTCGGCGGCGCGGTGCTCGCGCTGCTCCTGGCCGTGGGCGTGCGCGCGGCCGCGCCCTACGCCGACGGCGTGCGCGCCGACGTCCGCGCCGCCACCCACCGCACCACCGACGGCGACGGCGAGCCCGCGCTGCGCGCGTGGGCGACGGCGCAGGTCGCCGCCACCGAGCCCGGCCAGCTCGCGCGCGCGCTGTTCGACATCGGCGACGAGCACTACAACTACCACCTCACCGCCGAGACCGGCCTGCCCACCCTGCACCTCGGCGCGACCTCCGGCCTGCTGCTGCGCGATCGCCTCGCCGACGACTCGCCGGCGAGCCTGCGCCGCTTCGGCGTGCGCTGGCTGGTGCGCGCCGGCGACTCCCCGACCGGCGGCGTTGCGGCCAGCGAGCAGGTGTTCGGCCGCTACCACGTGCGCGAGGTGGCCGGCTGGGACGGTCGCTTCGCGCGGGTCGGAGCGCGGCCGCGGCGAGGTCACCACGCTGCGGCTCGACGACGCCGCCGCGGTGGTCGAGCTGGTCGCCGACGAGCCGGCGCTGGTGGCGCTCGGCACCGGCTGGTACCCGCGCTGGCGCGCCCGCGCCGCCGACGGCCGCGCGGTGCCGGTGTACGCCTGCCCGGCCACCGACGGCGGCGCGCTGCGGGTGCCGTGCGCGTGGCTGGCGCCGGGCCAGACCACCTTCACCGTCGACGGCGCGCTGCCGTCGGACGGCGCCGGGCGGTGGCTCGCGTGGCTCGCGCTCGCGCTCGCGCTCGCGATCGTCGGCGCGTGGAGTCGCCGACCCTGGCGGCGGCGCTGCCTCCGCGCCTGGGCCCGGCTGCGCGCGCGCACCCGCGGCCTCGGCCGGCGCGCCCGGGTGATCGCCGCGATCGCGATCGCGATCGGGCTCGCCGGCGGCGCCCTGGTCGGCAGCCGCGCGCCGACCAGCCACCTGCAGGTGGGCACTGGCCTGCGCCCGACCGCCGAGGCGTGGATCGATCGTCGGCGCCGGCTGGGACGCGTGCAGCTTCAGCGCGGCGCGCGCGCCTGCTGTGCCCCGGCGGCGTCGACATCTACGACGTCACCACCACCCTGCTCGGCGACGAGCAGCCGGGCTACCGTTCACCACCCCCTGCACACCGTCGTGCGCGGCGACACCCTGTGGGACATCAGCTGGTACTACTTCAACGACCCGTGGCAGTGGCCGAAGGTCTGGTCGTACAACCCGCAGATCTCGAACCCGCACTGGATCTATCCCGGCGACCTGGTGCGGCTGCTGCCGCGCGGCGTGTACGTGCCGGTGACCACCGCCGACCCCGAGGGCGACCCGGTGCGGACGAGCATGCCCGGCCCGGTGCGGCGCAGCTCGCTCACGCTGCGTGACGTCGCCTTCGTCGACGCCGTCGATCTCGAGGAGGCGGTCCGCATCGACGGCTCGCCCGACGAGAAGCTGCTGCTGGCCACCGGCGACTCGGTGTACCTGGCCTATCCCAAGGACAAGCCGCCCACCATCGGCGAGCGGCTGTCGATCTACAAGGAGGAGCAGGCGGTCGCCAAGGACGGCAAGAAGGCCGGCGCCTACGTCCGCATCCTCGGCGAGGTCGAGGTGGTCAGCGTCAAGAAGGACAAGCGCGCGCGCGGCGTGATCACCGACGCCCGCCACGAGATCGAGCGCGGCGACCTGGTCGGCCCGCTGGTGCGCGAGCTCACCACGCTGCCGCCGGTGGCGCCCACGGTCGACGCCCAGGGCTCGATCGTCGCGATGCTCACCCGCGACCAGCTCATCGGCGAGAGCGAGATCGTGTTCCTCGACGTCGGGACCGAGGAGGGCCTCGAGGTCGGCAACCGGCTCTACGTGGTGCGCCGTGGCGACGCCGCCCCGGGGCGCGCCGACATCGCCCGCACCGGCCAGGACGATCGCCGCTACCCCGCGCGCATGCTCGGCGAGGTCTCGGTGGTCGACGTCGGCAAGCACACCTCGATGGCCATCGTCACGCTGTCGGTGCACGAGATGGGCATCGGCGACATCGTGATGATGCAGAAGGCGCTGCCGTCGGAGTAGCCGTCCGGGCACCGGACGCTGGCGCGCGGGCTCGCGCGACCGGCCCTTGACGCGGGCGAGCAGGGTGACTACCTGCTCGCCCTTGTCGCGCGTGGGCCACCTCCTCCTCGCGCCGGGTGCCGCCGGCGTGCCCCGGCGCCTGGCCGGCACCGCGCACGCGCGCGCGGCGTTGCACGTGCGCGGCACGCTGGTCGAGCGCGCCCGCGCGGTGGCCCTGGTCGGCAGCCGCGGCGCCAGCGCCGACGGACAGGCCCGGGCGCATGCGCTGGCGGCGGGGCTGGCGGCCGCAGGCGTGCTGGTGGTGTCGGGCGGAGCCCTCGGCATCGACGGCGCCGCCCACCGGGGCGCGCTCGACGCCGGCGGCGCCACCGTGGTCGTGCTCGGCACCGGCATCGACGTCGACTACCCGGCCCGCCACCGCCGTCTGTTCGCCGAGATCGTGGCCAGCCCGGTCGGCGCGATCGTGAGCGCGTTGCCGCCGGGCACCGAGCCGCGCGGCCACCAGTTCATCGCCCGCAACCGGCTCATCGCCGCGCTGGCCGACGTGGTGATCGTGGTCGAGGCCCAGGCGCGTTCGGGCGCGCTGCATACGGCGGCCGCGGCGCGCGCGCTCGGCCGCGCGGTCGCCGCCGTGCCCGGCAGCCCCGGCGCCGACGGCTTGCTCGACGGTGGCGCCGCGCTGGTCGAGGGCGCAGCCGACGTCGACCGGATCTTCGCCGGTGCCGGGCGGTGTCGGGTGCTGGCGCCGGCGCCGGCCGAGGCCCACGCGCTCCTGGCGGCGGTGCCCGCCGGCGGCATCGCCGTCGAGGACCTCGCGGTGGCCCTCGGCGCGGGGCTGCGTCCGCTGCAGCGCCTGCTCGGCGAACTCGCCGCCGGCGAGCTGATCGAGCACCGCCTCCACCGCGGCCTGCGAGCCGCGCTTGAGCAGCAGCTGCGCCATCACCCGCCGGGCGCCGATGGGCCCCTCGGCGCCGAGCTCCTTGCGCAGCGCGGTCTCCGCGGTCGCGCCCTGGCTGGCCAGCACCTGCGCCGCGCGCTCGGCCAGGCCGCCGTCGTCGCCGCGGAGCAGCGGCACCAGCTTGCTGGCGATGCCGGTGGCCCCGGCGGCGGCCAGGCCCTCGAGGGCGATCCGCCGCACCCCGGGGTCGTCGTCGCCGAGGCGCGCGATCAGCGCGGCCTCGACGGCGCCGTCGCCGTCGCCCACCTCGGCGAGCACCATCGCCGCCGCCGCCCGCAACTCGACCCGCTCGTGCTCGAGCAGCTCGATGACCCTGGCCCCGAGGTTCTTGCCCATGGCCGGCGACGGTAACGACGGGCCTCCTCGGTTGTAAAGGCCGGGGACCCGGCGCGGGCGATCTCGCGCCCATCCGGAGCGCCGCGCGGTCAGGCCCGGTGCAGGCCGACCACCCACGCGATGCCGCCGAGGGCGATGAGCGTGCCGGCGATGGCGCCGTGGCGGCGATCGAGGCCATCGCCCGCGGTGATCGCGCGGGTGCCGAGCCACCACAGGCCGGTGATCCACGCCCCCAGGCCGGCGGCGGCGACCACCACCGCGCCGGGTGCGGCCGCCATCAGGTGAAGTCCCGCCGCTGGAACAAGACCGCCGCCAGCCCGACCAGCCCGATGATCCAGAGCAGGCCCTGCAGCGAGGCCAGGCCCACGTAGCCCCACGACACGAAGTCGGCGTGCACGCTGATCACCTCGCCGTCGAGGGTGCGGCCCGACACCGAGAACAGCTGCAGGTCCGGCACCAGCCGGAGGGCGGCGCGCGCCACCACCTGGATCCACTCCTGCGGCGCGCGATCGGCGGCCGCCTGGATGTCGGGAGTGACCCGCCCGAGGAAGAACACCACCAGCGCGAACAGCCCGGACAAGAACGGGCTCGAGAACGACGAGAAGAAGATCGCCACCGACGCCACCGTCATGACCTCGGCCCACGACAGGATCGTCGCCTTGACGATCGCGCTCGACACCGGCACGCCCTGCCACACCAGCTGGCCGAGCATCGCCGCCGTGAACAGGCCGACGAGGAGCGACAGCACCAGCCCCATGCCGAGGTACTTGCCGACCACGAACTCCCAGCGCTCGATCGGCTTGGACACGATCGTGTGGATCGTGCGCCGCTGGACCTCGGCGTAGAGCAGGAACACGCCGAGGAAGATCGCGGTCAGCGAGCCGAACAGCGAGATGCCGGCGAGGCCGACGTCGCGCGCGACCCGGGCGCCGTCGCGCAGCGCCATCTGCGAGAGCACCAGCGCCAGGAGGTTGGCGCCGACCACCATCGCCAGCATCGCGTAGAGCACGCGCATGCGCGCGGCCTCGCGGAACGTGTTGAGGGCGATCGCCCACATGCGCCCGAACATCAGGCGCGCTCCTCCACCGTCGCGGCGCCGGCGCCGCGGGGACCACCGGCGCGCGCCTCGGCGTCGGCGATCTGCGCGAGGAACACCTCCTCGAGGGTCTGGTGGTGCGGGGTCACCATCACCACCCGGGCGCCGCCGGCGCGGGCCCGGGCCAGCAGCTCGTCGACGTCGGCCTCGGCCGGCAGCGACACCGTGAGCTCGTCCTCGCGGCGGCGGCTGCCGAGCGCGCCGTCGCCGAGCGCGGCCGCCAGGGCGTCGGCGCCCTCGCCGGGCAGCCGCACCACCACGTCGACGCTGCGCAGGGTGTGATCGACGAGCTCCACCGGCGTGCCCACGCGCACCAGCTCGCCCCGGGCCACGATCGCCACCCGGTCGGCGACCTGCTCGACGTCGCTGAGCACGTGCGAGGAGAAGAACACGGTGGTGCCGCGGTCGCGCAGCTCGAGGATGAGGTCGCGGACCTCCTTGCGGCCGATCGGATCGAGCCCGCTCATCGGCTCGTCGAGCACCACCACCGCCGGGTCGTTCATCAGCGCCTGGGCCAGCCCGGCCCGCTGCAGCATGCCCTTGGAGAACTTCTTCATGTGCTGGCCGCGGGCGCGCTCGAGCCCGACCCGGGCGATCAGCTCGTCGGCCCGGCGCCGCCGGCTGGCGCGGTCGAGGCCATGCACGCGGCCGACGAGGTCGAGCAGCTCGGCCACGGTGAGGTAGTCGTAGAAGTACGGCTGCTCCGGCAGGAAGCCGATGCGCGCGCGGGCGGCCCGGCTCGGGATGCGGTGGCCGAGGATGCTGGCCTCGCCGCCGGTGGCCCGGATGAGCCCCATCAGGATGCGGATGGTGGTGGTCTTGCCGGCGCCGTTGGGGCCGATGAAGCCGAACACCTCGCCGCGTCGTACCTCGAGGCTGATCGAGCGCAGCGCCTCGATCCGCCGGCGCCGCAGGGGCGTCCGGAAGACCTTGGACAGCGAGCGTGCGGTGAGGACGACGTCGGCCACGAGCGGCCGCATCATAGCGCCGCGGCGGCGGCCTCAGTAGAGTCGCGCGGTGCAGGAATCGCTCGTCCCGACGGCCTGGTCGCGGCCCCGGTTGTCCCTCGGCGGTCCGCCGGCGCAGGTGCTCCTCGTCGCGCTCACCGACGCCCAGCTGCCGGATCCGCTGCCGGTGTCGCGCAGCCGCCACGGCCTCCCCGCCAGCGCGACGGCCGGCGAGGCGACCCTGTGCGTGCGCGATCGGGCCGAACACGCGGCGTACTTCGCCGACCTCGCCGGCTCGGCGCTGCTCGAGCTGGTCGCCGACGAGCTCGGCCCGGCCGCCGCCGCCGCCGCCCGCACAGCCGGGCGCGCCTACCAGATCGAGGCCGTGCTCGACGATCCGTCCGACCTCGGCTACCTGCAGGCGGCGTGGGCGCTGGCCCGGTGCGTGGCCGACGAGGCCGCCGCCGCCGGCGCCGCCACCGTCGTCATCGACGTGCTCGCAGGGCGGGCCTGGACCGGCGACGCCGTGCGCGCCGAGGATCCGCACCGCGCCCTCGACCCGACCCGCGAGGTGTCGATCGTCGTCGAGGACGGCGCCCCGAGCCCCGACGCACCGCCCGCGGCGACCGCCACCGTGTTCACCCGCGGCCTGCGCAAGCTCGGCCGCGCCGACCTGGTCGTGCCCGGGGTCGAGCCGACCACCGTCGCCGAGGTCGCGAGCCTCCTGCGCAGCCTCGTCGTCGCGCTGGCCGAGGGCGATCTGCTCGAGGTCGGCGATGTGCTCGAGCTGCCCGACGCCGCGCCGTACCAGGTCACCGCGCTCGCCCCCGAGGCGGCCGACGCCCTCGGCCTCGCCGCCGACGCCCTCGCGCTCACGCGCTGAGCGCGCCCGGGACGGCGCGCTACGTGGCCCGACGACCTCGTGCGCATCCCGCGCCGCGGCCCCTTGCCCGTGGTGCGACCGTAGTCGTGGCTGCTCGAGCGCGGCTGGCGTCGCGCCGGCCCGCCGCTACCGTGACACCGCGCGCCCGGAGCGCGCCCGGCGGAGCTCCGCCCCACCAAGGCCGACGCCGACCCCCGCTGATCGACGGGGCGCCTCGGTCGGCGAGCGGAGCCGCCGCGATCCGCGACGCGGCGGCGCGACGCCGCCCGGGGGCGACGTCGCGGCGCGCCGTGCTCAGCGCTCGAGGGTGTCGGTGCCGGCGCCCTGCTCGGTGGTCTTCACCGTGCCGTCGCCGCCGAGGATGGTGAACACCACGCGACGGTTGGACGCGCGGCCGGCCTTGGTGGCGTTGTCCGCCACCGGCTGCTCCTCGCCGTAGCCGACCGGCTCGAGCCGGCCAGCGTCGATGCCCTTGCCCACCAGGTACGCGACCACGGCGTCGGCCCGGCGCTGCGACAGGTCCTTGTTGAACTCGTCGTTGCCCTGGCTGTCGGTGTGGCCCTCGACCCGGACCCGCAGGTGACCCTGCGCGGTCAGCACGTCGGCGACGTTGTCGAGCAGCTTGTACGACCGCTTCTCGATCACCGCCTTGTTGGTCTTGAAGTAGACGCTCTCGAGGATGTCGAGCCGGCCGTCGGTGATGGTCACCAGCTGCTTCTTGGCGCAGCCCTGGCGCGCCGCGGTGCCCTTCTCGTCGGGGCAGTTGTCGAGGCGATCGACCACGCCGTCGCCGTCGCGATCGGTGTCGGGGCAGCCGCCGTTGGCCGCCGGGCCCGACTCCATCGGGCAGCGATCGACGGTGTCGAGCACGCCGTCGTTGTCGTTGTCGTCGTCGAGGCAGCCGTCGTCGTCCTTGAAGCCGTCGGCGTCCTCGGGCTCCTGCGGGCAGGCGTCGACGTGGTCGTACAGGCCGTCGCCGTCGCTGTCGACCGGCGCGCAGCCCGAGGTCTCGACGATGCCGGCCTCGTTCGGGCAGCGGTCCTCGCCGTCCACGATGCCGTCGCCGTCGTTGTCCGGATCGGGCACGCCGTCGGCGTCCTCCCAACCGTCGGCGTCCTCCGGGTCGTCCGGCGCGCCGTCGTTGACGTCGAGCACCCCGTCGCCGTCGTTGTCGCGGTCCGGGCAGCCGTCGTCGTCCTGCCAGCCGTCACGATCCTCGGGCTCGTCCGGGCACTTGTCGGCCTTGCCGACGAGGCCGTCGCCGTCGGGGTCGTCGCCGCCGCCGTGGGTGAAGCGCACGCCGACGAAGGCGCGCCAGTCCGGGGTGCCGTAGCCGTTGGCGAGGCCGACGCCGCCGCCGACGGTGAGCTGGACCGGCTTGGCGATCTGGTAGCCGAGGCCCGCGAGCAGCTCGGCGTGGTTGGTGTTGAACTGGTCGAGCGGCTCCTTGGCCGGGGTCGCCAGCTGCAGCGCCATCGACAGATCGAGCGGCTTCTCGCCGGCGACGATCCGGTACCCGCCGGCCACCCGCGCGGCGAGCTCGTCGTCGACGACCAGGTTGGCCACGGTGGCGCGCTTGCGCGACTTCCAGCCGAGGTTGGCCGCCAACCGCAGGCCGCCGAAGCTGCGCGAGATCGCCAGCTCCGGCGCGAAGCCGAGCCCGGCGTCGCCGAAATAGGCGTCGTCGGAGGTCTGCGACGGCACGATCACGTTGGGGATGATCGCGAGGCCGAGGCCGTGAGCCGACTGCCGGAGCAGGGTGAGCCGCGGTACCAGCCGGATGTTGCCGAGCCCGGCCCCGGTGACCTCGTCGAGACCGCCGGGCGCCAGCATGTTGACGTCGGGACGATCCTGGGTGGCGATGAGCGGCACGTCGAGGCCGATCGAGAGCCACCGGGTCGGCGCGTACGCGGCGTTGAGGTTGAAGGCGAGCCGGCTCGAGAGCAGGTCACCCTGGACCTCGCGATCGCCGTTGGCGTCCTCGGCGTAGAGCACGAAGGGGTCGTCCTGGTAGCCGCCCCACAGCTGCAGGTCGAAGGCGCCGGCGCCGGCGTTCTCCGCCCACTCGACCGAGAGCAGCGCGTTGCGATCGGTGCCGAGGTTGAACCGCTCCAGCATGAAGTCGCGGTCCTCGGCGGTCTGGGCCCGCGCGGTCACGCTCGCGCCGAGCGTGACCACCACGGCCAGCGCCGCGGCCCAGCCGAGCGCGGCGCCGCGGCGGCGCCGACGAGCGACCGCGAACAGCAGGCCGACCGCCAGCAGCACGCCGCCGGTGGGATCGCTGCCGGTGGCGCAGCCGCAGCCGCCGCCGGAGACGCCGGCGTCGTCCCGGAAGCCGTCGCCGTCGCGATCGGCGTCGCACAGATCGCCCGTGCCGTCGCCGTCGAGGTCGGCCTGGTCGAGGTTCGCGATGTCGGGGCAGTTGTCGTCGTCGTCGGGCACGGTGTCTCCATCGCGGTCGAGGCGCTCGTCGTCGGACGGGTCGAGCGGATCCCGCTCGCCGTCGTCGACCTGGCCGTTGTGGTTGGCGTCCTCCTCGCCGTCGATGACGCCGCCGTCGTCGGTGTCGGGGTCGAGAGGATCGGTCGTGGTGGTGGGATCGGCGTCGGGGATGCAGTTCCCCTCGGCGAGGTCGGTGTCGGGCAGGTCGCAGCCGAGGCCGACCTCGGTGCCGTCGAACAGGCCGTCGTCGTCGCTGTCGGGATCGAGGGCGTTGATGAGGCCGTCGCCGTCGGTGTCGAGCCAGAAGTTGGCCTCGTCGCCGTCGATCACGCCGTCGTCGTCGCTGTCGGCGTCGTCGGGGTCGGTGCCGATCAGGACCTCGAGCGGATCCGGCAGGCCGTCGCCGTCGGTGTCGACCAGGGTGACGTCGTCGGAGGGATCGTTGGGATCGCCCTCGCCGAGATCGACCCGGCCGTTGCGATCGAAGTCCTCGGCGCCGTCCTTGATGCCGCCGTCGTCGGTGTCCGGATCGAGCGGATCGGTCGTGGTCGCTGGATCGGCGTCGGCGATGCAGTTGCCCGCGGACAGGTCGGTGTCCGGCAGGTCGCAGCCGAGGCCAAGCTCGGTGCCGTCGAGCAGGCCGTCGTTGTCGCTGTCGGGGTCGAGCACGTTGATGAGGCCGTCGCCGTCGGTGTCGAGCCACAGGTTCGGCTCGTCGCCGTCGATCACGCCGTCGTCGTCGGTGTCGGCGTCGTTCGGATCCGAGCCGCCGGCGACCTCGACCACGTCGGGCAGGCCGTCGCCGTCGGTGTCGACCAGGTCGACGTCGTCCGCCGGATCGTTGGGGTCGCCCTCGCCCGCGTCGATGCGGCCGTTGTGGTTGCCGTCCTCGGCGCCGTCCTTGATGCCGCCGTCGTCGGTGTCCGGATCGAGCGGATCGGTCGTGGTCGCCGGATCGGCGTCGGGGATGCAGTGGCCGGCGCCGACGTCGGTGTCGGCCAGCCCGCAGCCGAGGCCGAGCTCGGTGCCGTCGAACAGGCCGTCGTTGTCGCTGTCGGGGTCGAGGGCGTTGATGAGGCCGTCGCCGTCGGTGTCGGCGTCCGGCCCACCCGGCTCGTCGCCGTCGATCACGCCGTCGTCGTCGCTGTCGGCGTCGTCCGGGTCGGTGCCGATGAGCTCCTCGAGGAAGTCGGCCAGGCCGTCGCCGTCGGTGTCGTCGCCGACCGCCACGGTCACGGTCGCGACCGAGGTGTCGGTGCCGTCGGACACGGTGTAGGTGAAGGTCGCGAGGCCCTCGAAGCCCACCGCCGGGGTGAAGGTCACGGTGCCGTCGCCGTTGTCGACCACGACGCCGGTCGCGGCGCCGCCCGCGGGCTGGGTGATCGCGACCACCGTGAGCAGCGAGCCCTCGACGTCGCTGTCGTTGGCGAGCACGTCGACGGTCACCGCCTGGGCGGCGCCCGTGCTGGCGACGTCGTCCACCGCGATCGGCGGGTCGTTGACCGGCAGGAACGTCACCGTGACCAGGCCGGTGTCGACCGCGCCCAGGTCGTCGGTGACGGTGTACGGGAACGTGATGTCGCCGAAGAAGTTGGCCGGCGGCGTCAGGGTCACGGAGCCGTCGCCGGCGATGACCACGGTGCCGGCGGAGGCCGGGCCGACCGCGCTGATGCGGAGGTCGTGCAGCGCGGCGTCGACGTCGTTGTCGCGCGGGTCGAGGTTGACCACGGTGTCCTCGTCGACCGTGGCGACGTCGTCGACCGCGATGAGGTGGATCCCGGACTCGGTCGGGTTGTTGCCGCCGAGGACGATGTCGCCGTCGGTGTCGTCGTCGAAGGTGGTGCCGGCGCCGAGGGTCTGGCCGGCGTAGCTGATGAACGCCTGGTTCTGGATGACCAGGCCCGGGGTCGGATCCGGGTCGATTGTGACCTTGAAGGTCACCGTGATGTCCTCGTCGACCTGGACGAGCCCCAGCGGGGCGGCCACGTTGCCGAGGTTGATCTCGATCTGGGCGAGGACGTCGTTGTAGCCCCCGATGGCGTCGCTCGGATCGTCGCTCTCGGCCATGCCGTTGACGACCAGCGAGTCGGCCACGTAGGTGGTGCCCGCCGGGATGGGGTCGACCAGGAGCGCGTTGATCGCGTTGTCGAGGCCGTCGTTGGTGATGGCGATCGTGTACTCGAGCTCGTCGCCGACGTTGAGCGGGCCGGCGTTGAGGTCGACCCCGGTCTTGAAGCCCACCAGGTTGGGGATGAAGATGTCGGTGGCGAAGATGAAGACGCCGCCGAAGAGCACCTCCGACCCCGACCCGCTCGCCGTGATGGTCGCCGAGGTCTCGTTGTTGGCGAGGATCGTCGTGGACTCGAAGATGTCCAGGTCGTAGCCGAGCGTGTTGTTGTGGGCGGGCACCCGGGCGGTCATGTTGACGCCACCGAACGTGACGGTGGAGTTCAGGACGTCGCCGGTCGGGTTCAGCGCGTTGCCGAGCGGGGAGGCGCCCACGCCCGGGCTGGTGAAGGTGAGGGTGTCGGCGCCGCCGCGGTCACCGTCGTACTGCACGATGCCCACCTCGGTGAGCACCGGCCCCACCGCCGGCGTCAGGAAGCCGTTGAGCGGAAAGACGACCGGCGTGTTCTGGTACGCCTGGGCGCCGTCGAAGACCACGACGCTGCGCAGCGCCGCAGTCGGCGCGCTGTCCCGGTAGACCGCGACGATCGTCCACCCGCCCCAGAGGTTCGAGCCGCCCGTGTTGCAGCGGATGTCGGCCGCGGTGTAGGAGCCGGCGCCGCCCGCCCGGACCAGATCGGTGACGTCCTCGAAGGCGTGGTAGGCGCCGCCGCCGCCGATGTTGTCGAAGACGTCGGCGTCGAGCGTCTGGTACGCGCCGCCGGGCACCTTGAGCTTGACGACCCGATCCGACGCGTCGCTGGCGCTGCTGAGGCAGGCCCAGTACATGCCGGCCCAGGTCACGTCCGCCGTCGCCGGGATGTCCAGGGTCGCCGAGCTCGAGCTGAAGGTCGAGGCATCGCCGTCGATGTCGACGTAGATCTCGTCGAAGTTGTTGTTGCGGGCGGTGCCACGGGTCGCGCCCTGCGCGGTGGTGCACCCCGTGTCGGCCGTGTCGCAGGTCAGGATGTTGTTGCCGGCCACGGCGAAGCTGCCGTACTGGTCGAAGCGCACGCGCCGCTCGTAGGCGCGATCGGCGTGAGCCGGGCTCGCCGCTGCCAGCGCGACGCCGAGCGCCGCGAGGCTGCCCAGCAGGACGGGACCAGGAAAGATGGATCGAAACGTACGATCGGTCGTCATGACGCCCCGAAGCTACAGCCTTGCCCGAGGGCCGGGGAAGGGCACCCGGGTAGTTACGGGGTAGCCGCCCGCGCGGCGCAACCGTTGCGGCCCGCGGCCGATAGCCCGGCCCATGCGTAGCTTCCTGCCGGCCCTGGTCCTCTCCCTCACCCTCCTCGCCTGTAGCAAGGCCACCGGCTACGGCGTGCCCTGCTGCGTCACCGCGGAGAGCTGCGCGGCGGTGGGCCTGACCGAACCTACCGGGTGCGCCGGCGGGCTGGCGTGCGTGGAGGGCGGCTGTCGCCCGGCGGCGTGCGTCATCGACGCCGACTGCACGTCACCCGACGCGCCGTACTGCGCCGACGGCGTGTGCCTGGCCTGCGACGGCGCGCGCGGCTGCGACGCGAGCGCCCCGAGCTGCGACCTCGAGGTCGGCGCCTGCGGCGGCTGCGCCGGCGACGACGACTGCGGCGGCTTCGCGGATCGGCCGTGGTGCGCCGACGACGGCGCCTGCGTCGGCTGCCGCGACGACCTCGACTGCGGCGCCGACGCGCCGGTGTGCGCCGGCGGCGCCTGTCGCGGCTGCGCCGCCGACGACGAGTGCGACAGCGGCGCCTGCGAGCTCACCACCGGCGCCTGCGTGGCCGACGCCGCCATCGTCGCGCTCGCCCCGGACGGCGACGACGCCCGCCCGTGCACGGCGGCGGCGCCGTGCGCGACCCTGCCGCGCGCGCTCGAGGTTCGCACCGACGCCCGGCCCCACGTGGTGATGGCGCCGGGCAGCTACCCGCACGCCTCCGCCACCCTGGTCGCCGCCGCCGGCCGGCCTCGTGTGGTCATCCACGGCGCCGGCGCGATCCTCACGCCGGCCGGCAGCTACACCGCGCTCGGGATCTGGGACCACGACCTCGACGTGCGCGGCCTCGCCGTCGCCGACGATTTCCACCTCGCGCTGTACCGGGTCGGCGGCACCGTCGACGCGCTCGCCGTCGCCGGCCAGCTCACGATCATCGACAGCGAGCTCGCCCTGGTCGCGCCCACCGTCGACGGCGGGCTGGTGCGCGCCATTCGCGGCGTGCTCACGATCGACCGGGGCGTGTTCCACCACGCCACCGTCGAGCTGTCGCGCGCCGCATTCGACGTCCACGACTCGCTGTTCGTCGAGGGGCCCCTCGCCGGCATCCGGGTGCTCATCGGCGCCGGCCCGGGCGCGGTCCACCGCCTCGCCCACAACACCTTCGTCGACAACGCCCGCGAGGCGCCGGGGGTCGACGCCCAGATCGACTGCGTCGACGTCGCCACCCCGATGACGTTCCTGCACAACGTCGTCGTCGCCGACCGCTCGGCCGCGGTCGGGCACCAGCTCCTCGCCGGTGCCAACTGCGAGCTGTCGCGCTCCCTCGCCTACCAGCCGGCGCCGATGGCCGCGGTCGCCGGCGCCGACAACCTCACCCAGGCGCCCGGCTTCGTCGACGCCGTCTTCGGCGACTTCCGCCCGGCGGCGGGCAGCCCGCTGGTCGACGCCGCCGGCCTCGGCGAGGCGTTCGCGCCCGACGCCGTCGATCTCGCCGGGGCGCCGCGCCTCGTCGGTGCCCGCGCCGATCTCGGCGCCTACGAGCGTCAGGCCGACGAGCCCTGAGCCGCCGCGCCGCGCCAGCGCCCGACCAGCTCGGCGAGCCCGGCCGCACGACGGCCGGCGCGACCGGGCGCCACCGACGGCACCGCGCCGTCGAGGGTGCGCGCCAGGTACGCCTCGAGCAGGCCGACCTTGTCGCCGCGCCCCAGCCGCTGGGCCAGGCCGCGCAGATCGAGGTGCTCCTCGGGCACCGCGGCGCCGGCGGCGCGCGCCAGCGTGCGCGGGTAGTAGCCCCACGAGCACCACACGTCGCCCGGGCGCGCGAACGCCGCGAGCTGCGCGCGCAGCGCGTCGCGATCGACGCCGGCCGCGAGCACCGCCTCGTCGAGGCCGAGGTGGAACGACGTGCTCGGCGCCAGCGGCCCCGTCGGCGCCGCGATCACCGCGAGGTGCTCGCCGGTCGCCGGCCGCACCGCGACCCAGTGGACCAGCTCGTCGGCGGGGCGCGGCGCCCCCGGCACGTAGCGCCAGGCGTTGGCCTCGCCGACCACGCACACCAGGTGATCCCAGCGGGCGCGGAGCCGCTCGAGCTCCGGCGGCGGCGGCGGCGGCCGACGGACCTTGCGCCGCGGCGTGCCGCGCCCAGCGTGCGCGGCCCGGGCCGCGAGGTGGGCGTCGACCATCGCGCGAAACGGCGTGAGCATCGCGGCGAAGCGCGCCGGGTCGCCCTCGAGGGCGCCGAGCACGGTGGCCAGCGCCTCGATGGTCGACACGTAGTCGTCCTGGGGCTCGCGGCGGATGCGGTACTCGCTCGGCCGCGGCGGCACGAACGCGTAGCGCGGCAGCGCCGAGAGCACCGCGCTGTCGCGCACGAGGTTCTTGGCGTTGCTCCAGGTGCCGTCGACGACGACCAGCGTCACCGGCCCGATCGGCGGCTCGCGCACCACGTCGCGGGCGCCCGGCCCGGGGTACAGGAGGATCGGCGGCCGCGCCGGATCGGCGAGCGCTGCCGCCAGCACCTCGGAGCGATCCCAGTCGACGCCGACGTGGAGCTCGGCGCCCTCGAGGCACAGCCGCGCCATCCGCGCGGTGCCGATGGCGACGGTGCGCTCGCGCGGGTGCTGCAAGACGACCACCTTCGTCGCCGGCCGCAGGCTCGGCAGGTGCGCGCTGTAGCACAGGGCCGGCGGGCGTCGGCAGCGCGCGCACAGCGGCCGAGGCGAGGGGACGAGCGACACGCCGGCCGTGTACCACGTCGGCCGCGCGCGACGCGGGCGCGCGCCGCCGTCGCCCGCCGACCTGCTAGCCTGCGCGCGATGGCGGCCCCGACCCTCGCCGAGCACCTGGCCCAGCGCCCGTTCGCGCTGGCCCTGTCGTCGGGCTTCTTCGGCTTCTACGCCCACGCCGGGGTGGTGCTCGCCCTCGAGGAGGCCGGCCTGGTGCCGGCCCGGCTGTCGGGCTCGAGCGCCGGCGCGCTGGTCGCCGGCCTCGTCGGTGCCGGGGTGCCGGCGCGGGTCATCGTCGACGAGGTGATCGCGCTGCGCCGGGCGGACTTCTGGGATCCTGCGCCCGGCCTCGGGCTCCTGCGCGGCGCGCGCTTCCGCCAGCTCGTCGAGCGCATCGCGCCGGTGACGCGGCTCGAGGCCTGCCCGCGACCGGTCGCGATCTCGGCGTTCGATCTCGGCCGGAGGTGCACGGTGGTGCTGCGCGACGGCGAGCTGGCGACCGCGATCACCGCGTCGTGCGCGTTCCCCGGCCTCTTGCAGCCGGTGCGCCGCGACGGTCGGCTGCTGTCCGACGGCGGCATCGGCGATCGCCCGGGCGTCGCCGGGCTCGCCGACGGCCCCGCCGACGAGCCCGTCCTCTCCCACCCGGGGGCGGCGGCCGCGGTCGCCGCCACCCCGCTCGCCGGCGCGCTGCGCATCGCCCCGCGCGCCGCGACCGTCACCCTGCGCGTGCTCGGGCTGCCGCGCCTGCACCCGCTGCGGCTCGGGCCGGGCGCCGCCGCCGTCGAGCGCGCCCACGCCGCGACCCGCTGGGCGCTGGCCCAGCCGGTCGCCGCGCAGCTCGACGCGTGACCGCGCCGCTCAGGGCAACCGGCCCTGGATGCCGATGCCGCCCTCGAGCTCGAACCGGAGCCAGCGGGTGAACGTCAGGGTCTCGCCGACGAAGAGGTACCAGCCCCACTGCGCGTGGCGATCGAACCACAGGCCGTTGACGTTGCGCACGCCGACGTCGGCGCCGATGGTCTCGCCGCTGGGGGCCAGGTTGCCGGTGAAGTCGAACACGGCCTGGCCCGTCGAGAACAGCTTGCTGGTGCGGGCGTCGCTGTAGAACACGCGCACGCCCGGCGACAGGTGGAACACCCGGGGGCCGTCGTCGGCGCCCGGCCGCGAGCCGGGGTCGCGCTCGAGGCCGACCCGCAGCTCGAGCAGCGCCTCGAGCCGCGGCAAGACCCCGTAGGACGCGATGAAGTCGAGGGCCTGCGACGCGCGCCCGACGCACGCCGGGGCGTTGCCGCCGGTGTCGTCGCTGAGGTCGCCGCAGTACTCGCCGTCGTAGGTCTTCACCGCGCGCAGGCCGAAGGGCAGCGCCATCGCCAGGCCGAACTGCCGGGCGTGATCGCGCGGATCGTCGATCGCCTCCGCGCGCGGCCCGGCGCTGATGAGCCCGGGCTCGTCGTCGTCGGCGTGGGCCCCGGCCGCCGCCGAGAGCCCGAGCAGCACCACGACCGAGAGGCGACGCGACGTCATGGCGCGGGACCCTAGCACCACGACCGCGACAGTGGCCGCGTGCGCGGTGCAGGAGTAGCCTGTGCGCGATGCCGCCTCGCCCGACCCGCCGCGCGCTCCTGCGCGCCGCCGCCGTCCTCCCGGCCGGCGCGCTGCTGGCGCGGGCGCGGCCGGCCGCCGCGATCGGGCCGTCGTCGAAGTTCCGGTTCGCGCAGCTCCAGCTCGGCGGCGGCTGGCAGCCCCGGCCCGACGCCCTGCGCCGGCTCGCCTGGGAGCTCGAGAAGCGCACCTCGATCGACGCCGAGCTCGAGCCGGTGATCACCACTCTCGGCAGCCCGAGCCTGCACGACACCCCGTTGCTCTACCTCGCCGGCGATCGCGGCTTCGACCTGCCGCCGCAGCCGCAGATCGAGGCCCTGCGCCGGTTCCTCACCTTCGGCGGCACGCTCATCGTCGACTCCGCCGAGGGCGGCGTGGGCGGCGCCTTCGATCAGGCCGTGCGGCGCCTGCTGGCGGCCGCGCTGCCGGCGCCGGCGCCCGGGCTCGAGGTGGTGGCGCCCGACCACGTCGCGTTCACCTCGTTCTACCTGCTCGATCGCCCGGTCGGGCGGGTCGCGATCAGCGCGGTGATGGAGGCCCAGCGCGTCGGCGATCGCCTCGCGGTCATGTACGTGCAGAACGATCTCGGCGGCGCCTGGTCGCGCGACAACTTCGGCACCTACCAGTTCACCTGCGAGCCCGGCGGCGAGGCCCAGCGCGAGCAGGCGTTCCGCCTCGGCGTGAACCTCGTGATGTACACGCTGTGCCTCGACTACAAGACCGATCAGGTCCACGTGCCGTTCATCATGCGGCGGCGGCGGTGGAAGCCGGCCGACGGCGGCCGCGCGCCGAGCGGCGCCGGCAGCGGCACCGGCGCCGGCAGCGGCGGCGGCTGAGCCCATGCGCTTCGTCCTGCTCACGACGGGCTCGCGCGCGGCGCTCCTGGCCCTCGCGGTGGCGCTCGCGCTCCTCGCCCTGGGCCTCGTCCGTCGCCAGCGCCCGAGCGCGGCGGTGCTCGCCGGCGCCAGCGCGGTCCTGGCCCTGGCGGTGGTCGTCGTCGAGGCGATGATCGCGTGGTCGCTCGGCTGGTGGGCGCCGTCGGGCGCCACCTTCAACGAGTACCGCTGGGTGCTGCTGTCGCCGTGGGGCCGGTTCGCGGTGGCCGCGGCGGCGCTGACGGTGCTAGCGATCATCGGCCTGGCCTGGCGCTCGACCCGCGGCGCGCCGCCGTGGCGACGGGTCGCGATGATCGCGCTCCGCGGCGGCGCCGCCGCCACCGCGCTGGTGCTCTTCCTCGAGCCGGCCATCGAGCTGCGCCAGGTCGCGCGCGAGCCCAACCGGATCGCCCTGCTCGTCGACGCCTCGCGCTCGATGGGGCTCACCGACGTCCCCGGCGGGCCGACCCGGCTGGCCCGCACCCAGGCGCTGCTGGCGGCGTCCGCCGACACCCTGGCGGCCTGGCAGGCCACCCACCGGCTCGACTACTACACCTTCGCCGACGGCGTGGTCGCCAGCTCCGCCGACGGCGTCGCCCGGGCCACCGCGATCGGCGACGCCACGCTCATGCGCGAGGCCCTCGAGGAGGTCCGCCGGCGCTACGACGGCCGCGACCTCGCCGGCATCGTGCTGGTGTCCGATGGCGGCGCCACCGGCGGACTCGACTCGCGCGACGGCTCGGTGCGCGACGTCTTGCGCGCGCTCGAGGCCCGGGTCCACACCGTCGCCGCCGCCCGCCCCGGCCTGCGCGACGTCGCCATCGCCGACGTCGTCGCCGACGACTTCGCGTTCGTGCGCACGGTCGCGCGCATCGAGGCGGTGGTGCGCGCCAGCGGCTACGCCGGCGAGCCCCTCACCGTGACCCTGTCGTCGGACGGGCGCCCCATCCGCGAGCAGCGCGTGGTGGTGCCCAGCTCCGGCGAGGTCCGGGTCGTCTTCGAGGTCACGCCGCCGCGGGTCGGGCGCTACGTCTACGAGCTGGCGACGCCGGTGCGCCCCGGCGAGGCGATCGCCACCAACAACGCGCGCCCGTTCGTGGTGCGGGTCATCCGCGACAAGATCCGGGTGCTCCAGGTCGCCGGCCAGCCGTCGTGGGACGTGCGCGCGCTGCGCGAGCTGCTCGAGGCCAACCCCAACGTCGATCTGATCTCGTTCTTCATCCTGCGCACCCAGGACGACGTCGCGCTGGTGCCGTCCGACGAGATGTCGCTGATCCCGTTCCCGACCCGCGAGCTGTTCGAGGAGGAGCTGCCGTCGTTCGACGTGATCGTCCTGCAGAACTTCGAGTACCTGCCCTACGGCATCGGCGACTACCTCGAGGACCTCCGCCGCTACACCGCGGGCGGCGGCGGCCTGGTGATGCTCGGCGGCGAGCAGTCGCTGGCGTCGGGCGGCTACCAGGGCACGCCAGTCGCCGAGGCGCTGCCGGTGACGCTGCCGTCGCCGTGGGATCGCGCCACGCTGGTCGACACCGCGCGCTTCCGGCCGCAGCTCACCACCGCGGGCGCGGGGCACCCGGTCACCGCGCTGCGCCGCGCCGCCGCCGACAACCTCGCCACCTGGCGCGCGCTGCCGGAGCTCGAGGGCGTCAACCTGGTCGGCGCGCCGCGCCCGGGCGCCACCGTGCTCGCGACCCACCCGCGCCTGCGGTTGCCGTCGGGGCAGCCGATGCCGGTGATCGTCGCCGGCGACTACGGCGAGGGCCGCTCCCTGGTGGTGACCACCGACACCCTGTGGCGCTGGGGCCTGGTGGCGGCGGCGCGGCCCGGCGACGACGGCCGCGCCTACGGCGGGTTCTGGGAGGGCGCGATCCGCTGGCTCATCCACGATCCCGATCTGCGCCACCTCCAGGTCGACACCGACGCCACCTCGTACGCGCCGGGGCAGCCGGTCCACGTCACCCTGCGGCTGTCGGGGCGCGACTACCTGCCGCTGCCCGGCGGCGCGATCGAGCTCGACTGGCGCCGCGGCGCGGATCCCGCCACCGCCGAGCCGGTCGGCACCGCGACGGTGCGCACCGGCGACGACGGCGCCGCGACCTGGGACGTGCCGGGGCTCACCGCCGGGGTCTACCGCGTGCGCGGGCGGGCGATCGTCGACGGCGCCGCGGTCGAGGCCACCGACATCTTCCTCGTGCGCGAGACCGGCACCGAGCTCGATCGGCCGTTCGGCGACGACGATCTGCTCGAGACGGTCGCCCTCGAGACCGGCGGCGTCGCGGTGGGGCCCGTCGACGAGCTGCCGGCCGACCTGCCCTTCGATCCACCGCGGGTGGTGCGGGTCGACGACCGCGCCGACGTCGAGCTGTGGAGTCGCCCGGGCCTGCTGGTGCTGGCGATCCTGCTGCTCGGCCTCGAGTGGCTGCTGCGGCAGCGCTCGGGCTACCTGTGAGCGGCTACGGATCGACGATCAGCGCCGGCGGCACCACCGTGACCGCGACCTGCTGGGTCGCCGGCGCCGGCGCCACCGTGACCTGCTGGCAGAACGCCGGCAGCTCGTCGCCGTGGAGCTCGACGTAACCCATCGCCGCCATGCCCTGGATCTCGCGCGGGAACGGCACCGCGCACACCGTGTAGCCGCCGGGCACCAGCTCGTCGAAGGTCACCGCGCCGCCCGCCATCGCCACCCGCCACTGCGAGGTGCCCCCGCCGGCGGCGGCGAGGCGCTGCTCGAGCTCGCGCGCGCTCGCCACCGCGAGCACGCCGCTGGCGATCCACATGCTCACCAGCCCGACCTCGCCGTCGGTGGCCTGGGCCCGGGCCTCGAGGGCGACCTGGCCCGGGGTCACGGTGAGCTCGACCACCACCTCCTGCCCCGACGCCACCGTCACCTCCTGGGAGTAGAACTTCATGCCCATCATCGGGTTGCCGCCGACCATCGCCGACACCTTGTACGTGTCGGGCGCCAGGCGATCGAAGCGGTAGCCACCGTCGGGGCCCGAGGCCACCGCGTAGCTGGCGCCGGGCGAGGTCACCGACTGGCAGGTGACGATGACGCCCTCGGCGGGCGCGCCGTTCTGGCGCAGGGTGCCGCGCAGCGCGCCGAAGGGCTCGAGCGCGAGCTCGAGGTTGCCCTGGCTGGGATCGTCGGAGCCCAGCCGCAGCGCGCGCGAGCGGCCGTGCTCGGGGTGCTCGGCGACGATCGTCAGGTCGCCGCCGCCGTAGCCCGACAGCGTGAAGCGGCCGTCGGCGTCGGTGGTCGTGTCCTTGGTGCCGCGCGCCATCGGCGGGCCGCCACCGCCGCCGGCCTGGCTCGATGAGCCGCTGCCGAAGATCTGGCGCCCGGCGTACACGGTGGCGCCGGCCACCGGCGCGCCAGCGGCGACGACGACGCCGGCCAGCGAGCGGCCGCGGCTCACGGTGATCGTGCCGACGTCGGTGACCTTGGCCGACACCACGGTCGCCGTCACCGAGCGCCGCTCGAAGCTCGGCCCGCGCACGGTGACCTCGAGCTCGCCGGGCGCGAGGCCGTCGAGGGTGAAGCGCCCGTCGGGCGACGCCACCGCCTCGCTGGTGAACCCGACCGACACGGTCATCAGGTCGGGCACCCGCCCGTCGGCGAACGCCACCTTGCCGGTGACCGAACCCTCGGGCGCGAGCACCAGGCGCACGTCGCGATCGCCGGCCGACGCCTCGACGCCGTCGCCGGGCCCGCCGCGCGGACCGCGCCGGCCGATGCGGCTGCGCGCCGCCCGCACCTGGTAGGTGCCCGGCGCCAGCCCGGTGAGCGTGAAGCGACCGCCGCCGTCGGTGAGCGCCTCGGGGAAGCCGCGCAGCCGCCACTGGCTCATGTCGGGCATCGCGCCGCGCCCGAAGGCCGGGCCCGCCGACACCTGCACGCCCTCGAGGGGCTCGCCCGCGGGATCGACGACGATGCCGGCGATGGTGCCGGTGACGTCGATGGTGAGGACGACGTCGTCGACGTCGCCCGCCTGGGCGTCGACGTCGACGGTGGCCGACGCTCCGGCCTCGTGCATGGCGACGGCGCGCAGCGGCTTGCGCGGCAGCCCGGCCAGCTCGAAGCGACCCTGGGCGTCGCTGTAGGCCTGGCGCGGCGCCTCGCCGACGATGCTGCGGGTCGCGACGCCGAGCCGCACCCGGGCGCCGGCGACCGGCGCGCCGCTGGCGTCGACCACGGTGCCGCGGACCCGGGCCCCGGCGGCCATCGTCACGATCACGCCGTCGCGCGGCGTGCGCCCGTCGAGGGTGACGATCTCGGAGGTGCCCGGCGCGTGCGTCGCGTCGCGGGCCACGAACCGCATGCTGCCGGCGCCGAGCGCCTCGAAGCGAAAATCGCCGCGGGCGTCGGTGATCGCGCCGTCGCGGCGCGGATCGGCCTGGGTCCGCCACTCCGACACGCCGCCGTAGCTGACGGTCGCGCCGGCGACCGGCTGGCCGGTGTCGGTGACGACCCGGCCCGACACCGGCGCGCCGCGCACCAGCGCGACGGTGAGGTCGTTGCGCTCGCCGGAGATGCCGGCGCCGGCGTAGCCCTTGGCGTAGCCCGGCGCCCACGCCACCACGTCGTAGCGGCCCGGCACCACGGTGGCGAAGCCGACCACGCCGTCGTCGCCGGTGGTGCCGGTCTGCAGGTCGACGCCGCGCAGCTCGACGGTGGCGCCGGCGACCGCCGCGCCGCCGTCGCCGACGACGCGGACCTGGGCCTTCGCCGCCGGGCGCAGCGTGAGGATGACCGGATCGCTGGTGGCGGTGAGCGCCGCGGTGACCGGCCCGGCGATGCCGCCGTCGGCGCGCGCGACGAGCGCGTACGGTCGCGCCACCAGGCGGTCGAAGGAGAACGAGCCGTCGCCCTCGGTGGTGGCGGTGCGCGGCGGGTTGGTCGAGATCGCCACCGTGGCCCCGGCCACCGGCTGCTGGGCGTCGTCGACGACCTGGCCCTCGAGCTGCAGCGTGCCGACCGGATCGTCGTCGATCTGGATCGCGAGCTCGCCGGCGGCGGCGTTGCCGTCGGCGCGGGTCCGGACCGGCGCGGTGGGGACGCTGCGCCCGCCGCCACCGCTGCCGTCCGCGGTCGGCGCCGCCGGGGTCGACGCCGTCGGCCGCCGCCACCACCAGAGGCCGCCGCCGCCGAGCGCGACGAGCAGCACCACGAGCAGGATCCGCTTGTGCTGGCTGTTCACCCCGCTCGTATCGCACGCGGCGCCGGCCGCGGGAACCCGCGCGCGCGTGGTAGCGTGCCGCCGTGCGCGTGCTCGGCGTCCTGCTCGGCGTGGTGGGATCGATCGTCACCGTCGGCGCGGTGATCGAGATCTTCCGGGCCCGCCGGCCGCGCGACGTCGCCGCCGCGCTCGTCGCCACGATCGGCGTGGCCACCGCCGTGCTCGGCCTGGTGTGGGCGGTCGCCCCGAACGCGCTGTGATCGCGGCTCGGGCGTCGTGATCGGCAATCAGGCCGTCACGACCACGCGTGCCGAGCTCGCTTCGACGCGGCGCGTTGTGCCGGAATCACGACGGTGCGTGGCATCACGCGCGCCCCGGGCGGCGCCGCGTATTGTGCGAGCGGATCGTTTCGCGATACATCGACGCACCTGGCGCCGGGTCGCGAACGCGCCACGCCACCGCCACACTCGTCCACTTGCTGAGGAACCCGATGAAGCTCGTTTCTTCCCGTCGCCTGTTCTGCACCTCTCTGGTCGCCACCACCGCCTGGGGCCTCGTCGCCTGCGGCGGCGATGACGGCGGCGGCACGCCGACGCCGGAGGGCGAGCACTACACGATGGCCGTCGACTCGGTCACCACGCCCGCGAGCGTGTCGCAGGCCAACGAGTATGGCCTCGACCTCGACGGTGACGGCAACAAGGACAACCAGCTCGGCATGGTGCTGTCGGTGCTCGGCGGCATGGGCCTCGAGGTCCAGCCGGCGCTGACCGAGGCGATCGACCAGGGTTCCGTGGTCCTGCTCGCCGACGTCCAGACCACGAGCTTCACCTCGACCGCCGCCGCTGGCCTGTCGGTGTACCTCGGCGCCAACCCGTCGCCGGCGCCGTGCGTCGACGAGAACGACATGACCTGCCGCCTCCACCTCGCCGGCACCGGCAGCTTCGACATCTCGGCCGACTCGCCGACCGACACCACCCTCGCGGGCCCGTTCGTCAACGGCACCTTCCGCGGCGGCCCCGGCACCATCACTCTGCAGCTCGCGCTCACCGACGCGCCGGCGATCTCGCTCAACCTCATCGGCGCCCGCGCCCAGCTCAGCGACGTGAGCGCCACCGGCATCGGCGAGGGCATCCTCGCCGGCGCGATCACCGAGGACGACATCAACAACGAGGTGCTGCCGGCGGTGACCACGCTGGTCGCCGGCCTCGTCGCCGAGGACTGCACCCCGGCCGGCGCGGACTGCGGCTGCACCCCCGACTCGTCCGGCGAGGGCGTGCTCGACCTGTTCGACGACAACATGGACTGCGAGATCACCCTCGCCGAGATCCAGGGCAACGCCATCGTCGGCTCGCTCCTGGCCCCGGACGTGGTCATCAACGGCGAGCCCTCGCTGTCGCTCGGCGTCGGCATGACCGCGGTCGCCGGCACGTTCACGCTGCCTTGATCGCGCGGGCCTGAGCGCGCGGCCCTGAGGCGACGTCCGCGCCTGGCGGTCCGCCGCCGGCGCGACTTGTCAGCGGCCACCCGGTCGCCGACGATGGCCGCGTGCGACACGCGGTCATCCTCGCCGGCGGCGCCGGCACCCGGCTGTGGCCGGCCAGCCGGCGCCCGCGGCCCAAGCAGTACCTGCCGCTGGCCGCCGGCGGCGCGTCGCTGTTGACGGCGTGCGCGCGGCGGGCGCGCGCCGCGGTGGGCGAGGTCGTGGTGGTCACCACCGCCGATCAGGCCGACCTCGCCGCCGCCGCGATCGCCGAGGTCGCGCCGACCGGCGTCATCCTGTCCGAGCCGGCGCCGCGCAACACCGCCGCCGCCATCGGCCTCGCCGCGGTACACCTGCGGCACCGCGATCCCGACGCGGTGATGGCGATCCTGCCGGCGGATCAGCGCATCGGCGACGAGCCGGCGATGGCCGCGCTGCTCGGCCACGCCCTCGAGGCGGTCGAGGCCGCCGACGTCATCGGCACCCTCGGCGTGGTCCCGACCCGGGCCGAGACCGGCTTCGGCTACCTCGAGCTCGGCGACGCCGTGCCCGGCGCGGTGGCCGGCCTGCACGCGGTGGCGCGCTTCGTCGAGAAGCCCGACGCCGAGCGCGCGCGGGCCTACCTCGCCGGCGGCCGCCACCTGTGGAACGCCGGCATGTTCTTCCTGCGCGCCGACCGCCTGCTCGCCGAGCTGCGCCGGCACCTGCCGGCCACCGCCGACGGCCTCGACGAGATCGCGCGGGCGCTCGCCGCCGGGCCGGCCGCCGCCGCCGCCGCCACCGCGCGCATCTACCCGACCTTGCCGTCGATCTCGATCGACCACGCGGTGATGGAGCGCGCCGCCGACGTGGTCACGCTGCGCGCCGAGGTGGGCTGGGACGACGTCGGCTCGTGGGAGGCCATCGCGGCCCACGCCGGCGCCGGCACCACCGTCGAGCTCGACGGCGGCGGCAACGTCGTCTACGACGACGCCGGCGGCGTGGTCGCCCTGCTCGGCGTGTCGGACCTGGTGGTGGTGCGCGCCGGCGACGCCGTGCTGGTGATGCCGCGGGCGCGGGCGCAGGAGGTGCGGGCGGTGGTCGACGAGCTGGCCCGACGTGGCCTGGACCGGTTCCTGTGATGGAGACGAGATGAACCCCCGCATCTTTCGCGAGTACGACATCCGCGGCGACGCCGAGCGCGACCTCGGCGATCTCCTGGTCCGCGACCTCGGCAACGTGTTCGCGACCCGGATCGCCACCGCCCGCGCCGGCAGCGCGCCGCCGGTGATCGCCGTCGGGCGCGACTGCCGCCTGCACTCGCCGCGGCTGTTCGCCGCGCTCCAGGCCGGCCTGCGGTGGTCGGCCGACGTGATCGATCTCGGCGTGTGCGCGACGCCGATGCTGTCGTTCGCCGCGCACCACCTGGGCACCGCCGGCGCGGTGATGATCACCGGCAGCCACAACCCCGCCGAGGACAACGGCTTCAAGCTGATGGTCGGCACCCGCTCGCAGCACGGCGAGCAGATCACCTCGCTGCGCGACGGCATCGCCGGCCTGCGCCAGGGCGCGACCCTGGCGCCGCCCACCGGCGGCCTGCGCGCCGACGACATCACCGAGCCGTACCTGGCGCACGCGCTGGGGCAGCTGCGCCTGGGCCCACGGAGGTGCAAGGTCGTCGTCGACGGCGGCAACGGCGTCGGCGGCCCGCCGGCGGTGGCGCTGTACCGGCGCATGGGCTTCGACGTGGTGCCGCTGTACTGCGAGCCCGACGGCCGGTTCCCGAACCACCATCCCGACCCCACCGTCGCCGAGAACCTGCAGGCGCTCGTCGCCAAGGTCGCCGAGTCCGGCGCCGAGCTCGGCATCGCGCTCGACGGCGACGCCGATCGGGTCGGCGTGGTCGACGCCACCGGCCGCATCCTGTGGGGCGACCAGCTCATGATCCTGCTCGGCCGCGCGGTGCTCGAGGAGGTGCCCGGGGCGCGCTTCATCGGCGAGGTGAAGTGCTCCCAGACCATGTTCGACGCGCTGGCCGCCGCCGGTGGTCGCCCCGAGATGTGGAAGGTCGGCCACTCGCTCATCAAGGCGCGCCTGGCCGAGACCGGCGCCGCGCTGGCCGGCGAGATGTCGGGCCACCTGTTCTTCGCCCACCGCTACCTCGGCTTCGACGACGGCATCTACGCCGGCGCCCGCCTGCTCGAGCTGCTCAGCCGCGGCGAGCGCACCCTGGCCGAGCTCGCCGGCGAGCTGCCGGTGACCTCGTCGACGCCGGAGCTCCGGATCGCCTGCCCCGACGAGCGCAAGTTCGACGTCGTCGCCCGGGTCCTGGCCCGGCTGCGCGAGCGGCCGGAGGTCACCGCGATCAGCGACCTCGACGGCGTGCGCGCCTCGTTCGCCGGCGGCTGGGGCCTGGTCCGGGCGTCGAACACCCAGGCCTCGCTGGTGATGCGCCTCGAGGCCGACAGCGACGCGCGCCTGGCCGAGCTGCGCGCGCTGCTCGAGGGCGAGGTCGCCGCCGCCCTCGCCGGAGATCCGCCGTGACCGTCGCCATCGGCGTCGACCTCGGCGGCAGCAACCTGCGGGTGGCCGCCTTCGCCGGCGACGATCCGCGGCCGGTGTGTGCCCACCGCGAGGAGGTCGGCCTCGCCCGCGCGCCCGAGGCCATCGTCGAGCGCATCGCCGCCGCCGTCGATCACGTCGCGCGCGGCGCCGGGGTCACCGACGGCACGTCGCTGCCGGTCGGCGTCGGCCTCGCCGCCATGCTGCGCGATCGCCGCGGCACCGTCGCCAACTCGCCGCACCTGCGCTGGCGCGACGTCGCCTTCGGCGAGCTGCTCGCCGCGCGGCTCGGCCCGATCCGGCCCGTCGGCGGGTACAACGACGTCAACGCGATCACCTGGGGCGAGCACGTCGCCGGCGCCGGCGTCGGCATCGACGATCTGCTCGCGGTGTACGTCGGCACCGGCATCGGCGCCGGGGTCATCGCCAGCGGCCGGCTCCTCGACGGCGCCCGCCACTGCGCCGGCGAGATCGGCCACGTCAAGGTCGCCTGGGGCGACGGCGCCGCGCCGTGCGCCTGCGGCCAGCGTGGCTGCGTCGAGGCCTACGTCGGCGGCAGCTACGTCGCCGCCCGCATCATCGCCGCCCTGTCGGCGGCGCGCGCGCCGCGCACCCGCGCGCTCGAGCTCGCCGGCGGCGTGCCGGGCCGGGTCACGCCCGGCCACGTCGACCAGGCCGCCGCCGACGGCGACGACTGGGCCCTGGCGCTGTGGACCGAGCTCGCGCCGCTGCTCGCGGTCGCCCTCGGCAACGCCCTGGCGATGCTCAACCCGGCGCGGCTCATCCTCGGCGGCGGCCTGCTGTCGCGCACGCCGACCTTGCGCGAGCTCACCCTGGGCGCCCTGATGCTGGCGGCGCCGGTGGCCGCCACCGACGGGCTGTCGATCGTCGACTCCACCCTCGGCGACGACGCCGGCCTGCTCGGCGCCGCCCACCTGGCGGCGTCGGGCCAGACCTTCGCGCCGTAGCGCCTCACGGCACCTCGATCACCGACAGCAGCCCGATGCACATCTCGTCGATGGTGCTCTCGCCGAGCTCGACGGTCACCGGCGCGCTCAGGCCTTGCTCGTCGAGGGCGCGCTGCACGAACGGGTTCGAGATCCGGTTGTCGTAGCGACAGCGCAGCTCGATCTCGTCGCCCGGCCGCACCCGCGGCAGCTCGGCCAGCGGCGCGTCGACGAGGTACTGCCGCTGCCAGTCGAAGTTCCAGCGGTCGACGTTGACCAGGCACTCGCGGGCCGGCTCACCGGGCGCCGGGCTGGCCCGGTTGACCCACATCGACAGCCCCACGCCCACGTAGTGCATGTGCGGGAACGCGCTGAGCACCGCCAGCTCGGGCTCGCCGTCGGGCACCGTGAACCGCATGGTCTCGACGGCGTCGCCGACGCCCGGCGGGATCGTGAAGGCCGGGCCCTCGGTCGGGTCGTACGGGCCCGGCTGCAGCTGCGGCGCGGCGCCGGCGTTGCCCCAGCTGCGCACGGCGAAGGCGGCGGCGGGCGGCGTCGTGGTCAGCCGCAGGTCGACGGTGGTGGCGTCGGGCTCGGCGACGCCGCCACCAGGGTGGTAGTGGATCTGCAAGACGAGGCCGCCGCCGGCCTCGAGGGCGATCGCGGCGTCGCCGCCGTCGAAGGGCTGCCCTCCGGGCGCCCACGCGCCGATCACGCTGGTGCCCGGCGCGCCGGCGCCGGCGCTGCACGGAAAGTCGTTGCCGACGCCGATCGCGTTGCGCGCCAGCGGCATCAGGTCGGCCGGCAGCGACGACAGCACCGCGTGGTGCACCACCGCCGGGTTGCCCGGGCGCACCGACCACCCGCTCAGCCAGGTCTCGACCGTGGTCTCGGGGTCGAGCAGGAAGCACACGAACTGGTCGTCGTAGCCCGAGGTGACGTACGGGTTGGCGGTCAGGCTGTGGGTGATGCCGCCGAGGGTCGGCGGCGCCGGCACCTCGATGGTCGCGGGCTCGCCGCGCGCGCGCCCATCCTCGATCCACAGCGCGAGGGTGGCGCGCTCGTCGGCGCTCAGGCGCGGGTCCTCCTTCCAGCCGTGGGTCGGCGCGCAGTCGTCGCCGTCCTCCGCCGAGAACGGCGGCATGATGCCGGCCTCGACCGCGTCGACGACCTGGTTGGCGACGATGTAGGTGTCGTCGTAGGTGGTCAGCGGAAACGGCGCGATGCCGCCCTCCTGGTGGCAAGCCATGCAGTGGGTCGCGAGGATGGGCGCGACGTCCTGGTACCAGGTGGCCCGCGGCGCCGGCTCGGCATCGGCACCTGCGGGGATCGCCCGCTCGCCGCAGGCCGCGACCAACACCAGCGATATCGTGACGATGACGGTCTGCATGCGGCCAGGTAGAGCAACCCGCGGGCCAGCCGGACGGCGCGCGGCACCCTGTCGCCCGCCGGTCCACAGCGGCGTCGATCGTCCCCGGGCCCGCCCCCCCACGCGCCCGACGACACCAGCCGCGCGACCGCCGCCGGCGCGTCGACCGTGGACCACCTGCGTGACGGCGCACCTCCCCGCCCTGGCATGTCCAGTGCCAGTCAGGTCCATGACCGCGCCGACCCGCTTCCTCGCTCCCTCGCTGGCTGACTCGCCCTGCGCGCGCTGGCGCCGCGCTCGCGCTGGCCGCGCTGGTCGGCTGCGGCGGCGTCGCCTCGGGCGACCTCGACCCCGACGGTGGCCCCGGCGATGAGCCCGACGCCGCCATCGGGCCCGGCGGCGACGCCAGCGATCGCGGCACCGTCGCCGTGCAGTTCGCAGGCGCCAACCCCGACGCGCGGGTGGTGTTCTTCGATCCCGACGGCAGCGTGGTCGCCGACACCGCCCTCGACGGCAGCAACCGGCCCACGCCGAGCTGCTCCGGGCGGCGCCGCGATCGTGCTGTTGAACGTCGCCGCCGATCCGGCGCCGGGCCTGCTCACCGCCCTCGCCTACCTCGGCCTCGCGCCGGGCGACGTCATCGAGCTGCCGGTGGCCACGCCGCCGCCGACCCCGGTGGTCTCCACCGTGATCGCGCCGACGGTGCCCGGGGCCGAGGGCTACCAGGTCACGCTGTCGTGCGGCGGCGCCGGCGACGGCGGCACCGCCACCGTCGAGGTGACCCGCTACGGCTGCGGCGCCGCCAGCGACATCTTCATCCGCGCCGCCGACGCCGAGGGCATCACCCTGGCCACGCTGGTGCGTCGCAGCGTGCCGCTCACCGCGGTCATCGATCTGTCGGCCGAGACCCCGACGGCGCCGGCCACCACCCAGGTCGCGCTCACGGGCCTGCCGACCGACCTCACGTACGCCGACGTGTTCCTCGAGCCGCTCGGCGGCGCCGAGTGGCGGCTGCCGGGCGCGATCTTCAACACCACCGTGGTGCCGGTCGCGTCCCTCGAGGTGACCCGCGAGTACGCCCAGCTCGACCTGCCGCGCGGGCGCCTCGCCGCGACCGTCGTGCGCGACGGCGTCGGCACGCGCGTGCTCGAGCGGCGCGGCACCATCGGCGCGACCAACACCCTCGCCTTCGACCAGCTCGAGGTGCCGTGGCTCAGCGACGCCAGCATCGACCTCACCACCCGCACGATGACCTGGGTCGGCGAGGGGCCCGGCGCCTTCGACGTGGTGTCCGGCCAGCTCCAGAACTTCGCGCCGGGCAGCTCGGGCAGCGAGGGGCGGGTGCGGTGGAACTTCGCGGCCCGCACCGGCGCCGGCGTCGACGAGCTCGTCCTCCCGCGGCTGCCGGCGGCGTATGCCGCGGCCGATCTCACCGAGGATCCCTCGTTCATCCTGCGTCGGCTGGGCGGCGCCCGCACCGACCTGCCCGGCGACGCGTTCACGCGCCTGAGCGGCGTGCCGTGGCTCGACGGCGCCGCCGGCTCGGTGGCGTCGTCGGTGGCGCCGATCTGAGCGCCGCGCTCACCGCTCGGCGGCCAGCCTTCGCGCGACCTCGCCGGCGGTCATCGCGGCGTCGCCGATGAGCACGTAGCGCAACACGCCGGCGCGATCGTAGAGCCGCAGGTGCGGGAGCGCGCCGATCTGGTAGTGGCGCGCCACCGCCGACTCGCCGTCGCCGATGTCGACCTTGCTGATCGCGATGGCGTCGTCGGCGCCGACCTCGTCCCACAGCCGCGCGGCCGCGATCTCGCAGGCGCCGCACCAGGTCGCCCAGAAGTCGATCACGGTGACCGCACCCGGCGCCAGCGCCGCCTCGACGTCGACCAGCTCGCCGGGCGCGTTGAGCTGCTGCACCCGCGGCGACGGCGTCGGCGCGGCCGGCGCCGTCGCCGCGCCGCACGCCACCGCCGCGACCAGGAGCAGCGGCGCCCCCCTCACGGCGCGTCCGCGGTCACGCCGCGCTGCGCCCGCAGGCGCTCGACCTCGCCCGGCCCGAGCCCCGCCTGCAGGACGACCTCCAGCGGCGGCCGCTGCCCCGAGACCAGCTCGGTGGCGCCCACCCGGACCGCGCCGTCGACATCGACGGTGACCTCGACGATCACCAGCACCTCGCCGGCAGGCGCCTCGGGCAAGTCGGTCACCGCGTAGCGCGCCAGGTGACGCCGGGCGCCGGCCTGCTCGCCCTCGCCCTCCCACAGATCGAACTCGAGGCGACGCTGGCCATGGCCGGTGGTGGTGACGAGCCGCTGCTCGCGGGTGGGCACCCGAGCGCCGGCGGCGATCAGCGGATCGCACGGCCCGTCGGCGACCGACAGCGCGAAGCCACGCGCGCATACGTCGAGCAGCAACACGCCGCCGATGTCGCCGGCGAGCCGCGCCACCTCGATGGCGGCGCCGATGGCGACCACCTCGTCGGGGTTGGCCACCGACTCCGGCGTCCGCCCGAAGATCCGCTCGAGCGTGGTCGCCACCGCGGGCATCCGGGTCATGCCGCAGACCAGGAGCACCTGATCGACGCCCGCGCCGGCGGCGCGGCCGGCGCGCTCGAGCGCGTCGCGGCACGGCCGCTCGAGCCGCCGCAAGAGCGGCGCGGCCCAGGCGTCGAGCTCGGCGCGCTGGATGCGGCGCACGAAGTCGAGCGGGCGCCCCGACGGCAGGGTCGCGAGGTCGGCCGCGCGCAGCTCGGTCGACGGCGCCAGCGACAGCTCGTGCTTGGCGCGCTGCGCCGCCAGCCGCAGCCGATCGATCGCGGTGGCGTCGGTGGTGACGTCGACGCCGAGGCGCTCACGCACCTCGCGGGCGAGCAGCTCGACCGCGGCGCGATCGACGTCGTCGCCGCCGAGGAACGGATCGCCGGTGGTCGCCAGCACCTCGAACACGCCGCCGTCGACGTCGACCACCGACACGTCGAAGGTGCCGCCGCCGAGATCGCACACCACCAGGCGCGCGTCCTGCCCGCGGTGGGCGCCGTGGCCCAGCGCCGCCGCGGTCGGCTCGCTCAGCAGCCGACGCACCTCGAGCCCGGCGATCGCGGCGGCGTCCTTGGTGGCCTGGCGCTGGGCGCTGTCGAACCACGCCGGCACCGTGATCACCGCCTCGGTGACGGCGGTGCCCAGCGCGCGCTCGGCCTGCGCGCGCAGCTCGCCGAGCACCAGCGCCGCGACCTCCTCGGGCGTGACCCGACGGCCGTCGCCGAGCGCGATCACGGTGGCGCCCGCCGGCGACGCCACCAGCGCGTAGGGCAACACCTTCGAGAGCTGGCGCACCACCGGATCGTCGATCGGCCGCCCGAGCAGGCGCTTGGCCGCGAAGATGGTCTGCTCCGGCGCCCGCTCGAGCCCCGGCAGCGCGGCCTCGCCGACGTGGATGCCGTCGTCGGCGAACCACACCACCGAGGGCGTCGTCGTGAGGCCGGCGGCGCTGGTGAGGATCCGCGGCCGGCCGTCGGCGTCGAGCACCGCCACCGCCGAGTTGCTGGTGCCGAGATCGATGCCGACCGCGGTCATCGGAACACCTTCCGCACCGCCGCCGGGCTGGGCGCGCCGGCGCGCACCAGCTCGAGCAGCGCGCCCGCCTCGCCGCGCTCGGCGTCTTGCCCGAGCGCGGCCTCGAGCTGCGCGATCGCCAGCGCCGGCTGGGCATCGGCGAGGGCGACCACCGCGGTGGCCACGTGGTAGAGGCCGCGCAGCGGCTTGCTGCGCGGGTACACGCACAGCGCGGTCGCGAGCAGCTCGCGCGCCTCGCCGGCGCGGCCGTCGCCGAGCAGCGCCCGGGCCCGTCGCTCGAAGCCGTCGCCGCCGGCGGACGCCTCGACCTCCGGCGTCGCCTCGACGGTGACCTCCAGCTCGGCGTCGTCCTCGAGCGCGCCGGTGGTGGCGAAGGTGACCGAGCTGGCGCGGCGCCGCCGCTCGGCGACCGGCGCGGTCAGCGGCGCCGGCTCGACCGCGGCGGCCGCCTCCGCCGCGTCCACCCCGAGGATCCAGCCGCGCGGCGGCACCAGGTTGGCGGCGACCACCGCGGCGTCGCCGCCGACCACCAGCGCGTGCCGGCACCGCTCGTAGGCGCGGTTGGCGTGCACCACGATCTCCTCGGCGAGGTGCGAGATCGCCGTCGAGCGGTGCGGCGCGACCACGTCGGGGTGGTAGCGCCGGACCAGCTCGAGCCAGCCGCGGCGGACGCTGGTCGGGCTCCGGGCTGCCGAGCACGCCGAGCACCGCGTGCGCCGGCAGCGCGCGCAGGCGGCGCAGCTCCGCGGACAGGTGCGCGAACAGCCGGCGCTCGTCGGCGGGCAGCTCGGCGACCTCCTCGGTGGTGGCCTCCGGCGGCGGCAGCACCAGGCCGGGGTTGCTGGCGCCGCGCGCCTGCTCGACCAGCGTCCGCAGCCGGCCGACGACCTCGGCGGTGAGCCCCACCAGCTCGATCTCCAGCCACGCGCGATCGGTGCCGTCGATGGGGTTGTGCTTGGTGACCACGCCGTCGATGGCGATCACGAGCTGGCTCGGCAGCTCGAGGCTCAGCGTGATGCGCTCGCCGGCGCTGGCCTCGAACCGGACCTTGATCGAGATCAGGTTCCCGCGCCGCAGCTTGCGCTGGTAGAAGGCCTCGACCTGGTCCCAGGTCGCGCACGTGATGTGGAGGCTGCGGGTGAGCGCGCGCGCGGTCGTCATCGGGATCGCTCAGCGCCCGCGCTTGCCCTTGGGCGGCGCCACCGTCGGCGCCGGGATGAGCTCGAGGGTGCGCTCGAGCACCGCCTTCTTCGGCGCCGCCGCGATCGGCAGGCGGTCGTCGCCGCCGTCGCGCCACTCCTCCTGGGTCAGCCGCACGTAGCCGGGCACGTAGCCGTCCTTGAGCACGCGCAGGTCGTAGTCGCGGCCGGCCTCGATGCCGCGCAGCTCCATCGAGTTGGTGATGCCGACCAGGAGCCACACCGCGGCGCCCGGCGGCGTCGACGACACGTGGACCACGCCGCGGCCCGGCGTGAACGCCTGGGCGCCGGCCTCCGAGGGCTTGCCCGGATCGGCGGGCAAGGTCGGCGCGCCGGTCGCGGGCGCCGGCGCCAGCGCCACCTCGACGGTGGCCTCGCGGGTGTCGCCGGTGCCGGTCCAGTCCGACGCCAGGATCGCGCGATCCTGCGGCACGAAGCCGTCGAGCTCGACCCGGAGCTGGAGCAGCCCGCCGGTCGGCAGCGCGATGGAGGTCATCGGCGGCGTGCCCGGCGCCGTGGTGCGCCCGAGCAGCAGCCACACCGTGGCCTGATCCGGGTTGGAGCGGATGCGGATGGCGCCGGGGTCGGCCAGCGCCGCGCGCAGGCGCTCGCTCTCGGCGTCGGCCTCGCGCTGACGGCGCGCGCGCTCGGCCTCGGCGTCGGCGCGCTCCTGCTGCTGACCGAGCACGACCCACACGATCGCCACCAGCCCGGCGATCGACAGCATCGCCAGCACCACGCCCAGCTTGCTGCGCCGGCGCAACGACGGCACCTCCTCGGTGACCAGGTCGATCGCCGGCACCGCGGGCAGCCGCGGTTTGGCCGGCGGCGGCGTCGGCGCGTCGAGCTCGGCGATCACGTCGGCCGCGGCCTGCGCGGCCGCCGGATCATCGACGGCGTCGTCGGCGACCACCGCCGGCGACGACCGGCGCCGCGGCGTCGGCACCGGCGTCGGCGCGCGCGGTGCCGGCGTCGGCGCCCGCGGTGCCGGCGTCGGCGCCCGCGGCATCGGCCGGGCGCCGCTGGCTCGTCGAGCCTGGCCAGCGCGTCGATGGCGGTGCCTCGTCGGCCGCCACCGGCAGCGGCATCACGCCCGACTCCTCGGGCTGCGGCGGCGGCAGCGGCGTGTGCTCGTCGCCGTCGAAGTCGCCGGCGCCGGCGGCAGCTCCGGCAGCCGGAATCGCCGCGGCCGCCGCGTCGGCCGCCGCCGCCGCGCGCGCGCCGCCGCCGCCTCGAGCCGCGCCTGTGACCTTGTCGATGGAGATCAGCTCGACACCGGATCCCGCGCCAGCGTGGCGACGTGCTCGACCTGGGTCATCTCCTGCGGATCGTCGAGATCGGCGAGCAACGCGTCGAGGCCGCCGGCGGGCCTCGCCCTGGGTCGCGCGCGCGCCGCCGCCGCCTCCACCCGCAGATCCACGCTCGGCCGCACCGGCCGATTGCGGACGTTGTCCGCCGAGGCTGGCCAGCAGATCCTCGGTCGCGTCGTCGAGGCCACCTCGACATCGGCGCGGTGCCGCCGGCGGCGGCGATCACCTCGGCGGCCGACGCCGGCGACCAGCGATCCCTCCGAAGGCCTCGCGCAGCTCGGCCGCCTGCTCGGCGCCGTCGCGCTGGCGCCGGGCCGGATCGCCGTCGAGGGCGCGGTGCACCACCCGCTCCACCGCCGGCGTGGTGCGCAGCACCTCGGCGCGCCTCGCCAGCGATGACGTGAACACCACCGCCCCGGCCGCGTACACGTCGGAGGCTGGCGTCGGCGCGCCCCCGCGGGTGAGCTCGCTGGCGAGGTAGCCGCGCAGCGTGCGCCACAGATCGTCGTCGAGGCCGTGGCCGATCGCGGTGCCGAGCGCGGCGCCGAGGGCGACGTCGCCGAGCTGGACCTGGCCGTCGCCGCCGATGACCAGGCTGCGGGGATGGATCGCGCCATGGACCAGGCCGCGGCCGTGCAGCGCCGCCAGCGCGTCGACGAGGCCCAGCGCGAGCGCGGTGGTGACCTCGAGGGTCGGGCGGCCGCCGGGGCCGCGGGCCTCGGCGAGCACGTCGGCCGCGGTGCGGGCGTCGCGGGCGCCCAGGGTCACCACCACCAGATCGCCCGCGTGCTCGGCGATGGAGACCGTGGTCACCACCGCGTCGTGGGAGAAGCTGGTCAGGCGCTCGCGGCGGGCGGCGTCGAGCAGGACCCCGCGGAAGCGCGCGTGCCCCGCGAGCGGCGCCGCCACCACGAGGGCGGTCAGGTCGCGCCGTGACGCGGTGCTAGCCCGGTACGTGCTCCCGAGTTCGGTCTCGCCGAGCGGCTCACCGATCGTGACCCCCGCGACGATGCGGGGCCTGGGCGTCTGCACGCTGGGCAATATACCCCCAAGCCGCGGGCGTCAGAGCCGCAGGAGGTGGAAGTTGGCGACGAGCCAGGGCTCCGCGAACAGGTAGAGCACCGCCGCCGCCGCGAGGAACGGCCCGAACGGCAGCTCGGCGTGGCGCAGCCCCGGGGCTGGCTCGGCGGGGTCACCGTCGGCGGGCGCGTCACCGTCGACGGGCGCCGACGGCGCCACCTCCGGCGCGGCCACGGGGGCGCGGCGGCGCGCGATGACCAGGACGGTCACGCCGATGACCGAGCCCAGGAGCGACCCCACCGACAGGGCCGCGAGCACCCCGCGCCAGCCGAGCAGCGCGCCGATCACCGCCAGCAGCTTGGCGTCGCCGAGGCCCATGCCCTCGCGGCCGGTCAGCCGGTAGTAGACCTCGGCCACCAGCCAGATGACGCCGTAGCCGACGGCGGCGCCGACCAGCCCGCTCCACCACGCGCCGCCCGGCCACGCCAGCGACGCGATCGCGAAGATCACCACCGACGGCAGCGTGACCCGATCGAGGATGAGCCGGTGGTCGAGGTCGATGAACGTGACCACCACCATCACGAAGCAGAACGCCGCGGCGATCGTGAACAGCAGGAGCGCGCTGGCCAGGGTGGCGCCGGTGACGCCGGCGCCGAGCGTGGTCCACCACGCAACCCCGAACAGCGCGCCGGTGAGCGCCTCGACGATGAGGTAGCGCGCCGAGAACCGCACGCCGCACGCGCGGCAGCGCCCGCGCAGCCACAGGTAGGCCACCAGCGGCAGGTTGTCGTACCAGCGGATGGGCGTCTGGCAGGCGAAGCAGTGCGACGGCGGCAACACCACCGAGCGCCCGCGCGGGAACCCCTCCGACGGCGGCCACCGGTAGATGCAGACGTTGGCGAAGCTGCCCCACAAGAGGCCGAGCAGCACCGCGAACACGGCCCCGCCCGGACCGGCCGCCAGCTGGGCGAGGACCTCCGAGCGCATCTGGGGGCACCCTACCAGGTCCGCTGGCGGCGATTGACCACGGCGGACGACAACGCTATCAAGCCCTCGATGCGCGCGCGCCCGTCGACAGGCTCCGCCACCGGCGTGGCGGCGCTCTCCGGCCGCGGCGGGTGGCTCGCCATCTGTGCGCTCGCGGCGTGCACCACCCGGGCCGGCACCCCCGATCGCGAGCTCGGCGCCCTGGTCGAGTCACAGCAGGTGGCGCCGACGCCGATCGATCTCGCCGCCGCCGCGCGCTCGCCCGACGAGCTCGGCCGCGCGCTGGCCCAGCCGCACACCGTCGCCGAGGCCGCGCTCGGTCCCCAC
Source organism: Kofleriaceae bacterium (assembly GCA_041389945.1). Classification (GTDB taxonomy): domain Bacteria; phylum Myxococcota_A; class Polyangia; order Haliangiales; family Haliangiaceae; genus JAWKQW01. Next base: position 222,755 of record JAWKQW010000012.1, read on the forward strand.
GTCACCACCATCAGCGCGCTGAACCGGGTCTCGGCCGAGGGCGGCGCCGTCGACGAGCTCGCCGTCGACACCCGCCTCGAGCTGGGCGCGGGCGGCAGCTTCCACGCGCTGTCGAACAACAGCGCCGACTACGGCGAAGAGATCATCTTCCTCGACGGCCAGCTCTACCTGCGGCCGCGCTACGCGCGCTGGCACCAGCGGCCGCCCACCGACGATCGCGAGCCGGCCGCGCTGCGCACGCGGGTGGTCGGCGACCTCGCCGCGACCTGGGAGCTGCTCGCCCCCGGCGCCGCTCTCACCGACGGCGGCGCCACCACCGTCGGCGGGCGCCCGGCCCACAAGGTGACGATCGCGCCGGCGGCCACCCCGCGCCCCAACCCGCCGGAGCCGCTGCGCCAGCGCGCGTGGCGCGCGACCCGGGTCATCGAGGCGGTCGAGGGCGAGGTCGTGCTCGACGACGCCAGCGGCGTGCCGCTGTCGGCCAGCCTGCGCGGCCGGGTCGGCTTCGGCCGCGACGGTCGCGCCTACGTGATGGTGCTCGAGGTCCGGCACGGCGTCGACGGCATCGGCGCCGCGCCCACCATCGCCGCGCCGCCGGCCGACGACGTCGTCGCCACCCCCGAGCGCTCGACCGAGGTCGACGAGCGCGACGACCTGCTCCGCGGCATCGCGCCGCCGGCCCGCGCCGGCGCCGCCCGCGGGGCTCCGTGAGGACGGCGTGAGCGACGACGAGCTCGCCCTCACCCCGCGGCGCGACTACCTGCAGGCGCACCGTCGCCTCATCGTCGGCCGCGCCCTCGCCGGCGCCGTCGCCGGCGCGGTCAGCCTGCCGCTGGTCGACGACTGGCTGGTGCAGCGCGTGCTCGGCTCCGGCTACCGCAAGATCGCCGCCGATCACCAGGTCGACCTCGACGCCGACGCCGTCACCCACCTGGTGCACGGCGCCAGCCAGCCGACCTCGTGGGGCAACCTGACCACCGGCGCGATCGTGTACCGGCTCGCCGCCGGCAACTGGCGCCGGCTCCTGCTCACCGTCACCACCGCGCGCCGGGCCCAGGCCGCGGCCCGCACCTTCGTGGCGATGACGCTGTTCGATCACTACTGCGCGCGCTGCCACACCGGGCTCGGCCTCGGCGCCGGCGAGGCGACCCGGGTCCGCGCCACCATCCTCGCGGCGATCGAGCAGACCCCGGGCGGCCTCACCTTCGAGCCGTTCCGGCGCGGCGCGCGCAGCGCGGCCCGGGCGCTGGTGCGCGCGCCGCTGGAGCTGGCCGACATCGCCACCGGCGGCGCCTTGCGGCGGCGCCTCGGCCGCGGCGACGCCGAGCCCGCCGAGGCGGTCGAGGTGTCGGCCCTCGAGCAGGCCATCGAGCGCGCCCTCGCCGACCAGCAGGGCCTGCTCGCCAAGGCGTCGACGGCGATCGAGCTCAACCTGATGGCCGAGACCAACCCCTACCTCGACGCGGTGATCGCGACCTTCGACCGGCTGTGGGCCGCGGAGTCGACGTGACCGCGCCCGATCCTCGCGGGGCGTTGGCCGCGGCCCGTCGCGTGGTCGTCAAGATCGGCAGCCGGCTCCTCGCCGAGAGCCCGGCCGGGCGACCGGCGGCGGTCGCCGATCAGGTCGTCGCGTTGCGCGCGCGCGGCGTCGAGGTCGTGGTCGTCAGCTCCGGCGCCATCGCGCTCGGCGTGCGCGCGCTGGGGTTGTCGGCGCGCCCGACCGCGCTGCCGGCGCTGCAGGCCGCCGCCGCCGCCGGCCAGAGCCGGCTCATGCAGCACTGGGAGCACGCCTTCGGGGTGCACGGCCGGGTCATCGGCCAGGTCCTGCTCACCCACGACGATCTCGGCGATCGTCGACGGTTCCTGTCGGCGCGCCTCACGCTGCGCGCGCTGCTCGATCTCGGCGCGATCCCGATCATCAACGAGAACGACACGGTCGCCACCGAGGAGATCAAGTTCGGCGACAACGACCAGCTCGCGGCCCTGGTGTGCAACCTGGTGTCGGCCGACGCGCTGGTGATCCTCACCGACGTCGACGGCGTGCTCGACGGCGACGGCCGGCGCCTGCCGCTGCTCACCGACGACGCCGAGCTGGCGGCGCTGGCCGGGCCGGTCACCGCCGACGGCGTCGGCTCCGGCGGCATGGCGTCGAAGGTCGGCTCGGCGCGCCGGGTCACCCGCACCGGCGTGCCGTGCGTGATCGCGCCGGGCCGCAACCCGGCGGTGCTCGCCGAGGTGCTCGCCGGGCGCGACGTCGGCACCCTGTGCGCGCCGTCGACGAGCCCGCTGTCGAGTCGCAAGCACTGGATCGCGTGGGGCGCCAAGCCGGTCGGCCGGCTGGTCATCGACGCCGGCGCGGTGCGCGCGCTGACCACGCTGGGCAAGAGCCTCTTGCCCGCCGGCGTGGTCGAGGTCGTCGGCGACTTCGGCCTCGGCGAGACCGTCGGCGTGGTCGGCCCCGACGGGCGCGAGGTCGCGCGCGGCCTGGTGGCCTTCGACGCCGACGACCTGCGCCGGATCCGAGGGTTGCATTCGGCCCAGATCGAGGCCACTCTCGGCGCTCGAGGCCCCGGCGAAGTGATCCACCGCGACGACCTGGTGATCCTGTGAGCGTCCTTTCGTGAGCGCCGCCGACATCGCCGGGCTCGCGCGCGCCGCCCGGCTCGCCGCCCGCCAGGTCGCCAAGGCGTCCGCCGAGACCCGCACCCGGGCGCTGCACGCCATCGCCGCCGAGGTCCGCGCCCGCGCCGCCGACGTGCTCGCCGCCAACGCCGCCGACGTCGCCGACGCCGTCGCCCGCGGCACCCAGCCGGCGATGGTCGATCGCCTGCGCGTCGACGCCCGCGCCATCGAGAAGATGGCCCAGGCGATCGAGGAGGTCGCGGCGATGCCCGAGCTCATCGGCCGGGTCGAGCGGCCGGAGCGCCGGCCCAGCGGCATCGAGGTGGCGCGGGTGCGCATCCCGCTCGGCGTCATCGCGATGATCTACGAGGCCCGCCCCAACGTCACCACCGACGCCGCGGCGCTGTGCCTCAAGAGCGGCAACGCGTGCATCCTGCGCGGCGGCTCCGAGGCGTTCCGCTCCAACGCCGCGCTCGGCGCCGCGGTCGCCGCCGGCCTCGCGAGCGCTGGCCTGCCGGCCACCGCGGTGCAGCTGTTGCCGTCGACGGATCGCGCCCAGCTCGCCGAGCTCCTGGCCCAGGAGGCCTCGATCGATCTGGTCATCCCGCGCGGCGGCGAGGGCCTCATCCGGTTCGTCGCCGAGCACGCCCGGATCCCGGTGCTCAAGCACTACAAGGGCGTGTGCCACGTGTACGTGCACGCCGCCGCCGATCAAGACGCGGCCTTGCGCATCATCGACAACGCCAAGGTGCAGCGCCCGAGCGCGTGCAACGCCGTCGAGACGATCCTGGTCGACCGCGCGATCGCGGCGGCGTTCGTGCCGCGGCTGGCCGCGCTGTTCGCCGAGCGTGGCGTCGAGCTGCGCGGCGACGCCGCGGTGTGTGCGCTGGCGCCGAGCGCCACCGCCGCCACCGCCGCCGACTGGGACGAGGAGTACCTGGCGCTGGTGTGCGCGGCCCGGGTGGTCGACGACCTCGACGGCGCGATCGCCCACATCGAGGCCCACGGCTCCGATCACACCGAGGCGATCCTCACCACCGACGCCGCCGCCGCCGAGCGGTTCCTGCGCGAGGTCGACTCGTCGACGGTGCTGGTCAACGCGTCGACCCGGTTCGCCGACGGCGGCGAGCTCGGCCTCGGCGCCGAGGTCGGCATCTCGACCACCCGCCTGCACGCCTACGGCCCGATGGGCGCCGAGGGCCTCACCACCACCAAGTTCGTGGTCCGCGGCGCGGGCCAGATCCGCGCCTGACCCACCCCCCACCGCCACGGAGCAACGACCACGGCATGACGACCCGCACCCCGCGCAAGCCCACCGCCAGCAAGGCTCCCAAGGCCACCGCCAGCAGCTCCCACCACGCACCGCGGTCGCCGGTGCGCGCGGCGTCGGCCAAGGCCGCGGCGCCGACCGCCGCCCCGGCGCCCGAGGTCGACGACGGGCTCGCGCGGGTCCAGGCGGCGCTGGCGCTCGCCCTCGACAAGAAGGCGCTCGAGCCGGTGCTGCTCGACGTCCGCGCGCTGTGCTCGTACTGCAACTACCAGCTCGTGCTCTCGGGCCGCTCCGAGCGCCAGGTCGAGGCGATCGCCGACGGCGTGCGCGCCGGCCTGCGCGACGGCGATCTTGATCTGCGGCCGCTCGGCTCCGAGGGCGCGCGCAACGGCCAGTGGTCGCTGCTCGACTACGGCGACTTCGTGGTCCACGTGTTCGCCCACGCCGCCCGCGAGCACTACGACCTCGAGGGCCTGTGGAGCGACGCGCCGCGGGTGCCGATCGAGGTGCCGGCCGACGCCCGCATCGGCGCCGACGACGCCTACTGACGCGAGCCCGCGGTGAAGGTCTCGGTGATCGCGGTCGGGCGCCTCAAGGAGCGCTACTGGATCGACGCCGAGGCCGAGTACGTCAAGCGGCTGCGCCCGTACTGCACGCTGCGGGTGGTCGAGGTGAAGGACGAGGCCGGCCTGCTCGCCGCGGTGCCCGCTGGCGCGACGCTGATCGCGCTCGACGAACGCGGCCCGAGCGTGTCGAGCCTGGAGTTCGCCCAGGGCGTGCTCGCCGCCGGCGAGCTGCACGGCGGCGGCGCCCCGCTGGCGCTGGCGATCGGCGGCGCCGACGGCCACAGCGACGCCGTGCGCGCGCGCGCCGATCGGCTGCTGTCGTTCGGGCGGCTCACCATCGCCCACCGGCTGGTGCGCCTGCTCGTGCTCGAGCAGCTCTACCGTGGCTTCCGCATCGTGCGCGGCGAGCCGTACCACCGCGAGTGAGCGGCGCGGCCTCGACGGGCGCTACCGCCGCGACTGCTTGAGCGCGCGGTCGATCTCGCGCTTGGCCTCGGCGTCGCGCTTGGCGTCGCGCTTGTCGTGCAGCTTCTTGTGGGTGACCAGCGCCAGCTCGACCTTGACCTTGCTGCCCTTGAAGTAGAGCGACACCGGGATCAGCGTGAAGCCGCGCTGCTGGGTCTTGACCTGCAGCTTCTCCAGCTCCTGCCTGTGCAGGAGCAGCTTCCGGACCCGGCCGACCTCGTGGTTGAAGCGGTTGGCCCACGGGTACTCGTTGATCTGGATGCCGTGCAGGTAGGCCTCGCCACGGCGGATCTCGACCCAGCCGTCGACCAGGGTCGCCTTGGCGTCGCGCAGCGACTTGACCTCGGAGCCGACGAGCACGACGCCGGCCTCGATCCGCTCGTGGATCGTGAAGTCGTGCGACGCCTTGCGGTTGGTCGCGATCGCCTTGATGACCGGGCTGGTCGCGGTGGCCATGGCCGGCAACCTACAGCGGCCATCGCAACCGCGCCAGGGCGTGGCCGATACCGCCGCCATGTCGACGCCCGTGCGCGCGCTCCTCGAGGCCCCGCTCCGCCTGCTGTACCCGCCGCGCTGCCCGGGCTGCGACCAGGTCGGGCTCGCCGACGGCGCGGCGCTGTGCGCGGCGTGCGCCGCGTCGCTCACCGAGCTCGGCGCCGCGTGCCCGCGCTGCGCCCAGCCGATGCCGGGCGAGCTGTCGCTGCCGTGCGCGCGCTGCCGGGCGCGGCCGCTCGGGCTGGTGATCCACGCGCCGTGGCGCTACGGCGGCGCGCTCGCCGACGCCGTGCGGCGCCTCAAGTTCCACCGCCAGGCCTGGGTCGCCGGCGCGCTGGCGCCGCTGCTCGCGCCGTACCTCGACGCGACGGTGCGCCACGGCGAGGCCGCGCTGGTGGTGCCGGTGCCGCTGCACTGGCGACGGCGCTCGCAGCGCGGCTTCGATCAGGTGGCGCTGCTGGTCGCCGCGGCGCGGCCGCCGGTGCCCATCGCCTACGCGCTGCGCCGGCGCCGCGGCGGTCCACCGCACAGCGATCTCGGCGCCGCCGCCCGCATCGCCAGCGCCCGCGGCGCCTTCGTGGTCGGCCGTCGCGCGGCCCGGCGCGTGGCGGGCCAGCGGGTGGTGCTGGTCGACGACGTGTGCACCACCGGCGCCACCCTCGACGCCGCCGCGACGGCCCTGCGCGCCGCCGGCGCCGCCTGTGTCATCGGCCTCGCCCTCGCCCGCGCCGAGCCGTAGCAGGTCCGCCGGACCTGCTCCCCTGCCCCTGCCCCTGCCCGTGCCCCTGCCCGACGATCCAGCTCCGCGCGATCTGCAGCTACCGCGGCACGACGATCAGCTCGACCCGGTCGTTGAGCGTCGACGCCAGCTTGTCGCCCTTGGGCACCAGCGGCGCGCTGGCGCCGCGGCCGACCGCGCGCAACCGCGCCTCGGGCACGCCCCACTGCGACAGCCAGTCGAGGATCGCCTGCGCCCGTGCCTCCGACAGCGCCTGCTCGCTGCCACCAGCGTCGGGCAGGTGCACCTCGATCGACAGCGCCGCGATCTCGGGGTGCGCGCGCAGCGTGGCCGCGACCTGACCGAGGATGTTGAAGCTGCTCTTGGCCAGGATCGCGTTGCCCTTGCCGAACCGGATCCGATCGAGCAGCTCGATCTTGTCGCCGGAGAGCAGGACCAGGCTCTCGCCCTCGTCGGGGCAGCCGTCGTCGTCCTTGACCCCGTTGATGGTCTCCGCCGCCTGCGGGCAGCGGTCCTCGAGATCGGGGATGCCGTCGCCGTCGTCGTCGAGATCCGGACAGCCGTCGAGGTCCTGGAAGTTGTCGATGTCCTCGGGCACGTCGGGGCAGGCGTCGGTCGCGTCCGCCACCCGATCGCCGTCGTTGTCGAGATCGGGGCAGCCGTCGTCGTCCTCGAACCCGTCGCGGTCCTCGGCCGCCATCGGGCACTGGTCGCGATCGTCGGGCCGGCCGTCGCCGTCGTTGTCGAGGTCGGGACAGCCGTCATCGTCCTCGAACAGGTCGACGTCCTCGGCGCGGTTGGGGCAGCGGTCGTCGCGGGTGATGATGCCGTCGCCGTCGGGATCCTCGAGCAAGGTCGCGTCGACCACCCGACCGCCGACGATCACCTCGGCGCGCGCGCCCGGCGCGTAGCTCACCATCAGGAACCCGCGCGCGGTCGGCACCCCGATGCCGCCCACCACCCCGACGCCGCCACCGACGGCGAGCGCCAGCTCCGGGGTGAGCCGGTAGCGCACCGCCGCGATCGCCTGCAGCGGCGCGTTGGCGGTGCCGCCCTCGGTCAGGCCGGTGCCGCCGAAGGCCTCGGCCGCGACCCACACCTTCGACGCCGCGTGGAAGGCTGCGCCCACGCCGTAGGTGAGCTGGCTGCCCTGGCGGGTCTCGCCGAACGCCTCGGTCGCGCGCGAGGCCGCCGAGGTTGGCCGCCGCCGCCAGCCGCCCGCGCCGCCAGCCCACGAGCGCCGACAGCTCGGCGCTGGGGCCGCCGCCGCCGACGAACGCGTCGCCGCCGGCGGTGGGCAGCCCGATCCGCGCGGCGAGCCCCGTCGCCAGCGCGCCGCGCTGCCACAGCCGCACCTTGCCGTGCACCGCGAGGTCGCCGAGCGCGGCGCCGTCGGCGGGCGCCGTCGAGAACCGCGGCTCGTCGCCGCGCTGCATCCACAGCGGCACGCTGGCGCCGACCTCGAGCCGGTCGCCGAGGACGAAGGCGCCGCCGAGCAACGCCATGGTCTGCCCGGTGATGGGGTGATCGGTCATGCCGTCGGTGACCATCGGCGGGCACGCGCCGCCGCAGTCGACCTCGATCTGCAGCGGATCGACGGCGTGGCCGAGCGTGAGGCCGAGCGCCCAGCTCCCGCTGGCGCCGATGGTCGGCGTCTGCACCTCGAACAGCTCGCCGTCGACGGTGGTCCGCGGCAGGAACGTGGTGGCGTCGATGGCCCGGCCGTCGTCGGCGCGCGCCGCCGGCTGCGCCGCCACCACGCCGAGGACCACCAGCAGCGCGCCCGCCGCCGCACGCCGGCGCACCAGGAGCGCGAGCGCCACCAGCAGCAGGCCGCCGCCGAGCTCGCCACCGCCGGCCTCGCAGCCGCCGCGCGCCGAGGTGCCGACCGCCCATCCGCGCACCACCACCTCCACGTGGGCGGCGGGATCGTCGTCGAGCAGCACCCGGATGGTCGCCTCGTAGGGGCCCGGCGCGCTCGGCTCGAACGCCACGTCGAAGCTGGCGCTCTGGCTCGGCTCGAGGGTCTGGGCGGTGTCGCCGTCGAGCAGCCGGAACACCGCGGTGTCGCCCTCGAGCTCGAGCGGCTGCACCACGAAGGCGAGGTCGGCCTCGTTGGTGAGGGTCAGCCCGCCGGGCAGGCGATCCGAGAGCCGCACGGTGACCCCGACCGGCGTCACGCCGAGATCGATCGGCCCCGAGGTCGCGGTCACCTGGCGCGACAGGCTGGCGCCGGTCAGCGGCACCACCGCCGCGCCCGAGGGCAGGTCGTCGTCGTCGTGGGTGATGAGCAGCTCGCCGGTGAACGACGAGCCCGCCACCGTCGGCGCGAACCGGACCCGGAAGCCGGCGCTGGCGAAGCCGGCCAGGGTCACCGGCTCGGTGTCGAGCAGCTCGAAGGCGTCGTCGCCCGAGAGCATCACCGCCGACACGACCAGGTCGGCCGCGCCGGTGTTGGAGATGATGACGTTCTCGATGGGCGCGGCGTCGCCGGGGTTGCGGTAGGTGTCGGGGAAGACGACGCCGTCGTCTGGCAGGCCGAGGTGGCGGTCGATGCCGTGGCCGCGCAGCTGCGCGAGGATCGAGGTCGGGCCCGCGGGCATCGTCGTGAACAGGCCGCCGACGGTGAAGTTGGCGATCGCGAGGTCGGGCGCCGACGCCAAGCGCTCGACGGTCGGGGTGAAGGTGACCTCGACGTCGAACGACTCGCCGGGCAACACCGTGGTCGGCGTCGCCGGCGGCGCCAGCGTGAACACCCCGCCGCCGCCGCTGAGGGCGAGGTCGGTCACGTCGAGCACGCCGTCGCCGCTGTTGACGAGGCTCAGCGGCAGGGTCACCGCGCCGACCCCGTCGAGATCGACCGCGCCGAAGTCGAGCAGCATGCCGGGGTCGAGGGTCACCTCCGGCGAGGTCGACTCCACCCGCAGCAGCACCTCGAGGTCGTCGGCGTCGGGCAGATCGGTCGCCACCGTCACCGTCGCGGTGAACACGCCGAGGGCGACGTCGTTGGGCGTCGCCGTCACCTCGACCTCGGCGACCTGGTCGGGCCCCAGCACGAAGGGCGCGCCCGGATCCGCCGGGGACCCGACGACCTCGAGCGCGGTGATCGCGAAGTCGGCGGTGGCGCCGAGCGCCAGCGTCGCGGTGAAGGTGGCCTCGCCGGTGTTCTTCACCGCGAACGTGCGCACCGCGGAGCCATCCCAGCGCACCTGGCCGAAGTCGACCGTCGACGGCGTCACGTCGACGCCCGCGGTCTGGGCGTTGCCGTCGAGGTCCACCACCGGATCGTTCCAGTCGCTAGTGAAGGTCAGCGTGGTCGGGCCGCCGTCGCTGCCGTCGGCGGGGCTGAAGGTCACCTCGACGTCGATGAACTCGTTGGTCGCGAGCGTGGTCGCCACCGCGTCGACCGCGTAGCCGAGCCCGGCGTCGCCGAGGGTGGCCGCGCTGATGGTCACCGCGAGCTCGCCGACGTTGCGCACCCGCACCGTGTCGGCGGCGCTGCCCCCGACGGCGACGTCGCCGAAGTCGATCGCGCTCGGGGTCACGGTGAGCTCGCCACCCACGCCCTGGCAGGTCAGCGCCACCTCGAGGCTGGGGTCGTTGGCGGCGTCGCTGGCGATCGTGAAGGTGCCGACCTTGGCGCCGCGGCTGGCCGGGTTGCAGGTGAGCTTCCACGCCGCGGTGCCACCGGTCGCCACCGTCTGCGCTCCGGCGGTGCCCGACGACAGCGCGAAGGCGGCGCCGGCCACCGTCGCCGACGAGATCGAAAGCGGCGCGGTGCCGGTGTTGGTGATCCGCACGTCGCCGGCCGCGCTGTTCATGCCGACGGTCACGTTGCCGAACGCCAGCGTCCCGCCGGTCGGTTCGGTCAGCCCGATGGTCGGCTCGACGCCGACGCCGGTCACCGCGACCGCCACCGCCGGCGTCTCCTGATCGTCGCTGGTGAAGGTGAAGCTGGCGGCGCGGGTCCCGGCGGCGCCGGGCGTGAACGTGATCGTGTAGGTGAGGTCGGCGCCGGCCAGCAGCGTGCAGGCCGAGAGGCAGCCGCCGGTCATCACGTAGTCGGCGCCCTGGAGGCCGGCGCGCACGATCGAGTAGTGCAGCGGCGCGGTCCCGGTGTTGCTCAGCTCCAGCGTCTTCGCCGACGGCGTGCCGACCCGGACGTCGCCGAAGTCGTGGCTGGTGAACTCGAGCGCGAGGTCGGGCTTGACGGCGGTGCACGACAGCGTGGCGTCGGCGTCGCCGCCGGCGTCGGTGTCGGAGGCGAAGGTGATGGTCGCCACCTGGGTGCCGGTGGCCTGCGCCGGCGGGGCGCAGCGCACGCCGACGGTGGTGCTGGCGCCGCCGGCGATGGTCACCACCGGCAGGTAGGAGCACGCCGCCAGCCCGTCGCAATCGGCGTCGGGCAGCGTGGTCAGCGTGAACCAGCCGGCGCCGCCGGTGATGGTGGCGCCGGTGACCGCGAGCGAGCCCGCGGCGCTCCCGGTGTTAGCCACCGTCACCGTCGAGGTCGCCGAACCGCCGGCGAGCACCTCGCCGAGATCGACGGCGTCGGTGGTCACGTCGATGATGGCGTCGGTGCCGGTGCCGGCCAGGCTGATCACGTCGCTGGGGTTCTGCGGATCGTTGCCGGCGATCGTCACCGTCGCCGCGCGCGCGCCCAGGGCGGTGGGGTCGAACGTCACGTCGATCTCCGTCGAGGCCCCCGGGCCCACCGAGGCCGAGGCGGCCTCGAGCGTGAAATCGCCGGCGTTGCTGCCGCCGAGCGTGAACGTCACGTTCAGCGACTGCCCGGTGTCGGTCGACGTGTTCGACACCGTGAACGTGCGCACCGCGGTGCCGCCGACCACGCGCGCCGCGCCGAACGCGAGCGACGCCGGCGACGTCACCTGCACCGGCGCCACGCCCTGCCCGGTCACCAGCACCGAGCCGAGCGACGTCGCGCTGCCGTTGCGCAGCGTCACCGTGCAGTTGAGCGAGGCGCGGGCGGTGGGCGCGAAGCTCACGCCGAGCTCGAAGTCGTCGCCGGGCAAGACCAGTACGATCGGCAGCGGCGCCGGGGGCGTGATCTCGAGGTCGTCGCAGGCCCCGGCCTTCTCGATCACGGTGATGGTGTCGCCACCAGCGACGGACGTCACCGTGGTCGACATCGGGATGTCGTCGCCGACGAGCACCGGCCCGAACGCCACCGGCTGCGGGTTGAAGGTCACCGCCGCACGCGCGGCCGCGGGTGCCAGCACCCACAGCAGCAGCCCGGCGACGCACGCGGTTAGATGACGTGGCCCCAGCTTCACCCGGAAAATGGTAGCCCGCCGGGCCCGCCGTCGATAGTTGTCCGGCGCACACCGGCGGCGGGCCGGGTGGCCCAAGTCTTCGGACCCGCGCGGGAATTGCGCAAGCAGCGGCGTGGGGAGGCGATCTGCGGCGCCTGGCGGCCCTCGCCGGGGTCCGGCCGGCTCGCCGCGGCGCCGACGGCGGGCGTCGAGGTCGTCACCGCGCGCCGCGGCTGCCCTCGCGCGCGGCTCCGCCGGGGGCGCTCCGGCGCCGTCGAGGTCGCGGCCCTCGCATGCCGCACGCCGGGCAGCGCCTCGGCCTCCCACGCTCGCGGCTCCGAAGGTGTCGCTTCGGCGCCGTCGGGGTGGCCGCCCTCGCATGCCGCACGCCGGGCAGCGCCTCAGCGATCCCCCTCGAAGCCCCGCGTGGCCCGTCGCCATGCCTGGGGTGCGCCCTTGACCGGTCGGAGTCCGGTCCCCATAGTGCCGTGGTCACGCCGGCTTCGGGCGGCGCGGCATCTTTGACAAGGGGGCGAAACGGTTTCGACGGGGATGAGGACGTTCGAGCTGCGCGTCGTGGCGCCCCGGGCCACGTAAAAAGGGGCAATCCTGCAACTGCGAACGATAACGCTGTTGCCCTCGCTGCCTGATTAAACACCAGGTAACGACAGCGCCTCCGGCTTCCGCCTGTAGCGGGAGAGCGCTGAAATAACCAGGCTGGCTGGCCGCCGTGCTCGTGAGACGGCCAGCGAGAAAAGCACGAGATCATCAAGCCGGTAGGTTGCTGCTGACCGACCGGCGCGAAACATCAAACCAGCAGATACGCGCGTAGATGCTCGCTCGAAGGCATTCCCGGACCCGGGTTCGACTCCCGGCGCCTCCACCAGTTACCGGTCGCTTCGCGACGGGGTTAAGCGCCCGGAGCGGGGACGAGGCTTCCTAGTGATCCATCGACAGTGCGATCCGATCCCACTCGAGCATCGTGCCGGTGGTCTCGATCGTCCCGGGCATGACCTCCCCGTCGGTACACGCCGACCGTCGCGGATCACTGCCTCTGTCCGACCCACGGACGCCGAATCTCGCCAGCAACCAACCCCGGTCCGGAGCTTCCCGGACATGGCGAGGTCCATGACGCCCCGGATCTCGTCGAGGGCGGAGGCCGCTCGTGCATGGTGTCGAACCCGGATGAGCTTCGACGCCGAGCTCTGGATGGCCGTGGCCAGGGTGTTCGCACACACGGTCCGGACCGCCGTGAAGCCGACCCTGACGGCCATCGTCCCGTCGTGGCCGTTGGCCAGGAGGACGTAGGGCAACACGGTGTCGTCGGCACCCGGCCCGATCACCAAGGGGTCCCGACAGATCCTCGCCAGCACCCACACCCGCTGGCCACCTCGAATTGACCTGACCCCGTTTTCTAGGCCAGCGTTTGCGTCGTTGGGGTTGGTTGGTGCAGGCGTTCGTACTCGATCGGCGTGAGGCCGCCAAGGAGCTGTGCGGACGATCGCTGTTATAGTCGAGGCGCCACGCCTCGATGAGTTCGCGGGCGTGGTCGAGCGAGTCGAACCAGTTGGCGTTCAGGCACTCGTTGCGGAAGCTGCCATTGAAGCTCTCGATGAAGGCGTTCTCCGTCGGCGTGCCGGGCTTGATGAAGTGGAGCTTCACGCCTCGCTCGTAGGCCCACCTGTCGAGGGCGTTGGAGATGAACTCCGGGCCGTTGTCGACCACGATGGTCTCGGGCAGGCCCGCTGCCGCGGCGAGCTCGTCGAGGAAGCGCGCGACACGCTCGCCGCTGATGGAGGTCTCGACGAGGATGCCGGGGCACCGGCGGCTGAAGACGTCGAGCACGGTGAGCGAGCGGAAGCGCCGGCCCGACACGAGGTGGTCGCTGACGAAGTCCATGGCCCACTGCTGACGTGGCGCGGTCGGACGCGGCACCTGCTCGCGAGGCGCCGCCGCCAGGCGCTTCCTCCGCTTCGTCTACACGGCGAGCCCGTGCTCGCGGTACAGGCGGTAGATGCGCTTGTGGTTGTAGTCGTGTCCCTTGCGCCGAAGCTTTCGGTGCAGGAACCGGTAGCCGTAGCGGGGATGCCTCTTCGCGAGCGCGAGCAACGCCGTCACGAGCTTGGGCGGGTCCACGCGCGTGCGCTCGTAGCGCGCTGTCGCGCGGCACACCCCGACGACGCGACACGCGCGCCGCTCGCTGAAGCCGAACGCCTGCTGGAGGTAGCCCACGGCCTTGCGCTCCTGCCGTGGGCTTCACCATTTTTTCCGAGCACTGCTTTCAGCGCGGCGTTGTCGAGCATCTGGTCAGCCAGGAGCTTCTTGAGCTTGGCGTTCTCGTCCTCGAGGGCGCGCAGCCGCTTGGCCTCGTTGACCTCCATCCCGCCGAACCTGGATTTCCAGCGATGGAAGGTCGTGACGGTCACGCCGAGGCGGCGCGCGACGTCGGTCGCCTTCGCGCCGGCATCGACCTCTTTGAGGGCGCGGATGATCTGTTCGTCGGTGAACTGACTCTTGCGGGGCATGGCTCGTCTCCGAAGTGAAGAACGAACACATCCGGTGGTCTAGTTTTCGGGGGGCAGGTCAGCCCCTTGAGGTGGAAGGATCGGCGCGAGGGGGTGCGTCGGGAAGTGAGTCGAGAGAGGCGCGAGAGCGAGCGCCAAGTCGTCGAGCACGCCGACGGAGTCCAGCGCCCCGACGAATTCGTCTGAACTGCTCGCGATGAGCGGTCCGAACCGGCTCTCGAAAGCAAACCACATCCGCTTGCCGGCAACCTCACACGCGGTAGCAGCGGTCCGGCGCGCGACTTCCGCGCCGCGGGCCCAGCCTAGCTTCGAGTGAAGCAGGCCAAGCCAGAGATTCCGGGACCATCTCCTCGTTCCACCTCGTCTCGGAGATGTCCAACTGCGCCATCGGGGGAATGAAGCGTTTTCCTTGGCGCTTGTGTCCTGCGAGGAACCCCGCCCCCTTCTTGCCCTTCCCCTGCTTCCCCTTTCCCATTGTGAGTTTCTACGCCGCCCAGTCTGCGGCGAGTAGTTCTGCTTGCTTGAGGACCGTCTCAACGGCCTTCTCGGTCTTGTCGGGTGGGTAGCCGTGCTGGCGGAGTTTTCGACGGACGAGCGTGCGCAGCTTGGCGCGCACGGTCTCCTTGACGGTCCAGTCGATGGTGACCGACGTGCGGATGGTGGCGGCAAGCTCGCGGGCCATCTGCGCGAGGATCGCGTCGCCCAGGACAGCGACGGCCGAGTCGTTGGTTTCCAGGGCGTCGTAGAAGGCCAGCTCGTCTTCGGTGAGTTTGAGGTCGACGCCGCGTTGCTTCGCAGCCGAGACCTCCCTGGCGAGCGCGAGCAGCTCTTCGATGACCTGGACCGTCTCGATGGCGCGGTTGCGATAGCGCGACACGGTCTTCTCCAGCTTCGCGGAGAAGGCCTCGGACTGGACGACGTTAGTCTTGCGGCGGGCTAGGTCGTCCTCTACCCGTCGGTCCGCAACTTCAAGCTCGACCTCATCGGCGATCGCCTGCAACTCGGGGCGGGTGAGGTGCTCCAGGACCGCGCGCTTCGGAGTCATGCGCCGCGATGGTACAAGGCCCCCCGTCGTCGGTGGCCGCGGGCGCCCGGAGAAGTGCGCGGACGGCCGGATCGCGAGCCTGGGGCAGCCATGCCCCAGCCCGAGGGTCGGTCGGCGGGTTCTGCGCCGGCCCGTCGTTCTAACGGCCGCCCTCCGGCAGGAATGCGACGTCTCGATCCGCCCGAGCCACTGCGCCGTTGATGGTGATGTTCCAGCGGCTCTGTTCATCGCGCCACACCGCCGTGATGAAGGCCAGCGGAACGTGCGCGAACGGATGCTGCGAAGGCGGCGTGGGCACGAGCTTCACGATGAGGTTGTCCGGGTCGAGATGCTCGATCGTGCCGGTCCGTACGGGGGAGAGGCCGCTGATCGGGGTTCGATCCCAGAATCGGACAGCCTGGTTTGCGGGGATCTTGGCGAGCACCAACATCATGCGCCGCTCGTGCGAATTCATGTGAAGCACCAGTTCATCGGGTTCGAGGTAGCGGGTCCGCTCCAGCGTACGAAACGGGAACTTGTAGGCGTCGGCGGTATCCTCGACGAGGATCCCAACGGGCGGTGTCAGAGAAGCGGAGACGTTGAGCGCGAGCAACAACACATCGCCCTCATCGCGGCCGGTGATGCTCTTCGCCTCGATCGCCGTGAGGCGGATCTCTTCGGGAGCGACGACGATGGCGGGGCGACACAGCGCTGCCGCGTCGGCTGCTGCTCGTATCAATTCTGCCGCGTTCGCCAGGGTGTGAAACTCTGCCGTCCTCCCCGTCGGACGGCCGGCGGCATCCTTCCCCTCCTTGGCTCCCAGCAGGAGCGTTCCGCCGAGAACGTTGGCAAACGCGGCGAGGTCCTTCGCGATCTCGTACTTCTGGCCGGGCTTTCGCAGCTCATACGTCTGCTTGAGGTCGAGCGAGAGCTTCTCGTGTGCGTTCGCGAACTGCTCCAGTGCGTTGGCTTGCGACCACGGCGTCCACGGCACGGCTGGCATGGAGCGAGTGTCGCCGATTGCGTCCGCGGAGGTACGCCAGCAGCCGGCCGCGGTGGGCGTACGAAGCGGAGTATCGCCCCCTCGTCGTCGACGATGAACCCGCGCGAACTCGCGACGTTACCCTCCCCGTGCGACTCCCGGCGCCTCCACGATTGCCGGTCGCTTCGCGACGGGGGTAAGCGCCCGGAGCGGAGTGCACGCGCGAGCCGCCTGTTCTACCGCGAGGTCTGCTCCGACTCGAGCTTCGGCGATTCGACGCCGAGCGTGCCTCGCGTGGCACGCGAATGGCCGGCGTGTCAGATACGAGCTCGTCGGCGGGCATGAGTCGGCGGCCGGTGGCTTCGGGAATGTACATCGTGGCGTCGAGGTGGAGGTCAGCGAACCCGCCCGACCCAGTACCCGGGCGCTCGACTGGTGTGGGCGATGGCGACGACCACGATGTCGTCGCCGCGGACGCGGTAGGCGACGACGCACGGGAAGCGCGCGACCAGGTGCCGCCGCAGGGTCGAAGGGGGTGACGCGAAGTGCGGCGCGGCGATGATCGAGAAGCTGCGCGGGTGACGCGAAGCGCGGCGCGGCGATGATCGAGAAGCTGCGCGGGTGAGGCTCGGCCGTCAGCGCTCGGGGTGCGGGACGTCGCCGCGGGCGAGCATGGCGACGAAGGTGTCGATGCGGCGGGCGCGGGTGTCGGGGCGCTTGGCCTCGTGGACGCGGTAGAGGATGGCGAAGCGGTTGGCGCTGCTGATGGTGGCGAAGAAGCGGCGGGCGGCCGGGTTGGCAGCGAGGGCGCGCGCGAGGTCAGGATGTACCTCGATGGTGGCCGCGCCGGCGTAGGCGTTGGCCCAGCGGCCGTCGGCGCGCGCGGCCTCGACCTGGGCCAGGCCCGGGGCCTCCATCTCGCCGGAGGCGATGAGGCGCTCGGCGACGTCGCGGTTGATCTTCGACCACACGCTGCGGCGGGTGCGCGGCGTGAAGCGGATGGCGTAGTAGCGCTCGTCGAGGGCGTTCTTGAGGCCGTCGACCCACCCGAAGGCGAGCGCGTGGTCGCGCGCCTCGACGTACGAGATGGTGGTCGCGCCGCCGTCCTTCTTGGCGAGCTTGACCCACAGGGCCGGGCACGTGGCGTGGTTGCGCGCGAGCCACTGGCGCCACTGGCCGACGGTGCGAAACGCTCGGATCGGAGTGCCCTTGTGGAGCTCGTCGCGGGGCTTGCCGGGCATGGCCGCGAGTCGACGACGTCGCCGTCACGCGGTCAAGAGACGAACGCAGCGCGAGCGGGACGCGACGTGTGCGCGCGGGTTCATCGGCGCCGTGGCGGCGACGTCGATCGGCCGCGAGGCTCGCCGACCACACCGGGGCGGCGCGCGACGTCGGCCGCGGGAGGCCCGCCGGACGTGCCTCGCCGCCGAGCGCACGCGGTGGCACACTGCCAGGCCATGGGCTCGATCGCGCAGCACCGTCGCGATGTCGCAGCGCCCCCACCGGGTCGGGGCGGTCTGGCAGTGGTGGCGATGCTGGCCGTCGCAGCGTCACGACGACGTCGGCGCGCTCGCGCACGGGTGGCGATGCCGCTGGTCGCAGGCCCACGACGACGTCGCCTCGGGCTGGCGGCCCTGGCGACGCTGCTCGTCGCCGGTTGCGGCGGCGCGCAACGTGAGCCCGTCGAGGCAGCGCCGACGGCGGCGGCGGCGGAACCTTCGTGGCCGGTGCCCGAGGGCTGGAACGCCGAGGTCATCCCGTTCCCGCTCGGGTTTGCGCCCGCGTTGCCGCACACCGGCGTGGAGGTGCTGCGCTTCCCGCCTGGGTTCCTCGACCCGGACTCGGGTGAGTACTGGTCGTACACGTTCGTGTGGCGCACCAACGACCCGGCGGAGCTCGGCGCCGCGCCGCTGGGCGACGAGCTGACGACGTACTTTCGCGGGCTGGTGGCCGCGGTCGACACCGCCGAGGAGATCGCGGCGCCGGCGCGCGAGGCGATCGCAGCCAGCGCCGTGGCCGCCGCGGCGCGGTTCGACCTCGTGGTCCGCACCCACGACGCGTCCCGGACCAAGCTCCCCGTCGAGCTCGTCGGCTGGGCCAGCCGCGACGCCTGCGCCGACGGCGGCGCGCTGTGGCGGATCGTGCTGGCGCCCGCCGCCACCACGATCCGCGCGCAGCTCGACGAGCTGGCCGTCAGCGCGACGTGTACGTCCGTGACGTGACGTCCTGACCACCGCGGCAGGCGCCGCGGCGCGGCGAGCTCGCGGCAAGGCGGCCTCGATGCTCGCGAGCGGCGGCGCCAACGCCGCCGGCGTCGACAGCGCCGCGGCCGCGGCGATCGAGGCGTGGCGCGTCCACGACAACACCGTGCGCCCACACTGAGCTCGGCGCATCCTCGGCGGCATCGAGAGCTCGGCGCCCAACGTGTTCTTCAGCGACCAGCCCGACGCCAGCGTCGCTTCGGCCAGGCTCGTTCGCGTCACGCTGACGGCGGCGCCGTAGCCCGGGCCCGCGACGACGGACCTCGGCGGGCAGAGCCAGCCGACCTCAGAGCGTCGGCTCCAGGTCGGTGGGCTGGTTGGACGAGAGCGACGACCAGCCCTCGTTGACCTCAGGGTCGAACGGGCTGCCCGGGCGATAGAGCCCACCACCGCGGACTGCCCCTGTGGGCCCAGGGTAGTAACGGTATCCGTAGTTCGCTTCTTGGGGCACCACGGTACACGTCCAGGAGTCGCTCACGCACTCCCAGCTGGCCACGGTCCCTGACGTTCCCGGCCGCGCCTCGTTCTGTTGGATCACGAGCCCCTCGAAGGTGAAGGACGCGCCAGCACCGACGTATACACCGGCGCCCTCCGATTCACCCGACGCGCGCATCGTGACGTCCCCGTTCCATACGAGGTAGCTCCCAAGCGAGTGGCCGGTGACGACGTTGTCGCGCACGACGACACCGTCCCAGTGCGCGACTGCCGCTGCGCCGAGGTACACCCCACCGCCGGTGTTCACGGGCAGGGTCTCGGCGAACCGGGCCGGATCGCCATCGGGGTACGGCTGGGTCCACGCCTGGCTCGCCAGCACCTCGACCTGGGCGAGCTCGGGGGTAGGCCCATCGAGATACAGGCCACCGCCCTCTGCGGCATGGCCGATCGACGCGATGGCCGCGTTGCCGTCGACCACGCTGGTCGCGAAGGTCCCGGTGCAGCCGACGAGGTACGCGCCGCCGCCGCGCGGCTCGTCACCGGCGGCGACGTTTTTGGTCAGCGTCAGATCGCGCAGCTGCACGTCCGCCGCGTCGAGGCACGCGAGCCCGCCGCCCCACGCCGCCTGGTTGCCGTCGAGCCAGACGCCGGTCATGGCCGCGCCGGCGCCGGTGATGAGCACGCCGCCGCCGACGTCGCTGGTCCCCCCGCGGACCGTCAGTCCGCTGATCTCGCCGCCCGCCGGCATCGCCACCACCGGCCCGCCGAGGCCGGCGCCATCCAGCACCGTGTACGAGCGCGGCAGGTCGAACGTCTGCATCCCGGTGGCGTCCCGGCTCACGCCGCCCGCGACGTGGACGCCAGCGGGGACGGTGAGCAGCGGCCCGGCGCTGGTCGCCGTGATGGTGCCGGCCTTGACGAAGACCGTGGGCACGCCGAGCGCGAACGCCTCGTCGAGCGTGGCCAGCGCCGTCTCCCACGACAGGCCGTCGCCGCTGTGGCTTGCCTCGACGTCGACGAACGCCACGTCGCGGGTGCACCCCGGGCCCCCGAAGCCCGGGTCGCAGACGCACTGGCGACCACTGGCGTCGCCGCCGGCCGGCGGGGGAAGGTCGGCGCATTGCGCGTGACCGTCACACGGGGTAGCCACGCAGGCGTCGATCTCCGCGCAGCCCTCGAGCGGATCCCCGGCGTAGCCCGGATCGCAGGCGCAGGTCGTCGTGGACTCGTCGCAACTGGCGTGATCGCCGCACGCGGGGCAGCTCGGCCCCGCATCGATGCCGCCACCACCGGCGAGGATATCGTCGCCGCAGGCGACGAGCCCGGCCGTCATCACGGCCATCACCGTGAGCGCGACAGGTCGCAGGCCGAGGTGGGAGCTGCGAGGTGGCTGCATCCGCCAAGTATCACGGAGCCTGGAGGTCTCCGCAACGCATGGCCAGAGGGCTCCTCATCGGGGTGCGTGCCGCAGGCGGCGTGCCATGGTGCGAGCGTGTCGAGCACGAGCGCGCGAGGTGGGAGCGGGGATGTTCTTTGATTCGTGGAGCGGGCTGCTGCGCGTGCTGGTGGTAGGGCCGTGCCTGTACGTGGCCCTGGTGCTCATGCTGCGGGTGAGCGGCAAGCGCACGCTGGCGAAGATGAACGCGTTCGACCTGATCGTGACGGTGGCGATGGGGTCCATGCTCGCCTCGACGACCACCTCCAAGGACGTCGCGCTGGTCGAGGGCCTGGTCGCGATGGCCCTGCTCATCGCCCTGCAGTTCGTGATCGCGTGGTCGGCCTCACGCTCGCGGCTCGTCGACAGGCTCGTGAAGGCACGGCCGACGATGGTGCTGTACCGCGGCGCGTACCTCGACGACGAGATGCGGCGGGAGCGAGTCTCTCCCAACGAGGTCGTCGCGGCCGCGCGCGCGGCGGGGATGCGCTCGCTCGACGACGTCGTGGCGGTCGTGCTGGAGACCTCCGGCGAGTTCACGGTGATCCCGCGCGGCACCGGCGACGACGCCGCGCACCTCCTGGAGAACGTGCGCGCGCCCGAGCTGCGCCTGCTGCGACGAGACGCCGGCTGACGCGTGCCCTCGCGCTGCACCCGGGACGCGCCGCCGGGGAAGACAGCCGCACGTGCTCAAACCAGCGCAAGGACACCGCCGACCACCAGGCCGCCGGCGAGCCAGGCGAGCGCCACGCCGGTGACGCCGAGCATCAGCCACTGCGACCAGGTTCGCTCACCGCCGCGGTGGTGAGCGCCGTGCGTGCCGCGGCGCCCCAACCACACCAGCATCGCGCCTACCGCGACGAAGCCGACGTTGAGGAAGAACGTGTAGTCGAGGTCGAAGCGACTCGAGGGATCGGTGGCGGCGATGCGCACGAGCCGGGATCCGGCAGCGCCCCGGCGGCCGCGAACCCGTGCTCCTGCTCGGTCGCAGCTACGTGATGGCGCGTGGGTTCGCGTTCGAGCTGCGCTCGTGACCCCAAGGAGCAGCGCGTCGGTGCAGGAGCGCAGCGCGATCCCTCCGGCGACGGTGCGAGCCGCGCGGGGCGAACCCTCGTGGCGCTCGCGGCGTCGCGGCAGCCAGGGTCAGCCTGCGGCGTGTTCGACGCGCGCCTCGAGGAGTCCCAGCAGCTGGCGGAAGTGACCGCCCTTGAGCTCCGCGGTGGGCCCAGCGTCGATGGCGCGGCGCTCGACGGGGCGCTGCTTCCAGGCGTGGACGCCGCGACCGCCCAGGCGGACCTTGCCGCGGGTCCCCTCGACGGTGGCGATGATGCCGCGATCACCTCGCACGCCAGCGCCGAGCGCATCCTCCTCGCTCCAGGTGTGAAACGTGATCGAGCGGATCGGCAGCGCCACGCGGCGAGGCCGGGTCAGCGGCGCGGTGAGCACCAGCTCGTGCTCGGTCAAGACGAGCTGGCCCTTCGCGCGCTTGGCGAGGAGCAACCAGGCAAAGATCGCGAGGGTTGGCACCATCGTGCCGAGCGCGATGGCGACGCGCAGCTCCTGGCTCTGTCCCTGGCGGACGAGGGCCAGCATCACCAGGACCGCAACCACCATCACGGCGGCGGCGTACCAGAGGTGGCGCGAGTCCCGCACGGGGCACGTAAAGAGCGGCTTCACGGCACCCCCGAGCATGCCCCGGCGACGCGCCTCCAGGTACGCCGCTCGCGCTCAAACCAGCGCGCGGCGACGACGCGTGCAGCGGCCACGCCGGGGACGCCGAAAACACCGAACCCCCTGGACCGCGCGACGGCGGGCAGGAGGCTCGACTGGGCTGCGAATACCGAGGCTGCCTATGCAGCGATCCCCGCGGGCGACGGTGACCCGAGCGTGCTAGGCCGGCGAGCGCCGGGGCGTCGAACGCACGATCTTCGCGTGGGGTCAGGGACGTCGCTTCGGGCGGCGGATGCTCGCCTCGCGCAGCGCTACGGATCGTCTCGGGCGTGCGACACGCATCCTCCTTCGGTAGCCCGGCCGACTCGAAGAGTCCCGAGGCTTTGCGAGCCCCCGCTCGCGCGAGGGTTGCCGTTTCGTGGCGCGGGCGATTTCCCGCAGGTGGTGGCGAAACCTGTGGCGGCGCCCCCTAGGGGCCAGCTCGCGTGCGCGTCGTGTGCTTCACGAAGCTCCTTTCGGTAGCCCGGCCGACTCGGAGAGTCCCGTGGGCTTTGCGTCGCCCGCTCGCGCGGGCTTTGCCGTTTCGTGTCGAGTGTGTCGCGTCTGGAAAAACTCTAGAGCACGCGCGTGCGAGCTGTCACCAAAAATCTTCGACGGAGATCACTCGTTCTTCGTCGTCGATGTCGGCCGATGTAGGCGGTGCGCGTGCGCGACCGACGAGCCCGCGCTCAGGCCGAGGGCACCGGGCAGCGGAGCGCGTCGACGACGTCGACGGCCATCGTCGTGCGAGCGCTGCCCTCGTACTCGACGAGCTCACCGTCGTAGCGCCCGTACTGGGTCTTGGCCGACACCGTCGCCGACAGGCGCTCGGCGTCGCGCGCGACGATGGTCAGCCGGCCGCTGTCGTCGCAGTACAGCTCGTCGTGCAGCGCGCCTGCGTCGTCGAAGTTGAGCAGCGCGAGCTCGACGTGCTCGACCGTGCCGTTGATGACGGTGGTGCCAGGCGCCAGGACCTCACCGACCGCGCTGACCTCGCCCTCGGCCTCGATGATCGCGAGGGTGTAGCCAGCGACGTCGGTCGGCGCGCCCTGGTATGCCCCGACCGAACCGCACAGCGCCGCCAGCGCCGCGGGATCGAGCGTGAGGTCCTCCTCGACGCCGCCGACCAGGTAGATCGTTACCTCTTCGCTGGGCCCGTCAGTGCTCAGGGTGCCAGGCTCGCTGGTGAAGATCGCGTGGGTCGTCTCGAACGCGACCGGGATCGAGTCGTCGAGCTCGACGCTGTTGATGTAGGTCGCCGAGCTGTCAGGGCCGCAGCCCGCTGCCGCCACACCGACCAGGACCCATGCACGTTGCCACCCGCTCATCGTCACCTCCGCCGTCAGTGTCGATCCCATGCGCTGGAGGCGCAACCCGCCAGGGCCTCGCGATGGCGCGGGTGAGTCGCGTACACTCGCGGCCGATGATGCGGCGCGGACGGCTCGTGCTCGCCCTGGCGATGGCCGGGGCCATGGGCCTCGCCTGCGGCACCGCCGCGCTCCAGCGACGCGCCGACGAGGTGAGCGCGCAGCTCGCCGAGGCGCGCGCCCGTGGCGCCGCCGCGTGCGCGGCCGAGGCGCTGGCCACCGGCGAGGCCCACCACGCGCAGGCGGTGGCCGACCTCGGCGTCGGCAACACCTGCGGCGCCGAGGACGAGCTCGCCCACGCCGAGCGCCAGGCCCAGGCCGCGCTGGCGGCGTCGACGCCCGAGGTGTGCGCGGCGGCGATCGCGCCGGCGGTGCCGGCCGGCGATCGCGACGGCGACGGCATCGCCGACGACGCCGACGCCTGCCCCGACGCCGCCGAGGACAAGGACGGCTACGTCGACCTCGACGGTTGCCCCGATCCCGACGACGACGGCGACGGCATCCTCGACGGCGACGACGCCTGCCCGCGGCAGCCCGAGGATCTCGACGGTCGCGACGACGCCGACGGCTGCCCGGACCTCGACGACGACGGCGACGGCATCCCCGACGTCGACGACCGCTGCCCGCTCGATCCCGAGGACCTCGACGGCTTCAAGGACGACGACGGGTGTCCCGACTGCGACGACGACTTCGACGGCGTGCCCGAGTGTCCCGAGGCGCTCGACCTGTGCCCCGGGCAACCCGGCCTGCCGCCCGACGGCTGCGGCCAGCGCTACCAGCTCATCACCATCACCGAGGTGAAGATCGAGCTGAAGCAGACGGTGTACTTCGCCACCAACAAGGCCACGATCCAGAAGAAGTCGTTCCCGCTGCTCGCCGAGGTCGCCCAGGCCCTCGCCGATCGTCCAAGCCTGCGGGTGCGCATCGAGGGCCACACCGACAGCCGCGGCAAGGACGCCGCCAACATGGTGCTCAGCCAGCGCCGCGCCGAGGCGGTGCGCGATCACCTCGTCGCCGCCGGCATCGACGGCGAGCGGCTGGTCGCCCAGGGCTTCGGCGAGACGGTCCCGCTCGCCGACAATCGGACCACCGCCGGCCGCGACACCAACCGTCGGGTCGAGTTCATGATCACCGCCCAATGAGCCACCCCGACGGACACCGCGTCATCGTCCACGAGCTGGCCGAGGCGCCCCTCGACGGGCTCGACCAGCGCGTGACGCTCGAGCCGATGCCGGCGCCGGAGGCGGCGTCGCTCGGGCCCGACGAGGTGCTCGTCCGGGTGCGCGCGACCTCGGTGAACTGGGTCGACCTGCTGATGACCAGCGGCCAGTACCAGCACCTGGCGAAGCCGCCGTACACGCCGGGGCTGGAGTTCGCCGGTGAGATCCTCGCGGTGGGCGCCGCGGTCACCGAGCGGAAGGTCGGCGATCGGGTGATGGTCGACGGCTTCCTCGCCGGGCCGCGCTCGCTCGGCGCCTACCAGCGGGTCGGCGGCTACGCGACCTACGCGGTGGTGCCGGCGGCGGCCACCCTGCCGGTGCCGGCGCCGCTGTCGCTGGTGCAGGCGTGCAACCTGCTCGGCAACTACGAGACCGCGTACCACGCGCTGGTGGCGCGCGGCCGGGTGACCGCCGGCGACGTGGTGCTGGTGCACGGCGCCTCGGGCTCCACGGGCCTGGCCGCGGTGCACATCGCCAAGCGCCTCGGCGCCACCGTGATCGCCACCGGTCGCTCCGACGACAAGCTCGCGGTGGTCGCGGCCCAGGGCGCCGATCACGTGATCAACTGCCGCGACCTCGGCGGCCTGCGCGACGCGGTGCGCGGCGTGACCGGCGGTCGAGGCGCCGACGTGGTCTACGACGGCGTCGGTGGCGAGCTGTCGGTGGCGTCGCTGCGCTGCGTGGCGTTCGGCGCGCGCTACCTCCTGGTCGGCTGGGCGGCGACGCCGCTGGTCGCCGACGGCGCCGGCCGCCGCGGCGCGCCCAACGCCAACACCTTGCCGACCAACCTCATCCTGATGAAGGGCCTCGACGTGCTCGGGTGCCCGGCGATGATCTCGGCGGTGGAGGATCCGAGCCTGCGGCCGGTGCGCCAGGCCCAGGTGCTGGCGTGGGTCGCCGCCGGCGAGATCGTGCCCTACGTCGGTCGGGTCGCGCCGCTCACCGAGTTCCGCGAGGTCATGCGCGCCAAGTGGCGCGGCGAGATCATCGGCGGCTGCGCGCTCGAGCCGTAGCGCTACGCGATCGCGACCACGCCGCCCGCCGCCGCCACCTTGATCCACAGGGTGTCGCCGTCGACGGCCCAGCCGGTGGCGACGCCGTCGAGGTCGCCCAGCGCCACCTCGGGTAGCGCGACGCCGCCGACGGTGACCGCGGCCACCGCGCCGGCGCGCAGGACCTCGAGGCGATAGCCCGAGGTGAAGGTGGTCCCCGGCGACAGCGTGATCTGCCGATCGGCGCGCTCGATCACGGTGTCGTCGAACAGGGTCGCGGTGGTCGTCGTCGGCCCTGGCACCAGGCGCAGCCACAGCTCACCGGGCTCGTCGGCGTACGACTCCACGCCGGGCAGCGTGGTCGGCGCGGCGGTGTCGATCGTGGGTCGCAACAGCGGCACGATCGCGCCCTCGCGCAGGAGCAGCGGCAACGTCGACAGCGGCGCCGGCACGGTGGCGTCGGCGTCGCCCGGGTAGGTCGTGCCGGTCCACCAGTCGGTCCAGGTGCCCGGCGGCAACCGCACCGTGCGGCTGGTGACGCCGGCGTCGACCACCGGGGCCACCAGCAGATCGTCGCCGAGGAAGTAGACGTCGTCGGGGTGCAGCCCGAGCTCGGGGTGTTGCAGGCCGAAGGCGCGGGTGATGGGTCGGCCGTCGACGGCGAGGCGCTGGGCCGCGGTCCAGAGCAGCGGCAGCAAGCGCAGGTGCAGGCGCGCGTAGGTGCGGTACCAGCCGAGGGTCTCCTCGTCGCGGCCGTTGGCGGTGGTGAACTCCCACGGCGGCTCGCTCGAGCTGTCGCCGACCTGCATCACCGCCGACAGCGCGGTCTGCTGGAACCAGCGCACGTAGGTCTCCTTGTCCGGCGGGCTGTGGCGGTAGCCGCCGGTGTCGGCGCCGTAGAACGGGAAGCCCGACGGGCCCAGCGACAGGCCCTGGATCACCGTCGCCGGCAGCCCGCCGACGCCGACGTAGCCCTCGCCGCCGACGGTAAACTCGTCGCCCTGGCGCGCGAAGTTGGCGTCCATGTCGCCCGGCCAGATGACCGACACGTTGACCTGATCGCCCCAGCGCCCGGCCCGGGCGAGCACGAGGCCGCCGTCGGCCGGCAAGGTCTCGGCGTACACGCGGTGGTAGAGCAGCGTGTAGTGGTGGTGCATGGTGCGTTCGTCGCGCCCGTCGGCGAACCGCCACACGTTGCGGCCGTCGCCCACCGACGGCAGCACGTCCTCGGCGTAGTCGAGCTTGAAGCCCTCGATGCCGAGGTCGGTGTACGCGCGCACGTGGGCCTGCCACCAGGCGTAGGCCGCCGGGTTGGTGAGATCGATGGGCGCGCTCCAGGTGTTGAGCAGCAGGCCGGTGGTCGGCGGGAAGTAGCCGGCGGCCTCGGCCTCGGCGCGCAGGGTCGGCGCGTCGGTGCCCAGGTACGGCGTGTGCCACAGGGCGACGCGGAGGCCGGCGGCATGGGCGGCGGCGAGCATCGCCGGCGGATCGGGGAACCGCGTGGCGTCGAAGTCGAAGGTGTTGACGCCGGTGGCGTACGGACGATCGAGCCAGATGCCCGAGGTCGCCAGATCCAGATCGCGGATCGTCGCGATGTCGGCCTCGACCTCGGCCTGGTCCTGGTTCTCGTCGCGCCAGATCAGCGGCCCGAGCGCCCACGGGGCCGGCACCGCCGGATCGCCGGTGAGATCGTAGTAGCGCCGGGTGACGTCGAGCGGGTGCGGCGCCGCCAGCAGGTGGAAGCGCAGGCCGTCGGCGCTGGCGTCGGCGGTGCCGTAGGTGATCTCGACCCGGTCGTCGGCGGTGGTGGCGACGTCGAACAGGCCGACCCGATCGCTCTCGACGAACACGCCCCAGCCGCGGGTGCCGATGAGCAGCGGCACCGGCACGTGGTTCTCGTTGCTGGCGCTCTCGAGGGTGGTGTCGGCGCGCAGCTGCATCGGCCGCAGCCGGCCGCGATGCTCGACGGCGTCGGCCCACTCGCCGAGCCCGTAGAAGCCCTCGGTGGGCGACACCGCGAGCGCGAGGCGCATCCACGCCACGTGCGGCGCGGTGTCCGCCGTCGGCGTGAGCTGCGCGGCGAAGCGGCCGTCGGCGGCCGCGGTCACGGCCAGGGTCGCCACCGCGCCGCCGTCGAACCGCAGCGCGACGTCGACGGCGTCGTCGCTCACCGCCTGGATCACCGCCGACTCCACCACCTGCCAGCGCAGCGAGGCCGGGACGTTGGCGCCGGGCTGGGCCAGCGCCATCGGGTCGTAGCTGAGGGTGCCGTCGAGGGCATCGACGGTGCCGAGCACCAGCGCCCCCGGCGGCAGCGACAGGATCGCGTCGTCGCCGCGGCGCAGGGTCAGGCCGTGGCCGTCCGGCGCGACGTCGACGGCGTAGCCGCCGCGCGCGAGGGTGGCGCCCTCGGGAAACGGCACCGGATCGCCGCCGCCGCCGCAGGCCGATGCCAGGGTGACCGCGATCAGGAGCGCGGGACGACGGAGCTGGGCGTGGGCCGCTTGCACCGGCGCATCCTAATCACGGTTCGTGGCGACGCCGACGGCGATCGACGTCGAGTAGCCTCGCCGCCATGAACAGCCTTCGCGCCGAGGAGCGGCCGTGACCGCGCCCACGTCGATCGCGCCGTGGACGCGCGCCGACGGCCGCGCCACCGGGCGCATCGCCGACGCCGTGCTGATCGGCTTCCACCGCGGCGCGCTCGCCGACGACGTGGTGCTCGAGGCGCGGCGGTTCGGCGCGCCGACGCCAGCGGCGCTGACCGTGCTCGAGCTGCAGGCGATCACCGACCGGGGCTGGCTCGACGGCTGGCGGCGCGGCGCGGTGCGCGCGCTCGCCGAGGACGAGCTCGGCGGCGCCCTCGCCGACCTCGACGCCGCCGACGGCTGTCACCTGGTGCGCGCGCGGGTGGCCGATCCCGCCGACCACGTGCACCTGCAGGCGGCGTGGGCGGCGGCGCGCTGGCTGGTCGCGCGCGGCACGTGCGCGGTGCTCGACGCCTCGGCGCTGCGCTGGCACCCGGCGGCGGCGGTGCGCGCGTGGCCCGCCGACGCCAGCTTCGAGCTCGCCCGCGAGGTCACCGTCGTCGCCGAGAGCGCCCGCGCGCCGGGCCTGCGCGAGCGCGTCGTGCACACCCGCGGGCTCGGCAAGGTCGCGCGACCCGACGTGGTGACGCTGGTCGCCGAGGCCGAGGTCGAGCTCGCGGTGGCCGCGGTGCGCCAGGTGGCGGCCCGGCTCGCCGACGGCTGGATGCCCTCGGCCGACGACGCCCGCGTCGAGCTGGCCGCGCACGCCTGGTCCGCGGTCGATCTCACCGACGGCGGCGCGCCGGCCCTGGCGTCGGCGCTGTCGCTCGGCAACGACTGCGTGCTGCTGGCGCGGTGACGCACGCCGCCGCTCAGCACGGACAGCCGTAGAAGGGCACGTCGAGCCGCACCACCTCGCGGCCGTCGGCGCGCGCCACGATGCGGTCGAGGCCGAGCCAGTCCTCGCCGAGCAGCTCGAGCTCGCCGTCGCCGTCGAGATCGAGCAGCGCGTCGACCGCGTACATCGTCCCGAGCGAGCGCTCGACCACGGTCTCGAGGCCAGCGTCGCCGACCCGGTACAGGCCCCACACGTTGCGCTCGGCCTCGCCGCAGCCGCCGTCGGACACCCCGTGGATCGACACGAAGGTCACGCCGGTGCCGGGGTGGCGCACGACCTGGGTCGCGAACTCCACGCCATCGAAAGGCGCCGACGGCGGATGCCCCTCGGCGGTGAGCGCCGGCACCAGCTCCTGCGCCGGGGCCGACGCGACCAGCCGGGCCCGGGCCGCGGCGGCGAGCTCGTCGGCGGGCGCCGACACGGGCGCCAGCTCGACGACCGCGGGCAACGCCGCGTCGCGCGCGTACGCGCCATGACAGCCGGCGAGCCGCGCCGCCACCACCACCGCGCCGTGACGCATCACCTGCTCGGCGGTCCACGCGAGCGCGAGGTCGTCGAGGTCGTCGCCGCCCTCGCCCAGGTAGAACGGATCGCCCTCGAGGCGCGCCACCAGGGCGAAGCCGGTGACCGAGGTGGTGCACGACGCGCCGACCCGCACCTGGCGATCGCGCCATGCCGCCAGCTCGGGCGCGAGGTCGGCGCCATCGACCGCGGCGACCACGGTGCTGCGCTCGACGAGCTCGGGCCGGCGATGCCGCGGCAGCGCGGGCGCGTCGTCGTCGCTGCGCTCGCCGTCGGCGCGCAGCTCGGTGAGCGCCATGTACGCGACGCCGCCGGCTTCGATGACCAGCGCCAGCTCGGAGGCGCGCGACGGCGCGGCGGGCGGCGGCTCGACGAGCGCCTCCACCGGTGCGGCGAGCGCCGGCGCCTCCACGGCCGCGGCGATCGCCGCCGGACCGCGGGTCTCGATCACGATCGGCGTCGGCACCGCCACCGTCGCCGACATCACGCCGACCAGCGCGGCCGCACCGACGGCGACGCCGGCAGCACCGCCGACGAGCCAGTGGCTGGCGGGCGCTCGCGCCGGCTCGACCTCGGGTCGGAGCGCGGGCGCCTGGGTGGGCTGAGACGAGGAGCCGCTCGGAGGTGCCATGGTGGACATGTCCGTCGGTACAGCAAGCGACGTGCCGCCGATGCGGCCAGCGATCTCGCCAACCTGGCGCCGCGGTGGCCGGGCGGACCGGCGCACGTGCGCCGGGGACACGGCGCGCCCGCGCCCGCGCACGGCGCTCGCGCGCCCGCGGCACGGCGCACCCGCGCCTGACGACACGCCGCGCGCGACTACGGCGCTGGCGCCGCCGGGCAGCGGCACCGGCGTGAGGCCGAGCCCGGCCCCGCGCTGCCCGCTCGGCGGTGCCGGCGGCGGCGCGCCCGGCCCACCGGCGTCGGCGCCGAGCTCGGGGATCTCTTCCAGTGGATGTCGCCCGGCACCAGCTCGATCTCGAGCGGGCGCGCGACGCCGTCGAGCTGCGCGGTGCACGTGAACGTGCCCTTGCCGCCGACGGAGGCCTGGTTGCCCGGGCAGGTGATGGCGGTCACCGGCAGCTTGGCCTTGACGCTGCCGAGCAGCTTGGTCACCAGATCGTCGCGATCGATGAGCTCGTCGACCGGCGTGATCTGCACGTATCCGGTGCTGGCGTCGGTCACCGTCGCGGTGAGGTCACGCACCGGGCCCTCGGTGAAGGTCACCTTGCACACCACCCTCGCCGAGCTGGTTGGCGCAGGTCGGGCAGTCGGCGGCGGTCACCTCACCGATCCTCGACGCCACCCCGACCACGCCGTCGACCAGCTTCTTGTGGTCGATGCCGGAGCCGAAGGAGAAGTTGCACGCGCCGACGGCCAGCGCCAGGGCCACGCCCGCGGCGCGCATCACCACTCCCCCACGCTGGGCATCGACGCCCACGGCTCGCGGGGCGCCAGCGCCTCGCCGCGCTGGAGCAGCTCCACCGAGATCAGATCCGGCGAGCGCACGAACGCCATGCGGCCGTCGCGCGGCGGTCGGCTGATCACGTAGCCATGATCGACGAGCCGCTGGCACGCGGCGTAGATGTCGTCGACCTGGTAGGCGACGTGGCCGAAGTTGCGGCCGCCGCCGTAGGCGCCCTGGTGATCCCAGTTGTGGGTCAGCTCGAGCTGGGGCCCATCGTCGACGCCGGGCTCGCCGAGGAACACCAGCGTGAAGCGGCCGGCCTCGTGGTCGCGCCGGCGGACCTCATGCAGGCCGAGGCCGTCGCAGAAGAACCGCAGGGCCGCCGGCAGATCGGCGACGCGGATCATGGTGTGCAGATACCGCATGGCCTCGGGCGTACCACGCCGCCGGAGGCCGCGGCGCTCACGGGGTGAACGTCGGCGCCAGCTCCGGCGCCGCGCCCTGCCGCACCAGGTACGGATAGCCCGCCGACACCGAGAACCGCTCGGTCGTCAGCGCCAGATCGGGCCAGCGGATCTCGACGTCGGCCACGCACGCGGTGCCGAGGCCGATGTGCTGGGTGAGGTCGTCCTGGGTGCCGTAGTGGCCGTGGCCGCCGAACACCTCGCGGGTCTGGGTCACGCCGTCGGCGGTGACGGTGATGCGCGCGCCGATCGCGCTGGCGTTGGTGCCGGGCGCGCCGCGCAGGGTCAGCTGGATCCAGTTGCCAGGGGCGGCGGTGTTCTCGAACAGCCGGACCTGCTCGGTGGGCAGGCACTCGGCGTCGCAGCGCGCGCGCGAGTGGCCGACGACGATGTCGAGATCGCCGTCGCGATCGAAGTCGGCGATCGCCACGCCGTGGCTGCGCCAGGCCTCGAAGAAGTCGACCAGCGGGACCTCCTGGAACCGCAGCGTCGACTGCTGGCGGTAGAGCCGCCCGCGGTTGCCGGCGTAGTCCGACGCGCCCTGGTAGATGTCGAGCCGACCGTCGTTGTCGAAGTCGAAGATGGCCTGGGTCATGTGGCCCTCGTCCCACGAGCCGGTGTGGGTGATGGCGAGGCCGGTGGCGTCGTCGCCCGGGCGCGCGAACACCACGTCGACGGCGCCGTCGTTGACCAGGAGCTCGCTGCCGTCGGAGCCGGCCCCGGCCCACCAGTGCTTGATCTCGCCGGTGAGCAGATCGAGATCGCCGTCGTTGTCGATGTCGGCGCAGCTGGTCGAGCCGGCGTTGCCGCCGAGCCGGTACGGCTCGCGATCGGTGGCGTGGTTCCAGTTCGCCGAGCAGGTGATGGCCGGCGCCGGCACGCCCGCGCAGTCCTCCGCGCCCGGGTTGCTCTGGCAGTAGCAGCGCGCGAACTGGTTGTCCTGCCACGACAGGTCGTCGTCGTAGGCGTAGCCCGAGGCGACGCTGCGGTTGGTGAAGCTCACGTCGGCGCCGCTGCCGACGCCCTGCCACAGGTGATCCGGCGAGCGGCCGTACGACGACGCCAGCAGCTCGGGCGTGCCGTCGCCGTTGAGGTCGCAGGCGTTGGCGCCCCAGGCGCGCACGTGGGCCAGGCCGGCGTTGAGATCCGCCGTCGAGTTCCACGGCCGCGCGGTCAGGCCGCGGGCGGTGGTGTCGTCGGAGAAGCCGCCGGCGCCGTCGCCGCGGTACAGGCGCGACTGCAGCAGCGTGATCGACCCGCCGGCGCTGGTGTCGTTGTGCTGCGGCACCCAGAGATCGAGGTTGCCGTCGCGATCGACGTCGGTGAACGACGCCCCGGCCGGCATGTCGACGCGGCCCACCGCCCGCAGCGCCGAGCCCTCGGGCGCCAGCGTGAAGTGGCCGGTGCCGTCGTTGAGCATCAGCTCGCTGGTCTGCCCGGCGACGTCGACCGACGCGCTGGTGCTGGTGCCGGTGTACACGTCGAGGTCGCCGTCGTTGTCGACGTCGGCCATCGCGACCACGCCGATCGGCCGGCCGGTGCGCGCCGCCGCGGCGCCGCGCATGGTGAGCAGCCCCGAGCTCTCGGTGATGTCCTCGAAGCCGCCGGCGCCGGTGTTGCGCAGGAGCCAGGTGTGGCGACCGCCCTCGGCGGCGAAGTCCTCGACGGCGCCGCCGCCCTGGCGCACCAGCAGATCGGGGTAGCCGTCGCCGTCGATGTCGCCGACGTTCATGCGGGTGCCGAGCACGCCGTCGAGGCCCCACGCCGAGGTGGCCTCCGAGAAGAACGAGGTGCCGAGCGAGTACGAGGTGCCGCCGTTGCACCGCGCCGGCAACAGCGGGGCGTCGGGCGTGGTCGAGCCGCTGGAGGAGCCGCACGCGCCCAGGCCGAGGGTGGCGACGACGGGGACGAGTCGAATGCGCTTCACGGGGCGACTGCTACCACGAATTCCCGGGACTTGGTCCCGGGAACGAGGGCCCGCGCAACCGCGCCCGGGCCAGACCCGCCGGCGCCGCCGTGCGTGCAACCATCCATGGGCATGAGCCACCTCTCCTCGACCACCGTCGGCGTCATCGCCGGCCTGGCGGCGGCCTTCGCGGCGTGTAGCCGCCAGGCCGACCGCCCCACCACCACCGACCGCGGCGGCGCCACAGCCGGCAGCGCCACCACCAACCCGCCAGGCGGCGGCAGCGGGGGCGGCTTCGCGACGCCCCCACCGGGCGAGGCCGTCGCGCTCGAGCTCGCGGTCGCCTCGGTGTCGTTGGCCGACGATTGCCCCGAGCGCCCGATGGCGACCGGACCCACCGCGAGCATGCCGGCGCCAGCGCCCTCACCCTCGCCGCCGCTCGACGAGCCCGGGCCGCCGGCCGCGCCGCCGATCACCGGGGCGGCGGCCAAGCGGGCCCCCGGCGGCCGCTGGACCCCGCCCTGCCAGCAGACCTCGGTGCAGCTCACGGTGCGCGCCCCCGACGCCACCGCGCCGGTGACGCTCCGCCTGGCGCGGGTCGAGCTGCGCGCCGCCGACGGCAGCTCGCTCGGCTGGCTCATCCCGCGCGAGCCCAGCCAGTGGGACGAGGCCACCCGCACCTACCTCGCGTGGGACCAGCGGGTCGGCGCCGACGAGCTGCGCGCCGGCTACGCGCTGTCGGCGCCCGACTGGACCGTCGTCGGCAGCCGCGGTGACCTGTACACCGTCGAGGTCACCGTCGAAGCCTCTGCCGGCGGCCACACCAGCACCCACACCGCGCAGATCAGCGGCGTGTCGCGGGTGC